>NZ_CP031478.1:972727-1025312 GCF_003390515.1 Vibrio anguillarum | reverse complement strand
GCTGAGTTTTGAAGACCAAGCGGCGCAAGAGAAAATCTACCTACACGCGCAAAAAGACTTAGATGCTTTGGTGCTCAATGACGCCACGGCGCACATCAAGCACGACCAGCACCTCACGGTGGATAACGACCAATTCACGCACGTTAAACATAACCACCTCACGGTGGAGGGCGAAAGCCGCGATAACATAACCAAAGATAGCAGTGTAGAGATTAGCGGGTCATTACAGCATAAAGTGGCCAAACTGACCGCGATAGAAACAGGGCGCGAAATCAGCCTTAAAGTGGGAGCTAAAATCGTTGTAGAAGCTGGGGCTGAAGTGACTTTAAAAGCGGGTGGCAGCTTTGTCAAAGTGGATGCCGGTGGCGTGCACATCGTTGGTCCTGCGATTAACCTCAATGCTGGCGGAAGTGCGGGCAGCGGTAGTGCTTATGGTGGGCAATCCGCCATGTTGGCAACCCCACTACTTGATATGAAAGCTCCGGCCGAATTACAAGCGAGTGCTATTAGCGCGACCATGCAAAGCGGCCAAGCGAATGTGATCACTCATTTTGAGGCTGCCGCAGTACAATCCGTTGCGCAGAAATCATCTGCATCACCACAAAAGCAGTCAGAATCTAAGGCGGCAGAAAAGAGCGCTCAGGAAGAGAGCCCAAAAGAGGATGCACAAAACGAAGATAAAGCATCACTGCTACAATCGGATGTGTTGAAACCTTCAGAAGAGCTGGAAAAGTTAGCGAAGAAACAAGCCAGCGCTTTCAGAAAAGGCAACAATGGCGAAGAAGTGAGCTTGATTCAGCAAGCGTTAATCAAAATGAAATTTGATTTGCAAGCCGATGGTGATTTCGGTAATAAAACCAAAACGGCCATCGAACAGTTCCAAAAAAGTTATCAACCCAGCCATCAAACGCATCCGTCATACAGCATTGGCCCCGTTGATGGTATTGTTGGCCAAGGGACATTGTTAGGTTTAGATGAAGCGCTGGTCGATGGATGGGTTTATGGTGTGGTTATTAAAACTACAGTAATTAAGCTTACACGGAAGTGGCAAACATCTGAATCTACTATCGGAGAGTACTTTATTGAAGGAACAGATGTTAAAGGTTACATACTTGAAGAAAAAGGTCCAGATACAACGGAAGCCGGAAAAGAACAAAGAGTTCCTGAAGGGGAATACGCTCTTGAGTTACATTATGGGAGTAGGTTTAAAGGTGTTTTAAAGCTGTCTAATGATTCTGTTTCAAGATCAAGAGCAATCCTTATCCATTCAGGGAATACAGCAAGAGATACGGAGGGTTGTTTGTTGCCTGGAAAAACAAAAGGTAAAAATTTTGTTGGAAACAGTAGAATTGCATTAGAAGAAATTATCAACATTGTTAACGCCAATGGAGTTGAAAATGCAAAAATCATTATTAGCTCTAATTATGAGGAATAAAATGAGAACCAAGATATTAGGATGGTGTTTATTAGTTATTTCGTTAAGCGTTCAAGGTGCTCAATCGATTGATCCAAATAGCAAATGGTTTAAGCCTTATGGTGCTTCATATGATTCAAGCTGTTTGTTAGAAACTTATGTAAAGATTGAAAATAATATTGATCTTATAAAAAATAATAGATTATTCATTGATTGTTTTCCTAAAAACTTTGACCGTTTTGTGGATATTTTTGGCTATCAAGTTAGTAGCTATTTCGATGTTGAAAAGCACAGCGGATTCTTAGCTGAGAATGAAAAATCACCAGATATTATTAGCCATTTTTTTAAACTTGGAGGTAATGATGACAATATTTATCAAATCTTGTCTATAGGTGTAAATGGCTTTTGGCAGTTAGATAATGTGGGTTTGTATCAATATTACTTGAGAGATTTTATAAAAGAGAATCAGAGTGAGTCGTTTAATTTTTTGGATGATCTAAGTCAGAGAGACTTAGATAGTTTTTGGTTCTTTTTCTTTGATGGCAGATATCCTGATAAAGAGTTACCCCATTATCTTAATAATAATCAATATATATCTAAAAGAGTACTTGATTCAGCTACTAAAGCATATAAAAACTCGCTCGAAAAATGATTACTATTGTTTTAATTATTATGTAAATAGACTGCCTAGTAAATGCTAGGCAGTCTATTGAAACCAATCCTAAAAAATACAATGCTTAGCGAAGTCGCCAGCCTCATTCGCTGTCCAATCACCTTTTGGCTTGTCTTTCATATCTTCACACCACGCGTCGCTGCCAATTTGTGATTGGAAGACACAGTGCTTTGCATAATCCACCGCCTGCCCGGCGTTCCATTCGCCTTTTGGTTTCTCTTTCATATCTTGACACCATGCTTCGCTGCCCACTTCTGAGCAGGCGGCGAGTGAGAATGCAGTAAACAATACCAAGGCTATTTTTTTCATGTTTGAGTTCCAAATGGATGCGATTTTTGTTCGGAGTGACTATACCGAAAATCACGGTCTCAGTGTTAATCCTATGCTAAAAATGGGCATCTAATGATAAATCACTCAGTGATGGTCCTCACTCTTTTTTACTCCTCAGCTCACTAATCAACGATCAAAATCACATTACCTATTTTCGCATCGTGCAAATTATTTTTGCTACGCTAGGATTCATCGAAACGTTTCGATGAGATTTTCTTGAACGATTCAAGAGTGATAGAAAGGTGTCAAAAAGCGAAACATAAAGCCTAACGTGAAGGTATAACAATGAAAAAAAGTACCCTATTAAACTCAGAACTCTCTTACTTGGTGGCTACTTTAGGGCATACCGACGAAATCACAATTTGTGATGCAGGTTTGCCCATTCCTGATGAAGTGCAGCGTATTGATTTAGCATTAACTCACGGTATTCCCGGTTTTATTGACACGGTCCGCGTGATTCTTTCTGAATCTCAAATTGAAGGTGTGATCATTGCTGAAGAGTTTGCACAAGTAAGCCCTGAGCATCACAAAGCGCTGCTTGCTGAGCTGAAAGCGGAAGAGGAGTTGTGCGAGAAAGCGATTGCTGTCACTTACCTCTCTCATCAAGATTTTAAAGAGCGCACTATGCGTAGCCGCGCCGTGGTAAGAACAGGCGAATGTACGCCGTATGCGAATGTTATTTTTCAAGCAGGCGTCGTGTTTTAAGCCGCGATTGAGGATCCACTATGACTCAAGCAATTTTAGCGCTCAGTGAGATTGAAAAAGCGTTCCCCGGCGTGAAAGCGCTCGATAAAGCTAGCCTCAATGTTTACCCCGGCCGCGTGATGGCGTTGATGGGCGAAAACGGCGCGGGTAAATCAACTTTAATGAAAGTGTTGACGGGTATCTATTCATTGGATGCGGGTTCTATCACTTACCAAGGAAAACCAGCCGCCTTTAAAGGCCCACGAGATTCACAACAAGCGGGCATCAGCATTATTCACCAAGAGTTGAATTTGATTCCGGAATTAACCATTGCTGAAAACATTTTTCTGGGTAGAGAGATAACCGGTGCGATGGGGCGAATTTTATGGAATGAAATGTACCAAGCAGCCGACAAACTACTGGCTCGCTTAAATGTTAAACACAGCTCCAAGACCTTGTTGGGTGACTTAAGCCTTGGTGAGCAACAGATGGTTGAGATTGCAAAAGCGCTCTCATTTGAGTCGAAAGTGATCATCATGGATGAGCCGACGGATGCGCTGACGGATACCGAAACTGAATCGTTATTTAATGTGATTAACGAGCTGCGTGAACAAGGTTGCGGCATTGTTTATATCTCACATCGGTTGAAAGAAATTTTTGAAATTTGTGACGACATTACTGTGTTACGTGATGGCAAATTCATTGGCCAGTGCAAAGTGTCTGACACCAATGAAGATGGCCTGATTGAGATGATGGTCGGCCGGAAATTAGAAGAACAGTACCCACGTATTGAGGTAAAGCACGGCGACACTTGTCTTGAAGTGATAGGCCTTACGGGCTCAGGTGTGCATGACATTAATTTTACGCTCAAACGAGGTGAAATCCTCGGTGTCTCGGGTTTGATGGGCGCAGGGCGCACTGAATTAATGAAAGTGATTTACGGCGCGCTGCCCAGTGAGCGAGGCGTGATTAACCTTGAGAACAAAACCATCAACCCAGTCAGCCCACAAGATGGCCTTGCAAACGGTATCGCGTATATTTCAGAAGATCGCAAAGGGGACGGTTTGGTTCTTGGCCTGTCGGTGAAAGAGAACATGTCACTGTGTGCGTTGAATAAATTTAGCAAAGGCGTACAGATTCAACACAGTGATGAAGTCATCGCAGTGGAAGATTTCATTCGCCTATTCAACATCAAAACGCCATCTCGTGATCAAATCATTGGCAATTTATCCGGTGGCAATCAGCAAAAAGTAGCGATTGCCAAAGGGTTGATGACACGCCCTAAAGTCTTGATTTTGGATGAACCCACACGCGGTGTTGACGTGGGAGCCAAAAAAGAGATTTACCAATTGATTAACCAATTTAAAGCCGAAGGGATGAGTATTATTTTGGTTTCGTCAGAGATGCCAGAAGTGCTAGGGATGAGTGACCGAATTTTGGTGATGCATGAAGGTCGAATCAGCGGCGAATTCAGTGCCAAACAAGCCAACCAAGAGATTCTACTCGCCTGTGCGGTAGGCAAAAAGATCAATGAGGAAGCAGCATGAGCAGTAACAGCATGAGTAATTCAACCCAAACTAACCGCAGAAAATGGATCAGTAAAGAGTGGCTCATTGAGCAAAAATCACTGATTGCTTTGCTTTTTTTAGTGGTCGTTGTCTCTTTTTTAAACCCCAATTTCTTCACGGTTGACAACATACTGAACATTTTGCGCCAAACCTCAGTCAACGCCATTATCGCTGTGGGGATGACCTTGGTTATTCTAACGGCAGGTATCGATTTGAGTGTTGGCTCGGTACTGGCGTTGTGCGGCGCTTTTGCTGCAACCATGATTGGTCTTGAGATTCCTGTCATTATCGCAGTCCCTACAGCGTTACTTGCTGGCGCGGCACTGGGTGCGATTAGCGGCATCATTATCGCCAAAGGTAAAGTGCAGG
Organism: Vibrio anguillarum; assembly: GCF_003390515.1. Taxonomy (NCBI): domain Bacteria; kingdom Pseudomonadati; phylum Pseudomonadota; class Gammaproteobacteria; order Vibrionales; family Vibrionaceae; genus Vibrio; species Vibrio anguillarum. The sequence goes on along the minus strand of NZ_CP031478.1, from coordinate 1,020,274 downwards.
CGTTTATTGCCACCTTAGTCACTATGACCTTACTGCGTGGTGTGACCATGGTTTATACCGATGGGCGTCCAATTTCGACAGGTTTTACCGATACTGCAGATGCTTTTGCTTGGTTTGGTACAGGTTACGCGTTGGGTATTCCCGTTCCGGTGTGGATGATGATGGTGGTTTTTGCTGCGGTTTGGTACTTACTCAACCATACACGTTTTGGCCGCTATGTTTACGCGCTAGGTGGCAATGAGTCTGCGACTCGATTGTCAGGTATTAATGTGGATCGCGTGAAAATTGGTGTGTACGCCATCTGTGGTCTATTGGCTGCGCTGGCTGGCATCATCGTCACGTCTCGCCTCTCTTCTGCGCAACCGACTGCTGGTATGGGTTATGAACTGGATGCCATCGCTGCCGTCGTACTTGGTGGTACCAGCTTGATGGGTGGTAAAGGACGCATTATGGGCACGTTAATTGGGGCGCTGATCATCGGCTTTCTTAATAACGCGCTGAACCTGCTTGATGTCTCTTCTTACTACCAAATGATTGCGAAAGCCGTGGTTATTTTGCTCGCGGTACTCGTGGATAACAAAAATAAGTAACACGATAGAAAACCTCCGTTTTAAAGCGAGCCATATTAGCTTTAAAACGGCCCCTACAAAAAGGACTATAAAGATGAAAAAACTTGCAACTTTAATCTCTGCTGCTCTACTTTCCACCACTGTCTCTGTGGCTGCGCATGCGCAAGACACCATGGCGATTGTACTATCCACTCTGAACAACCCATTTTTTGTCACCATGAAAGATGGCGCAGAAGCGAAAGCAAAAGAGCTAGGCTACAACCTGATCGTCTTGGATTCACAAAATGATCCAAGCAAAGAGCTATCAAACGTAGAAGACTTAACCGTTCGTGGCGTTAAAGCGATTTTGATCAACCCAACCGATTCTGATGCCGTCTCTAACGCCATTCGTATGGCCAACCGCGCTAAAGTGCCAGTGTTGACACTGGATCGCGGTGCAAGCCGTGGTGATGTTGTGAGCCACATCGCTTCTGATAACGTAGTCGGTGGTGAAATGGCCGGTCACTTTATCGTCGAAAAAATCGGTGCAAAAGCCAAAGTCATTCAACTGGAAGGGATTGCCGGCACATCGGCCGCTCGTGAGCGTGGAGAAGGTTTCATGAACGCGGTGAAAGGCAGTGAAATGGAACTGCTTGCTAGCCAGCCTGCTGATTTTGACCGTACTAAAGGTTTGAATGTAATGGAAAATCTGCTAGCGGCAAACCCAGATGTTCAAGCCGTATTTGCCCAAAATGATGAAATGGCATTGGGTGCACTTCGCGCCGTTCAAGCATCAGGTAAAGAGGTGATGATCATCGGTTTTGATGGTACCGACGATGGTATCGCGGCGGTAGAACGCGGCCAACTTGCTGCGACTGTTGCTCAGCAACCAGACATGATCGGTGCACTTGGCATTGAAACGGCCGATAAAATGCTAAAAGGCGAACAAGTGGATGAGTACATTCCGGTTCCTCTAAAAATCATCAGCAAATAATCTTTGCTGTAGGTAGCTCTTTACTGGCTCGTAGAGAGCTACCTCTTCTCTATAACCCCTCAGCCATTAATAACCAGTAATCAGGCTCGATAGGTTTGTTTTTTCAGGTGAAGCCACAAAAGCCAAACCTCTCCAGCTCTATTTCAAACATGTTCACTCATGAACAAAGGACAAATTATGAATCAGTTAGTGGTATTAGGTAGTGTTAACGCTGACCATGTTTTGCAAGTGCCTTCATTTCCTCGCCCGGGCGAGACGCTGCATGGTCGTCATTATCAAGTTATTCCCGGTGGTAAAGGGGCCAACCAAGCTGTAGCGGCCGCGCGATTAAAAGCGGACATCGGTTTTATTGCCTGCGTGGGTGACGACGCATTCGGTATCAATATTCGTGAGAATTTTAAGCTCGATGGTATCAACATTGCGGGAGTTAAAATGCAGCCCAATTGTCCGACGGGCATTGCGATGATCCAAGTCTCGGACAGCGGAGAAAACAGCATCTGTATTTCGGCAGAGGCGAATGACAAGCTGACGGCTGATGCCATTGAACCGGATTTAGCCGCCATTGGTGCGGCCAAATATTTATTGATGCAATTAGAGACGCCAATCGATGGCATTATTAAAGCTGCGCAAATCGCCAAACAAAATCGTACCAATGTGATTTTAAACCCAGCGCCTGCCAGAGATCTGCCTGATACTCTGCTAGAATGTGTCGATGTGATCACACCAAACGAAACGGAAGCGCAGCGCTTAACGGGGATCACGGTTGATGATGATCACTCGGCGCAATTAGCGGCCAATGAACTGCATAAAAAAGGGATTGAAATCGTCTTGATCACCTTAGGTGCAAAAGGCGTTTGGCTAAGCCAAAATGGGCGTGGTCAACTGATTGCTGGTTTTAAAGTCGATGTGACAGACACCACTGCGGCAGGTGATACGTTTAACGGTGCTTTGGTCACGGGTTTGTTGGAAGATATGCCTTTAGAATCAGCCATTAAATTTGCGCATGCTGCGGCAGCCATTTCTGTTACCCGTTTTGGCGCGCAAACCTCAATACCCACCCGAGTAGAAGTGGACGCGTTTCTCGCTCAGCATCAATAGAATAGGAAAAACAGACATGGCGACAATGAAAGATATTGCAAGATTAGCCGGCGTATCCACGTCTACCGTCAGCCATGTCATTAATAAATCTCGCTATGTGAGCGATGAAATTGCTGAGCGTGTCAATAAAGCCGCGCAAGATCTGAACTATGCCCCGTCAGCATTGGCTCGCAGTCTCAAAATGAACCGAACGCGCACCATTGGTATGTTAGTGACCACTTCGACGAACCCTTTTTTTGGCGAAGTGGTCAAAGGGGTAGAGCGCAGTTGCTACCACAAAGGTTATAACCTTATTTTGTGTAATACCGAAGGGGATAGCCAGCGAATGCAAGCCTCTATCAACACGCTGCTGCAAAAGCGCGTTGATGGCTTACTTTTGATGTGTTCCACCTTAGAAGGTGAGCGGATTGACGTTTTTGAACGCTACCCAGATATCCCTGTCGTGGTGATGGATTGGGGCCCAATGCTCTTTCCTAGCGATAAAATACAAGATAACTCTTTACGTGGTGGTTATATTGCGGCGAACTATTTGATTGAGTGCGGTCATAAAGAAATCGGTTGCATTACCGGGCCATTGATTCGACATCAAGCTCAAATGCGTTATGAAGGCTATAAGCGCGCTGTCTTGGAAGCAGGTTTGGACATTTATCCCAATTGGATTGTGGAATCCGATTTTGAATGTGAAGGTGGCTACGAAGCGTTCAATAAAATGTTAGCTAAAGGGCCATTGCCGAGTGCGATTTTTGTCTCTAATGACATGATGGCAATGGGTGTGATTAATGCAGCTAATGAAAAAGGGATCCGCATTCCTGAAGATCTTTCGCTGATGGGGTATGACGATATTCACATCGCCCGTTTTATGTCGCCAGCTCTAACCACTATTCATCAACCCAAATATCGTTTAGGTAAAGCAGCAGTTGACACCTTACTTGCCCGTTTAGAAAACGAAGCGCTCGAACCGCAAATTGTCCAATTAGAGCCGACTTTAGTGGTGCGTAAAAGCATCAAAATGATGAACAAGTAGATGGAAAAATCCCTCTCTTTAGTCAAGAGAGGGATGAGGCACTAATTACTGAGTCATATTTTTCCAGAAATCAGCCCATTGCTGCGGTCGATTATAGAAATGGCTAACAGATACGGTTCGCCATTGCCCCTCTGCTTCATACACAATCGAGGGAAAACCAGAAAGCTGATATTGCGCCATTAAGCTTTGCGTCTGCTCTAACTGCTCTGGTAACTGAGCTTTGGCTTGCTCCATCGCTTGTTCCCATTGATTTGGCTCTAGGTCAAGCGATTGGGCTAACAGTGCCAATGTGTCAGTATCGGCCACAGGCAAACCTTGCTGGTAGTGCGCTTGTTGAATGCTTTTGAGCATAACACTTGGCGATACACCGAGTAATTGCGCTGCAATAATGGCTTGAGCAGTAACGTATGAGTCCAATATCACGGTTTCGCCACTTTTGATTTTGGCGATGTAACCTTCCCCAAATACGGCTCCTGTTTGCTGAGCAATGCGCTGATCAGCTTGCAGTACATGTTGGCGAAAACCATCTGAAAGAGGCGATCGCTCGATCATTCCACCCGGATGAAGGTGCAGTTTTACTCCGCTCATTTCATTCAACTGCTGAATCAGAGAGGTTGCTCCGTAACACCAGCCACACATTGGGTCGAAAATATAGTGGACGTTTACCATTTCATCTCACCCATGTGAACTTTGGCACCAATTTCTAAAGCCATTGGTAGGCCAGCATTAGGGTAAAGGTTTTGCATGGTTTGAATTAACTGAGCGCTGTCTTTGCTGTTTGCTTTGGCTTTAGCAAAATCCATAAGATATTGTTGTGCAAATTCAATTGAAGAAGCATCAAGCGCTGTTCCAGAAGTCATATGCCCCGGGATCACTACGTTTGGTTTGAGTGCTTTCATTTGATCAAGTTGTTGCGCCCAAGCTTGGCGGCTCGCATCACTTTGTGCATCGGCCATCCATAAATGAACATTTCCGTATACCGCGACGTTACCTAAAATCGCTTTATTGGCTGGTATCCATAAATAAGGACGATGCGCTAATGCTCCATCCGCATCGCGAATTTCAATAGTTTGCCCATCAATGGTTAAGGTTTTGCCATTATAAGCTGTTGGTAGTATCGGTTTTACAGGGGCATTTGCCCCCATTTTTGGAGCCCAAAATGCCAGTTTACCTTCGAGTTTTTCTGCAATCGTTGCACGTACGCCAGGAGTCGTCAGCACTTCCGCTTGTGGAAACATGTCATGCAGTACTTCAGCGCCAAAGTAGTAATCAGGGTCAGCTTGGCTAATAAAAATCGTGGTTAAGTTTTTGCCAGAGTCGAGTACTTTTGCTGCAATACGGAGTGCGTCGGCTTTAGTAAAGCCAGTGTCAACCACCATCGCTTCTGTTTCGCCATAAACCAAAGTGGAGTTGACATGGAAGCTATTGCCACCTGCATTGTAGACGTCAAGTGTCAAAGGTTGTTGTGCTGCAAACGCGGTGCTGCTGATGAGTGTGGTTGCTGTAAATAGAGTCAGTGTTTTCATGATTATTTATCCAAAGAGTATGTTATCGGTTCGGGAGCTATCATACGAATTAGATTGGTTCGGATATATAGCGAATAACCAACATCATTGTTTCTTAATTTGAACTAATGAGGAATAAATTAACCAACAAACGAGAGTTTTTGGATATAGAATTCGCTTAACGCGTTCGTGCTATAGCTACAGTTAAATGGCAGAGGTTTATCGCTAGCAGTACAAGCTTTGATTGAATGTCAGAAAGAGTATTTCATGAATCATGATTGGCAAACGATATGACTATAGGTGAGGTAGAGAGGAGTGATAAGCAGAGCGTGTTGCCACACTCTGCTTATGGATTATGCTACTGCGCCTTGTTTCTGCGCTTGTTGCACTAATGCCTGACGTTGAGCTTCCATAGCAGATTGAACTTCATTTTCCCTATGAGTGTCTTCTTCCACAGCCTGTGGGACAAGTACATAGAACTTATTGATGGTCATCTTTGGATCTCATGTAGTTTTGGAAACAAAAAAATAGAGGATGTTAACCTAGTTAACATCCTCCATGACGGTCAAATTATAGGCGTAGATGAAGGGGCTTAGCTAGTCCTTTTTTCATCGTAAGCCGAATTTTTTATACGTCGTAAGTGGTAGACGCCGTATTTCCGCCTGTACCAGTCCAGTTTGTGTGGAAGAATTCACCACGTGGACGGTCAGTACGCTCATAAGTGTGAGCACCAAAGTAATCACGTTGGGCTTGCAGTAAATTAGCCGGTAAGCGAGCGGTAGTGTAGCCATCTAAGAAAGTGAGCGCGGAGGTCATACATGGCATTGGAATGCCGACTTCCATTGATTTGGCCGCTACTTTACGCCAAGCCGCTAGGCAGTTATCCAAAATGCCCTTGAAGTAGGCATCTGAACCTAAGAAGGCGATTTCTGGGTTAGCTTCGAACGCATCACGAATGTTGCTCAGGAATGCGGAGCGGATGATACAACCACCACGCCACATCAATGCCACGTTACCGTAGTTAAGATTCCAACCATTCTCGTTAGACGCTTGGCGCATTAGCATAAAGCCTTGTGCGTAAGAGATGATCTTAGACGCAAGTAGCGCTTGACGAAGTGCGTCAACCCACTCTTGTTTATCACCTTCGATCTGCATATTGCTCTTACCAAACAGCGCTTCGGCAGCAACGCGCTGATCTTTCAATGCTGAAAGGCAACGAGAGAAAACTGACTCAGTGATCAGCGTCAGCGGAATACCCATATCGAGTGCGTTAATGCCCGTCCATTTCCCTGTGCCTTTTTGGCCAGCAGTATCGAGGATTTTCTCAACCAGAGCTTCACCATCTTCGTCTTTGTAGCCTAAGATATCAGCGGTGATTTCCACTAGGTAGCTATCGAGCTCGGTCTTATTCCAATCAGCAAACACTTTTTGCATTTCATCATGGTTTAAACCCAAGCCGTCTTTCATAAACTGATAAGCTTCGGTAATTAGCTGCATGTCGCCATATTCGATACCGTTGTGTACCATTTTAACGAAGTGGCCCGCGCCGTCGTTACCCACCCAATCACAGCAAGGTTCACCAGCTTCGGTTTTTGCTGAGATACCTTGGAAAATTGGCTTCACGGCTTCCCAAGCTTCAGGTGCGCCACCTGGCATGATAGATGGGCCAAAACGTGCCCCTTCTTCGCCGCCAGAAACGCCTGTACCGATAAAGTGAATACCTTTTTCACGCAGTGCTGCAACACGGCGGTTGGTGTCTGGGAAGTTCGTGTTACCACCGTCGATAATGATGTCACCTTTATCGAGTAGCGGAACCAGTTGGTCGATGAAATCATCCACGACTTGGCCCGCACGCACCATCAGCATCACTTTGCGAGGTGTCGCCAGTTTATCGACTAACTCTTGCAGTGAATAAGCACCAACAATATTGGTGTCTTTCGCTGGACCTGCTAGGAACTCATCGACTTTTGCCGCGGTACGGTTGTGAGCTACCACTTTAAAACCGTGGTCGTTCATATTTAGGATAAGGTTTTGGCCCATCACTGCTAGGCCGATTACACCGATATCACCTTTCATTTATTTCTCTCCTTCACGCAATCTTTGTTGCGGCATCTGAATCTAAAAACCACTCTGTTTCGCCAGTTGTTGATTTAACTTTGGCAGCCGGATAAGGAAGATCCTCGGCTTTCGTGGTGTGAATTTCGTGTACGATCTCGGCTTTACCTGAGCCAAGAACGAGGTAACTAATGCGTTTTGCAGCTTCCAACACTTTCGCTGTTTTAGAGACACGAAGTTGGCCTGATTCCGGATGCGTTGCCACTAAAGATAAATTCTCATCCTCGTAGTCGGTCACATTAGGGAACAGGGATGCCGTATGGCCATCTGCGCCAACACCGAGCAAAATCCAATCAAAAACAGGAGTACCGTTGACGGATGGAATGACTTTTGCCATCTCATCGGCAAAGCGCTTAGCTTCGGTTTGTGGATCATCTTCGCCGCGAATACGGTGAATATTTTGAGGTGGAATGTTCACTTGGCTAAACAGCAGTGTATTGGCTTCACCAAAGTTGCTTTCGGCATCGTCAGGAGCGACACAGCGTTCATCACCCCACCAGAAATGCAGGTTTTGCCATGCAATCGCCTGTGCATAAGGTTCACTGGCCAATAATTTGAACAGCATTTTGGGTGTGCTGCCACCGGAAAGGGAGATATGAACTGGCTGACCTTGCTCGCTATAGCGTTGCATTTCATTGGCGAGCGTTTCAACCACCTGTTCTGGGGTTTGAAAAATTTTATGATTGATCATAATTCGCAGTAATCCGTATCGGTCAAGTTTTTACACGGGAAGCGCCACGCGCGGCCATCATTGTGTAGCAGCAAATCGGACTCTTTTGGTCCCCACGTGCCACAGGCATAGCCAAACAGCGATTGAGGGTCTTGTTTAAAATCCAAAATAGGTTGCACGAACTTCCAACACGCTTCTACGGCATCGGTACGCGCAAATAAAGTTGCATCACCGTTGAGCGCATCCAAAAGGAGCCGTTCATAAGCGGTCAACATCTTGGTTTCTTCCAGTGATGTGTAATGGAAGTTCATAGAGACTTCTTTGGCTTTAAAGCCCGCACCCGGCTCCTTCAAACCAAAGCTCATTTGAATGCCTTCATCGGGCTGAATGCGGATGATGAGCTTGTTTTCAGGGGCATTTTGTCCAAAAACAGGGTGTGGCGTACGCTTAAAGTGAATGACCACTTCGGTGACGCGCGTTGGTAAACGTTTACCTGAACGCACATAAAATGGCACACCATTCCAGCGCCAGTTATTGATAAACATTTTCAAACCGACATAGGTTTCAGTGCGCGAATCTGCTGCCACACCATGTTCATCACGGTAACTGGGTAAAAACTGGCCACGAACTTCCGATTCCGTATATTGCCCCAGTACGAGGTTGTGGCGTAGGTCATCATCAGAGAGCGGTTGCAGGCTTTGCAGCACTTTATTGACTTCGTTACGAATTGAATCGGCATTAATGGCGGCTGGTGGTTCCATGCTAACCATAGCTAACACTTGCAGTAAATGGTTTTGGAACATATCACGCACCGCACCAGAACCGTCGTAATAGCCACCGCGTTCTTCGACGCCCAAAAATTCTGCGCCTGTAATTTCGACATAGTCAATGAAATTGCGGTTCCACAAAGGTTCGAACATCCCGTTAGCAAAACGGAAAACCAACAGGTTTTGTACCGTCTCTTTGCCTAAATAATGGTCGATACGGTAGATCTGGTGTTCTTGGAAATGGCGATGAATTTCGATATCAAGGCTTTGAGCCGATGCGAGGTCATAACCAAACGGTTTTTCGATGATCAAACGCTTCCAACCTTGCGCTTCGCTATTTAATCCATGCGCTGCGAGATTGGCCGGGATGACGCCATAAAGGCTCGGCGGCGTCGCGAGATAGAACAGAGTGTTGCGTTGCGTGAATTGGTATTGCTCAGCCAAAGAGTCAAGACGCGTGGCGAGCTGCGCGTATTCTGCAACATCTGAAGTATTGATCGCTTGATAATGCAAGTGCTCGCAAAAGGCGTCGAGAATATCTGGGACGGTCTTTTCCATTTCCTGAAGAGAGCGCTTTAATTTTTCACGGTATGACTCATCGCTGTATTGGGTTCGGCTGACACCCAGAATAGCAAAGGATTTCGGCAGTTGATCACTGGCGAACAAGTGATACAGAGCAGGTATAAGCTTGCGATAGGTTAAGTCGCCTGAAGCACCAAAAATCACAATACTGCTGTTTTCAGGTATTACCATCATCTTTCCCTTAAAAACGAGGTATTTAGCATGCGCCAACGGTAGCAGCGTCATGCAAAAATAGAAAATAGGCTCTAACTATAATGTCGATAGTTAAAACCAATGCGCTCCTCCAAAAGTGCAGAACGCAGTCTAGGGATCGCCCCTAGACTCGGGTGCGTATTGTCTACGACAATTTGACATACATCAACTATTGATAACGCAATCGATTAAATTCTCATGCCATCTCGACACATTTTCAGGGTGAGAGGTTACGTTCTGCCTAAGTCTCATCCCCTGACCACAGCACGTTACTTATAGCGGCTGTGAATGATGCTAGGTGGTCAGTCTTATCCGGAATGGTAACTCTATGGTGATTATTCAGTTGAACAATGACAGTTTGACGACGGAACTTGAGCCTGTACTTGGTTATAACGTTTGAGTTGGTTGAAATAGTGGTGCGCTTTTTGTACGTGTTCGAACTCCAACATCCAAGTCGCACTGCGCTGCGCTGAACAAAAAGCACCCATATGTTTGAGCAAGTCATCGCTTTGTTTGGTGAGTACGTTGGCAAGGCGGTTAACCAAGGCGTTGGGCTCAATCGCAGTAAACTGCAGCAGAGCATAAGATTGATTTAAGACATCAAAGGCTTGTTTATGCTGGCCCAAGTGGTTGAAAATTTCAGATTGAGAAACAGCAGCATCACATAGCCCAGAGATCAAGCACACCAACTGGCAAGGTTTTGTATGTTCGCAGTTTAGCGCTGATTGAATATGGCTTGGTATATGATGCAGTACATCTTCAAACAAACAGTGTGCTTGTGGCCAATGCCCCTGCGCTAATAGTTGTTCAGCCTTGAGATAGCTTGTCCAGCACTGTTGTAAGTCCATACTCAATTCTCCAGAATGACGGCGTTCACTTATTTAAATGCAATTTATTATCAATTGCAAATAATTGTTATTTGCAATTTTAAGTGTGGCGATTGTTTATTATTTGTTCGGTTAAACGCGAATAAGGTGTAACTCGCTAAAATATAAATGAATTGCTTCTACACTTAGGTCAAACTACAACAAGAATCCAAAAGCTAAGGAGCGGAGTGATGGCGATTCAACGATTGAATGCAGAGCAGCTCTACCACGTTGCCCAGTTAGAAAAACTCCCTTGTAAATCAACTAAGGAGTTAGACCCAGTTGATGAGATTGTGGGGCAAGAACGGGCGCAAAAAGCGGTCGAATTTGCAATGTCGATCAAAGAGAAGGGTTACAACATCTACGCTATTGGCCGTAATGGGTTGGGCAAACGTACGATGATTTTGCGCTATTTAAACCGCCATCAGCATGATGTCGATGCGTTGTTTGATTGGTGTTATGTGGCCAATTTCAGCGATATTCGAACCCCAAAAGTGCTGAAGTTACCTTCGGGTATTGGGGTTAAACTCAAGCAAGACATTGAAAAGTTAATGAATAAGTTGGTCAATGCGATCCCGTTAGCTTTTGATAACGAGATTTACTTTGCTCGTGCCGATAAACTGAAAAATCAGATGGCACAAAAACAGCAAAGTGAATTGGATAGCATCAGTAAAGAAGCCAAAGATAAAGGCATTAGCTTAACCATCACCACTCAAGGCGATTATCAATTTGTTGCGATGAACGGTGAAGAGATGCACACCGAAGAGTCCTTTGACGCCTTGTCTAAAAAAGAGCAAGAGCACTTTAGCCATACCATTGATGAGCTAGAAATCAGCCTACGCAATATGGTACGTCAACTGACAGAATGGGAAGACTCCTACAGTGAGAAGATCAAAAAGCTCAATGATGAAGTAACGCTTGGCGTCATTACCCACTTTATTAAGCAGCTTAAGCAAGATTATTCTGGCTACCCAGACATCAAAACGTATCTCACGGAGTTACAAAAAGACATCGTCGATAATGCAGACATTTTCTTAGATGAAGACAGTGAGCAAGGCGAAGTCGCGACAGCTTCTTTAGATAAGCGTCTGCCGCGTCGCTACAAAGTCAATGTGCTGGTCAGCCAGCCTTCAGACAAGCTACCGATCGTGGTGGAAGAGAACCCGAACTACCACTCTCTATTTGGTTATATCGAAACGGCGACTTTTAAAGGCACAGTATTTACCGATTTTTCGTTGATTCGAGCGGGTAGTTTACATAAAGCCAATGGTGGTGTGCTGTTGATGGATGCGGTGAAAGTGCTTGAACAGCCCTATGTTTGGGACGGTTTAAAGCGTGCTCTGCGTTCACGTCAAATGAGTTTTACCTCTTTGGAAAAAGAGGTCACGCTAACAGGGACGGTTTCACTTGACCCAGAGCCTATCCCGCTAAATGTGAAAATCATCCTATTTGGTGATTACCACACCTATCAGCTGCTGACTCATTACGATCCTGAATTTAGCGAATTGTTTCGAGTAACGGCCGATTTTGAAGATGAAATGAAACGTACGCCCGATACCGAGCTACATTACGCGCGTTTTATTTCGAGCATAGTGCACGACAACAATATGCTGCATTGCGACCGTAAAGCGATTGCACGCATCATTGAACACAGTTCACGTACAACGGGCGATCAAGGCAAACTGTCACTTCATTCGGCGCATATTGCCAATTTGCTACGCGAATCTAACTATGTGGCGAAGCAGGCGAATTCAAACATGATCCGCCAGAATCATGTCGAAGAGGCGCTCAGCAACCAAGAGATGCGTGTGAGCCGCCTGCAAGACAGTGTGATGGAGTCGTATGTTAACGGTACAACGCTAATCCAAACGCAAGGCATGGCGGTCGGGCAGGTGAATGCGCTGTCGGTATTGAGCACCAGCGATCATATGTTTGGTGCGCCAAACCGTATTACCGCCACCACTTCCTATGGCGATGGTGACATTATCGATATCGAGCGCAGTGTCGATCTGGGTGGCAGTATCCACTCTAAAGGTGTGATGATTTTATCCGCGTATCTCTCTTCGGTATTTGGCCGTACGGCGCGCGTACCACTCACCACGACCATCACATTTGAGCAATCATACGGTGGTGTGGATGGTGATAGTGCCAGCATGGCCGAATTCTGTGCGATTGTGTCTGCGTTTTCTAAACGGCCTAATCGCCAAGATATTGCGATCACAGGTTCGATGAACCAATTTGGTGAGTCGCAGCCGATTGGCGGTGTGAATGAGAAAATTGAAGGTTTCTTTGATGTGTGTGCAATCAAAGGGCGAACCAGCCAGCAAGGTGTCATCATTCCTCGTTCAAACATGCACAATCTGATGCTACGCGCTGACGTTGTTAAAGCGGTCGAGAAAGGGGAGTTCAATATCTGGGCTATTGAACATGTCACTGAAGCGGTTGAGCTCTTTACTGGCAAACCCGCAGGCGAAGCAACAGAAGATGGCAGCTACCCGGTTGATACCATCTTCGGTTTAGCACAAGCCAAACTGAATGCGCTTAGAAAATAGCCTTATCGAAGAATAAATTCTTCAGTACTAACCACCTCAATGACCACCTAGCAAGTGGTCATTTTTCTTCATAAATCATCATAATTTAACTTATATTGTCTTATTGGTATCTAGTCATTGTGTTGACGACTATATGCTCATAACTATATGAATTGCATTATATTATTTCATGGACAAAAATGTGAATTTTGTCTATTGTTTGCTCTTGTTTAGTCCGTGGGATTAGTCCCAAGGCATGGATGCGAATGTTATTTTAATCGAGGCTTTTAAATGCATTTTTCACTGAAAAATTTGTCAATTCGCGTACAAGTTTTATTACCCGTTTTGTTAACCACTTTCGCTTTACTTATTGCATTGTGGATAACCAAAAGTAATCTCCAAAATGAACAAATCAAAGTGTCGAACAGTACTGATCGGCTCGTTGAATATAAAGATGCTCTTGCCAGTGTGGACGATACCGTTTATCCGCTGCGTATTAGTGCGGTATACGCTATTTATGATCCCGCTCGTCGCGCTACATTCTTAGCTGAGTTAAAAAATGGCCTGGAAGAAGTAGAGCGCAATTTGAGCAAAATGCGACAAGATGAGCTTTATCGGAGCGATGTTGAGGTAGTTCATAAAAGCATCGGACATTACGTTGATATGTCGACGAAAATGGTGGAATTTTTTAACCGTCGCGATCAAGGGATGGCCTCTGAAGCTGAATACACAGCATTTATTGCGCAATTTCGTCAAAGTGGTGAGCAAATGGTCAATGCGATAAATGATCTTTCGCAGCAAGTGAACCAACAAGCGATGCAGTCATTGGCTCAAAGCGACAAAGACAACATTCGTGTTATGAACACGGCTATGGTCACTGTTCTGTCTGTACTTTCGCTCTCTCTTGCGATGGCTTGGATCCTTTCAAATATGATTGTGGCCCCGATTCAGAAGTTACAAGCTGTAATGCGTGAATTAGCGCAGGGGAACTTAACCATTCGCGCTGATGCGGATGGCGAGAATGAAATCTCAAAGTTGGGTAAAGATGTCAATACGACTACCTCTCAGTTACATGCTACGGTAGATCATTTAAACCGTATTAGTGAAGAAGTGGCGTCAGCTTCAACCGAGCTGGCTGCGGTGATGACGCAAGCAGAGTCAAATGCACAACAAGAGTTGAGTGAAATTGAACAAGTTGCTTCGGCGGTGAATGAACTTGCGAGCACAGCAAACAACGTGAGTGATAACGCAACGGTCGCTGATTCAACCGCTCGCGAAGCGGATGAACTTGCTAAATCAGGCTTAGCTATTTTTAAAGAGAGCGCCCAAGCGAGCTTACAAATGTCAGAAGCGCTGAATCATGCTGCGAGCGTAGTTCTGCGTCTAAAAGAGCAATCAGAGCAGATCAACGATGTCGTTGAAGTGATCCGAGGTGTCTCTGAACAAACCAACTTATTGGCACTGAATGCGGCTATTGAAGCGGCACGTGCAGGTGAGACTGGTCGTGGTTTTGCGGTCGTGGCTGATGAAGTTCGCATGCTTGCTGCACGTACTGAGAGTTCAACTAAAGAGATTCGAGTTATCATTGAAGAGCTGCAAAGCCAATCGATTCTTGCAAACGATAGTATGCAAACCAGCATTGAGATGCTTGCGCGTAACGGTGAGCTAACGCAACGAGCAAATGATGCACTCGTTGGGATCACGGAATCGGTTTCAGACATCAATGATTCAAATACCCAAGTGGCGACTGCGGCAGAAGAGCAGTCGCAAGTCACGCAAGATATTAACCGTAACGTGGTTAATATGTCTGAGCTTGTAAATCAAAACGTAACGGGTATCAGCCAGAGCGCCAGTGCCAGTGCCGAACTGTCACAATTGGCCGAGAAGCAAAAAGCGCAGCTCGCCTTCTTCAAACTATAAATCGACTACTATTTCCTAGTCTCAACCGCATAACTCGAAAGGTTATGCGGTTTTTTTATGAATCAAAGAATATCTAACCATCCGAAATAACTAGGTTTTTTGGGTTTATCTGTTTGTTTTTATGATTCGATCTCCCTCGTATAAAAAACACTATCTTTATTAACATTATCTTCATATATTGACCCAATAAGAACTAGAAATGTGATGTTCATCGTGTGAACGCATGGTCAAGTGGCTGAAAGTAAGGAGTGTTTTTATGGCGAAAGAGGAAAGCTTATTTCGTTTAGAAAGGGTAAAAAGGTTTAATTTTTCAGTGTGGACGGTATTAACCGGAACATTGATTGTTCGTACCAGTTTTTTCATGGCATGGCCATTTTTGATCGTGTTTCTTTACCAAGATTATGGTGCATCGCCGATTGAAGTGGGTGGAATGCTGGCGACCTCTGCTGTTGTAGGAGCAATTACTGGGCTGTATTCAGGGTATCTTTCCGACAAATTTGGTCGCAAGTGGGTGATGGTTCTTGGCAGTGTGATGGCTGCATTTGCCTACAGTGGCATTGGTGTGGCTGATCAAATCTGGCAGTTTTACGTGCTTATCGTCCTTACTGGTTTAATGCGACCAATGATTGAAGCGCCGGGCAAAGCAGTGATTGGTGATAACTTGCCGAATTTGAAAGATCGCGAGCTGGCGCTTAACATCCGCTATTTCCTACTCAATCTAGGTGGTGCCATTGGGCCACTGCTTGGGATTACGTTTGGGCTTTCTCATCCACAAACTCTCTTTTTCTTTACTGGCGGCACGTATTTATTGTTTGGTTTCTGGCTGCTGCTCGGTATTGAACGTAAAGGGCGCTACACCAAACCCGATCGCTCTGGTTTGCCTAATTTTTCTTCGACGCTAAGAGTGATCAGTAAAGATAATATTTTTGTGAAGTTGATGGTGGCGAACTTCATCATGATGTTCATCTATGGGCAGGTAGAATCGTCTATTCCACAAGTGATTGTACGCACCAGTGCCGCCGATGCAGCGCAAATTGTCGCAGGGTTAGTGCTGGTAAATACCATGACCATTATCATCTTCCAATTTCCAATGCTGAAGTGGTTGGAAAACGTCCCGCTGTTTGTACGAACTCGGATCGGTATGTTATTGATGGGGCTTGCGCAACTCGGCTTTCTGTTTACCCCCGCAGATTTACCGATTGGTTGGGCGCTTGCTTGCTTTGTTTTGAGTATGGGCGAAGTCATTGCTTTTCCAACCTTAAACGTACAAATAGACCGCATGGCTCCCGCCCATTTGCGTGGTTCTTACTTTGGTGCCGCCGCGCTTTATTCGTTAGGTTTTGCGATTGCGCCACTGGTTGGGGGGGCGGTGATTGGATACCTCAATTCAAACTGGCTGTTTGGCCTTTGCTTTGTGCTGTGCTTAGTGATGATTTGGCTTTACTGGGTCGCAGAGCATCAGCCCGATACGGTCGAGCGTGAACCCATTACTCAAGCTTAATTTGCTCTTTTTGTAAGGCTCTCATCGAGAGCCTTAACATCGCTATTTTTTTATCGCTACGCCAACTTCCAACTTATCTAGCCATTCCAAAAATCGTTGAACATCATCGCCCCGAAAAATAGCGCCATGTTGCGGACACATCATCTCAATATCTAGCTGGCTGACTCGCTCAATCCAATCACTTTTGGCGCGGTTAGATGGCATCCAACGTTGATGAAAATAAGTCATTTTTGGAATATGGCTTTGAAAATCTTCTACAAAAAAAGAGGCGTTAGGGCTGTCGAGCGCGGCACCAATATCGCCAGACATCAATATTTTTGCATCAGGGTCGTAAACCGAAAAGTTACCAGAAGAGTGCATGTAATGTGCTGGGATAAAGTGCAGGTCGTGACCTGATAAGGACACTTTTCCACCTTCATCTTTGATGGGGGAGAATTGAATTGACTCCATACCAAAATGGCGGATAAACCCTTCCCACAACCAAGGTGAATGTAATGTTGCACTGGGCAGTGCTTTATCCCATAAACCGAGGGAAGAGATGATGTCTGGATCTTGGTGAGAGGCAAAAAGATGCTTGATATGTTCAATCGGCACTTCTTTCACGACGCAACCGAGCATCGCCGAAAACAGTTCAATGCCACCGGGGTCTAGCAATATCGCTTGATCACGATTGACTATCATATATTGGTTGGTATCAATGATTTTTTCTGGTTTGTTTGGATCGCGAGCAAACATCACCCAGCGATGATGGCCGCGTTCAAATAGTATTTTTGATTGCATAGTTCACCTGAGAAAAGAGAGAGAATGTTTTGAGCGATAGCATGACGTGAGCTTGAATTTCTTTTGCCAGTTCAGCGACGTTATTCGCAATGCTTTGCAGTTGGGCTTGATATCGCTCATCTGCTTGAGAGGCTTCCACGCTCAGCATGATCGAGATGATTTGTGCAATGCGCAGGTTGTCGTATAAGGTTTGCAATAACTCGTGCAGGTTTTGAGCTTCAGAGTAGAAACTGTGACTGAGTTTGCTATATTCCTCTTGGTTTTGATGATGTACGACATCCAAACTGTGTAAATGCCGAGCGTTATGCGCTTGTATATACACATTTTCAAAACGTTCAAGCGCAGCGCGTGCACGAGTCCTTGCAGTTGCGAGTTGGCTGATACGCTGCGCCTTCAAGTTGATGGTGTGCGACGCCTCTAGCGTGACGCGGACTAAATCGTCAATCGAATCAGTAATTGGCCGAAAACCTGCGGCACTTTCGCCCGCACGCAGAGCCAGAGCTCTGGCATTGCTGGCGACAAGCAGTAATTTTTTTGCAATGAGTACGCTTTGGTTTAGCTCTGCTGCCACTTCCGCCGCAATTACGAAAACCGGTTTGTTGTCCATAGTTATCGAAAATATTCATCAACTTAACGTGTGTTAACTATAGACCAGATTCATATTTTTGAGACTAGATTGCTCGTTTGGGCTCTGTGTTACCCAAACTCAATGGTTTTTCTGCTGCTCAACTTGCCGAAGTGCACGTTGGTACATCGCCCACGCGGCAAGGCCTGCGAGGATATTACCGACCAACGCCCCGATAAACAGGCCATGCAGCGCCGCTATTTGAGCGCCAACCCATAAACAGGGCAAGAAGAACACAAACAGGCGCAGCGCGGAAATGGTTAAGGCGGTGTATGATTTTGCCAACGCATTAGAAACCGAGACCATTAACATGCAGATACCAAGCGGCCCTAAACTGATTGGCACGATCATTAAGTGCCAGTGCAAAATGGATTCGACACTTTGTTCGCTGGTCATCAGCGCTGCAAGGTGGCCGGATAATAGATAGGTCACTACGGCGATGATGAGCTGAAACCCAAGAATAAATTGGCACGCAACACGAACCAATTTTCGAATGTCTTGTAATTGGCCTGCGCCAAGCAAACGACCCACCATCGGTGGCATCGACATAGTTAATGCCAATATTGCGACCATCGCAAAAAACTCAAAACGAGATCCTAACGCCCAGGCTGCGACAGCTGCGGTGCCGAAACTGGCCAATAGTTTGGTTGCCAGCATCGAAGAAAGCGGTGGAAGAAGCTGGCTTATCATGGCCGGCCCCATGATATGGCTGATAGAGCGAATACTTTTCCCTACATCCAAATCTGACCAATCAAACAACATCCAGTGTCTTTTCGACACCTTGGGCGCAACCACGAATACGCCAATCCCAAAGGCTAGAATGGTCGCCAGCGCTGCACCTTCAATACCCAAATCAAAAGTGAAGATAAAAATAGGGTCTAAAATCAGGTTTAAAATGCTGGTGACCATCATCATAGTACCCGGCAACATGGTATTACCATTAGCTCGACACAGACTGTATAAAAAGTACAGCACCGCACCCACCCAAGCACTGATTAACCAATAAATCCAGTAGCTGTCGACGATCTGATACACAGATTCAGGAGTGCTGAGTAGCGCTAAGATAGGGTGACGCAGTAAATAGATAATGACTGAAAACAGAGCAACCCCAATGCTGCCAATAGCGACGACCAACCCACCAAGCTGCTTCGCGTAGCGAATTTGGTTCGCACCCAATGCGCGAGCAATCACCGCTGTGGTCGCAATGCCAAGCCCAACCTGAAGGCCAATAATGATCATCTGAATGGGTAATGTAAACCCTTGCGCGGCAAGGGGTAACACGCCAAGTTGGCCGATAAACGCACTATCGACCAGTTGGAAGCTCATGAGGGACAGCACACCAAACATCATCGGCCAAGTCATTTGCAAGAGTTGGCGCGTGAGTGACGGTGGAGATAACGGGGTGGTGTTTGACATTGCTCGGCTCAACTATATGGGTAGAGGTTTTAATATGTGGCCTCTGCGGTGAAAAACAAGCTCAGAATAGTTTGTACGTTATGTGCGTTGAGTATGTTAACAGCTATACGTGAAGAGAGCGACGTTCATCCCCATCGAGTTGTTCCGTGCAATGACATGAAAATCATCATATTGATGAAATATTTCATAAAATCCTAACCATTTGGTGAATACTTGAGCGTTAATCTCGTGATGAACTCGTCCTATTTCTATGAAATGAAACCGATTTCATTTCTGTTTTGTGAATCAATTTGCGTTTAATGTATTGATGGTGTTAATAAAAAATAACAATAACGCTCTTCCTCAGTTTCATCGCCAAAAGCAGTCGAGCGCGCTGTGAAGCGACACCTAATTTTCACTTGTTTCATTTTTTAAACTGACCACAGAACAAAAACAAACCAAGTGATTAATAGGACTTAACATGAAAAATTATAAGCTTCTACCTCTATCCCTAGCTGTGGCTGCCGTACTCTCTTCTGCTCCTTCTTTTGCCAATGATCCAATGCCAAATCCTGAGGTGTTGGATCAAGATCAACAACCACTGGTGCTGACACCAGATATAAACGTTCCTGCGGGTATCGTATTTTCTGGTTATGCTCGCTATGGCGCAGCCTACCAAAATAGCGATGTCAAACTGGTTGAAACCAATGGTCGTTTAAACGGTAACTCAACAGGCCGTTTAGGTAACGAAGGTAACGGTGGTGAGTTCCAATTTGGTAAAGGATTCGTCAGTGACAGCGGTGCTATTTGGGATGTGGTGGTGATGTTCAACCATTGGGGTGATGAGGTGGGTGTGCCTAAAGCTTACGCTGGCGGAACCAACATTTTTGAAAGCCAACCTGAACTTTATGTATGGGCTGGTCGAGACTTTCACCAACGTATTTCAACGAATTTGAACGACTATTTTTGGATGACGCATGATGGGCAAGGTGGTGGTTTCTACAACCTTAATCTAGGAGGCATTAAATTCGACGCCAGTGTCGTCAGTGCAACGGGGGCTTCTCCTAGCGATCATCCAGATGGTAATTACGCATTGACCACCAAAATCCACGGCATTCAATTTTCTGATACAACCAATCTCAGTATTTATGCTAACTACGGCTTTGATGACAATTCGGATCCAACGGCCAAAAAACTCAACGCGTTTCAAGTGGCGGGTGAATTGAAGTTTGGGGATGACCGTTTGGTGGTGCGTTATGCTGATAACGCCAAAGACAGTGTTTTTTGGAAAACGGAGAATCAATCAGCGTTGTTGGTGAGCTTTGATGGGAGTAAGGCGCTGGGAGACAATGCGGCGATCGAATACTTAGCGGCTTATCAAGCCTACGAAGATGGTGCATACAAACAGTATGACCGTACTAACTACAACGTGTTGGTTCGACCGATGTATTTTTGGGATGAGACCAACTCAACGTGGTTAGAAGCTGGCTATGATGTTGTGGATTTTGACAACATCGACGCCACCAACTCTTCTTGGAAAGTGACACTATCGCAGAACATTTCGTTTGGTAAAGGTGCAGGCGCTCGACCAATGCTCCGTTTCTATGCCACTTTGGGTGATGCCGATAACGAAACTGTGATCGACAAAGACGGCCTATTTAAAGCCGCAAGTAACCCAGATACGGTAACGATTGGCGCGATGTGGGAAGCGTGGTGGTAACCCCATATTTGATCATTAACTGTCCATTCTTTTTTCACGGCTCGCTCGATGCCTGCCGTGGTTTTTAACCTCCAGCGATACACTTACGCTTTCGGGCCACATTAGTGGCCCTTTTTTATTTACGGTAATCGGCCATCATCTTTTTCTCTCTTCCGATTGCCATGAAACAGTTTCATGGCTGCCTGGGAAACTGCTGTGGCTTTCAATGTTTAGATAATTGTCATTTGTGTGCCTAGTTCGATGTGATTTCTCTCACGCTAAAGCGAGGGGATATCTTGAATACTAGCTCATGAAAGCGGTTTCTTGTTGGTTTTGTCAGTAATGTTGTGAGGCGAGAGTGGCGACAATTAAAGATGTGTCTGAACATGCAGGTGTATCGCAAGCGACGGTGTCGCGGGTGATTAATGGAACTAGCCGTGTTAGCCACGATAAAAAACTCAGAGTCGAAAAGGCGATTAAAGATCTTGGTTACCGCCCCAATTCTATTGCTCAAGCACTGGCCTCAAGCCGTACGGGGAGCATCGGCATCATAGTACCGGAATTAGGGGGCCCTTTTTATTCAAGCATTTTGCACAACATTGAAGAGCAATTGCGTAAGTTTGGCTACCACGTCGTCGTGACGGCAGGCTCGAACACCGAGCAAGGACAAAAAGAGTCGGTGCAATTTCTGCTAGGTCGCCGAGTCGATGCATTAATTCTCCATACTCAACATCTAACCGATGACTACTTGATTGAATTGGATCAACAAGGGGTTCATTTGGTGCTAGTGAACCGTTTTATTCCTGAAATGGCCAGCAGCTGTATTGACATTGATAACGAGATAGGTGGCTTTTTGGCAACACAGTATTTACTCAGTCAGGGTCATCAACGAATTGCTTGTATTACTGGGCCATTGGATAAATCTGATGCGCGAGGCCGTTTGCAAGGCTACCGAAAAGCGTTGGAAGAGGCTGGGCTTGACTATGAAGAAGCGCTCGTGTCTGAAGCTGGTTTTACCGAAGAATCCGGCGTCAAAGCGATGCGCAAATTACTGATGCGTCACTGTGAATTTAGCGCCGTATTTGCTTCAAACGATCATATGGCATTTGGTGCATTTGAAGAGTTGCGCCGTGTCGGGTTGCAAATACCACAACACATATCCTTGGTTGGATTTGACGATATTTTATTCGCGCGTTACCTCACCCCAGCGTTAACGACCGTGAATTTCCCTCTTGAACAGATGAGCTTAGAAGCGGTTCAGCTCGTTATTCAAAAGCTGCACAAAAACAAACGCGACGTGAACTTCAAATTATCCCCTTCGTTGGTGATACGAGACTCCGTCAAAAATTTACTCAACACCCTATAAACCTAACAATAAAGATATTAAGGATGAATCATGAAATTTAAGACCTTAGTGCTATCAAGCGCCGTGGCTTTAGGATTTTCTTCGCTTACATATGCTGCCGACCACACCATCCGTTTAGACGGTTTCCCCGACTTTGATAGCAGTTTGAAAGTCTTATTGCCGGACTTTGAACAAAAGAGTGGTATCAAGGTTGACTATTTAATGAATAACCACGGCGACCACCACACCAAGCTGACGACGAACCTTGCCACAGGCTCCGGAGCGGGGGATGTGATTGTGGTTGATGTAGAGAAAATTGGCCCCTTTGTTGCCTCCGGTGGCTTAGTCAATTTGTCGGAAAAATATGGCGCGGACAAATTCCAAGACCGTTTCGCACCTTATGCTTGGGCACAAGGTAAGGGGGGGGATGGCCATATGTATGGCATTCCTGTCGATCTTGGCCCAGGCGTTATGTACTACCGAACCGATGTGTTTGAAAAGGCGGGGATTGACATCAATCAAGCGATAAAAGATTGGGACTCCTACATCAAAGCCGGTGAAATATTGAAGAAACAAAACGTACAGCTGATTGCATCCGCCGCTGATGTAGCACAAGCGATCATTTTTACCACGGTTCCTGACGGCGAAGGATTGTATTTTGATAGTAAGGGAAATTCAGTCGTCACTTCCGAACGTTTTGTACATGCATTTGAAGTGGCAAAAACGATTCGTGAAAAAGGGCTAGATGGCCGAATTTTAGCGTGGTCTAACGAATGGTATGAGGGTTTCCGTAACGGTACTTTTGCCACTCAGCTTTCTGGTGCGTGGTTACTCGGACATCTGAAAAACTGGATTGCGCCAGATACAGCAGGCAAATGGGCCGTATCAAACCTTCCTGATGGTATTTACGGCAGTTGGGGCGGTTCATTTCTCTCAATCCCTACTCAGTCAAAACATCAAGATGACGCGTGGAAGCTGATTGAGTACATGACAACCAACCGTGATGTGCAGCTTAAAGCGTTCGAAACGATTGCCGCGTTCCCCTCTAATGTCACGACTTACGATGACCCAATGTTCAATGAAGAAATTGAATTTCTAGGTGGTCAAAAAGCGCGTTTGTTGTTTGCGAATGTGGCAAAAAACATCAAACCAGTCGCGCCTGCGAAAGGCGACCATGTGGCTCGTTCTATCATCTTAGAAAATGCACTGATGGAAGTGTTGGATGAAGGCAAAGACATCAAAGCCGCACTGAAAGATGCAGAACGTTTAATTCAGCGTCGTACCCGTAATATGCAATAGCACGGTCATCATTAAAAAGAACCGCCAGCGGTGCTGGTGGTTCACTAAGCGTAAGTTATAGAAGGCATGATGTTATGCCTAAGAGGTCGTTATTATGAATCACGTTACGAGCAACGCTGTGCAAGCGCCATCGGGTCGACGTTTTTTTTCTCACCTGAGTTTGAAAGCGCTTACACCGTACGGGTTTCTATTGCCGTTTTTGATTATTTTTTCTGTTTTTGGAGTTTTTCCTCTCCTGTTTTCTGTCTATCTCTCTTTTCATGCGTGGAACCCCGTCGAAGGGGTTGCCGCCATGAATTATGTGGGATTTGATAACTACCAAGTTGCATTGACCGACCCTTGGTTGTGGCGTTCATTAAGCAATACATTGTGGTTGGCGATAACCTCGGGCGTCGCTCAACATTTAGTGGCTATTCCAGTGGCCTATATTTTGGTTTCATTGGGCGATCGGCTGCGTCATTGGCTGACATCCGCTTATTTTTTGCCATTCATTACCTCAACGGTGGCGGCGTCGCTCATCTTCTTCAATATGTATTCACCCAATTCGGGCATCATCAACCAAAGCTTAATGGCTTTAGCTAATAGCAGTGTCTTTGGCTGGGCATTTTCTTGGCTTAATGAGTATCAACCTATCCGTTGGTTAGATGATGCCAACATGATCAAACCCTCGATTGCCATCATGGTTTTTTGGAAATACACCGGTTTTAACATCGTGTTGTACACCACGGGTTTAATGACCATTCCCAAAGAAATTTTAGAAGCCGCGCGGATGGATGGTGCCAACGCCTTTCGCCGTTTTTGGAATATCTCACTGCCGATGATTCGCCCTTTCGTTTTCTTTGCCGTCACCATGACCATCATTGGCAACTTACAACTGTTTGAAGAACCGTTTGTATTAACGCGCGGCACCGGAGGCGTAGGCCAAGCAGGCTTAACTATCTCAATGTACCTCTACAAAGTGGGTTGGGAGTGGCTAGAGATGGGCACGGCATCCGCTATTTCTTGGCTGCTGTTTGCGCTGATTGCAACTTGTACTGCGATTCAGTTTTTCTTCTTTGGTAAAAAAGGGTTGGGGGAGTAATAGCATGTCAATCCACGCTTTAAAACTCAGTGATCGCAGCATTGAACTCATCACTAAAGTAATGATGGCGCTACTGGCGGTTGTATTGATTGTCTCGGCGCTTATCACAGTTTTCCCATTTTTGTGGTCAGCGCTGCTGTCAACGCGCGATCGTACGGAAATCTTCGGTTCAGGCATCAGCTTTGCCATTGGGGATAGCTTAGCCATTAACTATGCAAAGCTGTTGCAGATTATGCCATTTTGGCAGGCGATGTTTAACTCTATCTACATTGCCTTTTTAGGCACCACTATCTCACTGTTGTTTTGCAGTATGGGCGGTTACGCATTTGCTGTGTTTCAGTTCAAAGGTAAGAACGCGCTATTTGGCATGTTGGTGGCTTCCATGATGATCCCACCCGTCTTGAGCTTGATCCCCTATTTTATGATCGTGAAATTTCTGGGTTTGATGGATAACCACATGGCGGTTTGGCTGCCGTTTACCACCACTCCATTTGGGATTTTTCTAATGCGCCAACACGTGATGGCCTCTATTCCTAAAGAGTTATTAGAAGCGGCCAAACTCGATGGCGCGGGAGAGTTTCGTACCTACTGGAGCGTTGTTTTGCCGTTGATGAAACCAGCGTTGGCAACACTGGCGATTGTACAGTTTGTCTTTTTCTGGAACAGCTTTATGAACCCGTTAGTGGTGCTCACATCGCCAGAAAACTACGTTATTACTCAGGCGTTACGTAGCGTGCAAGGCATTCCAAATACGCCTTGGGGTGCGGTGATGCTTGGCACCACCATTTCTATATTGCCACTGGTGACTATCTATCTCTTTGCGTCCAAACAGATGATAAGCGGCTTAACATCCGGTGCAGTAAAAGGCTAATTGGCCTTTAATCCCTCATTTTAGTTACTCATGCTGGCGTGGTTTTGTTGAAAGAAGGCGCAGTGTGAAGGAGAAAAATTATGGCAAAAGTTGAATTTAAGAACATTAAGAAGTCGTTTGGTCATGTGGATGTTGTTAGGCATTTTGATTTCACGGTGAATGATGGTGAGTTTGTGGTATTTCTTGGCCCATCGGGTTGCGGAAAATCAACCACATTACGCATGTTGGCGGGGCTGGAGTCGATTACTGCCGGTGATATTTACGTTGGTGACAAGTGGATGAATAACGTAGAT
The DNA here is from genome assembly GCF_003390515.1 of Vibrio anguillarum. Lineage (NCBI taxonomy): Bacteria > Pseudomonadati > Pseudomonadota > Gammaproteobacteria > Vibrionales > Vibrionaceae > Vibrio > Vibrio anguillarum. The sequence goes on along the minus strand of NZ_CP031478.1, from coordinate 994,573 downwards.
GCCAAAGATAGAGACTTAGCGATGGTGTTCCAAAGTTATGCGCTTTACCCACATATGAGCGTGTATGAAAACATCGCGTTTGCATTGAAGTTAAAAGGCATGTCAAAAACTGAAATCGATAAGGAAGTGCGTAAAGCGGCAAAAATGTTAGAGCTTGACCCACTCCTTGATCGTAAGCCTAAAGAGTTATCCGGCGGTCAACGCCAACGCGTGGCGATGGGGCGTGCCATGGTGCGTACGCCAAAAGTGTTCTTGTTTGATGAGCCACTTTCTAACTTAGATGCCAAACTTCGTGGTGTGATGCGCGAAGAGATCAAGCAGTTACATCGTCAGCTTAAAACTACCACTATTTATGTTACGCATGATCAAATTGAGGCCATGACGCTCGCTGATCGCATTGTGATCCTCAAAGATGGTTATGTTGCACAAGTCGGTACGCCAACAGAGGTGTTTCAACGCCCGGCGAACAAATTTGTGGCGCAGTTTATTGGTAACCCTTCGATGAACATGCTTGATGCACAACTTATCCAGCAAGATGGCGAATGGCTTATCCAACTGGGTGACATCTTTATCCCGCTTCCCGAGCGATTTAAAGCGCATGCGTCTAAAAACCTCGCATTGCATGTCGGTATTCGCCCCACCGATATTCACTTACGCGCAGAACAAGTTAACCATGAACGCGTGTTGCCAATTGCCGTCACGCTCAAAGATAAAGAGTTGCTCGGTGCGAGTATTTTGTTGAAAACCCATGTTGCAGGCCAGCCTTTGATGGTGGAAACCCAAGCGGCAGAGGTAGAGGTGACGAAGGTTACACTCTATCTCGACCTAGATGCGATTCATATTTTTGATGCGCTGAGTGAAAACTCATTGGCTAGTTTTTAATGGTGAACAAGACGATGACAATAATAAAGCAAGCCCCTTATTTCGACGTTTGGCCCAAAATAGAATCAGCAATCAAAGCTGACCCTGAAATTGAACAGCAAGTAGCAAGAATCGTAGGGTTGATGACCTTAGAAGAAAAAATTGGCCAGATTATCCAACCAGAAATCCGCGATATTACACCGCAAGAAATCATCGATTATAAGATTGGTACGGTACTCAATGGTGGTGGCTCTTGGCCAAACAGCAATAAACATGCACCAGCCAGTGAATGGGTAGCGAAAGCAGATGAATACTGGTTTGCCGCAGAAAAAGCTTATCAAGGTCGCCCATTTCATATTCCGTTTATGTGGGGGACTGACGCAGTACACGGCCACAATAACGTCTTTGGTGCAACCGTATTTCCGCACAATATTGGGTTGGGGTGCGCGCGCAATCCTGCCTTAATTCGCAAAATTGGCCGTATTACCGCGCTGGAAATCGCCGCGACGGGTATTGATTGGACCTTTGCACCAACCGTAGCCACCCCTCGTGATTTGCGTTGGGGGCGCTGCTATGAAGGTTACTCTGAAGACCCCGAAGTGACTTATGTTTATGCCAGTGAAATGGTCGCAGGTTTGCAAGGTGACGCCATTGACTTACAAGGTGAGCATCATGTGATCTCAAACGTCAAACATTGGGTGGGCGATGGCGGCACAGTGAATGGTGTTGATCGCGGCAGCAATACTTACAGTGAAGATCTGCTGCGTAACGTGCATGCCATGGGCTATTTCAGTGGCCTTAATGCCGGTGCGCAAGTGGTGATGTCTTCATTTAATTCGTGGGATAACCAAGCGAACTACGATCACGCACCGCACATTTCAGGTGATTACAACCTCAAAATTCATGGCAGTAAGTACCTACTCACTGATGTTTTGAAAGATCAAATGGGCTTTGATGGATTAGTTGTAACCGATTGGCATGGTCATTCTGAAGTCAGTAAATGTACCGATGGTAATGCGACTTACGCTATCAATGCGGGTAACGATATTTTAATGATCCCTATTCGTGAGCATTGGCAATCAGCCTATCGTCAAGCGGTGAGCGATGCCAAAAGTGGAGTACTGAGCCAGAGCCGAATTGATGATGCTGTGACGCGTATTTTACGGGTGAAAATGCGCGCGGGTTTATGGAAAAAACCGCATCCTTCAGCGCGAGCTTTGGCTGGTCAGCAGTCACTGATTGGTTGCTCTGAACATCGTGCTATCGCTCGCCAAGCCGTGCAGCAATCGATGGTACTGTTGAAAAATAACAAGGGTATTTTACCGCTCAAACGTGGGTGCAAGGTTGTGTTAACGGGCAGCGGTGCCAATGATTTGCAAAAGCAAGCGGGCGGGTGGAACCTCACTTGGCAAGGGGATGAAAATAACTTAGCCGATTTCCCCGGAGCCACCACAGTGAAAATGGCGTTAGAAGCCGAATTGGGCATAGATAATGTTTACTACGATCCAGAATTAACGGGTGATTGGCAAGCGGGTGATATTGCGGTTGTGGTGTTTGGTGAAGATCCTTATTCTGAAATGATGGGTGACATCAAAGCGTGGCAATCTTTGGAGTTTTCAACCTTGAAACGTCGCTACCGAGCAGATAGCGAAAAAATCAAAGCATTTCATAAGCGCGGCGTAAAAGTGGTATCGATTTTCTTTAGCGGTCGTCCACTGTTTGTCAATGAAGAAATATCCTTGTCTGATGCTTTTGTTGCGGCATTTTTACCCGGCAGCGAAGGACGTGGCATTACTGATGTTTTAGTGGCTAAAGAGAATGGTGAAGTTAATATCGACTTCTCTGGTACCTTGTCATTCAGTTGGCCCAATAAAAAGCGCAGCACCTGTGTGAACCGTATTCCTCCTCATATTCCCAACTATGTCGTGCCTGAATGTGAGCAGTCTCCTGTTGGGGAACATGCTCCTTTATTTGAATACGGTTATGGGCTTAATTACGCTGAAAAAAAACAAACTCGAGATTTGGATAACCTTGATCTAGATATCGACTCAGAAGAAGTAAAATGGCAAGCAACACATGCAGAGCATCTGTATGGCATTATGGCGACGATAGGCGATTATCAACTTAAAGTGTCGGATGCTGAACATTGGATGGGTGTGGATGTCTCACGCAACAACGTGATGAAACTCGGTGCTGTCCGAACTAAGCCGTATAACTACCAGCAGCAGCAAGACGCCGTTGAGGTAGAAATTCTGGGGGGGGGAGCAATGGTTTATGCGCAAACGGGGCTAGGGCAAGCGGAAGATTTCAGCCATTACGATAATGCGCATGGTGTGGTCAGTTTTGAGATTAAAGTGCTCAGAGCGGCAACAGAACCTGTTTATTTGGCACTGCAACGCGCCGTTGTTCCTGGATGTTTGGGGGATATTGATAACGTGGTTAAAGTGGACGTCAGCCACTACTTTTCCACCATCAATGATAGCTTTACGCGCGTGAACATTGCTTGTTCACATTTCTCAGCGCAGGGATTAAGTTTTACTCATCTCGACACGCCCTTCTCATTATTTACTAATGGTGAGTGTCAATTTGTGATCGCCAATATATGTTGGGATACACAGTAAAAAGAAACGATAGACTCCTTCTCTGTGTGGAGAAGGAGTGCTTCTAAAGGGCCAAACATCGCCATGAGAAAATCAAAGAAAGCACCCACTGTTTATGATGTCGCTAAGCTTGCCGAAGTTTCGGCAAGCACTGTCTCTCGTTTTTTGAATCGCACAACTTACGTATCGGATGAAAAAAGCCAAAATATTGAACGTGCAATTAAAACCCTTGGCTACAAACCTAGTTACCCAACCAGTCATCTAGGCAATAAGCGTTCGATGACTATTGGTGTATTAGTGCAGCACGCAGAGAGCCCTCACACCAGTCGAATTCTGAATGACATGGAGAAGGTATTAATGACCCAAGGGTATTCACTGGTGATTGCCACAGGTCAGTGGCAGAAAAACTTGGAAGCACATGCACTGGAGTATCTTGCCAGAAGCAATGTCGATGGAATGATCATAGTGACAGGCAGTTTAAAAAGCGATCAAATCCTCAAATATGCTCAATCGATTCCCATCATTGCTGTCGGCCACCAAATTGTTAGTAATAATGTACGTTGCATTAATGTGGACAATGTACTCGGCGGTTATATTGCCACCTTGCACCTATTGCAATTAGGGCACGTGAACATTGCTCATATAAAAGGGCTCGCTAATCAGCCTGATTCAACCGCACGTTTCACTGGCTACCAAAAAGCGCTTCGTGAAGCGGGAATTAAGCCTATGCCTAAACTCATTAAACAAGGTGACTTTAGCTCTGAATGTGGGTATGAAAAGACGGTTGAACTGTTGCAGTCGAAAGTCCATTTCTCGGCGATTTTTGCTGCTAATGATCAAACGGCTTATGGTGCCATTAAGGCGTTAACTGATCACGGTGTGCGAGTGCCAGATGATGTTTCAGTAATTGGTTTTGATGACTTACCTGTCTCTCAGTATTTCACTCCGGCCCTAACGACATTGCGCCAACCAATTGAAGAGATCGGTGCGGTGTGTGCGCATTCCATTCTCAACTTGCTCAGTGGTGAGAGGCACGATGCTAGGTTACCCCCTATCGATTTAATTGTGCGAGAGTCCACAAAGTCTATCTACCGTTAATAAAAGCCCTCGTTAGAGGGCTAGTCGGACATGAAATTATAACCGTCGGAATTGGCGAACTAATGTGCCTTGAGAGCTAAGGTTTACCACTAAATCCTCACATTCATCTCGTGTATCACTGGCCAAAATATTGGTCGCAACACAGACATCACTGATCGATTGAACGCTTGAATTCATATCTTCAGTCACGCGTGCCATCTCTTCTACGGCGGTGGCAATTTGTTCATTTCTATCCGTAATATCAATCACTTGTGTAAGTAGCATATTGAGTTTATCGCCAGAGACATTAGCACTATTAACACATAATTTAGATAACTGTGCGCCTTCATGCATCGCATCGACAGCTTGGTGGGTGCTGGTTTGAATCAGCGCAATGACATTTTGGATCTCTTTAGTGGACTCATGGCTGCGTTGTGCCAAGGTGCGAACTTCGTCGGCAACGACCGCAAATCCACGGCCTTGCTCGCCAGCCCGAGCAGCTTCAATAGCGGCGTTAAGTGCAAGCAGGTTGGTTTGCTCAGCGACAGATTGGATCACAATTAACACTTGGCCAATGGTTTTTCCGTGGTCTGCCAATTGTGTGACAACCGATGAAGCGCTGTCTAGTTGGGTTGCGAGCTGTTGCATTGCATTCAATGTATCTTTTACCGAATCCATACCTTCTTCGGCGGCCAATTTTGCTTTCTCTGTTGCGTCTGATGCACTTTGCGCATTTTGTGCAATTTCATTCGCGGTAGAGTGCATTTCATTGATCGCGGCGGCAACTTGTTCTGTTTCTCGTGTTTGACCTTCTAAATTGGTCGCAGTTGTTTTGCAGTTTTTTGAAGATGAATTGGCCGCTTCACCAATTTGTTGGTTTGAATCTTGAATGCGTCCCACCACAGCATTGAGTTCGGATTGGCGCATTTTTAACGCAAGTTTGATTTCAGAAATGTCATCAATATGGCCGTTATACACCAATTCCATTAGTGGGTTATCAAATATCTTGCGTGCTTCGGCACTGAGCGATTCTAAACGGCGAGTTAAATAATAACCTGCAACCATGGACAGTAATAACATCAATACTAAGCCTATTCCCGGAAGAAGAGTGTCAGCCACAAAGCTGATGCCTGCAATCGGAACTAAGGCGATGGCCAAACGTTGCCACAGGCGAGTCCGAGGCAGCTTTAACTGCCTGGGTGTTTTGCCTGCTTTAAGCTGCGCGTAGATTTTTTCTGCGTTGGTGATGTGTTCTCGACTTGGACACAAACGTACCGACTGAAACTCAACCGTTTTGCCATTTTCGACTATCGGAGAAGCAAACGCATCAACCCAATAATGATCGCCATTTTTACATCTATTTTTGACGATACCCATCCAAGATTGGCCGCGTTTTAAATGCTCCCACATATCTTTAAACGCTTCTGCTGGCATGTCTGGGTGACGAACTAGGTTGTGAGGCTGGTTGATAAGCTCTTCTAATGAGTAGCCCGCCACTTCACAAAACTCTTTACTGGCATAAGTGATATGGCTGCTTGGTTTAGTGACCGATAATAAGTTATAGCTAGGTGGAAACTTGACTTCTTTTTGTGTGACAGGTTGGTTGGTACGCATGATTACCTCGAATTAAATAAGTTAAAAACAAATTAAGCCAAGTTTCTCTAGCGTTAGATGAGGGTGTTATTTATTATTTTTGTTTCCACTGTTATAGATTCAAATCGCTAAGAACGCAATAGAATTAACCAGTATAGAATACCTAATTGGTATCATTACTTTTGATGTGGACATATGGCCGATTTATAACGTAAATATAACTTACGGCTTGACCTTACGAGTAAGCTTGCCACAATGTGCGCATGCAATAACTGTAGGGAAAACAGTATGATATTTTATTCTTTTGGGCGGCTAAAACCCATCGCGTTACTCTTAACTTCTTTACTTTCATCAACCTCTTTCGCTGCTATCAGTGATGCGCCTGTGGTTGGCGGGCTGTTCAATTCGGCGCAAATATTGAAAAATCAAATGGCGTCGTCTTTAAGCTATTCAACGCGCTTTGCCCGTGATTCGACCTTATTTACCATCGCCGGGGTAACACTCGATAGCTATATCCTTATGTTGCCTTTAGATGCAAAAACAAAAGCTCGCGTTATTGCACAAATTTCTAACCCAACTTACGCCATCCCGCTGGGCTATTTTTTATATCAATATTATGATCGTTATACGGGGTTAGAAAATGATGATGTATTTAAACAGTATTTAAGTACTGTTTATGACGCAAAGGTTTTAAAGGGATTCGAGCATAGCCTCTACCATTATGGGGAAGAGGTGGTGAGTGAACAAAAAGAAAATATTAAAGATCAAGGGCATCATGAAGGGATTAAAGTGGATGCCCAATTTATTGCGGCCATGGTGACTGTGTATGATGCCTTGGTTGAAATTGGTGAGTGGCAACAGCTTGAGAGATTGCCGGATCACTATCAATATCTGACGTCAAGTGAACCCGATCGATTACTGATTAATAAAATCCAACCGATAGTGATCCAAATTATTAGTCAGGCTGCTAATGGGATGGATGAAGGAGAGATGAAGCAAGCCCTTTTTGGGGTATTAGAAGATGCAAAGCCAGAAAATACAGCACGTGTGAACAACAAAGCAGAGGCAATCACGGTTACTTTGATTGATTTTGTGCGTATGAACGTATTAAAAGGCTACCGCCAATTTGTCTATCAGCAAGAGCGAGAACAAGCACTAAATTCCTGGTTACAAAAAGCATTTGATGATGATCCTCTAGCATTGATTGCGTTTCTCCGCTCTCAGCAACAACGTCGTATGGCAGTGCAGATCACCGTGGATGGTTTGCAACAAGGGCTGATCGAAGGTTTAGTTGACCCGAGTAAGCCATTTATCCGCAAAGCTCACCAAGATCACAACAATCGATTGAGCACTAAGCCTTCTTCAATGGCGGTGGTTCAACCCGAACATCAGCAGCAAGTACGTTTCATGCAGATATTGGCTGAGCAGCCTTATCACGATCCACATTACTTGCCGTTTTTTAAACGCTTGTATCATGATCATCGCGCTTCTATTACTCAAGTGGGCATTTCATCAACACCAACGATCAGTGTGCGTAATCTACCGATCATAAAAACAGGAGCTAAGGTGTCCGGCCAAGGTGGTACTGGCATACCCAATTTCCACTTTGTTGATCGCCCAACCGACCGAGCTTATTACTTTTTTGGTAATGATGCACTGCAGCTTGATCGCTTACTGGCTAAAAATCAAGTACAAACGATGTTTGATCGCCTCGCTTACCTCAACACCCTCAACTGCAATGCACAATACGATTGGAATGCTCATACCACTTATGATGGTTTAGTGAATTTGGGGGCGGGTGAGGCATTACGTGATTTTGGTGAAAAGCGGTGTGTGCGTGAGCTGAAAGAGCGCGCGATTGTCGAACGTGAACTCCAACAGTTGCGAGCGACATTAGTTGAAGAGGTCACGCGCTATCAGCAGATAAGCAAGTGGGATTTTTATACTCGCTGGACTCGCCATCAAGTGCTTGCTCACCAGTTGAAACAACTTGCACAAAAAGAACTGAAAGGAATGCCCGACTATACGCTGATTTATAATCCATGGCCGGATCATTTTGCTCATTTTAGCGGCCCATTCAGCGATGAAGTCATCATGCCAACTGGGGAGCTAAACCGCCTCGATTACTGGCTAGCGCAAATAGAAGCAACCTATCAAGACGCGGGAGTATATAACCGCACGTTATGGGGCATGGCTGGCGATCATGGTTTAGCGCCTGTTTATTTCTCCCTCAACCCAGAAAAACAGATCTTTGAGCCGCTAGCGTCACAACTGGGAATAAAACTCAACGTGAAAAAAATCTCATCGGATGAGGGAGAAGGGCCAAAAATGACGAATGCGATTAACGCGCCGTCAAACAAAGGGATTGATGTGGTCGTCGCTTCCACTGCGGGTGGAAATTTTATGATGGATTTCTTTAATGCAGAAGCTGGATGGGAAGTTCAACCGGTTTATCAAGAGCTGATCCGTTGGCAACCGATCCATTCTAAGCCAGGGCAGCAGGTTGATGTGATCGATGAAACCGTAGCGCGACTTGCTGAAAGCCTAGATTATTTAGTTGTGAGAGAAAAACCATGTGATTTAACGGACTGTTCTGTACGGTTGGTTGGCGAGCGGCAAGGTAAACGAGTGGATGAATGGATTGAAAAAAAGGGTGATAAACTGCGCTATTTTGCTAAATCGGAACAGCCATTACTGCTTGGCGTTCAGCAGCTAAATGCTTATTTGTCGCCTCCTTCATCTGACGAGCTAGAACATTATGCAAAACTCGTCGAACGTTGCGTTTATCACGCTAAAGCGAATCAACCTGAGACGTGGTGCTCAAGTGCGCAGTGGCGAGAGTTAACACGTTTTACGCCCCGTCCAGATTCGGTTAATCAGCTCGCTGCTATTTATGAAGACGACCGTGCGGGCACCATTAACCTATTTCCTAAAGAGGGCGTTGGCTTTAATACTAAAGTTCCGGGACGTCATGCGGGTGAAAGCTATCTAGAAAAAGATGCTTTTATCGGTTTTTGGGGGAGCCCGATTGGCAATCAAGCCACGCCGCTCGGTTCAGTCGAAAATGGCTCACTTGCGCCCACTCTTTATCACTATTTAACGGGAGACGAAGTTAAAGTTGGTGAAGATGGTTGGGGTTACCCATCGGTTCTTAAACAGCTGGATATTCGCTAGCGAGACTTAACCGTTATGACTGCCAATGAAATAAGTGAGCGTTATGCTCTATTGAGTGAAGAACGTTCGCTTGTTTCATTGGCTTCGATTGCAGCCTTAAGTGGCAGGTTGATCAGCACGTTTAAACTTCAAACGATTTTTCACATCTCGGCTGCTCAGAATACGTTGGCTGTGATCAATATCGAGCTTGGATTTTGCTAAGCGATCATACAGCAGCACATTGACGCTCGCGGCCAAATTCATGCAACCAATTGTTGGGATGTATACAACCTCGCTGGCTTGGTTGACTATCTCTTGTGGAATAGAACCATCTTCAGGGCCAAACACATACAGCGCTTTTTCCGGGTGAATAAACTCGGGCAGTGGTGTGGCCCCTTCTGCCAGTTCAACACAGACGATTTTCATCTCACTTGGCAAGTCCTGCGTGATCTCCACCATCGCGGTGAGCGGGATTTTACTTTGAATGTTTTTTGTGTCGGTTTGAAATTTCACTGCGCGATCATAACGCTCACCACTGTAGCGAACCGCGCACGCTTGGTAGCAACCTGCTGCGCGCATCACACCACCTACGTTGGTTGGGCTTTTAGGGTTACACAAACCAATGATCACTGACATTTCACGTTCCACAAAAAATCCTCTCACAATTTGGGGCGGGCAGTATAACGCTAAAATTTGCCTTGAAAGAAAAAATATCGATAAATCGTTCAATAGTTTTTATATTTTTCGTGACCTTTCTTGGAGTACTCAAACTGTCGTATTTCTTACATCAATATTTCATAGGGGGATGGCTTAATTTATTTTTTCACAGTTAAAGGATGAAAACGTGAAGATTATTAATAAAGTCATGCTATTTGGGTTGTCTCTTGCTGCTCATGCGGTATTGGCGGACACCGATATTTATTTAACCAATAACTCTGCGCTGCCGATGTCTATTACTGTGAAACAGACCGGATCTGATCAGTTGCAACAAGGCAGTGAATGGCAGCAACACAGTGAAACGTTAGGCCCGTGGGAAACCAAAATGGTGCTCGGCTTTAACCGCTGGCAAGGGGTGAAATCTGGCAAAACGTACCAATTTGAAACCATGGTGACTTTGCCGCAAGGGCAGGTTTTCTCTTTACAGCAGAAGATGGAAGGTCATTGGTATAACTCAAGCATTGAGCATGGGGTACAAGCACGAGATATTCCTCTTCAGTGGCAAAATGATCGTGCGGTTCACCGTTATTACTCAACGCAGTTGATTGAACGTCCAACCGAGCTTGCGTTTAAATCCGTCAGCACCACTCGTTACGACGATATTTATTACACCATTACGCCAACGAATACAGAAGAAACACCCGACGCTGAGACCTTAAAAGTGATGACCTATAACGTTTGGGCGTTACCTGTAATTGCTTCAAATATTGCCGAGCGTTTTGCTATCATCCCTCAGCATATCAAAGGATATGATGCCGTAATGCTGCAAGAAGTGTTTGCTGCGGGGCGTGATGCCTTTCTTCGAGAGCTGGCAAAAGAGTATCCGTACCAAACGAAGATGCTCGATAAGTCTGGGGTGAATATCCATGACGGCGGAGTGATGATCGTCAGCCGCTACCCAATTGTTAACCAAGGACAATATGTTTTCCCTGATTGCTCGGGAACTGACTGTTTTGCTGATAAAGGGGTGAATTATGCTGAAATTATCAAAAATGGTCAGGCTTATCATCTGTTTGCAACGCATACTGCCTCGTTTGATACCGATACCGCTCGCGATTATCGCCAACGTCAGTTCAGACAGATGCGCAGTTTTGCGCAATCGTTCTCTATTCCCAGCACAGAAACGGTGATTTATGGCGGTGATTTTAACGTGAATAAACGTAAATTTGCCGATGACTATCAAAACATGCTCGCGAATCTTGCGTCAACCGAACCTAGCTACGCAGGCTATACCGAATCAACGTTTGATCCGCGTATCAATGATTTTGCAGGAGAAGCCTTATCCGGTGGTGAAAACGTGGAGTACCTCGATTATGTGGTGGTAAGTCAAGAGTTTGCACAACCAAGCGAACAACAAAACCGCAATACTGTGCTGGTGCCAAGAACCACGGACGAGCGTTTATGGCAGCATTACAATTTATCGGATCACTTTCCGGTTAAAGCTGAGATCCGCTAGATGCGTTGGGTTAGGTTATTGATCTGCGTTGCCTTAGTCGGCAGCGCAAGTTATTGGTGGGTGAAGAGGGATGAGTTTCCCACTATCCAAACACCCCCCAATAGAATTGAGGTTGCATTGCCGGGCACGGTGCGTTTGCCAGAGCAAAGTAGCGTTGCTTTGCTGGCTAATCGCGATCATCAAACCCATGAAGAGTGGACACTCGTTGGTGAAACGCTGCAAACAGAAATAGGCAAAGCGCTGAGAGAGAGAATAGAGCAGTTTTGGCAACAGTGTCGTCAGCAAAATGTGTGCGCTGCGCGGCTACAACAATTACAAACGCAGTTGCCCCATGAACGCTATGAGCTGGTTGCACTCTATTGGCAAAAACAGGCGCAACGTGACGCGTTGCTTGGAATGGAACTCATCAGTCAGGATACGGAATTAGGTGACAAAATGGCTTATGTAAAATCGATTGATCAACAAGTATGGGGGCGACAAGCGGATATCTTGTTTGCTGATCAGTACGCTTATGATGATTTTGTACAGCAACCCAATGACTACGAAGGCATTGCTTCCGTAGAAGAGGCGTTGCAGAGCATTGAACAGCGGCTTACACAGCATCAATATCAATGGGATGCCTTTTCATTAAACACAGGTAATGCACGCTATGAACAAGCGATTCGGCTGATCCCTCAACATTTATCGTTAGAACAGCGCTTAGAAGTACAACAAGGTTTGGCCGAACTTTACTTAAATGAACATGAGCGCAGTGAGGTGGCCCATCGCCAAATCGAGCAACAAGCGCAGGCTGCTCAAGTCATTGACTACCAGCAAGCGTTAGCGCAGTTAGAAAAGACGCTCTCAAACCAGAGAAAGACAGCCTATGCCACCCTTTCGACAGAAGAGTGGGTACGCTACGCGGCAAAGCAGCGTTATGAGTTTAGAAAAGCATTTTTTGCTCGTTAGGATGAATAAGATAACTACAGCGCTCTTTATTCACTCGCCATGAACCGTTAAACTCACCAGCAAATAACTGACTTGGATTGATCATGGCAACCTTATCTCTACAAGAGCAAATGCTAAAAGCGGGTTTAGTTAACGCCAAAAAACTCAGCAAAGCGAAAAAGAGCTCTAAAAAATCGCGCGTGCAAGCACGTGAAGTGAAAGCGGCAGTAGAAGCGAATAAAGTCGAGCAACAAGAGCGCGACAAGGCACTAAATAAACAGCAAAAAGAGCAGTTGTTGAGCAAAGAAATTCGCGCTCAAGTAAAACAACTGATTGAGATGAATAAGCTGGATCTAAAACACGGTGAAATCAAATACAACTTTGTTGATGGTAAGTTGGTGAAGTCACTTTATGTCGATTCACTGGTTCGTGATCAACTGAGTAAAGGAATCCTGGCTATCGCGCGTTATGAAGATGGCTATGCTGTCATCCCGGGTGTGGTAGCGGATAAAATCTTCATGCGTGATGAAGAGAGCATTATCGAAAATAAAACCGCCGATGAATCTCTACCTGCTGAAGATGATCCGTACGCGGATTTCGTAGTCCCTGATGATTTGATGTGGTAATTCCTTCCGGCTCTCCTTCTCAACGGAGGAGGGCTCTCGTTCTCCCTTCCTACCTCTACTTTCCACTCTACAATAACGTTATCCGCGATAGTGGGTAGTGGTTCTTTTTCCGTTGAAGCTGTGGCTTGAGTCGAACTCAATACAATTGCCGCTATTAAGCCAAGTAGACGTATTAATAATAGAAGAGTGGCTGCAACACAAAGTATCATTGGCTGATTCTTAAAGAAGATAAATGATACTTTTTGTCGGATGTTGCATGGGTGATGCTGCTAGACTTGTTCATGAACTTATTCATAGGAGAAAACAATGAACTCGACGATTTTTAGCTCGGCCATCGTCACCACGACGTTAACCACCAGCTTATTATTTACAGGGATGGCAAACGCTCTGCAACTCAGCAGCCGTGATATCCAAGAAGGCCACCCGATGGCAAAAACCTTTGAATTTTCAGGTTGGGGTTGTTCTGGGGAGAATCTTTCGCCGCACTTAATTTGGACTGATGCACCACAAGGAACCAAAAGCTTTGCTATTACGGTTTTTGATCCAGATGCTCCGACAGGAAGTGGCTTTTGGCATTGGATTGCGCTGGATATTCCAGCGACAGTGAGTGAGCTAGCACGTGGGGTTGAAGTCAAAAAACTCGGTGCAATAGAAACACGTATCGATTATGGCAGCGTTGGTTTTGGTGGTGCTTGTCCACCAGAAGGGCACGGAATGCACCGTTACCAGTTTACGGTATGGGCTCTCCCGACGGAAAAACTCAATTTGGCGGCCGATGTATCACCTGCGGTGGTTGGTTTTACCCTCAATAGTTTGGCGTTAGAAAAAGCGACGCTGACCGCAACCTATACACGCTAATTCAGGGGGGAGTGATGAATCACCAATACCAAGTCACCACCTTTCGAGCCGCTCAGCAACAAAGGCTGAGAAATGTGAGGATTCACTCTCCAAGCTTGATTCAGATCCAATCTGGCAGTAAAAAACTGTTTCATAAAGAAGAGGCCACTAATCTATCGAGCACTTCGTTATTGTTGTGTGAGGCCTCAGCTTCGCTCAGTTTCGAAAATTTACCAGAACACGGTTACTTCTCGTCAAGGCTGTTCAGTTTCACCTACCGCCCGACCGAGGCGATGCTTACGTTAAGCGCAAGTCATGAGCGCCCAGTTATGTGGCCTGTGATTTCAACCAACTCTTCACTGAAAAGTTCGCTCAATGCGCTCGCCTCGTTCGATCTTTCGTTAATCAGCCAAGAAACCCAAGCCTATCTACTGATGGTGTTATACCAACAATTGGCTGAGCAAGGTGCACTGCATTGGCTCTTTGAGAGTAATTCTCTACCCTTTGAGCAGAAGCTGAGAAACTACCTCGCCCAGTCACCAGAAGAAGAACATCCACTTGAGCGGGTAGCAACGCACTTTGCCATGAGCCGCGCGACCTTAATTCGACGCTTAAAGCAACATGGCACCCGTTACCGTGAGGTTTTGGCTGAAGTGCGTGTGAATCACGCGCTGAACTTAATGCAAAGTGGCCAACGAAATATAGCGATATTGGCACAGTGTTGCGGCTACCAATCGGAACAACGATTTAATCAACGCTTTCGCAGTCAGTTTGGTTTAAGCCCCAAAGCGTATTTACAAACTCTTGGTATGCGAGGCAAAGGTACGCCAGATAAAGAGACAAAAAAACAGCCCATTTTATCCAATGGGCTATTTTAAGATTGAGAGTAGATCAAAGCGGTTTAGACACTTCATCAACCAAATACAAAATGGATTGATATGGAATGCCGCTGTGGTGCGACAGGCCAATTTCACAGGTACGGCTATTACTGAATCCGCGTTCGCAGTGAGCAGGGACTTGCTCTTTGAGCGGATGAACGGCCGCCGCATTCAGTTCTGGCGTGGTAAAGCCTTTATCGCCCGCCCAGCCGCAGCATTGAATATGCTCTGGCACAATCACTGTGCTGACGCAGGTTTGGGTCAATTTGAGCATGTCGGCTTCCAACCCCATTTTGCGCGCACTACAGGTGATATGCAGCATCACAGTTTCTTCTTTGGCTTTGATCGCTAAAGAATCCAGCAGATACTTATTGACAAAACCGACGGGTTCTAAGATCTCCAGTGGTTTAGTAAATTGTTCAATACTGCGTTTTGCACACGGGCTAGTGTCCATCAATACCGGATATCGCCCTTGTTGGCTAGCTTGCCATAACGCGGCTTCTAACTGCTGCGCTTTTGACTGTGCAAGCTCATTCATTCCCTTGCTGTCATAGGGCATACCACAACATTGGCTGTTGAGCTCGTTAGGTAGGATCACCTCATATCCTGCTTTGTTAAGCAGCGATAAGGTCACTTCGGTTAATGGCCGCTGATCGCCTGCGCTGTTTTGTTGGCCCATATTTCGGCTTGCACAAGAGGGTAGATAGACCACTTTTTTCTCACGGCGCGGCAGGTTTTCTACTGCAATGGTTAAGTTCTGATGATTGGCTTGCGGCAGTTGTGGATACCAAATAGGCGTTTTGCCTTTGCTGAGTTTACGCAAGCCGTTGGTTGCGCCGCCGACTAACTTCTCGCCCAGCCATTTGCTCGCCAATTGGTTGGCACTGAGGCCGATTTTAGCCACGGCTGTGGTGGCGGCAAAGTGATCCGCCGTCCATGTAGCAATGGGGATGAATTTTTGGTATTTCGCGGTGCGCAGCTTTTTCACTAAATCGCCAGTGTTGATACCAACAGGGCAGCGCTCAGCGCATAAGCCAGTTGCGGCGCAGGTGTCTAATCCTTGGTATTCAAAGACTTTTTCAAGCTCAGAAGCTTCTACCGTTTCACCTTGCGCGCGTCGACGTTGTAGCTCGCGGTACAAGACGATTCGTTGACGGGGCGAGAGTGATAGTGTGCGAGATGGACAAACAGGTTCGCAAAACCCGCATTCGATGCAGCGATCGACCAAGGCATCGGCCGCTGGCATCGGCTTTAGGTTAGCTAGGTGAGAACGCGGATCATCGTTGATTATAACGCCGGGGTTGAGCAAGCCTTGTGGATCAAACAGTGTTTTGATTTGTTGCATTAAGGCGTAACCGTCTTTGCCCCATTCCAATTCCACATACGGTGCCATGTTACGGCCCGTGCCGTGCTCGGCTTTGAGTGAACCCTGATATTTCACTGCCACCAGCTCGGCCACTTCATCCATAAATGCGCCGTAGCGGTCGATTTCACTTTGGCTATCAAAGCCTTGTGTAAAGACAAAATGCAAGTTGCCTTCCAGAGCGTGGCCGAAGATGATGGCTTCGTGATAGTGGTAGTGATCAAACAAAGCCTGCAAGTCGCGCACACCATTAGCAAGGCTTTCTACCGGAAACGCCACATCTTCAATGATGACGGTTGTCCCCACTTCGCGCACTGCGCCCACGGCAGGAAACATCCCTTTGCGAATGCCCCATAAGGTTGCCACCGTTTTGGTATCAGAGGTGAATGGTACGGATTCGATGATCTGGTAGTCGCTTAGTGCTGCCATCACGGCGCTGCATTGTGAATGAAGGGCCGCGTGATCGCTGGCGTGAGACTCAATTAGCAGCGCCGCGGCTTCTAGATCCAATTGCGCAATAAATGCGGGCATGCCAGCTTTGTCAGCGACAGAGCGCATCGCGCGTCCATCCATCATTTCCACTGCCGCAACTGGGGTTTTGGACAGGGTCGTAACCGCTTGGCTAGCCTGCTCAATATCAGCAAAGACAAGCAGCGCAGAGGCTTTGTGCGCGTGCTCAATGACGGTGTTGTAGGTGATGTCGGCAATAAAACCGAGTGTGCCTTCCGACCCAATCATCAAATGTTCAATAATTTCAATCGGGTCAGAGTAATCAACGAGAGCATTTAGGGCGTAGCCAGTGGTGTTTTTTAGGCGATATTTGTGGTGAATAAGCTTTGATAGTGTGTGATTTTGCGCCGTTTGTGCATGAAGTTGAGCAATACCTTCAATCAATTCGGGTTTAGCGATTTTGAATGCAGCGATGCTTTCTGGGTTTGCGGTGTCGAGCACGGAACCGTCTGCGAAGACGATCTTCATACTATCGACAGTGCGGTAAGAGTTTTGCGCGGTGCCGCAGCACATACCACTGGCGTTATTGGCGGCGATTCCACCAATTTTGCAGGTGTTAATTGAGGCTGGATCTGGGCCGATTTTGCGTTGAAAAGGGGCAAGGTATTTGTTGGCATCGGCTCCGATGACCCCCGGTTGTAGGGTGATTTTTTTGCCCTCATCGTGAATGCGATGGCCTCGCCAGTCATCGGTTAAGGCGATCAAAACCGAATCAGAAACTGCCTGACCAGATAAACTGGTGCCAGCGGCGCGAAACGTGCAGTGAACGCCAAGCTCGCGGCAGCTTTTAATGGCAAAAATGACCTCATCAAGGCTTTGCAAGCGCAGCACAATTTTCGGCACCAAGCGATAGAAACTGGCATCAGTGCCATAAGCAAGGCGTTTTGCCTGCTGCGTGATGATGCGCTCAAGGTCGATGCGTGTAGCGAGTTGCGTTTCCAGTTGACGATAGGTGGCGTCTGAAAGAGTGCTGGCCATCATTGTTTCCCATTTTAAATTGAGGTTGTGGATAGGTTAACGTGCGGCTACCGTTGGTTTGTCATCATGAGATTAAAGTTTGACTAACGAGTCTCGTGACAAATCGGCAATGGTTTTCGCTCCGGTTAAGGTCATGGCAACGCGCATCTCTTTTTCATACAAATCGAGCAAGTTCTCAACGCCGCTTTGACCTTGCGCCGCCAATGCATAAACAAACGAGCGACCCAGCAGCGTGCAGTCCGCGCCCAGCGCCAGCATGCGTACCACATCAAGCCCAGTGCGAATCCCTGAATCGACCAGAATTTTCAGGTCACCCTTCACCGCATCAGCAATTGCAGGTAAGGCTTTGGCGGTTGACAACACTCCATCAAGCTGGCGACCACCGTGGTTGGATACGATAATGCCATCAGCGCCAAAGCGCACCGCGTCTTTGGCATCTTCTGTATCTAGAATGCCTTTAATGATCATCGGGCCGTCCCAAAAGTCGCGGATCCACTCTAAATCTTTCCATGAAATGGAAGGATCAAAATTCTCACCAAGCCAACCAATGTAGTCTTCCAACTTAGTCGGCGTGCCACGGTAGGCAGAAATATTGCCTAAATCGTGTGGTTTACCGAGCAAGCCAACATCCCACGCCCAGCTTGGGTGTTTCATCGCTTGAAACACTCGGCGCATCGCCGCATTAGGGCCGCTCATGCCAGAATGCATGTCGCGGTAACGCGCGCCGGGAACGGGCATATCCACGGTAAACACGAGGTTTTTTACCCCCGCGGCTTTGGCGCGCTCCAACACATTTTTCATAAAACCGCGATCTTTGAGCACGTAGAGTTGAAACCAAATCGGCCGAGCCAGCGCCGATGATACTTCTTCGATCGGGCAAACCGATACGGTGGACAGTGTAAAAGGAATGCCTTTATTTTCAGCCGCGCGCGCCGCTTGCACTTCGCCGCGCCGAGCGTACATACCAGTTAAACCAACAGGGGCAAGGGCAATCGGCATTGCAAGCTGTTCGCCAAACAGTTGTGTTTCTAAACTGAGCTCTGACATGTCATTAAGCACGCGTTGGCGCAGTGCGATGTCAGCTAAATCCGCGGTATTGCGTGTGAGCGTGTGCTCACCGTATGAGCCACCATCAATATAATGAAACAGAAAAGGAGGCAATTTCGCTTTCGCGGCAGCGCGATAGTCGGTGGAGGCTGAAATAATCATAGATTGAATCCTAATTTGTACAGAGCCGCCGCCTAGCGAGCTCTGCATTTATTACACAAGATTAATGGTTATAAAAACCAAGTTGATACCAAATCACATCACCAAACTTAGGGTTGCTGGGTCATTAGTACGTCGGTCATATTAAAGCCGTAAATCACCACTAAACCGATAAGGCCAGTCATCACAAGGTAGTAGAAAGTCGGGATAATGGTTTTGCGCAGCGTGGCTCCTTCACGGCCCAATAAACCGACCGTTGCTGATGCCGCGACGACGTTGTGAATCGCAATCATATTGCCCGCCGCTGCGCCAACAGCTTGTAGCGCAATGATCATCACACTGGAAATAGAGAGTGTTTGCGCCACTTCAAACTGGAATTGACTGAACATCATGTTCGACACCGTATTTGAGCCTGCGATGAACGCCCCAAGTGCGCCAACGGTGGCACTTAATGCAGGGAAGGCATCACCGACTAAACCCGCGGCAAAATTGGCGGTAGTGACAGGCATGCTCGCAAGCTCTGCGCCATTGACGCCAGAGTTAATAAAAATACGCACCATAGGGATAGTAAATACCAACACAAAGCCCGCGCCGATCAGCGTTTTGCTTGATTCACCGAATGCTTTGATGAGTGGTGTCGCACTGCGTGACTGCAATATTACTGCCAGTAACGCGACAAAAACCAAGATGCCACCGGGAAGATAAAGCGGTTGAATGGCCGTGCTGACGCCCGTTTCAGCCAGAATGTTGTTAAAGGATAGGCTCACTCCAGCCAGCAGTGACTTAAATTCGCTGCTCACACGGCTTGCCACAAGGATAACCGCGAGCAGAACATAGGGAGTCCAAGCTAATGCAAGGCCCATCGGTTTAGCCTTGATCTCTTCAATATCAATTTTTAATGAGCCTAACCACTCTGCGGGCCACGATTTCTCTTCTGGAAAATCCCATTGTGATTTGGGTACTAAAAAGCCTTTTTTCGCAGCCGTGACAACCAGTGCCAAGCTGATCAAGCCACCGATTAATGAGGGAAATTCTGGGCCAAGAAAGACGCCCGTTAGCGCGTAAGGCACAGTAAAAGCCAAGCCAGAGAAAATCGCAAAAGGCAAAATATCTAACCCTTCGGTCCAGCTTTTGTTTTTACCGAAAAAGCGCGTCAACATCATCGCCATTAATACTGGCATCAATGTACCGACTATCGCATGGGTGATGGCGACACTGGCGGTGATTTGCTGTAAATACACATCCCAACTTGAACCGTTGCTGATCAGCGTTTCGGTGATGTTGTGCGTATCTAACCCCTTGTTTACCCCAACAATAATGGGCGTTCCCACTGCGCCGAAAGAGACAGGAGTGGATTGGATCATCATTCCCATCAATACGGCAGCCAACGCCGGAAAGCCAATCGCAACCAGCAACGGAGCCGCGATAGCCGCCGGTGTACCAAAACCAGAAGCGCCTTCAATAAAAGAGCCAAAACACCACGCAATGATAATGGCTTGCACACGGCGATCAGCCGAAACATCAGTAAAACCGTTACGAATGGTGGTGATAGCACCAGTGTGTTTTAAGGTGTTGAGTAGGAAGATTGCGCCAAACACAATCCAGAGCACGGAAATCGTGATACCGAACCCTTGCAAAACAGAAGCGAGCACGCGGTTTGCCGACATATCCCAAAATGTGAGGGCGATGGCCACGGTTAACGCAAAAGCCACGGGCATCGCCTTTTTCGCAGGCCAGTTGAGCCCGACTAAAAGAATCGCTGCCACCACAATGGGGGAGAAGGCCACTAGTGCCAGTAAGGTTTCGTTCATTGGATACTTCCTCGTAAAGTGTGCTCTTCGTACTAGCTCTAAATAGTAGGATAGTTGAGGAGCAGACATCCTGTAGGGGCTACAGACCTTTCGGCCACGTCGGGTAGCTAAATTATTATATTTGTGATGTTTTTGTTAATTCGGGGTGAATTTACTCCTTTATTTTTTATGAATATAGGGAAATAATGAAAATAATTAATTCCAAAATTGACATAATAAAATGCGAGCAGACGACCTAATATTGTTTTCACAAGTGATGGAACTGGGAAGTTTTAGTAAAGTAGCAGAACAGAATAGCCTTACAAATTCGGTAGTTAGTAAAAGAATGGCGCGTTTAGAAGAAGAGTTAGGCGTGCAGCTATTATATCGAACTACGCGTAAATTAACTCTGACTGAAGCGGGCAAGGCACTGTTACAGGGTGCGAAAAATGTGAAGCTTGCCACTCAAGAAGCCGTCGATGCGGTGGCTGGATTTGGTGAAAATGTCAGCGGCCACATCAAAATGTCGGTACCCACCATATCAGGCGATCTAATATTGGCCGACGCGGTTGCGGAATTTTGCAATTTACACCCCGGTTTAACGGTAGACATGTCGCTTGATAACCGTTTTGTTGATTTAGTGGAAGGGGGTTTTGACCTAGTGATCCGCACTGGTTACTTGGAAGATTCAAGCCTAATTGCGCGGCATATTTTAGACTCACAGTGGGTTGTGTGTGCTTCTCCCTCTTATATTGCGAAAAATGGAAAACCGTTAAAACCGGAAGATTTAGTCAACCACAACTGTTTTCAATATGCCTACCAAACCACAGGCGCGAGCGAGTGGGAATTTAAAGGTCGCAAAGGAAACTACATTGTCACAGTCTCGGGCTGCTTTTCTACGGATAACGCCACGGCATTGAGAAAAGCGGCTTTAGGCGGCCACGGCATTGCTTATGTACCGCGCTGTTTGGTTTATCATGATTTTCGTAACGGCCAACTAGTGGATATTTTCCCGGAACAAGTGGGCAAAAAATTGGGTATATACGCCGTGTATCCCTTTACTCGCCAACCCCCGAATAAAGTCCGCTTGCTGATAGAGCACATCCGTGCCCGCTATTTGACTATTTCACACTATTTTTGAGTGCCAACTTATGTAAAGCATGCCTTCGGTCTGTATACCGTTCTGTTCTTTCCTCTTTTAGGGGAGGTTAGGAGGGGGTACTGCCAGCAACCAAGAAACACCCCACCCTAATCCTGTCTCTTATACACAAATC
>NZ_CP031478.1:965662-966193 GCF_003390515.1 Vibrio anguillarum | reverse complement strand
CCCTTAGCCGGGCGTTATGCTACCAGTCGAAATCTTCAATAAGGAATACTATGAAACAGAACATTGTCCATATTGCTTTAGTTGTAAAAGATTATGATGAAGCCATTGATTTTTATGTAAACAAACTCAAATTTGAACTTATTGAAGATACTCATCAACCTGAACAAGACAAACGTTGGGTGGTTGTGGCTCCACCAAATTCTCATGGTGTTACGTTGTTACTTGCCAGAGCTTCGAAGCCAGAGCAGCATGATTTCATTGGGAATCAAGCAGGTGGTCGAGTATTCCTGTTCCTAAATACTGATGATTTCTGGCGTGACTTTAAGCGTATGAAATCGATTGGTATTAACTTCGTCCGCGAGCCAACAGAAGAAGACTATGGAACGGTAGCAGTGTTTGAAGACTTGTATGGAAACTTGTGGGATCTTCTTCAATTGAATCCAAGCCATCCAATGGCAAAAAGGTAGCATAACAAACGCTTCAAGAGGGACAGCCAACGAGTGGCATTTTTACCATGCGTTGGCTGTTGTA
>NZ_CP031478.1:963200-965622 GCF_003390515.1 Vibrio anguillarum | reverse complement strand
GCCCCTTAAGCGGGCGTTAGTAGCATAATTGACTTCGCCAAAACTTATTTTTCATTATTTGCAACTATCGGTGGTTTATGGAAACAACTAGCTTTATTTCAACAAAAGTAGCTACAAAATTATTAAAGGCTTTAACTCAAGTACTAAAAAACAGTGTTGATAAGCGTAATAAAGAGTTGGTTAGAATCAATGATGTATTTGGTAATTGTGAGGAACTTGCTAAGTTTTACATTCAACCCGATTGTCAGCAGGTTAACCCTGCTGATGAGCTTGAAGATGAAACAATATCTTCAATAAGAGCTGGAGTTTTTGAAACTATAAACAAATTCTTTAATCGGGACATTGTGACTAGAGACGGGGCAAGTCAGATGTTTATTCTCGCCGATGCAGGAATGGGCAAAACATCTTTGTTGATGATGGTTAAGTTAAGTCATTTGATGGCTTTCTGGCCGAAAAATTATGAATGTAAATTACTGAAATTAGGTGCTACGACCCTAAGTGATATCGATAAGATTGAAAACAAAAGCCAAACTGTTCTATTGCTAGACTCACTCGATGAAGATACTCAGTGTAAGCAAGGTGGCACAATTGAGCGACTAACTAAGATACTTGAAGCTACTAGCTGCTTTTATCGTGTAGTGATTACTTGCCGTACTCAATTTTTCCCTGAAACGGCAGGGTCTGCTTTTAATACAATGGGTAAAATATCATTTAATAATTATGATTGTCCGTTAGTTTATCTTTCTTTGTTTACTGATGAGCAGGTTGATGCATATTTAGACAAACGTTACCCTAGAAGCTTAAAGTACTTATTTAATCAATTTTATAACCCTAAATTACACGATGCTAAACAGTCGATAAGAAGCATAGGTTCACTTCAATTTCGACCGTTCTTGTTATCGCACGTCGAGACTTTATTGGAAAGCCATCGACAAGGGGCGACTGAGTATGAGTTATATAAAGGTTTAGTTGATACATGGTTGAATCGCGAGATAATTAAACTAAGGAAGTATCATGATAAAAAAATCAATAAGGAGGATTTGCTCAAAGCTTGTATTTGGCTAGCGGAAACGATGCAGCGACAAGGTACACATACAGTAGCTTTGAAGCACATTCAGCAATTATGTCATTGTGAATCTCATATCATTCTATTAAATGACTCTGCCGATAGGGTTATCGAAGGGATTGATCACATTGATATTGGTACTAACTCATTACTTAATCGCAATTCATACGGTGAGTTTAGATTTTCTCACTTAAGCATTAGAGAGTTTCTAATCGTGTATGGAGTTGAACTCGGTATTCTTGTTGATAGAGGGGATCCATTCCATAAGACCGATAATATGCTCAAGTTTATTAAAACTGTAAACAAATATAAAGTTGGACTGTTTTCTAACGAAAAAAATGGGTATTTGTTAACAGGGTTTAAGCTTTTGGAAGGTAGCCAATTATCTGGATTTGATCTGACGTATGCATCATTGGAACAAAGTGATTTAAGGAAAGCCGTACTTAACGGTATAAAATTGGAGGGAGCAAATCTTCAGGGGGCTAATTTGGATGGAGCTAACTTGGAAAGGGCCAATTTAAAAGGAGCTAATTTACAAGGGGCAAGTTTACAGGGGGCTAACTTGCAAGGCGCAAACCTACAAGATGCAAGTTTACATAAAGCTCACCTGAATGGTGCCATTCTTGATAATGCAAATCTGAATTGTGCAACGTTAACTGGTGCACAATTAACCATCTTAAAATCCTCCCAGGATAATATTACTACTCTTAAGAATGCAGACCTCAGAATGGCAGACTTAAGTGAAGCTAACTTGGAAGGTGCAGACTTAACAAAAGTGTGTTTAACAAGCGCTAAGCTTCAAGCGTCACTATGTTCACGAACAAACTTTAGTAAGGCTAGCCTTGATAGTGCCGACTTTAAAAGTTCTATATTTATTAATGCTAATTTTGAGAAAGCTGATCTTACCCAAGCTGATTTTGGAGGTTGTGATTTTACGAATGCAAATTTACAGGGTGCAGAGTTGAGTGGCTGTGATTTAACTCAAGCTCGTTTAACCAGTTCCAATATAACTGACAGTCAACGAGGTGTGGCAATTTTTAGAAAGTATAAAAATGAAAAGCGGAATGAACTGGTAGAATAATTTAAAGTACACAAATGGTTGTAACTGTACTTTCGATAGCGTTTATTAGATCTACCTCTGATTGACTGGGGATTTTTCCATGTTTTCTCATGTGTGTTGGACATGTATTTAAATGACAACTGTCAATCGTATATCATGCTACTAACAATCTGTTTAAGAGTGATTCGCAACGCTTGGCATTTTCATTATGCGTTGCGATTTGTGTTTAAGGTGGTATGCGGGAGCTTCGGTATTGCTCTGCTCACACCTTAACAGGGCGTTATATTCCACAAGCT
>NZ_CP031478.1:961685-962568 GCF_003390515.1 Vibrio anguillarum | reverse complement strand
CAACGCGTGGCGACTTTAGTGCAAAATTGAAGTTCTGTGTTTACGGTGTGTTTTTTTGAGTTCGGCGGTGCGTTGTCAACCCCTTAGCCGGGCGTTAGTTTGCCCACCGACTACAATCAGTCGGTAGGGAATTTCTGCTTCTGATGTAGAACTCGCATTACACGAATTGTTGAGCCGTCAACCCAATAGGAAACGATCATTGAGATTTCGGGGATAATTAGTAATCGTCCTCGAATGCCATCACGCTGAAAACCCATCAGTGGCTGCTCAAGTAAATTTTCTACTTTAGCTTCGATGATTTCGTCAGTTTTGTCTGCCGCGTTTGGGTTGAAGTCATAAAGAAACTCAAAGATCTTCTCACGATCATTTAGCGATTCTTCTTCCCATAAAATCATTGTTGACCTCGGCTGCGAATCTTAGCTTTTCGTTCAGCCATTCGTGCTTTTGCTGAGTCATGATCAACAAATGAAGCTTTTCCTGAGTCAAACTTTTCAAATGCTAAGTTTACTTGTTCAGTTAACCAAACGTCATGAGATAATGTTTTTCTTTGTTGCTCAGCCATTTGTTCAGTAAGTTCACGGCAAGCATCGCTGAGTGTGCGACCTTGGCTCTCAGCCATTTGCTGAGCTAAGCGTTTAACTTCGTCATCAACACGAAATTGGATTCTAGTGTCCATGAGTAACTCCCTAAGTTTGTGTGTGTACAAATGTTAGCACTAGAATCGAGCAAGGGCAACTAACAAACGGCTCAAGAGGGATTGCTAACGCGTGGCGGCTTTAGTACAAAATTGAAGCTCAGTGTTTACAGTGTGTTTTTTGAGTTCGGTGGTGCGTTGTCAACCCCTTAGCCGGGCGTTATGTGATCTTGTAAATTCAGCTACATA
>NZ_CP031478.1:960706-961265 GCF_003390515.1 Vibrio anguillarum | reverse complement strand
CCTCTTGAGCCGTTTGTTAGCATGCTGTTCCCGCTGCAAAAGAACCAACCTGCAAACGTGATGTAAAACGCACTTTAGTACCAGAAAAATTGCTGAAAAGATAATCATGGAACTGTCTTGAAGTTTTTGATGTACGAATCGAATATTCAGACGCCCAAGTCAGTAGTTCTTTGAAATTTTTATCGGCTTCTACTACATCAAGTTGCTTTGAACTTTCTGAACCACGAGCAAGTAACGAAGCCTTACATACTGCCCAATTTAGATCCAAAAACAACAAAGTGTCCGCATGTGGGATCAACTCTTCTATTAAAGCACCAAATACACCTTCAACAATCCAAGATGGATCCATACTCAATTTTACCAGTTCACTTTTTATCGTTTCAGGAGAGCGTTTCTGGTTATAGCCACCAGGTTCCCAAACAACTGAATCCAAGTGAACTTCTTTTAGTCTAAGTCTCTTTGATAACTGTCCTGACAACCAACTTTTACCTGAACCAGAGTTTCCGATGATAAGGATTTTTTTCATGCTACCTCTGCATGCTAACGCCCGGTTAAGGGG
>NZ_CP031478.1:960103-960681 GCF_003390515.1 Vibrio anguillarum | reverse complement strand
AAACACGCCGTAAACACTGAATTTCAATTTTGAACTAAAGTCGACGAGCGTTGGCAATCCCTCTTTAACCGTTTGTTATGCTTATTTTTTGAGCTTCACAACTTCACCACTCAATGCAACTCCAGCCATTACGGCTCCAGCACCACATTGAAAAGTATCGTTGCTTGAAGTGAGGTCATTTTTGTAATTTGATTTGATATTAACTACTGCATTTCCACCCTCTTTTATCGCTCTGTCTTTAAGAGCAATCATGGCGGAAAGAAAAACCCAATTGCACGCTTCTTCATCTGTTTTATTGAAAGCGTTCGTTTTTTTACTGGTTTTAAATTCACCTAATTCTTTGAGAACTTTGCCGTAACTCTGCTCGCCAAAGTAAAATGAAACTTCAGTGCCTAATTTAGATTTAGCCACTTCAGAGCTCATTGCCTTTGTAATCGAATAATTACCCACATCATCTCTAGCAAAAGTGTTAGATGAGAAGAAAGCCAGTGATGAAAGAGCTAGAATTGTTAATTTTTTCATTGTGATAAATTCCAAAATAGTTTGATTGTGACTAGAGCATAACGCCCGGCTAAGGG
>NZ_CP031478.1:958026-959190 GCF_003390515.1 Vibrio anguillarum | reverse complement strand
AATCAACCCAAGCAAGAACTGCGATAAATAAGCTGCCAAAACAAAGTTCACCTTTCAACAACAAACCAAGCTTTTGAATCAGGAAAACTCAACAAGCAAGACTTTCAGAAAATGCGAAATACTCGATTAACTTACCCTTTCCACCCTTTGCGCCCGCTAAATTCACAACAAACCAGCACCAAAACTCATTGAGGCAAACAAGGAACCTTGCCTGTTTTACGGCTTGAGTAAACTAGGAATTTTAGGGTAAAAATGCTCATTTGCCGACAACACAAAACGAATGGCCGGAGAAATCCAAAAGATTGAACCCCTAAATTTACCTGAGTTGCATAACGCCCAATTAAGGGGTGAGCAACGCTACCACCCAACCTAAAGCATTGTACTGTAAGCACTAAAATTGAAGTAGATGCAAAATGCCAAGCGTTGGGAATCCCTCTTAAATTGTTTGTTATACCCCTTTACTCTAGGATTTCATAATGGCGTTCAACATTTACCGTCACTTTACCCCAATGAGATGCTTTGACTCTCTTTTGATGATATTCAAATGCAGATTTATCTTTGAATTCCTCATAGACATCAAAGCGAAGAGGATTGTTTGAATTCTCAGTAACGCTAAACGTTATACAACCCGACTCTTCGAGAGTAAGGCGCTTATGAGTCACCAACTCACTTTTGACAACTTCGAGTTCCGATTCAGGAACTAAAATAAAACCTTTCAATGTTACTTTTGACATAAACTTCCCTATTACGCATAACGCCCGGCTAAGGGGTTGACRACGCACCRCCGRACTYAAAAAACACACYGTAAACACTGARYTTCAATTTTGTACTAAAGCCGCCACGCGTTAGCAATCCCTCTTGAGCCGTTTGTTAGCTGCTGCACTTTAGCCGGAGATTTTCTACCCAACGGCCTAATTTAAAACACATTATTGCTTTCAAGCGACAAAGTAAAACGGACAACTGAGAAACTAAAACCTAACCCACGAAACGTACTTGGCAAAGAAGAAATAATAGGAAAACTGACGAGCTTCTAAGACTTCAATTTACAAAGAATTCTTTCGAAGAAGCCAACAATCAAGTGCGCGAAATCCATTTAAGCGCGAAAGAGCTTCAAAACCAAAGAAGCCACACCAAAGAAATAAACAAACACACCACTTCCCGTAA
>NZ_CP031478.1:957672-957966 GCF_003390515.1 Vibrio anguillarum | reverse complement strand
CCTTTCAGCAACAAACCAAGCGTTTGTGTCAGGAAAACTCAACGAGCGAAAACTTCAGCAAGTACAAAACGCTTGATAACCTTGCCCTTTCCACACTTTGCGCCCGCGGAATTGGCAGCAAGCCAACGCTAAAAATGATTGAGGCAAACAAAGAACCTTGCCTGTTTTACGGCTTGAGTAAACCACGAATTTTAGGGTAAAAATGCTCATTTGCCGACAACGCAAAACGAATGGCCGGAGAAATCTAAAAAGATTGAATCCCTAAATTTACCAGAGTTGCATAACGCCCGGCTA
>NZ_CP031478.1:954483-957572 GCF_003390515.1 Vibrio anguillarum | reverse complement strand
AAACAAAGTCCACCTTTCAGCGACAAACCAAGCTTTTGAATCAGACAAACTCAACGAGCGAAAACTTCAGCAAAAGCAAAATGCTCGATTAACGTGCCCTTTCCACACTTTGCGCCCACAAGATTCACAACACGCCAACTCTAAAACTGATTGAGGCAAACAAAGAACTTTGCCTGTTTTACGGTTTGAGTGAACCACGAATCTGAGGGTAAAAGTGCTCATTTGCCGGCAACACAAAACGAATGGCCGGAGAAATCTAAAAAGATTGAATCCCTAAATTTACCTGAGTTGCATAACGCCGCATTAAGGTGTGAGCAACGCTACCACTGAACCTAACCTTACCACCGTAAACACAAAACCCAACGATGGAATGAAAAATGCCAAGCGTTGGGAATCACTCTTAAATGCTTTGTTAACTTGATAGCCGCCCATAGAACTTAGATAGTGCCGTATGGAATTTTTCCTGTGCAGTTCTAGCTTCTTTTCGCATACAGTTCAACTGATTGTAATTCGGGTATTCTTTTTCAAAAAACATCATATCACGTAGCTGTTTTTCTAATTCACCACAATCTTTCAAACGATTAGCAGCTTCGTCAGCACCTAATAATCTTAATTTTGAAAGACTAGATTTCTTTTTTGACCAACTAACAATCAATTCTTTGTCTCGCTCAACGATTGCTTGAATTTGATTTTCGGTCAATTTAACTTCGTCTAAATCATGATCCTTATGCTTTAAAATTGCACCAATTTTTGAATAAACCATTTCCCACGAATCAAAATACTCATCGACTTCATCTGATATTTTTTCCAAAACTTTTGTCTTGTGCTCTATAAAAAATTTGTCATGTGTTGCTTTAGCATTATGCTTAACACCAAGTACAGTCACAACACCAGTAACCAAAGAGGGCAAACCAATTTTTATCAAGTTATTGACTACTTCTGCCCACTCATTTTCCATTAAACTCTCCTCGATATACTAAAAGTTAACGCCCAATTAAGTGGTGAACAACGCACTGACCAAGCCGCTGCATTGCACCATAAAACACTTTACCTGACGCATAGTAAAACTGCCACGCGTTGAGAATCCACTTGAATTGATTGTTATGTGAATTTTACCGTGAATTCAAAGTAACCCACCGTAGAAATGAAGAGATTTGAATAAGTTACGTACAAAAACGATGCTTACCAAAACCTAAATTTCACAGCGATCTGAGCCGAAGAGAGCCACTTACAGAATCGACAACAAAGAAAGCGCCCTTTCAGCAACCGCTAAATTTTTTGCGTCACCAGATATTCAGAGCTGAATGTCAGCAAGAAAACCAGTCAAAAGGACATTTCAATTAAAGCGATTTGAAACTGACGAAACTCAACACAAGCCAGATCCAAAACTTAATTGAGGCAATCCAAGAACCTTGAAAACGATCAATATCAGGTTGTTCAAGAATCCATTTCGACCAAGCCAACTTGCCGAAAACACGGAACGAATTCTCAATAAAATCGTAGCTTTGACCTAAAAAACTGACCAAACACATAACGCCGCATTAAGGTGTGAGCAACGCTGTCACCTGACCTAAACCATTGCGCCGTAAACACGAAACCCAACCTTGAGCTAAAAATGCCAAGCGTTGGGAATCACTCTTAAATGCTTTGTTATATGCGTTCTCTAATTGCATACCTGATTACTTTGCAATGTAATCACACAACTATTACTTTTAAGTTCATGCCAATAAACTTTATCAAGTACAGCGTTACACCCTGCATCTTCGATTAAGGCAACATCTTCTTCACACAATAGAAGTACGGCATTGTCGCCTTGCATTTCAGCTTTAATTGTATATTTAACAAAAGGTGCAACCTTATCAGGTTGCTCTGTTGAAACAATTTCTAAGGCCTGTGCACCGCCATCAATCATGACATCACCAAATTTAATGGATCCATCGACAGTTTGAGCAAGATCTTTAAATTGGGAAGCTAAGTCATACATTTTTTCATCGTTATATGGTTTAGATACAGCGCATCCAGCAGTTAACATTGATAATATTAATAAGTTTAGATATTTCATGAGTTACTCCAAGCAGTCAACATTTCCTTTTCACAACGACCAGTGTCTAAGTTCCAATTTAAAAACATATCAACACTACCGTCATCAAAAACAGCGTTAGACAAGTAACACAAGTATTGCTTCACATTTTCAACTGCTCGTTCGAAAATTGAATCATAATCTTCTATCCCACAAGGTGTTTTCAAAGCTTTAATATAAGATTCATCTATCTCTTCCAAACTTGGATAAACCAACCCTTGTTTCGCAGCAACATGTCTAGCTAAAGGAAAAAGTCGATAACCCTCTTCAATATTATCAACTATAAACTGAAAGCCTTTATACCAACCGTTAATATCAGGATGTGTAGAGTCAGCTTTTTCAGGAAAAACATCCTTTAAGCAAGTTTCCCATAGCTTAGTAATTATTCTATCTAAATTCGATGGGTTTGTAGGATCGTTACAAGATCCAATATTATTGTTCACCCTTTCAGCATAACCGATTTCACCTAAGTTTAACTTTGGCCATATATACGCATCTTGATTCATCTCACAAATTCGATGTTCTTGAGAATTTTCATGGTATGGCCCAACTCTCATCTCAACAACAGGGTGAATTGTAATATCAGAAATGACATGGGCAACAAAACCACAAAGCCAAGCAAATGCTTTCTCTTGATCCTCGCCTGATAAATTTTTTACAAGTAATATTGCTTTTCTTATTAAGACGCCTACTTTCTCATAATGCATCTTATCGGCCCATTCATTTTGGTCTGGACTTCCTAATTTTAAATAAGGAAAGTCAGGACTGACACAGCCTAGCTCAACGAATTTTTGATTTCGGCTGAGAGCTAACTTTGCTTTTTTAGGCATATTTAATGATTTGAGATTTGAATTACTTATTGCGAAATTAACAGCTGTTATATGTGCAAATGCGCCTGGCATAGCTAATCCTCCATGATAAATGATCAATGATTTTACTATTAAATTTAAAGACTTAATGTGATGTAGATAAGGTTGGCCAGTAATAGCATATAACGCCCGGCTAAGGG
>NZ_CP031478.1:954016-954429 GCF_003390515.1 Vibrio anguillarum | reverse complement strand
GCAAACCAAAAATGCCACGCATGCCGAATCTGCTTGAACAGTTTGTTAGCTTAAATTTCAGCACCTTAGATTTACTAAGCCCGAGATTAACCTGATTTGGGAAGCCGGCAAACTGCCTAAGTTTTAAAACCCGAATTGACTCAAACTTTGTGGCCGTTCATTTCATTTAAAAATCAGTAAATGTTGAAAACACGTTTTCGCAAAACTCAAAGCGAAAGCGACACTTCCAAAGCGACTTTGCGCCAAACTGACTGACCTCATGCAATCTCAAAGCTCAATTGAAGCAACAGCTCGAAACTCACGTTGACAAACAATGCTGATTTGCCGAAAAACCTGAACAAATTGCCAAAGGAAGAAAGAAAAGACCACAAACAACTGATTTTTATTGTTTTAAGCTAACGCCCGGCTAAGGG
>NZ_CP031478.1:952542-953804 GCF_003390515.1 Vibrio anguillarum | reverse complement strand
GGAATTTACCGTTCAATTCAATGATAAAAACTCACTTTGCCTAACGCCCAATTAAGGGGTGAGCAACGCTACCACCCAAACCTAAAGCATTGTGCCATAAACACTAAACTTGAAGTAGAAGCAAAAATACCAAGCGTTGGGAATCCCTCTTAAATTGTTTGTTATGTGCCGTGGTTAGTGTTTTTCACAATCCTTTTTGTCTTTGAACAGATTAGTTAGTGCCGTTGCTTCTGTTCTTTCTAGGTCTTGATAAGCATCGAAAACGTCACCATTTTTATAGCCAAGAAGGCACAGCCCACTTTGAATAATTAGGGTAAAAAATGACACAACTAGAATCAGAAATGGAATGACACCAAACATATCAAGAGACAATAAAAGTGAAGACAATGCTATAGCCACCACTGAAATCACCACTTTAACCTTGCTGCTAAAAACCATAACACCCTCTAAAATATGAAATTTTAGCCATTCTATAAGTTAATGGTTGCACATAATGTTTGTCGCTTCACATGAAAGGCACATAACGCCCGCTTAAGGGGCAGACAACGCTACTACCAACTTTCCGCATAACACCGTAATCACCGAAACCAACGCATAGTAAAAATGCCGCGCGTTGGCTGTCCCTCTTGAAGCGTTTGTTATGGCGCAATTCTCAAGTTAGGCCATATAACTAACCAACCCTTTGACTTTACTCGATTTTCGAAGGTTCCATATGCTCGTTTAGGATTATGTGTGATTAAACCTTGAAATAAACTCTCGAAACCAAAGGCTGATATACATTCATAATGATCGTGCTCGACTTTTCTCACTGCTACCGCCGTTTCTTTTTCAGGCCAATAGCTCATGGCATCCAATGTGCTTTGGTATGGATCGTCGCCATTTTGTAAGTGCATCTTGGCTTGATTTTTCACTTGCCAATTGATCTGAGGCATTTGCTCCGATAACTTGAGTTCAAGTGATTTTTCATAATCTGAATCGACACAATCAGCATCGAAGAAAATGACATCAATATCGTTTAATGGCGTCAGCTTTACGTTGCGATGTAAAAAGTCCCAGACAAGGTTTCGCACAAAACCTGCGGCTATGTAGCACTGAGGCAATTCAAGCTGGTAAACACATTCCAGTGCTTCAAATCGAACGGGATCTTTTCTAACTAAATCAACGATAGTATCCATTTTTTTTTTTTTTCCATAAAGCCCGGCTAAGGGGTTGATAACGCATAGCCGAACTAAAAAAACACATTGTAAACACTTAACTTCAAT
>NZ_CP031478.1:952092-952330 GCF_003390515.1 Vibrio anguillarum | reverse complement strand
TTTATGAAACACTTATTAGCCTTGCAAACCAAGACCCTGAACAACATGCAAAAATTCGCGAAAATCTGTATGAACAGTTGGGCTTGCCTTTGGACAAACAATTAGCTCTATACTCTAGAGCCCTTGGGCCAGCAAGTTCAGGAAAACTTGAAAATGACCAAGCGATCAATAATGCAGTTGAAAGTGCCATTAAGCTGCTAGAAACACCTGAGCACTAGCCTTGCATTACTAAATATCA
>NZ_CP031478.1:950504-951245 GCF_003390515.1 Vibrio anguillarum | reverse complement strand
ATTGAGGCAAACAAAGAACCTTGCCTGTTTTACGGCTTGAGTAAACCACGAATTTTAGGGTAAAAATGCTCATTTGCCGACAACACAAAACGAATGGCCGGAGAAATCCCAAAAGATTGAATCCCTAAATTTACCTGAGTTGCATAACGCCCGCTTAAGGGGCAGCCAACGCCACGACCAACTTTCCGCATAACAACGTAACCACAAAAACCAACGCATTATAAAAATGCCACGCGTTGGCTGTCCCTCTTGAAGCGTTTGTTATGCTTAAGCTTCAATGACTTACGTTTTACCTAAACCAAGAGTAACTCAGCTTTGATGCACAAACAAAACCCAAAAACCAAAAAACTTAAATGACTCATGATTTTGAAAATCAGACTTTGAACTTTGGCAGCTAAAACGAAAAAACCTAAGATCAAGTTGCTTATTGAGCCAACTGGCCTAATCTCGTGCTTGCCCGAAAATTGACTGAGGCAACTCTCAGAATTTTTAGCGCCCAAGAATGGATGTCCAGAAAACAGCGCCCGCTGAAGCCAATTTGCCGACGAGCACAAAACTCACAAGCCAAGGGAATAAAGAACAATCATAAACCACTGATTTTGGGTGATTAAGCATAACGCTCGGCTAAGGGGCTGACACCGCACCACCGCACTCAAAAAACCCCACCGTAACCACTGAACTTCAATCTTGCCCTACAGTCGCCACGCGTTGGCAACCCCTCTTGCGCCGCTTGTTCGCTGC
>NZ_CP031478.1:949732-950490 GCF_003390515.1 Vibrio anguillarum | reverse complement strand
CCTCTGAATAGCCTAACGCCCTGTTAAGGGGTGAGCAACGCAATACCGATGCCGCCGCATACCACCTTAAACACTAAAATCAACGCATAGTGAAAATGCCACGCGTTGCGAATCCCTCTTAAACAGATTGTTAGCAATATATTTACAGCTTGCCGTTATCTCTTAGGTAATTTATCAACTCCAACAAGTCTATTAGTTTATAAGTTTCAGTTGATTCATCAAAAAAGCCTATGCGCTCTTTATGCTTTAATGAAAAATCTTCACTAAATTCCTTTTGGACTCCATTTTCGCGAATAATATCAAATGCTCGATCAATACAACGAAGTTTCACTTCATCGCTAGCGTTTGGAGAAATTTTAAGGTCGAAAGAATCATAACCCGAACGGAATTTAACACCAAAATCAGCATCAATTGTTTTGATACTCTCACTGCCGCTGATCCTTTTATAAGTTTTACCTTTAACATCTCGACTTAGTGCCAATAACTGAGTCTTAAGTGCATCATAAACAGCGTTAGTCAATAAACCAGTTGCGATAGCATGAACGAGTGCAGGAGATAACATTACAAAAATCTGGCTAACGAAATCAGATAGTGAAGCTTCGAGCCTTCCAGAACGATCATAAGTATTAAGCGACAAACCATGTAAATTAAGACTCTCTGTAGATTCGTTTATGGTCGAATCGTCAATTATATCCTTGAAATAAATTAATTTTAGTTCCACTAAACTTCCTCTTATATTGCTAACGCCCGGCTAAGGG
>NZ_CP031478.1:949243-949631 GCF_003390515.1 Vibrio anguillarum | reverse complement strand
CCCCTTAGCCGGGCGTTATGATTTGTATCCAAATAGGCAGATTCTATGACAATTTCGTTTGAAACTCAGAGGTTGAGAGTAATTGAAGTCTCAGGTGATCTTTCGTTAACTGAGCGTTCAGCTCTGGTCGAACAGATCCCTAATATACTAACGCCATTGGTTGTTGAAAACTTGCCTCCATATTTTCATGGCATTACTTCCGTGGAATTGGCTAGAGTTTGGCTTGACCGAATGTCGTCGGAGAGTCGGCTGCTTCAAGTAAAATCGGAAGCGCAAGAGCTAATCGGTTTTCTTTTCGCCTATGTAGAGAGCGAAAGTGAAGCGCATATTGGTTACTTACTGAGTGAAGAATATTGGGGTAAAGGGTTGGCGAGTGAGCTACTGAAAA
>NZ_CP031478.1:948673-948955 GCF_003390515.1 Vibrio anguillarum | reverse complement strand
AGAGGGACAGCCAACGCGTGGCATTTTTACTATGCGTTGGTTTCGGTGATTACGGTGTTATGCGGTAAGTTGGTAGTAGCGTTGTCTGCCCCTTAAGCGGGCGTTATGCAACTCAGGTAAATTTAGGGGTTCAATCTTTTGGATTTCTCCGGCCATTCGTTTTGTATTGTCGGCAAATGAGCTTTTTTACCTTCAAATCCATGGTGAACTCAAGCCGTAAAACAAGCAAAGTTCTTTGTTTGCCTCAATGAGTTTTGGTGCTGGTTTGGTGCTGAAAGGTGG
>NZ_CP031478.1:793261-948304 GCF_003390515.1 Vibrio anguillarum | reverse complement strand
ATGTATTGAGCTTAAGGTTTTGGTGTGGGCCACTCACCCCAAGGACATGAAACACGAGTGAGCGACCCAAAAACTAAGCGTGATTACGCTTCAACAGGCTTGCGCCAGTCGTCAGAGCCTGAAGTACCCGCATTCACGTGATCCCACAGGATTTTACGGTAAGACATAGAAACCGTAACATTTTGTGTGAAGTCGCCGTTCGCTGGATCTTGGCAGTGTGGCATTTCACAGTGAATGTCCACGATAGACGCGCTTTCGAGTGTAGTAGTGAAGAAGTTCTCTTGCTTACCTTCGATAGAAGTGCGGTACCATTTTAGCTCAACCGATTTCATCTTCTCGCCAG
Organism: Vibrio anguillarum; assembly: GCF_003390515.1. Lineage (NCBI taxonomy): Bacteria > Pseudomonadati > Pseudomonadota > Gammaproteobacteria > Vibrionales > Vibrionaceae > Vibrio > Vibrio anguillarum. The sequence continues at coordinate 947,961 of NZ_CP031478.1, read as the reverse complement.
ACGCCAGTGCGTTATAAAGAAGAGGAACCGCTTTGTTTAGCGCTACGGTGAATTTAAATGGTTTGTGAACACGTTGACCAGAAGGCTGACCTGATTGTGGATCAGTCGGTACAGTTACAACGTGGTCAAATTGTTGAACCAACATTTGGTCTTCATGACCTTCAACGAACGCATCACCGATTGAATCAGTAGACAGAGCACCAGCAGTGATCAGGCCCTGAGTTTCGCCTTCGATAGAGATATAACATGGAGTTGGCATTGCAAATTCCTTACTTTAATGATGAATGGTATGAAACAAGTTCACTCGTCATAGAGCAAAGTCAGTGCCAACTCTATTACTATTTAAAATCAAACACTTATATTGTATGTATTTTTGATTGAGCAAAAACCTGCCCAGTATGAGCAAGATATTGCTTCGATGGGTAAAAACTTACCCTCATTCTGAGACAGCCAGATGTAAAAATCCCGATTCACACTGTAAATCGGGATTTTGATGTTGAGACTTCACAAGAAACCACTCAACTCATTAAATTGCAATGGGGTTGACAACTATACCCTTGTCTCTAGCTTATAGTAGAGAGTTGCCAGTGGCGGTACACAGACCAAAATAGATTGGTCTAAACCCTCACTCTCAACGTTTTCAGTCAGTACACGGTTTTTGACTTCAAAACCGCTACCGCCATAATGTCTATCATCTGTATTAAGCAGTAATTGATACTCACCTTTGACAGGCATACCTAAACGAAAAGCTTGGTGAGGAACAGGGGTAAAATTGGTGATAATTAAAATACGTTCACCGCAGTCACTCATGCGTTCATGCGCAAGAATGCTCGCATCGGCCGCATCTTGTAAGCGCCACTCAAAGCCACGAGGCTCACTGTCTAACTCAAAAAGTGCAGGCTCGGCTTGATACATCTTATTGAGATCTCGCGTTAAATTCTGCACTCCTTGATGGCGTTCAAACTGCAATAAGAACCACTGAAGTTGGTCATCATGATTCCATTCTGCCGTTTGACCAAATTCAGTGCCCATGAAGTTGAGTTTTTTACCCGGCTGGCCATACATGTACCCCATATAAGCACGCAAGTTTGCCGTTTGTTGCCACTCATCGCCGGGCATTTTGTTGTGGATCGAACCTTTTCCATACACCACTTCATCGTGTGATAGCGACAACACATAGTTTTCACTGTGTGCATAGACTAACGGGAAGGTGATGACGTTGTGGTGGTATTTACGATGGACAGGATCTTCTTTTATATAGGCCAAACTGTCATGCATCCAGCCCATATTCCATTTGAAACCAAAGCCTAAACCGCCCATAAAGGTTGGCGCTGAAACGCCGGGAAAAGCTGTTGATTCTTCAGCAATGGTCATAGCATTCGGGAAGTGTTTGTACACTTCTTCGTTCATCCACTTTAAGGTGGCAATCGCATCGTAATTTTCTCTGCCGCCATCCACATTTGGGATCCACTGATCATGGCTGCGTGAGTAGTCGAGGTAGAGCATCGAAGCAACGGCGTCGACCCGAATGCCATCGATATGGAACTGTTCAAACCAATATAACGCATTCGAGACCAAGAAACGGCGCACATGTTCGCGGCCAAGGTCGTAAATATACGAACTCCAATCTTGATGCCAGCCGCGGCGTGGATCAGGGTCATGGAATAAAGGAGTGCCATCAAAATTGGCTAAGCCATGACTATCGGCAGGAAAATGTGCGGGAACCCAATCGAGCACCACACCAAGGCCGGCTTGGTGGCACTGATCCACGAAATATTTAAAATCATCGGGCGTACCGAAACGGCTCGTTGGCGCAAATAAGCCAACAGGTTGATAGCCCCAAGAACCATAGAATGGATGCTCAGAAACGGGCATAAGCTCTACATGGGTATAGCCTAAATCCACCAAATAAGGCACCAGTTGATCGGCCAACTCACGATAATTTAAAAATTCACCCGCCGAATTACGACGCCAAGAGCCCACGTGCAACTCATAGAAAGAGAGCGCTTGCTTGCGCTTTTCGGTGATGGGGCGAGCTTGCCACGTACTGTCTTGCCATTCATAACGCCGATGATCATACGTCACTGAAGCAAACGAAGGGTATTGCTCGGCGTAGTAACCCCAAGGATCGGCTTTGTGCGGTAACCCTTCACCATGAGGCCCTTTCAATTCAAATTTGTATTGCGTACCTTCGGGTAAGTTGGGCATGAAAATTCCCCAAATACCGTAATCAAGGCGCTGCATTGGATTACGACGTCCATCCCATTGGTTAAATGCGCCAATCAAACTGCACGCTTTGGCATGCGGTGCGTAGACTAAAAAACGGATACCTGAGATTTGTTTACCACCACGTTCCATGGTCACGAACTGCGAACCCATGTGGTGATACATCGATTTCGGCGTATGTAAATCATCATATTCAGCGTATAAACCATGGTACTGATATGGGTCATCGATGAGCTGTTCGACACCTGCCCAATCGACCGCCAATTGGTAGTGGGTAAAACGTAAATCAATATTTGATTTTAGGATGAAACCCGACTCATCTTCACGCTCAAGCAAAATGCGGGGTTGATTTTCCACCACCAGCTCAACTTTTTCGGCACCCGGCATCCAAACGCGTAGCGCACCTTGATCGGGTGCGAGGTAAGGGCCTAAAAATGAGAATGGATCTGTAAATGATGCATGGGAAAGTTGGCTATATGCCTGCTTTAGCTTTGAAAGCTTTTTTGTTTTCATATCCCTACTCCTAACCTAACTTTCTTTAAACGTATAAAAATGCCCGCTAAAATGGCGGGCATACTAGCGAGGTTCAGTGTACCGAACTCTGCTGTTACATTGAGTGACCTAGACTAAAATTCTTCATGCCATGATTAAGAAAGATAACACTAAGTCACATCAAGGTTTATTCAGTAAGTGATTATTTACTTACACTCGCTCGCACTTCCGTTAAACGTGCAGCAATGCGATTGACATTATCACGCGCAAATACTTCATCCAAATTCATTGAAAGTTTACGACGCCAGTTAGGGTACTCATTAACGGTACCCGGAATATTAACGGGTTTATCCATTTCCAACCAATCTTCTAACTGAATACTTAACAAGGTCGATGCACCAGATGCAACGTGCAGTTGCAGCGCCTCACTTAAATATGAATCCATTGGAACAAGGCTTGCGTCGCGCCCCACACCCTCAGGCAAATAACCATGCCATGCCACCGAATCCAAAATGCCTTGTTTACATTTCAAACGGTCCTCAAACAAGGCTTCGAGCTGGGCTTGATCTGGGTACAAACCAATTTCGCTCCCCATTTTGAGATCATCGCAATGCCAGAAACCACGCAACGTTGGCATATCATGTGTGCACAGTGCCGACATCGATTGAGCGGCGTAATGTTTCGGTGAGATAAAGCCGCCATCTTCTGCGGTTTCAAAGAAGAACACTTTATAAGAGTGAACACCCGCGTCGGCTAAAATATCGACGATCTCATCAGGTACTGTGCCCAAATCTTCGCCAATCACGCTGCATTGATGGCGGTGAGATTCCAACGCTAAAATCGCGAGCATATCTTGTACTGGGTAGTAGATGTAAGCACCCTTAGTGGCATTTTCACCTTTTGGTACCCACCACAAGCGCAGTAAACCAAGTACATGGTCAATGCGCAGCGCACCACAATGTTTCATATTGGCGCGCAGCAGCTTGATATAAGCATCGTAAGCGGTTGATTGTAATACTTGTGGATTAAGCGGTGGTAAGCCCCAATTTTGACCCAGTGGCCCAAGAATATCGGGCGGTGCGCCAATGCTGGCGTCTAAAATCAAGTTACCGGCATCAGCCCAAGTTTCAGAGCCAGAATCAGCCACACCCACCGCAAGGTCGCGGTATAAACCGACCGCCATGCCTTTTTCTTCCGCGAGTGCTTGGGCTTCATTAATTTGGCCATCAGCAATCCACTGCAAGTACATGTATAGGTGAACTTTATCTTGATTGTCTTCGATAAATTTCTGTACTGCGCTGTTTTCAAACCGACGATATTTTTCAGGGAAAACCGGCCAACCCCATACATTCGGATCTTGGGCATGTAAATCGACATGCAGCGCATCGAATGCCGCTTGGTGCACTAAGCTCTCACCACCTTCTTCAACGAAATTCAAAAAGGCTTGTGCGCGATCGCTATTTTTATCTAAATGGCGTTTTTTAAATTCGGTGAACAGGAGTGGCAAGACACTCATTTTTAATGTTGCAACTTCGGTATAGTTTACCCAATGCGCTTCACGTACTTTCTGAAGACGTTGCTGAAACTCCGCACTGCCTACTTTTTGCTGCGCATCCGCACTCAAAGCAAATTCAGGCACTGAACTCACGTCTATGTATAAAATATTGAGCCAACGGCGTGACGATGGGCTGTAAGGACTCGCTCCTTCAGGGTTTGCAGGAAAGAGAGAATGAATCGGGTTAAGGCCGACAAAATCGCCGCCACGAGAGGCAATATCCGCCACTAACTGTTTTAAGTCGCCAAAATCACCAATACCCCAGTTGTGCTGAGTACGCAGCGTGTAAAGCTGCACACTCGGGCCCCACAATTTTTTACCTTCAGTAATAGGTGCTTGTTTGTAACAGGCTTTTGGCGTCACTATCAGCGTGAGCTCATACGGTGTTTTACGGCGTTTCCGTGTCACCAACAGTTTGTGATATCCCCATGCCAAATCGCTTGGCAATGCAAACACTAAAGGGCCACCCTCAGCGCGTTCATCACGAACGACTTGCGATTGAAGATAGCCTTCAAGTACCTCTCCTTGCTCGGTTTCTAAGCGCCAGTTAAATTCGCTTTCACGTGCGCTGGCACCTAGATAAAGTGGCACTTCCACCGCTTCACCTTCACGAATAACGAGAACAGGATCTAATACATCTTTCTTGTGTTTCTTTTCTGCTGATTTCAGCAGCGTTTCATCATTGGTTGTGTCATAGCCCAAAGACGCCAATAAGCGGATAATGGTTTCATCTTCCACTTTCGCTTCGTCGCCCCACGCGCTTATGTAGCTGTCGGCAATGTTCGCCATCGCCGCTACTTGTTTTAATGCGTTTAGTTGTTTCATCGCTTTCTCCGAAGGGACTTCTTTCCCCTTCAAATGGGTAGGGTTTTATTATAATGAGTCATCATAGAGCCAAGGCCCTAAAGGCCTTGGCTTACTTGAAAATTAACGTTTAACGGTTTCTAATTTCCAGATGTTGTTAACGTAGTCACGGATACTGCGGTCAGAGCTGAACTTACCCACCAACGCGGTGTTAAGAATCGCTTTCTTCGCCCAGCCAGCCTGGTCACGGTACTGCTTGTCCATCGCCTGATGCGCTTGTACATACGAAGCGAAGTCAGCCAGCACTAGGTATGGATCACCACCATCAAGCAAGCTATCGAACGTGGCTTTCAATTTACCCGGAGCGCCTGGGGTAAACTCTTCACCCACCAACAAATCCAGTGAAGCCTTAAGCAGCGGATCCGCATTGTAGTAATCATATGGGTTATAACCACTGGCTTTTAATGCTTCGACTCCGTCCACTTCCAAACCGAAGATGTAGATGTTGTCATCACCCACTTCCTCACGAATTTCCACGTTTGCACCATCCATCGTACCTATGGTTAAAGCACCATTTAGCGCCATTTTCATGTTACCGGTACCGGATGCTTCTTTACCTGCGGTAGAAATTTGCTCGGATACATCGGCAGCAGGAATGATGATTTCAGCTATGCTCACGCGGTAATCAGGAATGAAAACTACTTTTAGCTTGTTACCAATGCGCGGATCGTTATTTACTTTTTCCGCAATTTTATTGATGGCGTAGATGATCTCTTTAGCTAGGTGGTAACCCGGTGCCGCTTTAGCCGCGAAGAACACCACGCGCGGCGTCATATCGAACGTTGGGTCATTCACTAAACGATGATACAAAGAGAGAATATGTAACATATTCAAATGTTGACGTTTGTATTCATGCAAGCGTTTGATCTGCACATCAAAGATGGCATTGGTATCAAGCTCAATACCCATGTTCTCTGATACCCAATCAGCCAGACGCTGCTTGTTGTGTTTCTTAACCGCCATAAACTCTTTTTGGAATTTCGCATCGTCAGCGTATTGCGCAATCGCTTCTAGCTGGTCAAGGTGCGCTGGCCACTCAGTGCCAATTTTTTCCGAAATAAGCGCCGACAAACCTGGGTTACAAAATTTCAACCAGCGACGCGGCGTAATGCCGTTTGTTACGTTGTGCAAACGTGTTGGGTAAAGCTCGTGGAATTCTGGGAAAAGATCGCGTTTTACCAACTCCGAGTGCAGCGCCGCCACACCGTTCACAGCGTAAGAGCCAACCACACAAAGGTTTGCCATACGCACTACACGGTGGAAACCATCTTGAATGATGGAGAGTTTTTGCTGTTTCGACACATCACCCGGCCACTTGGCACGTACTTCTTGCAGGAAGCGGTGGTTGATTTCGTAAATGATTTCCATATGGCGAGGAAGCAAACGCTGGATCAACGACTCGCTCCACGTTTCGAGTGCTTCAGGCAGTAGCGTATGGTTGGTGTAGGCGAACGTTTTTGAGCTGATCGCCCATGCTTCATCCCAGCCCATGCCTTTCTCATCAATCAAGATACGCATCAATTCAGGAATGGAAATCGTTGGGTGAGTATCGTTTAGCTGAACGGTTTGATATTTAGGAAGATCAGCAATGTCATGACCCGCCGCAGCATGACGACGCAAAATGTCACGCATTGACGCCGCGCTATGGAAATATTGCTGCATCAAACGCAGTGTCTTGCCTTTTTCGTGGTTATCGTTTGGATAAAGTACTTTGGTAATGTTGCCTGCATCAATCAAGGCATGCTGTGCTTCAAAGTAGTTACCGTTGTTGAAATCAGCCAGTGAGAAAGGCGCAATTGCGCGACATTCCCATAAACGAAGTGGGTAAACCGTGTCGCTTTCATAGCCGACGATCGGTAAATCCCAAGGCATTGCTTGGACAAACATACTCGGAATCCAACGGCGTTTTTCCACACCATTGTCATTGATAACGTCAACATGGCCGTAAAAACCAATCTCTTGTGCTAGGTGTGGTCGTGCCACTTCCCACGGGTAGCCTTCAACACAACGCCACTCATCAGGAGCTTCTTGTTGGTGGCCCTCACTAAAAGATTGCTTAAACAAACCATATTCATAATGTAAACCATAACCTACGGTTGGGTACTCTTGCGCAGCACACGAATCCATGAAACATGCCGCAAGTCGCCCTAAACCACCATTACCTAAGGATGGATCACGTTCTTCTTCTAATAAATCCGTTAGGTTCTGACCTAAATCAGCCATCGCTTCCGTGATTTGCTCATACAGGCCCATGCTGATGAGGTTGTTGCCTGTTAAACGGCCAATCAAGAACTCAAGTGATAAGTAGTTCAGACCCTTAGCGTTAACAATGCGCTCGTCTTGCTCAGTTTCGAGTAGATCAAACATCGTTAATTCAGCCAGTGCGCGCCCCATTGCGAGATACCATGAACGGCTATCTGCATTTTCAATGGTGGTAGCGTAGGTGGCAGTCAGGTGTTTCTTTACGTTGTCTTGGAACGAAGCTTTATCAAACTTCTTCTGTTGCGTAGGTTTCATTAGCGAAATCTCACTTAGTCGTTTTAATTCATCTTCGGCATATCGTGCATCAGCTACGCAAGGTCGGCATCCTCCTAAAAATGACCTCGTTTAGGAGGAGGGCTCAGGGCGTAGAGGGCGAGCACCAGAGTCGCAGTGATCTATCTCTCATTCGTTGCACATAGCGGTTCATAAGCAGTGATTGTGATCACATCACCTTGCTCACTAGCCTAAATACCGCTCATGACGCTAAGGTTTCGATCGGGAATATCAATCTCTCAATATGAGAATTGGCTCTCAAAAAAATGAGCTTCATTTACAAATTACATGAGATTTTGTACATGCTCAGTTTTTATATAGCGCATAACAAAGAAGTTTTAGTGATTAAAGTCACAATTACAGGGCGTAGATGATGAGTAAATGTGAATCCTGCAAGAATCTCGGGATGGATCAATAAACGTGCGTCACGACATCAAGTAACATCCACACAAAATGAGTGATAGTTCACTTGTGTACTCCTAAATAATGATGCTCTTCTTACTAAGCACCTCCAAAGCTGCGATCAGCTTTTAAGTCAGTAACAAGAACAATAAATGGAATCTGGAAGATGTGGATACCTTCTAAGCTTACTCGTCCCGGCCGCCTACACAACGCCATCGTTCGCCCGCGTGTGTTAGAGCTGCTTGCCCAGGCACCTTGCTACAAACTCGTGCTATTCCGTTCGCCTGCTGGTTATGGAAAAACCACAATGGCAGCGCAATGGTTATCAGACAAGACCAACGTGGGTTGGTATAGCATCGATGAAAGCGACAATGATGCGTTCCGATTTATCAACTACTTACTGCAAGCGATTAATAAAGCGACTCAGCAAAGTTGTCCAAATGCCCAAAAACTGGCCGAGCGACGCCAGTTCTCTTCTTTACACTCGCTATTTAGTGAAGTGTTTTCGGAAATGTCTGGCTTTAACAAAGAGTGCTATGTGGTTCTCGATGATTACCATTTGATCGCCGATGACGATATCCACGAAGCGATGCGCTTTTTCCTCAAACACATGCCAGACAACCTAACGCTGGTCGTCACTAGCCGTGCCACACCACCATTAGGTACGGCCAACTTGCGCGTACGCGATTTGATGATCGAAATTGGTAACGAGCTACTCGCCTTTGATACCGAAGAAACAACACGCTTCTTTAATCAACGGGTCTCTGATGGCGTGGATGATGATACTGCCAACAACTTGTGCACCTATGTCGAAGGCTGGCCCTCTGCACTGCAATTGATTGCCTTACAAGCACAGCACCAAAAGCGCACGTTGGCTCAAACAGCGGAGTCGGTATCGCAGTTTAATCATGCACATTTATGGGATTACTTAGTTGAGGAAGTGTTTGATCTGCTGGATAAAGAAACGCGCCAATTTTTGATGCAATGCTCGGTGCTCGATCACTTTAATGACGTGTTAGTCTCTGCACTCACCAAACGTGACGACGCGCTGAGCATGATTGAGTCGCTCAACCGCTATGGTTTATTCATTTATCCACTGGAAGGTGAGCACAACTGGTACCGGTTCCACAACTTATTTGCGGAATTCCTCTCTCATGAACGCTTGGCGCGCATCCCGCAGCAGGAGCACGATCTACACCGTGCCGCCGCGCACGCTTGGTTGCAAGAAGCCACACCTCATCAAGCGTTGCGTCACGCCACTCTCGCCAACGATACTGACTTACTCGCTACTATCTTGACGCAATTTGGCTGGAAGATGTTCAACCAAGGCGAGCTTTTGGCTCTCGAAGAGGCCATTAACCAACTCTCTCCGGCCCAACTCTATCGCGAGCCTAAACTGTGTATGCTACAAGCTTGGCTGGCTCAAAGTCAGCACCGCTACTTTGACGTTGGGGATCTGCTGACCAAATCGACCAACGAGATGAAAGCGCTCAATGTTCAGCTCAGCACTAAAGAACAAGGCGAATTCAATGCCCTGCGTGCTCAAGTCGCGATCAACCAAAATGAGCCAGAAAAAGCCTTAGAACTGGCGGAATTAGCGCTAAGCCAACTGGATCACACAGTTTACCGCAGTCGTATTGTCGCCACTTCAGTCGTCGGCGAAGTGAACCACGTGCTCGGTCAATTAAGCCGCGCACTCTCGATGATGCAACAAACCGAAAAGCTGGCACGCCAGTATCAGGTTTACCATCAAGCGCTATGGGCATTACTACAGCAAAGCGAGATCTTGATTGCCCAAGGTTATGTGCAAGCCGCTTTTGAAGTACAAGATATTGCCTTCAAATTAATTGAAGAGCAGCAATTACAGCAAGTGCCATTGCATGAGTTCTTACTACGGATACGTGCCCAAATCCTGTGGTGCTGGAACCGCTTGGATGAAGCGGAAGAGTGCGCTTATAAAGGACTACGCGTATTGGGCAACCACTCTCCAAGCAAACATCTGCACAGTTATTCTATGCTGGCGCGTATTGCTATTGGCCGTGGTGAACTCGATAAAGCGGGTAAGTTCATCGAACAAATACAGCACTTACTGAAACAATCGACTTATCACGTAGACTGGACAGCGAATGCTTCGCTCTCACTGATTCTATTTTGGCAAGCTCGTGGCAATGATGAAGCAATGTTGCAGTGGCTCAAGACCACCATTCGACCAGAAAAAGCATGCAATCACTTTTCACAGCTTCAATGGCGCAATATTGCTCGAGTTCAGATTCACTTAGGTCATTTGGAAGATGCGACTCAAACTTTGACGTTTATGCAGCACGAAGCGCAAACTTATCAGTTGATTACTGACCTAAACCGTAATTTGATCCTCGAAGCCGTTCTAGCCACCGCAGTGCACAACGAAGAAGTGGCGAAAGAAAAACTCAAAGAGGCGCTACAGTTAACCAATCAGACGGGTATGGTGGGTAACTTTTTAATCGATGGTTCGCAGATCGGCCACTTGTTGGAAAAACTCTCTAGCCGATCCGAATTGGGAGATCTGGAACGCCACCGCGCACAACAGTTAATGAAAGAGATCTCTACCACTCAGCGCAGCCGATCAGTCCATTTCGACGAAGAGTTTGTTGAGAAGCTGGTTAATCACCCAAATATTCCTGAGCTGGTTCGTACCAGCCCACTCACTCAACGTGAATGGCAAGTATTGGGGCTTATCTACTCTGGGTTTAGCAATGAGCAAATTGCACAAGAGCTGGATGTCGCAGGAACCACCATCAAAACCCACATCCGCAACCTATACCAAAAACTGAATATTGCTAACCGCAAAGAGGCAATCCACACCGCCGAGAATTTATTGCAACTTATGGGCTATTGAGTCGCAGGTACGATCAAAAAGAGCCAGATAATCTGGCTCTTTTCTGTCGTAAAACATGATGGTTAGAAGGTTTTTGGAGCGAAACCAGTCATCACTTCTAAACGCAGTTCTTTGCCCATTGTTGTCATCGGGTGTACCACGATTAAACCTTTAACTGACTTTTTCAATTGACCTAAATCCGCCTGTTCGGCTTTGGTCAACTCACGAGAAAATGGCATATCGAGCAAACTCTTACGCTCTTTGCTCACCGTATAATTTTGCTTGTGTTTTGCTTGAGCGAGCTTTTTCGTCAGTTGTTCTACTTCATCGGTAAATTTGCTGATCATTACTTGATCGCCACGACCTTTAGCCGCATCGAGCTTATGGCGACACGTATCTAAACGGTTATTGAGTTGTTGAATTTCATTTTTCAGGCTCATGGTCACTGGCTCTTCGAAAGTAAAGTGGGCGCGGAGTATATCACAGCCTATCTATACTCTATATAGAAATTAAGCTTAAACCGGTGAAATGAAAGCCACTGGCAAGTCATAGAGGGCATAACAACTCTACTTAGCATTCCAATTTGACATAACACCCATTTTTCATATGAAAATATGCTCTTTGTAAGACGCGGTGCCGCAAACTTAGCTAAGCTATATTTATAACAACAACGAGCATGTCAACCGTCAGTTAAAGTACCAAGGCCAATAACATAACAACAGGAAATAACCATGAGCCTGACTATTCGCCAAAGACTCTACGTGCTATCCATTGTTCCGCTACTGATTATTTCGTTAAGTATGATGTATCTCAGTTTTTCAGAAACACAAAAACTGAATCACGAACAAATGGCCGCTACCCGCGCTAGCATGATGGAGATGAAACAAAATGAGCTGCGTTCATATCTGCAAATTGCCGATACAGCGCTCAAATCACTCAAACAAAAGAACGCTCCCCTCAGCGAAGCCATCACCATACTGCGTGACATCGCGTTTGAAAATAGTGGCTATATCTTTGGCTACAATAGCAAAGGGGATCGACTACTACTGGGCCAAAGTAATGCTGGTTTAGGCGATAACTTTTGGAACATGCAAGATACGCATGGCAACTATTTAATCCAAGATTTAATCAAAAATGCCAAAGTAGATAAGTTCACTACCTACTATTTCCCCAAGCCGGGAGAGACGACACCACTACCTAAATTGGCCTATTCTACCTATTTACCACAATGGGATCTAACGATAGGCACTGGCTTTTACACCGATGATATTGATGCCGTAATCGCCAACATGGAAACACTCGCTGCGGAAAATATGCAAAGCAGTTTAGTCAATATCGGTTTGATGAGCTTGATCATTATCCTCATCGTCGGTTTTTTCGCCATCATTTTAAATCGCAGTATCATGCGTCCTCTCGAGCTATTTGATTTATCGATTCGTTCATTTGCAAGCGGTGACGCTGATTTAACTGCAAGAATGGAAAAATTCAACGCCCCTGAATTTGCAAGATTAAGTGATAACTTCAATGCCTTTGTCTCCAGCTTGCAAAGTATCATTGCGCGCGTGCACCAAGTTGGGCAACAGGTTGTGGATGAAACCAATGACATGACACAACGAGCACAACAAGTTGACGCCATTGCATCAGGGCAACGTGAAGAGACCGATCAAGTAGCGACAGCGATGACAGAAATGACCACGACTGCAACAGAGATCTCGAACAACGCCCATCATGCCGCTCAATCAGCAAAAGATGCTGACGACAACGCCAAAGATGCCCATGAGATTGTTGATTCAGCCGCACAATCGGTACAGGATCTCGCCAAAGAGGTCGCTGAAGCGAGCCTTGTGATTTCAAAACTGGAAGGCGATGTGAAAAACATTTCGTCTCTACTTGCGGTTATCCAAGATATTGCGGAACAAACCAATCTACTGGCGTTAAACGCAGCTATTGAAGCGGCTCGCGCAGGCGAGCAAGGACGAGGATTTGCCGTGGTAGCGGATGAAGTCCGAAAATTAGCCAGCCGTACCCAAGACAGTACAGGGCAAATTCATGCCATGATCGGGCAACTGAAAAATGCCTCTGATGCCGCAGTTAAAGCGATGGATTCAAGCCAAAGCCGTAGCTTAAGCACCGTAGAAAAAGCCAATGCCGCATCGACAGCATTACAAAAAATTCAAGACTCTATTGCCACGATTATGGATATGAACGCGCTGATCGCAACTGCAACAGAAGAGCAAAGTATTGTTGGGCAAGAGATATCAGAGCGCATTGTGGTGATATCTGATCAAAGTAGTCAATCGGCTGAACTGGCTAATCAGAACCAAGCGGGTAGCCAGCAGTTGAATAGCCGAGCCAACGAACTCTATGAGTTGGTGGACCGCTTTAAAGTTTAGCAAGAAGAGGTAAAACTGATATTCGTAAGCGTCAGAATGAAGATCGTTGATCACTAAGTAAAAAAGCCATGTCGACATGGCTTTTTTCAATGAAGAGATCCCTAATGACTTACAGGAGATTTCTTTGGTTTAATCGATTTTTTCTTGATATTCGCGTTTATCTTCTGGACGCAGTTGACGCTGAACACCCATTAAAAAGTTACGCAGGATCTGATCTTTACATTCACGGTAGTGTTTATTGTCAGGCTTGCGGAAAAATGCATTGAGCTCGTGCTTACTTAAACGAAAATCGATGAAAGCTAATGTGTCTAAAATATCTTCTGCTTTCATATCCAGCGCAATACGCAATTTCATGAAAATCATATTATTGGTTAAGCGTGTTTCAGGCTGAGGTTGTTCACCATCGCGTTTACCACGCTTTGTATTGATTAAGCCATTGAGAAATATCGCTAGATCCACATCACTCAACACAGATTCCGTCTCTTTGTTTAGCCAAGTAGTCACTTGCTCTTGAGTAACGCAGCCGTCCGCCGCAGCAAAAATCTCAACCATAGCTGAGTCTTTAAAGTCAAAAGTGTAGCGAATACGGCGTAAAATATCGTTATTGGTCAAAATAGATCCTAGGGTTAGATTTCCAGTGCCATCAAGATGACAGACTGTGAAGAAATAGCGCGCCACTGTAGCAGAAGAGCGATCGGACACCTATCTATTTTACGTAATACCGTCTGAGTTTAATGTGTGTTTACTACCTCTTTTAGTAATCGGTCTATCGAATCAACCACCGATTTACTGGCCAATTCCATAGTATCAACTTGCTTAATCAGTTGTGTCCAATCACCATTCTGACCAAACTTCAGTGCACTCTTTCCTGAATCATGCACCAATTTATGAGGAGCATTCAAACCAGCAAAGCTGGGAAGCTGGCTGTATTCACGCGCACCATCACCCTCAAAATACCATTTACCTAGACGGCACTCTTGATGAGTATTCATCCCATGTTCAAACCAACGATTGAGGATGTGATCGTACACTTCATTTTTCCAAACTGCGTGATCCAATTTCACCGTATCAAGGAAAGAACACGCCGTCGCAATACGAATAACTTCTTGCATTTGTTTTGATTTGTCTAAAACGATTGTTACCGTCTGTTTTAATTCATTTGAAGCATTTTCTACTTCGATTGCACATTCTTGACTCTGATTCACTGAACCTTTAATACTTTCCGTTTGGTTCTGAACTTGCCCAACTAAAGATTCAATCTTAGTGCTGGCATCATTGGCTTTGGAAGCTAATGCCCGTACTTCATCGGCCACGACGGCGAAACCTCGACCCGCTTCACCTGCGCGTGCCGCTTCAATAGCTGCATTCAGTGCCAATAAATTGGTCTGTTGCGAAATCTCTTGGATCGTGCCGACTAACTGGCCAATCGAAATGGTTGTTTTATCTAGAACAGTCACCGACTCCATACTAGCGTGAGCGTATTCTGCAATTTTTTCTGCTCGAGAAGATAAGTGATTAATTGCTGTGCTTGTCTGACCAAAAATACTATTCAGTTGCTTCAGTGATTCGTTCTCACGCAATAAATTCTCAGCATTGTGAGCCAGACCAGAACGGATGGCTTCTAGCATGTGGCTACCACTCAAATGGCTGGCCATCAAATCAGACTCTAATTGAGTTGATGTACGCAATAAGGCCAGCTGTTCTTTTAGCTGCTGAATTTCATATTGCCACTTTTGTTGCTCAAGTATTTGCTGTGCTTGTAATGCAGCTATCTGAGCCTTCAAATCATCATTTTCTTTTTGCATTTTCTTATTAAATAACATGCTCAACCTCGGCAAAAATAACATCGTCAATCTACATAAGTTTAATAGAACGTTAATAATTTTATGCACTTCTCATTTCAAAATGAGAAGATTAAATCGGAGTAATGTGAAGGGACGCACCTAGCCTCCCTTCGACATTCATTAAGCCTGTTTGAGTTCAAGTCTTGTTCGATACAGCACCATATCTTCAATCGTCAATACAGGCATATTGTGCTTTTGCCCGAACGCAACGATCTCGGGTGTTTTGGCCATGGAACCGTCAGGATTGGTGAGTTCACACAATACGCCCGCAGGCATTAAACCCGCCATTTGCATAAGATCAACCGTCCCTTCTGTATGCCCACGACGAGCCAAAACACCTCCCGCCCGAGCGCGAAGTGGGAAGACATGGCCGGGGCGTGCAAGATCATCGGCTTTAGCATCAAAGCGGGCCGCGGTTTTTATTGTGGTCACTCGGTCTTGCGCTGAAACGCCCGTAGTTACACCTGTTTTTGCTTCAATCGAGACAGTAAAAGCGGTTTGGTTTGCGCTATTGTTATGCATTACCATCGGGGGCAGTTGTAGTTGATTAGCCTGTTCATCGGTCAAACATAGGCAGACGATGCCACTGCATTCACGGATCATCAGTGCCATTTGTTGTGTGGTCAGTGACTCAACCGCATAAATGATATCGCCTTCATTTTCACGATCTTCATCATCAAGCAACAACACGCCTCGCCCTTCTTTAAGCGCAGACAGTGCGTTTTCAACACGAGTAATAGGGTCGCCAAATTTGGCAAGTAGAGATAGCTGATTCATGGTTGTACTCCTAAAAAATCACCAGAATCAGGGCTGCTATGAGGGATCAAATCCAAAACAAATTGCACCAGTTAGCGAACTAACTGGCGTCTCTTCATTCTCTCTCATCCGGACTATAACCGTCGGCTCTGGTTTTTCACCAGATCTGCTGACCTCGATACATCGAGCGCTCGCGGGCTCATCTGCCTTCTCAACTGAAAAAACAAACACACCGCCGGTGGGGAATTTCACCCCGCCCTGAGAATTTAAAATATAAATTGGCTTTAAAAAAGCGATGTCATGGTAGTCGTTTACGATAAAGATGAAAAGTAGGACGAAGAAAAAGTGATGTGCATCGAAAAGGAAAGGCATCCTGCAATTATGCAGTTGGGGGTAACAGGAGCATAGCTAACTCAAGAGTTTAGGGTATGCAAGATGCCTTTATTCATGGTCACCAGTGACATAAATGAATCAGAGCTAAAATCGCCATTACCTCTATAGGGTTACGTGATTTTTCTAAACGCTGGCGGTAATAGATCGCCAGCGGTGTTGGCTGTTTGGTGTCAGTCGTTATGGGGTCGTTCATCATTCACCTCCTCAGCTATCGATGCGTTGATTGTGAATCAAAACAAGGAATACAAAAACTGAGAATTTTTTATTTTTTAATTCCTCATATCATCGAAATTAGCCTTAAAACGATATTTAAAAACTAAAAATCAATAAATGAGGAACAAATGATCATTAATATTTCTTATTTAGTTCTTCATAAATTCGCTACTATACCCAAACAACTTGACCATCAAGGAGGGCAAAGCGCAAGGTCGTGCGAAGAACTGAACTGCCTATCTCTTCCCTTTCATCCAGAGGATTTGCGAGTGTCTGATCTTACTTTATTACGTTATTACACACGCCTGACCGTGCTTGGTGTGGGTCAAGAGATTAAAGTGTCGTTAACACAGGTTGCAGAATGTTTATTCACCTCACCGCGTCATGCACGAAATCTGGTGGCTAAAATGCAGCAACAAGGTTGGCTCAAGTGGCAACCCAAAGTCGGACGTAACCAACGCTCGATACTACGCCTGAACCTCGATTTAGACACAATCAAACAAACGCTCGCGAAAGAGCAAATTTTGGCTGGGAAATATGAAAAAGCCTTAACCATACTGGATAATGATGAGGTAGTGTTTGGGCGTTTGTTGCAAAGTACTTCCGGCGCATCTATTCGCGAAGGTCGCTTACACATTCAACTGACGTATAAACGACCATTTGAACGGCTAGTGCCCCATCAAATACAGCGTAGTAGTGAGCGATTTCTGCTCAGGCAAATCTATTGCTGCCTCATCCAGTGTGATGAACAAGGACGCTTTCATCCAGAATTAGCCCATCACTGGGAGTATGATGCACAACATTTTCAGTGGGTATTTTATCTTCGCCCCGGATTAGCGTTTCACGATGGCTCACCGATTGATGCTAATACGATCGTGAGTTTATTTGCCAAACTCTCTAGTTTGGAAGAGTACAAAAAAGAGCTCGCGCATTTGGTTGATGTAAGCGCACCACAACCACAAAAAGTAGTATTTTCTCTTAATCAATCTGATTTAGGATTTGCAGGGTTGCTCTCTGGCGTCAAATATTCCATTCAACCAGCCAGCCAAGTGAACAATGCATACTCCCCAATGGTGACAGGTTGTGGCCCATTTCAAGTTCAAGATCACTCACCTCACAAACTCATTTTAAGCGCATTTGACCAATTCTATGGCTGCCGAGCTTTAACGGATCACGTCACAATTTGGATTTTAAATGAAGACGAGTTGTACCCTCAAGACATGCATATCAAACAAAAAAATCAGCAACAAAACATCTCTTGCCACCACGATGTAGAGCTGAGTAACGTTGAAGAACTGGCGATCATCACCTCTAATCAGTCATCAAGAGTGGAAGATGGCTGTATGTTTATTTTGTTCAATCAAGGTGCTCATTCACCTCTTAATGAAAATCAGAAACGCTACCTAGCTACCGAGATATCTGGAGAAAAACTAGAGCACTATTTAGCACAACAACCAACTAAGTTTGACGCAGTCGTTGCCAGTAACCTACTGCCGGTATGGCAACCTGTGGTGCGACCACCAGCGCCCAAAGCAAGCCTGCCAAATCAAATCTCGATTGCCGTCTATGACTACACGGTACTGATTCATTGCGCCTTCGGTGTGAAACATATTTTAGAAGAGATGGGGCTGGCTGCTGCCGTCAACATTTACTCCTACCGAGAATTGAATTTTCTGGCCCAGCAAGGCAAATTGTACGAGACCATAGTTATCACCAATATTAATTTAGATGACAACCGGCATTTCAGTGCATTTAGTCACTTATTTGGCAACCCAATGTTACACCATTGCATTGGCCCCGCAGAAAGCCAATGGCTGCTCAAAGCGTTAATCGACATTCGATCAACGACACCATTGACACACTACCTTATCGCGTTGGAACCGCTAGCATCGAGTTTGATCAACGAATACTGCCTCGTCCCTTTGTTCCACCATAAGCAAACATTACGTTTTCAGGGTGTGCTCAAAGACGTTGCACTGACCAACTGGGGATGGCCTGATATTAAAAATGTGTGGTCCATTGATTAGCGAATAAATAGCCTGCGTAATATTGCCAGCATCACTAAACGATAACGCAGCATCCACTGGCTACGTGGCAACCAACGCTTAGAAAACAATACGGTTTTGGCGTGTGAAAAGGTCTTAAAACCTTCAATCCCGTGATAGTGCCCAACCCCAGAATCGCCAATACCGCCAAAGGGGGCATCATCGGCGGCCACATGTAACAGAGTATCGTTCACAGCTAGGCCACCACTATGCGTTTGTGTACTAACCTGTTTGATCACCTCGTGATCATCACTCATTAAATATAAAGCTAACGGACGTGGGCGAGCGTTGATATAAGCTATCGCTTCATCCAAACTGTGATAACTCAATATCGGCAATATGGGGCCAAATATCTCATGTTGGGATAACAACATATCGACCTTCACATTCGTCACTAAGCAAGGCAAAAGTTGATACGTTCCCGCTTTTGCATCGCCTTCTACGGGATGCAATGTAGCCCCTTTTTGTTTAGCATCGTCTAAGTATTGTTGCAGCCTATCAAACTGGGTTTGATTAATAATATGTGACGTATCATAGCCATCTTTAGTGGAAAAATAGCGCTTAAAGCGTTGCAGATAGAGCTCCACAAAGGCTTGTTGTTTTCCTTCCGGCAGTAAAACATAATCAGGAGCAACACAGATCTGCCCTGCATTGATGGCTTTGCCAAGCATGATGTTATCAACGCTGCGCGCAAGGTCAGCATCAGGTGCAATGATCACGGGGGATTTCCCGCCAAGCTCTAACGTTACTGGTGTTAGGTTTTTCGCAGCCGCTTGGGCAACCAATTTACCTACTGGTGTTGACCCCGTAAATAACAGATGATCAAAGGGTAACGCACTGAACTGTGCGGCAACGTCAGCCCCGCCTTCTACAGTATCAACCGCTTCATCGACCGTCGCAAAAATACGCATCAACACTTGGTTGGTGCAAGGCGTATGTTCGCTCAATTTGACCATAGCGCGATTACCTGCCGCCAATGCTGTGACTAATGGAGCCATACTGAGCACGATAGGAAAATTCCAAGGCACAATCACCCCCACAAGGCCCAAGGGTTGATAGTGAACGCTCACTGTCGACGGCAATAATAGCCAACCTGCATGACGCGATTGCGATTTTGTCCACGATTTGAGGTGTTTTAGCGTGTAATTAATGTGTGAAACGGCCGGTAGCAGATCGCAAACCGTACTATCAAAGCGACTTCGATAACCATAATCCCGATTTAAGGCCTCAACGAGCGCGGCCTGTTCACTGAGTAACGCGGTTTTTAAGCGCTGCAACCAAATACGTCTTTGCTCAAGGCTTGGATATGGCTCTGCTATTGCCTGCTCTTTTAACCTAGTAAAAAGTGTCGTAACGTCTTTAGTTAAAGGCTGTTGCTGTTCTGTTTCTTGCACCGTATTTCACCTCATTCGCAGCTAAGGCAGCGTCTTGGAAATGAGCTCAGGATTAATGCCAAAGCTGGCTTTATGTTCTTCAATCACAAATTCACTGCGCGTTTGAATCACTCCCGGCAATGTACCCAACTTGCCAGACATAAAACTTTGGTAGGCTTTCATATCTTTCACTCTCACTTTGATCATGGTGTCAAAATCACCGGACAATGAATAACATGCTTCAATTTCTGGGATGTCCGCCACTGCTTGTGAAAAACGCTCAAAAATAGAGAAACTGGTTTGATCCAATCGAATATGAATGAACACTTGTACATCCAGACCTAACTTTTCTGGGCACAGTTCTGCATGGTAGCCTTTGATATACCCTTCCTTTTCTAAGCGTTTGACACGATCAGAACAAGGAGATGTGGTTAAATTCACCAACTTTGCTAGCTCAACAACGGGAAGCCGTCCTTTACTGTGCAAAATACGTAAGATCTGTTGGTCGATGCGGTCTAGGCTCATGGTTTTGCACGGCGCTCAAAAAAAAGTGATATGGCATACAATAATGGCTTACAGCGTTAAACCAACCTATCATCACAAGGCATTGTGATATAAATCACATAGAATAGGGGAACGTTAGAATAAAAAGACTGAGGAGAAAAAAGGAAAAGAAAGTGAGCAAGCACCCACTTTCTTGGTTGTAATCTATTTATCGCCTCTTTACTTTGAGTACGTTGAGATGATTACAGTTTGAAACGAGAAATTTCTTTATCTAACTCATTCGCTAAACGGTGCATTTCATGAGCTTGTTGCACTGCATTTTGCGCATCACTGGCGAGTTGGTCGCTGACTTCACGTACCGATTCGGTGTTGCCATTAATATCCGCTGTCACCAAAGATTGCTCTTCTGCTGCTGATGCAATTTGTGTCGCCATATCACTGATCATCTGAATGGCTTCGCTGATTGCGTGTAAGCTTTCTCCTGTATGGTTCACATCTTGCACACTTGTTTCGACCAGTTTATGGCTTTCCGTCATGACAGAAACAGCATTGGTCGTTACCTTTTGCAAACCGGAAATTTTAGACTGGATCTCCTCGGTAGAGGCATGAGTACGCTGAGAAAGCACTCGGACTTCATCAGCTACAACGGCAAAGCCACGACCTTGCTCTCCGGCGCGCGCCGCTTCAATCGCCGCATTCAAGGCCAACAAATTTGTCTGCTCTGCAATCGAGCGAATGGTCGACAGAATGGTTGAAATCTCATTAGCGTGCACTTCTAATTCACCAATGATACCCACTGCACTGCTAAGCTCTTGTGCTAACTGATTGATTGACTGTTTGCTTTGCTGCATCTGGCGATAGCCTTGTGCACCAAGCTCAACCGATTCATTGGCATTTTTAGCGGTATTATCAGCATTGCCCGCGATTTCAGCGGTCGCAGATGCCATTTCAGTTACCGCAGTTGCAACCATAGTAATTTCATCTTGTTGAGTACGAATCCGTTCACTACGTTGACTGGCTGAGCTCGCGGCCTGTGTCGCTCCTTGGTTAAGGGAAACGGAAACATCACGCACGCTTTGCACCATGACATGGATGCGATCGACAAATTTATTGAACTTATCCGCTAAGATACCGACTTCATCGTCACTGCGAACGGCTAAACGACGGGTTAAATCGCCATCACCTTCGGCGATATCTGACAAAGCTTGAGCAATATTACTCAACTCATTCAACTGACGAGCGACGAACCATGAGGTCGCTAATGCCAAGATCACTAAAATCATCAAGCCAATCAAGCTCTGTTTCAATAGCATGTCATTGAGTGGCTGTTCAAGAACCGTTTTGTCCATCACCATAACCAACAGCCAGTCGGTATGTTCAATACTTTGCGCCATCAATACTTTGGCCTGACCATCAATATCAACAAAGAGTGGTAATTGAGAATTTGCCGCCTCTGATATGCTTTGAATGGTCAGTTGTGAGGCCATTTCTTGGGTAGGTTTTAAAATAAGCTCTTGATTGGGATGGGCAACAATTAGCCCCTTGGTATTCACCAAAATAGCATTGCCCTTCCCAGGAACCTCAATAGCTAAGACGTCCTTGATCAATTTACCCAAAGCTAAATTGGAAGCGGCGACGCCAATCAGTTGGCCATTTTGACGGACAGGTTCTGCCAATGTCACCACTAAGGTTTGCATGGTAACGCTGACGTAGGGGGCGGTTGTGATCGGTTTACCCGCGACTTTGGCTTCTTTATACCAACCACGCTCACGAGGATCATAACCATTTTGGTTACGCGATCCGTCATTGCGGATCATATCGCCCTGTTCATTACCGTAATAACTCAGCCCAAATTCACCAGACTCCAAGGTTTGGCGTAGGTGAGGAACAATGTCTAATTGTGGATTACGCTCGATTTCGTTTTTTAATCCTAGCAGCGTTTTTTGTTTGCCATTAAACCAGTCACCAATCCCTTTTGCATGAGCCTGTAATGTATTACGCGCTTCACTCTCAATCGCTCTCCAGCTGTCGGTTTTAAAGGTTTGATAGCCAACCATAACCAATGCAGCGGCTGTCAATGTAATAGCAGCAACCACAGAGAACACCATTTTTCTCTTTAAACTCAATTGCATTGCAATGCTCCTTGAAGCTTGTTCACCAAAGTAATGGGCTTGAGAGTATTACAACTATGGATTATTACTTTGCCTAAGTTCCCAATACTTGACACTCGTGCAATAGAACGGCACGTGAATGTGCGCTAAATCAAACTTAGTCAGCCGAATAAAAGCAAAATTATCTTTTGAGCGAGAAGCGCACTACGCCAAAAAACTTAGCGCAGTGCTGGAAGTATTTAGAGAACGCGGACGCGTGAGAAGTCAGTGTGGCTTAATGTTGATGGGTGATTACATACTCGGCAAAAACCTTGCTTTTCCATTTTGTAATGAGGTTCACCTTGTATAATGAGCGCAAAAAACTTTTGAACACCTTGCCACGTTGAACAAGGTTCTGACTGACAGCGCTTCATTACGACTTTATGTGGTGTCTCTTTACGACAGCAGGTGCAATAAGCTTTTGACATGGTCCAATAATCCCTACAATTTGCATCATTATTGATAATTGACACATTTTGCGCCTAGAGGTTCATTTTTCTCAAACTTTAGTGTGTGTTTCGTGAGCTATCTTCAAAAAACGTCCATCCCAATCTCCTTATTTTCTGCTAAGCACACTACACAATCTAACCTGTACAAAAAAGCCCCTCAGAAAGGGGCTAGTTATTGAACAACGGTATGAATGTCAATCTAGTTCAACCAGCTGCTTTTTAAAGGTCACGTGCTGTGCTCTCACGCTCTCTTCGGGTTCAGCTGTCGCTAAGCTCACCACAACGATCGCAAGTACAGAGAAAATGATCCCAGGAACAATTTCATACACATCAAACCAACCGCCAGACAGTTGTTTCCAAACCACAATTGTCACGCCACCAACAATAATGCCGGCTAGTGCACCATTGCGGTTCATTCGAGACCAATAAAGGCTCAATACCACTGCAGGGCCAAATGCGGCGCCAAAGCCCGCCCATGCATACGAGACTAAGCCGAGTACGGAACTATCTGGTGTCATGGCCAGCACTAACGCAACGATAGAAATTAGAATCACAGCAAAGCGGCCAACACGAACGATCTCCTCCGACGTTGCATCTTGCTTGATGACTTGCTTGTAAAAATCTTCCGCTAGCGCCGAGGAAGAAACTAATAATTGCGAGTCAGCGGTACTCATAATTGCTGCAAGAATAGCTGCAAGCAAAATACCTGCAATAACTGGATGGAAAATCGCATTCACTAGCAGCATGAAGATTTTTTCACCATCTGCCAGCTCCAGCGAACCTGTGTTCGTCACATAAACAAGCCCAACTAAGCCAACCAACAAGGCTCCCGCCATGGATAAACCGGTCCAAATGACCGCAATACGACGTGCAGTGGTGAGATCTTTATTTGAGCGGGAAGCTTTAAAGCGCGCCAAAATATGGGGTTGACCAAAATAACCAAGCCCCCATGCCATTAATGAGATAATGGCAACACCCGTTAACGGCTCACCTTTCACATCATGCCACAGCGTTAGTAGCTCTGGGTTTATTGCGGATAGATCTTGACTCAGTTGACCCAAACCACCGTTGATTGCCGCGATGGGCACAATCATTAATGCCGCGGCCATCAATAGGCCTTGCACTAAGTCAGTCCAAGAAACGGCTAAAAATCCACCAAACAGTGTATAAGACACCACACAAATGGTGCCAATAATAACTGCGGTTGAATAATCTAAACCAAATACCGTTTCAAATAGTTTACCGCCAGCCACAAGGCCAGAACTGGTATAAAAGAGGAAGAACAGCAAAATAAAGAAGGCTGAAATGGTTTGAATCAGTTTAGATTTATCATTAAAACGGCGTGATAAAAATTCAGGTAATGTTAATGAATCTGTCGTGATGCTATAAGTGCGCAAGCGCTTAGCATTCACTAACCAGTTAGCCCATGTGCCCAATAATAAGCCACCCGCTAGCCAGAAAGCCTCAATACCAGCGGCGTACGCGTAACCAGGTAAACCGAGCAATAACCAACCGCTCATATCAGATGCACCCGCCGATAAAGCCGCAGGCCAAGGGCCCAGTGATCGCCCTCCTAAGAAATAATCTGCGGAGTTCTTCGTTCGAAGGTATGCAACCACACCAATAGCCAGCATCAAAATAAGATACAGGATAAAGGTGGTTGTAATAGCAAAGCTATTTTCCATTGTGTTTGTCCTCTTTAAAAGATCGCCTTCCATGTCCTCTTCCGAAGAAGAGGATAAAACAGAAAGGATTAATGGGTTTCGCTACCAAGCTCAAGCAAGGTCGCATTACCACCCACTGCTGTTATATTTATTGTGCGAGTACGCTCGGTAATAAAGCGCAACGATAAGTGAGGATCATGAGCCACGGGGATCGCGCTCAAGTCCGTTTCAGAAACTAGGCTGACAATCGCACCATTACGATCAGCTAGCTGACGGTTGAGGCTACGCTCAACCGAAGTGTTCCCAACGTAACCTACACTTCGAACGTCCGACGCCATCAACGGATGATAAGCATCAAAAGACGTAAACTGAATGAGATTAGTAGGGAGTGTTGACTGCTCAAATGCCGCTTGCAGTGTTCGAATCAACATCGCATCGTCACTACATAAGACGACGCTATTGCCTGCCACAAGAGCGGCACAAAGCTGAGCTGCCACCGCCTGTTGCGCTTTATCACTGTGTTCACCTTGGATGATCACAGCCACGCCCCGACCTGCGGTGTATAGCTCATTGGTTTCTCCAGTAGGACCGATCAATTGATGCGAATGCGCCAACAGCGCCGATGCCTGATGAAGATGGTAAGAAATCACTGTTGCCAGTTGTGGCATAGCGCTTTCTAGTAGATTTTTAAATGAAAGTAAGCACTCACATTTAGAATCAAAATCGGTGATATTCCAATTTTCCCATGCTGAAAAAGCGTCAGAAAAACGTGTTACTTGATGAACCATGCTAATTCTCCTGAGCCTTTATTACTGAGAAAATTCAGTTTGAGTAAAACGGTATAAGTAATGTGGGCCACCTGCCTTTGGTCCGGTACCAGAAAGCCCCTGCCCACCAAATGGTTGCACGCCCACCACCGCACCCACTTGATCACGGTTGATGTAACAGTTACCTACTCGGGCGTGTTTTTCTATCCAACGATACGTCGTTTCATTGCGGCTATGGATCCCCATGGTTAAACCAAAACCAGTTTGATTAATTTGCTGCACTACATCGGCCAGCTCACGCGCTTTAAAGCGCACGATATGCAAGATCGGCCCAAATTGCTCTTCGGTTAAGCAGTGAATATCTGAAATTTCAAAAGCCGCTGGCGGTACAAAATCGCCGTGTTGGCACTCCGCACTGAGTTCTAATTGCGCAACTTTGGTCTGTGTCTTGGTCATCTGTTCAATGTGAGAGAACAACTTTTGTTTGGCTTTTTCATCAATAACAGGGCCGACATCTGTACTGTGGAGGTAAGGAAGACCAATCTTGAGCTCATTCATCGCACCATGAATCAAGCTGATGATGCGATCGGCAATATCCTGTTGAACAAATAGCACTCGTAATGCAGAGCAGCGCTGCCCAGCCGAAGCAAAGGCAGAACGAATCACATCTCTCACCACTTGCTCGGGTAAAGCCGTACTATCAACGATCATCGCGTTTTGCCCACCCGTCTCTGCAATCAACGGCACTGGCGCGGCGTCACGTTGAGCGAGAGCTTGATTGATACGTTGCGCGGTCGCCGTTGATCCAGTGAACGCGACACCTGCAATGGCAGGGTGAGAAGTCAGCGCACTGCCAATTTCTGCACCACGTCCAGGTAACAATTGGATAACGCCGGCAGGAAAGCCAGCTTCCAACATCAGTTCCACGGCACGCGAAGCAATCAAACTGGTTTGTTCTGCGGGTTTGGCAACGACCGTATTACCCGCAACTAACGCTGCCGTGATTTGCCCAAGAAAAATCGCAAGAGGGAAGTTCCATGGGCTAATGCACACGAAAACACCGCGACCTTCACGGCTCACTTTACGCTTTTCATTATCAAAACTCGTCACTTCAAAGGGTGTTAACGCGGAAACTTGTTTGGCGTAATAGCGACAAAAATCTACCGCTTCGCGGACTTCATCAATGCTATCGTGAATGGTTTTCCCTGCTTCGTGATGACAAATGGCGACCAGTTCAGCCAAGTTCTCTTCGAGTAAATCAGCAAGTTTATCAAGTTTGCCCGCACGAACGCTGTGCTCTTCTTGCTTCCAAGCAGCAAAGGATTGCTCCGCTATTGAGATAGCTTCGGAAACATGATCAAGGTTGGCAAATACCACTTGTCCAACATGCTTCCTACGGTCATACGGCGCAGTCACAACTTCCGGCGATGCCCCTGCCTTGATCATGCTTTCGAGCAGAGCAACACCATTGATGATAGGAGAAGCATGCCACTGTTTACTGAGCCAACATTCTACTTTCGCTTCAAAAGGCGTTGCCTCACTTTCAATATCAATATTGACGCCATAGGAATTAACGCGCTCGGCAAAGATGTGCGGTGGCAAAGGAATTTTGTTATTTGGTAAAGAATCAAACGAGAGCAACATATCGACGGGATGTTGCGTTAACGTATCAATAGGACAACGGGCATCGACTAAACGATGCACAAACGAACTGTTCGCACCATTTTCAAGCAATCTACGAACTAAATAAGGCAGTAAGTCTTTATGACTACCTACTGGAGCATAAATTCGCACCGATTGTTGATAGGCTTTCATTGCATGATGATAAAGAGCATCACCCATGCCATGCAGACGCTGGAACTCAAAATCTTTGTGTTGTGACATCACCGCAATCGCGGTCACGGTTTGTGCATTATGACTGGCAAATTGAGGGAAAATATGGCCACGAACGCCCTCGCTTAAAAGAAAACGAGCGCAAGCCAAATAGGCAACATCAGTAGCTTCTTTACGTGTGTATACCGGATAGTTGCTGTAGCCACTTTGCTGAGACCACTTCACTTCGCTATCCCAATACGCCCCTTTGACTAAACGCAGTGGGATCACATCACCTTGCTGTTTCGCCAACCCATTAAGCCAAACTAAAACGGGTAAAGCGCGCTTAGAGTAAGCTTGTACAACTAAACCAAATTTCCCCCACCCTTTCACGGGCTCACTGCGATATATCTTTTCAAATAGCTTTAATGACAGCTCTAAACGGTCTGCTTCTTCTGCATCAATAGTGATCGCCACATCTAGCTCGATAGCACGGGCTAAAAGCTGTAGCAGTGTGCTATAAAGCTCGCTCAGCACGCGCTCTTGATTAGCCACTTCATAACGCGGATGCAATGCAGAAAGCTTGATTGATACGGACGGTGCCGGACTGGTTGATAAGCCATATTTCTCGCGGCCAACCGCCTCAATCGCCATCAAATAATCTTTAAAATATTTATTGGCATCGGCTGTGGTTAACGCTGCTTCACCGAGCATATCAAATGAATAGGTATACCCTTTATCACGCATAGGACGGCCATTTTTTTGTGCTTCTTCAATGGTTCGGCCTAGCACAAATTGGTGGCCCATCACCTTCATCGCTTGGTGCATCGCCTTACGAATCACTGGCTCAGAAAGCTTATTCACTAGACGATTAACCGCCTGCGTTGGACTAGTCGTATCCACATCAGCAAGGCCAATCACTTTACCAGTCAGCATCAACCCCCACGTGGACGCATTGACAAAGACAGAGTCAGAATTTTTCAGATGAGATTTCCAATCCGCAACGCTGAGGCGATCTTTAATAAAAGCATCCGCGGTTTCCGCATCGGGAATGCGCATCAGAGCTTCAGCCAAACACATCAACAAAATACCTTCTTGCGTATCTAAACTGTACTCAAGTAATAAGGCATCGATCATTTGCACCGCTTTTTTGTCGGCTCGGATCGCTTCGATTAACTGGGTTGTTTTATTTAATATCGCCGATTTTTCTGATTCTGTAGCTGTTGCCAGCGGTAATAACTGCTTCAGCCATTGAGATTCGTCCACCATATAAAGTGGAGAGATCAGCGACCACAGCTTATCAAGCGGTTGCTCGATAAACTCTGCATTCAACACATCTGTTGCTGTAAACATGCGTTTTCCTCAATCTCACTCCCGAAAAAGGTCGGGTTTCCTGCAATGGCTGGCAGTGTATTTTGAGCGCGAGAAGAATACTTGTCAAAAACTCCGAGTTTTTTGCTAAAAACTCTGGCTATTAACAAAATAAAAACACAATCACATCAATTGACATCATGCACAAAGCAGAAAATAGCAACATTGTTTCCAAAATTTAACCAAAGGTGCACGTGTTGCCGATAGTTCAAGGCAAGCAATATAAAAATGATGTGGGAATTACAAACAAAAAAGAGGCAGGGATATAAAGAATTAGCGACGACACAATTTTCGGTATTGCGATGGAGAAATACCTTGCAAGCGAGTAAATGAATGAGTGAAGGTACTTTGTCCAGAAAAGCCCGTTAATTCCGCAATTTGACCAAAACTCAAACAACCTTGCTCAATCAAATCTTTTGCCATATCAATTCGTTTACCTAACAAATATTGATGAGGCGTGATCCCCATTTGCTCTTTGAACAACATATGAAATTGGCTTTCACCTAAATAAACGCGGCCCGCTAATTGAGCGACTGAAATTTTACGACCAAGGTGCAGATCGATATAACGATCAATCGCTTCAAGATCAAAACGAGACTCTTTGCGATGCGTTTCAAATACAGAAATATGGCGTTGCAGTAATGCCATAACGGTGTCATTGCAGGCACGGCTCAACAGTAAATCATCAGGACTCGATTGCATCTCTTTAACTAGCAATTGGATCAGCTTTTGGATTTGCCCATCCAGCTGAAAGTAAATATCCGCATTCGACAACTCATTCATTTTTTGTAGAAGCAAAGGGTCATCTCCACAGGAGATTGGAAGGTTAAGCACTAAGATATCCGACTGCCCAACGACACCACCAAACGCATGGCCAGTTCCAGAGGTAACGACACAACCTTGCCCCGGCCCCACCAAATTGCCTACACCCTGTACTTCAAACTCAGCTTGGCCTTTTAATCCGATAACGACTTGGGTATAACTATGATCATGACACTCCATGTACGAGGGTAATGTCACTAACTCTGCCGGCCTAGGCGACAAAACTTTGTCATTTTGTTGATAGTTAGATAGCTTAGCCGAAGAAAAGTCACTCATATTGCTGCATCATGGTTGAGGTTAGAAGCTGATGTTATAACAAAACTATCAGGAGCGAAAACAAAGCTGTATTTTTTTAAAAATTAAACATCAAAGTGCATATGAAGCTTAAGCTTAGGGGTGAAATGAGATCGATTTTTCAAAACGGAACAATGATCAAGTGCACATAAATTACGGTCAATGTGTGTTCAATCCCAAAACCCCTAAATAGATCGAAAATAGAGACTTGCATATTTCGCTATTAGGCTCAAAATGAAGATGCACAATTATAAAATTTACAAAATCAGTCACCTAGTAATAGATTTAAGTGAATTTTGCTATTGTTCGGAATAAATTTTGCATTATGAATACAGCTTATCCATTAAAGCTGTCAAAAGTTTGTCTTTCCCACTTTTGTGGTTAAACGTTAATTTGTTGCAGGGACCTATGATCACACGTCGCATCCCAGCGCTATTGCTTGCGCTAAGCCCTTTTTGGGTATCTGCATCGGTGTACGCGGAAGAAGTTATTCAGGTAGATCCTGTCACCGCTATCGATGAAAAAATGACTACTAAACAAACGGAAATCGACGCGATTTCTGCAGAATACGAAGCAGAGGGAGCCAAGCTTCAACAACTTAAAAATGAACATGTTCGTATTAAACGAGAAAGTGAAGAACTTGATGCTAAACGCAATCGAGCCAAGTCTGCTTTGGACAAACAATATAGCCGTCTTTTAGATGATCCAGACACAGATTTAGCCTCGTTTCAAAAGAAGTACCAAGAAACATGGGCATCAGTGAAGCAGAACCAAGCTGAAGGCCTTGAGAATAATCAAGCGATGACCGAAGTTGAAATGCGCTTGTCTCAAATCAAACAGAAGCAAGCTCGTCTCAGTAATGAGTATGCGAACCTCGAAGAGTCGCGCATTGAAGCTAGGGTCAAACGTCTCGAAGCCGAACTGCGTGAAAGTAGTGTTCTTGAAACTGGCTATAAAACCACCTGTTCAACGACAATGACACTCGGTGAGTGTTCAAATCAGGGACAGCACCTTACCAAACAAAAAGCGGTAAAAACGTTTCGGGCCAAGTTGCTTGATGACCTAACCGAATCGGTCATTGCCAAGCAAAACCTGAAAGGCGTGGAACTTAACATCCATGTACAAGATAGCCAAATTATTCGCAGTGGTTTTGAAGGCAACAACGAATACTTCACCCAAATGCAAGCTCAGCTTCAAGCGAAACCAGAAGCGGTGGCTGCGTGTAAACTGCTTAACGTGTCAACTCGATACTGTTTGAAAGGCGGCGTGTCTGAAGGTACGCAAAAAAATGACAAACAGTGGGCAAATGTGACCGTAAGGTCGGATCAATACAACGATGCCGTAACCATCAACGGTATTAACTACGGCAGTACACCTGTTGAGATTGTTTTGCCCAATGGCCGCCACCAAGTTACCGTCTCTAAAGATGGCTACGAAACCTACAACCGGGTATTAACAATTAACGGCAATGATACGGTTTGGATAAAGCTAAGACCGAATAAAGAGGGTTAATTACCTCAAAAAAACTCTGTTTTTCTGTCGTAATTCACAAAGATGCGGTTAAAACGCCATTTTGTCATTAAGTTATTGAAAGATGACTTCAGACAAAATGGTGTTTTCGTTTAGAATAGACACAATGAACTAATAACTTAACTGAAGTAGATAATAATGCGACAAGGTTTACCCGCTCTCTTATTAGCACTTTCGCCTTGCTTAGTGGCAACATCGACGATGGCAGAAGGAACGCCTTCCTCAGTAATTGCCATTGATGATGCGTTGTTTACTAAACAGTCCGAATTACAGGCAGCCCAGAAGGCCACCCATGAACAACAAGTGGTTGTGAACAACCACAACAGTGAGTTAGACAGGCTAACAAAGCAAGCCCAACTCTTTGATAAGGCACTTGCAAAAGCAAAAACTGACTTAGAACGCGATTACATGAAAATGATTGATGATCCTGAACTGGACATCATGCCTTCACAAAATGCCTACCAAGCAGCTTGGGCTAATGTAAAGCAGAATCAAAAAAACCGTTTAGAAGCTGAGCAAAAACGCCAAGAGTCAGAAGCACTGCTGGCACAAAAAAGGGCCGAGCAGAACACGGTCAGCAAAAATATCAATGAGCTAGAACAGCATAAATTACGCGCGCGAGTTGAGCGCTTAAGAGATGAACTCAAACAGAGTAGCACCGAGAAAGTTAGCTTTACTAACGCTTGTAGTGCCGATATGACATTGGCTCAATGTTCGAAACAGACCACTGACTTAGCGCTCCAGAAAGCGGTAAACCAGTATCAAACCAAGTTAATAGAGGCCACAAGTGAGGCCAAGCTCGTCCAACAACATCTGGCCAATGTCTCTTTTAATATTCATGTACTGCGCCATAAAACCGTAGATTCAGGTTTCTACAATGGCAATAAGTACAAAGCCGTACTAGATGTTCAGCTTGATGCAAGACCGGATGAAAACACACCATGTCGGTTGTTGAATGTCGAATCACAATACTGTTTCGCTCCAGGCGAATACTCAGCCAATACAGAAAAACAGAAAGAAATTGCTTGGGTTACCCTATCGATTCGCTCGAACCAATACAGTGATAAAGTCTCTATCGACAATGTAAACTATGGTAGTACTCCCGTCGAAGTGATGCTTCCAGTGGGACCGCACATGATTACGATTGAGAAAGAAGGGTATTACTCATTTAATCAAGAGCTGAAAATCACCTCAGATCATACATTAAGAGCGAACCTACGAGAAAAAGACAACCTACTTAAACCTGGACATAAATTTGCTGATTCCCTCAAAGGGGATATTAAAGCTCCTGAGTTAGTCACTTTGATCTCAGGCGAATATTTGATTGGCGAGCACGCATCGAAACAAGTTTTCCTTGATCATGCTTTCGCAATTGGTTCAACCCCCGTAACTGTGGGTCAATTTGAAACCTTTGTGAATCAAACCACCTACCAAACTGATGCTGAGCTACAAAAACTGTGCACAGCAGTCGCCGAATCTGAAATTACCCCGATTGCAGGTAGCTATTGGCGCGACCCTGGTTTTAAGCAGTTGAGCAACTCGCCAGTGGTGTGTATTAGCCAAAATGATGCGAAGGCCTATACTCGCTGGCTAAGTAAGGAAACTGGCTATAAATACCGTTTGCCGACTGAAGAAGAGTGGGAAATTGCCGCTCGCGCTGGTACACAAACAGACTATTGGTGGGGAGATGATTTCGGAACTGGGAAAGCGAATACTGGCTGGAGTGGTACACCTTGGTCAAATAAAAGCACCTCTCCTGTGAAGTCTTTCGCTCCCAATGGCCTAGGCCTTTATGATGTTGTCGGTAACGTGTGGGAATGGACAAATGACTCAAGAGGTCAAGCAAAAGGTGGAGCATGGAGCTTCTCCCCTGCAACGGCGGCGGCTTATGGTAATTTGTTTATTGCTCCTGCTACTTCGGCAAATTATGTTGGCTTCAGGGTCATTAGGGAACTTTAGGTAAGCTGAACTAGCTCAGCCATTTATATAACAAAGGGGGGAATTCCCCCCTTTGTTATTGCACTCTCGTCGTCTAAAGTGGTGTTGAATATCAAACACGTTTGATATTTGATATCCATGTTGTATCCCTATGAATTTGCAACACCCTCGCAGCATTCATAGAACCTCTTCTGCACGTCGACAAGAAGCAATTCTTGTATTTATGCCAGCCCTTCTTCAGGC
The DNA here is from genome assembly GCF_003390515.1 of Vibrio anguillarum. Classification (NCBI taxonomy): domain Bacteria; kingdom Pseudomonadati; phylum Pseudomonadota; class Gammaproteobacteria; order Vibrionales; family Vibrionaceae; genus Vibrio; species Vibrio anguillarum. Next base: position 914,472 of record NZ_CP031478.1, on the reverse strand, counting down.
TGGCTTTTTTTATGTTCAAATACCGCTATAGATTACAACCCGCTATGCCATTGGTATTATATCAATATCATTGTTAGGAGAACCCGCTATGGTCAATTTCCTCAGCGCAGAACAAATTTCATTGTTTCAACAGCTTCCGGGATATTGGGGTTGCAAAGATCTTAATTCGGTTTTTGTTTACGCAAACAATGCTTATGGCAAATTAATTGGTGTTAGTGATGCAAAACAGTGCATTGGATTAACTGACTTTGAAATGCCAAGCCCGACAACCGCTTGCGCCGCAGAATTCCAGCAACAAGATCGATGTGTAATCTCCACAAAAAAACCGTTAAAAGTGCTGGATATCCACCCCTATGCTGACGGTTCTTGGCGCGCTCATATTTTCACCAAAACCCCATGGTTCAACGCACAAGGTGAGGTTCAAGGTACAATTTTTTTCGGGCAAGAGCTAACTGATACCGCTATTTTGGAAGTAGGCCATTGGATATGCCGAGCAACAGGTTTAACGACCACACAGCATTCCACAGGTGTTCTAGAACCCATTTCCGGGCCCCTAACCACAAGAGAATCTGAGGTTCTTTTTCTTCTGCTTTATGGAAAAAAGCCCAAACACATTGCTCGGGTGATGAAGATTTCGATAAAAACAGTGGAAGGCTATGAAGCAAAATTGCGACATAAATTTGCAGCCCACAGTAAAGAGCAACTTATCGATATGGCTCTAGACCAAGGTTATGGCTCAAACATCCCCAAGACCTTGCTCAAAACGCAATTATCCGTGGTACTCAATAGTGAATGCCCCATATAAATGAGGCATTCATTGCGACTGACTTTTAACAAGTAGGCTTTAGGGCGCTAAACGTTCAGCGTCCCACTGTTGATCGTGTTGCGTAAACAAGAAGCGATCATGCAAACGATGCTCACCACCTTGCCAAAATTCTATCGATTCAACTTTAACGCGATATCCTCCCCAAAAACTCGGAACTGGGATCTCACCTTGTTCAAATTTCTTTTTTAACTCCAAGTATTTACCTTCCAAAATACCACGTGCTGAGATACGGCTGCTCTGGCGGCTCGCTATCGCGGCAATTTGGCTATCTTTAGGACGAGAAGTAAAATATTTCATGTTTTCAAAAGCCGACAATTTTTCAGCCGTTCCTGTGATGTGCACTTGTCTCTCTAATGGGTGCCAAGGAAAGTGCAAGCTGACTTTATTGTTGTGTTCAATATGCTGCGCTTTGCGACTGCCTAAATTGGTGTAGAAAACAAAACTGTCTTTTTCGACATTTTTTAATAGCACTATACGTTGGAAAGGTTGTCCATTTTCATCAACCGTTGCCACTGTCATCGCCGTGGGATCGGTAAGACCGGCATCAATGGCCTGTTGCAGCCAAAGGTTAAACTGCTCAATGGGATTTGAAAGCAAATCTTTGCGTCTTAAACCGCCTTTTATGTATTCGCGGCGGATGTCTGAAAGTTCCATCTCTGCTCCTTATGAAATTTTTGACGATTGTGCGCCTATCATCGTCATAACTCAAGAGTGCTAAGGTTCAACAAAATCAGTAATTCACAGCTAAACTCTGTAGAACGTACGCAATAGGAAGTACAATCAATTCAAATGGTGAATAGTAATCTCATGATGAGTGGCAAATCCTTAACATTTTGCTAGACAAGTAATAAAATCAAGCAACTATACCCAAACAACTTACAGTTGTAGCCTCCCTCTACAGCTTTAAGTAGAAAAGGGAAATACACTACGATTAGGCGCAAAGGATAAGCGATGAGCAACAAGAGTTATAACAAACTCTCTTCGACAGAATTGGAGTACGTAGACGACAAAACGGCGGCTCTGCTACTGAACACGCCCAACAGTGCACGTGTGATGCTCTGGGTTATGGTCTGTTTTTTTCTCTTAGCCATCGTCTGGGCCTCATGGGCACAGGTCGACAAAGTGACAGTTGGACAAGGCAAAGTCGTTCCGTCATCGCAAGTTCAAGTGGTTCAAAACTTGGAAGGAGGCTTAGTCAAACAGATATTGGTTCGCGAAGGTGAACGAGTGCAAAAAGGCCAACAACTGTTATTAATTGATGACACACGTTTCCGCTCAGACTACCGCGAACGTGAACAACAAGTCGCTAACCTTACCGCCAGTGTTCTACAGCTATCCGCTTCCATTACTAGCGTGATGATTAACGAAGAAATTGATGATGACAACTGGCAAAATAGCGTCAAAATTGACTATAACAAACTCGCCTTTCCACCGCTGTTAACAGACAACCAACCCGATTTAGTTAATAGACAAAGGGCCGCCTACCGGCAAGATCTTAATAACTTACGCAACCAACTTTCTCTTTTAGATCAACAAGTCAAACAGAAACTACAAGAGTTGGTTGAAATACAAGCGCGCGTGAAAAATTTGCGCCAAAGTTATGATTTTGCGAATAAAGAGCTTGAGATCACTAGACCTTTAGCAGACGAAGGTGTCGTGCCACGAATTGAGCTGCTGAAACTACAGCGCCAAGTAAACGATACTCGCCGTGAAATGACCACCAGCGAGCTTAACATCCCAGTATTAAAATCAGCGATTCGCGAAGCGGTGCTCAACCGTATTGATGCGGCTCAAAAGTTTCGCTCACAGCAGCAAGACAAACTGAACGAAGCCCAAGATAGACTTTCAGCAATCACAGAATCAGCCGTTGGGCTTGAAGATAAGGTAAATCGCACTGTTGTGCTATCGCCTGTGACAGGAACGATTAAGACGCTTTACGTCAACACCGTTGGCGGTGTTATCCAGCCCGGTATGGATATTGTTGAAGTAGTCCCAACAGAGGATACCTTGCTTGTTGAAGCGCAAATTGCCCCGCAAGACATCGCCTTCTTAAGACCAGAGTTGCCTGCCATCGTAAAATTCAGCGCCTATGATTTCACCAAATATGGCGGCTTGGAAGGGACACTTGAGCATATCAGTGCCGACACCACTCAAGATGAAGAAGGCAAAAGCTATTATTTAGTCCGAGTAAGGACCAATCAAACCAGCTTAGGGCATGATGCTAACCTGCCTATCATCTCAGGAATGACGGCCTCTGTTGATATTATTACGGGTAAACGAACCGTGATGGATTATCTACTAAAGCCCATACTCAGTGCACAAAAAAATGCGCTAAGAGAATAAGGTTCACTTATGCTTTTTAATATATTCATGATTGACGGTTTTTGATGAAGTTTTGGCTGCCACTGGTTTTATTGCTATTTATGCCCTCATCCCCCCAAGCGCTCAACACCAAAGAGCAGCAGTGGGTCGATGCGGTCGCGCTTACCTATGGCACAAGAGCGGGAAAACGCGTCGAAACATGGCGCAAAGAAATTGCCAAGCACCAAAATGCTCCCGAACGTGACAAATTGACCGAAATAAATCGATTTTTCAATCAGCTGTACTTTGTTAATGATATCGATTTATGGGGGAAAAATGACTACTGGGCGACACCACTTGAGTTTCTAGGAAGCAACGCAGGGGATTGCGAAGATTTCACAATTGCGAAGTACTTCTCCCTGCTTGAACTGGGTATCGATGATAAAAAGTTGCGCCTCGTGTATGTTAAAGCCATTGAATTAAATCAGTTTCATATGGTTCTTGCGTACTATTCAACACCCAATGCCGAGCCCTTAATTTTAGACAATATAAACCCTGAGATTAAGCCAGCATCAACACGCCGTGATCTGTTACCGATCTACAGCTTTAACGGTAAAAATTTATGGCTAATGAAATCCAAAAATGGCCAGCTTGCAGGAGACTCTTCACGATTAAGTCTTTGGAATGACTTACGTGAACGGGAACGCTCGCTAAAATTGAATAAACCAATTGTAAGTTACGATGAGTAAGTAATATGACGCTATATAAACAACTTGTCGCGGGAATGATTGCCGTCTTCATTATGCTGATGACTTCAGTCTTTATTATTGAATTCAATACGACCCGCAACAACTTAGAGCAGCAGCAGCGCTCTGAAGTCAACAACACCATCAACACCGTCGGTTTGGCGCTGGCACCTTATTTGGAGAAGAAAGATAAGATTGCGGTTGAGTCGGTTATCAATGCCTTGTTTGATGGCAGCTCTTACTCAGTCGTACGATTGATTTTTCTAGACGATGACGAAGAGATTCTGCGATCTTACCCTGTAAAACCCAATAACGTTCCGCAATGGTTTACCAATTTACACCTGTTTGCACCGATCCATGATCAACGCGTTGTAACCAGTGGTTGGATGCAGCTTGCTGAAGTCGAAATTGTCAGCCACCCTGGCGAGGCCTATGCGCAATTATGGAAGGCGCTGATTCGACTACTTATCGCGTTTAGCGCTATTTTTGTGATTGGCCTTGCCGCCATCGCTTTCATTCTGAAGCGCGCTTTACGCCCGCTGCAGATGATTGTCGAAAAAATGGAGCAAGTCGCACGCAACCATTTTGGTGAACCGCTACCGCGGCCAGCGACCAAAGATCTGATTTATGTAGTTGATGGTATCAATAGCATGTCAGCGCAGGTTGAAAAAGCGTTCAAAGCTCAGGCGCAAGAAGCGCAGCAACTGCGTGAGCGTGCTTATATTGACCCAGTTTCTCAACTTGGCAACCGCGCCTATTACATGAGTCAACTCAGTAGTTGGCTATCAGAAAGTGCCATAGGTGGCGCTGCTATTTTGCAAGCAGAGTTTATCAAAGAGCTTTACGAAGAAAAGGGTTATGAAGCAGGCGATGGTATGGTGCGCCATTTGGCTGAGCATCTAAAAGTGTCGATTACTTCACCTGATGTGACTCTGGCACGCATTTCTACCGAAGAGTTTGGCTTTATTTTGCCCAACATGGAAGAGAGTGAACTCAAAATCATCGCCGATAGTATCATGAATTTTGTGCAAGACACTCTAGCCGACCCGACTGGCATGGCATCAGCTAAAGTCTCTTTAGGTGTTGTTCATAATAAAGAACCAAAATCTTCAACGCAGTTACTTTCCTTGCTCGACAACGCGTTAGCCATTGCAACTGCAAATCCAGAGCTGATTTACGGCTTTGTCAGCAGTGAAACCAAACAAACTGTGATGGGTAAACAGCAATGGAAAGCATTGGTTGAAGAAGCTATCCATAACGATTGGTTCAGTTTCCGTTTGCAGTCAGCCAATAATAGCTGGGGACAAACTTTCCACCGCGAAGTTTTTTCAGCGATTGAGCACGATGGCAAACGCTACAGCGCTAACCAATACTTATTTGCACTCGACCAACTCAATGCCAGCCATATTTTTGATGAATATGTTATTGAAACGATGATTCGCAAGCTCGAAACGGGAGAGATAGCCGAACCATTAGCCATTAATATCGCTCAAAGCAGCCTTTCTCAACCCAGTTTTATTCGTTGGGTCACTCAGACTCTGGCGAAGCATCGCTCTATCTGTGAGAACCTACACTTTGAAATACCGGAAAACGCATTCCTCAACGCCCCTCACCATACGGCGCTATTTTGTAATGCCATAAGAGCAGCCGGCGCAGACTTTGGTGTCGATAACTATGGCCGGAATTTCCAATCATTAGACTACATCAACGAGTACCGTCCAAAATATGTGAAACTCGATTATCTATTTACTCACCACCTCGACGATGAAAAGCAAAAATTCACCTTAACGTCGATTTCTCGCACAGCACACAATTTAGGAATCACCACAATTGCGTCAAGGGTAGAAACGCAAACTCAACTTGATTTCCTTTCCGAGCATTTTATAGAAGTCTTCCAAGGCTTTATTGTGGATAAATAAAAAAGGTCAGATGTAATGCAAGACACGCTACTCAATTCGCTTATCTATGTGAGTCGTTATTATGGATTGGCGAATTCCCCAGAAGCACTGATCAACGGCCTACCTTTATCAGATGGGAAACTGACGCCGTTTCTCTTTCCTCGAGCAGCCGAAAGAGCGGGGTTAATCGCCAAGGAAAATCGCTCAGCATTGGATCAAATCCCAAAATTGGTTTTCCCCGTTATCTTAATTTTAAAAGGCGGTGAAGCCTGTGTGCTCAGCAGCATCAACGAAGCGAATCAAGAAGCTGAGGTCGTCACTGCGGAGTCTGGTCTAATCCCCGTAGCTATTCCCTTAGAAGAACTGACTGAACGCTATATTGGCCGCTACTTCATGGTGAAAAAACAGTTTCGCTATGACGAGCGCTCACCAGAAATATTAAAGACCCGTGATGGCCACTGGTTTTGGGGTACGTTATGGCAGTCAAAGCACATTTATCGTGATGTGTTGATCGCTTCCATTTTAATCAATTTATTTGCCATTGCGGCACCAATGTTCAGCCGTTTAGTGTATGACAAAGTCGTGCCTAACCTTGCGTTTGAAACCTTGTGGGTATTAGCGAGCGGGATTTTTGTGATCTTCTTATTCGATCTGCTCCTCAAACTACTTCGCAGTTATTTTATTGATGTAGCGGGCAAAAAATCTGACATTCTGATCTCTTCCAAGCTCTTTAGTAAAGTGATGGGGATCAGAATGGAGTCTCGTCCTCCCTCTGTCGGTGCGTTTGCACGACATTTACAAGAGTTCGAATCCATACGCGAATTCTTTACCTCAGCAACCATCTCATCATTGATTGACCTGCCATTTGCACTGCTCTTTTTAGTGCTGATCTGGCTAATGGCGGGCAGCTTAGTGCTGGTACCTATCGCCGGTGTACTGATCATTGCTATCTATTCTCTGCTCATCCAAGCACCTCTACGACGGGCGATTGAAGAGGGCTCTCGACTGGCATCACAAAAATACGCCAACCTGATTGAAAGTTTAGCTGGACTTGAAACAGTGAAACTCTTTGGCGCTCAAAGTCAGTTTCAGTATCGCTGGGAAGAAGCGGTCGCGCACATGGCGAACTGGAACATTAAAAGCCGTCGAATTACTGATGGTATTCAAAATACTGCCGGTTTTGTTCAGCAAGCCGCGAACGTTGGCATGATCATCTTAGGCGTCTATCTGATATCCAACGGCGATTTAACCATGGGTGGGCTCATCGCGGCAACCATGCTCAGCGGCCGTGCGATTGGCCCAATGGTGCAACTATCATTACTTTCAACACGCTACAACCAAGCCAAATCGTCCTTAAAAATCATTGAGCAAGTGATGCAAATGCCCGATGAGCAAGAAGAAGGTAAACGCTATATTCATCGTCCGATTGTGCAAGGTAAAATTGAGCTAGACAAAATCACTTTTCACTACCCTAATGCGCCTGTTGCATCAATACGTGACTTAAGTATAACGATTCATCCGGGTGAAAAAGTAGCGATCATAGGCCGCATCGGCTCAGGGAAGACCACCTTAGAGCGCCTTATTATGGGGTTATATCAACCGACCGAGGGGAATGTTCGTATTGATGACACCGATATCGCGCAACTGCATCACATTGATGTGAGACGTAATATTGGTTGTGTACCTCAAGACAGCAACCTATTTTACGGTTCAATTCGCGATAACATTACGCTCGGGCGTCCCTTAGTTGATGATAGAGATGTGATGGATGCCGCCAACCGAGCGGGAGTTACCGCGTTCACACAGCAAGACCCCGCGGGGTTAGAACGACAAGTGGGTGAAGGCGGCTTGTTGTTGTCTGGTGGTCAGAGGCAAGCGGTAGCCATTGCTCGTGCATTGCTCGGACGCCCACCCGTTTTGCTACTTGATGAGCCCACCAGCGCCATGGACAATCGCTCTGAAATGCACATCAAACATCAACTGTCTCAATTGACACCAAGTGAGACGTTAATATTAATTACTCATAAAACGTCAATGCTCGATGTGGTTGATCGCGTCATTGTGATGGAGAAAGGCTGTGTCATTGCCGATGGTCCTAAATCGATGGTGTTAAACGATCTCAAACAGGGCAAAGTGAGATCAGTGCAATAGCCACCTTACTAGAAATAGCATAATCAGCAAAAAACGAGGCAAAATGCCTCGTTTTTTGCTTAGCACTCTGAGATAAGAATGTTAGATCCCTCCGACATCTTCATCTTCAAGCATCGAAGCACATTTAATCTCATACTGGTTAAATGAGAAGATACTAGCGCCATGAGCCCGCTTGGTGATGATCCGCTCATCATCAAATTGCACCGAAACATGGGTATAAACTTTATTTTTGACTTCGATCGTATTCATTTCGAGCAATTGCTCAAACTCCTCTCCCAGCATATCCAACGCCAATTTTGCTTTTTCTAAACGATCATTAGTCTGTTTCTTAAATTCATCAATTTTTAGCAGTTCCTCTTCCAAGCGTTCCGCTTTAGGCTTTTTCTTAAATTCAATCTCACGGCGGATCACTTCCATCGTCGCTTCTTGCGCTTGTTTATAATGTTCTTTGTGTTTCGCGACCCGTTCTTTATACACAGCATAACGAGCAAAAGCCTGCACAGCCGTGGCAGTATCGCCTTCAACGCCTAGATTGAAGCAAACGATCTTACCACCAACTTTCGCGTGACCACCACTGAGTGTGCCTTGCTTCTCTTTACTATCTAATACTTTTAGATCATTGCCACAGCGTAATTCATTGCTCATGCTGTGAACCGCTAAATTGATGTCATCTGCCGCTTGCAGTTCGCTAAATTGAGCATAGTTAGCCGTGATAGAGCCTCCTGATTTGATAATGCATGTTCTTGCTTCATCATCAAACACCGTATGGCCAATAATGCCTTTACCAACATCAATATTACCTTGGGCTTGAACATCAGCAGACTCAACAAACCCACCGATGGTGATTGAGCCCGTCGCTCTCACGATCATCCCAGGCTCGACATCGCCCGTGATGACAACACATCCTTTAAATTTCACGTGGCCAGTGGCTACACTGACGTTGTTTAAACATAAAGCGTTATCGACATCAACCGTTTTACTTTTCAGGATAGGCATGCCCGCTTGACTGGCCAGTAGCACATTCGGGTCATTGGGTGAGATGTAAGACCCCTTTCCTGCAACTAAGGCCGAGTCTTTACCTGGTTTAGGATCCAGCACTTTCCCCTGCACGGTATAGCCTGGCGTTCCTTTTGTTGCAGGAATTCGACGCATCACTTCATCATCTTGACCAACAGTGATGGTTTCACCTAAGTTGCGCATATCAATTTTGTTCTGTCCTTGCTTTTTGGTCGGTGCTAACACGCGCTTACTGACATCCTCAACCAAAGGAACAAATTGTGCGTCTTTACCTTGAATGGGTTCGCGCCCCTGCGCAACAGGTTGAGTGTATACTTCCCCTGGCTTCAAGGTATTACTTACCATTAACACTTTCTTTAAAGCCAGTTTGTTGATGCCTTTTGTCACGTGGGAATGAGCCAATGCATACACTAACTCACTACCGCGCAATGCTCTGCCACCATATGCACCCGTCACGACCATGCTGGCCAACATATCTCGATCACTAAATTCAATCTCAACCGAAGCGTTCTTTTTCTCTGCAATGGTGATTCCAGAGAATGCTTCACCCTTACCCTCTTTTGCACAGTTGATAAAGCGGGTAACTTCAGTTTCATTTAAGAAAAATGTCGATGCAGATAACTCAAACAATGCTTCTTTCAAGCCTGCTTGGTCAAAATTTTTGTCGATGGACTCCGTCCCAGGCAACTGGGCAATGACTTGTTTTTTGTCCTCTGAAAGCGAAATTAAGCGTTTCCACATACTACTTAACCCATATGGTTAGATTCCGTTCGTATGGCAGTGTATACAATTTACAGTATGGACTAAATCTTTAGGCAACCAAATTAAGGGCTACATCACTTAGTCACGACGAAACGAACTATATAACCTAAAAATAAACGAAAGAATGAGTTACGCAGAATTTTACAGTGTAAATAATCTGTTCAGTATTAAGACAATATCGGAAAATCATGTTTACTGTTAAAGGCGTAAGTCACCTTAACAGTGCAACCATCTTTTGAATATTCCAATGACTCACACAATTTAGAGACCAAAATAATCCCTCGACCGTGTGTACAGTTGCCGTCTGCAACCGTATGTTGGTAGTCAAAGCCTTCGCCATTATGCTCAAGTGAAAAGCTCAATTGTCCCACCGTTGGGTCATAATCAATGTCTAGTTTAATCCATAACGATTCATCTAACTCATCCATACACTCTTCACGTCGTTGGTAAAAAGTGAGAAATCCATCTGGGTCATCTTTTAGTGAAGAATTAAGTTTTAGTAACCCATGCTCAATGGCATTAGCAAACAGTTCTGACAATACAGAGCAAACGAGGTCAAGATGCTCGCCACCACTGATAAAACCGCGAACAATGTTACGCATCTCGACCATAATTGAAATTTTTTTAAGAATTGAAGCAGGAAAAAAGAGATGGCTTTGCATTGGTATATGGCTAAGAAACTGTTTTTTTTGCGACGCTAATATTTCATTATTATTGGTAATTGGAAATGTCATTGAAAGAATTGAGAGGTCATCACCATGACCACGATTGGAAAACTGGCATACTTCATCGTACAAATCTGAAATCTGAGTCTTACCGTTCCGTTGCAAAACTTGTTCGAGTCGCAACTGGCCAAATTGTTCCCCGTTTTCATTCATCGCTTCGGTAATACCGTCGGTATAACAGAGGATAGTTTGGTTAGGTTTTAATTTGAGATGAACTAAATTTACTTCAAATTCATCAGCATCCAGAACTCCCAGTGGCATATGTGTGGAAACGAGACGACGAACGATGTTGCTCTCTTCATCCAGTAAATAACCATCAGGCAAACCACCTCCCCACCACGAAACCTCGAAGCCGTTGGCTCGTATCTCAAATACACTGGCCGCAAGCATCATGCCAACAGGCAAAAACTTTACTAGCGCACTATTAAGTTCAGCGACCATTTCGCCAAGCGACATCCCTTTTTCAGCCATTGAAAAAAAAGTACGCGTAGCAGGGATCGTTGAAATCGCGGCAGGTAATCCATGCCCAGTAGCATCGGCGATCATGATGTAGACGCCACCATAGGGCCGGTTCGCCACAATGATGAGATCACCATTAAAAATGGTCGAAGGTGTGGAGATATAACTGATGCCATAGATATTGCTGACTTTTGCACTCATCTCCTCCATTAAGTTGGTGAAAATGGATTCGGCGATGGCATAGTCATATTGTACTTGTTCGTTGAAATAATTGAGTTTATCTCGCTGTTGAGTAACTTCATTATGCATTTTCACAATACGGTAATGAGCCTGCACTTTAGCGAGCAGTACGCTTCGCTCTACTGGTTTAAGAATAAAATCATCGCCCAGCGATAAGCAACGTTCAAACGAATCATGATCATCAAGCACGGTCAAAAATATAATGGGGATATGGTGATTTGGAAAAGAGTCGCGGATCTCTTTTGCGGTGGTGAAACCATCTTTAACTGGCATCATCACATCCAACAAAATAACGTCGGGTAAGACGTCCATGATGAGCATCGCCTCAACAGCATCAGCGCCATTTTCGAAGGTATCTATGTGCTCAACAATAGGCGATAAAATAAACCGACAGAGCTCTCTATTTGATTTATGGTCATCAACAATCGTTACGCGCATCGGCTCACTCCTTAAGCATTATTCGATACTAAATTTTTTATCAAATCGAGAAATCAGTAAGATTTTCCTTATTTGGGGTAAGGTATTGGTAATTCGGATCATGCCATCACTTTGCTCAAGATATTTCTGCATATTGAGCAGCATGCCAAGACCAGCACTGTCAATATAGTCCACCTTGCGTAAATCAATGGTGAATCTAAAACCTCGATAGGGTGAATAACTATTACGAAATTCTTTAACTAGGTTAAAGCCAAAAGCACCCTCAATCGCGATAGTAATGTGTTTAGCATTACTATCAATTTCAGTTTCTATACTCATCGTACTCCCTCCTAGAAAAGCTCGACTTCGCCTTCGTCCATATTAGTTTGGATTGCGGCGGGACCACTTCGATTGTGCAGGCGCTCTGTCAATTGGTGAAGTTGTTCTGCCCATGCTGCTTTAGTCATGCTTTGTGTTAGTAAAGCGTTCAATAGCTCATTTGCTTCTTGCAAATAATCAATAGACGCATGCGCATAATCACTTTGTTGAACCACAATGTCAGCAAATTGAAGGGCACGGACGCCATTACTCACTTGCTGGGTTAATTCTTGTCCTAATTCTTGAATTTTTTGCACTTCTTGCTCTATTTCTATATTCACTTGTTGGACACCACGCAGCATGTGGTCCACTTTCTCTTTCGACTCAATCACGTGAGTCATATCTATCGATGCCATTTCGCCAACGGTTTTGTTTGCTCTTTGTACTGTTTGTTGAGCAACATTAATTTCTGATTCAATTTGAGTATTCAGCGTTCTTGCTTTAACCGACAAGTCGCGCACCTCTTGAGCCACGACCGCGAAGCCTCGCCCTGCCTCGCCCGCTCGCGCCGCTTCAATCGCCGCATTCAGCGCCAATAAGTTGGTCTGTTCCGATAGGCTTCTCACTTGATTTAACAGTTTAAAAACCATATCCAATTTTTCTGACATGTCGTGAATGCTGTGTACCGCTGAAATACTTTTCTCCGAAATATCAATCAGAATTTGTACAAAGCCATCAATAATCGCCTCAGTCTTTGGTAGTACGGTGGTGAGATCATATTCGCTGCCTTGGTTTGCCAATAAGTTATTGACCAAGGTACTTGAGACGTGACTCTGTTTTTGGCTGATATCTTGTAAGCCAAAAAATGCGTTATTTAATGTCTCTACTGAACCTTCAATCACGGTGTGCTGCATGGTTAAAGGGCTACTCACTTTAGGTAGCGTCTCTTTGAACAGTTTTTCAATACTCTGTAGATGTTGCTGCGTTTCAAGAGTGGACTCTTCTTCAACCTTATTTTGGTTGGCTTTAGCTTTGTTTTGTTCACTAAAATTCATAGACAATACTAGCCAAGGTATTGCTGCCGCAAAAATCATTAGCCCCATGCTCCATAAATTAGGGGAGTGAAGCATGACGGCAAAAAGGGCCATTAGCTGCAAAACTAAAGCTAAAATATATTTTGCTTTTGGTGTCACTGTTTTATTTATCATCACCCATTCCTTGCTTATCTATGTTGAGCTTATTTAATGAGACAACACTAGCGATAGAGTTCATCACAAATCCATTGTGGTATGGCATTTAACGCTTTGATATTCTGTGTTGCGCCAATCTCTACTGCCGCTTTGGGCATTCCCCACACCACTGATGTTTTTTCGTCTTGAGCTAAAGTCAATGCGCCACACAACTTCATTTTGAGCATGCCTTGCGCTCCATCTTTACCCATCCCGGTTAAGAGGATACCGATGGCTTTGTCTCCCACATTTTCAGCAACCGTATCAAACATCACATCTACTGAGGGTTTATGACGATTGACCGCAGGTCTATCGTCAACTTGACAGTAAAGGTGAGTGCCTTTTTTTATCACCATCAGATGCTTATCTCCGGGAGCAACATAAGCGCATCCATTCACTAAAGGCGCTTGATTAGCGGACAACTCTCTCACCTCTACGGCGCTACAAAGATTCAAACGCTCTGCAAAGGGGCGAGTAAACATCGCACTGATATGTTGAGTGATCACGATCGGTGGCAACCCTGCTGGTAAAACAGAGAATATGCTTTTTAATGCTTCTGTTCCGCCCGTTGAGGCTCCAATCGCGATCAACTGATAACGCGCCTCTTGGTGGCTAGTCGCTATCAGTTCGACCTGATTAACCGCCGCAGAATGATGCGATTGAACGACATTTGCCCCTGCCGCCATTTTTATTTTGTCGTTCACCAGCTCCCTATAACTTGCCATTTCAGCCGTGTTTTCGACCGACGGTTTAGGGAAGTAATCCACTGCACCAAGCTCTAATGCTTCTAACGTGGCTTGAGCGCCATGCTGGGTCAAGGTTGAAATCATCACTACCGGCATAGGGCGTAACCGCATAATATTTTTTAAAAATTGCACGCCATTCATTTTTGGCATTTCAATATCTAGCGTTAGCACATCAGGATTGTGCTGCTTGATAAGCTCTCGGGCTTGGTAAGGATCTTGTGCCATTGCGACGACGTCTAACATAGGGTCAGCATTAATCAGCTCGCAGAGCAGTGCTCTAAAAACGGGAGAATCATCGACAATCAGCACTTTGATTTTTTTCATTTAAATAGCTCCACATCATCACTCTCTTTATGCGCTTTACGATCCAACTGTGTGGCATAAACCTTTTCTTGAAAACTTAACCGGCTCACTTCGGTCAATGGAATTCTTTTTAGCCACACTTTACCTGTCATGGGTTCGAAAATGACTTTTCTCGGTTCGTCCCCCCCCAAGTCACTGGCTTCGACAATAAGCCTTTCTTGCTCAACATAGTTTTTGATGAAATCTATGTTTTTCTGGCCAATCATGGCTTTAAAACCCAGCATTTGTGCTCCACCAAAGAGTTTTACTCGTAAGCGCTGACGCTCAGCCCCCATTTTGATCAACTGATTAATCAGTAGCTCCATCGCATAGCAACCATAACGAGAGGCGGTTGAGGCAATATCATCAGGATGCCAGTGATCAATTTGTGAATGCTGATCAAAAGGCAATAAAAAATGGTTCATCCCCCCAACTTTGGCCGCTTGGTCCCACATACAGGCGGTAACGCAAGAACCTAAACCGGTACAAATGACCTCTTGTCGCATCGTACAGTACAACCCACCGGGCAAAACCTTTACCCAATCCACTTTTTGTTGGGGATGATAAAATCGGCTGAAATTCCGATTGTCGGTTGCCAAATGCATCGCCAACGAGGTCATTAATTGTTCCTCATTTTTTCACGTAAATGGTGTGGCCGAGATGATGAAAAACATCAGCACAGCGCCCCACACTTTCTGAATGACCCAAAAATAAAATCCCATTCGGTTTCAACCATTCATAGAACCTTTCGATCAAAGCCTCCTGCGTGGGTTTATCAAAGTAGATCATCACGTTTCGGCACGAAATGAGGTCTAAATTCTTAGGTAGCGTCCAAGGAGATAATAAATTCAGTTGCTGAAAATGGACAAAACGTTGCAATTGACTGGCGATTTTAATTTTTCCCTGTTTGATTCCGCGCCCTTTTACAAAGCACTTTTTAAGATAGTGCTGTGGAATAGTAACCACAGCCTCATCGGTATAAATGCCCGCTTGCGCATGTGCCAAAACCTGTGTGTCTAAATCTGTTGCGTAGATATCAACATTGTCTGCGAAATCAAATAAACCGCTGCTGTATAACGACGCAATAAAGCTGTATGGCTCTTCACCACTAGAGCAGCCAGCAGACCAAATTTTAGGATGACGCACTCCCTGTGATCGCCACTCATCAAGCAGTACTTTTTCCAAAAACTCAAAGTGGTGATACTCGCGAAAAAACTGTGTTTTGTTAGTCGTTAACGCATTGATGAAGTGGATCCGCTCTTGCTCATTATGCTCAATAAGCTCCTTGTAATCACAGAAACGCTGAATCCCCCGTCGACGCATCTGACGGCTCAAACGGCCGTAAACCATCGCTCGCTTCGCATCCGACAAGTAAATACCAGCCGTTTTGTGCATAAACCACTGGATGAATTTGAAATCCTTTGCGGTGAGTTCAAATTCTTGGTCATTGTTCATCATGATTGGATGGCTATCTGTTAGAACTCTTCCCATTCATCTCCATCCTCATTGAGGTTGAGCCCAGAATTGACAACGTTATTGGTGGCTTTAATGTCTGCCACTTTCTTGACCTTGGGTTTGGGTTGATGGGCGGAGATGGGTGTTCTTTTGGGCTCGAACGTTTTGATGTTGTCATCGGTGGTGAAATAGCTCATCAAGCTAATCAGCTCTTTCCCTTCATCTTTCAACGATTGGCTGGCCGCAGAGGTTTGTTCAACAAGAGAGGCATTTTGCTGCGTCATCTCATCCATGGCTGTAATTGCACGATTGATTTCGTCAATGCCCGTCGATTGTTCAATACTGGATGATGCAATTTGGGCGATGAGATCAGATACTTTTGCTACAGCGTCCACAATCTCATTCAATGTTGCTCCTGACTCATCAACTAAACGCGATCCCTCTTCTACTTTCTCAACACTATCTTTAATCAGCCCTTTAATCTCTTTCGCCGCTGCTGCGCTGCGCTGCGCAAGGTTTCGAACCTCTCCAGCAACAACAGCAAATCCACGCCCTTGTTCTCCGGCTCTTGCCGCTTCTACCGCTGCGTTCAAAGCCAATAAATTGGTTTGAAAGGCTATCTCGTCTATCACTCCAATAATATCGGCAATCTTCTTACTCGAACGATTAATTTCCGACATGGCCGAGATCGCTTGCCCCACCACTTCACCACCTTTACTGGCTTTTTTGGCAGCATCACTCGCTAGATCGTTCGCACCTTTGGCGTTATCTGCATTTTGGCGCACGGTCGCTGTCATCTCTTCCATACTGGCGGCCGTTTCTTCTAAATTGGATGCTTGAGCTTCCACCCGTTGGCTCAAATCATTATTGCCTTGCGCGATTTCTGTTGACGCCGTAGCCACTCTGGCAGAAGAAATGGTGATCTTTTCAACCATATCGCGCAGGTTAGCAATCGAGGTATTGACCGCATTTTGCAGTTGACCAAACTCACCTTGGCTGCCCTCTTCCATCTTGGTATTCAAATCGCCATCCGCCACTTTGCTCATGACGTCAATACACTGAGCCAGCGGTGAAACTAAGGTATCAAGCAAGTTATTAATCCCCTCGCCCAACTCCCGCATAAATCCGCTGTACACGGTGGTATCAATTCGTTCATTCAACTGCCCTGCGATCGCTTTTTGAATGAGGCTCTCTACTTGGTATTGACCATCTTGTTGTTCGGTAATATCGATCCATTGCAATGCAGGGCCAATGTATTCCCCTTTGTGATTGTGCATCGCAATACAAGTTAAATTAAATTGCAGCGCCCCCACTTTGATGTTGGATGAAAATGGCAAACGATCAGGGTTGGCAATTATGCTACGTTGATGGCCCGGGTTTTTATGAAAGATATCGATATTTTGTCCGACCAGATTATTGACGTCAAAGCTTGTTAATACTGTCCTCAACTCACTTTCTCTTGTACGCATCAACTTGGTCAATGAAGGGTTTAAGTATTGAATAATACCCTCTTTATCGGCCATCATTAGGTTGGTTGTCATCCCCTCGACTGCCGAAGCTAAGCGGCCAATTTCTTGCTCTTTTGCAATCTCTTGAGTGACATCACGCCACTCTAATGTGTTCCCGATATAAATACCGTCTTCATCAATAATGGCGCCAACATTAAGCTCGATCTTCACTCCTTTAATAGTAATCATGGTAGTGAAAGGCAAGTTGGCTGGATTCGACAACATTTGGCGTTGATGCTGTGGATTGACGTGAAAACCATCGATGCAGTAGCCAATCAATGACGACTCTTCAGCTTTAAAATCAGGCCAGACACTTTGAAAAAGCACTTCATGCTGCTTGAGTAGAATCAATGACTGCTTATTGAGATAGGTGATTTGAAAATCTCGGTTAATCATCATCAATGCGGTTTTTGCTGCATTAAGAGCAGAAAGAAGCTGCTGATTGGAGAGCCCTTCATTCTCATCGACCAATGGATCTTCTATCTGCTCAACAAATTTTTTTGGTTCTGGTTTGCGGTTCCAAAATGCCATGAGTATTCCCTCACAAAATAGCGTCTTCTACGAATGTCTGATTTAACCCAGGTACATCAAAAAGGGTCTCGATATTAATTAGGATCAAATGACCGTTAGCCACACTAGCAATTCCCTTCATAAATTGTGGTTCAACCGTGGTGGATAAGGCTGGTACAGGTTTTATCTCTTCAGCGGCTAAGTCATACACTTCTGAAACACCATCGACAATAATGCCAAGCGGATTGCGTTGCGCGTCATTCAAAACGATAACAACTGTCGTGGCCCCAATCTGTGCAGGTGGCAGATGAAAACGAATTCGAAGATCAACAATCGGTACGTACTCACCACGGATATTGAGTAAGCCAACTAAGTAATCCGGTGCATTGGGTACAGAGCGCACATCACTCCAGCCGCGAACTTCTCGGACCTCAAGGATTGGCACAGCGTACTCATCATTATCTAGCACGAAACTAAGAAACTCTTGTTTAGACATCAGGGTTCCTCACTCAGTATTCGGTGCATATCAAGGAGCCCTTGGGTATCGAGCAGTGACATGACCTCTTCGCCAACATTGAGCAAACCGAGCGAATACGCAGCGGCAGGTGTTTCCCCCACGGCAGGAAACAGCACATTATCTCCCTGGCCAATCACATCACTCACTGCATCAACGACTAAGCCCATAATACGAGGCCGCTCTTGTTGCAGGCTACGAAGTACCAACACCACAGTCGTGGGAAAGTAGCCACAAGCCTCCATACCAAATCGAAGGCGCAGATCGATAATAGGCACAATCATGCCGCGTAAATTAATCACACCTTTCACAAAGCTAGGCGCTCGAGGAATAGGCGTAGGTGGCTCCCATACTCGAATCTCTTCAACATCTTGAATTGCTACCCCGTACAACTCATTCGCTAACCGGAAACTCAGAAAATCAGCCTCACAGCTTCTTTCTTCATAAACAGCATTCAAAACACTCTGTGTTTGATTCTCTTGTTGATGATTTGGTGAATAATCATATTCCATGGCTCTTCTCTGTCACCTTCACTAAGCGGCAATAATCTTGGGAGATAAACTTGAACGTCGATTCGAGTACGTGGAGATTAACCCTTGAATATCTAAAATGAGCGAAACGGAACCATCTCCCAAAATCGTAGCTCCTGATATGCCTGCCACTTTGCAGTAATTTGACTCCAAGCTCTTTATAACCACTTGCTGTTGGTCTAGTAGCTCATCAATCAATAAGCCAACGCGGCACCCAGCGGCTTCAACAAAGCAGAGTATTCTATCGGGCAAAGCACCACTTGATCCCATTTCCAGTTCATCTTGCAGACGTAAGATAGGAATGTTTTCGTCACGAAGCCGGTACAGCTCAACCCCACCGGCGGCATACTTCACATTAGCTAAGTTGATTTGGATAGATTCGATAATGGTGAGCAGTGGGATGATGTAAACTTCCCCGCCTACTTTGATCAATTGCCCATCGAGGATGGCTAAAGTGAGTGGTAAACAGATAGTGAAATGGCTGCCTTTACCTAACGTGGATTCGACATCAATATGCCCACCCAACTCTTCGATATTACGTTTTACAACATCCATACCGACGCCACGACCTGAAATATCAGACACTTGTTCTGCTGTTGAAAACCCTGCGGCAAAAATAAGGTTAAGGATCTGTTTGTCGGTGATCTCTTCACGCCGTGTATCTTTAGGTAATACACCTTTTTCTAGCGCCTTTTGAAATATTCTTTCGCAGTTTATCCCCGCGCCATCATCTTTCACTTCGATCACTATCGAGCCACCTTGATGATAAGCATGTAGTTCAATGGTGCCGATTTCTGGTTTGCCTTGTTCAAGGCGAATGTGTGGCTGCTCAATTCCGTGGTCAATACCATTTCTGACTAAATGAACCAATGGATCAACAATACGTTCAAGGACGGTTTTATCGAGCTCGGTGTGCTCGCCAATGATGTTCAGTTCTACTTTTTTTTCAAGTCGGCCGCACAAGTCTCGCACAAGGCGAGGAAAGCGGCTAAAAGCAAAGCTCATCGGCAGCATGCGAATATTGAGCACATTTTCTTGTAAATCTTTACTGTTTTGTAAAAGCTGAACTAGGCCTGCTTGCAACTTTTCTAATTTATCCATGGTGAAATCGTTGCCGATTTCGGTCAGCATTGATTGGGTGATAACAAGTTCCCCAACCAAATTAATCAGGCTGTCGACTTTCTCAATATCGACGCGAATAGAGCTTACGCTGGATTCTGCTTTCGCCACTTTGGGCGCAGCAGCGGGCGTAGACTCTATTGATTTTATGAGATCGATGGGTTTTATGAGATCTACTTGCTCTGCTGATTCGGTAGGGGGAACAGCGTTCGCATGAAACGTAGGTGGCGCCTCGGCCAAAGATTCCTTGCTCTCGATGATCATATCTTGGGTCGTCGATTCTGGTACTAAAGGTTCAACAATTAAGTCACATTCATCTTCAACCCATTCAAAGATTTCGCGAATATCACTCTCTTGCACTTGGCTACTGAGAAAAATCGTCCAGCTTAAATAACAAAGCTCAGCCTCTATTTCCGCCAATTCGGGAAGGTGTTCAAGCTGAGCTTCCGCCCTGCACTGATCATCCAGTTCATAAAGCTCTCGTAGCAACCGAAGTGGATCATTACCACTGAAATAAAGTTCTCTATGCGGAGTAAAAACAACTTTCCAACCTAAGCGGTTCTCGTTGTCATAAGCCTTTAAGAGCGATGACGTCTGTTCATCTTCGGCGTCAAGCGAGTGATGGTCTGCTAGTTCATGATCAATCGTTGAATTGTCGGCAAGTAAAGCATGCAGTGACTGGCTGACTCTCTGCTGAAGCTCACTATCAACCTCATCATGGCTCTCATGCCCCGCGAGCATATTGCGAATGCAATCACCGCTTTTCAGTAAAATGTCCACACTTTGAGCGGTGAGAGTTGATTTTTCGTTACGGACGAGGTCAAGATACGCTTCGACAGAGTGGGTAAATTCACTGATATCCAGTAAACTAAAGGTCGCCGCGCCACCTTTAATCGAATGGGCAGCCCGAAAAATGGTATTAATAGTCTCTTTCTCAACCTGATTAGGGTCAAGATTAAGCAGTACATTTTCAAGCACTTCAAGATTTTCACGACACTCTTCGTAAAACATCTTGCGCAACAGTTCCATGTCTAAAGCCATAGCTCTTCCTGCCAGTTAACGTCGTTTAACGAATGAAGCTTTTAATAAAATACGGTGTTCTATATGACCCGTTTTAGTGTTTTCAATAGCGTCTCAGGGTTGAACGGTTTAACCAACCATCCTGTAGCTCCAGCGAGTTTTCCTTCTTGTTTCTTTTCCATACTCGTTTCGGTGGTTAGCATCAAAATAGGAATAAACTTATATTGAGCATTACCACGTATCGCTTTAACTAACTCAAAACCACCCATCACTGGCATGTTGACGTCCGAAATAACAACATCAAATTTGGTTTGTTGTGCCTTACGTAATGCATCACTTCCATCAATAGCAGTTTCAACTTCATAGCCTGCATCTTTCAATGTATGGCTTAGCATTTGAC
Source organism: Vibrio anguillarum (assembly GCF_003390515.1). Taxonomy (NCBI): domain Bacteria; kingdom Pseudomonadati; phylum Pseudomonadota; class Gammaproteobacteria; order Vibrionales; family Vibrionaceae; genus Vibrio; species Vibrio anguillarum. The sequence continues at coordinate 893,239 of NZ_CP031478.1, read as the reverse complement.
GAATTGAAACCGAATCATCAACCGCGAGGATCTTTGTCATAGCCCCTTCCTTGCAAAATCTCATTACTCTGCGAACAAGCTTTCTAAAGCCAGTAGCGCAATACCTTCATTGAGCGTGTTTGTTGCGTTAACTAAAGTGATCTCAATTCCAGCTCGCTCTGCTGTCATAAACAAAGAAGCAAGTAGTTGTAGACCGGCAGCATCCACGCTATTGACTCGTGATGCATCTATTGTTAAAGGAGGAGTTAGGCTTAGCCATTGAAGATAATTTGCTTTGGAATCTAGTACCGTTGAAATTTCCAAAGACTCCGCCAACAAAAGATCCATATCTCATCCTTATGTACTATTTATATTCTATTTTTTAGGAGAACACCTGACTTTGAGTGTAGGAGGGAATACTCATTAAGCAAATGATTGAACACGTTAGGAACAAAAATAAAAACCTCACAATAAGGGGGACCGTATGGTTAACTCATTAATATAATTTGGATTTTTTATTCTGTGACTAGAACAAAAAAATCCTACTCTTAAGACGTAAGTAGTAGGACTTTTTTGTCATATGACAAGCACAGTACACCTGGAGAAAGTGTCTGCTCTTACATTATTCACGCTTTACAGTGTAAATTGGCTGCAGTTCATTGCGTTGAATGATCAACTTTACAGTGTAAATCATCTAATAGTCGATTAAGGTCATGACGGAGGGTAGCCTCAATCATTTTCCGTCCAGTGAAGTTTAATTGACTGGCACACTCTTGCCAGCTTTTCCTTTGCAATACTTTGACAATAAGTACATCAGATAACAGTGATAGAGCAGCTTTATCCAATGAAGTAATTAGCCGATGAATCCATACACTCACACTCTCATAATCCGCACCGCCTTGTGCGTAACAACGTAGCAATGAATAAGGTAGGAAATTAACTTCATTTGAATCCGCGCATGCGACACGATCTCGGACTAATGACAAGATGGTCCGAACCAAAGCCGGCTCTAAATTTTGCAAAGAATCAGATAGCGAGAAAATGAAATGCTGCTCGAAAATTTGTTCAGCCCGAGTTAACCAATCCAATTTTTTCGCTTGGACCATGATTAAGGAAAAACAGCCACTCGCGCTGTCTCTGTGGCTCCCTAGTTTTATCGGAACAAATTGGTTCTTAGCCCAAAAAGCCATTAAATCGCTCGTTACGCCAAAACTCGTCGCTAAATAGTCGGCATCATTTTCCAGCATGCACGCTTCAATCAAGCGGCTACCCAACCCTTGATTTTGTAATTCGGGATGAACTGCAATACGCATGATGCGCTGACAAACACTCTGCGCTGCCTGCGTAATACCGACTTGATTAGCTAAGCAAACCGGAACTAGATGACCTTTAGGACGCCGCTTTCCTCGTTGGATCTCTTCCACTAAAGCGCTACAAAGCCCACCTTCACGAACTGTCAGCAAACAACCGACACAAACCTCGTCTACCATTACAGCAACTAGCTGAACTTTATCGTCCGCTAAAAAATGAAATAGATCGTTCGGTGATGTCTGGTAATGAGCATTCACTAATAACGAAAAAATAGCGGCTAAGCGTGTCGGGTTGGCAATGAGTTGAGCCTTATCCAGATGCTCAATGTTAAGTGTCGCTAACTGTCCTGATGTCATCGTCGGCAATGTAGCTAAATCATAGCGAAGGAGGAAAGTATCGTAATGCCACGCTTCTAACGGATCACCCTGACGCCAACGGATCGGTTGATCTAAATGGAGAGTTCGAGTCCCAGCTCGATGGTGTGCTAACCAAGTTTGAAACTTAAGCGTGAACCCTCTCCCACACCCTTCGTAGCCATGAATGGTGGTAGAGAAGACCGCACGATGATAGTGTTCAACCCAGTTTTTTAACATTGATAAAGGCAGCGCGGCCGCTTCATCTACCAATAGGAGATCACACTGTGGCCGATGCAAAATCAGCTCATCCGGTGCCACAAACGTCAATGACGAGTTTTGCCAAGTAAGGGATTGTCTGGTGACGTGAGCGCCTGCTAAACCTTTAGCCGCATGTTCAAATATCGGCGCTACGGCATGGATTGAGGGTGCCGTGACCACAATATCTAATGAACGAAACGCCATCAATTTAGCCGCAGCAATACCAAGCGCACTGCTTTTCCCTCGTCCCCGATCGGCAGTGAGAACCAATGGTCGCTTGCGATGCCCATCCATCACACGAAGAATTGCTGAAACCGCATCAGCTTGCTGTTCATAAATCGGTGATTGAGAACTGACTCGTGGATAAACGGGTAAAGGAGGGCAAGGTTGATTCTGTTCTATAACAACAAGCTGTTCGAACGCTCGCGTTAACCAGCGCTCAGCAAAAGAGTCGTTACGCTGAGGGGCTTCAATGATCAACAGTAACCCACCACCGACCAGTGAACCCAGCGCAGCACTGAAACTGTTCGCATCAAAACCATGGTGATTGTCACAAATAAGTAAATGGCATTCTTGACCAAGAAACTGCTGCCCTTTATTAAAGGGGGCATAACGAACGCATGGTAACGGTTCTCCACCTAACTGAAATATGGCTTGCCCCTCATTTTTTGCGAGAAAATGCATAAGCACGTGTTGTTGCCATTGAGGCTCACCACGGATTAAGAGCCCCATACGCCATAGGCTATTCTCAGCCTGCACCATCAAATCATCTAAATAAGCCGCTATCATGTTCATATTTACGCCACCTCGCTGAAACGCAATGGTAGCACAGCCGCTATAATCACTGTGCGTCGTTAAAAATATTTTTCTTTACGACAAATTATATTTGCTTTAATCGTGACCATTTTTAACTAATTATTCACCTACACCCCAGTACACTTCTGGGCTATTTAAGGAATTCAAATGCAATGAAAACTTTCATCAAAGGATTGGTTTTGGCAGCAGCTCTAACTTCTTCACACGTAAGCGCAGACAACAAAACACTCAACGTTTATGCATGGGGAGGATATCTTCCAGAAAAATCCCTCAAGCAGTTTGAGCAGCAGGAAGGGGTAACGATTAACTATTCGACCTTTGAAAATAACGAGTCAATGTATACCAAGCTCAAGTTGCTCAAAGGTGGCGGTTATGATGTGGTTTTTGCCTCAGCGTATTTCATTGAAAAAATGGGACGTGAAGGGTTACTAACCGAGCTGGATCATGCACAAATCCCGAACATGAAAGATGCCATGCCTTCACTACTCGGCCAAGCACACGATCCCAAAAATAGTTATTCCCTGCCCTATATTTGGGGGATCACTGGCCTCAGCTATAACGAAGCATTAGTACCAGAAGGTGTCTCTCGCTGGGCTGATTTGTGGGATAAGAAATATAGCCAACAAGTGATGTTGATTGACGATATTCGCGATGTCTTTGGTATGGCGCTGATCTTAAATGGCTTCAGTATTAATACAAAAAATGAAAAAGAGATTGAAAAAGCCTACCAATCATTGGTCGCATTAAAAGATAATGTACTGTTGTATAACTCTGATGCGCCACATGTGCCTTATGTCTCAGGTGAAGCAGCGTTAGGGATGCAATGGAACGGGAATGCCTACCAAGGCCAAGTTGAGATGCCAGAGCTAAAATTTGTAATGCCGGAAGAAGGCGCAGTCTTGTGGATGGATAACTTTACTATTCCATCAGGCAGCAACAACAAAGCGTTGGCGCATAAATTCATCAACTTCATGTATCAAGCAGAGAACCAAGCTGAGATTGTGAATAGCTTAGGTTATGCATCGGCAACAAAAAGTGGCCGAGCGTTGCTTCCAGCAGAACTTCGCGACAATCCAACGATTTTTCCAGCCGATGAAGATATGGCTAAAGGGGAATTCATTAATGATGTTGGGCCTGAAGCGCTCGCTATCTACGAAAAATACTGGCAGCGTTTAAGAAATCAATAGATTCGAACTGAATAGACTTAGTTACTAAAAAACCCGCCGTGGCGGGTTTTTTATTCTTTACATGATGGATGCTTAATCAAGCTTAGATTGGATAAAATCTAATATTTCTTGCACCGTAGCATCATCCACCTTTTTCAAATTAAGCGCTAAATTACTGCCTTTACGACTGTAACTTGCGCGACCTTTGATCAGATCAATTTTTACATGCTCAGTGCGTTTAGGTGGCAACAACTCTTGTATCCAAGACTCAATTGTCTCTGTGACTTCTTTCGTCAATCGGGCAACACCTTGTACGCTACTACGCTGCCAAACAAATCCATCTTCAGATTGACACTTTTCCAACAAATTTGCTTGTTGCTTTGCATCGAGTTCATTAAATTGTTTATGCAATTTAACTATGGTTGGACGACCTAATTCAACCACATTTGGATAAGCTTGCAACAGCTCAAGTGGCAAAGCCGCTGCTTTTAGAGCACCACTTACTAGGGCCTCACTGCACTGAAATATCTTGGCTAAAGCTTTTTGGTCTTCCGCTTCACCGTTATCCAGCTTCGCTTGCATCTCTTTACCCTTCTCATAAAGAGAAAGCGGCTTGTGCGCGTTTGCCACATCCGAAAGAAACTTCGCATGTTCCGAGTTTATGTCTTCAGCGACATAAACCAAAAATTCTTTACCCGCCAAGATACAAGACATTCGACGACGGCTGCCATCAAGGACTTCAATTTTTCCCCCAGCGGTTTTACGACCAACCGCAGGATATTGCTGACCACGCTCGCGTAATGTACTCAATACATCAGATAGAGCATGCTCATTCAGAAAAGCTTGTTCACGCGCATTCTGCGTAAAAACAATCGTCTTTTCCGCTACTTGATCTGCGGGAATCCTGACCAGTTCGAAAGTGACTAACTCTTCTCCCGCAACCGCCAATTCGATGATTTGCGCTTGTTCTTTCGCTGCCGTTTGGGCTTCTTGCGGGGTGGTTGCACGTCGCTTATTCGCTTTACCAAACAGTTTCGCATTTAGTTCAGACGTTTTAATTGCCATGTTTTACTTACCCCTGATTTAGTGATGACCAATGACTGTGAAGCACTCTCTCAAGCTCCAGTGCACTTTTTTGCACAGCGTCTTGCGCAGTCGCTAGCGTCTTTTTACCACCTTCAAAATCGCTGGTGGTGAGATCAAAAACAGTGCTGTAGGTGTCAGCACAGGTTTCAAATGCTCGGCTACGCGGAATCGTCGCCATCATGACTTGATCACCCAACAGGTAATTCATTTCCGTTAATACCGAGACTTGCTTTTTATTATCATCTTCAAACATCGTCGGCATCAAACGTACAAATTCTAACCCTTTCCAATCTTCTGGAAACATTTCATAAACCGTAGGAAGGTGTTGAAAGAAATTGACGGTTGACGCCCAATCTAATCGCTTAGCTGCGCACGGGATCAGTAATGCATTGGAAGCGTACATTGCATTCCATACCAATGGATCAACGTGTGGGCCAGTATCAATCATAATGATGTCAAAATCATCGCCAATCTTATCGATAAGTTTCTCTTTCAGCAGTCGAACAATATCAAGCGATTGGTTTTGCGAAAGATACTGCCACGCTTCTGCGTTAAACATTGCATCTTCAGGAAATGCAGAGATGGTTTTTAAATTGGGATATTGGGTTGGCAACATCACGTTCTTATGTAAGAACGCCTTGTCCACTTCAGTGTCTTCAGGCACGTTGTCTAACATAATATCAACGGCAGAATAGATATTACTGTGCTCTGATAAACTTATTTGCGGGTTGAGAAATAACCGTAATGAACCTTGCGGATCTAAGTCAATCAAGCAGATACGGTAACGCTGATCCAAATTCAGGGCGAGGCACGCGGCTAGATGGACAGCCGTCATTGATTTACCTGTCCCCCCCTTTTGGTTCTGAACATTGATGACCCAAGGCTTATGATCACCATGCTTTTTCCTTTGGTGGAACTTAGGCACACCAGCGGCATCCATGAGCATGTGGGCTTCCGCTAAAGAAATTGAATAGTGATTTGCATTGTTTTTAGTAAATTGATGGCCAGCTTGTTCCATTTTGGAAATGGCATCATCTAGCTTACGGCGTGTTAAGCCTGAACGAGTTTCCATTAGCGCTTTTGACATCGCTGGGAAATGGTCATCACTACGTTCTTCTAAAACAATTTCAATTCGGTCAGCTTGCACCTGTTGAGTTTGCTCGGCGAGCTGGTAGAGATTCGCTATGGTTTGTTCTCTTTTCATTGCCAAATTCCATAATAAGTACCTAACGCAGATTGTACAGCAAACAATTTAATACTCAACAAAAAGGTGAACATTCACTTTTAGATTAATATCACAATAAATAGAAAAATATATCGGAATTTAATGAATTGACCTCATTATGGTCATCATTTTTCCTTAAATAATGGGCAACTTAGTCCATTATTTATTTGAACATTAAAAATATTACAACGTAACTTATTTACATTGTAAATGAGCTTAAAATACCCGGAACGATTAGAGAAGCAGCATAATTTACGGTATGTGTCATTTGGAATGATGTTCCCCCTGCAGATCAATTAAATAATCGCAGAACATGAATAATAATAACTAGAGCGACAGGGCAGGGGAAACTTATCCTTTTCGTCAGGGTACCAGGACGCATGATCAAGGCTAACATGATGATCATGCGTCCGAAGAGATCCCTCGCCACAGGAACAATGATCAAGAGGAATTAGCGCCTTCCTTATCAGCAAATAATCAGAAAACAAATGGATCTTCATCGGATCAATGATCAAGTGTGATTTAAGCTCGGAAGCATGTAAAAATAGCGCATAATTACGGGTGATTGCAGATGGAGTAGGGGCTGAGCAAGATACCTAGTACATAACAAGTAAAATTTAAAACACACCAAATAACAAAACCTTCTTCAATACGCTCTTGATCATGCTTTCGACACACTCTCACTCCTTATAATAGAAGCCGTTAGAAGAGTTATTTGTCATTTCAATTCGTGTTTATGCCAAAATCGACTTTGAAAGAACATTTAATGCACTTCCTTGATCATCTTTCCAAAGAAAAACCAAGCCCATATTCTTCATCTAGCTCAAATAAAATAATCACTTCAACTCATCATGTGGATAAGTTGTGCATGAGCCATGATCATGCTTTAAGAAAGTGTTTGATCATTGATTCAGTCGTCTGATGATCATCGTTCGGAATGTGATTGATCATGCTTTCTTCTCTACAATGATCATGTTTTCAGTTTTCTATGATCATGCTTCTGAAGGGGATTTTTTTTTATCCCTATAAAACAATCAATTAGGCTGCTCATTAAGGCCTGATCATTAGATCATATAAGCAATATAGATCAGAATAATCAAAAAGATCAGTTATTTAAAAGCAATAAGTTTTTCTTTATTTATGATCTCTTTTTCTTTATTCTATTGGAACTATAGCGATATTACGGCTAGTGTGATACGGATCTAATAATGAACGCAGACGAAAAAATATTGATCAAAGCACCAAGGAGCCACAAAGATGGGCATCTTTTTGAAGTTTCAGAAACTGCTGTTGATTGGGTTGATCAATACCAACATTTTAAAGGTGTTACCAAAAGTATCGTTGAACTTCTTAACCTGATCTCATTAAGAGGTTTCCGCAGCCAAGATGGGTTAGTCTCAACAACAGAGTTAATTGAAGCAACCGATGGCCAATTGACCAGAGCGGCTATTCAGCAACGGCTGCGTGCTGCAGTAAGTATTGGTTTATTTAAACAGATCCCGGTGAGATTTGAAGAAGGTTTAGCTGGCAAGACAATGCTGCATAAATTTGTTAACCCAAATAAGCTCATCTCTGTGCTTGGTTCAACCAGTCTGGTAACTGAATCAGTAAAACAGACAGAAAAACGCAAGCGTTCAAAAGCGCTGGCTCAAACTCAGGTCAATAAGCGTTTGTTGACAGAACATGGGCTAAATATTCCACCAGCGATGAAAGACGAAGCGGATCAGTTTGTGGTTTCACCCACCAATTGGGCTGGGATCATTGATCAAGCATTAGCTCCACCGAGAACTCGTAAAAGCTACCAGAAATCAATGGTATCGATTTCTGGTACCCGTGCGATCATTGAAACTCGTTCTTCCAAAAATATCATGACAGTGGATGATCTAATGACCCTGTTTGCACTGTTCACCTTAACGGTGCAATACCACGATCATCACCAAGAAGATTACCAACTTAATACCAAACACACACCGAATAAAACCCCATTGTACATTACTGACATTTTGTCGCTTCGCGGTAAAAAAGATAGTGGCCCAGCAAGAGATTCTATTCGCGATAGTATTGATCGGATTGAATTTACAGACTTCCAACTGCATGAGTTAACCGGCCGTTGGCTGAGTGAAAATATGCCAGAAGGATTTAAGAGTGATCGTTTTCGGTTCCTAGCAAGAACGATCACCGCTTCTGAAGAAGCGCCAACGGAAGGGGCTGATGGTGAAATTAGGATCAAACCTAATTTGTACATTTTGGTGTGGGAGCCTTCATTCTACGAAGAGTTACTCACTCGCGATTACTTTTTCTTGTTTCCACCAGAGATCCTAAAGCAGCATACGTTGGTCTTCCAACTCTACTCCTATTTTCGCAGTCGCATGTCGCGTCGCCATACCGACAGCATGCTACTGAGTGAATTGAACCAAAAGTTGGCCCGTAATATCGAATGGCGTCGTTTTTCGATGGATCTTGTCCGTGAGCTAAAACGATTATCGGAAGGAAAGGGCAGCGATTCGTTATTTGTCGTGAATCTTTGGGGCTATCATTTGACGGTCACCACACTGGTGGATAAAGAAAAAGTGATGGATTACCAAGTCGACATTAAGTGCGATGTGGAAGAAGTCCTGCGCTACTCGCGCGCTCGTACCACCAATGCAGGTAAACGCAACATGGCTCCAACGTTGCCTAACCCACTGCGCAATGAGATGGTTTCTAAGCAAAAATTAGAAGAACTTTCTGAGATCATTGATGGTGAATTTGAACCGATTCAACGTAAAGCACCGTCTCCAAAGGGTAAGCTAGGACGAAGAGTCAAGCAGCGCAAACACCTAGTAGAGATCAATGCCGATGAAATTACGATTACCTTATCTAAATATACCTCTCCAGAGGCCCTAGAACGCAGTATAACGGCGTTATCAGCAATGACTGGACATCCACCATCCTCTATCAAGGAAGAGTGTACAGAGCTGATTGATAAGCTGGATTGGCTGAGGGTTGGAAATGAGGCGATCTCTTATGAGACGTTAAGTAAATTGATCGAGCTCTATAACACGAAAAACGAGAATAAACATTTATCGATCGAACGTTTGATCTCGGGTCTCGCGGTACGCCGCAAAGTGTGCAAGCAAGTGTACGAGGGGCATTTAGATGAATCCGTATTCCGGGCACTTGATGAAGTCGCTATTGGTATTTAAAAGGTATTTAAAACCAATTTACAACACAACCTTGACATGTAGCTGACATTTTGTTTTAGAAGGTTCGTTAGTATAGAAAACGAATAGACAACCTTTTGTCCTATCTGATGAATTAATAGATTGGCTCATATATGTTTTTAGCGAGTTATATAACTCGCTATTTTTTTATCTGTTGATCCCTGTGATCCCTGCAATCAATTAATACCCTCGCTTTATACCTTGATCATCGTTCCACGCGTAGTATGCAAGAAATCGAACATGAGCATCAATTAAACTTCGGGATAAGGCCTCATCAACGTGCTGTTGATTGAGATGCTCCAAACTCAGTACCATCAACTGCTGCATCCGTTTTATACACCAAGATTTTAACTCAATTTCACTACTCGGCTCCGAGACGCAACGCTGAAAACGAGCGTAAGCAAGCTGCAGATATTGGAAGGCAAGCTCACCGTCAATGAGCTTGTAGTACTCATATTGGCGCAGGCAAGCATCAAGCCAACAAGCAATTGCTTTACTTTGATCATCACTTAGATCCGGCCCCCAGATCTCTTGTGGAGCATTAAGGATCAGAGGTTGTAATTGAGCCACCTGATCATAGCGCTTGTTCAGATGCCATTGATGGATCTCGGTTAACCAGTCGTGAAGCTTACACATCCCGTCTTACCTACAACTTTAAATGCATTAACTACAGTCTGGTGCATTTAAAGCTTATTTGCCAAACAGAAATGGGGAACCATGTGCTAAAAATCAGCACATTGAAAGAGCGTGGGATAGGGGATTTCGATAGTATGCAACAGAATAAAATGAGCGCTAAAACGCTTGAATTCATGCATGCAATATTTAAATTTAGCCTCGTCTAGCAAGGTTGGCAAAGTAATATTAATAGTTTTAAAAATAAGGTTTCTAAACCATCGCCAAAATCACAATATGGACGAAATATGCTTAACAAATCAAATGTCGTTTGCTACAGATTACATGTCCCTTACGTGGTTTGTTCGGAGGTAACAATGTCCATAAATTCTATTGACCATGACGAAATGACTGATATTGCAAATAAGTGGGACTTCACGGAAGAAGTAGAAACTCAAAAACCAGTTAAAAACCTTAAATCAGCCGAAGCTCGCCGTCGTATTGAAGCATTAAGAGAGATTCGAGAAAGTGGTTTAACCATTGAAGAAGCGAAGGAGCTAGGCATACTTCACTGACGAGTTCTCACCATTAATCCCCTAAGGGTGGCGCATAGCCACCCTTTATATTTTCCAATTTTCTTGATTTCATACCGATAAATTGCACATTTATGCTCTTAATTTTCCTATGTCCTATGCTATATTTCGTGCCACGTATTTACCGATCTAGGCTAACTCATGTCCTTCAACCTATCTTTACTTGCCGCTGAAGAGAAAAACAAAGTAGAGCTCGATAAACAAGCTTCCTTTCTTGTTTGGAAACTCAAGCAAGGAAAAGCAGGGCCTGAAGCGATCACTCAGCAGCAGTCTAAAATTGCCAGTGAGGCCGAAAAAGAGTGGTTTTTACAATCGGTGAACAAATACAAAAGAGTGATGGGTGTTGCGTAGCATTCATGTCTTTGCTAAGTGGAAAATTGAAATGATCCCACTTTTTGCTAAAATCCCTCGCGTTAAATTGAATTAGAGAGATCATCCCTATGGGAAGAAGTTTTGAAGTGCGCAAAGCCTCAATGGCGAAAACTCAAGGCGCAAAAATTAAAGTCTATTCCAAATACGGTAAAGAAATTTACATGTGTGCGAAAAATGGTGGTTCGGACCCAGACATGAACTTGTCTTTGCGCCACCTGATCACAAAAGCGAAGAAAGACCAAGTTCCAGGCCACGTTATTGATAAAGCGCTAGATAAAGCCAGTGGTGGTGGTGGTGAAGACTACCAACCTGCTCGTTACGAAGGTTTTGGCCCTGGCGGCGCAAGTGTTATCGTTGACTGCTTAACAGATAACGGCAACCGTACGTTCCAAGATGTGCGTCAATGCTTTGTTAAAACGGGTGCGAAAATTGGTACTCCAGGTACCGTATCACACATGTTTGATCACCAAGCGGTATTTCAGTTCAAAGGGGATGATGAAGATTCTATCCTTGAAGCACTGATGATGGATGATGTCGATGTGACGGATGTTGAACTGGAAGATGGTGTGATCACTGTATTTGCACCTAACACTGAATTCTTCAAAGTGAAAACATCGCTAAATAATCAGTTCCCTGATTTGACTATCGATGTGGAAGAAATCACATTCGTTCCACAAACACACACACCGGTTACGGGCGAAGAGGCGGAGAAATTCCAGAAATTCCTCGACATGCTAGATGACTGTGATGATGTTCAGCAGGTTTACCATAACGCTGAGCTGTAATAGAGCGAATTAATGAGAAGCCGAGTGATTGACTCGGCTTTTTTTTATCTGTGCATTGCTAACCGTGGTCTTATTCATAGAGAATGACGCAAGGATACATACAGCCCACACTCAGTTACGTGTGTTCGTCCGTTTGGGCTGCTGGGTAATAATAAAAGGAGAAGTTAATGAAAGTCAGTTTTATTGGATTAGGGGTTATGGGATACCCTATGGCTGGACATCTAAAAAACGCAGGATTTGATGTTAGCGTCTACAACCGCACTCAAGCTAAAGCGCAGCAGTGGGCACAGCAGCATCATGGGCATGCAGCGCAAACAGTCGCAGAGTGCGTGCAAGATGCCGATGTGGTTTTAACCTGCGTTGGCAATGATGATGATGTCCGTAGCATGACGACCAGTGACGGCGGCGCGATAAGGGCGATGAAACGCGGCGCAATTTTGGTTGATCACACCACCACATCGGCACTGTTAGCCGAAGAGCTGGCGTCTGCGGCTCATAAAGCGGGCATTCGCTTTATGGATGCTCCTGTTTCTGGTGGCCAAGCAGGGGCTGAAAATGGTGTGCTAACCATTATGTGTGGTGGAGATGCCGAACTGTTTGAGCAGCTGCAACCCGTATTTCGTGCTTATGGCAAGTCATCGGTGCTGATGGGGAAAGCAGGGCAAGGACAACGCGCAAAAATGGTCAATCAAATTTGCATTGCTGGCGTATTAAATGGCCTGTCGGAAGGATTGATCTTAGCGGAAAAGTCAGGGTTAGATATTGGCGTTTTGGTTGATTGTTTGAAAAATGGAGCCGCAGGTTCATGGCAGATGGAAAACCGCGCTGTGAATATGTCAATAGGTAAGTTTGATTACGGCTTTGCCATTGATTGGATGATCAAAGACTTGGGCTTTTGTTTGGATGAAGCGCAACGAAACGATCTAAAATTGCCGATGACAGAAAAAACTTATCATGCTTACCAAGCCTTGTCTGAGCAAGGTGAGGGAAGAATGGATACTTCTATCCTTATCAAAGCCGTTAATTCATAAATATCACAGCTCAGAGATAGACTCAATTGGCCCTATTTAGGGCCATTTACACTGTAAACCTATAAATCGATTCCTATTTATCTTCTGGCCCCGCATACCTACAGTGTCTATCTGTGTGCCTCTTTTTGAAAAATAATTGTATAAAACCATGATCGCCTACCGATTAGGGAGGACAAATGTCCTTCATTTTTGTTTGCTGTGCGTGACAGTGCTGGATAAATCGTCAGCTAATTACATTTACTGAAAAATCTTAAAATTTGGTTTTTAGTTTCAATAAAATAACATAAAACCAGTTTAATATGCTGTTAATTTGGTGTTTCCATGGTTTTCAATCCAAGCCAAGCCCCTTGATTATAGTGATTATGACCAAGGTCTCAAAATGATCATAATGATTAATAGGAGTAGGATTCGCGACATTATTATTTTTATATAAGTGAAAAAGCAGTGAAAGACACTAAGGAAATGGCTCATTTTAGTCATGTTCAGATTTCCAATTGGACTAAACACGACACCTATTGGCTACTCAGTTTATTTGGTACGGCCGTTGGGGCTGGCATTCTATTTTTGCCAATCAACATTGGGTTAGGTGGTTTCTGGCCATTAGTGTTAATGGTCTTACTCGCTTTTCCGATGACTTATCTCTCTCATCGTGGTCTTGCTCGTTTTGTTCTCTCATCGCGCCGTCCTAATGCCGATTTTACCGACGTTGTTGAAGAACACTTTGGCCAAAGGGCTGGTCGCTTGATCTCTTTGCTGTATTTCCTCTCTATTTTCCCAATCTTACTGATTTACGGTGTCGGTCTAACTAACACGGTTGATAGCTTTTTGGTTAATCAAGCGCAGATGGTCGCTCCCCCTCGGGTGCTACTTTCTGGTGGCTTAGTCTTTGCGTTAATTGCCATTATGCTGGGTGGTGAGAAGATCATGTTGCGCGCTTTTGCTGTTATGGTTTATCCATTGGCGGCTATTTTATTATTTCTCTCGCTCTATTTGATCCCGTATTGGTCAGTGCCGTCATTAGTCTTGCCGCAAACGAGTGATTTCTTACACACAGTGTGGTTAGCCATTCCTGTCGTGGTGTTTTCTTTTAGCCACGCAGCGGCGATCTCAAGTTTTGCCAATGTTCAACGTCGTCATTATGGCGCGCTAGCGGATAAAAAATCAGAGCAGATTCTGCGTTACACCAGTCTTGTATTGATTCTGTTTGTCTTGTTGTTCGTGTTCTCTTGCGTATTGGCTTTATCACCAGAGGCATTGCAAGAAGCAAAAGTGCAAAATATTTCAGTGCTGACTTACCTTGCCAATGTCACAGATAATCCCTTCATCGCCACTCTAGGCCCTTTAGTGGCGTTTATTGCCATTACCTCTTCCTTTTTAGGGCATTTCCTTGGTGCGCGAGAAAGCCTGACAGGGCTGTTGTGTAAAAACTTTGGCCTGTCACTGCGTCTTGCTGGGCGACTCACCATTGCGATTTTGTTTGTCACTATTTGGATTGTCGCGATACTCAACCCCAGCATTCTGGGAATGATGGAAGCGTTTTCAGGCCCCGTGATCGCTATGATTCTGTTTATTATGCCGATGATTGCTGTATTCAAAGTGCCATCGCTGGCGAAGTATCAACAGCAGGTGAGTACACCCTTTGTCATGGCAATAGGGTTATTGGCGGTATCGGCATTGCTTTATAACTTGCTCAATTAAATCAGCCATTGGCTCCGTCACTGGAGCCAAATCAATTACTTGATTTGAGCTTTTGTTATTTGAGGTTGTGCATTATTGAGCGTTGATGCTACCTCCAGAATATCTTGCCACTCATTGTAAGCTGATTGGTACCAAACTTGCTCCAGAATGACCGCTTGTGAATCTTGTGCTTTGGTAAGGTTAGAAACGACGTTGTTGGTTTCATTGTATAAACTGAGCACTGTGGTTTGTAGTGTATCTAAGGATCGGCTGATCGCCGCACAATCGTTGTTAACTTGATCGACACTTAGCAATAGGGCATTGAGAGACGCGATTTGTTGTTGATCTTGAGAGAGCGTTTGTTGATCGTGGTTGATGGTATTTAAAGATGATTGGATATCGCTTTGCAGGCTAGATATTTCACTTTGTGCTTCTACAATAGAGCTAACACCAAACCCTGCCAATATCAAAGAACCTCCCAGTGTAAACGGAGCAAGCACCACGCCAAAAATCGTTTCAAATATCCCTTTCTTACGCTGCGATTGAGCATTCGCAATGGCGGTTTTAAATGCTGCTATCTGCTGTTTCATTAGATCAATTTGGGCGTTAGTGGCGATAATTTCTGCTTGGATGGAAACTTCTTCTTGCTGGATCTGTGCAATAGTTTGTTGCAATGTGTTATGAGCATCTTCCACTTGGCGAGCCCAAGCATTCAATCCCTCATCATAACGTTTTATATTTGATGTAAGACTTTGAATCGGATTTTGTAATGTTAAGATTAATGAAGTGAGCTGCTGTAGTTGGGCGGTATCAAAACGGGTTTCTAGTGCTTTGAATAACGTTAAAATTTGAACATTAGAATCTTTGAATGTATTCGCAATGGAAAGAACACTGTCCATAATGTCATTTGAAAAATATAAATTACCACTCAAACGCCATTGTCGTACCAGTTTTTGCACCGCATTTAAATTTTGTTCTACCTGAGCATACCAATGTTCTGCATTGCCTTGATCAATATAAGTTTCAACAACGCCTTGGCATGCAGAATTTAGTAACACCATAGCGCTAATAGATGCAGGAATGTCGGTTTGAAGTTGCTCGCTGGCTGATTGATTCATGATGGTCCTCGAAAAAGAATAAAAGGGGGCGTAACCCCCTTTAGTAATGTTTAAGCTGCTTGTTTTACTGCAGGTGCTAACTCTTTCGTTTCGATAGCTATTTTTGCGCTAGCTAGCTGTTTAGCAAGTTCAACCGCATCATCCCATTCGTTTTTCGCTGCGTCAGACATCACTTTTTCCATAATAATGCTCTGCATGGATGCACCATTATTAAGCTTGGTTACTACATCATCTAACTCGTTACCAAAGACAGTCCACGTCGTTTCAAAATCAGATAATACTGATGTCGATGTTTCAATCGCTGAAACGACGGCGCTACTGGCATTGGAAAGCCCCTGTAAAGCGATAATCTGTTGTTGATCTTCAGCTTTTTGCTTTTGTTCTTGCGCGATGCTGTCGTAGTCATCATCAATTTGATTTTGTAATACGCCCCACGTAACACCACCAGCAATAATCGATGCCGCGCCAACGGCTGCGATACCGCCGGAGACTACAGCTGCGGTACCAGCGGTTGCGATGGTAAGCGCAACGCCTGCGACGAGCATAAAGATGCCAACACCAACCGCAACTTGTGCATAGACTAGATCTTTATTCAGTTTCTCAATGGCTGCACGATTGTTGTCTATTGCGTTATTCATACTTTCAATATCTGTTTGTAAATCGATAATTGTTTTTTGAATATTGGTCGCACCATTGACTAAGTCATCATGTGCTGCTTGCATTTTCACCCCCCAATCAGAGAGTTCCTTATTCATCCCTTTGACTGTGGCTTCGATACCGCTGACTTGAGAAGATAGGGCGGTCATAATCTGTGAAGCTTGCTGAACCGTCGTATTGTCTTTGCCACTTGCTGTTGGATCCGCTTTATATAACTCATGAATGGCATCGATTGATGCTTGGAAAGTGGCGTCAAAATTAATTACGCTGGAGGGAATCGATGCTGATACTTGTGGTCCCAAATCGTCAATCCATTGCTTAGCAACCAATTTGGCTGAGTCTAATTTTTTACTCAGGTCATCAAACCAATCTGGTTTTACCGTAGGTGGCGTAAATTGTGTGTTTAAAATGGCATGGCACTGCGCTGTGATGACTGTGGTTGCCAAAAATGCAGATTGAGTGGTTTGCTGTGTTGGGTTCAACTGAGTAACTTGTTGTGACATTGCGTATCTCCTTTACTGTTCTTGAATGGTGTTATTTAGTGTGTTGACTAAAACGGGTTTTCCAACGTTTGGCGGTAAACTAATGAGTTGCACAAATTCTGAAATGGTTTTCCATGAGGCTGAAGCAATCTTGATGGTTTGCAAATCAGTCAATAGGGCTGGGTCTGAACCGCTTTGTAAGGCGTTGATCAGTTCGTTTACCTTGTCTAATTCGTCTTGCCATAACAATGAAAGTGCTGGCAAGTTATCATCAATCTTTAGGAATTCTTCGCTCATGTTGCTGAGGGTTTGAATAATGGCTTTAGTAATGGCAGCCGCTTGTGCTTCTTCACTGGCTAGTGTTTGTAATTGAGTGAGTTTGTCTAAATCTTGTTGTACCTCTTTCGCGCTCGATATTGTGCTGTATGCACTGTAACCAACCGTGAATAGCGCACCAGCAAAGGAAAGGAATGGTACAGACGTCGTTGCTCCCATTACGACACCGTAGGAAATAGTGACCATACTTTGTATGTAAGCTTTTCCTGCTCTTAATTGGGCCGCCGTGACATTGGCTCCTAAACTGGCAATGGATTGCGATAGAGAGCCTATCTCTGTTGCAATGCGTACCATTGCTTGTTCTTCGCTCGCAAGTTCATTCCAGCCATCTTGAATGCTGGATGCGAGCAGCTCCTCTGCATTTTTCGCTTGGCTGTAAGATTTCGTGAAAACTTGCTGAGCTTCATTTGTTAACGTGATATTTTGCTTTAACGTTTTTTGCAATAATTGTAAGCATTCAATCCATTGCTTCGTACTTGTTATCGCCTTACTGTTTTGTGCGCAGGCATCGAACGTGGTCTGATAATTAATAAACGATGTAATAATTTGCGCAAAAATTTTAGGCTTTTGTTGCATAAACTCATTCATTACCGCTCTTAAGATCTCAGTCCTGCTTCGAACTTCTACGAGCCAGTTTGGATCTTTTGCTACATGGCCAATAAAGAGAGAGTTGCACGTTGCATCGTAGTTACTAATACCTAAAAAATCAGTATATACGTCGGTCAGCATATTTAATGCGGTATCAACATTTGGGCTTAACATGAGTTCGCCCTCTACAGTGAAATAACGAGGAAAGGATCAAACGTTAATCTTGCACCATCAATAGACAAGGTCGCATTGTATTGTTGTGTGCTAGCTTGTCCTTGCGCTTCAACTCGGCCTTCCCAGAATTCATCACCGCTTAGTCCTTGTTTAGTGGGTATACAAACTCTGTCATTTATCATTTGCCCATTAAACTCGACAATATCAACTTCATTGTCTGGTGAAATAGCGACAACTCGCCAGCATAATAATTGACCGTCTTTACAGGCTGTTTTTAACTCAGCTTGGCCTTCATTACCCGAGCCCATATATTTATTTGTATCAATGAGATAAATGTTACTTTGCAGATCTCGACTTGCAAGCGCTGCTGCTGCATCTACGACCATGAGTATTTCTACTTTTTTCATACAATGTTCCTTATTTAGATGGAGTTATTGAACTTCGAGATAAGGTGAAAAATTCATTGTTATTCCGTTTATTGAAAGAGAAATGGTATATAGGTAACGCCCAGTATCCCCGCGAGTCTGAACTCTGCCTTCCCACGCGTCATTAACAGGGCTTGGTAAGCAAGCTTTTTGATCAATCATGTCACCAGAGAATCCCGTTATATTGACTTCGTCATCTGGCGAAATGGCGCAGCTACGCCAGCAAATAAACTGACCATCTTGAGATACCGTGTGGAGTTGGCACGTTCCTTCATCCCAAGAGCCAAGCCATTGGTTACTATCAATTAAGTAAACGTTATCCATTAAGCTCGTGGTTGCTAATGATCCGGCACAATCAACCACGATAAGTATTTCTATTTTTTTCATTCAATACCTACTGACGTTTATTTATGGATCCACAGAATATCACTGTACTGATTTAACCATTTCGAATGGTTTTTTGGTTATATTTATTAAATCTTATTGATATTAGTGTTGATATTTACATGTTTATAATCTTTATGTGGCTAAATATAGTTAGTGATTTCAGTTAATCAAGGTTGCATAACTAATATGTACATATCAGTATGTAAATAAAATGATTTTATAATGATATTCATAGATAGATCTTAAGTTTAATTTCATTTTTGTTATTTATTAAGCACTTAATTTGCTAGCTTAATCATGTTTTTGTGTGAGATATTGAAAGGGATAATAAACGCTCATTTACTTGATGAAATTTTTATTTCAGGGTTAAATGATGATTTCAACAATACTGGTTATTTTTACTAATAGTATTAAGTAACTTATCAACATTTATTGTTGATTGTTTTAGTGTAAGTAAAAATATATTTTTATTTTTACTTAACTTTTTAATAGGTAGATAGTATGTCTGTGAGATAAATGAGGTCATCTACAATATTAATTATAGATAATTTCATTTTTGGCATTAACGCTATGTTTAATCTAGCTAATAATATTGATTAAATTATTAGCTAGAATGACTTAACGCTAAGCGATGAGATCGTTTTTCCAGCTTTGAGCGATGAAATCAATGAATTGGCGAACCAATGGGGTTTGATAGCTACGAGAAAGATACACAGCCCATAGTGCGCTGCTTGGGCTGTGAAACTCTGGCAAAACGCGTACTAGTGTTCCTGAGGCGATAAAGACATTTGCAAGATCGCATGGTAGCCGTACGATGCCTTTGTGATGTAGGGCAGCACGGCATAAAATTTCCATATCATTAGCGCGGATGTTGCCATTCACGGTGACAGAGAGCTGTTCATTGTCTTTAACCACATCCCACTTGTTATTACTCATGTGCACAAAGCAGTTGTGCTGGGTTAAGTCATTGGGTGTATTGATAGGAGGGTGTTGGTTGAGATAGCTAGGGGAAGCGCATATGACGGTGCCGACGCTCATTAAACGGCGAGCGATGAGCGTATCATCCGGCTGTTGGGTAAAACGCAGGGCAATATCCACGCGTTCATCGACCAGTTGTGAAAGGCGATCTGAAGCGACAATGTCAATTAACACATTGGGGTGTCGTTGCGTGAAGTCTTCAACAACGGCCAATAACATGTTTTGAGCAAGGCCTATCGGCGCGGCAATGCGAATGGTACCGTTTAAGAGTTGTGACTGTTCCAACGCCTGTGTTTCGAGTTCGGCAGTTTGGTGCAAAATTTGTTCGCAACGGATTAAAGCCTCTTCACCGGCGGTGGTTAGGCTGACTTTGCGTGTCGTGCGGTGCAGTAACCTCTGCTTTAACCAATCCTCAACTTCTTGGACATGACGTGACACTTGTAATCGACTTAAGCTCAAGTTGTCTGCGGCTTTGGTAAAACTGGCAGTATTTGCCACTTCGATAAAACTGCGCATGGCGGTTAGTCTGTCCATGGTAGGCCTTTATTAGATACGAATATTGATACAATCTACATCATTTTTGGGTGTTTTTCCTCCTTCGTTTAACTACTAGACTACAATTGTTGTCGAGAAACAGAAACCGAATGAGGAAATAAATTATGAAAATTGCAGTATTAGGCGCATCAGGTTGGATTGGTAGTCACATTGTCAATGAAGCAAAAGCACGGGGCCACGAAGTGGTAGCGTTAGTGCGTGATCCAAGTAAAGTTGATGCTGAAGGCGTTAGCGTTCAGTCATTTGACTTACAACAGCCTTTGTCAAAAATTAGCGCTGCGTTAGCTGGTGTTGATGTCGTGATCGCTTCTATCGGCGGACGTGCAGCTGGCAACCACGATATTGTTGCAGCTACAGCGCAAAAACTGCTGTCGGATCTACCGCAAGTGGGTGTGGATCGCCTACTGTGGGTTGGTGGTGCGGGTTCATTGGAAGTCGCTCCCGGTATCAAATTGGTGACCGTAGAAGGTTTCCCTGAAGAGTACAAAGGGGAAGCATTAGCGCAAGGCGAAGCGTTGGATCTCTTCCGTGCGAGTACAAGCAAGGTTAATTGGACATTTGTTAGCCCGGCCGCTGAGATTTTTCCGGGTGAGAAACAAGGTGCTTACCGTGTGGGCGGTGACGCTCTATTGTCTGATGCTGAAGGTAACAGCAAAATCTCAGTCAGTGATTATGCCCTCGCGATGATCGATGAGTTAGAAAGTGCCGCTCACCCTCGTCAACGTATTGGTGTTGCTTACTGATACCAGACCGATAGATCCATTTGGCTATTCTCTTGATCGAAAATTGCTGATAACGTGAACGAAGTAATGCTCTCTATGGGCATTACTTTTCTTTGTTTCGCTTATAGGCATTTTAATGGAAATGTTCAGTAGTACGGCGCTTATCGCCATGTTTCTTATTTTCTTGGGTTCATTTGTGCAAACGGCGATTGGTTTTGGTTTGGCGATCGTCGCAGCGCCCTTGCTGTTCTTGATCTCCGCCGATTACGTTCCTGCCCCCATTTGTATCGTGGCGCTGTTTATTTCTATCTTGAACGCCTTAAAGCATCGCTCGAACATTGAGCTCGGCGGTTTAAAAATGGCGCTGATTGGTCGCGTTCCCGGTTCAATTGCGGGCGGTATCCTTCTGGTTTTAGTCTCGACGGATGTACTGGCGTTATGGCTTGGTTTATTGGTGTTATTTGCCGTGGCTGTTAGTTTATTGCCGTATCGCATCGAACCTACCCCGATAAAAATGGGTATTGCGGGTTTTTTCTCCGGCTTCTTTGGCACCAGTTCCGCGATTGGTGGGCCGCCGATGGCGTTGATCCTACAGCATCAAGAAGCGAATCAGTTGCGTGGTAATCTTTCGGCATTTTTTGTGTTTAGCTCGATCATCTCTTTGATCATTCAAATACCGGCAGGTTTTCTGACGTTGCATCATTTATGGATAACGATTCCGCTTATCCCCTCAGCTTGGTTGGGCTATAAGTTGGCGATGATGACCACGCAATCACTGCCCAAAGATAACATCCGTTTCGCTGCGTTGCTGCTTTGTACGATAAGCGGCGTTACGGCGGTATGGCATGGTTTAGCCTAGCGTTAATCTTCCGTTCAGGTCATGCAATGATACTGAAAGGGTTTATGGATCTATTTTGTACGGAGTAGTAGTGATGAGAACAATCGGCAATATTATTTGGTTTTTACTGGGCGGAGTGTTTATGGGGCTCGCTTGGTGGTTTTTTGGTCTCCTTGCCTTTATCAGCATTATTGGCATTCCATGGGGGCGTGTTTGCTTTGTTATCGGTAACTTTTCGTTTTTTCCTTTTGGACAAGAGGCGATTTCCCGTGATGAATTGACCAATCAGCAAGATATTGGTACCAGCCCATTTGGCTTAATCGGCAATGTGATTTGGTTTGTTTTCGCTGGTTTTTGGTTAGCCGTTGGTCATATTTTATCGGCGGTGGCGTGTTTTATTACCATCATTGGCATCCCTTTCGCACTACAGCATTTGAAACTCGCGGTTATTTCTTTGGCTCCGATTGGTAAAACCATCGTTCCGAAAGAAGAGGCGGCTAGAGCTCGCTATTCTTCTTATCGTTAATATAGGTTTTATTTTTTGCCCCTTTTCTCTCGTGTTGCTCTCTCAGTGACGAGAGGAAGGGGGCATCTTGCCAACGCGATTAATACGCTTTAATCCCAAACTCTCGCAGTTTTCTGGGCAGAATGTCATCTAACTGCGCAATGTCTTGCGGGTGAATATTAATCAGAGCAAAGCCGTGATCGTGGTAAATCGCTTGAGTTTGTAAGCGCGTTTTTTCGTCGGTTGCGCCACTATCTGAACCCCAATATTGTAAATAGACTTTCCCTGTTGGCAGATAAAAATCACACATCACATCAGCTTCTATCGGCAACTGACGCTCATAAGCGTGGACGACGCCCGCCAAATAGAGCCAATTATCGATCAATAATTCGCCGGTTGAGCGAACATAGTGGCCATCTAAGGTGCGATGTTTTGCCTCAAATTTTTGGCGAAAGTGGGACAATGATTTATCGGTCGATTGGCTGTGAGCCTCTTGCCCTAAAAATTCGACAATGGATTGTTTCAGACGTTTATGGCGAGTCACCGTATCATGCCAAACAACAAATAATTGCTCAGAAGCTTTGTCTTCACGTTGCTGGGCGCCAGCTCTGAGCCCAGCCTCCGTTACTTGCCAGCCTTTTTCTGTTTTAGATATCCAGCCTAACTCACTCAATAGTTGATTTATTTTTTTGGGGTTGAGCCTGAAATGATCGCCAAGCTGAGTGGCACTTAACGTCTTTCCGCTGGTGGCTTGTGTGTCGACGAGCAAGTTTTCCGGCCAGACAATAAATTGGCCATATTGCGTGTGCTGGGCGTATTCGCCGCCAAATTTTGCTCCCAGTTCTGTTAATACCCACTTGTTGTCGAAGCGGTTAATGTACCCTGCTTTTTGGAGGTTACTGAATAGTTGTTTAGCATCTGTATTACGCAATTTAGCCAGTGCTGAGGTTGACAGTTTTTCTGCCATCATTATCTCCTTATTTCACGAGATCCATTCAATTCAACAGTCTGATATCTCTACCTTACTTGAATTTTGGGTAAATGACAGAGCGAGTGTGTGCGATGGTTTTTAAAATAGATAAAAGCTTAATTTTTGAGCTTAGGCGCGGGTAAACATGAGTGAGTAGAACTGGTCATTGCGTTAACGCGAGTTATTGGCTCGCGTTTTCTACTCCAGACGGTTTGGCTTCAACATTGCCTGTTTTTACCCATACGTTACTCAATTTATACATGGCGCAGACACTGCATGTGAGCACTTCTCCTTTGCCATGGATCACAAGCACGATATCTTCTCGTTTTTCTTTCGAGTTATTGCGTAGCTGGATCGTCAGTTGATTACCATCTACGCTGTAAGCGCGAGACCAGTGCTGAGTTTCAGATTCAGCACGTACAACACCCTCTTCGAAAATCAATAAGTCATCATTGAACTGGTTGTCATAAGACCCTTTGAACTCATAAGTTTCACGGTTTAACCAACGTTCAAGGTCATCTTGAAAACAGCCTTGCAAAGTGGCTATAAGGACGAGAATACTGATTGATTTTGCCGTAGATCTTATCATGTTGCTGCAACCTCTGTTGTTGTTCGCTCAAGTTCTAATAAGCTCGCTTTACGGTTTAAGCCCCCCGCATAGCCAGTGAGTTTACCACTTTTTCCGATCACTCTATGGCAAGGAACGATGATCGAAATTGGATTTCTACCATTGGCCAAGCCGACAGCCCTTACGGCTTTGGGGTTACCGATCGCCTCTGCAATCTGTTGGTAGTTCCAAGTTTCGCCATAAGGTATCTTGCATAATGCTTGCCACACAGATTGTTGGAACTCGGTGCCTTTTGCCGCTAAAGGTAAAGTAAATATAGTCCGTTTCCCGGAAAAGTACTCATCTAACTGTTTGATAGTATTGATGAGTATAGTGCACTGTTCGGATTTTACCCCTAACTCTGTTGGCATGGTGGTTTCGGTTTCAAACCAAGCCCCCAATAAACCCTGCTCGCAGGCTTGCAATGTCATGATTCCTAAGGGGCTGTGATAGTGGGTGAAGCTATTCATATTAGTAATTCCAACAGTGAAAGGTGGCGTAACTTCCCCAAGGTGAAACCTTGTCTGCGTTCAGCTCAGGAAAATGGCTTAAGGCCTTCTTAACCACCAAATCAGTGTCTAGAAAGCAATCTGAATCGGACTGACCTCTTAACCTAGCGTAGTTTACGGTCCACGGCCCAATACCTTTTAGTGAAAGCCAAGCATCCACATCGGCTTCAGGGTGTTGGCACATGAATTGAGCAAAGCGTGTTAAGGTCTCTTTTCGGCTGTGTGGCATCTTTAAAAAGTGCAAGTCAAGCTGTGCGATTTGTTCCGGGCTTGGAAAGTAACTGCTCGTATTTTGAGCTGGGTTCACCGCATCGACTAACAGGTTGAGCTGGCTAATGGCTGCTTTTATCGAAACTTGTTGACCTAAAATAGCTCTGACTCCCGCTTCCCAACAATTCCAAACGCCGGGAATACGGATTCCTGAACGAGTGACTAAACCCGGAGCGCAGTCTTCCAAATAGGCCTCGATGTGGCTGATGTCGGCTTCGAGGTCAAATAGGCGGCGTAGTTTTGCCACCAAGTAACGCAGTTTGGTGATGTCTTGCAACTCGAATTCAACCTCTAAATGGGTCTCAGAGGTTAAGCTGGCACGAAACCAGCCAGTCGTATTGTGTATGTTGAAGGTGCGTTGATAATGATTGTTACTGACCTGTTCAATGGCGTTTACTGCACGTAATCGATAGAAATCTAGCATATGTTGCCAATCGAAAGGGCCGCGAAAAGAGAGTGTTAATAGGTTTTTTGTCATCAATGCAGTTTTAGATTGCCGCACTTGGCTGGGGGTCAGTTGCAACGTTTTGATAAACGCATCGTTAAAGCGGCGGGTACTGTTGAACCCACAAGCGAATCCTATATCGGTAATGGACAGAGCACTGGAATGCAACAACTGCTTAGCAAACATCAACTGATGGTACTGAGCATATTGTTTCGGTGACACTCCTAAATGAGTTTGAAACAGTTGTCGTAGGTAGCGGTCACTGATCCCCAAACGTTCGGCAAATTGAGCCAGATTGCTCGATTGTAATTCACCTTGCTCAATAAGCTTGATTGCACGCAAGAAGGTGGTTTCAACTCCTTTCCATGCCCAAGAATGAGGTGCACTGTCTGGGCGGCAACGCAGGCATGGCCGATAACCCGCTCGTAGAGCCAGTGCGGAGTTGGCGAAGTATTCAACATTCTTTTCTTTTGGCAGGGTTGCCGGACATATTGGGCGACAAAAGATGTTGGTTGTTTTGACGGCAACGAAAAATCGTCCATCAAATCGCGGATCACGGCTAGTGCGAGCTTGTTGGCATTGTTCTTTATCGAGTTCCATCCATAGTGCCATTTGGTATAACGAGCCTTATGCAGTTTTTATTAAGCTAAGTGTATGCATGAATTCTGTCGATACTAGCCATTTTCGGAACTGGATGGCTTTTTCTGCGGCTTCTCTTGAAAAAGGATATTCATAACGCTGTATTCAATACCCGCTACAGCGTTATGAATTTGTTGGGTCAGTCGAGAATGACCTCGCCCGCTTGTTGTAATGAGTAAGCACTACTAGGGTTGATGTTTTTGACTAACTTTTCCACTTGCATAATGGCTTCTATCGATGAGCTGTTTTTTCGGTAGCTGAGGAAGATGGGACGCTGCCAATCTTCCACATTGTCAATTCGATACAATTGGCCAGAGTGGATAAAAGGTTCAACAAGTGAAGTAGGAAGGTAAGCGCTTCCCCCTTTTTCTAAAATGAAATCAAGTGCGATACGAGCGGTCGAGGTGCGTAAATAGGGGGTTGGCGTCTTCGGATGTCGCTCAGCATGCTCGGAAGCGAAACGGCTTCCCCAATCGACGTACACGTATTTATTATCAAAGGCGGTTTCCAATGTGTCAGGACGCGTCGAAACCAACACAAGTACTAAATCTGCGACTTTTTTGCAGTTTAGCTCTTCGGCTTTAATTGGGTCAAAGGCAAACGCCATATCTAAGGTACGCTCCAGTAGGCTGCGGTTGAGCTGCTCGCGCCCCATAACTTCCGCCATAAAGCCATAACCGCTAAAAGCATCAGTCACAACGCTTAAACAGTTTTGTAGATGAGCATCCCAAACGTTGGGCGTTCCCCCTAATGTCAGCTGTAAAGCTCGGCCATTTTCCAAAGAGAGCTCAAACTTGGCTTGTTGCAAGGTTGCCACCATCACTTCGGCATAGCCAACGAGTCGTTCTCCTGCCGATGTGAGCTTTATGTTGTTGCGATCACGCGTAAACAGTTGAGCATCAAAATAATTTTCTAATTGCTTGATGCGTGCACTGACGGCGGCTTGGGTCAAATAAAGGTTTTCAGCTGCTCGCCCAAAATGACGTACTTTGGCGAGTTCGAGAAAAGTGCGAAAAACTTTTACATCCATATTAAATCCTCTGAAATTACCCCGTCAGATTAACAAGGAAGTGCAATTATGACGATAAAAAATTTTTGTTTTTCTTTTCGGAGATTTACGCCTAATTTTCGCGTGATCTATCGCTACATGGTAGTAGCGCCATTCACATGAGGTTGATATGTCTGAGACTGAATTCCGTCACGGAAAAAAACGTTTTTACGACAATACAAAGTTTCCACGAGGCTTTGCTAAGTCTGGTGATTTTACTCTTGCAGAAGAAGAACTTCTCGCCATTTATGGTGGTACCATGCTTGGTCTTGAATCTGGTGAACTCACGCCAGAGAATGCCGAAGAAGCTCATTTTGTTAAGGCGATTGAAAACCCAGGTAAAGCGAAATCTAAGTTAGAGCGTGTCTGGTTAAAATACACTCAACTTGCTCGTGGTCGTAAGCGTTTCCATACGTTGAACGGTCGCAATAAACCTGAAAGTGGTGATGACTATAATGATGAAGAAGTTAGCTTAACGGAAGAAGATTAATCTGTATCTCTAATGCAGGATCTTAAGCCGTAATTTGGTCAGCTTTCTCATTTATTTCTTCAGCCTTATTGTCTCAATAAGGCTGACAAACTTGCTCGCATCGCCTTTCATATAAGAGATCTCTGTGCAAAAGAGTGTGACTCAATCAAGATGAGAAAAGTGCTTTCGCTCAAAGCCCTAGTATTGATGACTCACTCGGGCTTTGCATTATCGCCACTCTGCTCATTTGGTCGCGCTTAGCCAATCCATGAGCTGGGTCAACACCGCTACTTAGCCAAAATGGCTACTTTTTTCAAAAAGCTGTCGCGTAGATGCTCTTGGTCATAATCGAGATGGTAGGTATTGTGGAAGCCAACTTTTAGCTCCACACCATTTCCTCGCATGTAAATGTTATAGCCGTCATAGTCTGAAAAAGCTTCGATACCTTCATAGATTTTCCCGAACTCAGTCGGTGTACCATGCGCCATTACTGTTTCATAAGCATGGAGAATTTTCGCGGGTTCAAGTTCGTTTTTCATGGCATTTGCTCCTTTCTTGCTTGTTACTCCAAGTATGGGTAATGAATGCACGCTTCGCCAGATAGTGGAGTGATAGCGACTCAAACTTTACTTAATTTTATAGATGAATTTTTATCTCATTTGGTTATAGCATGTGCCGTATTAGTTAAGCTTACCTGTAGAAATTGCTACAAATTTAAGCGCATTTCTGGTTGAGATTTGAAGAAAGAGCGAAAATTTGACCTAAAACAATGGCAGTTACCCAATACTTATTTTATAATGCGAATTAATGTTCTATTACACCATTATATTCCAATAACTAGGGGCCAATCATGAGACTTATCCCGTTAAAACAGGCTGCACAAGTCGGCAAGTGGGCAGCAGCACACATCGTAAAACGTATCAACGCATTCAACCCAACGGCAGACCGTCCTTTTGTATTGGGTTTACCTACTGGTGGTACACCATTGACGACTTATAATGCACTGATTGAAATGCATAAAGCAGGCGAGGTGAGCTTTAAGCATGTCGTGACATTTAATATGGATGAATACATTGGTATTCCTGAAAATCATCCGGAGTCATACCGCTCATTTATGTATAACAATTTCTTCAATCATATTGATATTCAAGAAGAAAATATCAACTTACTGAATGGCAACGCACCAGATGTTGATGCAGAATGTAAGCGCTATGAAGACAAAATTAAATCATACGGCCGCATTAATCTATTTATGGGCGGTGTGGGTAATGATGGGCACATCGCGTTTAACGAGCCTGCTTCTTCACTTTCGTCACGCACTCGCATTAAGACACTGACAGAAGATACACGCATTGCAAACTCTCGCTTCTTTGATGGTGATATCAACCAAGTTCCTAAATACGCGCTAACGATTGGTGTAGGCACACTGCTAGATTCAGAAGAGATCATGATTTTGGTGACAGGCCACAATAAGGCGCTGGCTTTGCAAGCGGCCGTGGAAGGAAGCGTCAACCATTTGTGGACAGTCTCCGCACTACAACTTCACGCGAAATCAGTGATTGTATGTGATGAACCATCGACTCAAGAACTAAAAGTGAAAACCGTAAAATACTTTGCGGAATTAGAAGCAAAAAATATCGAAGGTTTCTAAGTCTCTCCCTGTTGGGAAAGGACATTCATAAACAAAAGGCCTGCTAACATAAGCAGGCCTTTTTACACTTTGTAGCAAATGGGACTTTCTATCAAATGGGGAAGTGCGAACGAAATCGGT
Source organism: Vibrio anguillarum (assembly GCF_003390515.1). Taxonomy (NCBI): domain Bacteria; kingdom Pseudomonadati; phylum Pseudomonadota; class Gammaproteobacteria; order Vibrionales; family Vibrionaceae; genus Vibrio; species Vibrio anguillarum. The sequence continues at coordinate 864,276 of NZ_CP031478.1, read as the reverse complement.
AGTTGAATTAACCTTCAGCAGCGATTTTCGCTTCTTTTAATTCAACTACTTGTTTCTCCGGGGCAGGGTAGGTTACTCCATTAAAGCGCCCACCTTGTTCAATGCTCAAGTCGTCGCTATAAATAGACCCTGTGACGCTCCCTTTGCTTAAAATTTCAATTTTAGTCGCGTGACATGTACCTTGGAACTCTCCATTAATGATGATGTGGCCTGCGTACAGCTCACCATTAACCGTGCCTGTTTCACTAATGACGATGGTTTTATCAACGTGCAATTGACCTTCTACCGACCCGTCAATTTGAATGTCGCTTTCTAACCTGAGTTCCCCACTAATGGAACAGCCTTTTGCGATGAGAGTTGTAGCTGAGTGCTGACTCTTAGCTCGACTTTGTTTACTAAAGATTCCCATCGGATACCTCTTACCTTACTAAATATCGTTTCAAAATCATTCACGCCCCAATCAACAAAAGGTCTTGGATCTAATGAACGGCCGACAAATCGAATTTCATAGTGCAAATGTGGGCCAGAAGATAACCCACTGTTTCCAGAATAAGCAATTAAGTCGCCCTTCTGTACAAAATCGCCCCCTTTCACGGCAAATTTTTGCAAATGAGAATAGGAGCTGGTAAATCCATAAGAGTGCTGTAAGCGTAAAAAATTGCCTGACCCTTTATCACTGGCGCGAGTGACTTCGGCAACGCCATCGGCTGGTGCATAAATTGGTGTGCCTATGTTAACCGCAAAATCTTGCCCGCGGTGAATTTTGACGTTGCCAGTGACAGGATGAATACGCTCACCGTATCCTGACGAAATTCTCGCATTATGCACAGGTGCACCGCTGGGTATTTGGGTCAGCATCACCATTCTAACTGAAGAAGTGATAGCGGCGGTGTCTAAACGTGATTCTAATTCCGCTCCGCTTTCATCCATCCCCAATACTTTTTCAAGATCGCCGAGCCTGTCTGAAACAACCTGCATCTTCTCTTCTCGTTCGAGCAGGTCATTCTCTAAGCTGTTTTTTAGCTCCTTTAAAGAGGTGACTTCTTCGGTCAGTGACATCGACTGGCTCTCTAACTCTTGTTGCTTAAGTTTAGCAAAATCAACTTCATCAAGAAGGTAATAGATAACGCCGCCAGTGGCGAGAATGCTGGCAACCAGCACATAGCCAAAACCTTTTAAAAAATGTCGGAACCATTTACCGAGATGAAAGTGCTTCGTCCCATGGATGGATGAAACGGAAACAACCACTCTTTCTTTCATGAATTCGTTCACAGCGTCTATGGTTAACAGTACAGCCGATTCTAACAGGGAATGCTCAGGGTCAAAACATTTTGCGTTGTAAGGCTATACTCGTCCCACCTCTTATTGTTCGGTTTGTGAATTGGAGCGTATCCTTGGCCTGCTTTTAGAGGAAGATCCGATGTTGTTAGTAAAAAAAGCCATATTAATGTATGAGCTAATATTAATATGGTTTTGTGTATATAAGTTACAAAATAGACAATATGGAAGTGGTGGCTTTATTTTGATTAGTGAAATAAAGATGCAATTGTGATGTTTATCACTTTCGGTTCTTTAATCTTTAATAATTAAAGTGAAAGTGTGACTTTAATCTCCTTTTTATTAAAAGTTAAAATTAAAAAAGTATGATGTTGGTCGTTTAAATCTTATTGACAAGTTGTATTTTTGTTTTTTGTTGTAAATTTACATGTCAATTTAATGACCATGATCACGAAGAAATGATTTGTAAGCTAGGATTTATGAGGGGCTGATCACGAAAAACCCGTCGTCAGTTCCAGAATGAAATTGTGTGGTAAATTGATTGTGTACTAAGCAATCAACGGTTTTTCGCAGAACCGCTACAACAACAATATTCATCAGAACATCGAACGGGGAATCCACATGATATCACCAGATGCAAAGATCAAGATACAAAATTTTGGTCGCTTCTTATCTAACATGGTTATGCCAAACATTGGCGCGTTTATCGCGTGGGGCTTTATAACCGCACTATTTATCCCAACAGGTTGGCTACCGAATGAAACGTTAGCATCTATGGTTGGGCCGATGATTACTTACTTATTACCACTGCTGATTGGTTACACGGGTGGTAAATTGGTTGGTGGAGAACGTGGCGCTGTTGTCGGTGCTATCACCACAATGGGTGTGATTGTCGGAACAGATATCCCCATGTTCATGGGAGCCATGATGGTTGGCCCTATGGGTGGTTGGGCGATCAAAACCTTTGACCAACGTGTTGAAGGTAAAGTAAAAAGCGGTTTTGAGATGTTGGTAAACAACTTCTCGGCAGGCATTATTGGTATGCTTGGCGCAATCTTGGCGTTTTACCTTATTGGGCCATTTGTCAAAGTGCTCTCTGGTGGTTTAGCGGCAGGAGTAAACTTCCTAGTTTCAGCACACCTTTTACCACTCACCTCTATTTTTGTTGAACCCGCGAAGATCTTGTTCCTTAACAACGCGATTAACCACGGTATTTTCTCACCGTTAGGTATTCAACAAGCCAGTGAAATGGGGCAGTCAATCTTCTTCTTAATTGAAGCAAACCCTGGCCCTGGTCTCGGTATTTTGTTGGCTTACATGGTGTTTGGTAAAGGTACAGCACGTCAAACAGCTGGTGGCGCTTCCATCATTCACTTCTTCGGCGGCATCCATGAGATTTATTTCCCATACATACTGATGAATCCACGTCTGATTCTTGCAGCGATTGCTGGTGGTATGACAGGGGTGTTCATTTTGACTCTCTTCAATGCAGGTATTGTTTCTCCAGCGTCTCCTGGCTCTATCTTTGCAGTGCTACTGATGACACAGAAAGGATCGATTGTTGGCGTATTATGCTCAATATTTGGTGCGGCAGGTGTGTCCTTTACCGTTGCGTCATTATTGATGAAAGCACAGAGCAGCACCGAGGAAGAAGGTGATGAAGCGGCGTTAGAAAAAGCCACATCACAAATGAAAGAGATGAAATCGAGCGCAAAGGGCAATATGACGACGGCTTCTCAAAAAAGCAATATTGATTTAGCCAACGTGAAAAGCATTATTGTTGCTTGCGATGCGGGTATGGGTTCAAGCGCAATGGGCGCAAGCATGCTGCGTAAAAAAATCAAAGATGCGGGCTTAGCGATTCATGTCACTAACCTTGCCATCAATAGTTTGCCGGAGAACGCAGAAATCGTGATTACTCATAAAGACCTGACTGGCCGCGCACGCACACATGCACCCAGTGCACAGCATATTTCACTGAGCAACTTTTTAGACAGTGAAATGTACAACCAGCTTGTGACTAAGCTTTTGGCAGCTCAACGCCCTAAGGCGGCGAATGATAGCGATGTGATTAAAGTATCCATCCTCGCTGCGAATGACGACAGCTTTGAAATTCAAAAACCGTCCGTTTTTCAAATCCAAAAAGAAAACATTCACTTAGGTTTGAATGCCGCTAATAAAGAAGAAGCCATTCGTTTCGCTGGCAATAAGTTAGTTGAGCTTGGCTATGCGGAGCCTGAGTATGTTGATGCCATGTTTGAACGTGAGAAAATGGTATCCACTTATCTTGGAGAATCGATTGCCGTTCCTCATGGCACCGTCGCCGCCAAAGACCGTGTGATTAAAACGGGTATTGTGATTTGCCAATATCCTGCTGGTGTGCAGTTTACGGACGACCAAGATGGCGTAGCGAAACTGGTTATCGGTATTGCCGCCAAAAATGATGAACATATTCAAGTTATTACCACCATTACCAACGCACTCGATGAGCCTGATGCTATCGAGAAGCTCACCTCAACCAGAGACGTGAGCGATATCTTGGCGATCCTATCGGGTAACCAAGCAGCGTAACGCTTTTGCTCCTGAGGCAAAACGAGGTCGGCTGTTCCCCTATACTGCTGACCTCACCTCAATTGAAGTATTAAGCGCTCTTTTCTCTTTTAGATAAGTTTTTGGTAGGTAAGATTATGAAAAATGCAGTACATTTTGGCGCGGGTAACATTGGTCGTGGTTTTATTGGTAAATTATTGGCCGATGCAGACATTGAAGTGACTTTTGCCGATGTAAATGAACCTTTGGTCGATCAATTGAGTCATCGTCAAGAATACAAAGTAAAGGTAGTGGGTTCTGAGTGCAAAATTGATACTGTCACTCATGTCACTGCGGTGAATTCAGCCAGTAATGATGTGATTGATCGCATTGTAAAAACGGATTTAGTCACTACAGCTGTCGGCCCTGCAGTGCTTGATATCATTGCGAAAACGATCGCCAAAGGCATCACCAAAAGATTTGAAGCGGGCAATGAACAGCCACTCAATGTGATCGCTTGTGAAAACATGGTTCGCGGTACAACACACCTGAAAGGCGAAGTGTATAAATATCTAGACCCATCGCTGCATGCTAAAACCGATGAGTTAATTGGTTTTGTCGATTCCGCGGTGGATCGCATTGTGCCACCTGTCGAAGCCGCGAACGATGACCCGTTGGCCGTGACGGTTGAAAGTTTCAGCGAATGGATTGTTGATGAACAGCAATTTAAAGGTGAGATCCCCAACATTGAAGGGATGGAAAAAACCAATAATCTGATGGCTTTTGTTGAGCGTAAACTCTTCACCCTAAATACTGGGCACTGCATTACCGCCTATTTGGGTTGTTTGAGTGGTCATAAGACGATTCGTGAAGCGATTGAAGATCCTGCAATTCGTCAGCAAGTGAAGCAAGCCATGTACGAAAGCGGTGAAGTACTCATTCGTCGTTACGGTTTTGACCGTGAATTGCACGCCACTTATATCGAAAAAATATTGAGCCGCTTTGCCAACCCATATTTGGTGGATGAAGTGGATCGCGTTGGTCGTCAGCCAATACGAAAATTAGGCCCCAATGATAGATTAATCAAGCCATTACTCGGTACAATCGAGTACGGTGTTGAAAACAAAACGCTATTGAAAGGGATTGCGGCGGCCCTTAAATATACCAACGACAGCGATCCTCAAGCAGTCGAGCTTCAAACATCATTGAACCAATATGGCGTATGTAAAACACTGGCCCATTACACAGGGTTAGATGAGCAGAGCGAGCAGGTTAAGCAAATTGAAGCGATCTACAAACAGCTTTAATCACATAAATACTTTGGAGGGCGCTAATGCCCTCCCTTTATAACAACAATTAGTACAGCGTATGGCAGATAGAATTAACGAAAGCGATATAATTGAACGACTGAATAGTGCCCATTCGGTGCGCGGATTCTTTATTACGACGGTTGAAGTGTTCAATGAGGCGATTGACGCATTAATGCAACGCATTTTTCGCAAAGATAACTTCGCTGTCCAATCAGTAGTTGGCCCTCTATTGCAAGATTCTGGACCACTCGGCAACTTGTCTGTCAGGCTAAAACTGCTGTTTGGCCTTGGGGTATTACCTGATGATGTTTACCACGATATTGAAGATATAATCAAACTGCGTAATCAACTCAACAGTGATGGTGCTGAATACGAGTTCACCGACCCGAAAATTTTGGTGCCGATAAAAAAGCTCCATTTGGTGGCCAAAATGGGCATGGTGCAGTTGGAAGTATTGGAGCCGGATGGCGACATTGAACTGGATTTTTACCAGCTTCAACTTCAGCGTCAGCAACAAATCATCAAATCCGGGCTCTCATTGGCGATTGTCGAAATTTGCAATGAGCTGAACAAAGAGAGCCCATTTTAGCCTCATCCCAGACAGGCAAGGATTGCCTTTTCACTGAGTTCTACACCTCCCTTTTTTATCTTCTTGTGTTAGCCTAACCTTCATCTAACGAAAAGAGATTTGATGATGAAAATTGGCATTATTGGTCTAGGTGATATCGCGAAAAAGGCGTATCTTCCGGTCATCACACAGCGCCCAGATTTAGAATTGGTATTTTGTACTCGTAATCCAGCTCTTGTTACGCAACTAGCGCAGCGTTACCGCATTTCAGAGAATTGCACGGATTATCGAGAGCTACTTGGCTATAACGTTGATGCGGTTATGATCCATGCGGCGACCTCGGCTCACCCTCAAATCGCCCAATTTTTCCTTGAACACGGAATTCCAACCTTTGTTGATAAGCCGCTAGCCGACAGCGCAAGCGCCTGTGAAATGTTGTATGAGCTTGCAGAAAAGCATCGTCAACCCTTGTATGTGGGGTTTAATCGCCGACATATTCCGCTCTATAACCAACACCTAAATGCAGTGCAAACTGGTAATAGAAACGACTTACGTTCGCTTCGTTGGGAAAAGCACCGCTATGATCTGCCCGGTGATGTGCGCACCTTTATCTTTGATGATTTTATCCATCCGCTAGACAGCGTAAACGTGAATGCTAAAGCCACATTGGATGATGCTTATATTACCTACCAGCAGCATCAAGGTCAGTTATCCCGCTTGGATGTTCAATGGCAACACGGCGAAAGTTTGCTGCATGCCTCAATGAATCGCCAGTTCGGCATAACCGCTGAGCGAGTCAGCGCGAGCTTTGTGAATGAAGGTTTTGAGTTTGACTCGTTTACACAAGGAAAACGTTGGCATCAAGGGCAAGAGCAAGCCCTTAGTTTAAAAGATTGGACGCCAATGCTGACCAGTAAAGGCTTTAGCGCCATGATTGACGATTGGATTGGCGTGATAAACAGCGGAAAGCTGGCTTCAGAAGTGGTGGCACGTAACTTGGCCTCGCACCAGCTGGCAGAGGCGCTGTGTCATTATATTGCGAAGCAAATTCGTTAAAACAAAGCGTGATTGAGTAGTAAGTGGACACCAATACTTGCGGCGTAGCCTGTTGCAATAATCGGTGTCCATTTTAGATGGCCTACAAAGGTGTATTTGCCGTGTGCAGCGCCCATCAGAGCCACTCCAGCGGCTGAGCCAATCGAGAGTAAACTGCCGCCGACGCCCGCTGTTAATGTGACGAGCAACCAGTTTCCGGTGGACATATCGGGTTCCATCGTCAGTACTGCAAACATGACGGGAATGTTATCGACAATCGCCGAAAGAAACCCAATCATCACGTTTGCCCATATGGGGTTCCATTGGCTATACATCACTTCCGAGATCAAGCCTAAATAACCCAGTAAGCTTAGCCCTCCTACGCACATGACCACCCCGTAGAAAAACAGTAGCGTATCCCATTCGGCGTGTGAAACTTGCTTAAAGACATCGAATGGCACCACAGAGCCAATACGTTTTAGGGCGGCCTCGTCATTATTTGCAATCGCAATTACGGTTTTTTTGGCCAGCGAAGTAGGTAAGGTTTTTCTGAGGAAGTAGCCAAAAAATTGTAAGTAAGCGAGCCCCATCATCATGCCTATCACGGGTGGAAAGCGCACCACAGCATGGAATGCTACGGCGGTAGCAATGGTTAACATGAAAAGTACGACAATACGGCGGGCTCCGCGTTTAAGCTCGACATGTTCATGCAGGGTGGTTGGCTTTTCCTTGGGCAGAAAAAATGACATCAGCAATGCAGGAACAAGGTAGTTGATCACAGAAGGGAGAAACAGAGAAAGGAACTGTGAAAATGGCACATGGCCCGCTTGCCAAACCATTAAGGTGGTGATGTCTCCAAAAGGGCTAAAAGCGCCTCCGGCGTTAGCCGCTACGACGATATTAATACAAGCAATGTTGATAAAACGTGGGTTGTTTCCTGCCACTTTTAGTACGACAGCGCACATCAACAGCGCGGTGGTTAGGTTATCGGCAATTGGCGAGATGAAAAATGCAAGTAGCCCCGTGATCCAAAAAAGAGCACGAAAATCAAAACCTTTTCCCACCATCCACGCTTGTAATGCATCAAATAATCGCCGCTCTTCCATTGCACTGATGTAGGTCATCGCGACTAACAGAAACAGCAATAATTCGGCGTATTCCAGCAAATTATGCTCTAGCGCGTTTTTGGCAATCTCGGTTAATTCATACTGCTGATAAACATAACCAATCATGGCCCAAATTAAACCAGCTGCAAGTAACACAGGTTTAGACTTTCGTAGCTTAAGGTACTCCTCCATCATGACCAAAGTGTATGCCAGAGTAAAAATGACTAAAGAGGCATAACCAATCGTTGAGTGTGTTAGATCTAACGAATCGATATCGTTAGAGGAAGCAAGAGCGACTGAAGGAAAGAGTAAAGTGCAGAACAAAAGAAGCCATGTGCGTCGAGGTATCATTGTGTTCACTCCTAGAAAGTTAGGCAGATAAAATTCTAGATCTATTGAAGATAGTTCGGTGTGAGATAGCTCTGATCTACTTGATTTTTAATCTTATTCTTGACCTGTAAAGCGAATAAAGAAAAACCCTGTAGCAATAGCGACAGGGTTTGATTTTGATGAGTGGAAGTGAAGAAAGTTAGGCTTGAGCTTTTGCTAAATGGACTTCTTCTTCTTTCACGCCAGCTTGTGGATCATTAAAGCGAGCTTCGTCTAACGCGCCTTCTGTTTTCGCCACAATAAGAGTCACACAGCTATCACCAGTAATATTGACTGCGGTGCGGATCATATCTAATAAGCGGTCAACACCCATAATCAAAGCAATACCTTCTAGTGGCAAGCCGACTTGGTTTAGCACCATCGCTAGCATGACAAGACCAACACCCGGAACGCCTGCTGTACCAACAGAGGCTAGTGTTGCCGTGAGGATGACCATCACGTAGTCACCCATGGTTAGGTCGATATTGAACGCTTGGGCAATAAATGCTGTCGCAACGCCTTGCATGATCGCTGTGCCATCCATGTTAACGGTCGCACCTAGCGGAATGGTGAAAGAAGCTATCTTGTTATCAACCCCTAAGCGGTTTTTAGCCGTTTCCATGGTGACGGGTATAGTCGCATTGGAAGAGGCTGTAGAGAAAGCGAACATAATGGCATCTTCCATTTTACGGAAGAAGGTGATTGGACTTAAACCAGTAAAGCCTTTCAACATCAAACTATAGGTGACAAAACCGTGTAGCAGCAAGGTAACCGTCAGTACTACGAAGTATTCTGCGAGGTTCAAAATGGCACTTAAACCAAGGCTGGTGAACAATTTCGCCATCAGGAAAAATACGCCGTATGGAGCAAGGTTCATCAACAAGGCGACTAGTTTCATAATAACTTCGTTCAAGTCATTAAAAACGCCCGCAATACGCTCGCCCGGTTTACCCGCGGCACTGATGGCTATGCCAAATAGTACTGCAAAGACGATGACCTGCAGTGTTTTACCTTCTGCCATCGCGCTGATTGGGTTGGTCGGGAACATATCAATAAACACTTGGCCCAAAGAAGGGGCTTGCGCAGATTGGAATGAGCTTGCTGCGGTTAAATCGGCTCCGGACCCCGGTTGAAACACAGTGCCCATTGTCAGTGCCAGTGTGATGGCAATCGCAGTGGTTGCGATGTAAAAGGCTAGGGTTTTACCGCCCATGCGGCCAAGTGTGGTGAGATCTTTCAGTGAGCTCGTACCACAAACGAGAGAAACAAACACGAGGGGTACAACTAACATTTTTAAGCTGGCGATAAAGATTTTTCCGCCAACATCGAATAAGCCGTTAACGATATACGCGTCAACAAATCCGTTTTCAGCAAATAGGGCTCGAATGGCAAAGCCAGTCAAAATACCCGCTACCATACCTAAAATAACACGGCCGGTAAGCGACATCGGTTTTTTGGTATTCATTGTGAACACTCCTTTATTTTATGCACTTCGACATCATTTCAAAGCGTGCCGCAGGTTAGCAGGGCTGAGTGCAAATCAAAAAGTAAAATAATGTTAACGGTTAATTGCTGTGATCTTTATCACTTAAAACTGCCCATCTTTTACGTTTTAATAACCTATTTTTGGGTTTAAATTTTTATTTTTTATCATTTGGCAACACATGAGTCTTTTGCGTTAACAAATATCACTATTCTCATCTAATGGTAATTTGCTAGTTTTCATTCAATTTTAAGCTCGTTTGGTTGCATATTTACCCATTAAGGTTGCTTTATATGAATAGGGTCTCAACGGAACTTTTATGTAGCATAAAAAGAAGGGTATGCAACACAAGTAGAGAAAGGAAGGAAAGTGATACTAAGTTGAATGTTATCGACTGAAAATCTTAACGTTTGAAGGAGGCTTGGCCTCCTTCAATGAAACGGTATGCTGGCCTTAGGCATAGATTATGCGAGCTTTTTATTTAACCAGTTATCAAGTGCCAATTTGCCAGCACCAGAGAAAACCAACGATACACTGGCTGCAAGCAGCGCAAGGCCAAACTCATAACCGTTATTAGCCATGAATAAGCCGTTACCTAAGTGTACAGAAGCGATTGCGACGATCATCGTAATAGAAAGAAGCAAGGCAGCAGGGCGAGTTAGTAAGCCAAGCAAAATGAATAGGCCCCCAAAGAATTCACCACTACCCGCTAAAAATGCCATCAGCACACCTGGATTTAAGCCAATTGAAGCCATCCATTGACCTGTGCCTTCTAATCCATATCCTCCAAACCAGCCAAAGAGTTTCTGCGCACCGTGCGCCATAAAAATGATGCCAATTGGGAAACGAAGCGCAAGCGCAGAAAATCCAGAAGTTGATGTGGTTAGTTGTTTCAATAGTGCTTTCATTAAAGTGTCCTCAGATTCATTAAAAGGTAGTAGGTGCTCAGCGGCTCCCTAGCTGTTGGAGCCAGTGTAGAGTGATTCGTAACCTGAGATAACTCACTCCGTTTGATGATTAAGTTCGAAAAAATTGAACAAGATTTATATAGTACTTTTCTTAGCGCGGGGAATGTTGTGACCTTCTATCTATGATGAATCATGCCGATTGATCGTCTGATATCCCCTTCCTACTTGAAGCTGCAGCGGTGTTGGTTACGTTCGCTCACTTCATCAAATCGTTTATCTATACTCATGGGGGAAACTTACTTTCCAACCTACCTGCCACTTCAAGTTGTTTAGTTATACACAATATTATCATTTATACGGACACTAATAGCATTCGGATTGACCTGTATTTCATAGTAGTGTCTTTTCAAAGGAGCAGATAATGAATTAAAAAACGAAGAAGGTTACTAAAATAAACGGGCTACCTTTGGGTCGTTAGCTATATCTTTCTTTACAATGTCATCCATCATCTGTTTTCTCTTTCCCATGGTTTATAAAAAGTGCAAATATTAAAATAATGGAATAAGTGTCAAGAAATAATCAGATTTATGTCCGAGTAGATAAATATCTTATTTTTTGGTCATGAGGATAAATAGTGAATTACGTTTTGATAAAATACCAAATTAGTTGGTTTACAGTTCCAGAAAAGTGCTCAGCCATAGATTAAAGAGCTTCGAGAATGAAGGCTTTTTCCTTCCCATTGAAAGCTGTAGCGATGTTGGCTACATTTTTAGCTATTGCTATGGGGTGCTCACTTAGTATATCGACCTTCAACTTCAAGTTGTTTAGTCATAGACAGCCTAAACTGTATTTTTGCGCTTTTAAGTGCCTTTTTCATAAGACTCGTCGTTATCAAAAGTACCATCTTCTTTAATTTTCTCTGTTTATTGCCATCAAACAATAATAACTAATTTATTAATTACGGATTATTGTTTTTTTTTGGCTTGATATTTTATTTAGCGCATTGCATTCATTTTTTTGAAAATTAGATCATCATTCAAATCTATAAAGTTTGATTATATTTAACCTTAACTTTATTGACTTAAGATCACGTTATTTAATTGTATTCATACATCTTATGTATCTATATATATGCCACGTCTAATTGTCGGAGATATAAAGTTTGAAAGTTAAGATAATGACCATTTTGTTATTAGTAATATTCGGTCTCATTGTTGGTAAATATTACATTAGCCATAGTTCATTAACATTAGTGCCTGCTCCAAAAGCACTGAATAATAACGAGGATACTGATTTTAAAGCCGCAACAGTTGCTGATGAGCGTCAGCTGATGAAGCCACCACGAGAAGATGCATCGAGCGCTGGAGATGCTCGTTCTGCTCTGAATTCAGAGCCTATCACTGAAGAGCGCATGCTTGCGGCACAAACCGTTGATGAAGTATGGCACGACATCAACCCAAGCCCAGCGTTGCAAGCCATTAGGCCAAAAAGTGATGCAGTGACGGAAATCAAAGCGATCGAAATCGAAAATATTGAACAATTCCGAGTTCTGGCAACGGGCGATGCTGTCACGGTCACTATGCCTGATAACCAGCCAGTCAATATCCAAGTCACTTCATCAGAAATTCAGAATGAAGGCGTCCGGACTTGGTCTGGGCAGTTTGAACTCGACGGGGAAGTTTACCCGGCCACATTCACTTTCGGCAAAACGGCAATACTTGGTTTTATTGGTCATCCCAGTGGTCAAGTGAAGCTTGAAGGCAACGGCAGTGAAGCATGGGTTTACCGAGTACCACCGAATCATGGCTATGACGAAACCTCGACCAGCCATTGATACCTAAAACACACGGCTTTGTGTGTTAATAAAATAAATAATGTAGGAGTTTTCTATGAAAATAGCGTCATTGGCATTAGCCGTGGTGTTAGCAACACATGCGTTACCGAGTAGTGCAACCACTGAAATTGATATTCTAGGTGTTTATACACCCGGCACGGCTGAGTGGTTTCAGCAAGATCACGTGGCTCAAATCCAGCACCGATTCAACGTGGGAAATGAAATTCTGCGTCAAAGTGGTCTGGACATCAAAGTCAACTTAATTGGCACGAAAGAAGTAAAATACGATACGCAAAGAGGGCTGAAAAAATCGCAAGAGCAGGCGCTTGATGCGATTACTCCCGGCAATAAACAAGATCCGGCGTTTGCCGATATTGAGCAATATCGTAAGCAGGTTGGCGCGGATATGGTGGCGCTGTTTCGTAATCTAGATATTAAAAATTCTCCTGATTATGAAGATAAAGGCAATGGTACTTACATGCTGAGCTGTGGTCTAGCATGGATAATCCCTGCCGCGTATTGGAACAATAGTGCGCGTTATGCGCAATCTAGAATGTACAGTCATAGCTATTTGAATGAGTGTGGCGATGATACGTTTATTCACGAATTAGGCCACAATTTGGGTTTGAACCATGCTCATGAACAGTACAATGGCGAACCCCATCTTTCAAATGGTACAGAGCAAGATGCGTATGGTTATGGGGTTCAAGGCCAATTTGCGACGACCATGGCCTATGGTTTCTTATTTGGTATTCATAGCCGTTCTTACACATTCTCTAACCCAAGCAAAGTGTGTAAAGGTCAAGCATGTGGTGTCACTGACTACGCGAACTCGGTGCGAGCGATTGGCCTGAGCGCACCACACATTGCGGCGATTTATGCACGTCCAGATGGGAGTAATGACGGAGGAACGTCACCCACCGAACCGACTTCGCCCCAACAAGCCATCTATGATTTACAAGGGCCTTTTGCCATTCCCGATCATGCACAAGGAGAGTTAGCACTTCCGATTAATGTGACTTATCAAGGAAATGCGGAAACGGCCACTATTCAACTTGATATTGAACACCCATTTGTGGGTGATGTTTCAGTCAAGTTGTATGCACCTGATGGTGGCTATTGGAACTTAAAATCGTATAACCAGTATGATCGCAACACGGCTTATCGTGTTCGCTTTACACTCAGCGGAATGCAACAAATGAACGTGCAAGGCCAGTGGCGTTTAGTCGTGGCGGATCACTATCAAGGTTTAACGGGTGTATTAAATTCGGCACGCTTATCCTTTGAATAAAGGTTTGCTGTGATGTTGACCCTGCACCTATGTGCAGGGTTTTTAATTACTGGCCAAATTGGGTGGCTTTGAATTGATTCAGCAATCGATGGATCACATAGGTTGTAAGTAATGTGGCGACAATAGCAAACAAAATACTGCCGACTCGGTACAGGGCACTGAAAATTAAATCATTGCCCGGCGTCAAATATTGACCAAACAAGATCCCCAAGGTAGTCAATGAGCCAAAGCCGACCCCTGAACCGCTGGATTCTTTTACATGCCAGTAGCTAAAGAGCATCGCACCTATCCATAGCAGCGGAATAACAAATAAAAGCTGACCTGACCAATCGTAGAGCAGCAGTTGGACCGCAATACCGAAAGTGACACCAAGCAGAGTACCCATCGCGCGTTTGCGTGCGTAGCCTAGCGCTCCGTTCCAATGCATCGGGAAAAGTAGCAACAAGGTTGTGGCTTGCGCGGACATTGAATCTTGCAGATCGAATATTTGAAACACAACGAAAGAGAGTGTGGCAATGGTTGCGCCCATGAGCGCTTCATGGCGCATACGATGTGACTCTTTGGCCACGCTTGCATGAGCGGGAGGTTGCCTTTTCTGTGCGTCGGGAATACAGAATGTCACCAGATAAGCGACCATTACCGAAAGCAAATTCGCGATAAAGTTGCTAGTAATCAGATCGTTAAGATCAGTTGTGGGGTAGCTTGCAAAGTGCAGCATGATGCTCAAGCTCAATACGCTGTTCGCTCCAAATAAGAATAAGCTGCCTTTCGACATACAAGCAAATTTGCAGAGAAACAGTACAAAAGCGATCATTGTCATCAAGGCTGGATGACCTCCAAATAGTCCCCCGAGAATGGCTACTTCTAAGCCACAAACGACGGCGGAAGCGAGCAGTTGCTTTGCGGCGTGCGCATTCATGACGGGTACCATGCCCAGTAACAGCATCGGTGTTACGGTAAAAAATACCCCGTAGTTCCAACCCAGTAGTTTACAAAAGGTAAAACCAAGCGTCGCACCTGTTGCAATTCTGACGCATTGGCGAAAATCATTTTCAGATAATGGATGATCCCAAAGTCGCATTTTTTACTCCGCTTAATAGACGTAGTGCAGAGTGCTCAGAAACTGAATTTGCATTTTTGCCAGCCAAGTAAACGGGCCACTTTCTGGTAGCAACTGTACCGTCGCACGAGCACCGGAAGGCAATGTTGACATCGTTTCATCGAGCGAAAGGTGCACACGCATGCGTTGTGCATCACGCACCCAGCGATTAGATTCTGTTGGAGTGGCTAAACGCCCATTCGCATCAAACTGACCAGTGCTTACCCCTGCATCCAGGCTACGAATACGCGCGGTAAAGACTTCGCCGGGTTTGCTATCAAAAGCAACTAGGGCGCGGCTATTGTCTGGGAAATGGCGTAAGCTTTTTTCTCTAAAATCAGCAATCACGTCTACATCCGTCGCCACCAATGCAACTAACGGCATACCTGCTGCGGCGTAGGTGCCCGTTTCAAGCTGTAAGTTGGTAATGACACCATCTTGCTCTGCTAGCGTTTGTGTGTAGGCAAGGTTTAGTTTGGCCTGCGCCAATTGGTTCAAAGCGGCGCGGATGCTGACGTTACTTTCGTCACTATTACCTCGACTAACGTGCAATTCTTGCAGGTGAGCTTGCGCTGCAACCAAATTGGCTTTCGCGGCGGTAGCGCCACTTTGTGCATCGTCTTTAAGTTGCTGAGAAGTCCCATTGCGTGCAAACAGAGTGTTTAATCGGTTAGCTTCGCGCAACTTTTGATCGGCAACGATACGGCTTGCCGTGACATTAGCTTCTGCGGCTGCAATCGATGCATCCAATTGAGCATTACCTTGTACCGCACGTTCATAATTGAGTTGGGCCTGCTCTACCGCCAGTTGATAGGGTTGTGGGTCGATGGTGAAAAGTACTTCACCCTTGTGTACGGTTTGATTATTAGTGACAAAAACATCACTGATTTGACCATTAACTCGGGGAGATATTTTGGTCACAGTCCGCGTTGCCATGGCTTGCGGTGTTAAAGGCATAGCCAAATCGGCCACCAAAAAATAGGCAAAGAGCGCCACAAAAGCAACGATGGAATATTTGATCCAAAGTGCAAATTTTTGATCAGGTGTCATAAGTAATTATTGTTCCTTTGAAGGTGTTGCTATCGGTTTGCTGAGCGTATCTAGAGCGTTGTGTGAGATTTGTTCGAGCGTAAGAGTCAGTTGGTGCAATTGTTGATCGTCAATATTACCCAGTAAGTTTTGGCGAACTTGCAAAATACGGGTTTCCATCTGCTTGATAAGAGCACGCCCGTTACTCGTCAAACTGACGATTCGAGCGCGCTTATCGTTGTGACAGCAGTGACGTTCGATCAGCGATTGTTCTTCGAGCTGCTTTAAAGTTCGCATTAAAGAAGCCAGTTCTATTTCTAACGCTTCGGCTAAGGTTTTTTGACTGACGTTGTCACCGAGACGCTGTAATTTCCACAATGCGGTCCAACGAGGATGGGTAAGGCCCAAGGGTGAGAGTTCTCGGTCCGCCACCATTTTCCATAAGCGTGAGAGACGAGCAAACTGCTCAGCGAGTGATAATTCTTTCAGGGTGTGCGTGTTTTCAATCATAACGAGTCACATATTACTTAGCGTGCTAAGTAATATAATTTAGTTAGCGCGCTAAGTAAATAGCTAATGACGAAGGCTGACATTTTCATACAAACTCAGGACAGCACCCCTCAATGAAACACTGTACATTATTTTCAATGAGCGACTCCCCAATGTTTGAGGTTGTCCTAGCTGCTGAAATTCTGGTCCATACTATGATAATTGAAAATAAACTCGACTACCTGTTTAGCCTGTCTGAACTCTCCGAAACGATTTACCCCAATACCAAAGGCTGGTCTAAAATCAGGAAGAATATCCGTTTTTGTTTATGGGGCGTGACCAATGCCTATGCTCTAAAAAGTATGCTGAGGCTGTTTTCGTGCTCCGAGTTAGCGGAGGTATTGAAGCAATGCCCACAGTTTTTGGAAAAACCATTAAAACCTTATCTCTGCGTCAATTGGTCTGCCAAAGAGCGTACATGGCACATTAATCAACATTTTATCTACTTAGTTGAACAGTTTGGCTTTAATGCTGCGAAGTTTTTCTCAGAATCAGGCTTCTCTATTTTTGATTTTTACGACAAAAATGGGGCGAGTTATTCATTAAGCCTGTGCAGTGGAGAGATAAGAGAAGGCTCGTTGGGGCTGCAACTGACGGATGAAAAAGGGCAGAAAATTTACTCGATCAGTTTCAATGTTTCTGATCAAGGGCGCAGTATTTACATTGGTTCACTACAAGGTCCAAGCAGTGGTGTGACCGATCGTAATCAAATCATTAAAGATTTGACGCGCACGACTCACGGCTTAAGAACTAAAGCACTGATGGTTGAAATGATCATGACGCTAGCGCGTATTTTAGGGGTTGAAAACCTGTATGCGATTTCTAACCGCGGCCATATGTATCAAGCGTTGCGTTATATTGGCTCAAAGCGCAAATCAGTAAGCTTTGATTACGATGAACTGTGGACAGAGTACGAAGCAGAGAAAATGAGCAAATATTTGTACCGTTTGCCAACCACGCCAAACCGCAAAGGTGTTGAGACGCTAAATCGCAATAAACGCCGTCTATATACTAAACGTTATGAGTGGTTAGCCGAGGTGGAAACAGCCATGTCGGGCCGTATTGAACAGTTGAAACTTATGCCCAAGCATTTCGTGGTTTGATGGATCCACAAAATTAGAGGCTGATGTTATGGTTCAAAACGTCACTGTAGGCAACGCTTCAAACTCAGGTTTCGCAAAATAGTAGCCTTGCATGAGTTCAATGCCGAGTCGTTTTAGCCATAACATTTCTTGTTGAGTTTCAATACCTTCAGCGAGTGGACAAATCCCTAGCTCAATGAGCATTGCGACAGTATGACGGACGATTGCTTGCTTCGTGATGTCTTGATCGATATTACGCAGCAGTGACATATCTAATTTTACTATTTTAGTTTGGAAGTTAACCAATAGCCCAAGCCCGGCGTAGCCTGCACCGAAATCATCAATCGCGGTAGTAAATCCTAGGTTGGAGTAATAAGCGACGATCCGTTTTATGTGCGCTGTGTCTACGATTTTTTCCACCTCAGTAAATTCAAACATGATCCGTTCTGTCGGGAAACCGAACTGCTTTGCTGCCTCTAATGTGGTGCGGATACAGCGCTCTGGTTGGTAAACGGCATTAGGTAAAAAATTAATGCTCAAAATACCTGACAGTTTTAGTTTAGCCGCGAGTTTAATCGCTTTGATTCGACAAAGTTGGTCAAAGCGGTATCGGTTGTCATCACTGACTTGTTCAATGATGGAGTAAGCCGATTCATTATTCAGACCTCGTACGAGTGCTTCGTAGCCAAAGATGGTGTTATCTGCAACGTTAACTATGGGTTGGAAAGCCATGGTGAAGTCAAAAGACAAGCTTTGTTTTTCTGAGCATTGCTGGCAAATACGTTGGTCCATATGGACTTGCTGTTGTTGCATAATCACTCACTGATATTTAATCGAATAGCATGATTATAGTTACTTGCAGCGTGCTCACCAAATTGCATAAATCAAAACGTGACCAGTAAGCCGACGAGCTACAGCTCTTCAATATGGTGTAGATAGTATTGAGCTTGATCTAAGATTGCTTGTTGAGTAGCGTTTTCAGTGTTATCCCAATTTTTATAAATCATGCCTATCCTTGGATTTTTGGCTAACCGTTCACGATGAGTGAGCATGAACTGCCAATATAAACTATTGAATGGACATGAATTTAGACCACTACGGCTCTTTACTTGGTAGTGACAATCTTTGCAGTAATCACTCATTTTATTGATGTAAGAGCCGCTTGCGGCATAAGGCTTGGTGGCAACAATTCCCCCATCAGCAAACAGAGCCATACCTCGGGTATTGGGCATTTCTACCCATTGCAATGCATCAATATAAATACCTAAGTACCAGTCATCCACCTCATCCGGCTCGCAACCTGATAGGAGTGCAAAATTACCCGTGATCATCAAACGTTGGATATGATGTGCGTAGGAAAACTCCAATGATTGAGTTACGGCTTGTTTAACACAATGCATACGAGTATCCCCTGTCCAATAATAGTGAGGAAGAGGTTGTTGAGCATCAAGGGCGTTGTGCTTGGCGTATTGGGGCATGTTCGCCCAATAAATGCCTCGAATGTACTCACGCCAGCCCAAAATTTGCCTAATGAATCCTTCGATTTGTGCTAAATCCATCGTATTGTCATTCTCAAATCGCATGAGTGCACTTTGAATGACTTCTGTAGGCGATAGCAGTTTGCAGTTGAGTGCAAAAGAGAGCCGGCTATGGTATAGGCTCCAACGATGTGGGCTTTTTGCCGTCATTGCATCTTGAAAGCGACCAAACAGCGGCAAGCCGTACTGACAAAAGTGGGCCAATAATGACAGTGCTTGTGAGCGGTTAATCGGCCATAACAATGAAGGAGTATACAGGCCGAAAACGTGAATATTATGATGCTGTAAACGGTTATAAATTGCACTGACATCGTTTTGAAAGCTAAGTGGTTTGGGTAGGTTTTCTATGTCTTGCACGCTGAGCTTATTGCGATTTTGGTGATCAAAATTCCAACGCCCACCCAAAGGCGTTTGATGATCATCTTGCAGAAGAATACCGAATCGCTTACGCATTTTGCGATAAAACGGCTCCATAATAGTGGTTTTGTCGGTGTTAAAATGCTGAGTGATCTCGTCAAAAGGCAATAAAAAGTGTTCAGTATCAAAACAAGTCACTTGTGTATGAGAGAGGTTTAACTCCTGCAATTGTTGCCAAACTCGGTATTCATCAGGTCGCTGATAGTGAAAGTATTCTGCGTTGATCTGATGACACAGATCACTAATCAATGGTGGTAGCTGCAAATAATCGGCAGTTTCATCAAGGGTCAAGTAGAGAACCTGATGTCCCTCACTTTGCAATAATTCGGCAAAAGCTTCCATCGCGGCAAAAAAGGCGCAGATTTTTTGAATGTGATGTTTTACATAGCCTGTTTCTTGTTTAAGTTCAGCTATCACGTACAGTACGGAATCATCTGTTTTGTTAAACCAAGAGTGCTTGATGTTGAGCTGATCGCCTAGGATCAAGCGTAAGGTTTTGTACGTTCGCATGCTGTATACCGTTGAGATTGGTTATCGAACATCTTCTACGTTCCAATCAAAAAATCGATCATTGTTGCCGAATAACAAGCGCTGTCTTTCTGTTGCGCTTTGAGAGCCAATTAAGAACAAACAGAGCGATAACGTGAATGTGAGTAGGCTAACATCAATTGAGCGGCTTTATTGCCGAAGGATGAATGATCATTTCCTCTAAACCGCCGCCGTTATGTACTTGAGTAAACCCTTGCTTGAGTAAATAGGCCATGGCTTGGCCCGATCGATTGCCGCTGCGGCAGTAAACCACAATCGGTTGTTGTTTATCGATGTGAGAAAAAGCACTGCTAACAGTATCAAGTGGGTAGTTTAGCGCACCTTCAATATGGCCAGCTGCAAATTCTGCTGCGGTTCGAACATCGACTAAAAGCGCGCCATTTTCAATCCATTGCCATGCTATCGTTGAGCGCTCTGATGCCAATGCATCTGAGGTATTGGAGATCAGGCCTACACACAATAACGCTTTGGTCATCAGTGACTTTAACATGTTAGTTTCCTTCTTTTGGCTTAAAAATTAGCCTTCAAATGTGAATGGCGTTAATCAAGGGATTTCTTAAATCTCAACGACGCGACGATAATCCCACCGACGGTAAAGCTTAACATCCATAATGCATCTCGCCATAGATCCATGAGGTTAGCACCGCGCAACACAATCCCACGGATCATGCGCATAAAGTGGGTCGCAGGCAACGCTTCAGAAATCCACTGCGCTGCTACTGGCATGCCTTCGTAGGGAAACATAAATCCAGAAAGTAAAATTGAAGGCAGTAAAATAAAAACAGTCATTTGCATGGCTTGCAGTTGAGTGGAAGCAATGGTTGAAATCACCAAACCTAAGGTCAAACTGGCGGCGATAAACAGCAGTGTACCGAAGAGAATTTGGCTGATCGCACCATTAATGGGCACGTCAAAAATAAAATGCCCTAAGCCCAAGATGATGAAGACCTGAATTAATCCGACAAAAATATAGGGCACAATTTTGGCGACCATAAGCTCAATAGAGTGAATTGGCGTTGTGATCAGCAGTTCTAAATTGCCGCGCTCTTTTTCTCGCACAATCGCGGCACTGGTGAAGAGGATCATCGTCATGGTTAAAATGACCCCCAGTAAACCGGGTACGATATTAACCGCAGAGCGGCGAGTGGGGTTATAAAACAGAGTGACTTCAAAGGTTTTGACGGTAGCTGGACGAATGTCAAAGTCAAAATCGGTCAGCGGCATGGATTGCAGACCTAAAATGGAGGCACTGATCATCGTATCGGAGCCATCAACAATCCACTGACCTAACACGCGTTTTTGCACCGCGCGCTGGGTGAGATCTTTTGGCAGGATCAGCGCTGCTCTCACGTTACCTTGTTCAATCGCATGTTCAGCTTGCTCTGCTGTGGCAAAAGTGTGTTTGACGCTCACAACCTGTGTGGCTTTGACTGACTCTACAATTAACCGTCCGAGGGTACTTTCACTTTGATCAACGATGGCGATCGGAATATTGCGTACGTCAGTATTGATGGCAAAGCCAAATAGCAACAACTGGATCAGTGGGATCATCACTACCATGCCAAACGTAATTCTGTCTCGCGAGAGTTGGCGTATCTCTTTCACCATCACCGCTTTCATTCGAAACAGTGCTTTCATTGACGCCCCTTGCCAGTCACAGTGACAAAGACATCTTCCAAACTTGGGCGAGCTAGATTCATCTCAGCTTCAGCCAGTTCAGGGAAGGTTGTTTTTAGCCACGCGATAGGTTGTGTGACTTGTTGATGAATAAGGATCCGCAAGCGGATGCCAAGTTGCGCAGCAGAGCGAACCTCCGCCCGAGCCATGACTTTTTCTTTTAATTGGCGCAAATTATGGGCTCGGACTTCGACAATGTTGACGCCCATCGTGTTCATTAAGGTTTCTGGCTCACCATCTGCACGGATTAAACCCGATTCCATGATGGCTAAACGGTGGCAGCGTTCCGCTTCATCCATGTAGTGAGTGGTGATCAAAATGGTGGTGCCTTGGTCTGAAAGATCGAACAATTGTTCCCAAAATTCCCGTCTATTTTCAGGATCGACCGCCGACGTTGGTTCATCCAAAAACAGCAGTTCAGGTTTATGCATCGTGGCTGCTGCTAGTGACAAGCGCTGCTTTTGGCCGCCACTCATCCCACTTACGCGTTGTTTTCGGCGCTGATCAAGCCCATAAGTGCACAACTGTTCATTGAGTCGT
This sequence comes from Vibrio anguillarum, assembly GCF_003390515.1. Lineage (NCBI taxonomy): Bacteria > Pseudomonadati > Pseudomonadota > Gammaproteobacteria > Vibrionales > Vibrionaceae > Vibrio > Vibrio anguillarum. The sequence goes on along the minus strand of NZ_CP031478.1, from coordinate 842,085 downwards.
TGTGCCAATGCTTTGCGCGGCATACCAAAAATTTGTCCAATAAATTGTAGGTTTTCCTCGACGGTTAAATCATCGTATAACGAAAATTTTTGTGTCATATAACCAATTTTTAGGCGCAATTGCTCGGATTGTTTTGGGATCGCTAACCCCAGCACATCAACACTGCCAGAGGTAGGGCTTAATAAACCCGTGAGTACGCGAATTGTGGTCGATTTGCCACAACCATTTGGGCCGAGAAAACCGTAAATGGTTCCTTTGGGGACACTCAGATTGATGCCTTCAATCGCAGTGAAATCCCCAAATTTTTTGACCACATTACGGGCGTGAATGGCGAGTTCAGTCACTATTTTTGCCTCGCTAAATCGACTTGCGCCGGAATGCCAGAAGGGAGCGATTGCGCGGATTCGGGCAGATCCACTTCGGCTAGATACATTAAGCGGGCGCGTTCATTTTCGGTCAGTGCGTAGTAAGGCGTGAAAGAGGGTTCCGTTGCCACCCAACGCACAGTGCCTTGCAGCGGCTCTTTTATACCGTCGATATGCACTGGAAACTGTGCGCCCGGCACGACCGCTAAACGATGTGGTGCGGGAACGTAGACACGAGCATAAGGGATGCGGCTTGCTTGGATGATAGCGACAATGCCGTTGTTTGGGACGCGCTCACCCAAGTTGTATGGGAGGTTATCCAAAATTCCATCGCGGGTGGCGACAATGGTTAACTCGTCGAGCTTTTGCTGTTGCAGTGAGACGTCGGCTTTGGCGGCGGTCAGCGCCGCTTGGGCTTGTTCAATATCTTCAGGGCGAGTGCCAGCGGTGAGCTTAGCAAACTCTTCTTTTGCAGAATCGAGTTCGGCGCGAGCGGCATCACGCGTGGCGGTGGCGCTATCTTTTTCTGATTGGCTGAGGAGCTTTTTACCGACCAGTTCTTCCACACGTTTGAAGTTTTGCAACGCCTCTGTCAGTTTGGCTTGCGCGCGATTGACTTTGGCTTGCGCGGCTGCCGTGTCTTCTTGGCGTTCACCATTACTCAGTTTGAGCAAATACGCTTGCGCTTTGGCCGCCTCTGCGAGTGCATGGGCCAGCACCGCCTGCTGATTTCTGGTATCCAGTCGAACCAATACTTCGCCAGCATGCACTGCGCTGCCTTCCGCGACAGGAAGCGCGCGAATGATCTCATTGGCGGTGGTGGAAAAAGTGATGCGGTCTCGCTCTAAAGTGCCCAATGCTTGCGCGCTATTTTCCGGCGAGCAAGCATTGAGAGTTGACAGTAAAAGAGAGATAAAGGCAATGCGGTGTTTCATGCTCATGGCGAGAGGCTCGGTTAACTTATTGTCTTCATACTAGAAGTTTACCGCCAGCGCCTCAAGCTACATGGTTCATCAAAAGTAGAGGATGTGATTAGCCCCACTTTAATATCGGCCATTGTTGGGGCTGAGCGTATTGGATGAGACGCGTGCATGGGTTGACCAAATAGGTGAAATCGGCGTGTAGACACAAAGGTAAATCATTGATCGAGTCAGTGAAAAAATGCACTTGACCCACGTATTGTGGGCGCTTAGCTAGCCATTCATTTAAGCGAGTGACTTTACCGTCTCGGTAGGTGGGTGTTCCCAAAATATGCGTGGTGTAATGGTTGTTCTCTATGACCATATCGATACCCATCGCCTCTGCAACGCCTATTTTACGAGCGACGGCTTTAACCAAAAAACTGACCGACGCCGAAATAATTAGCATTTGAATACGCTCGTCCGTTAACTGTTTAATGAGTGCTTTGGCTTGAGGAAATAGCCTAGGTACGATGCGTGTAGCGACACAATCGTCCGCTAAGCGCTGGACTTGCTCTGTGGTCAGGGTGAGCAAAGGTTGCATCGCAAAATCGAGGTAATCTTCCATGTCCATTTCACCGCTGGCATAGCGTGACATGATCAGCCTATCCTGCGCGACAAAATCAGGGTCGCTCGCTATGCCCTTATCGGCCAAATATTCGCTCCAAATCATTGCGCAGTCGCCGTCAATCAATGTGTCGTCCATATCAAAAACGTATAGAGGTGTCGGCATCTATTTAGGCTCTCACAGGTTGTATTTCGTTAAGGTTAAACAGTAATTCTAGCTGACTGCCAGTGGCAAATAATCGCTCTGACGAACGATTGAGTAAATCGACCGTGAGCTCGCAGCCTCGCACATCCACATGGTAGCGAATGACATTACCCAGTAATTGGTGATGCTTGATGGTGCCATGTTGCGGCGCAGAAACATGGGCACCATAGCTCCGCCCAGCTTCCTTGACGTAGATGGATTCGGGGCGAATAGCCACTTTCCAAGCCGTGTCTATGTTAAACAACTGCTTGGCGGTGGCCGCCTCTACTAAATTGTAATGGCCCATAAAACCGGCCACAAACTCATTGGCTGGCTGAGTATAAATGCTTTCTGGGGAGCCTTGCTGAACGATTTCACCTTGGTGCATTAAAAAAATACGATCAGAGAGAATCATCGCCTCTTCTTGATCATGGGTTACAAATACGGTGGTGAGATTGAGCTCTTTTTGAATATCACGGATCTGCTGGCGCAAGTGTTTGCGAATTTTGGCATCCAGTGCTGAAAGGGGTTCATCAAGTAGCAAAATACGCGGCTTGACCACTAAGGCGCGAGCTAAAGCGACGCGTTGGCGCTGCCCACCCGAGAGCTGGTTGGGATAGTGTTTTTCTTTCCCTATCAGCGAAACCAGTTCGACCACTTTTTGTACTTCGCGCGCGATGTAAGCTCTGTCTTGCCCTTGCATTTTGAGGCCAAAGGCGATGTTTTCAGCCACCGTCATATTCGGAAACAGAGCGTAGGATTGAAACACCATGCCAATGCCGCGTTGCTGTGGTGTTTGGTTAGTGATGTTTTCACCGTTGACCCAAATTTCGCCGTCATCGACGGGATTTAAGCCAGCCAAACTGCGTAATAGAGTCGATTTCCCGCAGCCGCTCGGACCAAGTAGCGTGACAAATTCCCCTTGCTCAATGGAAAATTCAATCCCTTCAAAAACGGTATTGTTGCCAAAACGTTTGGTGAGGTTGGCGACGTGGACGTAATCAGAGCGAGAGGTTGTGTGGGTCGTGGAATTCATTGAGTGGATCCTCGGCTAAAACGACTGGCGAGCCAAGTCAGTAAAAAGATAAATAGGAAGTAAGTCATCACTAACGCGGAGGTGAAGTGACCACTAGTCTGACGCATGTTGTAGAGATAAATCTGCAAGGTTTCATAGCGCGTGCCGACCAGAATGTTCGCAAATACAAACTCGCCAAGTAGAAAAGAGAAGGATAGAAACAGCGAAGCCATCAACCCTTTTCTAATGTTTGGCAGTACGATCAGTAAAAAAGCACGGCTGGTGCTTGCGCCGAGCAGGTGCGCGGCATCCATGAGATCGTGTAGATGGATCGCCTCAAAACTGTTGGCAATTGCACGGTACATAAACGGCAGCGCAATGGTGAAATAAGTGCCAATCAAAATCCAAGGTGTACCCACAATTGGAAATTGGCTATCGGCGTACAGTTGCAGTAATCCAACTGAAGAGACCACAGGCGGTACCGCAAAAGGAATTAAAATCAGCAAGTTCATTACTTTATCGAGATGAGGGAAATAGTAAAACACCACGAAGATCGCCGGAATAATCAAAACCGCGCTGAGTGTCAGAGAAGCGATGCCAATCAGCAATGAGCGGCCAAATGCATCGAGAAAGCGAGGGTCGGTCAGCAGTTTGAGGTACCAGTCAAAGGTGAAGCCATCGGGTAAAATCGTTGCGCCCCAGCGTGAAGAAAAGGAATAAACCAAGGTGGCCAAAATGGGCAGCAACATCACTCCCACGATGGAATAGACCACACTTTTATGAAAGGTGATTTTATCAAGGGTAGGATTAGCGTTTTGCATGGGTGTTCCTTGCGCTATAGCTTTTCGCAATTAGCCACTGATTGATCACAGTAATGAAGGCTAAAATTAGCATCAATACTACGGAAATGGCGGCGGCTAAATTGGGCTCTAAGAACAGATCTCCCGCCACTAAACTGGCAATGCGTACCGTAATGACGTTGTAGTTGCCGGATGTGAGTGCGTAGACGCTGGCATACGCGCCCATCGCATTGGCGATTAGGATAATCAAGGTGCCGAGTAGGGCTGGTGAAAGCACAGGCAAGGCGATTTTCTGCCAATATTGCCATCCATTGGCGCCCAGAGTAGATGCCGCCGCTTGCCAGTCATCACTGAGCGCATCAAATGCAGGATAGAGCAGCAGCACGCCAAGAGGGATCTGAAAGTAGATATACATCGCCAGCAGCCCCCATTTGCCATATAGGTTGAACTCTTCAATCAAACCGTATTGCTTTAGCAGCAAAGTCAGTGCGCCGTTGACCCCAAGAATAATAATGAAAGCGAATGCCAAAGGGACGCCCGCAAAATTACTGCTCATATTGGTAAAGGCGATCACACCATCGCGCAGCTTGCCATCGACTCGGCGTAAGGAGGCGACCAACATTGCCGCAATCGCAAGGCCCGCGACGCTGGACCATATGGCGAGCCACAAACTGTTGCCCAACCCTTGCAAAATAAAGGATGAGCTGAAGATTTCGCGATAATGGTCTAGTGACCATTGATCGTCAGAGATAAAGCTGTTGAACAAAACCCACAGCATGGGGGCGAGCTGAAATAAGTAGAAAAACAGCGCAAAAGGAGTAAGCCATAACGCAGGTTTGAGTTTGCGTGCCCAGTGTGTTGATTGGCTCAGCACGGCGCTAGGCTTGCTAATAACTTGGCTACTGATCATGCTAAGCACTCCGCAGAAAAGGGCTTATTGTGATCAAGATTAAGCAGTTGGCAGCACAGGCCGCAGAGCTCAGTTTGTTTGATCTCACAAGCTTGGTGCGAAAATTGATCGCCCAATACAAACAGCGGGACGTTGCGCTCTTCGGTTAATATTCCGCCGTGTGACTTGTCATTGTTCATGCCGTGATCGCTGGTCACCATCACTTGGTAGCCATCGTTTAGCCAGCTTTCTAAAAAGTGAGATAACAGCGCATCGGCCATGCGTGCACTATTACGATACTGTCCTGAATCAAGGCCAAACTTATGTCCAGCATCATCGATATTCATTGGATGGATCAGTAAAAAATCAGGCTGATGAGTACGACGTAAGTATTCGGCGTCTAAAAACAGTGCTTCATCGGGATAGTGATCCCAGTGATAAAAACAGCCATGCTGAATATTGAGTGTTTTATCACAGGTAAAACGATCGCGCGTTGCATCAAAAGGCGCGCGGTTATAGAGCTCGCTGACCCAATGATACGCCGCTGCGGCTGTTGTCAGCCCTTGCTCTTTTGCCAAACTGAAGATGGATTGATGATGTGAAAGGCGCACAATGTGGTTATGAACAATGCCGCTTTCGACAGGCTTTACGCCAGTGAGTAGACATTCATACAAAGGACGCGATAACGAAGGCAATTCACATTGTAGGGAGTATAAGGTTGCTCTTTGCTGCTCAATTAAGCCGTTTAAGTAGCCCATGCAATCACGGGCTACGGAATAATTGAGTCCATCAAGAACAACAAGGATCACCTTATTGTTCATGGTTACCTCTTACTGCTGGTGGATAATGACATTTTCTTGCCATTGACGTGGCAATTGGCGAGCTGATTTTTCCCAAGCATTAAAGTCGCTAATTGGACTCACGTTCTGGTATTGATCGTTAGCAATCAATTTGCTTTGTACCGCAGCAGGCAGTGCAACGTTGCTGCGGATCGGGCGAGCATAGCCTTGTGCAAGGTTGATTTGGCCTTGATCGCTAAAGATGTATTCACGTGCTAGCTTGGCCGCATTTGGGTTTTTGGCGTATTTATTGATGATGGTGGTGTAGCCGGAAATCACAGAACCATCTTGCGGAATGTTAACGGTAAAGCGGTTACGGTCAATTTGGTCACGGTAACTTAGGGCGTTGAAATCCCACAATACGGCCACTTCAACTTCACCTTTTTCGAGGTTAGCGATACTTGGGTCTGTAAATGATAAGCGCCCTTGCTTGGCGAGTTTGGCAAAAAATTCGATTGCCGGATCGAGGTTCTTTTCACTGCCGCCATGAGCAAAAGCAGCGGCTAGTACGGCATTATTTGCTTGCGCGGCAACACCGACATTACCAATACTGATTTTGTAATCGCCTTTGAGCAAATCGTTCCACGTTTTTGGCGCATTCTTGACTAGATTATTGTTCGAGATAAATGAAATGGTGCCCGTATAAGCCAGAGCCCAGTGGCCATCTTTATCTTTGGCCCAGTCCGGGATCTCATTCCAAGTGCTCGGTTTGTACGCTTGAGTTACGCCTTTTTTCACCGCCACGCGAGCAAATGCAAAGCCAACATCACCGATATCGGCGGTCGCATTTTTCTTTTCGGCTTCAAACTTGGCAATTTCTTGCGCTGAGCTCATATCCGTATCTTGGTGTTTTAGGCCATAAATCTTACCTAAATCGCTCCACGTATCTTGCCAGTTAGCCCAACTGCCGGGCATACCAATGCTGTACACTTGGCCTTCTTGTTTCGCTGCGTTGATCAAAGATTGTAAATCAGCCTCTTTAGCAAAAGCCGAAGTTGAAAGAGTCAGCGCAAGTGCTGTTGCAGCCGCTGCGCGGGTAAATAAGGTTTTCATTGTCGCTATCCTTCTGGACTAGGTCAGTAAGTTCGATTTTTATCCTAGGGAAGAACTGTGACGTTTTCGGTGTAGTTATTTGACATTTTTGATGATTTTCTATTGCACTTTTATTTCAAATTCAATCAATTAGCCTGTCATAAATCTGTTATCTGCCTTAAGTAGTCTAAAAGACGTTTATTCACTCTGTATAATATTGGACTAGGTCACGCATGAGATTTCGCAGCCCTTTGCCAGTGGCAAATGCTCCTTTAGAAAAGACCCAACTTGGTAATATTAAAGGCACCCTTCGTGAGCAAATTTGCAGTGGGATGCTGAGCGACAGACAAAAACTGCCATCTGAACGTGAATTGAGTGAATTGTTTAATACAACGCGCATTACAATTAAAGACGCTTTGGTTTCACTGGAAACCGAAGGGTTGATTTACCGAGAAGAGCGGCGTGGCTGGTTTGTCTCTCCGGCGCGAATTCATTATAACCCGCTATCGCGTTGCCACTTCCACCAGATGATCCGCGAGCAGCACCGAATCGCAGAAACTAAGCTAGTTGCGGTACGCAGCGTGATGGCTTCTCGTGAGTATGCAAGAGCGATGGATATTGACCGAATTACGCCCATTCATATTATTGAACGGTTGCGCTCGATTGACGGGCGAGCGGTACTGTTTGTCGAAAACTGCCTGATTGCGCAGTGGTTTCCAAAGATATTAGAGGAAAATTTAACCGCTTCGTTAACGCATCTCTATCAGCAAAAATACGGTTACATCACCACGCGTTCTCGTTTTGAGGTGATCCCTACGGCTGCGCCTCTTCATGTGGCAAAAGCCCTTAACTTGGCTGCTGGCCAATCTGTAATGAAAATTTGTCGAGTTAATTACAAACAAGATGGCGAGATCATGGACTGCGAATTTGAGTACTGGCGGCCAGATTCAGTCCTGATCCGTATCGACAGTTGTGATGGAGAATGAATAGCTTTAGACTCGGCGCAACCTTTTTCACCCTGCTAGTCGTTTATGAATTTTTCTAAGCTTAACTTAAGCGCCCCTTTGATGGCTGCGCTGCCTGCGTCGCGACACACGGCGACCAAAATCCAACAATTGGCTATTCCAGCCGTACTTTCTGGGCAAGATGTGCTTGCCTTCGCGCAGACGGGCAGTGGTAAAACGTTAGCTTATGGTTTGCCTTTACTGCAACGGATTGAAGTTAATACTCTTGAAATTCAATCCGTTGTCATTGTTCCTACCCGTGAACTAGCACAACAAGTCAGCCAAGAGCTGAGTACCGTGGCAAGCAAAATGGGCATTAGCTTATGCACTTTATGCGGGGGAGTGGCCCAAGAAGAGCAGCTTGCGCAGTTGGCCAAATTACCGCATTTAATCGTCGCGACACCGGGCCGCTTGCTTGATTTACTCACACAGCAACTGATCTCATTGGAGTCGATGCACTGTGTGGTGTTAGATGAAGCTGACAGACTGTTAGAGATGGGGTTTTGGCCGGATGTACAACGCCTGCTCAGTTTTATGCCCCAAACCAAACAAACGTTGTTGTTTTCCGCCACACTCGCCGCCGATCTCGAACAGGTGGCATTGGCCGTGTTAAATAACCCGGTAAAGATAGAGGCGAATCAAGCCAATCAAGTGGTGGAAGAAATTGAAGAGCAGCTCTACCTTGTGAATAAGGGCAGTAAAGCACAAGCATTAATTGCTCTGATTAAGCGGCGTGCTGGGCAGCAAGTATTAGTGTTCATTAGCGCTCGTGATAGTGCTGACGCGGTCGCGAAAAAATTACTCAAAGCGGGTATTCGTGCGGCGGCTTTGCATGGTGAAAAAGATCAAGTTATTCGCGAGAAAACGTTAGCTGATTTCAAAGCGAATCAAGTGGATGTACTGGTGGCCACCGATTTACTGGCGCGTGGTATTCACATTGACGCGCTGCCAGTGGTGATCAATTTTGATTTACCGCCTAGTGCGCCAGTTTATATTCACCGCGTGGGCCGCACAGCGCGTGCTGGTCAAGGTGGTGTGGCAATTTCACTGGTCTGCCATGGTGAAAGCCAAGCGCTGGAGGCAATCCGCAGCTTAACGCAGCGCGCTTTACCGCTGCAGGCGTTGACCGATTTTCCAGTGACAGACCAACCGACCAGCGGTGAACCGAAGCGCAAACCGCGTGATAAGCAAGCCAACCGCCGCAGTGCTCAAAAGCGCAGCGTGAAGCAGTTTCAGCAGAAAACAAGCCATTAAGTAGCTCAATATACGCATGCTATTGTGCGTTTTGATGGAGTAAGGAAACTAAGTGACTCAGGAAATTTATGCATTTATTACGATTGAAATGGCATATTAATCGAGTTTATGTGTAAATTTTCAGCAGCTTATTGTGAACAACCTATCATTATTGGACTAAATCAAGAAAATGCAGTATTCAGTTTCATGAGATTATATTCACAATTTTAGAATCATTTCTAGGATAAATATTCTTTAATCCACGTTATTAACACGATTGTGGATAATTAGTCGTTAATCAATCATTATCAATATAAGCGATGACTTTCTAGTCAAATAATATTTTAATGTATGTCACATTTACTGAAAATTTTTTAACTTACCATTTCGCCACTTTGATTGTTTTATCAAAAAACACTTATTAAATATAAATTCGTATTTCTACTAATAATAGGATAAATTTCGATATGGCTGCCGATATTGTAAAGGTTTCAAGAAACACAGAAAATGCACCTATATGTGCTGTCTCTACACAAACTGTCGCTTTTTCTCATTATAATAATATTTCAGCACAACTACCGATAGATCCTAAAACAGGTGAAATTGTTATTGGTTGTATAAATGACCAAACAAAGCAATGTCTGAATAATATACAGTCTATCGTAGAAAGTATTGGTCACGTTATGGATGATGTGGTCAAAATGAATATTTTTGTAAAGAATATTTCAGATATTGATGCCATCAAAAAAGTATACCCCACTTTTTTTCAGGGGCCGCTTCCTACAGTGACCATAGCGGCGGTTGCGGCTTTACCTGTCAGTGATGCTTTAGTGCAAATTGATGCTCTTATTTCAAACGGTGAAGGCACTGCTCCACAAGCGCCTTGTGAGCTCATCAAAGTGTCAAGGAATACTGAGCATGCACCTCAAGGTCTACACTCTCAAACCGCGGCCTTCTCTCATTATAATAACCTCTCGGCTCAATTGCCGATTGAACCTAAAACGGGAGAAATAGTACAAGGCGGTATTAAAGAACAGAGTCAACAGTGTTTGAATAATATTAATGCTATCTTAGAAAGTATTGGTCATACGATGGCTGATATCGTTAAAACAACGATATTTCTTAAAAATATATCTGATGCAGAAGCCATCAATGAAGTCTGTGGACAATTTTTCCCAAGTTATGTGCCTGCGCGAAGCCTAGTTAGTGTTGCTGACTTGCCTATGAATGCATTGGTGCAAATTGATGTTGTTGTGTCACATGGTGATGGTACACCGCCACAGCTTCCTGAAGATACTCGCTTACTTGTGATTGAAGCAAATAATACCGTGAATGCACCTGAAGTCGACTATTCTCACTCTGTTGCTTTTTCTCATTATAATCATATTTCAGGTCAGTTACCTTTATCTCAAAAAAATAATGAAGTTGTTGCTGGTGGAATAAAAGAACAAGTTAAGCAGTGTTTAGAAAATATAAAGAATATTGTAGAAAGTGTTGAGCATGTTATGGATGATATTGTTAAAGTCAATATTCAAATAAAAAATATGGATGACATTAATATTGTCAATGAAGTTTACACAACCTTCTTTAACCATGAGCTACCTGCGAGAACCGTGATTGGTGTTTCAGAACTGCCTATGGATGCGTTAATACAAATTGACGCGGTGGTTTCTAATTGTGAAGGTACGCCACCTAAACATTAACGAATCTTTATTATTGATTAAAGAAGGGGGTATCAACGATATCCCCTTTTTACTTGTTAGCTACCTGTAATTGCAATACCACGCTGCCTGGCTGTGGTAATCAAAATCAGCCGACGCCTGAAAAACCGCTCAATTACTGTTTTTCAGGGCCGTTAAAACGTGATGTAGTGAGGGGACCACATGGTGTCCAAGCGCCAAAACTTCTTCACTGGGTTCGACGAGATCAGGAATTTGGTAGGTGATCATATTCGCACTCACGGCGGATCGCACGCCGTTATTAGAATCTTCAAAGGCTAAGCATTGGGTCGGTTCAGCGCCAAGACGTTGCGCAGCGAGTAGATAAATCTCAGGATCGGGTTTGCCATGTGTCACTTCACAACCGGTTGTGAACGAGTCAAAGTATTGCTCAAGGCCTGAAAGGCGCAGCTTAATTTGTGCCACGTCTTTTTGGGTTGATGTTGCGACGGCAGTAGGAACACGATTCGCTTTTAACCATTGTAATAACTCGATAACCCCTTCTTTCACTGGGATCGCCTGGTGTTTCACCACGGCATCGTAACGTTTACGCCACTCCGTATGTAATACCGGATAGTTTAATTCTGGCCCGTAGCCTGCGCGCAGTGCTTGTTCAATGCCTGCCGCATTGCGACCAATAGCCGAGAGATAAACCTCTTTTAAAAATGGGACGCCAACTGCGTGGCAAGCTTGTTCGAATATTGTAAGGCAGACACGTTCCGTGTCGAGTAACAGTCCATCCATATCAAAAATGGCAGCTTGAAATTTCATAAGTACAACTTTAGGCGAGTGAAATGGAGTGGGCTATTTTCACATAAGTCGACCTATGGAGGCGATCTTTTTCCTGCACTTTTTCTTTTTCTCATACTTCAATAAAATCAGCCAATTATAAGCGCTAGTTTGTTAGCAATGAGTTATGCTTAATGTGAAAACCTTGTTGCGAGAAGAGGGGGGAAGCAATTTGAATAGTGCATTTGTACAACAGTGGATGCCGGGTTTACACCAACTGAAAGACTATGAAACTCGCTGGTTGATGGATGACGTACGTGCGGCGCTTTCTGTGGTTGCGGTTGCACTGCCTGTCGCGATAGCGTACGCGCAGCTCACTGGAGTAAGCGCGATTGTCGGCTTATATTCCTGCGTATTGCCGATGTTGGTTTACGCGATTTTTGGCACGTCTAGGCAGTTGATCTTAGGCCCAGACGCGGCAACTTGCGCAGTGATTGCGGCGGTAGTGACACCGCTGGCGATGGGCGATCCTCTCAAACACTGGCAGTTGGTCATGACAATGACGGCAATGACTGGTGTATGGTGTTTGCTGGCCAGTCGTTTCAAACTCGGTATTTTAGCCGATTTTCTCTCTCGCCCTATTCTACTTGGGTTGTTAAACGGTGTTGCTCTGACCATTATCGTGGGTCAATTTGCTAAAGTATTTGGGCTGAAATATGAGCAGCAATATCTACTAGAGCGTATCGTGGAAGCGCCATCCTTACTGATTGATTTGCATTGGCAAACCTTATTGATAAGTGCGCTGACAGTGGTGGTTTATTTTCTGTGTAAGCGTGTCAGGCCCAATTGGCCAGCTGCGATGTTGGCTATCATCGCTGCTGCATTTTGGGTGTGGTTTTTTGGCGCTGAACATCTTGGCGTTAAAGTCGTTGGTTTAATCCAAGGTGGATTACCGATATTCCAAACCCCTCTATTTGATCTAGGGGTGAGCCGTGAATTAGTCATGCCCGCTTTGAACTTAGCGATGGTGAGCTTTGTCAGTATGATGCTCACTGCGCGCAGTTTTGCGGCAAAAAATGGTTACGATATTGACGCCGACAAAGAGTTTCGCGCGCTTGGCTTAGCTAATATTGCTTCTGCATTTTCACAAGGTTTTGCCATCAGTGGGGCGGATTCACGTACGGCGGTGAATGACGCTAATGGTGGTAAATCGCAATTAGTTTCGATTATTGCAGCGATTGTGATTGGATTTGTCGCGATTGTGGCGTATCAGCCACTACAATACATTCCGATTGCTGCATTGGGGGTGGTGTTGATTATCGCGTCTATCTCGTTGCTGGATCTGAAAGGGATTTGGAGTTTACACAAGCGTGATAAAGACGCCTTCTATTTGGCAAGCTTAACCTTCATCGCTGTATTGGTCATTGGCGTTATCCCCGGCATCACTCTTGCGGTATTACTGGGTCTGTTCCAGTTCTTACGCACCGTGATGCGGCCAAGTGATCAAACATTGGGTTTGGATGATAAAGGCACGATTCGCACGATTGATACGTCAGCGAAGGCGAAACCAATACCGGGTTTGGTGATTTATCGTTTCAACTCTCCGCTGACTTATTTCAATGCACCTTACTTTAAACGTCGTATTTTATTTCACACTGAATCGGCGGGCATGAGTGTGGGGTGTGTGATTATTGATGCGGTGTCGAGTTTTACTCATTTAGATTTAAGCGTCATGGCGATGTTATCGGACGTGCAAAGCATTCTGAAAAAGCGAGGTATTCGTTTAGTGCTAGCGGGGCGTAAACGCAGTTTGAGAAAATGGTGTGAGATCGCTGGAATTTCAACGGGTGATGGCGGCGTGGTGATTCGTGCGGACATGTATTTAGCCATTAAGCTAAGTGGATGTTACCAACACGCTGTAGAAGAAGGGCAAGTTCCGCCAGTACAAAAAGAGCCGCAAAAGGATATTGAAGGTGAAATTGCGGCTGCTATTTAAAATGAGGTTGGCTCTCGTTAATAATATTGGTTCTCGTTAATAAAAGATAAAGAGCTCTTGAGTATCGAAAAGATGTAAGAAATCCCATTCAATCATGATGCTTTCCTTTTTATGTGATGAGAGCGAGTGCTCGGTCTTTTGTTAAACGGTTGGTGCCTGTTTGGATAAGCATAGGTGAGCGTTATGCATTAGGCAAAATGGTACGGGTTATTAATCTAATATAGGTAGCCTATGGATATGGTGGTTTTCGACGCTAGGCGTAGCGTGTCGGCAGGTAAACAGTTCGCTGTACTTGAGCGGCCAGTTTTCGATGAAACTGTAGCATTGCACCTTCACTGCATGGTTGCCAAGTTAAGGCTTTGCCGACCACACCGTGATGCTGGAAGGCGTTGAGCCGAATGCTGACGTTCGCAGGCAACTGGTTAATCAGATGCGCCACTTCGGTAATTTCAGTCTCTAAATCACTTTTGTCCGGTATATGCAGCAGTCGCACTTCGTGCAGTTTATTCAGTGTAGCGAGGTGGAAAATAGTGCGTATCACTCTATGGTTACTGCGTCCGGTTAGCCACCGATGGGTTTCCTCTTGCCAAGCTTTTAAATCGATCATTGCGCCATCCAAATAGGACGAGATTTTGTCCCATCCCGATTCTGATAGTGAGCCATTACTATCAATAAAACAGCTGAGATGTTTCAATTCTTCATCGTGTTTGATGGCTTTGAAAAGAGCGATGATAAACGGAAGTTGTAGGGTTGCTTCCCCTCCTGAAATGGTAATACCGGCTAAGAAATAATGATTTCGGCGGATAAGTTCCACGAGTTGTTCAACGCTGTAGTGATGAATTTTTGGGTTTGATTGGTGCACGCAGTGCTCAATGCAGCGATCGCAGTGAGTGCATTTATCTGCTAGCCATTCGACTTGCTGGTCAGCATTGAGGCGCAGTGCTTGCGATGGGCAGGTTGGCACACAATCACCGCAATGGTGACAGTGACGAATCGTATGTGGGTTATGGCAAGACAAGCAATTGAAGTTGCAACCTTGCATAAAAATGACCAGTCGGTTGCCCGGGCCATCAACGCAGGAGAAAGTCAGCACTCGGCTGACTTTTGCTCGGAGCGGCTGTTTTCCACTCACCATTAGTTTAGCTGACAGAGTTTGGTTGATAAGCCGGTTGCATTTCATGGCTAACCACGCGTGCTTTTCGCTTGAGCACGGCCGTGTTTTTGGCCGCTTCTGCCCCAAGAAATGTGGTGTTGGTGCGTGATCCGCGCTGCTCAAATTGCGCTATTTCAGACAGTTTCACCATGTAACCCGTAATGCGAACTAAATCGTTCGAAGCCACGTTGGCCGTAAATTCGCGATAGCCCGAGTGGAGGGCTCCTTTACATAGGTTGAACATCGCCTCTGGGTTGGCCTTTATGGTTTCATCCAGAGTTAAAATATCGCTGATACCAGAGGTATAATATTGATGATGTCCAGCCGTTGCTTGCACATATTCAATCGGGTTGGGTTCGGTACCATAAGGGATGCGCACGCCCGGAGTGACATCAAGATCAAGGCTGATACCACCTTGTGCGTGCAGCAAAGCACGGCCGTTGAAGCCATATTTGACTGGCGAGTTTTGTACAATGTCGGCCAGCTTGGCGGAAATGGCGATGCCTAATTGGTTGGCGATATCATCATGGCCATAACGAGCGTTACTCTGCTCCTTTTCCAGTAATAGATTAACGGCTTCAGCCATGCCATAAATGCCAAACATCGGTGCGAAACGAGATTCTTCAATCAACCCTTCTTGAGTCAGAAAACCTTCAAAAAAATGAGATTGTTGGTGCAGATGAGCAGCTCGAACATCCATCAGCTCAATCATATATTGGCTGTAAGTGGGTAGAATCTGATCTAAAAATGTTTGGCGGTCACTGGCTTTTTTCGCGGCCTCTTTTAAATTCATTCTGACTAAAGTATTGCAGCCTCCCGCTAAAGGAAGTGAGTTGTAGCAACTGACGATACCAAAACCTTGCTCGCCATAGGCGGTGGCATGAATCGGATAGTTGGCGATGTGCGGTTTACTGCATTGACAGATATTATCGGTCGCTTGTCGCAGTAAATCGTCAGGAGTGATAGAAGGGTCATACATGAAGGTAAGGTTGGGAGCGATCTGTTTCAGTTCAGCATCGACACGTAAAATAGTACGACAAATAATATTGTCGCTCGGGCCGATGTTGGCGTGCATGAAAGCATCGGGCAGAGTGCGATCAAGCATGATCCAAAACAGCTTCAATTTTTGATAAATCGACGCTTCGCTTAGTTCGCCCACATAGGGCAATAACACGCTATCCAATTGCCCCAAATAGACAGGAATAGAGGTCACTGAAGGCACGTGATGGTACAAAATGGTCAGCATATTGAGTGCTTCATCAAAATTACTGGCAGGCGAAAGCTCTAAATACTCACTGCCTTGTGCTAAAAATTTTGCGTAGTCAGGCAACACGTAACGTGGTTTAAAAGGGGCATGGCCTTCAAACATATCGCAGATAATGCCTTGTTCCATTGCTCGAGCCAACTCAGGAGAGAGTTTCAGATAGGGCAAGCTTGCTTCGGCCTCTAGCGCAAGGAAGTGTGACTTTTGTTTGGGCGAGAGGTGTGCGTCAGTGACGATGGCTTGGAAGCGTTGCTGTGTATCGAGTGAATGGCCCATGAATTAAACCCTTATATTGTTGTGGTTTAATCCTAATGTGCTTGGTTACTTTTCACTATTGATAATACATCAAGTAGTCATTTCCATAATGGAAATGAAAACGCCACTTCGTTATCGTCGAAGTGGCGTCATCAGGAACCTAAGGTTAGGCGTATTGCGCTTCGATTTGGTTCGATTTTAGATAAGCAGGGTGAGTGGCGAGCTGCTCTAAGTAACGTTCAATATTCGGGAAGTGAGTAATCGCTCCGTTGGTCAGCAATATTTCAGCAATGAATGACATCATGAAATCAGCGCCAGTGAGTTGGTCGGCCACTAAGTAGCGTTTACCCGCTAAACACTGGTCAAAATAACTCATCACTTTGGCTGTTTCGCTTTCTGCATAGCCACCAAGGAAATTAGTTTGGCAGCCATCTTTGGCAACAAACATCTTTAATAGCAGCGGCAATATGGCAGAGCTTTCCGCAAAGTGGAGCCATTGCTGGTATTGCACATATTCCACGCTGCCACGCTGAGGCGCAAAGTGTTGGCCGTATTTTTCTATCAAGTAATCGGTAATGGCGCCAGATTCAGTAATCACCAAACCATTGTCTTCAATCACAGGTGACTTACCTAACGGATGCACGCTTTTTAGCTCCGGCGGTGCCAGAAAGGTCACGCTATCACGTTGATATGGAACCACTTGATACTCAACCCCGAGCTCTTCAAGTAACCAGATAATGCGCTTAGAGCGTGATTTATTTAGATGGTGAAGTTTGATCATTATGCGGTCCTTATTAAAGTGGTTGGTTGATTTGGATAACCAGTTTGCCAAAGTTTTTGCCTTCCAATAGACCAATAAAGGCTTGTGGTGCGTTTTCTAAACCGTCAATCAGTTGCTCGCGGTATTTCACTTTCCCTTCGCTTAGCCATTGAGTCATATCAGTAGCAAATTCGTTATAGCGATGGCCGTAGTCATCAAAAATAATGAAACCTTGCATGCGGATTCGTTTGGTAAGCAAGGTGCCCATCAGCATAGAGAGGCGATCAGGTCCTTCAGGCAGCGACGTTGCATTGTATTGAGAAATCAAACCACACAGCGGAACTCGCGCTGCTGTGTTAAGCAGAGGTAAAACCGCATCAAAGACTTTGCCACCGACATTTTCGTAGTAAACGTCAATCCCTTGAGCACATGTTTTAGCCAATTGCTCTGCAAAATCGTCAGCTTTGTGATCAATACATTCATCAAAACCTAATACTTCTTTAGCGTAACGACATTTTTCCTCACCGCCAGCAATGCCCACCACATGGCAGCCTTTGATTTTAGCAATTTGACCAACCGTTGCCCCTACTGGGCCAGTAGCTGCGGCGACTACCACAGTTTCACCTTGCCTCGGCTGGCCGATGTCTAGCAAACCCATATAAGCGGTAAAACCGGGCATTCCCATGATGCCTAGTGCGTATGAGGGTGAGGTTGGATTTTTACCGAGTTTGAGTAAACCTTCGCCGTTAGAAATAGCGTAATCCTGCCATCCGGTATAAGCGAGTACCCACTCACCTTGCTCAAATTTTGGGTGGTTTGATACTTCCACTTGACACACGGTCCCGCCTACCATGACATCATCAATCGCGACAGGATCGGCGTACGATTTAGCGTCACTCATGCGGCCGCGCATGTAGGGGTCAAGTGAAAGATAAACACTACGCAGCAGCACTTCACCAGCGGCAGGTGTTGGTTTAGGCGCATGTTCTAAGCGAAAGTTAGCAGGCGTTGGTGCACCGACAGGGCGTGAAGCGAGTACAATGCGGCGGTTAGTTTGTTCAGTCATTGGAGAGTCCTTTATTATTTTAAATTAGACCAGTCGTCTAGTTTGGGTTTCAAAAAAACCGCTATCGAAATAGCGGGTGAATCTTAACTAGGGCACTGGCCTTGCAAAATGTGTTCGGTGCTCGTAAGCGCTTGTGCAAGCCCTTGGTTATCTTGACGCAGTTTACTGAGCAAACTTGCGCCGAGCCAAAGGTTATAAAGCAATTCTGCGGTTTGCTGGCTGTGTTGTACGTGAATGGAGCCGTCGTCGATCCCTTGCTGGATACATTTTCCGACCGCCTCAATAATGCTATCTGCACCTTTAAGTAAAGCAATACGCATCGCATCAGACAAGTCTGAAACTTCAGCGCTTAATTTCACCACCAAGCAGCGCTGTGCGTTACATAAGCCATTGCTCTGCTCATACCAACATTGCCAATAATGCATCAAGTGTTGATAGGCATTGCCTTCTTCTTGGTCAAAAAGGGCATTAATCCGTACTAAATAGTGCTGAAAATAGTCCGTAATCAGTGCCTCGCCAAATTGCTCTTTTGACTTAAAGTAGTGATAGAAAGAGCCTTTGGGCACATCAGCGGTTTTTAATAATTCAGACAAGCCTACGCTGGTGAAGCCTTTGGTTACGACAAGTTGGTAACCGACCTCAAGGATGTGTTGGCGAGTATCATGGGTTTTTGTATTCATGGACGGCACTATAATTCAAATTAGACCAGTCGTCTAGTTTTGTTTGTTCATATTGTATTTGTGCTACTGGCTATGGTTGCTGAATGATAGAAATGGACACTTCCTCCTTGAAGTGTCGCACTATTATTTATCTTTTAATGAGTTATTTATCTTTTAATGAGTGAGAGATGAGACTATTTTTCTGTCTTTAGCGTATCCGATGCCCAAATGAGGTTTTGCCCATTGCTGAGCTCAGCTTGAATACTCAAGGCTGGAACTATTTCCTTATCCTCTTTTTTATATGGCTGCGTAGAGAAATTGGCGGTAATTTTACTGCCATCACCAAAGGTTGTTTGTTGTACCATCCCTTGTTCATCAAGCCATTTAAAATCGACTAAAGGTTGGTTCCACACGACTTCATGGATTGGTGCAAACCCTTGCTGATAACGGCGCAATGCGTTGACTCGAGCACTGTTAGGCGTCGCTTCATCACGGCTAAGGTGAATCATCGCTGGGGTGTTATACAGCATGGCGATTAAATCTCGCTCCGCTTGCACGTTGGAAAACTTCATGCTGTCGCTGTGCCAGTGGTGACTGTTGATCACCTCATCATGGAACACGGTCTGATAGAGAGGGATACGGTATTGCGGTGCAAATAACAGTGTTTTGTACGGCTCTTTGACTTGCGCGGGTTTAAAGAAAAAATCTGGACTCGTTGTTGGGAACCATGCTCCAAGAAAGTAAGGCGATTGGCGGTTAGTTTTCATATCAGGATCTGTCCAGCCAAATCCTACCGTTTCTAAACCATGAGCAAAAGAGAGCCCTTGTGTCGTCAGGCTGTTACCATCTTCAGAGCCGAGAACCACATTCTGTTCATTAGCTATCCAGCGCATGCGTTGATTGAATGCCTCCAGCATTGCGCTTTCTTTCATTCCTTGTCCCTGTTTATATGAGTAATCTTCACGGGCCATTCCGGTCCCATCCACATCAAGAAACAGGCTGTTAAAACGGCCATATTTTAAAATCGCCTCAATGCGTTGCTGCACAAAGCCTAATTGGCAGGCTGGGTTAAGGTAAAAGCCGTTGCCACGAAACCCTTTTTGTTTTTTGCCGTCGGCGTTTTCTATCGCACATTGCTTGCGCATTGCATCCGGTAGCTGCGCGGTAAGCCAACCATCGTTGATGCCTTTTGCAATGGCGGTATTGTAGGAGTCGTACACCCCAACTAAGTAGCCAGCCTGTTTCGCTTGATCAACCACTTGTGGCTGGTAAAAGGCGGGCATCCAATTATCTAAACCTAGCCAGAGGTGCTGCAAACCTGCTGAGCTGAGTGCGTCAATCATGGATGTCGATAGCCCCTGTCCCCAAGTGCTGGCATCACGTAGAAACGGTAGTTTCTGCTCTGCGAGCCATGCTTTTCGTGCCTGAGCGGCTTGGTATTGGCTAGCTATCCCTGCTTCTTGGGTTGAAGGTTGCTCTTTTATCCAAGCATTGAGCGAGCGGTTCACTTCGTCAATCAACAACCGTTTGTTGTAGTTGTTGAAAAAATCTTTTCCTTTAACGAGTGGCTTAAGCTCTTTGAGCGCTTCGTTTGATGCTACCCACTGGGGCTGCTTAAAATACCATTCTTTAAGTGCCCAGAAATCAGTCACATCTTGTTTGGACACTAAGTCTTGGCCAAACAAGTAGACATGGCTTGCGCCGATAAGCTGTTTTATGGCTGGGTTTTGCTGCGCTTTTTGTTCGAGCGTTTGTGATAACCCATTCTCTTTTCGCCACTGACGGTAGCGTTTGGCACCATCTAGTGGTGAGTTGCCAAGGGAGATTTCCACCTCAAAAGGCTCATCTTTATTGAGCACAGTGAAAGCGTGCGTGGCTTGCATGTCCAGCTTGTTTTGCTTGGCGCTAAAATTGAGTTTGTTGTTGGTGGCGGTATTGAGTTGATAGCTCACATACTGCTCATTGCCAGCTTCTACACTCCAAAATGGCATTTTGAGATCTTGGGTGGTATTGCTGGTAGAGCGTTCCGCTATGAGGTAGTTCACCCACTGTGGGTTATCAGTTGGAATCCGCATTCCTTCACTAAAAGGAAGAATGAGCGTTTTGCTTTGCTGCTCAGGCAGTTCAAACCACTGCACGGTTAACGGTTTAGCACGAGAGATCTTACTCTCAGCGCTCGCGGTAATCGACAGCTTCAATGTTTGTTGTAAATTGGCCTCAACCTTTAACTGGCTAGGAACAAGCAGCCAAGAGGCGTGATGTTGATTATCTTGTTGCAGTTGGCTGACCTGCTGTGGCTGGCCGTTAACGGTTAGCTGGCCTTGGTTAATGGTTAGCTGGGCATTTTGCTGCCAATCAATAGCAAAATTTTGTGGCTCTATTTGCACGGTTTGGTTTTGATTATGCAGTGTAATTGACGCTGGTTGTGATTGGCTAGCCAACGCCAAAAGTGGCGTACAGGTGATCAATAAAGAACAAAGTGGTTTATACATGGTTTGTCATTTCCAGTGTGTCTCGGTGTGTTGATTACATAAGAAATCGACAACTCAATTGTCACCCTGATGTCTTCATTGAGCCTGATTTGGCAGAGTCAAACGTTGTACATATTCCACTTTGATTGCTCCTTGATACTCGATAGTTTTGATCAGAGTACTGAGCCATTTAGCCGAGCTGGGGGATGAGCTTGGTTTGTCCAATAATTGCTGAGTATTACTTATTGCTACCATATCTTGCTGCTTGATTAACTGAAATTGGTCGTCAAACCATTGCCAAGCAAGGCTTGTTGGGGGGCAGTTTGTCAATGCTATGGGGGACTCAAGTGCTAGTGGGTAACCACCGTTGGGAGAGGCGGATTGCAACCATGTGGAGCCAAAAGGCATGGTAAGAACTAACCAATAGTGCTGTTTGTCGAGTGTCAGTCGATAAACGCCATCTTGCGGAGCAAAGAGCAGTTCTGGGCTTTCTAATTCTATATAAGGGGCTGATGACGTTACTTGGCTCTGTGAGATGAGCAAGCTATTGTCAGGGCCAAGAAGTTCAACCTGACTAGGCAGCTCTGCTCCTTCCATTGATAATTTGAACTGGTAACCTTGCTGCATCACGTTGGTTTTTTTTTGTATCGAGACTTTGATCAGCGCCGCATTTGGTACCACATCGCTTAAGAGCTGTTGGCCACATTGGGTTTGTTCAATAATGGCATGCTTGACGCTTGCCCAGTGTTGCGTGGCAATGGTTTGGTTATTGAGTGCGAGGATCAACTCTTGCCAGGCAAGCTGTGGTTGATGGTTCACTAAAGCGCGATAGGTTGATTGCAGTGGTGTTGCCATAAACCAATCATCACTCACGGCGTGGCTTGGACTAACGACGAACAGTACAAACAGCCAAAGGTTACGCATTGGACACCTCGACTAAACGATACCCAACGCCACGAACGGTTTCGATATTGAGTGAGGGTAACTGCTGCCTCAGCTGTAAAACATGATTATCGACGGTTCGAGTTGAGGGAAAGGCTTGGTAGCCCCACACTTTATTGAGTAGTTCATCACGGTGAAAAACACGTCCTTGGTTTTGAACCAGCAGCAGTAATAGCTGAAACTGTTTCGGTTTTAGCGTCATCAACTGCTCACCTAAGGTAACGCTGCGCTTTGAGAGATCAATGGCAATGTCAGCGTAGGAAAGCAAGCTTTCTCCTAATGGTCGCAGTTGCGCTTGAATTCGCGCCAGTAATTCTTGTTGCGAAAATGGCTTGGTGACGTAGTCTTTTGCCCCCGCCATCAGACCTGCTATTTTTTGCTCAACCTCGATTTTGGCCGTCAGGATGATCACTGGCACGGCTTTGGCCATTAGCCATTGAGGTAGATGATCCAAGCTGTCTCCTTGAGCCAGTTGTCTATCTAAAATCACCAAATCGGCGCGAAACCATGCTTTTTTGACTTGTGAGAGCTGCTGTACCCACAAACAATCAAAACCTTGCTGTAGCAAGTAATCATGCAAACCTTGCCCGAGTAGGGGATCATCTTCGACCAATAACAGTGTGTTCATAATGGTAATTCCAATTGGCAGCGAGTGGGGTGGGCTTTACACGTCAGTTTGCCGCCCATTTTAAGCATCAAATGGCTCACAAGACGGAGCCCAATCCCCATATTGGAAGCCGTGCGAGAACGGGAAAATAGCCGTTTTAGACGAGAGGGAAACTCGCCTTCATCGCTAACGCAAAGCCGCAGTTGAGTGTCAGTCACGCTGGCCGTTATTGAGATTGTCCCTTGACCATGTTGCTTGGCATTACGGATCAAGTTATCCAAACAGATCCCAAGCCAGTAATACGGCAGTGTGAGCTCGATATCTTGTGTCAGTTCATAGCTGAGTTCGTGTTTCGCTACGCAGTGATCTAACCAATCTGAGAGATAAGCGGTTTGACATTGAAACGGCTCATTTGGGTCGCTACTCAAAAATCCTTTACTGGTCTGAGCAAGCTGAGCTAAACGTTGGTGATCGGCCAGTAAGCGGCCGAATGTATCTTGGGCTGGCTCTGGCAGAGTATCAAATTGCTGGCGAAACTGCTCAACGGTCAAGCCAAGACTGGTGATAGGGGTGCGTAGTTCATGTGTTAGCAACTGTAAAATAAAGCGTTTTTCTTTGGCTTGTTGGCGGCGTAACCAGAGCGTCCTACTCAGCGTTGCCGCGAGCAACAGCAGTAATATGACCGATAACCACAGTGAGATATTGGGTTTTTCTTGGCTAGAGACACACAGATTACTGTAGCGTAATTGGCAACTTTGAGTAGCCGCTGTGATGGCCGACAATACCAATTGCTGATCGAGCGCGACTTTTTTCCATTGCAATGCGCTTAGTACGCGAATACCGAAATCGCCACTGATCCATAGCCGTTGTTGACGGTCAATATAAGCGCGATAACCGCTGACCAAGGCATCTCGCCCTGCCGTTTCTAAATCGGTAAAAAAGGTGTACAGCGGATGCTGAGGGTCAGAGAGAGTCGTGTAGGGCTGTAGCTCGGCGTTTTGCTCGGCCGTTATGTTATGAGTAGAAAAAGCTAAGTATCGCTCTGCGTAGCTCCCGCCTGCAGGATGCAGAAACGGAGCAGTCTTAAACCAACGGATGGGCAATTCATCGCCTTGGCATAAAGCGAGTTCAAACGACGCTGCTTTTTGCAATTCAGGGCGTGATGCCAAGGTTTTTGATAAACCGGGCGACAGTGCGCACTGTGAGGCTATCGCTTTGAGCTCAGTTATGGTTTGCCATGAATAACGGGAAAAATCAGGATAGGCGCTGGCGCTGAGCAGAAGATCGATAGGGTATGAGTTAATGCTTTGCAATGGCAAGGCTCGCGCAGCCGATAGCGATTCGGCTTGGCGTAGAAAATGCTGCCAACGATCTTGCAGCGTTTGCTCTTGCCCGTGTGCTAGGTTTGATTGCCCTAGCACTGCGGTGAGTGTGATCAAAAGGTACAGCAGCCGTGTTCTCAACGTTAAGCACTTAGAAAAAGGTTCGCATTCGCGAAATTATAGCTGTGCTAAGTCAGGATTTGTCACCTCAATGTCACTAAAGCGGAATGTCGATCAAAACTCGGCATCCACCGTGAATGTCATCCTTTGCTTGGTATAAGGATGATCAAAGCTCAGTGACTCAGCATGTAGATGTAAACGCGCTCCTTTCGTGCCATAAAGATCGTCGCCAACGATGGGCAGGTTGAGTCCTTCCACATGAGCGCAATGCACGCGCAATTGGTGGGTTCGTCCTGTTTTGGGGTAGAGGTAGACTTTACTGAATCCATCCCGGCATTCAATTAATTGCCAGTGAGTGTCAGCGGGTTTGCCATGTTCAAAACAGACCAATTGACGCGGCCTGTCATCTAAATCGCCCCGCAGCGGTAAGCGAATGTCACCATGCGATTGCTGTAATTCACCAGCGAGTAAGGCAAGATAGCGTTTTTCAACGCCGCGAGTAATAAATTGCTTCTGCAGGCTTTTATTGGCTCGGCGGGTGAGAGCAAACACCAATAAACCTGAAGTAGACATATCGAGGCGGTGGATCACAAAAAGCCCTTCATCTGAGCTAAACATTTGTTGCAGACGAGTATAAACCGAGTCCTGAATGTTGACTCCGGGAACGGATAGAAACTCGGCAGGTTTGTTGACGACAATAATGGCTTCATCCTGATAGATGATGTCGATCTCTTTGCCTTGCGCTGGGTTATTATGCAATAGCGGGTTATCATCGAGCTTCAGCCCATCAAGCATGTGAGCCAAAATCGGTTGGCACTTGTTTTGACAAGCAGGATAGAATTTCTTGTGTTGACGAATTTCAGATTTTGGTGACGCTCCCCACCAGAATTCGGCAAGTGAAATCGGTGTCATCTGATGTTGAAACGCGTAGTGCAGCAATTTTGGTGCGGCGCATTCTCCAGATCCTGCTGGTGGAACAGGGTTAGCCGTAAGACGGAAAATCTCCCCCAGAGATTTTTCAGTGCCGTATTGATTGAGAAATCGATAGTGAGAAAAAAGTCGTTGCTGCAACGCATTAGAGAGATTTTTACGCTGCTCTTTTAACGCATCAATCTGTTCTTGAAATGCGTCTATTTGCGCTTGTAGTTCGTTGAGGTTGACGTCCCATTTTCGTTTTAATTGCTTGAGGAACGTTTTTTCAGCCACACTTTGTTTGGCGAGATAATCCAAGGTTTCACGCAATTGTTGGGCATCATTTGATTGTTCGGCAAGGATGCGTTGCTGTTTACGCTGTTCACGACCTTGAATCATCAGTTGGCGATGCGCTTCTAATTCATCTTGCGCCTGCTGTTGGGCCGTGGTCCATTGCTGCTGAAGTAGCGCACGCTGTGGATCGCACTCCAATTGTTCAACTTGCTGATTAATTTGATTGATTGGCACGCTGCCTTCCAAGAAAAAACCATCGTTAGTGAGCATGTCAAATATAGGCGGCACAAAATGCGGCAGCAGGTTTTGCTCAGCTAACTTCCCCGAGAATGCAGACAGGTACCCTAGCTCTCCACTTTGTTTACGCACCACTAAAACGCCAAACATTTTCCCGATAGCTTCCGGATGCTGGTTTAGCACGCCGTGATTATCGAGCCCAAAATTATGTTGCCAATTCTGCTGGTTCAGCAGGTGTTGTTGCAGCTGGCTTGCCGCTAATTCGCTTAGCGGATGCGGCTCGTAACAAAATGGGAAAGTAAAGCGCTCAGGCAGAGAGTAGCCTTCAATAGGTTTTTTAAAGGCAGTAAAACAGGGCGCTGGTGTTGGCATTTTCTCTGGCTCGCAGTGGATGGTGGTGGAGAACGCAGAATTGTACTGATTTGACCTAGAAATGCCAGTTTCTGGTTGAACGGCGATGATGATACGATTAATTAATGTAACTAGCTTATTAATATCATTAATATAGCTTAGTGAATCCCAAAGAAATAAGTTAACAGTGTCGATTTAACCTGATGCTATGCGTTTATTTAAAACATATAGAATGATTGGAGGATTAATTCATTTTATTTCTATGCAAAACAATGTCAGCTTTATGTTAGTTTTTTGTCATTAATTCTATTTGTAGTGATTGGTTCCTGATTCTATTTAATTTAATGAGTGTATTGTTTTTAATTTTGATGGGTAAAGGCTGAGTATTGATTATCATATAGGCAATATTATGCCCGCTCGGGCAATTTGTTGCTCGGTTGGGCAATTTTTTGCCCGCTCGGGCTGTGGGGCTTTATTCTTAAGTAAGCGTAATTGAAGGGAATGATTTTTGCTTACGTGTTTATGGATAAATGGTTAGTCAGTTAAGGAAATATAATGAGTCAGAGTATTGTAGTGGGTAATATGGAAACGGTTCATGATGGATTTCTGCCAACGTCTATCATTGTGTGTTCCGCAAGCGTCAAGTTTGGAAGTCGCGTCAATGTGGATTAATAAAACATATGCCATTTTAGCGCTCTCCTTATTTCCTTCGATGGCGTTACATGCTGAGCAAGAAACGTCTGCAGCAGAAGTGTATGAAGTAGGAAATATGTCTCCAGAAAAAGCGTTTGCTACCGGACGACTGCTTCGAGCGCAATACAAAAATATGGAATCGCGACCATACCTCCAGTACGCGGCAGACAACGACAATTCGGATGCCGCCTTTCTCTACGCGATGGAGCTTTCGAACTACAAAACGACCATTAGAACGCCTCCTGAAGCGCGTGAATATCTGCTTAAAGCCGCAGAATTAGGCAATCGTCGCGCCATGAAACATCTTTATACTGATGCCAAGTGGTTAAGAGATCGCGATGTGCAGTATTGGAAAAGCCAGTATTACGATAGTTTGATTCGTTTAGGACGAGATGATCCTGCACAAGCCACTTACGAGCTTGCCCAGTTTTACAAAGGTATAGATAACGAGATGTATAGCTACTATCTCGATAAAGCGGTCAGTTTTAATCATCCACGAGCATTGATGGATAAAGCAAAGCAAGTTCAAGCGGGTGGAGGCCTGTTTTTAATGCCTGGAGAAAGGGAGACCAAGGTGAGAGAGCTCTATCTCGCGGCTGCGAAGACAAACTATATCCCTGCGATGAGACGCTACATCGGTATTTTAGAGAGCAAAGGCCGTTTTGAAGATGCCTATCAATGGCGACTGATGGCGTTAGAGCAAGGTGATATTACCTCTTTGGCAACGGTAGTTAAGATTCTGCTCGGCGATAGAGCATCCTATCATTTTGTGACTCCCGATAGGATCAAAGCGCAAGCCTATTTAGATTTATATCTCTCTGCTGCTGGTACTGAACGTATGCAGTCGCTCTACTCAATATTGGAATTAGAGGAAGAAAGCCTTGCTGGTAAGATGAGTGAGGAAGAAAAAGTACAAGCTAATGACATATTTGTTAACTATAAGAGTAATCTGAATTTTTATTATCATGATGTCTTTTGGGATATTAATTAGGTAAGTTATACAGTATTAGAAACGGCATATTTTTTTGGGTGAAGATCATGTTTTTGTGATTTTTTATATTTAAAATGCTCCTATATGAATAGAATGTGCCGAGAATTTTAAATCCCCACGAAAATATCGATAAATCTAATGGGGTAATTTAGGAAAGAATTTAATAGCTAATGCTAATTAATAGGTTTTATTGTTTAAATGCTCATTAAAATCTACCAGATAATAAATATTAAGAGACTTGAGTTCTATTAGAACTTAAGTCCAATAGATTTAACTTTAATTTTTACAACGTTATGTAACCTTCGGCTTGAGTAAGTGGTAACTAAGTTTAGCTACGCTCTTGTCCGTAATTTTGACAATGATTGGCATAGGTATTGGAGACGTAATATGTCTAAAGAAGGAAGTGTAGCTCCTAAAGAGCGGATTAATATTAAGTATATTCCAGCAACGGGAGATGCACAGGCTGAAGTTGAGTTACCGCTAAAAACTCTGGTGGTGGGTGATTTTAAAGGCCATACCGAAGAGACCCCACTTGAAGAGAGACAAACCGTTTCAGTGGACAAGAACAACTTTGAAGCGGTTATGCGTGAAAGCGATTTGAAACTGACCACTACAGTGCGCAATAAACTGAGTGGCGATGAAAATGCTGAGCTTCCTGTTGAGCTTAGTTTCAAATCTCTTGCTGACTTCGAACCGGATTCAGTGGCAGCACAAGTTCCAGAATTAAATAAATTGGTTGAGCTACGCCAAGCTCTTGTGGCCTTAAAAGGTCCTTTGGGCAATATTCCCGCGTTTAGAGAGCGTCTACAAGAGCTACTAAATTCGGAAGAATCGCGTGAAAAACTTCTATCTGAGCTAAGCCTAGTGAGCGGCAAAGAAGAAGAGCCTCAAGCATAAGGCTTGATCAACCCAACTTTTTATTTAATCAAATTTAGGAACGAAATTGATGTCTACTACTGAAGCCGTCTTAGAGAGACAAAGTGCCACCCAAGGCAGTTTACTTGATGAAATCATGGCACAAACGCGCATTGCACCGACTGAAGAAGGGTATGATGTTGCGAAGAAAGGGGTTGCTGCGTTTATTGAGAATCTCATCGGTTCGAATCAAACGGAAGAGCCAGTTAACAAATCACTCGTTGATCAAATGCTGGTTGAGCTTGATAAGAAAATCAGTGCTCAAATGGATGAGATTTTGCACGAAGAGCGTTTCCAGCAGATGGAATCGTCATGGCGTGGTTTGAAACTGTTTATTGACCGTACCGATTTTCGTGAAAACAACAAGGTCGATTTGTTGCATGTAACGAAAGGCGAGTTGCTTGAAGACTTTGAATTTGCACCAGAAACGACGCAATCCGGTCTTTATAAGCACGTTTATTCTTCTGGTTATGGCCAATTTGGTGGTGAGCCGACTGGCGCTATCATCGGTAACTTTGCTTTCACGCCATCAACCCCTGACATGAAGCTACTGCAATACATGGGTGCACTTGGTGCGATGGCTCATGCTCCATTCATTTCTAGTGTAGGCCCTGAGTTTTTTGGTATCGATTCTTTTGAAGAGCTACCAAATATCAAGGATCTTAAGTCAACATTTGAAAGCCCTAAATACACTAAATGGCGTTCTCTACGTGAATCAGAAGATGCGCGTTACCTTGGCTTGACTGCGCCTCGTTTCTTATTGCGCGTACCTTATGATCCAACAGAAAACCCAATTAAATCATTTAATTATGTGGAAAGTGTCAGCGCTTCACACGAACACTATCTATGGGGTAACACCGCGTTTGCTTTCGCTACTCGTTTAACCGATAGCTTTGCCAAGTACCGTTGGTGTCCAAACATCATTGGCCCACAAAGTGGCGGTGCGGTTGAAGATCTGCCAGTGCACGTGTTTGAATCGATGGGTGCACTGCAAAGTAAGATCCCAACTGAAGTGTTGGTGACTGACCGTAAAGAGTTTGAATTAGCAGAAGAAGGTTTCATTGCTTTAACCATGCGTAAAGGCAGTGATAACGCCGCATTCTTCTCTGCAAACTCGATCCAAAAGCCAAAAATATTCCCGAATACCAAAGAAGGCAAAGAAGCGGAAACCAACTACAAGTTGGGTACGCAACTGCCATATATGATGATCATCAATCGCCTTGCACACTACGTCAAAGTGCTACAGCGTGAGCAAATTGGTGCTTGGAAAGAGCGTCAAGATCTTGAACGTGAGCTTAATGGTTGGATCAAACAGTACGTGGCTGACCAAGAAAATCCACCAGCAGACGTACGTAGCCGTCGTCCTCTTCGTGCTGCAAAAATCGAAGTCATGGATGTTGAAGGTGAACCAGGTTGGTATCAGGTCTCTCTCTCTGTTCGTCCTCACTTTAAGTACATGGGCGCGAACTTTGAATTGTCATTGGTTGGTCGATTAGATCAAGCATAACCATGACTTATATTGCACCTGAAGAGAGTGCATTTGGTGTCGGCTTCTTTGAACGTTTAGAAGCTGGCACCAAGCCTATGTCTTTGACCCAAGGGCCAAATGCATGGGATGTGCTCCAATCAATCAAACGCAATGTTTCCAATATTTTGAATACTCGCATGGGTGAGGCACAAAGTGCTCCAACGTTAGGTTTAGTGGATTTTAACGATGCAACGTTAGAAACCTTAGACTTATCGCTGCGGATTAAGCTTGCGATACAAAGCTGCTTAGATGTGTATGAGCCCCGTTTACGAAATATTGTGATTCGATCCGAGTCGGACGTGTTTAGCCCTTTGATGCTGCGCTTCCATATTGTGGCCGAAATAAACAGTGATGCGTTACATGAGAAAGTGCAGTTCAACCTGCTACTGGATCAAAACCGAAAGTACCGAGTGTATTAGAAAATTATGGCTCAAGATAAGTACTTCAGAGAAGAGCTTGCTTTCCTTAAAGAACAAGGAAAGCATTTCACTGAAATTCATCCTCAACTCTCTCGCTTTTTACACGGTAAAACGACGGATCCTGATGTCGAGCGTTTATTGGAAGGATTCGCCTTTCTCACCGCTCGCTTGCGCGAAAAAGTTGAAGATGAATTTCCTGAGCTAACGCACTCCATCATCAACATGCTATGGCCAAACTACTTACGTCCTGTGCCAAGCATGAGTATTGTCTCGTTCACACCGGATAAAAGTGTCAGTGATAAGCAGCAAATCGTTCGTGGCACTCAGCTCGATAGCAAGCCTGTTTTCGGCACCAAATGTCACTTTAGAACCTGTCGTGACGTGCAGATTTACCCACTGAAATGTACTGACGTCACTGCGCAACATACTAGAGAAGCGACCATCATCGAAGTGTCGCTTAATATGTTGGGTGAGATAAGCGTCGGTGATGCGCATCTTGATGATCTGCGCTTTTACTTAGGTGGTGATAAATACAGCTCACAAATGCTCTATTTATGGCTCAACCACTACCTCGATAAGATTTCTGTTGAAGTCGCGGGGGTAGAATTTACGCTGCCGCGCAATAGCTTCCAAACGGTCGGGT
Organism: Vibrio anguillarum; assembly: GCF_003390515.1. Lineage (NCBI taxonomy): Bacteria > Pseudomonadati > Pseudomonadota > Gammaproteobacteria > Vibrionales > Vibrionaceae > Vibrio > Vibrio anguillarum. Next base: position 811,153 of record NZ_CP031478.1, on the reverse strand, counting down.
TTGATAGCGAGCAGTCGCTTTTGCCCTATCCTTCCAATGTGTATGAAGGTTATCGCGTTTTGCAGGAATACTTGTCGTTTCCTGAAGCATTTCATTTTGTTGACATTACCCGTCTGGCTAGCGTAGTGCCGAAATCAGTGCATGGTGCGTTCAAACTGAAAATCAGTTTTTCGAAAACCCTGCCAGCGGACGTTCGAGTGCGTCAGGATAATTTCCAGTTGTACTGCACCCCTGTCATTAATTTGTTTGAACATGATGCCGATCCGATCGATTTAACGGGCAAGCGTTCAGAGTATCGCATTATCCCCTCTAGTCGTTATCCTTCTCACTATGAAGTGTTCAGCGTTGACGGCGTGTTCGGTTGGCAAGACAAAACTCAAGCCAGTCAACGAATTCGGGGTGAAAAACGTGTCTATTCAGCATTTGAAAGTTTTCAGCATGAAGTGGAGCGGGTTCGAAATCGTGAAGCGCTCTACTACCGTACACGAGTGAGAGACAGTATCCGTGGTGATGGATTTGATAATTTCATCTCTTTCATTCGCGGAGATGAAACGCAATCCATGCATGTCGATGAAGCCATCTCGCTCAAGCTCACCTGCACCAATCGCTTATTACCGCTCGAACTCGGTGTCGGTGACATTTGTGAGCCGACAGACAGCTCGCCCCCCTTTGCCACTTTCAGCAATATTACCGTGCCTTCACAATCTCTGCGCCCAGTACTGGATGGCAGTCTATTGTGGGTATTGATTTCTAACTTATCGCTGAATTATTTATCGCTGCTGTCCAAAGATGCCTTAAGCAGTGTGTTGCGAGCTTACGATTTCAGAGCCTTGGTGGATCGCCAAGCGGAACGTGTTGCGCGTTTGCGTCTTGAAGGGATCCAAAAAATTGAGTCGCAACCCGTGGATAAAATATTGCGCGGTTTGCCAGTGCGAGGGCTGCAATCGACGATTCATATTGATCAAAACTGTTTTGGTTCAGAAGGGGAGCTTTACCTCTTTGGCACAGTGCTTAGCCACTTTTTTGCCCTATATGCCAGCATCAATTCGTTTCATGAGCTGATCGTTATTAACGCGTCCAATCAAGAGAAGTACACATGGGGAACACAGACAGGAATGCAGCCATTGATCTAGAGATGGCTGCGGCGGCTGTGCCGGAGCCTCTACTGGGTTTACCAAGCGATGTACGAACGTACAACTTCTACCAGTTGGTGGAACTGCTGCAAAAACTTAATGCGTTTAATCCTGAATCAGAAGATTGGGAGCGGACATGCCAGTTGGTATTCAGTGCCAACCCCAGTTTAGGCTTTGCACCAGCAGACGTAACGGATTTACGTGAGTTCGCGGATGAGCGCCTGATCTTACAAACCAATTTTTTTGGATTAACTGGGGCACAGTCACCGTTGCCTGGTTTTATTTTGCAGCAATTGGTCGAAGAAGATCCCGGTGGTTTCAAGCGGCCCTTTTTAGATTTTTTCAATAACCGGTTGATTAACCTTGTGTATCGCGTATGGCGAAAGTATCGCTATTACGTCCGTTTTCAAGCGGGTGCGCAGGATCAATTTTCATCACAGCTGTTCGCTTTAGTCGGTTTGGGTGATGCGGACTTGCGCGGCGAAACACCGATAAATTGGTGCAAGATGCTGGCTTATGCGGGCACTTTGGCTGGCCGAAGTCGTTCACCGCAAGTGGTGTCTGGCATCATCGCGCACTGCTTTGATCTACAAGAAGTCAGTATCCGCCAGTGGGTTCGACGCAAAGTCCGGATAGAGCCTTATCAGCAGTTTTGCTTAGGTAAGCAGAATGGTGAGCTTGGGATCAACAGCATGTTGGGTGAGTCAGTGATGGACTGTAACGGTAAGTTTGTTATCTGTATCAAAAACTTAACTCGAGAACGATTTGCCGATTTTTTGCCATCAGGCAAAGAACATCAACCGCTGTGTAAGTTGGTGGAGTTTATTTTACGAGAGCAGATGGCTTACGACCTTGAGCTGACCATGCACGAGAGCGAGGCTCCGGTGATGAGTTTATGTCATGACAGTGGTGTGGCTTTGGGTTGGTCATCATTTTTAGGGCGCGATTTGGCGGACAAAAGCGTTCTTATACAAGTAAGGCAATAGCGATATGCAGAAGAAGCAAACGCTTTCAATGGTAGTGACGAATGTGCAACTACTGGAATCAGGATTATCCGCACAAGCGATGTTTAATGTGCAAGGCGGTGTGATTGGCTCTGCAAGTGATGCGCATTGGCAGCTTCGTGACGGTAAAGGGAAAATTCAAAATCATCACTGTGCCATCCGTGTGATTGATGGTGCGTTTTGCATTCAAGATCTGGTTGGTAATACCTATGTTAATGGTTCCCATAAGCCGTTAGGGCAAGGTGCTTCGGCTAAGTTGGAGCATAAAGATGAAGTGGCCATTGGACCTTACCAAATTCGTGTCATTTTTGGTCAAGTGGGTGAAGACGATTCTCTGATTAATGGTTCTTTGGATCAGCTGTTTGCTAAAGAGGGGCTCGATCTACTCAAAGATGGTCCATTGGATGATATCAGCCGCGACGAGGATGAACCAGAGCCGAGTTCAATGGACCCTATCGCCGCTTTAGATGATTTATTGCAAGGCATTAAACAAGAAGAGTCGTTGCTTGAAGAGACGGAAAAACCACTCGCGCAAGCACAACATTCATTAGTGCCAGAATACGATAGCCAGCAGTCGCAACTGCAGTTTACGCCTCAAGCTGACAGCGAGTATGAGATGACGTCATCGATTCGATTAAAGAAAATTCTCGGTTTTGGCAAAACCTCCACCGATTTACCACCTATTCCGGCTGTTGAGCACCATGAGACTGCGCAACCACCGACTCATTTGAACATTAATAACAGCATTTACAACGTACCTGAGGGCTTAGCGATGGACGATAAAGTATTAGATCTACTTGAGGAAGAAGTGGCGAGAAGCTACCACCCTCACTCCGAGCAACACAACAGCTCGTCAAATAATGCATCACACTTATTGACCGGCCCCATGCTCACCGGGCTAGGTGTTGACGTTGGCAATAGCCACGATATGGCGAAAATGCACATGCTTTCAGAAGAGCTTGGGCAATCGTTGCAAGCTTGTGTGCAAGGTTTGCTTGAGCTTCACCAGCAAGTGAGTGAAGGGCGTTTTGGTATGATGAATCGTAACTTGCAACCGATTGAAGATAACCCACTTCGCTTGGGGCTATCATACGAAGAAACCATTCGTACTCTGTATGATGCTGATAAAAGTGTGGTGCACTTGTCTGCCCCAGCGGCGATTGCCGAAAGCCTAAAAAATGTGCGCGACCATAACGAAGCAATGCAGCACGCCACTAGCGAAGCCCTAAATCAGATTCTTAATGCCTTTTCTCCTCAAGTGCTACTGCGCCGTTTCCAACATTACAAGCGCAATAGTGATGCACAGAATCACTCTTCAGATGCTTGGGCGTGGGAGATGTATTGCCACTACTACCAAGAGCTCACTTCTAATCGCCAAAAAGGATTTGAGAAACTGTTTTGGGAAATTTTCGAGCAGTCTTACGACAAGAAAATTCGTGAAAAACAGCTGGAGCTATAACGGTGAACAAGCGGTCTTTTGTCCTGCTGATGCTACTGACGGTATTAACCGCCTGTAGCTCATCAGAAAAGTATGAGCCAGCCACACAGCCGACCAAGGTAACGTTCAGTCTCGTTAGTGATGAAGGTACTAACCCCAATATTTGGGGTGAAGCGTCGCCGATAGAGGTTCAAGTGTTTGAGCTCAAAGATGATTCGATGTTTATGTCTGCTGATTATGACCAAGTAAAAGCAGACTACAAAAAAGCGTTACGCAGCAATTTTATCGCCAATTACGATTATGTAATGACACCAGGCCAGTTTAAGTTTGTGAACGCGTTCGAGATTGATGAAGGCACGAACTACATTGGGGTCATGGCGCATTTTGCTGAACCTGAGCTGAGTGAATGGAAAAAGGCCGTCAAAGTGCTTAACAAAGGTAGGGAATATCATCTTTTGATGTATTTCAAAGACTACGATGTAAAACTGGAAAGGGTGGAATAACAAGATGTTTGCGCGTAATCGTGTCATTTGGAATGAAGGTCTATTCATTAAACCGCAGCATTTCCAGCAGCAGCAACGCTATTTTGAATATCATATTGATGAACGCATCTCATCAGTCAGTGGCTATCTTTACGGAGTATCAGAGTTATCACTTAACCCTGAATATCTCTCTTTTGGTCGTATCGCGATCGAACGTGCGGTCGGCATTATGCCTGATGGAACCGTTTTCCGTATTCCTCAGGAAGATGTGTTGCCAGATGCGCTCGAGATTGCCGATGCTTCGCTTGCAAACCAGTTGGTCTATTTAGCGGTGCCACTTCGCAGTGAATCGTTAATGGAGATTAACTGGCCTGAAGAGCGTGGAACCGGGCGTTATTTAAGCAATCGTCTAGAAGTGCGTGATGTGCATACCGTGCGCGGTGACACCACGACGCTAGATGTCTCACCTGTTCGTGTGCAGTTGATGCTTGAAAAAGAAGACAGAAGCTCTTACGCCTCAATCGCGATCGCTCGTATTTTAGAAAAACGTCCTGATGGCAGTGTCGTACTCGATCCGGACTTTATTCCGTGCCATCTTAATGTTGCGAGCAATGCGGCTTTGCACCGTTTTATTAACGAAATCTCTGGGTTAATGCGCGAACGTGCCAAAAACATTGCTCAGCGTATCAGTTCTCCCTCTCAAGGCGGGGTCGCGGATGTGTCTGATTTTATGTTGTTGCAAGCCCTGAATCGCTTACAACCCCAGATGCAACACTTGGCAGAGCTACGCAGTTTGCACCCGGAACGTTTATTTGAGTGCCTGTCATGCGTATGTGGAGAATTGGCTACATTTACCGATGAAAGTCGTTTACCACCGAGCATCCCGAGCTACAACCATGAAATGCCGACCCACTCTTTTGGGCCGCTGATCCGCAACTTAAGACAGAGCCTAAGTATCGTACTTGAGCCTAGAGCGGTCTCGATTCAGTTGGATAAACGTAAGTACGGCCTGATGGTTGCCCCAATCCACGACCCTCAACTGGTTGAAAGCGCAGAATTCATCATCGCGGTGAAAGCACGCATGCCATTAGATGAGCTGCGTCGTCTCTTTACTCAGCAGACCAAAGTATCGTCAGTGGAGAAAATCCGCGAGCTCATTTCACTGCAATTACCGGGCATTCCAATTACACCGTTACCAGTTGCACCAAGGCAGTTGCCTTACCACGCCGGTTATACCTATTACCAATTGGATAAAACCAGCTCAGCATGGTCGATGTTAGGTCGCTCAAGTGGTTTTGCTTTCCATGTCGCGGGTGCGTTTGAAGATCTTGACCTGCAATTCTGGGCGATTAGGAGCTGATGATGGCCATTGATAAAAAAAACACCCAATACAGCGGTCTGCTTTTTGACAGCGTCGAGCAGATCAACCACGACCAAGATTACTGGTTTCAACTGCGTGGTGATAACCCTAATGTTTTGATTGATGCTGCTACCCCTCTGTTTGGTTTGTCGCTGCGGGTACGCAGCTTGTCAGAGTGCGAAAACATTGAGCAGATCTACAAACAGACGGTGGAAGAGATTAAAGCGATTGAAATCGAGCTTGCCGAGCAAGGGTTTGAGCATGCGATTTTGATGGCTTATCGCTACATTCTGTGCGCGTTTTTGGATGAAGCCGTCATGGGAACCGAGTGGGGTGCATCTAGTGTGTGGGCTGAACATTCTATGCTGTCTCGTTTCCACAGTGAGACTTGGGGCGGCGAAAAAGTGTTTACCATCTTAAGTCGCTTGGAAGGTGAACCTAAACGTTATCGCGCGTTGCTAGAGTTTATCTATCAATGCCTAGTGTTAGGTTTTGAAGGTAAATACCGTGTGATGGAAAGCGGCCACAACGAGCGTGAAAAGGTGATCAGTCGTTTACATGACACCGTCAGTTCGTTGGATGAAAATGAGCCGAAAGAACTGACCTCCGCCACGGACCATGTGGTGAAATCAAAATATAAGTTAAGCAGGCAGTTACCGGTTTGGTCAGTACTGCTTGGTTTTGTCATTATTTGGGTCGGTGTGTTTTTAGGCTATTCCTATTTACTGCACAGCCAATCGGCAGACGTATTAAACCAATTGAACCAAATACTCTAATTATAAAAGGCTAGGTGATTGTAGTGATCCGTATTGAATTACCCACATTAATTTCAAAACTCAATGAACAGAGTAAGCTAGCCCTAGAGCAAGCCGCTTCATTATGTATTGAACGTCAGCACCCAGAAGTGACCTATGAGCACTTCTTACATGTGTTGCTAGAGAACCCACTTTCGGATGTGCGTGTGATAGCTAAGCACGCTAACTTAGATGTGGAAACCGTAAAACAAGCCATCAGTGCAAGTTACGCTCGTGAACAAGTGTTAGATACCTATCCAGCATTCTCGCCACTGTTGGTTGAGCTATTGCAGGAAGCTTGGTTGCTTTCTACCACTGAGCTGAATCAGAATCAGCTTCGTTCAGGTGTGGTGTTTTTAGCCGCGTTGATGCGCGCTGATCGTTACCTACCACTTAAACTAATCCGTCTTTTTGAACACATCAACAAAGAGAGCCTAAACAAAGGGTTTGATACGCTGTTGCAAGACTCTTCCGAGTCGGCGGTTGAAAAAAGCAAAGCGGGTTCTCAAGCTCCTGCCGCGCTGGATGCAGCGTCATCTTCGCCACTGCATAAATACTGCACCAATGTCACGGCGCAAGCGCGTAACGGCGAACTGGACCCAGTCTTGTGTCGTGAAAACGAACTCAATTTGATGATCGACATCTTGTGTCGTCGTCGTAAAAACAACCCCATCGTTGTGGGAGACGCTGGTGTCGGTAAAAGCGCCATGATTGAAGGGCTTGCATTGCGCGTCGTTGCGGGCAATGTGCCGACACAGTTGCAAAATGTAGAGTTGTGCTCACTCGATCTAGGCTTGTTGCAAGCGGGTGCTTCAGTCAAAGGTGAATTTGAAAAACGTCTTAAAGGCGTGATTGACGCGATCAAAACCTCGCCTAAACCGATCATTTTGTTTATCGATGAAGCGCACACTTTAATTGGTTCTGGCAACCAAGAGGGTGGTAGTGATGCGGCCAACTTGCTCAAGCCAGCTCTTGCGCGAGGCGAGCTCAGTACTGTCGCAGCCACCACATGGAAAGAGTACAAAAAGTATTTTGAAAAAGATCCTGCGCTGACTCGTCGTTTCCAATTGGTGAAATTAGAAGAGCCGAGCATCAGCCAAGCAGTAGATATTCTGCGCGGCTTGAATCGTGTTTACGAAAAAGCCCATAACGTATTGATTACTGATGATGCATTGAAAGCCGCCGCCGAGCTTTCAGCGCGTTACATTTCAGGCAGACAACTGCCGGATAAAGCGATTGATGTGTTGGATACTGCTTGCGCGCGTATTGCAATTAATATCACCACACCGCCGAAGCGCTTAGCGCAACTAGAGACCGCTTGCCATCAACGTCAACTTGAAATTGATATGCTTGAGCGTGCTCAATATTTAGGTCAAGTGGTTGATTCGCATCGCTTGGATGAGCTATGTAGCCAAGAAGTGGCCGATGAAGCTGAAAAAGCGACCTTGACTCAAAGCTGGCAAGAGCAAAAAGCGATCATTGAGCGCATTATTACCCTACGCGATCAGCTCTTAGATGGCGCTGAGGATCATGGTGAGCAGACCCAAGTTGAGCGCGATGAGTTACTTGTTCAATTGCAGGAGCAATATCGAGCTTTAGAAGAGATCCCTCATAATGATCGTCTCATGCATCCACAAGTCGATGCTCAGCAAATAGCGGAAGTGATTGCGGACTGGACGGGCGTGCCCGTTGACCAAATGAACAGCGATGAGCTGCATAAAATCACCCACCTAACGGCTATTTTAGGTGAGGCAATCAAAGGGCAAGATACTGCAATTGAGCGTGTTCACCGTAACTTATTAACGGCGCGCGCGGATTTGCGCCGTCCGGGGCGTCCAAAAGGTTCCTTCCTACTCGTGGGTCCAAGTGGCGTTGGTAAAACCGAAACGGTAGTCCAACTGGCGCAACAACTTTATGGTGGTAAACAATTTTTAACCACTATCAACATGTCGGAATATCAAGAAAAGCATACCGTTTCACGCCTGATTGGTTCGCCTCCGGGTTATGTTGGTTATGGTGAGGGTGGCATTCTTACCGAAGCGATTCGTAAAATGCCGTACTCTGTGGTGCTGTTAGACGAAGTTGAAAAAGCGCACCCAGAAGTGCTCAATATTTTCTACCAAGCCTTTGATAAAGGTGAGCTGGCCGATGGTGAAGGTCGAGTGATCGACTGCCAAAACATCGTCTTCTTCCTCACCTCGAATTTAGGTTACCAAACCATAGTCGATTACGCGCAGCAGCCTCAGTTGCTTGATGAGCAGCTTTACCCAGAACTTGCGGCTTTCTTCAAACCCGCCTTACTGGCTCGTATGGAGATTATTCCGTATCTACCGCTCAGCAAAGAAGTGCTAGAGCAGATTGTGCGTGGCAAGTTAACCCGCCTTGAGCAGCTCTTTAAACAGCGTTATGCCGCTGACGTGGTGATTGAAGATAGCTTGATCGAAGAGATCTTAAGCCGTGCCACGCGCTCTGAAAATGGGGCTCGTATGCTGGAAGCGATCATCGAAGGTCAATTACTACCACCGATTTCATTAGCTTTGTTAAATAAATTGGCTGATAAACAACCAGTGCAACGCATCTATTTAGCGGCGGAAGAGGGTGAGTTTATTGGAGAGGTTGAGTGATCATGAGTCACTGGTTAGCTTACGCAACCGAGCTTGTTGTCGCGAGAAAGCCTAGCCAATTGGCCGCATTGTTTGTAGAAACGCTGCGCCGAGAGCTAAGGCTCGATACTTGCTTGTTACTGGTTCCCAGTTCAGACGGCCGTACCTTAGTGCCACAGGATAACCCGCTGAATTTAAGCTGGTCGGTCACCGATTTTGATTGTCCGTTTGCCCATGTATTGCAATCGGCCAAATCGATGCACTTAACCGCTGATGAATTGGTTTTTTGGCAATCTAATCGCCTGTTTAGTCAACTCACTAGCCGGGTCGGCATGCTAGATAGCGTGGTTGTACACCCGTTACCGAATGGGGATACACAAGTTCAGTCTATTTTGCTGTTGATTGGTGAAACCCATACCTTGGAAGGCCTATTTGAGCAGCCAGATTTTATCAAGTATGTGGATGTGTTTTGCCATCAGTGGTCGTTGCTTAATGAGATGCAACGGGAAGAACAAAATCGACAAAGCTTATCGGAATCCTTGTCTGACGTTCAGCGTGACAATGCTCGTCGCTCATTAATTGCGAGCCTCTCTGAAACCTTAATCGGTAACAGTTTGGCGATGAAAAAATTAAGAGAGCAGATCATCAACGCCGCGCCATCACAGCTTTCAGTGATGGTGCAAGGTGAAACTGGGACAGGTAAAGAGTTGGTCGCGCAAGCGGTGCACCAACTCTCGCCCCGTAAACAAGCGCCATTTGTTGCTATTAACTGCGCGGCTATCCCTGAAAACTTATTGGAAAGTGAACTGTTCGGCTACTGCAAAGGGGCGTTTTCCGGCGCGGATAGCGATAAACAAGGGTTGATTGCGCAAGCCGATGGCGGAACCCTGTTTTTGGATGAAATCGGTGATATGCCCTTGAGCCTGCAAGCCAAATTACTGCGGGTGTTGGAATCTCGATCTTTTCGGCCGATTGGCGGTAAAAACGAACAATCTTCTGATTTTCGTTTGGTTTCAGCAACGCATGTCAATCTCCTCGAACAAGTGCGTAATAAATCGTTTCGTCAGGATCTTTATTACCGCTTATTTCAGTACCCGATCACTTTGCCACGCCTTGCGGCAAGGATGGATGACATTGAACGGCTTAGCCAACATTTTGTGCGCAGCTTTAATCAGCAGCATGCAACCAACATTCGGGGTGTGCACTATAAAGCGATCGATTGCCTAAAACGTTATGACTTTCCCGGTAACGTGCGTGAACTCAAGCACCTTATTGAATTTGGTTGTGCGCAAACACTGGATGGCACACAGGTGGAGGAGTCCTGCTTTACACAACGTTTAGCATACACTAAAGCCGATCAGCAGCCAGAGACTGAACGACATGGGCATAAGGTCGCTAAAGCTGAGCCCGGTGTCAGCCGAGTGGTGGATGATTTAAAACAAGCGGTGAATGAATTTGAGTCTCGTATTATCCGTGAGCGCCTCCAATACTTTGCTGGTGATAGGGCCAAAGCGGCCCAAAGCCTCGGTATTCCCAAGCGGACCTTGGCCTATAAATGCCAAAAATTGGAGATTAAAACACCATGAATAAACGGTTGTTTAGGCTCACAGTTTGCCTCTCTATGACGCTGTATTTCCCCATGGCGAATGCGGAAAATGACGCTATAGCACAAGCAGAGCAATGCACTACGATCACATCTCGGTTAGAGCGATTGAGCTGTTTTGACCACCTGTTTAAAACGCCTTCTGACGTGGTGATGCCCCAAGCGGCAACGCCCAATGCGCCGCTATCTTGGCAACGTGCCTTTGATAGCATCAGCCAGTATCAAGACGGGGAAGCAAGTCACTTAACCGTTGAGGGCGACGATGATAAAGGGAATGCGTGGATTACTTTGGTTGCGTTAAATCAAAATACAAAGTTTGACGATAACGCTAAACCTGTGCTGCTGATGAGCTGTATCGACAATTTGAGTCGAGTGGAATTGGCGTTTCCTAGCGCGATTGATGACCCTCGCATCCAAGTGTCGATTGCTAATATGCAGGCACAATCTTGGCGTAGTGACGATTTAGGTTTGCTCTTTTCCTCAGGCAGAGGCATGCCAGCGATTGAGATGATGAAAGCGATGGCGCGAGAAAATCGCCTTGTGTTGCGTTCAAACTCTCCTTTTGTTGATGGGTTGCAGTTTGATGCGAGCGAGCTTTCGCAATCATTAACGGCACTAAAAACACGCTGTGGTTGGTAAGGAGTTCCAATGGAGTTAACCGATTATCGCCGCTGTATTACTCAGCCTATTCAAGCCGATAACCCTGTGGGTGAGCGCCTGATTGATGATCCACTGTTTGATTTTGTTGAAGATCAAATGATGAAAGTGGGGTCACTCTCCCACGCTAGCGTGCAATGGGATGAAGTCGAACACAGTACGCTCAAACTGCTCAGCGAAAAAAGTAAAGATCTCAAATTATTGATCTACTTGTTGCAGTGTTTGCATAACCAAGTCACACCGCTACGTTTCACCACGTCGCTGCAGCTGCTGAGCGATTTCATGTCCCTTTACTGGGAAGATTGCTTCCCTGCGCCAGGCAAAAGAGGCAGTTTGCCACGTCGCAAATTCTTCAGCCAGATTGTGCAGCGGTTAGCCTTAGTCATCGACAAGTTAGATTTCGCACAATTTGATGGACCAGATCGTGATGAGTTAAACACCGCGATCGACGCGCTACAGCAAGCGACTACTCAAGCCGGACTGATGTCTGAAAGCGTTGAAAGTCTAGTGGCTAAAGTTCAAGCCCAACTGCGCCGTGCAACAGAACGTGAGCAAGCGACTCAACATGTGCAAGAGACTCCGGCGGTTGAACGTAAAACCACCACCCAGAGCGCCATCTCAGTCGACAGTTCAAGTGACAAAGCTACTAAGCAGACCTTACTAAAGGTAGCTGAGTTTTTGTCTGAACAAGAGTTCGGCATTGCCTTGGCAATACGAGTCAGGCGTTTTGCCGTGTGGTCAAGTATTACCTCATTACCTGAGCACGACGTCAGCGGTGAAACACTGTTACGGGCGATGGCGCAAGAACGAATCAAAGAGTATCACGACCAAATGCGTAGCCCAGATTTAGCCTTATGGCGCAAGGTAGAGCAGAGTTTGACCATGGCACCTTACTGGTTTGAAGGGCAGATGATGAGCTATCAAATCGCGCAAAGCTTAGGCCAAAAGGCGTGGAGTGAAGCCATTTTGAGTGAAAGCCAGCAGTTTGTGGCACGTCTACCTGCGCTGCTCGAGTTGAAATTCAAAGGAGGCGAGCCTTTTGTCAATGCGAGCGTAAAAGAGTGGCTACTCAGCCAGCAGCAAAGTAGCGCCCAAGGCCAAGTAGCAGGTGATTGGCAAGACAAACGCAAAGAGGCGTTTAGCTTAGCGAAAGAGGGAGGCATTGCGGTGGCGCTCTCTATGCTCAACGATGGTCTGGTCAGCGCCAGTGAGCCAAGGGATAAATTCTATTGGCGGTTATTATCGGCTGATTTGTTAAATAGCAATAATTTAGATGCGATGGCGAAAGAACAGTACCAAACGTTACATGCTCAGGTTAGCACCATGAGCGTTACCGATTGGGAACCCTCATTAGTTGAGCAATTAGAACAATACACAACGTCAGAGTAAACGAAGGACACAAACCCATGTGGAAATTTATTGTTGGGATCGCAAGAAAGTTAACACCGGGCATTGCCGCGGCGATGCCTATTTTGCTATTTAGCACATTCATTCTATTGAATGTTGCGATTTGGTGGGCAGGCCCTTGGCTAGAGATCGCGGGTAATAAGCCACTTGAATCGATAACCGCTCGCGCAGTGGCAAGTAGCTTGTTCACTTTAGGTGCATTGGCCGTTTGGGGTGTTTGGCAGTGGCGAAAATTGCAAGGTTTTAAAGCCGAGCAAAAGCGTGAAGATCAGCTTCGCCAAGATCCAATTAAAGCCTATGAAGAGCGCCAAGAGGTTGAGCTGAACCAAGTGATGGTCAGCATGAAAGAGAACCTCAATAAACGTAATTATCTTTATGCGTTGCCATGGTATTTAGTGCTCGGTTTGGAAAATGCCGGTAAAACCAGCCTCATCAACCGCTCTGGGCAAAACTTTGTTTTTTCTTCGGTAATGCGAGCCTCGGGTCAAAAAAGTGAAAACCCGTATTCGTTTGATTGGTGGATTGGCGATGAATCGGTATTGATTGATCCAGATGGAGAGCTACTGACACAAGGTAACCATAGCAATGATAACGATGGTGCGATGGAGCGCCGTTTGTGGCTTCATTTTGTTAATTGGTTGGAGAGAACGCGTAGCCGTCGTCCACTCAACGGTATTGTTTTAGCGTTAGACGTTTCTCACTTAGCAACCGCAACTGCAACCGAGCGTAAAGCTTACGCCAATTTATTACGTGCTCGCTTACGTGAACTGATGGAGACGTTATCCACGCGTCTACCTGTCTATATTGCATTGACGAAATTGGATTTATTACACGGTTTTGAACCTTTCTTTAAACATTACTCGCGCAGTCAGCGTGAAGATGTGCTGGGCTTTACCTTTTCGCTCGACTCTATTGATGACTTGGATAACTGGCTCAACGAGTTTTCAAAAGACTACAGTCAGTTTGTTGAGCGCATTAATGATGTACTGCCGCATGCGGTTTCTGTACCTATGGATCTCGAAGAGCGCAATGCTATTTATAGCTTCACGCGTCAAATTTCTGGTTTAAAAGAGATCTTATTACAATTTTTCAACGATGCATTGGCCAGTGATCAGTTCTCTACGTCGGCTTTGGTGCGTGGTGCGTATTTCACTTCTGTGTATCAACAGGGCGTACCCACAAACGCATTTGATGATGCCGCTTCACGTCGTTATGGGCTAGATCATGCCATCAACAAAGCGCAGCAAGCCAAAAACTCAACGGTTTATTTCACACAAAAGCTGTTTAATAACATCATCTATCCTGAAGCTGGGCTTGCCTCAGATAATTTTCGTGTTGCGAAGCAAAAACGGCGCTTGATTGGTTTGTCAGTAGTGGCCGGCTCTATTGCAACTGTGTTATTAGTTGGCACTTGGCATCGTTATTACCTTAGTAACGTGAAGCACTCTGATGCTGTGTTAGCGAAAGTAAACGAGTACAAAAACGAGTTCCCCTCTAATCTTTATTTAGCCTCTCAGCAAGATGTTCTCGTGCCGCTCAATAAAATTCGAGAGGCGACATTGGAGTTTGGCTTCTTCCGTGATAAACCACAGTACATTTCCGATTTTGGTTTGTACCAAGGCCACACGATTGGTCCAATGGTTGAAGCGACCTATTTGAATCTATTGGAAAACCGCTTTTTACCTCTGCTAATGGCTGATGTCGTTGTGCAGCTTAACCAAGCCAAAACAGATGAAGAGAAACTGGCCGTGCTGCGTGTTTATCGCATGATGGTAGATAAAAGCGGCCGCTATAAGGATTATGTACTCGATTATTTCTCCAAATACTGGCAGCAAGAGTTCGCTGGGCAACGCGTGATCCAAGAAGAACTACTGGGGCATTTAGACTACGCCATGTTACACACGGATTTAGCGGGTGATCGCGCTCGCGGTGATCGCAATGCAGAGTCGGTGATGAAGCCTTATGATCAGGTGGTGGCGAAAGTGCAGTCTGATCTTGGTTCTATGCCTAACGATCAACGTGTTTACCGTAATTTGAAGTTGAATGCACAAACGGTTCTTGGCCCCTCGATCAATTTACGCAACTTGATTGGCCCCGTCTTTGATGTGGTTTTTGAAGAGCGAGTGGTCAACAGCAGCTCGCTGTATATTCCGCAAATGCTTACCAAAAAAGGGTTTGAAGATTACTTCATGCCGCAATCAGAATCCGTTTCTGAGCTGGCCTTGATCGACAGTTGGGTACTGGGGCAATCCAAATCGGCTCAATTTAGCGAAGCGGATAAGCACGACCTTCGTAACAAAATCCGCAGCTTGTATGTGGCGGACTACACCAATACCTGGCGTGCGGCTCTTAATGAAATCAGCGTTAAGTATTTTAGCGACATCAATGACGCGGTGTCAGTATTAGAAAACTTTACTGGCAACATTGAACCGATGCAACGTTTGCTTCGCACTTTAGAAAGCAATACTCAAATGTATGCCAGTGTGCCTAAAGATGGAGCCGCGCAAAAAGAGCTGTTAAAAAATCCAAAATACAAAGTTGCTTCGCAGATTGATGCCCCCTTTGCTGAACTAAACGCTATGCTCAAGCCAGTCGGTGATAAGCCAGCGTACATCAATGAAGTGTTAGTGGCGGTGGAAGAGTTACAAAATTACCTCAAATCTATTCAAGAAGCGCCAGATGTTGGTATGGCTGCGCTTGATGCCACTAAAGCACGCGTAAAATTAGTGAACGCTGATCCAATTTACACGGTGAAACGTATTGCATCAGGTTTGCCTAAACCGCTCGATACTATGGTGTCTAAACTGGCGGATGAGAGTTGGTATGTTGTCAAACAAGAAGCGATCAAGCACCTTGAAGTTCGTTGGCATGATGATGTTTACAAAACCTTTGAAGAGAAATTAGCTGGGCGCTATCCATTTAATGAGTCATCCAACAAAGACAGTTCTCTTTCTGACTTTGAAGCGTTTTTTGCGCCCAACGGCACATTAGACAACTTCTACAACAACCAGCTAAGAATGTTTGTGGAAGAAAATATTGCGGTCAATGATGACGATAACGCGCAGTCGATTATTCGCAAAGACGTTCTAGAACAGCTCAAGCAGGCGAAGAAAATTCAGCAAGCTTTCTTTAACCGCAAAGGGGTCTTAGACGTTAGTTTCTCGGTTGAACCGTTACGCTTGAGTAACAACAAACGCCGCAGTGTGCTGAATGTTGATGGTCAATATCTCGCTTACAGTCACGGCCCAAGAGACAGTGTCGAGTTGATTTGGCCAAATACGCTGCGTGATTCTGCGATCTCTAAAGTAACGTTAGTGCCGACTAAAAATAATATGTCGCCACGAAGTATTAATATCCAAGGTCCGTGGGCATTTTTCCGCTTGCTTGAACAAGGTGATGTGGTGGGTGCTAGTTCCACGTCGGTTGACTTTAAGTTTGCAGTTGACGGTGGTGAGATGATTTATCGACTCAATTCAGAGGCAGATATTAACCCATTCACCGAGCGGTTATTTAAGTCATTCAAACTCTCGAAAACCCTTTACTAAAATAATAGTGAGGAGCGATTGGTCATCGCTCCTCAACTCACTTAGGACGCTGTAGTCATGTCCAATATTGTATTTATCGACCACGCCCGTTTTCATTTGATAGATGATGCTGCCGCTGTTCGTCACATTGATGCCTACCAAAAGGTGAGAGATGAGATCAATCGTCGTAACAACCCATTATCAGGTGGTCCAGACTGGGCTGTGGTGAAAGTTGCTTGTGAAACATTAGCAAAAGGCCCGGGGATTGACCTTTTGCTGTGCGGTTATTACACCGTAGCCTGTTTAAAAATGCAGGGCTTAGCGGGATACGCCAATGGTGTTGAACTGTTGTGCTGCTGCTTAAGTAATTTGCCAAAACCGGACGTAAAATCGGCGAAAATGCGCAAGGAAGTGCTCGATTGGGTTAATGCTCGTGTAGTGCGGGAGTTAAAAGATCTGCGTCCGAATCATGAAGCACTGCGTGATTTATACCGTTGTGAGCGCTTTTGTGAGCGCATGCATGCCATTTTAGAGCTGCAACAGCCGGACTATTTGGTTGATTTCGAAGGAGTAGGTTTTGCTATTTTTGAACATATTGATCGTTTAGAAACGCAATATCATTCGCTGCTAAAGCGTCATACCCAAACGGAACAGGTTGAGCAGGTTCGTAATCAAAAGCGCTCACGTGTTACGCATGTGGCCGCTTTTATATCCGGTGTTCTTGGTGTTGTGATGGTGTATGGAGCCGTCACTTATTTGCCGTTTTTCAACTCAATATCTTATGCAACCAACCTAAGGTTACCTGCTTTACATACGCCAGAGCAGGTCAATGCGTTTCAACAGGCCAACTCGCCAGCCAAGCTTGAACAGTTGTCAAATGAGATTGTGCCATTGTACCGAGAGGCGATTGAGCAAAAAATGGCGCTCTCTTTTGAATCGGCTCGTGTTGAAGCCCAGCAAGTGTTGGATGCGTTATTGCAACTTTATCCCCAAACCGAATCAGTGCTGGAGGTTGATCAAGCGTTTGCCGATGCTCAGCGTGAAGCTCTGCAACAAACTGAGCGCTTTATGGAGCGTTTTAGTGAAACGCGAACCAAGATGGCCAACATCGCGCTGCTCGCGCAAAAAGGAAAATTAACCGAACTGCAAAGACAAACCAAATCGTTGGAGGAGTTCGCTATTAGTTTGTCACCTATTTACGGGAGAGCTGCATATGTCGAAGAGTTGCTCAAAAAAGGTGATGTTGTACAGGCTGAACAGGAGTTTATGATTCTGAAGCAGCGGCTTAATAATTTGAGCTGGAAAATGGCCGAGCTCGACAAGCAGTTTGAGCATTTGACTGTGACACATAATCAGGAAGCTCATGCTCAATAAGCTGAGCAACAATTGGTTATTGAAGGGCAACTTTTTGCTCATATCAGGCAGTTTGTTGCCTTTGTCAATCGGGCTGTTTATAACCTCATGAATATAAAAGAAAAATATCTGGCACTGCACTTGCTGTACTAGTGTCATTTTGCGATAAAAGAGTGGAAGGGAAAAAGATGGCAAGGTTAAGTTTTAGGCTCACCGTGGAGGGTTTGGCAGACGACACGTTAGTGGTGCGTGAATACCAAGGTGTGGAATCGCTGTCTGATAGCGCGCAAGCGGGCCTGCGTTGCTACGGTTTTCGCTATGAGATAAAACTGGCCAGTCGCCAATCTGGCTTAACGGCGCTGGAGCTGGTGGACAAAACCGCTCAGCTTGAGATGCTGCGTGATGACCTTGTCGTGCAGCGCGTGCACGGCATTGTGCGCCAGTTCAGTAAAGGCGATATTGGCCATCATCACACCTTTTACTCACTGACCTTAGTCCCGGCATTAGAGCGGCTATCACTGCGCCAAAACAGCC
>NZ_CP031478.1:469257-793134 GCF_003390515.1 Vibrio anguillarum | reverse complement strand
GACGGATATCGACTTCTTGCACCGCTTAGCCGCCGAAGAGGGCTTGGTGTATCACTTCATTCATGAAGAAGGGAAACACACCCTCTTTTTCAGTGACGACAGCCAAAGCCTGATAAAGCGAGAAACGCCTATCCCTTACAACGTCCTTGCGGGTGGCGTAATGGAGAGCCCTTATGTGTCGCAATTAACGCAACACAGCCAAACCGAAGTGAGCCACAGCGCGCTGCAAGATTACAGCTTTAAAAAACCGAGCTACTCGTTTGCTCAGCAAGCGCAAGGGCGCGAGATGGATTACCAGCAAGCGACCTACGAACACTTTGATGCACCGGGTCGCTTTAAAGACGACGTCAGCGGCAAAGCCTTTAATCAAATTCGCTTAGAGTACTTACGACGAGAAGCGCGTACCGCGACCGGAAAAAGTAACCATCCGGGCCTGCAAGCGGGCACAAAGTTTGATTTACAAGAGCACCTTGACGACAGCATGAACCGCGATTGGGTTGTCGTGCAAGTGCATCATCAGGGGCAGCAGCCACAAGCATTGGAAGAAGAGGGCGGCAGTGGCGCGACCACGTACAGCAACCAATTCACGCTCATTCCTGCCGATGTCACGTGGCGTGCGACACCGCAAGCCAAACCTCAAGTGGACGGCCCTTGCATGGCTTTGGTGGTGGGCCCTGATGGCGAAGAAATCTTCTGCGACGAACATGGCCGCGTCAAACTGCATTTCCCGTGGGACAGATATTCCAACGGCGATGAGCACAGCTCATGCTGGGTGCGCGTCTCACAAGGTTGGGCTGGCAGCCAATATGGCATGATAGCCATTCCGCGCATTGGTCATGAAGTCATCGTCTCGTTTCTCAACGGCGACCCAGACCAACCCATAGTGACAGGCCGTACCTACCATGCGACCAACAAAGCGCCGTACACACTACCGGATAACAAAACCAAAACCGTGCTGCGCAGTGAAACGCACCAAGGAGAAGGGTTTAACGAGCTGAGTTTTGAAGACCAAGCAGCGCAAGAGAAAATCTACCTACACGCGCAAAAAGACTTAGATGCCTTGGTGCTCAATGACGCCACGGCGCACATCAAGCACGACCAGCACCTCACGGTGGATAACGACCAGTTTACGCACGTTAAACATAACCACCACCTCACGGTGGAGGGCGAAAGCCGCGAATCGGTTAAGGGTAGCTGTATATTAATGGTCGATGGTTCCTTGCACGTAAAATCAGGGCAAGTTTGGACTAATGAAAGTGGAGATGAAATCCACATCAAAGCTGGACAAAAAGTGGTGATCGAAGCTGGATCAGAAATTACCGTGACAGCCGGTGGCAGTTTTGTCAAAGTCGATCCTGCTGGTGTCCATCTTTCTGGGGCGGGCGTTAATTTAAACTCAGGCGGAAGTGCGGGCAGTGGCAGTGGTTTTAGTGGCGATTTACCGTTATTACCTGGTGAGCTTGAACTGCAAAAATCCCCCGCGCCACCTCAAACCATTCTTTACCAAGCGCTATTGCAAGCTGAAGAAGCACGAGTGCCAGCCGTAAAAGTATGCCCATTAGCCGGGGATGCCTAATGTTGAAATCGTGGTTTGAAGCACAGTCAGAGCATCAATATTGGTTGGTTGATCATAAACTTCACAAGCTTGCTTTAGCGCAAAATGGTGGTTTTGGATTTGAGGAAGCCGTGCCTTTATTTTATGGCTCCATGTTTGACTCCGTTATGCCGCTATCACCGTGGCTAATTCCTGTAACTGATATTGTGTTGGAGTTGCCAGAATCGCTCCTTGCTCAGGGACTAGCGTTGTCAAGCCCGGTAAGCACACAAGAAGTTTTGGGTCATCTGCGGAGCCTATTAGTTGCCGCATTAGATGGCGAAGAAGTGATGTTTCGCTTTTATGATCGTGATGTGATTGTTCCCATACTACGAGCGATGGATGAAGCCGAGGTGAATCACTTTTTAGGCAACATCAACCAATTGGTGGCGATTGATCACCATGAAGAAGACGTTCTCATTACCTTCAGTAATACCTCATGCAGTGAATTTGTGCTTCGTCACGGGACTTGGTGGAAGATGTTACCTCACCACCTAGCGCCTTTGTACAACATAAATGTTCATGCCAATTCTTTAGAAAGACGTTGGTGGGAGCTATTGCCGCATCTTTTACAACGCCTAGAATCACCGCAGCAGACGATACTATCAGCCTTGCAATCAGCATTAGAAAAGCAAAATAGCTACGAGGTCGCAGAGCAGCATGCGTTAGTTGCGCTCGTCACTGCAACCGATACCGCGCTTGATGATTTATCCCATCCTTTACATTTAACATCGGATGAACTGAAAGAGTTAAAAGCCATTAAGGAGAGCTGGCAATGAGAAGTACAACAGGAGTTAGCCCTTTTTGTGCGCCGTGTGAAAATCGAACGCATTGGATTGAAATTATCATCCGTGATGAGTTCAATAAGCCATTTGAAGGCATCACTGGTACTATCACTGACTCAGCAAAGCATGAATTTCCCATCGTATTAGGTGAAGCACCTATCTTGCTTAAAACGCTTGCCCCCGGCCCGGTGACGCTCACTCTCGATGCTGAACAATGGTTAAGAGAGTCTCAGGGTAAACTGAGAACACCCAATAATGAAGCCGATCCTACTTTGGATTTTGCCAAGCAATACCAAGACCATTTAGGTAATAGTGCTAGTTTTCTAAACGTAACCAGTGGCGATCTAACCGAATTAACGCCAGAACAAGCTCTACCCGTAAGGCACCAAAAAGGCCAAGCGGATGCTTGTAATTTACTGACAGATAAAAGTTATGTTCTTAAAGTGATAGGATTTAACTTTATTACCTTACGTGTAGGTATGTTTTTTGATGGTACGGCCAATAATAGCTACAGTGCGCAGTGGGGGAAAACTCAGTTAGAGAATTACTATCAAACATGGAAAATGAAATACAAGGTTGATTGCGACATTATTTCCAGAAAAACAGGGCGGCTTAAAAACGACATTCCTGCTACTCACTTATCGAGCGAGTGTTTTGATTATCCTAAAAAAGACAATTTTTTTATCTCTTTATTTAAAAATGATGAAGGCGAAGTAGAGACAGTGGCAGGCAGCGCCACTAATGAGCTAACTAATGTACAGAAGTTGTTTGAATTATACTCACAAGATAAATATCTCAGCGACCTAAATGTTTTTACACATGCTGAGTATGTCACTGGTATTGGCACTGGTAATAGTAAAAACATTGAACCCGCTGATGAATCTACGTTTGGGCAAGGGTTAGGGATAGGTCAGTATGGAGTCACAGCAAAAGTAACAACTGGCGTAAAGCAACTATCGGATAATATGCATATGGTTGTGAGTCAAATCTTTGCTCAGTTAGGAGATGATGTTGATGGAATAAATAAAATTCAGTTCGATGTGTTTGGTTTTAGCCGTGGAGCTGCCGCGGCAAGACACTTCATCAATGTGGTTTTGGATGGCGAGCAGAGCGAGTTTGCTCAAGCGTTTAGCGAGGCGTGCCAAAAAAGTGGCGTTCCCTTGGCGTATGGGTTTGATTGGGATGAAGCAGATGAGGCTAAAGCCAACTGTGAGATTACTTTTGCAGGCCTGTTTGATACCGTAGCTTCTGTGGTTGACCTACTCTCTTTTGATTTTTCAACTCATCATGATAACGGTGATGTGAGGTTATGGCTTGATCCTCAGCGCGTTCGGCGTGCTGTTCACTTAACCGCCGATCCTAGCATTGAGTGCCGCTATAACTTTAGCCTTAACCATCTTAACTCTGTTGATTCGGCTGCGCATTTTCATGAATTTGTTCTTCCTGGAGCCCATTCCGATATTGGTGGCGGTTACCATTCACGCCTGAGCTACAACAAGAGTGATTATCTCTTGCCGATCTTAGAAAAAAAGTTGGTGAAGCGTGCGAGCCGCTCTTTCTCTGACCGCTGGGATAAGGATCGCGCCGAGCAATACGTGAGAAGAAAGCTGGCTGAGTATAAACAGCGTGATTTAGCCACTGGTTGGCAGGAGAGTGATTACACAGAGCCAGAAATTGAATTTATCAATCATAGTAAAAAAGAGGGCGGAAGAGTGGTTGGTCGCCTTTATATACAGCGCAAAGTGGAAGGAGAGCTCTCCCGTTTATACCTCAGATTGATGTATGGTTTAGCTGAGTTTCACGGGGTACCAATAACTGATGATAATGGTTTTTTATGGCAAGACCCAGATCGTGGTTCTTATAGAGTAATGGACTTTCCTGCACAATCGAATAATAGTTTAGCTGCTAATTTTAAGGCATTAAATCAAAAAGTACTGGATATGGCGAAGCAAGGGCAATATGCCAAGTTAGAGAGTGAGTTTGATGCAAAACGTAAACAAGAGTTGATGCAGTTAAACTTATTTCATCATTCGTCGGATGATAGTTTTGCACTCAAACCGCTTTGGGACGAAAGTCAAGGCTGCTATAAACGGTCTAGCTACTCATGTGAGAAAGGAAAATAAGTTGAATATTAAGGCAATACTTATCATTTTATCTTTGTGCTTGCTGAGTTCTTGCGCCTCTAATGCAAATAATGCAAAATATGTACCAAGAGATAAATGGCGAGTGGGTGTTGTTATGCCCTCTTTTTACCCTGTTAAAGTTACTCAGGCGTATGGGGTAAATGAAAATGAAAATTGGACATCATTGCTGCATAGTTTTACACCGCAATCTTTTAGTAATAGTGAGTTAAGTAACGCGCGTAAAAAGCTGCCTAACTATGATGGTTTTGGTCTTCCTCTTCATGCCATAAGTATAACAAGTCGATACCAAATAGGTGGTACGAATCACTTGCCAGATAGTGTTTATTTATATTGGGTTTCGCTAGTAAATACTCAATTTTATGTCACGAAATATATTGTGCCAGAGTCTATAAAGCAACTTATGGCAAAACAAGACAGCTATACTCGAGCTAATGGTTTTGTTGTCAATCCCTGCTATCGCACGGACTTTGTATTTGGGTTACTGCCAAATGGGCAAGCCAAAGTTTGGCTAAGAGGTTGTGGCGAGACCGTATATCTAGCAGAATTAGCACCAGATAAAGTCATGGATCGTGATAGCAACGGTTTTACAGCTGACACATATAAAGAGGCTTCTTATTTAGGGCGTATTCACCAACGCGCAAAAGACGCAGGTGTATCAATTGACCCGATTCCTTGGGATAAAGTGGATAAGGTGTATTCAATGGAAGAGATCAAATATCTCAATTAACCATTTTTGACCTGAAAGTAAAATGTATTTGAAAAATGTATCTGTTTTGTTGATCACGGCATTGTTAAATGCTTGTTCATCGTATGCGGGGCCAATACCAGAGAAGGCATGGAGCGTTAGCGTCTCTATGCCCACTTTTTATCCTGTCAGTGTTACTCAAGCCTATGGGGTGAACGATGCGCAAGATTGGACATCCCCTTTACATACATTTTCTCAGTTTATGAGGATCAGTGCATTTGAAAATATCAAAAAAGAACTTCCTGACTATGATGGTTTTGGATTACCAATACATCCCTTCGCAATGAATCGACGAGGTGATCAGGTAATGCGAATTAAGCTACCACCTGATACTCTTTACTTGTATTGGGTTTCACTTATTAATACCCAGTTTTATGTCACCAAATATACTGTATCTGAAGACGTTAAAAGTTTGATGGCAAGAAAAAGTCTTTACCAAAATCGAGATGGTTCATTGGGTAATGTTTGTTATCGCACCGAATTCGTGTTTGGTTTACTGCCCAATGGGCAAGCCAAGGTTTGGCTAAGAGGCTGTGGTGAAATCATCTATTTAGCTGAGTTGGGACCGGATAGAGTATTGGATCGTGATAGTAATGGGTTTGATGAAGAAAGATATAAACAGGGTTCTTTACTAAATGATATACAACAACGCGCAAAGGACGCAGGTGTATCAATTGACCCGATTCCTTGGGATAAAGTGGATAAGGTGTACTCGGCGCAGGAGATTAAGCCACTCCAGCACTAGAGATTGCTTTGAATCAGAGTAGTGATCTGAACGTGCTTGATGCACTACTATAGAGACACTGCTGACTTGAAAAGGAATGACCATGGTTACTGCTCTATATGCATCGATACTTTCAGCATTATTTTTGTGGCTAGCGATTAACGTTATTAAACAGCGTCGGGCTAACCAAGTGAGATATGCCGATGGTGGAGTACCAGCACTGCAATTAGCTCGCAGCGCGCAAGGAAATGCCGCAGAATACATTCCTATTACTTTAATCCTAATGGGGTTATTGGAGTTTAATGGTGCCAGCGTATGGTGGATCCACGGGGTGGGTATTACGTTTATCGTTGGCCGAATTTTACATGCCAGAGCGATTTTAAGTGACCAACTGAAAGGGCGGATTCGTGGTATGAAGCTAACGTTCAGTGCGCTGGTTATCTTGATCGTGCTGAATATTGTTTACCTGCCTTTTGGCCAAGTATTGGGTTAAGAATGCTATTCATTCACGGCAGGGTGAAGTTTATCTTGATAGGTGGCCAATTCTCGGCGCAAGCCTTTAAATGTGGTAAAGGCACTGTCAGTGGACAGTTTGTTCACTAACCAGTTAGGTAGTGCACCTCCTGGATTAGCGAAGGCAATATAATCGATGTGAGTCATACCATTAGTCAGTTTTTGCAGCGTCCAATGTGCGTTGACTTGAGTGATACGGATGTATCCCGGTTGTTCAGGCAAGTAATTTAGGGCATCCACTATGTCTAAACTTAAACCATTAGGTAGCATCTCAAATTTTGAATAAGTCACCATATCTCTGTTTTTAGCTGGCCATGGTGCCGAGAATTGGGTGTAAACAATATTCTCGGTATCTGAAATTTTTTGCAGCACACGGCTGTTACTCACGTTATCTATCCAGTTTGGTACATGTTCACTGTCATCTAATAGCCGCATAAAAGCGAAATAGCTAGTGGGTACGAACATTTGCGCCCGTATTTGGACTAAGCCATCGCTATGGTGGCGCGAGTAGATCGTAATGCCGTCTTCTGATTTTACCTGTAACCAATCGACCGAAGTCGCTGCCAAACTAGCAACATTGCTAAATAGTAGGCTTAAACCAACTATCCATTTCATCATGGTTCTTTCCTCATTGATGTTGTAGCACGTGGCCTTATTTTTGTCGTGTTGGTTACAAAAAGTGGGTTTAAGAACTGCACTAGCATAAAAACATAAATATATTATGTATACGTTTTGTTTTATTAGTTTTTGTTATGTTTCTTAAAAGTTTGCTCAATGTTCAGGTACGGCAATGAAATCTTTAAGATGGTATGAGGTTTGGCTCTGTCTCATCCTATCATGGATTTCTATTCCCGCATGGGCAGCGCCATCCTCAATACACAATAATCATATTATTCGTATTAGTGCTGGTGAATGGCCGCCGTTTATTGGTCAACACCTTGAAAATAATGGTTTTGTTGCTGAGATCATCCGTAAAGTATTTAAGGATGCTGGCTACGAAGTTGAGTTTCATTTTTTCCCATGGGCGAGAGCATACGCCGAAGCCAAAGCTGGACGTTATGATGCAACTGCTATTTGGATGTTTAACCAAGAGCGAACGGTAGATTTTTATTATAGTGAAGCGGTGAGCGATGAACGCTTCGTGTTTTTTCACCATAAAGAAACCGACTTTCACTGGGAAAGTCTCTATGATCTTAAGGGGTTACATTTAGGAGGTGGCATTGCCTACAGCTATGGTGCCGAGTTAGACAGATTGTTAGAAACGCAGCAAATAAAAATGTCTCGAGTCAATGATCCAAAACAGAACTTCGAACGGCTGGTGAAAAAGAGGATTGATCTCATGCCAGAAGAAATTCATATCGGTTATTACACTCTGGATAAATACTTACCGCAATGGCGAGAAATGATCACGCACCATCCCAAACCTTTTCTCATCAATAATAACTATCTATTGTTCCCTAAAATGGGTGAACGAAGTGAGCAACTGTTGACGCTATTTAATCATGGACTGAAAGAAAGTGATGTCTCCATGATTGAATGATTCGCTTTTTTTGAATGGCCCTTCCTTCTTACCTTTCCGCAGTGAATTAAAAGGCGGTTAAATTAAGTTCAGAGACGCGAGCAGGAAGATGCCTAGTGTACAAGTAAACAGTGAAAATACGGTCGTCAATGCAATGATGTTGGCCGCTAAGGTTGCATTTCCTCCCATAGCTCTAGCCATAACATAACTGGCCGCAGCGGTAGGGGATGCACTCATCAAAAAGACTAGCCCGAGATCTAACCCGCGAAAGCCAAAAAGTAACGCACCCGATGTGATCAATATCGGGGCGAGAATCAGCTTATGGGCAGTGGCAAACCAAGCCGGTGCTTTGTCGCTTCTGAGTGAACCTATATTGAGTGAGCCGCCAGTACACAGTAGTGCTAATGGTAGTGTCATATTGGCAAAGTATTGGCCAGCATCAGTGACCATTTTCGGGATTGGAAGAGATAAGGAATAGCATAAAACACCGAGCAGAATACCAATAATCAGTGGGTTTTTGGTGAGTGTTTTGGCTATTACTCCTGCGGCTTTGAGCCCTGAACTTTCCCCTTTTGGCGTGAGTGTTATCACCGCTTGAATATTATAAAGGATAGTGGTTGCGGCAACGTACATCGCCGCTAATGCTAACCCAGGTTCGCCATAAGTATTTGCGACATAAGCCAAAGCGATAATAGCGGTATTCGCACGAAACCCGCCTTGGATGATCACGCCGTGATCCAGATGTTGTGGGAACGCTTTTTTGGTGAAAAAAGTCGTGAAAAGAAAAAATAGGAAATTAGCGAGTAGTCCATAGCCGATCAGTGCTGCACTGGAAGAAAAATCGTGCTGTGATTTGACTATGCTAAGAAATAGCATGGCTGGTAAGGTGACTTGGAATACGATGCGTGACGCGACATCGATGAAATTATCGTTGATAACCCCCGTTCGCTTTAGTACAACGCCCAGTACTAACATCAAACAGATAGGCCCTGTAATTGAGGCCGAAAACAAAAGTTGTTCGATAATCGTTGTCATATCAATCCATTGAAGTTGCTCATAGCGTTGCTATTCTTCCACAGTTCCTCATTTTGCAAAATCAAATTTGCAAAAAAGAACGAACGTGCTAAAAATAGCATGGTATGAATTGAGAGTCGGCATAATATGAGCAAAGGTAGAATTACAAGAGAAAATGTACTGAACAAAG
This sequence comes from Vibrio anguillarum, assembly GCF_003390515.1. Classification (NCBI taxonomy): domain Bacteria; kingdom Pseudomonadati; phylum Pseudomonadota; class Gammaproteobacteria; order Vibrionales; family Vibrionaceae; genus Vibrio; species Vibrio anguillarum. The sequence goes on along the minus strand of NZ_CP031478.1, from coordinate 783,906 downwards.
CGTTCGAATTAGCCAGTGAAAGCGGTTTGGAAAGTATCACTATCGGTGAGTTGGCAAAACAGTGCGGTTTATCAAAAAGTGGTTTGTTTGCGCATTTTAATGCTAAAGAAAATTTGCAAATTGCAGTATTAGAGCATGCCCATTCTGTGTTTACTGAGCGTGTTATTACGCCGGCTCGCCTGATTGGCGACGAGAATATCGAAGCTAAATTGCGAGTGCTGTTAGAGCACTGGTTAGGTTGGAATCATTCATTCCAAGGCAGTTGTATGTTTTTAGATGCGTGGAAAGATGCCGCAACTTGTGATTGTGCAATTCAAAAAGTACTTAAAAAAACCATCGCGACTTGGATTCATTACTTGCAAATTCAAATTCAAAAAGGGGTTGATAGTGCACAGTTTCATCCGAAATTGGATGTAAAGCAGGCTGCTTATGAGTTGTATGGACTCTATTTAAGTGCTCATTTGTTCTACTCGATCTACGGCCAAGTGGAAAGTTATCAACATTTTTGGAAAGGCGTGGACGATTTAATGTCTCGATGGCGAAATATAGTGAAGCAGCAATGTTAGCTAATTCTCGCTTTTCGCAGCGAGAAGAACGAGCCTGCAACAGCGAAAATGCACTTTTATTTAACAAAATCAAATTCTTAATAAAATAAAAATTTTTAATTATAAATAGTACGAACGTTCTATTTTATCGAGAGGAAGGGCAACTCAGTGAGTGAAAAAATCTATTTCAGCACCTCAAACACATTCAGTGTGAAACGTACATTGGTCAATATGAGCACTCGTCTTCATCACACGCTCGCACCGTCACATGCCAAAAAAGTTGCACGAAATGTATTGTTGACTCCGGCAAGAAGTAAGCCTCAAAACCAGCCGCCAATTGGCCTGAAAACTGGCCGTGTAATGTGCGTTGAAGGGGCTCTGACTACTTATCAACTCGGAAGTGGTCCCATTTGGTTATTGACTCATGGTTGGTCTGGCACGGCAAGTCAGTTTTATCCACTGATGGAGCATATTGCGGCACGTGGTTATACGGCATTAGCTTATGATCACCCAGCACATGGTCAAAGCGAGGGCGTGTATGGTCACATTCCTGCGTTTGTTGGAGGGTTGGAAGCGATACTCGATAGTATTGACAATGTTGCTGGTATCGTTGGACACAGTATGGGGACGGCCGCCGCATTAGAGTGCCGACATCATAAAATTGAGCATTGTCCAATGCTATTGGTCGCGCCCGTGCTGGATTATTTGGATAACTTATTCAGCAGTGTGGCAAGGTCTGGCTATTCGATGCGCTTATTTGAGGCCGTTGTTGCGGAAGTTGCCGATCAATATCGTTATCCCATTCAATCTATCGATCCTTACCATAAGCTTGCTCAGCGTCAATCTCGCAGCGTCATTGTTCACGATGAGAATGACAAGTTCACCAAATATTCTGTTTCAAAGCGAGCGGCAGAAGAAATCGAGAAAGTGTCACTTATTACCACCCAAAACCAAGGACATGGACGTGTGATGAAAGGTGAACAAGTTAAGTCCGGATTTGATTTGTTGGCAGGAATACCATGCTAAGGTGTTCGTTTTAAGTTAATTTGAAGCCGTAATTGGATGGGCGTAATTTAACCAATAGTTTTCCATTTATTTCAAAGTGTTAAATTGTTAACCATAGTCTTGATAAGGTTAACAATTTCGCAATAATTATTATCTCCTTGTTTGAATATGTGTGATCATATTGTTGCCAGTAGGCCCTCATAAGGAAAAATAATAATGAATAGAAACGATAGTGTCCCTTTACCCTCCAACACCCGAGAATGGTTTTTTAACCGCAACAGCCTTATCATCCTAGCCGATATTGTCCTGTTTTTTGTCCTGTACAATGCCTTGCCTGTTGATTCTAATGTCGCTTTGGGCATTAGTATGCTGGCATTTATTGCTGTGCTGTGGTTAACGGAAGCTTTACATGTCACGGTCACTGCCATTCTTGTGCCTATCATGGCCATCGTTTTTGGTGTTTTTAACACCCAAACGGCGCTCAATAACTTTGCTAACTCGATTATCTTCCTATTTTTAGGTGGATTCGCATTGGCTGCTGCTATGCATCGGCAGGGGCTGGATAAAGTTATTGCCGATAAAGTTCTTATCATGGCGCGCGGGAAAATGAGCGTTGCGGTATTCATGTTGTTTGGTGTGACTGCCGCGCTTTCAATGTGGATCAGTAACACCGCCACCGCTGCGATGATGCTACCGCTTGTGCTTGGAGTGCTCAGCAAAGTGGATAAAGACCGTGGTCATTCGACCTATGTTTTTGTGCTGTTAGGTATTGCTTACAGCGCCAGCATTGGTGGTATTGCAACCATCGTAGGAAGCCCTCCTAACGCGATTGCCGCGGCTGAGGTTGGTCTTTCATTTACAGATTGGATGAAATTTGGTGCTCCAACGGCGGCGATTATGCTGCCCATTGCGATTACTATTTTATATTTCGCATTAAAACCGGATCTTAATGGAGAGTTCGAGCTCAATTATGAACCTGTTACTTGGGATAAAGGTAAAGTCGTCACGCTTGGTATTTTCGCATTAACGGTTTTTTGTTGGATATTTAGCAAACCAGTCAATGCCATGCTGGGTGGTTTTGCGAGCTTTGATACTCTGGTTGCGCTGGGTGCGATTGTTTTGGTCAATTTTGCCCGAGTGGTGCACTGGAAAGATGTAGAAAAAACGGCAGATTGGGGGGTATTACTGCTGTTTGGTGGCGGTATTTGCTTGAGCAACGTACTTAAGCAAACGGGAACCAGCGTTTTCCTAGCCAATGAACTAAGTGCCCTGATCTCTCATTTAGGTCTGTTCTTTATTGTATTCGTGATTGCTGTTTTCGTGGTGTTCCTAACGGAATTCGCGAGTAATACAGCCAGTGCAGCGCTGCTTATTCCGGTGTTTGCCAGTGTTGCTGAAGCCTTTGGTATCTCACCCGTGATTCTATCTGTATTGATTGCTATTGCGGCTTCTTGTGCATTCATGTTGCCCGTTGCGACGCCACCCAATGCGATAGTGTTTGCCTCTGGACACATTAAGCAAAGTGAGATGATGCGAGTGGGTATGATGTTAAATATTGCTTGTATTGGCTTGCTGACCATGATTGCGATGTTGTTCTGGTAAGCTAAGCACAAACTACTTCAATACTAATGAGCTCTCAATTCAGAGAGCTCATATTGAGATGTTATTACTGTTGGTTAACGAATTCTTTAAAGCGTGCTTTCGTTTTCTCATCAGCCTTGTTGTACCAAAAATGCAGCATTTCTTCGGCGGCGTTTTGTACATTTCCTGACTGAGCTAGTTCATTTTGCAGCATAGCAACATCCGTCATTCCAATAGCCGCAATACCCCCTGCGCGATTATAGTCATTTGCTTCACGGATATAGTCACGGCCTACTTGATACCCTTCTTTAAGAAGGCGATCTTGCTTTATCTCTAGTGTTTGGCCTGCTTGGTCAATCAGTGACCATTGCATTGTTTTAATCTCTTTCTCTGCTCGATGTGCATCACGGTATTCAGGCATGGCAAAATTCAGTTTTGCATCCTTTGCGGTGAATGTGGCAATGACTGCATCGCTTTCGATAATCACGCGATCATTCCCTTGCGTAAAATAAGGCGCGTATTTGAAGACGATTTGTTGTTCACCATCGGCCAGCTCAAGGCTTTTCGCTGAGGAAAATAGGCTGCCAGAAGTTTCGGGCTTCTGACCATTCACCGCTAATAAGTTAATGGTGTCTGGAATTTCAAGAGTGATATTAGCCAATACAGAGGTACTAAAGATCATGGTTAATGTACATAAAGCCGGTTTAATTAGGTTCATTATTTTATCCTTGCAAGCAATAGAGTAGAGGTTGCCGATAGTTGGTTGTAAAAGCAAGTTCTCAACGGCATAAGTGACTAATTTTCATTGAAATGTAACATCTTTAGTGCGAGGCATGCGTCATGCATTCGTCAATATTATCAGATCGTTAGTCACGTGATAATGTCATTCTCTTAATTTTAAATTATGCCATTTAGTCTTCTTCAAAGGCCTTAATTAGCGTAAAAAATTAAACTTACCTGCTTTGCTTTGTCAAAATTCTGAATTCCTGACTCAGAATTGCTTTTAAGATGTAACACGGTGAATCCCCATAACAAAATTTTAACGATGACTCGAAAAGCGTTTTTATTTTTTTGCTAAAAAAAATAAGTCTTGTAAATACTGAAATGGATGTTCTTCAATGCCTTATCAGAAGAGCAGCTTGCTTAAATGTAAGTGAAACATTCAGAAATGAGAGATATAGGTATGAATCGTATTACTTTGTGCGCCGCAAGTATTGCAATGGCTCTTTCGGGCACGGCAATGGCAGCACCAGCAACCCCTAGCGTCGATGTCTATGGGTCGAATAATCTACAGTTTTCTAAAGTTGAATTAGCCATGGAAAGCACGGCTGGTTATAACCAAATGGTCAAATATTATGACCAAGCGCCGATTGCCGTTAAGTTTAACCAATGGAGTGGTACAACGGGCAACACGTATAAAATCTATTTTGATGGCGCACAGGTCGCGACAGGCCCAATCACTGGCAGCCAAACCACCGCAAACTTCAGTTATGCACAAGGTGGTGTTTACCAAATGACAATCGAAGCTTGCGACGCGACAGGTTGCAGCAAAAGTGCACCCGTTGAGATAACAATTGCCGATACCGATGGCTCACATCTCAAACCTTTGGTGATGAATATTGATCCCAATAACAAGACTTACACGACCGATAAAGATACGGTGGTTGGAACCTACTTTGTTGAGTGGGGCATCTATGACCGAAAATATACGGTAGATAACATCCCGGCTGATAATCTGACGCATATTCTATACGGCTTCATTCCAATTTGTGGCCCTAACGAATCATTGAAATCCGTTGGTGGAAACAGCTACAACGCGTTGATGACAGCATGTAATGGGGTGAATGATTACGAAGTGGTGATCCATGACCCTTGGGCGGCCTATCAAAAGAGTTTCCCGCAAGCGGGTCACCAATACAGCTCTCCGATCAAGGGCAACTATGCCATGTTGATGGCGCTCAAACAGCGTAATCCAGACCTCAAGATCCTTCCTTCTATTGGTGGTTGGACACTCTCTGACCCATTTTTTGATTTTACCAACAAGGCCAATCGCGATACTTTTGTTGCTTCAGTGAAGAAATTCCTAACCACTTGGAAATTCTACGACGGTGTTGATATCGACTGGGAATATCCTGGAGGAGGTGGTCAAGCAGCGGATCGCGGTGACCCAGTCAATGATGGCCCTGCGTACATTGCGTTAATGCGTGAACTGCGTGCCATGCTTGATGAATTGCAATCGGAAACTGGTCGTACTTATGAGCTCACGTCAGCAATTGGTGTTGGTCATGACAAGATTGAAGATGTTAATTATGGCGAAGCCATTCAATATATGGATTACATCTTTGCCATGACTTATGACTTTTATGGCGGTTGGAATAACGTATTAGGCCACCAAACCGCGCTTTACTGCGGATCATTCATGCGCCCTGGTCAGTGTGATGGGAAAGGAGTAGATGAAAATGGCGAACCTTATAAAGGCCCAGCTTATACGGCGGATAATGGTATCCAGTTACTGCTAGCACAGGGTGTCCCTGCTAATAAGTTAGTCTTAGGTGCGGCTATGTATGGCCGTGGCTGGGAAGGGGTGATGCCGGCTTCATTAAGTGATCCAACCGACCCGATGACAGGGGTAGGTAACGGAAAATTGAAAGGCACTTCCGCGCAAGGCGTGTGGGAAGCGGGTGTGATTGACTATAAAGGCATCAAATCATTCATGTTAGGGGCTAATAATACCGGTATTAATGGCTTTGAATATGGATACGATGCACAAGCTGAAGCACCTTGGGTTTGGAATCGTACAACGGGCCAACTGGTTACTTTTGACGATAACCGTTCAATCAAAGCCAAAGGCGCCTATGCTCGAAACCTTGGTTTGGCCGGGTTGTTCTCTTGGGAGATTGACGCTGATAATGGTGACATCCTAAATGCGATGCATGAAAGCTTAGCAGGAGGAGGTACTACACCCCCCGCGAACCGCGTGCCCACTGCAAATGCAGGTGTTGATCAATCGGTGGTTGGTCCGGTGAGTGTTGTTCTTGATGGCGGTGCATCAAAAGACAGTGATGGTACTATTGTCAGTTACGTGTGGCAGCAAACGGCGGGCACAGCAGTGAGCTTAGTAAACGCTAATTCTGCACGAGCCAGTTTTGACGCGGCCGAAGTGGTACAAGTACAAACGCTGACGTTCAAGTTGACGGTCACAGATAACAAAGGCGCAACGGCTTCTGATGTTGTGACTGTAACGGTCAAACCTAAAGCAACTGAGCCTGTGAACACGCCACCAGTGGCGGTGATTACTGCGCCAAGCAATGCCAGTGCCGGTGAGGTTGTGGTGGTGGACGCTTCCGCTTCAAGTGACGTCGATCAAGACACCTTAACTTTCGTATGGGATGTACCTGCAGGCCTAAATGCAACCATTCAAGGTGCGAGTGTTTCGTTTGTTGCTCCTGAGTATACCCAAGACACCACGCTAAGCTTCACTGTAACTGTCAGTGATGGTAAAGCGGCGGCCTCTGCAAGTGCATCGGTTATCGTGGCGAAGAAAGATTCTGGTGGTGGTGACACTTGCAGTAACTTGTGGGATAAATCAGCGGTTTATACTGGCGGTCAACAAGTTTCTTGGGCTGGTAAAGTATGGGAAGCCAAGTGGTGGACAACTGGCGAAAACCCATCGACTACTGGTGTGTGGGGAGTATGGAAAGAGATTGGCCCTGCGAGTTGCCCAACAAGCTGATTGCTTTAATAAACCAGCTACCTCAATAAGCTAACGGGTTTAATAAACTTTTTATTGCAAACAATGACTTCAAGCCTCGTTCTAACACGAGGCTTTTTTGTGCGTTTTTCTATGTTTTTTCATTCATCACTTGCAATTCAATATTTTTGCTTTAGTGTTATATATGTGTATAACACTATATCGGTATAAAATTGTGACAGATTGGCAAGATAACCAACCCATATTCCGTCAGCTAGCCGACAAAATTACCGAGCAGATCCTACAAGGTATTTGGCTAGAAGATAGTGCGTTGCCTTCGGTAAGAACCGTTTCGGCAGATATGAAAATCAATCACTTAACTGTCATGAAAGGCTATCAACTGCTTGTTGACGAAGGCATTGTTGAAAAAAGACGAGGTCAAGGTATGTATGTCGCGAAAGGAGCGCTAGCGCAATTACAGGCGAAACAAAAGCAGCACTTTTTAGAGCAACAGATCCCAGAAATTGCACAAACACTCAAGCTATTGGCGATGCCGCTTGAGGATTTTATCAACCAACTACAACAGCATATTGAAGGTGACCAATGAATCCATTAGTCGAAGTCAACGGTGTATCTAAACAGTACGCAAAGCATGCCGAGTCGGAAGCTCTGCAGAATGTGAGCTTTAAGCTCTACGCAGGACAGGTGCTCGGTTTGCTCGGACATAATGGTGCGGGCAAGTCGACCTTAATTAAGTCGTTGCTCGGTGCTCACCATTATCAAGGTGACATTTTGATCCAGGGCTTAAATCCGATTACGGAACATGCGCAAGTGATGGCGCATCTTTCCTACATTTCAGACGTCAATGTGTTGCCAGATTGGATGACGGTTAAACAAATTTTGCGTTATACGTCAGGCGTGCATCCCAGCTTCTCGTTAGACAAGGCCACGCAAGTCCTTGCACAAACCAACATTCGTTTATCAAGTAAAATTCGTACCTTATCAAAAGGGATGAAAGTACAACTGCATTTAGCCATTGTGATTGCCACCGATACCAAAGTGCTGATTTTAGATGAGCCAACTCTTGGTTTGGACCTAATCTACCGTGATACCTTCTATCGTCACTTACTCGAATGGTTTCATGATGGTGAGCGTGCCTTGATTATTGCTAGTCATGAAGTATCGGAAATTGAACATTTGCTAACGGATGTGCTGATCTTGAAGCAAGGTAAGGTCGTGCTGCAAGACTCAATGGAGGCGATTACACAAGGGTATTTTGTTCTAGAGGCCAGTAACGCACATCAAGACGTTATCCAAACCTATCGTCCTTTGGCATCTCAGCCAAGCTTGGGAACAACAAAGTGGTTGTTGACTTCAGAACACCGTCAAGCCGTTGAAGGGCTTGGTTCTATTTACAGTGTAAAACTTGCTGAACTATTTCTTGCCTTGCAGAAGGAGAGCGCATAATGCACCCCAGTATTTATATGCTTGAAAAAGAGCTGATTGAAAACAAAAATGTTACGCGTATTCCTTTGTTTCTATTGGTATGCGGAACCCTATTGTTCATCAGTTTGTTAATGAACAATACACTGCAACACAACCTGTTTTTTGAGATGGAATTTGGTGGCGACATCAGTGATGTCCATATCGAATTTGTGGATGATTTCAACACCTTTATCATCATGCTTGTTGGTTTTATTTCGCTAATGCTCAGTTCACTCTATTTCCCCAGAACATTCCGCAAGGAGCGTAAAGAGGGAAGCTCGATGTTCTGGCGCAGCATGCCAGTGACGAACAATATGACCCACATAGTGAAACTGGGGTTTGGCTTATTTGTAATTCCTGTGGTCTGTTCCGTGTTAGTCATTTGTGCGGACGCTCTGCTGTGGGGGCTTAACTTAGCGACAGAAAACCGTTTAGCTCTACTATTTGAACAACGTTCTCTAGGATATGCCGTTCAACACTGGTTGAATTACCTCAGTATCATGTGGGTGATTGCTGTGACGATGCTGCCATTAGCCTGCTTTACTTTAGTTATTTCACAGATATTTAATTCGCCGATCCTTGTGATGTTCGTGGGCGGTTTCGCGCTTAAATGGATCTCGATTGTTATGCTGAATTCTGACATTGTAGGGGAGTTTTACCACGCGATTTTCAACTTGCCGTTGCAGTTAATGACTTCTTCAAACATGTTCACGGCTTTTGAAGGTGCTGGTTGGGGTAATTTATTTGTGTATATCATGATTGGTATCGCCAGTTACTGGATTAGCCACAAGCTCTATAGTACTGATGAACTTTCATTGAAGTCACTGTTGACCCGATAAGTTTCTGGTTAAGCTTAATCAAAAAGAGAGCGTTTGTTCTCTTTTTTTTCGCCTACTTCCTGCGGTTACTATGGTGAGGATAGAAAAGGTTAGACCAGAAAAATTCACTCAAAATTAGAAGTTAGTTCCAAAGTGATGAGTAATCAACTCTCTGACCCACATGATATAAATGTGTTAAATGCACTATGCTATTTTGTAGTCCTTTGTGAGCAATGACAAAGACGTGGACCGCTTCAAGTTTTATTTCGAGGCTTGAAATTATAATGTCCAATTGATCGAGAATTCTATCGGTTTGAGTTAAATTACTATTACAAATAGGTCTACCTATGTTTAAAAAAATGTCGTTAAAAAACAAACTGGCGATTTCAGCCAGCGCTGCCATTATTCTTGGGGGATTACTCGTTGAAGCATTGTCGTATCGAGCTGCACTGGAGCGATTAGATATTGATGTTGAACAACGATTACAAAGTACCACCGCTTCTTATAATCAGTATGTGACGGACTGGTTACTGTCGAAAGAGCGTGCTTTAACCTCGCTGTCGCAAGATGCCGAGAAACAAGCCATCGTGACACATTTAAAACAAGTTCGAGATTCTGCAGCGTTTGACAACGTATTTCTTGCTTACCCCGACGGTTCGCAAAACAACGCTAATGGTGTCATCTTGCCGCCGGGGAACGATGATCCGCGCAAATGGGGCTGGTATACAAACGCTAAAGCAAACCCATCAAAAGTGTTTATGGATAACCCAACCGTTGCTGCGGCAACGGGCGCTAATGTGGTTTCATTAGGTAAGGCACTGAATTTAAATGGCCAACAAGTCGTTTTAGGCGCCGACGTAGAAATTACTGACATCCTCAACAGCATGAAGCAAGTTATTTTGCCGGGTGAGGGGTACATGTTTATTGCTAACGATAAAGGCAATATTTTTACCCATAGTGATACTAAGCTGCTCAATAAAAGTGTTTCTGATCTGGGTTTAAATTTCGCTGATATCCGCCAAGCGATTGCGAAAAGCAGCGATTTATTGGTGGATATTCGAGGTGAGGAGTATGTTCTCTACGCCCGAAGCATCAACGGAACGAATCTCAGTACTGTTGTGGTCATCAATCACGATTCGCTCATCGCACCTTTATCTGAAGCTACTTTCAGCCAGCTCATTGTTACTGCCGTTGTCGTCATACTCTGTACTCTGCTGTTCAACTTATTGTGTAATATTTTGTTCCGTCCTTTGAATAATGTTTCTCAAGCGTTGGCACAAATTGCAAACGGTAGTGGTGACTTAACCCAACGTATTGAAGTAGAGAACAGCGATGAAGTAGGTGAATTGGCCAGAAACTTCAATACCTTTGTGGAAAGCTTACAACAACTTATTGGCCATATTCGTCACCAGTCTCATCAATTGGAAGCGCAATCAGAACATGGCGCGCATCGCGCTAATCAATCGGCATCAGAGCTTAGTCACCAGCAGCAAGAAATTGTGATGGTCGCTACTGCGGTCACTGAAATGGCGTCGGCAACGCAAGAGATAGCCTCTCACGCAGAGCAAACGGCAAAAGCGGCGCAAGACTCGGCAACCAGCACCAACAATGGACATGCCTTGGTGATTCATACCAAAGGCTCGATCAATAACTTGGCAAAATCAGTGAGTGAGGCCAGTGGCGTGATTGCCGCACTAAACCAACACGCGCAAGAGATTTCGACCGTACTGGCAACCATTCAAGGCATTGCAGAACAAACCAACTTACTTGCGCTGAATGCGGCTATTGAAGCTGCGCGAGCGGGTGAGCAAGGCCGAGGTTTCGCAGTGGTAGCAGACGAAGTCCGTGTGCTTTCTCAGCGCACCCATACTTCTACCGAAGAGATAAAATCAACCATTGATACCCTGCAAGAAACGACTAAACGTGCGGTATCGTTGATGCAAAGCAGCTCAACGCTCGCTGAGAACTCAGTGGAAGATGCCGATAAAGCATCCGGTGCGCTTGAAGAAATTAAAGCAGCGGTTGCCTTGATCAGTGATATGGCGACGCAAATTGCGACGGCAGCCGAAGAACAAACGCATGTGACTAGTGAAATTACACAAAATGTCACTTCTATCAAGGATGTGACAGAGCAACTGGTCATTGGTGCAGAAGATAGCTTGAGCCAATCCAACGAACTCAAGCAGCAAGCGGAAGAGCTGAGTGCAAAAGTGGCGACATTTAAATTAGCGTAACGGTTGTTTCTTTCTTATTCAAAAGGCTCTGCGGAGCCTTTTTTTGATCAGATTGTTATGTTTTCTCACTTGGTGAGAAAGCAAGTCTGTTATTAATCTTAAATTCTCGATATATAAGAATCATAGTTGAGGCGTGGAATAAATGAGGCTAAAAAGAAAACATGAACGAAACGAAATTATCGGCCAGCCAAGTTAATGAAAAGTCACTGCAATTATTGATGCAAGTGGCGGTAAATGAAGAGCCAGTATCAGCGAAAACCTTGAGCGAACAATTGCAAGTTCCGCTGAGTAGTTTGTACCGACATCTGAAGATTTTGAAAGAGTGGAACTTGATTGAAGAGAGCCCACACGACAAAACGTTGATCATCGGTTCGGCGGCTCTACTTTTAATGCGCAGTTATGAAACGAGTCAACACAATTTAGATGCAGTCGATGCGGTGTTAAGTCGATTACAGAAACAGACAGGCGAAATGGCGGCATACATGGTTCCGGTGGGATACCGAGCCTTGTGCGTTAGCCAAAAAGAAAGTATGCAGGCACTTCGATGCAGCTTCGTCCAGGGTCAAAGTCAACCCCTGCTTCGAGGTGCCTCATCTAAAGTGATGTTGGCGTATTTACCCGCTCCGCGCTGTGAAAAAATTCTTCGTTATTTTGGTGAAGACCACCAAATGGAAAAATGGCAGACAGAGTTGGAAAAAATACGTCGTAATGGGTACGCCGTGAGCACGTCAGAAATTGATCCTGGCGTTTCCGGAATTAGTGCCCCCGTAATGAAAGGGAGTAAGTTGATCGGCGCAATTTCAGTGATGGCTCCAGCCCATCGTGTTGAAACCAACAAGCAGCGGATCATTTTACATGTATTGCAGGCAGCAAGAGCGTTGCCACCAGAAAGGTAATTCATAATGCTAAGTTTATTCAAACGCTACCGTATGAGTCGTACACAGAGCCAACCCGCTTATCCATTCACGTTCATGACACTCTGTGAACAGATAAAGCCAATGTCTCAAGTAGAGTTTGAATTTGCTCAGCAGAGCCTTGAATTTGCATCAGATTGGCTCTATCAGCGTCAATCCACGCCTTGTTACTCTGATGCGGGACATATAGTCGTCAAAGATAAAAATGCCACCCGTTTTCAAGACACCTTGAGCCATCAATTAGCACTGAGCTCAGTGCCCGTCGTACTAGCGAATTGTCACGAAATGCTGCTCAATGCATTACCAGTGATGGCTTTTGAGAATGACGAAGTTGGTATTGTGAGTATCGGACATCATTTTGAGCTGAAACAAACGCTGGACCTACAAGTTGGCTCTGCATTTCATTTTGCACTCTCTCGCTATAACAATACGCGCCTATTTTGTATTGGAATTGATGAAATGCATCAATCCAACCAAGTGTGGGAGTATGCAGAAGATTTAGGCTGTGATTGGTTAACGCTGAATGAGTGTGGTTTTCGTCATCGTAATCAACTAAAAAGCCAATTAGGTCACTACATAGAGCATTGTGATCAACTGATCGTGACGATTGATTTAGCCTCTTTAGTTCCGGGAGTGGGGGTTGATGAGAACAACGCGTTAGATAACCAAATGGTATTAAGAACGTTAAGGCAATGTGCGCTTTCGGGCAAGGTAAAGCTTATCCAACTGGTGGGGGCGAAGGATAAATTGATTTATTCTAAGCAGACCAAAGAAATTTTAGATGAGCTATGTGCTTTATCACCTGATGTGATCCACGCTGCGTAGTGACATATTGATTATCATATATACCAAACAAAAACCCCAGTTGTCTGGGGTTTTTGTTTTATAGAACTCAACTATTTGAAGTATGCTAAGTGTATTGTTCGGTTTTTAGTATTAGGTTAATGAGCACTAAATTTGCTGAGTGATAATGAAGTGGCTTGTGCTTTCTGGAAGAGCTCTTTACTACAATCGCTCATCACTTTGCTGTCATTAAGCAGTTCGAGTGAATGTTGATTAAGATTGCTCAGTTGCGTTAGCAAATCTTCAACATGTGACAGTTGCTCATCAGATGAATTGACCGCTAAGTGGTTGGCGTTATTCGCTTGATTAACATCCTTGATTGCTTGGCTGACTAACTCGTTACTACTTTCAATAGCTTCAACGCAACTCATTGATGCATTGACACTTTCCCCCATGTAGCCGATCAAGTCTTTCGAAAAGTTACTAAGCACGGTAAGGATCTCTTCCACTTGGTTGGTTGAAGAGGATGTTTTTTCCGCTAGGTTACGCACTTCGTCTGCCACGACGGCGAACCCGCGACCATTCTCACCCGCGCGAGCCGCTTCAATGGCCGCATTGAGCGCAAGCAGGTTTGTTTGATCAGCGATCGTACGGATGATCTGTAAGATATCGGTGACTTTTTCAACCTGGGCATTTAGGCTCTCAGCGGTTTTTGCTGTTACTTGTGACTTTTCTGCTAGGTTTTTATTTTCACTTAATGCATGTTTAAGTTGTTGTTGACTTTCTTGCCCAGAAATAACTGCTTGTTGTAAAGACAGCGACGCAGTATTGATATTCTCAGTGACTGACGCAATGCTTTGCCGAGCACCTTCACCAATTTGTACTGATTGCGCAATTTCCCGCTGCTGACCATTGATATTGTGTTCTAGCTGCTTCACTTGTCGTTCAACAGCTTTCGTAACATCAGTGACATTGCAGATGTTTTGTTCAATAGGGTGGAAGGTGTGTTCCACTTTTTCAATGAACATATTGATTGCTGTGGCAAGGTCACCTAACTCGTTATCTTTGTTAAATGGAATTCGTTGCTTGAGGTCACACCGACCAGAAGCCAATGATTCACATAAGTTTTTCAGCTGATTTAAAGGATGCAGTAGAGCGCTCCTCAAAATAAAAAACAAGCCAATAAAAGTAATCAACACGAAGGTTATGCCAATTGAAATGGCCCATAGCCCCAGTTCCTTGGAAATGGCATTGACCTTGTCAAATTGCCACTGAGTGACTAAGTAACCCACCAATTTTGCTTCCTTGCCCGACGTTAATGGGTTGATGATGATCACGTGTTGTGTGCTTTGTTCAATAATGATGGCGTTGGTTGATGCTTGGGTCAGCGCATTTTTTATATTGACTCCGCTAGGAGATACGGACTTCTCATTTAATTGATAGAATAAAGATCCATCTGCAAGGAAAACCGCTATATGTTTGAGTTCTTTATTGCTGCTATCGACAGCGACTTTAACCCGCTCTTCCAAGCTCTCTACTTTGTTAAAGCGCACCGAAGTGGCGACGTTTTCAGCTAGAGAAGCCGCCATTTGTTGATAAGTTTGAGCGCTCAGCGAGTACATCACTGTGGCACTTTTCGACCATAGAGCATAGGAAATAGCAATCAGCGATACAACGCTAAGTAGCGACGCACTTGCCACTACCAACCGACTAATACTAAGTCTCATATAGAGTAATCCTGATCAATGAGTTAAAGAGCTTCTACGTTAACGCCGATGGTGATGGCACCAATCACTTTCCCTGAGCTAGGGTCAACCACGCTGTGGCTTATCTGTGACTGAAACATTTGGGTCGACTCATCTTCTTCTATCTCACCAATTAGATATGCGCTTGGACCTTTAAGGTAGGTGTCTTGCCACTTTTCCTCATCTCCTTGCCAGTAGTCAGAAGTAATCTCGCTTTGGGCGACATTCAGCCCTTTGTTATCCATAGCAAAGATCTCCGTAATTAGCCCGTTGCTAGCTTGTTGAATCGATTTAAGTTCAGAAGATGCGGGGGAAGAGAGCAGTTTGTTGATCAGTGGAGCATCGGTTTGGCCCACTTGGCTACGCCAATCCTTGTCGAGTTGATCAATTTGCATTTGAGTTAGGTTAGCGTGTTGAGCGTTTTGAGCATTAATGGCTTGGATTAAAACGGGATTAGCAATGATTTCAGCCACCTTGGTATCAATGAAGTTTTTTAGCGCCCCTTCAAACTCATTAGCAAAGGAGGAAAAGGAGAAACAAGCGATCAGGCAAATAAAATATTTCATAACAGACTCCAGTCGAGTTAGGTATTTTGCGTTGTGTATAAGGTATGTAGTGATCTTAGATGTTCATATTCATCCATATGCACTTTGAGCCTAGTTTAAGAATAGAAAACTGTAAAAAAATAGGTGTGATTTGAGCGCATGATCAAATGAATATTCATCTCTTGCCAAACAAAACAAAAAACTATCCGTTTTGACAATTGACAAGCTTGATGGCGGTGCCGGTTGTATTGTTTTCTCGACGAGGTCGGTTAGAAAATATCGATTTTGGAGTGATACTTGTGGTGACCCAGCTGTGCTGAATGGCTTATTTAGCTAACGCATAGATTTTATTTTTTAACTCACTGTCACCGTTAAGCAATGTAAATTTAACTTATTTGTCACGATAGACCGCTAAGCTGCTTGCAAAATCCAATAACAAGACAAGTAAAGTCAAGGAGCAAACATGTGGAAGCGTGAGAAGCGTGAAGAGCAAGAGTCTCAATTTAGTGAAATGATCGAAGCGAGACTCTCTCGCCGCCGTTTTATGGCGGGTAGTGCGGCAGTCAGTGCAGGCGCGTTTTTATCTTTAAATCCAGTTGCTAAGGCTGTGGCGGCAAAGTCGAGCTCTTCACTGCTCAATTTTGAAGCCATTCCTGTCTCAACGGCAGATGCCATCGTTGTTCCTAAAGGGTATAAAGCGACCCCGTTGATTTCATGGGGTGACCCCATTTCTGTTGATGCTCCTGAGTTTGACCAAAGTGGTAAACAAGATTCACGAGCACAAGAGCTTCAATTTGGTGATAACACTGATGGCATGAGCTTCTTCCCAATTTCGGATGATCGCGGTGTACTTGCGATTAATAATGAATACACCAACTACGAATACTTGTTTGATCACAAAGGTAAATCGATGACAGCAGATGATGTGCGTAAAGCGCAAGCTGCGGTCGGCGTTACTGTCGTTGAAGTGATGAACAAAAATGGCCAGTGGACGGTTGACCGCGCAGGGAAGCGTAACCGTCGTATCACGGCAAACACACCAATGTTGCTCACAGGGCCAGCTGCAGGCCATACGCTAATGAAAACCGCCACTGATCCTAAGGGCTTAAATCCACTGGGAACTTTTAACAATTGTGCGAATGGTCAAACGCCGTGGGGGACATACTTAACGTGTGAGGAGAACTTTGATGATTTCTTTGGTAGTAACCAAGATGGCGTGAAGTTAACGGCTGATCATAAGCGTTATGGTATTGAAGCCAAACCCAGTGATTATCAGTGGCACCAACATGATGAGCGTTTTGACGTTGCGAAAAACCCCAATGAGCCAAACCGCTTTGGTTGGGTGGTGGAAATTGATCCGAACGATCCAACATCGACGCCACTTAAACGCACGGCGTTAGGCCGTTTCAAACATGAGAATGCGGCGCTTACTCTCAACAAAGACGGCCATGCTGTGGTCTATCTGGGGGATGATGAACGCGGTGAACATCTATACAAATTTGTTTCAAAAAATCTCTACCAAGCTGGTAACGATGCGGCGAATCGCAATTTATTAGAAGAAGGAACCCTCTTTGTCGCTAAGTTTGATATGAATGAGAAAGAACTGAAAGGCTCGGGAAAATGGCTTGAACTGACCTTTGGTAAAAATGGTTTAACGCCAGAAAATGGCTTTAAGGACCAAGCCGAAGTGATGATTTTTGCTCGCCGCGCAGCGACTCAAGTGGGTGCTACGACAATGGATCGTCCTGAATGGGTTGCGATTCACCCTGATAATAAGCACGTGTTCTGTACACTGACCAACAATAAAAACCGAGGTAAAGAGGGGCAACCTGTTGGTGGTCCTAACCCTCGCGCTAAGAATAACTATGGCCAGATTCTGCGCTGGATGCCAGCCAATGAGGATCACACTAGTACTGTGTTTGCATGGGATCTGTACTTGATTGCGGGCAACCCAACGGTACATAAAGGCGATCTCTATGCGGGCAGCGACAATATCTCAGCAGACAACATGTTCAACAGCCCAGATGGTATCGGCTTTGACAAAGCGGGTCGCTTGTGGATTCAAACCGATGGCAACTATTCCAACAAAGGGGATTTTGCCGGGCAAGGCAACAACCAAATGTTGTGCGGGGATCCAATTACTGGTGAAGTAAAACGTTTCCTAACTGGGCCGATTGCTTGTGAAATAACAGGGTTAACTTTTTCACCGGATCAAAAAACCATGTTTGTTGGCGTTCAACACCCTGGGGAAGATGAAGCGCCATCGCATTTCCCATACGGCGGAACCACCAAGCCGCGTTCGACCATTATGATGATCACTCGTGAAGACGGCGGGGTGATTGGCGCATAAGCCCTGATCATTTCCTCTGAAGGGAGCTGCGGCTCCCTTTTTAACATTCTTGCTGTCGGTCAACGCTGTTGCCATCATCCATTCACGGTCTTGGAGTCTCCTATCTTGCACGAAAGAAGACGTTGTTTCGGTTAGGCAGGACATGGTCTGGTTTGCCTTTCCTACACGTTATGTATGAATTCTTTGTGTCAGGAAAATAAGTAAAAAGGGTGAGATCGGGGCGATTATTTTCCCTCAAATTGACAATTGCTTGATACGTTCTTTGCGTGTCGTCCGTTATTATGCTGATCTTCAATAATCCAGCGGTGTCTATTGAGCGTGAAAAAGCAAATCCAAATGAAAAAATCGGGCTTAGTACTCTTAGCCTTGTTCTCGTTGCTGTTAGTTCCCATCTCATTGGTTGGGTCTTCGATTGATTTGACCACGCCAGTGAGCGAGGGCGTCGGTGCATTTTTTACCTATTTAACCGATTCGGCTGGTTGGCAAGGTTTTGGCTTTACCTTTGCTTTGTTGGCTTTTTTGGCAACACGGACAGCGACTTCCCGCATTGAACTGCTTAACCGCATTATTCAAATTGGCTTGTTATTGATGATTGGTATGGCTGCCAAAACGGGTTTAAAACATCTGACAGAGAGCCCTCGTCCATACACCGAATTAATGACGTATGAGTTACTTATCCCAAACCCTGCGCATTTTTATAAATTGAGTGAATTACAAAAAGAAAGTGTGATGACCGACATCGCAACCCAAGTCAGTGACTGGCGTTTACGTCATTGGCAGGGTGAAAAGGACTATTCATTTCCTTCTGGCCATACGATCTTCGCTGCTATTTGTCTGGCTTTCTTTGGTGGTCTGTTTATTGAACAAAAGCGCTATATTTTTGCGGCAGGTCTACTGCTTTGGGCCTGTGGGGTCGCCTTTAGCCGCTTATGGTTAGGGATGCATCGTCCGGTTGATTTATACGGTTCCTTGCTGTTTGTCAGCATGATTTACCTTGTGATACCCAAGGTGTACCCCTTAGATCACCCTAAATTAAAACCACTATTAACGCGTCTTCATCTCTGTTAACGGGTCACGAGTCATCATAAAAAAGCCAGCACATTTAAACGTGCTGGCTTTTTTGTAATCACATTTTACAATCACATAAGTAACGGCAATCAGGCAAAGAAAGAGGAAGCCACACCAATCAAACCACCGAATACTCCCCCCCAAACAACCAGCCAGCCAAGGTGCTGTTTAATCATCTTCTGTACCATCTCTTTCACCAATTTAGGCGTGAGTTCATTGAGACGTTGATCGATGATGTTTTCGATGTTAGCGGTGATCTCTTCAATCATCTCAGGAGCTTCTAACTGCTCTTTGAGCGCTTGTTTAACGCTATCGCTTTGGCTGATATCAATCATAGATTGCTGCATTTTTTCGACAAACGGTTGCTTGAGTGGTTGTAGCGCGTCGGTTCCACCAAACATCGCCAGCATGCCGCCAAATGGAGAGTTTGCAATCACTTCGACCAAAGAATCAAAGGTTGGGTTGAAGTCAACTTTGGCAATCAC
Organism: Vibrio anguillarum; assembly: GCF_003390515.1. Classification (NCBI taxonomy): domain Bacteria; kingdom Pseudomonadati; phylum Pseudomonadota; class Gammaproteobacteria; order Vibrionales; family Vibrionaceae; genus Vibrio; species Vibrio anguillarum. Next base: position 764,657 of record NZ_CP031478.1, on the reverse strand, counting down.
AGGCTCAAGATCCAACGTTTTACTGCCCGTCATCTCTTTACTGAGGAAGCGGTCAATATTGGACTGGGTGAAAAATTGCTCCATCATCAGGCTCTTGATTGCGGTTTTGAACTCTTCAAAGCGAGCAGGTATCACACCCGAGCCATATAGTCCTGGCACTTTTTCAAACAGCATGTGAATCGCAAGCCAGTTGGTGATTGCGCCAGAGAAGGCAAATAAGCCCGCATACAGCGTAATAGTGTTATCCAGTTGATAGCCCGCAGCAAGGAGCGCTAGCGCAATGATATTAGTGAGTAAGCTCTTGTTCATAATCCAAATCTAGTTAAATAAAGGGAATGGGCGAATTCTAAGGAAAAAGAGTGAATTGTGGAAGCATCAACGGAGCGCAAACTCCGTTGATAAACCATTAAGCAATCTCAATGTCGTCGCAACCGATAAAGCCACCCGTTTGGTGCGCCCATAGATGTGCATAAATGCCGTTTTGAGCGATCAACTCTTGGTGTGTGCCTTGCTCAACGACGTTACCTTTATCGAGTACAATCAACCTGTCCATTGCGGCAATAGTTGATAAACGGTGAGCAATGGCAATCACGGTTTTGCCTTGCATCAGCTCATTTAAGCTCTCTTGAATTGCCGCTTCCACTTCGGAGTCGAGTGCGGATGTGGCTTCGTCGAGTACCAATAGTGGCGCATCTTTTAACAGCACGCGGGAAATAGCAATTCGCTGGCGCTGGCCGCCAGACAGTTTTACGCCGCGCTCGCCCACTTGCGCATCATAGCCTAGGTTACCAAATGGGTCGGTGAGTGTTTCGATAAACTCATGCGCGTGTGCCTGCCGGGTGGCTTGCAGCAGTTGTTCTTCACTTGCATCAGGGTTGCCATACAAAATGTTATCGCGGATCGAGCGATGCAGCAGTGAAGTATCTTGCGTCACCATACCAATTTTGCTGCGCAATGAATCTTGGGTGACGTCATTGATCGCTTGCCCATCGATACGAATTTGCCCACCTTCAACATCATGAAAACGAAGTAGTAAATTGACTAAAGTCGATTTCCCAGCGCCAGAACGCCCTACTAAGCCCACTTTTTCACCCGGTTTAATGGTCAGGTTTAAATGGTTAATAACGCCTTTATTCTCGCCATAGTGGAAACTCACGTCATCAAATTCGATGCCACCTTGTGCAACCTGCAACGGTTTTGCGTTGGGTTTATCTTCAATGGTGATCGGTTTCGAGAGGGTTTTCATGCCATCCACGACTGTGCCCATGTTTTCAAAGAGCGCACCGACTTCCCACATGATCCATTTCGACATGCCATTAATGCGCAATGAAAGGCTGATCGCAATCGCGATTGCACCAATACTGATGGCACTCTGCATCCATAGATAAATCGAAGTCGCCGCAATCACGAACACCAAAATATAGTTGGCGAGTTCAACGCACAGGTTAAAACCAGTCACTAAACGCATTTGGCGGTGAACCGTGTCTAAAAAGCTCTCCATGCCTTGTTCGGCATAGTCGGTTTCTCGGCGGGTGTGTGAGAACAATTTGACCGTGGCAATATTGGTGTAGCTATCGACAATGCGCCCCGTCATGGTTGAGCGAGCATCGGCTTGTTCTGATGCTACTTTTTTAAGCTGTGGTACAAAGTGAAGTTGAATACAAATGTAGGCCGCGAGCCAGACGAGCATCGGCACCATTAAACGCCAGTCTGCTTGCGCCAACATCACCACAATCGCAGTGAAATAGACTGACACATAGACAAACACATCCAAGGTCTTCATCACTGTTTCGCGGATGGATAACGCCGTTTGCATTACTTTAGTGGCAATTCTTCCCGCAAAGTCATCTTGGTAAAAAGAGAGGCTTTGTTTGAGCAGATAACGGTGCGCTAACCAACGGATCGACATGGGATAATTGCCGAGCATAGTTTGGTGGATCAACAGTGAATAGATGCCAATCAAAAGTGGCATGATCACGAGTACTAAAATAGATAAACCGATCAAGGTGTCTCGGTTCTCAGTTAGGAAAGTCTCTGGGTTACTGGATGAGAGCCAATCCACCAGTTGGCCCATAAAACCGAACAGTGATACTTCAACAACGGCAATTAACGTGCTGATTAACGCCATTAAAATGAGTGGTTTTTCAAAGCCGCGCGTGTAGTAACGACAAAAGGCCCATAAGGTCGCAGGAGGCTGTTTGGGTTCCTCTTTGGGAAAGGCTTGGGTAAAGCTTTCAAATTTTTTATACATCGAAAATCCTTATGCCAATTCTCGCTAAAGTATGAGAGACCAAAAGCCTAGAACGCGAGAATCTAACGTTGAACTCCTATAAGGGGAGCAAATGATGGAGTAAGCCGAACAGAAGTATAACGAAATCACAACATAAGTGGCGGATTACTTTTCGCGCTTGGCTCTAGAAAACGGCGCCTGATTAATACGGTGGTTAATGCAGCAAGCATCGGCTCGAATGGTCAGTAACGTCCATCGGGTGAAAAAGTGAAGCGAGTTAAATATCGTTATCGACGATAAGAGAACCATAAACGAGTTGCGTTACTTTTAAGTGAGTTTTTACTGTGAATATTTTTTGAATAAGGGTGAATATTTTTAGGTGTGATGAGGATTTTGCCGTAATTTTTAATGTGAAAAATAGTTTTCTCAGTAATTAATAGGAGTTATTCGATGAAATAACCCAAAATTCAGTCAATGTTGTTTTAACATTATGCTTACAATTGGCCTAAAGTGAGTAGAAGGGAAAGTTTCTATGATGTTGCAGGAACAAGTGATCACACAGCCAGCCGTGAATACGGTGCAAAATGCCAATTGTGTCGTAATGGTGCCGCCAAAAGAGTTCAAATTTAACGCTCAAACGGCACAAGATAATGAATTTCAACACCAAGTTGCATTGAGTACCGAACAAGTTCGCATCCAAGCCATGGCCGAATATCAAAGCATGGTTGAGACACTGCGTCTCGAAGGCGTACAAGTAGTGGAGTTTGATTACCCATTATCTGAAGTGGAAACGCCAGATGCCGTCTTTCCCAATAACTGGTTTAGCACTACGCCAGAGGGAACCTTGTTTACCTTTCCGATGGCTTGTAAAAATCGACAGCAAGAAGTGCGCCCACAAGCGTTGGTTGAAGCCCTTACTTTGTCAGGCCGAAAGGTATTGGCGCAAGATTCGTTGCTCGCGTATCAAGACCAGCAGGCTTATCTTGAAAGCACCGGTGTGATGGTGATGGATCACCTTAATCGAACCATCTATTCGGCGTTGTCACAGCGCTGCGACCGTGAAGTGCTAGAGGAGTACGCCAAACGTATCGGTTATGATCGCGTGGTCTCTTTTCAAACGGCGTTGCCTTCAGGCCAACCGGTTTATCACACCAATGTGATGATGGCGGTTGGTGAAGCATTCTGCGTGATTTGCGATGAAGTGATCCCGGAGTTTGAACGTCATTTTGTGGTTAAATCACTGGCTAAAGATAAACAGATCATCTCAATTTCACTTGAGCAGATGAACTGTTTCTGCGGCAACATTTTACAATTAGAAACGGCGGCAGGGGATAAAGTGATCGCTATGTCACAATCGGCGTTTGATGCCTTTTCGCCGGCGCAGCGTGCGCAGCTAGCCAGTCACGGTAAGTTACTGCCGTGTAATGTGAAGACCATTGAGGATATTGGCGGTGGTTCGGTGAGATGTATGTTAGGGGAAGTGTTTTTGCCTGCTATTGGCTAAGATTGATGTACTCAACGCCATTTTTGCCATTTTTCTTCACCTGATACATTGCTTGGTCGGCCAATTCATATAAGGTTTCAAAAGTATGCATTGAGGTTGTGAATTGGCAAACACCAATACTAAAGCCAATTTGCACTTCTCCATGACTTAATTTTAGTGGTGAATAGGCTTTGGTTAACAAACTGTCGATAAACTGCTTTAACGTTTCTGTGCTTTGATTGATGCACAATAGGACAAACTCATCGCCGCCCAAACGAGCAATCGATGATGGTTGAGGCGCATTTTCTTGAAGCCATTGAGAAACTTGGAGCAGCACGAAATCCCCAGCTTGGTGCCCAAGATGATCATTGACGGTTTTAAAGTCATCCAAATCGATAAAAATCAGTGCCGCAGAGTGTTCGACAAGATCATTCATCTCGTCAAACTTAGTTTCTAACGCCTTTCGATTTAATAGGTTGGTCAATGGATCTTGCGCGGCGAGTTTGGAGAGTTCTAATTCATAATGTTTTTCATTGGTAATATCCGTGTGGGTGCCCATCATGCGCAGCGGCTTTCCATTCTCATCATATTCAACGATTCGGCCGCGATCCGACACCCAGCTTTGACCTCCATCTTTGCGGATCATCCGGTGTATGATCTGATAGGTGTCAGCCTTGCCATTCAAATGGTCCTCAAAAGCGCCCACGGCTAAGTCATAATCATCGGGGTGGAGTTTGCTTTTCCAAATATCGACGGTGGCGTCTAGCTCGTGTGATTGATAGCCAAGCATATCACCCCATTCTCTATTGAATATTTTAAGGGTTCCGCTAGGAATGTGTTGTTCCCAAAGACAAAGTCCAGTGCCTTCTAGTGTTGCATTCAGTTTTTCTTCAAGAGAGCTGTTTTCTTTTTTGAGATGCTCAACTTGCTCTTCAAGCTGCTTGATTCGTTTTAAGTACTCTTCCATAAACCGTGATGAACCGAGTCTGCATTTATGTCGAGTGTGCCACAGTTTGCCGATGGATTCACAAGGTTGTTGATATCTTGTTCAACATACATCTCATTTTTTCCCGTGGGTCACAAAGCTTATTTGGTTTGAATAAATTTGCTGTAGGTACTGACTCGGCCGTTGATGTACTCAATACCGCAGTGAATGCTGTGTTCGTTATTGCCAACAATCTGATATTCGACAATAAATTCACCGCTGATCACTTTGATAAATAAGAAACCGTCGATGACTTTCCATAATCCTTGTAGCGTTTTTTCACCAAACAGATCTCGCTCGACCAACGTGCCATTAGGCTTTAAATGCAAAGCGGAAGAAAAACCGTCTACATTCACTTTTACCCAAGTATGTTGGTGAGCTTCAAAGCTTAATATTTTGCGTCGACACTTAACCCATTCTGCCAGCGCTTGCTCTTGGGTTGGGGTGAGCGTAGGGAGCGCTTCCATTTCTAAAAGGGTGTGATGCTTTTCATACCAGAAGAGTTGTAAGTGAAGTAATTTCATTGGTTCTCAGAGTGTTATGCATCGGGGCGTTATCAAAAAGCAACTCTGCGCGATTGTGTTGGTGATGTCAATATTTGCCAAGAAAAGCTACCGCGCTCATGGGGGAGAGGGCGCGGTATTATCCAATATGAGGATGAAGGATGCATAAAAGATGCACCCGAGCACAATTTATAGGTTGAATAAATGAGCTATAGGTTGAATAAACGAGGCGAATCAGCGGCATCGCAGGCTTGATTTAGCCGATGCTGCGCAACACGAATATTGTGTTTCCAATGTTCATCTTGCGCCCACATTTCGATCACCATCGGCACAACACAGTTTGCCTCTTTCAGCGTTTGGGAAATAGCATCGAAATTGACTTCTCCTTCACCAATCACCAAGTCTCGAAATTGGCCCGTGGAACTAGAGGTAACACAATGGGTATCTTTAAGGTGGATCTGAGTAATGTGTGGCATACCAAGTGCCAATTCAGTACACACATCGTAGTTCCAACCTGAAATGTTGCCTACATCTGGATACGCCATAAAATAAGGGGAGGGTACTTCCCGCTTTAGTATTTCGAACTTGCTCAGTGAATTAAGATAGCTGGTATCCATGATCTCCACTGCCAGCATCACGCCAGCACGCTCGGCCAGTTTGGCGGCAAGCTGCATGCCTTCAATGAAACGTTGATGAGTTTCTTTATTAGCGGGTTCGTAATAGACATCATAGCCTGCGAGTTGGATGGTGCGAATGCCCAGTTTGTAAGCTAAGGTAATCGCTTTCTCCATGTGCAGAATGGCTTGCTCTCTAATGGCGGGGTCTGACGAGCCAAAAGGAAACTTGCGGTGTGCACTTAGGCACATCGATTGCAGCGGGATTTGGTATTGCTCACACCATCTTCGTAGCTGATAGATGGTTGCATCATCCCAGTCTAAGCGTTGACGACGTTCATCCGACTCATCGACGGATATCTCTAAAAAATCAAACCCTAGCTCTTTCGTTGTGGCGAGCTTTTCTTCCCAACTGAAATGATTGGGGAGTGCTTTTTCATACAACCCGATACGTTGGCGTGGCAAATGCTGATACATACGGCCTCCTAGCACCAAAAACGATCGATTTGACTGCGCAGTGCTTCGGCAGTGACGCGACCTTTTTCACCGACCAATGCACGCCCCGCAATGAACGTTTTGGCCTTAATGCCTTCAAATAAATAGAGATCATCTGGCACGATGCCACCTGTGATGGAAAGTTCAAGCCCCATATCGGATAGAGTTCGCATCTTCTCAACATCTTCGCTTGTCCAACCAATACCGGCCAGTTCGGCATCTCTTGAACGGTGATAAATAGCTTGAGTGATACCAAGGTCAATCCACGCTTGTGCATCAGCAAAGGTCCAGTTGCCGTAAATTTCGATTTGGATTTCGCCATCCAGTTCATCGGCGACTTTCTTACACGCGCTGATGGTGGCGATATGTGCTGCGGCAGAAACGGTGATCCAATCTGCGCCAGCTTCAAATGCCATCCGCGCCAAAATAGCACCGCCATCGGTGGTTTTCATATCGCACACTAGAATATGGTCAGGGTGATTATGGCGTAACGTTTTGACGGCCTTCATGCCTTCAGCAAAGGCGAGGATGGTGCCGACTTCGATGACATCCACAAAGCTTGCTACGTTTTTTGCCACTTCGATGGCAGAAATAAGGTCAGTTTGGTCGAGAGCGATTTGGATCATTGGTTTAGTCATGAGAGTTATCCTTGAATTTTGTCACGGATCAAACGGGCGAGCCCGTCGTGATTGTTATCGGTTGTACAAATCAGTTTGGCGTGGGATTTCACCGTATCGTCGGCATTGGGCATCGCCACACCGAGCCCTGCGTAGTCGAGCATTGAAATGTCGTTATGGTTATCGCCGACAGCCAGCACGTGATTAGCGTGGTAGCCGAGCGATTGCACATATTCAGCCAAGCGCTGACCTTTACTGTTGCCTTTGGCAGCGAAGTCGACGCGATTCGACCATGAACGCTCACCGTTGAATGTCTCTTGTACCCAAGCTTGTTGGGCAAGGCGTTCAACGGAACTCGGTAGCCCTTCAACCACAAATTTCCAAATAAACGTTTCTTGCTCGACGCGGTGACGAAACGAGTCAATTTGCTCGATTTTGGGCTGTGCCGTCGGTGGATACTGGTTGGCCCATTTTTCTAACGCTTGCATGTAGGCGATTGGGCTACGCTTGGAATAGGTCATCGCGTCGGTCACATACATCACCAGTTTCATTTGAAACTCTTTAGCCAAAGCGAGAAAGGTCAATGCATCGTGCTTGGTGATGGCATTGTGCTTGAGCACTTTTTCATTTTGGTAGTCATACACATAAGTGCCGTTGCAGCAGATGATGGGGGTTGTGAGCCCCAATTCTTGATAATAGGGTTTAGCCGCCGTGTGGTGACGGCCAGTCACGATCACCACGTGGCAGTGTTGCTGCGCTTGTTGAATCGCCTGCTTTAGCTGAGGATGAATGGTGTGTTCATCAGTCAACACCGTGCCATCAAGATCGAGCGCGAGAACTTTATACATAGCCGCTACCTTTGGCCGTAGTAAGCGTTATCACCATGCTTACGTTGATAGTGTTTATCGGATAATTCCGGTTGAATTTTGATGCCACTGTTGAGTGAACGAGTCGCCAGCGCCATGGCGGAAATCTCCTCCAAGACGACGGCGTTATGAACCGCATCGTTAGCATCTTTGCCCCAAGAGAAAGGAGCATGCCCGGCGACAATCACGCTTGGCACCGCCATCGGATCAATGCGACGATGTTTGAACTCTTCGATGATCACAAGGCCGGTATTTTTCTCATATTGGCCAGCGATTTCATCGCAAGAAAGTTTGCGTGTGCAGGGGATGTCACCGTAAAAATAATCGGCGTGAGTGGTCCCTAAAGCAGGAATGTCAATGCCCGCTTGCGCCCAAATAGTGGCACTGCGCGAATGGGTGTGTACCACGCCGCCAATCTCTGGATAAGCTTTATAGAGTTCGAGGTGAGTGGCGGTATCACTGGATGGATTAAGTGTGCCTTCCACAATCGCGCCGTTAAGATCAACGATCACCATGTCATCGACTTTCATCACATCGTATTCTACGCCGGAAGGTTTGATGGCGATGACGCCCTTCTCGCGGTCTATTTCTGATACATTGCCCCAAGTGAAAGTGACTAAACCGTATTGGGGAAGCTTAAGATTTGCCGCAAATACTCGCTGTTTTAGTTCGCTATACATGACATCCTCACTCGACCAATTGTGCCGCTAACGCTTCATCAATTACTTGGTAAACATCCTGCGGAGTACGACAACGGCGCAGTTTATCGAGATCAACGCCAGTCTCGCTCTCTTCATCATCCAGCACTTGGGTTACTTCCATTAATCCTTCCATATGCTGATCAGACGAGCTGCCAGCCAAGGTGATCAGCACATCGACTGGTTCATCTTCGCCGTCAAAATAGACAGGCGTTTGTAGCGTCACTAAAGCAAAGGCGGTTCTGATCACGCCATTTTCAGGACGAGCATGAGGCAGGGCAAGATTCGGCGCGATGACGATATACGGGCCTAATTGTTCAACGCTGCTGATGATGGCATCGTGATAGCAGGGGTGGATGGCTCCTGATTTGATCAGCCTATCCGTACCAATTTTGATCGCCTCTTGCCAAGTGCTCGCTTGGGCATTTAATTGAATGGAGTCATTGTCGATCAGTGATTGTTTCAGTCCCATGGTTCTATCTCCAGAGTGGGTGCCAGTGCGTCTGGCACCTATTGTTTTTGTACCTATCGTTTTTGTACTTATCGTTTTGTAGTAATAGCTATTTCAAAGTGACAAAGTTTTTATCGATGATATCGAGCAGCTCATCACCAAAAGAGTTCGGATTCAGCATGTTTTGTACGCCGAGCACAAACTTGCCTTCTCCGGGCTCCATCTCACCAGAGAGATGTTTTGATGAGACGATGATGTCGGTGGTGGCGAGCTTAGATTTATAATCAGACACTGCGCAGGAATCCATCACGTGTGGAATGCCTTTTTTCTCCAGATACTTACCGATTTTCATCTTCATCATCATTGAGGAGCCTTGCCCATTGCCACACACGGCTAAAATGCTGACCGGGCGCACGCCATCACTGACTTTCAGTGCTTGTTCGACGGCGGCGATGACGTCTGGATCGTCACTGATGTTCACCAAACCTTGTGCATCTTCCTCTTCACGCAGTTTTTTAGAGGCAAAGAACATGTACACACCAGCCAATGCAATCAGTACAAAGAAGAACAGTTTTGAGACGGATAAGCCTTGCATGATTGGCGGGAAGACTAACGCCCAGTCGGCCATGCCCATCCAGCCACTGAATTCGGTGCCGTATTGGTTGAAGATGTGAATGGCCCATGCTGAGCCAACGACTTCGATGATACCCATCACAAAACAGATCTTCATGACCGCGCGCCAGCCGCCAAAGTGGTTGGCAAAAACACCAATGGTCGCGTTGGAGAAGAACATCGGGATAAAGCCGGGAATGATCATGATCGGTGCATCAAAAGCGAGCATGGCCAGCACCGCCGTAAATTGACCAATCGCGCCCCACATAAAACCAAACACCATGGCGTTAGGTGAGAACGCGTAGATAGCGGCGCAGTCAATGGCTAAAACCGCGTTAGGAATGACGCGCTCTGAGATACCTTTAAAGGCTTCAGACAGTTCGGCAACGAACATACGTACACCCGCTACGATAACTTGAATCGCTACCGCAAATTTAAGGCCAGTTTCTAGAATGTAGATAGACCAATGGGTTTTTCCCGCCATTGCTTGCAGGTTGTCTAAACCAAATGAGAGCAAAATAATGCCGAAAAATAGCGTCATCACAATCGCGGTTGCGGCAATACTGTCGTGGAAAATGTGCAACCATTTAGGCAGCTCAAGGTGGTCGACACTCTCGTTTTTGTCGCCCAATTTGGGGGCAATCTTAACCGCAATCCAAGACGCGACTTGTTGCTGGTGGCCGATGGAGAAACCGGCTCCACCCGTGACGGCTTCGGTGGGTTTGAACATAATGTTGGAGGAGATAGACCAGTAGAGCGCCATCAAAACAGCCGAATAAAGGATGGTTTCCCACATGCTTGCGCCCAGCACAAGGTAGAACACCGCAATTAACCCTGCCTGTTGGAACATAATATGCCCCGTTAGCATGATGGTGCGAATGCCTGTGTAGCGGCGCAGCAAAACGAGCAAGATGTTGATCGCCAGTGCCAGTAGTACGGTATAACCAACCCAAGAATAATCATCCCCCATGATTTCCATGGTGGCCATCATTGAGGTGTACGGGTCGATAACCGAGCCAGTTAAACCATGATATTCCGATAATTTCTCAATCACAGGCTTAAAGCCTGCCACTAAGGTCCCTGCACCCACCTGTACCAACATAAAGCCGACGATGGTTTTGATCGACCCTTTAATGATGGTGGTGGTATCTCTTCTTAATAACCAGTAACCGATAAGGGTGACTAAGCCCAGCAGCAAAGGTGCTTTAGTCATTACTTGGCTATAAAAAATGTAGAAGATATCGTAGATGAACTGCATATCTTTACCCCTTGATTCTCTATTTATCGTTATGTGTATTCCCGTCTTACTCGAAGCTGGGTGTAGGTCAGAGTGAATCAGCAAGGTGATGCCGATTTCAATCCTGTTTTGCTCACGAAATAGACTTTACCAATCAAAAGTAATCATTCAATGCTCATTTGTGATTATTTTGATTTTTATCAATTTCTTCGCCAAATGGAGACATTATTTGATACTCAAGTCACAGTTAAAATTTTATTTCAAATAAAATCAATTAGTTAGGTTTTATTGTGAGCGAGAGGGAAGTTTTGTTTGTCCAGTGTTTGACATTGTAATGGATGAGAAATAGAATCAAAACAAATCATAAATAATCACCAAGTAATCACTTGATGAAAAGATAAGGTGATAACCATGAACGAAGTACAAAGACATAACGAGATACTGTCTTTGCTAGACAATATGCGCACCATCAACGTCACGCATATTATTGAGAAATTTAACGTGTCACCAGCAACGGCCCGCCGCGATATTTCTAAGTTAGATGAGCTAGGTAAGCTGAAGAAAGTTCGCAATGGTGCTGAACGTTTAGAGATTAGAAAGCGAGCGTGGACGCCGTTAAATATCGACAGTACGGATCATTTCCATGAAAAATCACAGATTGCCATGGCTGCGGCTAAGCTCTGCAACCCAGGTGACAGTGTGGTAATTAACTGTGGTTCGACCGCCTTCTTGCTCGGTAAAGAGTTGTGTGGCCAAGATGTTCAAATCGTGACTAACTATTTCCCACTGGCCAGTTATCTTATCAATGAAGATCACGACGATGTGATCATCATTGGTGGGCAGTACAACAAAGCACAAAACATTTTCCTCAACCCCGCCCCTGATTCGTTAGGTGGTTATGCCGGACATTGGATGTTCACCAGTGGTAAAGGGCTGACGGAAAATGGCCTATACAAAACCGATATGCTCACCGCCGTTGCCGAGCAACAGATGCTAGAGCAAATCGGTAAGTTAGTGGTGGTAGTGGATAGTTCTAAAGTTGGGCAGCGTACGGGCATGCTATTTTGCCCCGCCAGCAAGGTTGATATTGTTATCACTGGCAAAGCCGCCGATCCGCAAGTTATCCAAGCGCTACAACAGCAGGGGACAGAAGTGATTCTGGTATAGAAAGCACTTCGTTCTACACATTCTAATAATAAACACAGGCTCAGTGTCTTCACCTTTGGTTAAGACGCTTGGCTCCCTACATCCAAAATTTGTCTAACTGATCGTGAAATAAAAGGTGTTGCTATGAGTAAAATTGATGAAATCACACGCGATTCATGGGTTCTCAGTACGTTTCCTGAGTGGGGAACTTGGCTGAATGAAGAGATAGAAAAGACCGAAGTGGAAGCTAACACCTTTGCTATGTGGTGGCTTGGTTGTACAGGCATTTGGCTAAAAAGTGCCGGTAATACCAATCTTTCGATCGATTTTTGGTGTGGGACGGGTAAGAAAACGCAAAAGAATGCCTTGATGAATCAACAGCATCAGATGATGCGTATGGGGGGCGTGCGTGAACTGCAACCCAACTTAAGAACGTCTCCTTTTGTGTTGGACCCATTTGGCATCAAAGAGATTGATGCGGTACTGGCGACGCATGATCACGCTGATCATATCGATATTAATGTCGCAGCAGCTGTGCTGCAAAACTGTGGTGAGCATGTGAAATTTATTGGGCCACAAGCTTGCGTTGACCTGTGGCAAGGCTGGGGAGTACCGAGTGAGCGCTGCATTGTGGCGAAAGTGGGTGATTGCATTGAAGTTGGCGATATCAGTATCCGAGTGCTGGACTCTTTTGATCGCACTGCGTTGATTACGCTGCCTAAAGGTGTTTCATCTTATGATAAGGGGATTCTTGATGGTATGGATGATCGCGCGGTCAACTACTTATTGGAAACCTCCGGTGGCTCAATCTACCATTCAGGTGATTCGCATTATTCGAACTACTATGCCAAGCATGGTAATGACTACAAGATTGATGTGGCGCTGCTCTCATACGGTGAAAACCCACGAGGCATCACAGATAAGCTGACTGCATCTGATATTTTGCGCGCAGGCGAGGCGTTAGATTGTGAAGTGGTGATCCCATTCCATCACGATATTTGGGCTAACTTCCAAAATGACCCGCGTGAAATTGAAGTATTGTGGCAAATGAAAAAAGATCGTCTGCAATACGGTTTTGCGCCATTCTTTTGGCAAGTGGGTGGTAAATACACTTACCCAACCGACAAAGGACGTATGCATTACCAGCATTTCAGAGGCTTTAAAGACATTTTTGTCGATGAACCAGAGCTGCCTTTCAAAGCATTCTTGTAATATTCTGAAAGCAAAAATTAGAGAAGAGAAAGAGGCCAATTGGGCCTCTTTGTTTATTGGTAATCTCTTTGCTTATCGGTAGTGATGTACAGCACTTAATTTTATACTTCAGGTTGGTAGTGCAAAATTGTCATTGATATGGGCGATTGCAACAACTCCCCTTCTGCATGGCCGGGTTGTACGTTACGTAAATTGGTATCGCATATCACTTCCCAGTTTTGGTTACGATCTTTAGGTAGAGTAAAACGAGCGGGTGCGTTGGTTTGGTTGATCAAGTAGAGCATTTCAGCCCCATCCGATCCAATGCCCATCTGCAATGCCACAGAACTTAAGCGGTTCCAATCATCATGTTCCATCAGTGTGCCATCCACGCGTCGCCAGAATACGCGGTTGGCATTACGTTCCTCACCGCTAAAAGCACGAATAAAGGGCACCATATAAAGGTGTCTTGCCGCCACCATTTGACTCAACCAATGTTTGAAGTAGCTTTTGCGTTCGGTCATGTTCCAGTCAAGCCAACTGATCTCATTGTCTTGGCAATAAGCGTTGTTATTACCTTGCTGAGTATGAGAAAGCACATCCGCGGTGAGAATATGAGGAATGCCAAAAGCAAAAAGCAAGCTCGCCATCATATTGCGTTTTTGCTTTTCGCGGGTTGCTTTTATCACCATGTTCTCGGTTTCGCCTTCGACGCCATAGTTGTCGGAGCGATTGTCACCGTGACCATCTCGGTTTTGTTCACCATTCGCTTCATTGTGCTTATGCTTGTATGACACCAAATCTTGCATGGTGAAGCCATCATGATAAGTGATGTAATTGACGGTCAGTTTGTAGGGCCAGTTTGCGGCACTGTACAAGTCGCGCGAGCCCATTAAGCGTGTGGCGAACTCTTTTAAATAGCCTTGATCGCCGCGCCAAAAGCTGCGTGTGATATCACGTAATTTGTCGTTACATTCATTCCAACCGAAAGGAAAATTGCCTACTTGGTAACCGTTTGGACCAATGTCCCAAGGCTCTGCAATCAATTTGACTCGTTTTAACGTTGGATCTTGCGCCACCGCTTTAAAGAACGCAGCATCGGGGCTGAAATTATCGCCATTTCTTCCAAGCGTTGCGGCCAAATCAAAACGAAAACCATCGATTTGGTATTCGCTAACCCAGTAGCGCAGCGTGTCCATGACTAGGTTAAGGGCGGGTTGATAAGAGAGATCAATGGTGTTACCACAACCGGTAAAATTCGCGTAATGTTGGCCGTGTTTTAGATAATATTTAGGGTCGAGTGCTTTTAAATTGAAAATAGGCCCATCTTCGCCCCCCTCTGCTGAGTGGTTATAAACCACATCCAGTATCACTTCAATTCCGTGACGATGCAGTTCTCTGATAGCCGTTTTCAGTTCCGTTACCGCATCTTTTTGCGCATAACGTGGATCTGGCACCATAAACAGATAGGGGTTATATCCCCAATAGTTGACTTTGCCCATATCCAATAGATGTGGCTCATGCATACAAGCCGCGATGGGCAGTAGCTGTAGTGTGTTGATGTTTTGCTTGCGATAAAACTCCAGCATCTCCTCACTGACTAAGCCTAAATAAGTGCCTTGTTCTGCTTTAGGCACTCGCGGATTGAGTTTGGTCACCCCTTTGACATGGGTCTCAAACAAAATAGTCTTATCGCGAGGTATGTGTGGCTTTTTAGTTGATTGCCAATCGAATTGATCGTCGACCACGACACACTTAGGCAGCTCGAAACTCTTTTTTGAACTAAATGGTGTTTTATAGCCTAAGTTTTTATCTATCGCCTTTGCGTAGGGGTCGGAAATATAGTGTGGCTCGTCACCATTTAAAATGAGGTAACCGTATTTTTGCCCTGCTTTAATGTTTGGCACATGAGTGTACTTCACGCCCGCATATTCATTCTCTAACTCGTGGGTGGTGAAACTTCCCTGTTGATCAAACAGAGCGAGTAGAAGCTGTTTATTTGCTGGAGCATGAATAGCAAAATTGCAACCTGTGTTGTCAAGGGTTGCACCGAGTGGGTAAGGGCTAGAAATAGTACATTTCATATGGGCATCTTTAATTGTTATTTTGCTGCACGTCATCGCTTTAAGTAAAAAGCTTTGTTGATATTAGGTCAAGCGCCCAATGAATAAAATTTGAATGTAATTTTATTTCATTTTAATGATGTTATTGGCCCTAAATAGTGATCAATAAGGCATTTTGTATTCTATTTTATAACCATTAACTGATCTCCTCCCCCTGAAATCCGTGATCCGTGCTTTAAAAACGCCATACTATAAAATTACTCATCCTTTCTCCTCCCCCCCAAATTACTTTGAGGTGGAGGAAGCAAGCCTATTACGCCTTTAGTAATCTTATCACCGTTGAAACAACTGGGGACTTAGTCCCGTCTTACCTCTTCTTTTAGCGTCTATCTGTCAACTGCCTTGCAGGTTCCAATAGGAGAAGAGTGAAAGTTTTAAATGCTGTCCGTAGTTAAAATTTTCCATAAATATAAATCGTCCTTAATGGAGTTAAGAATGAAAAAAGTAAGTGTAATTGCTGCCGCAGTGGCTGCTACTCTAGCAGCAGGTTCTGCTTTTGCTGTTGATTTTAATGGTTATTTCCGCGCGGGTACCGGAATTAGTGGTCAGGGTAATGGTGATCTTGCTGTTAACAAGAATGGTGTAGGTCGTCTCGGTAACGAAAACGACAACTACTATGAGTTTGGTTTTGCTGAGGAGTTAAAGACAGGCGAGCAAACTTGGCGTGTCGAATCAATGATTGCACAAGGTAACAAAGGTGCAAATGGTTGGGAAGATGGCGATTTCAACGTTGCTCAGTTTGCGGTAAAAGCTAAAGGTCTTATTGCTGGTGATGAGTCTGCTGAAATTTGGGCGGGTAAATCTTATTACCAACGTAAAGATATCCACATCACCGATTTCTATTTCTTGAACACTTCTGGTACAGGTGGCGGTATTCAAAACCTATCAGTCGGCAATCAGAAACTGTCACTTGCTTTGATCCAAGATGGCGATAATACCAACTCAACGGGTTATATCTTTGATGCGCGCTTAGCCAATATTGGTCTTTGGGAAAATGCGAATCTAGAATTTGCATTGGCTTATAACTTTGCAACCGAAAAAGGTGATGCAACAGAGCAAGCTGATGATGGTTTGTTGGCATCAGCCATTCTGCACCAAGGCCTATCAAACGGCTTTAACCAAACAATTCTTCAAGTGGGTACCAATGGTTATGGCGTGCAAGCGGCTAATCTTTGGGGTGCAGGCACTTATTATAACCGTGGTAATGCAGATCAGAACGATGCAACTGGCTACCGTTTATTAAACTGGGGTGTAGTGAGTTTTGGTCAATCGTGGGAAATGGGCCATCAACTTGCGTACTTAGCAGGTTCTGATATTGGGGCTAGTAAAAAAGACATTGATCAGTATTCAGTTGTTGTGCGCCCAATGTACAAATGGGATGAGACAATGCGCACTGTATTTGAAGCTGGCTATAACGCTGGTGAGAAAATTAATAGTGCAGGCACAGCAACAGAAGATTTCGGCAATGCGAAATTGACAGTTGCACAAGCGTGGGCAATGGGAGACAGCTTCTGGGCTCGTCCAGAGTTCCGTGTATACGGCTCATACCTACTTGATACCGAAAACAAAAATGCATTTGCAACTGGCAAAGACACTGAATACGTCGTTGGCATTCAAGTGGAAGCTTGGTGGTAATTCCTCCTTGTTCTTATTAGTCTAAATCCATATGCTGATAGCCGACTGATGTCGGCTATTTTTTTAACGACTCGGAGATGAGTCGTTAAAAAAATACTAAAGGAGCGGAAAATGGTTTTTAAAACACTACTATTAGGTAGTTGCATTGCTTTAACTGGCTGTCAAACAGCTCCTGTTGTTGAGCAAACACAAAGTTCGGCAGTGCAAGCTGTCAATAATATAGAACAACTACAAGTCACAAAAGTGAAGCTACCGAGTACAACAAAAATGGTGCTCACAGCCAATACTCAGCGCTTGCATAACTCATTGATTCATAGCCCTGTCGCCGTGTTTGAAATACCAGCCGATCGTGGCCAAATGAATTTAACGGTCACCAGCGAAATTCAAGATTCAGTATTTTATCCTTATGTTGTTATCACAGATAAAACAGGAACCGTTTTAGAATCGTATACCGACACTGAGTTCGAATATCGTAAGCCACGTTTAAATTTGGGTAATCGTCTGGTTGCTGATTTGGAGTTTTATCCTCCCCAAGGTCATAAAACGCTTTTACTTATTGTTTATACAAAGGAAAAAGATCTATCAGGCGTAACTTATGTTGCACATCCTGGACGTATTGATGCCGAAGGCCGTGGTAACTACATGCCGGAATTAAAAGATATTCCAATGCCACACGGTTTGACTGGAACCATTGAGTTGGATGTTTCTGGTCCCAGCTTTCTATCGTTTGTGAAGCCTGAGAATAAAGTAAAGACAGTTTCAACGGATGAAGCAAAACTGATAAAAAAAGTGCAGCCAGATACTGAAACTTACTACAAGGTATCGATTCAGAAAGCGGTAAAAGCGAACGATATATCTAAAGCACTTAGCTTACTTGATGAAGCCAAAGCGCTAGGTATTGATGGAGCACAAGAAGTCTTTGTTAAAGCCGTGAATGCGAAATAATTAAAGATCGTACTACTGGCGTCCCTATGTGGACGCCTTTCTTTTTCTAGTCTCAAAATTCTGAGCTTCGATTACTAAAGATGACAAGCGAATTATCACTTCTCTCACTTTAGAACTCACTAGATCATTCAATGCAGAGATAAATATCATGGAACCCAAATGGTGGCATAGCGCTGTGGTATACCAAATATACCCGCGCAGTTTTTACGATTCTAATCACGATGGTATCGGCGATTTAAATGGCATTATTAGTAAGCTTGATTACCTTGCAGAGTTAGGCATTAACGTTATTTGGCTATCTCCTGTTTATCAATCTCCAATGGATGATAACGGTTATGATATTTCTGACTACCAAGCAATAGCTCAAGAGTTTGGTTCCATGGAAGATATGCAGCGTTTACTGAGCGAAGCACAAAAACGCAATATTAAGATAGTGATGGATCTTGTCGTTAATCACACATCGGATGAACACCAATGGTTTTTACAAGCGAAGCAATCGCGAGACAATCCGTATCGAGATTACTACATTTGGCGGGATGCAAAACCGGATGGCAGTGTACCGGATGATACAGGGTCAATTTTTGGTGGCAGTGCTTGGCACTGGGATGAGCAAACGCAGCAATATTACTTCCACCTTTTTTCTAAACGTCAGCCAGATCTGAATTGGGAAAACCCTAAAGTGCAGCAAGAAGTGCACAGCATGATGAACTGGTGGATTGAACAGGGCATTGGTGGTTTTCGATTAGATGTTATTGATTTAATTGGCAAAGAAATTGATAAGGGCATTACTGGTAATGGCCCGCGCTTGCATCCGTTATTACAGCAAATGAATGCCGCCACCTTTGGTAATCAAGATCTGCTGACCGTGGGAGAAACTTGGGGAGCCACACCAGACATTGCAAAACTGTACAGTGCGCCGAGTCGTCGTGAGTTATCGATGGTTTTCCAATTTGAACACATCACTTTGACGTGGGAGCAGGGTGACAAATGGAGCCCTATTCCGTTAGATCTTAAGCAGTTTAAACAGGTATTAACCAAGTGGCAGATTGAGCTTGCCGATCAGGGTTGGAATTCATTATTTTGGAATAATCATGACCTACCACGCGCTGTATCTAAGTATGGTGATGACAAACGCTACCGAGTTGAATCTGCGAAAATGTTGGCAACGAGCTTACACTTTCTGAAAGGCACGCCTTATATTTATCAAGGCGAAGAGATTGGTATGACGAATGTGGCCTTCGATTCGCTCGCTCAATACCGAGACATCGAGACGTTAAATTTTTATCGTGTGAAGACAGAATCGGGCGTTTCTCATCAGCATATGCTGGATGCTATTCATCAAAACAGCCGCGATAACGCTCGAACGCCAATGCAATGGTCAGCGGATAAACACGGCGGATTTACTCAAGGTTCTCCGTGGATAGAGGCGAATCCTAACTACCTAAAAGTCAATGTTGAACAAGCGCTCGCTGATAAACAATCGATTTACCATCACTATAAAAAGTTAATTGCACTGCGTAAAAAACACCTGTCCATCGTCTATGGATCGTTCACGCCTTTATTTGAAGAACATGACCAAGTGTTTGGCTATGTGCGTGAGTACCAAGGTGAGCAAATTGTCGTGGTCAGTAATTTTTCATCGGCCACTGTTTGTTTAACAATACCCGAAAAGTTTCAATTGAGAGCGGTGGAGTGTTTGAGCTCTAATTATCAAGAGATTGAAAAATTAGAAGAAAACCTAGTACTCGAGCCTTATCAATCCATCGCGGTTTTGATGAGAGAGTAAAGTGAGTGGCTCATTTTTGATCTGGAATGAACGCAGCGATTTGGCTGCGTTTTTTCATTCATTGACTCAAATCGGAATCTATTCCTCAATTAGTGTGATTGTGCGTAACACTCTTGAAAAGAGTACGGTACTATCTTAGTGCTAAGGCTATGTGGCTTAATTAATCCACGAGCATTAGATATAGAGTGGCCTCTCTGTTTTGGATGAACGAATTTGACTGTTTCGTATGCTTTAAATGGTTCGAGACAGAATGAATGTGGTCAGACTTTTTCAAAGATTGAGAAAAATGGTCGATAATGAAGTTAATCAGCTAAATAAGATTTGAATCAATGAGCACTATTGGGATTGCCATAGGCGCAACCGGGTTATCACTTATCCTCATCTTCGTGTGGATGTTTTCGCTCTCTTTGCGCAAAAAACGCTTAGAGGAAGAGAGAAAAGAGAGAGAAATCGCTTATCGCAAAGCGATAGAAAAATCACGTGAACAAGAAAGACAAGATCGCTTGTTTAAGGCCGAAACAGGCCATGTGCCGACGATTTTGTATTTAGCGAAAGAAGCCGAACGAACCAACCTCAAAGAGGCGATGTACTGGTATGACAAAGCGGCAAATTATGACAATGTTACGGGAATGTATGGTGTTGTTCGGATTTGCCAAAAGTTTCGAGATGATCTGATTTTGCGGGAAAAAGAGAAGTTTTGGCAGACTTGTATTGCAGGAATTGAAGGTAACTTAACCGCAAAGTATGAAACTGGCATGGCCTATATTCATGGCCGTGGCGTGGAAGCGAATACTGCGAAAGGAGTCTCGTTAGTACAAGAGGCTGCGGAAGCGAATTTGCTCGACGCTGTGATTTTCATGGGGGATTGGTGTGTTTCACATGACAATATTGCGCCATCACCAGCGGATTCAACATTTTGGTATTCCAAAGCCGCGAAGCTAAATAGCCCGATAGGACAGATGAAACTAGGCTTGAATTACCTTAAGGGTGTTGGTGTCGCAATGGACCACAGTAAAGCTTGTTATTGGTTAGAGCGAGCTTCTGAAAAAGGTCATGTAGAGGCGATGTATCACGCAGGAGAAGCTTGGATAGATAAAGGTTCAAATGGCAATGCTATTGCTTATATTTGGTTATTTTTATCGGCTCATTTTGGTTTTGAACCAGCAAAGGTGCTAAGAGATCAAGTGGGCTCACGTATCGGTGTCGATTCTGTTGTGGGGTTACAATCGTTGGCCAAACCACTCATGAAGAAAATCGGCGCGGGTACTGTAAGTAAACACTCAATTATTAAGGCGCTGAACAAGCTCTACAAACGTGGGATCCCTATCCCAGAGAAAGGGGAGTTGCCTGATGAAGACGATCTCTCATTGAGCGTAGGGGCGGATGCCTCCGAAGAGCGTTTGTCATCCAGCCCATCTGATGATCATGAGGTTCTAACGAGATTAGATTTCTCCAATACTTCAATGGACAGGTAATGCTGGATCGATAAAGTGGCTAAGCACTGTAAATAAAAAATCTCTGAAATAAAAATCCCCAGCGAATCGACTGGGGATTTTTGTTGGTATCGGTTTTAGTGTATCGATTGATTATGCTGATTTATTGTGCTCAGCTTGGCAAACCGCAGCGGTGAAGACAACATCTGTGGAGCTGTTGAGCGCGGTTTCGGCTGAATCTTGAATCACGCCTATGATAAAGCCAACGGCAACAACCTGCATTGCTACGTCATTTGAAATGCCAAATAGCCCACATGCGAGCGGGATCAGCAGCAGTGAACCACCGGCCACACCGGATGCGCCACATGCAGAAACAGCAGCAACGATGCTCAGTAGCAAGGCTGTCATCAGGTCAATTTCAATACCTACTGTGTTTACTGCAGCTAGGGTGAGAACCGTGATAGTAATGGCGGCACCAGCCATATTAATGGTCGCACCGAGTGGAATCGAGACTGAATAAGTATCTTCATCCAGTTTTAGTTTCTCACACAATGCCATGTTTACTGGGATGTTGGCGGCGCTTGAACGTGTAAAAAATGCGGTGACACCACTTTCACGCAAGCACTGGAACACCAATGGATACGGGTTTTGGCGAGTTTTCGCGTACACAATGATTGGGTTGACAACTAATGCGATGATCAACATAGCACTGAGCAATACGAATAAAAGGTTGGCATAACCAGCCAAAGATTCAAAGCCAGTCGTGGCAAACGTGGATGCAACCAAGCCGAAAATACCAAACGGTGCTAGGCGAATAATAAAACGCACAATTTGTGAAACGCCGTGGCTTAAATCTTCAAATACGGCTTTAGTTGTTGCTGAGGCATGGTGTAAAGCTAAGCCCAACCCAACAGCCCATGCCAGAATGCCAATATAGTTTGCACTCATTAGAGCATTGACTGGGTTATCAACCAGCTTAAACAGCAGGGTATTAAGCACTTCAGCGATGCCTTGAGGAGGCGTTGCACCTTCTGCCCCCGCAACCAATGTTAAGGTTGTAGGGAAGATAAAGCTCAATACAACGGCAGTAAGAGCGGCGGTGAAGGTCCCAAAAAGGTAAAGCACCACGATTGGGCGCATATAAGTGTGTTGGTTTTTCTTTTGGTTTGCGATGGACGCGGCGACCAAAATAAACACGAGGATCGGCGCTACGGCTTTAAGTGCGCCAACGAAAAGGTCGCCAAGTAGGCCGACGCTTTTCGCATCATCGGGTGAAAGGGTTGCTAATATCCCACCGAGAACGATACCGGCGAGTATTTGCAGAACCAAATTGCCACGCGCAAAACGGGCGAAAATATTGTTGCTTTGCATAGTTATCCCTGCAATAAATCGAATTACATCCTGCATGACCTAAATACTACGAAGCCATAGCATCGGTTATGGTAGACAAATAGAGTTATAGTGACATCAGTGAGCTCCACTGAAGGGGGTAATGATATCTACGCGGGATATTGTGTCTAGAATTAATTGATAATCAGCACAAATAATTAATCAATGTGTGGAAATGCAATCGATTTTGAGTGAAATGTAAATAAAATGTAGCATTTGTGGTGGTGGAATGATAAGCCTCTCGTCGGGATGTCTCGCTCTCGCCATTAGACTGGTCAATGAGCGTTTAGTGCGATGATAAAAGAGGGTAAGCCAACATCGCTCACCCTCTTCTTTTTAATGGTGTGCCATACCACTCATCACTTTTTTTACTGGTGCAGTAATGGTTTGCTGCTCACCATTGGCAAAGGTCAGTTGTACGTCAATCTTTTCACCTTCAACCAATGGTTTCTTCAAATCAAAAAGCATGATGTGCAAGCCGCCCGGTTTGAGTTCGACGTGCCCTTTGGCCGGAATTTTAAATTCAGTGACTTGACGCATTTTCATCACATCTCCTTCGGTGATTACATCATGCAACTCAACTTTCCCTGCCACATCGGTGTTGGCCGATACAATGAAACGGTCCGTTTCACCTTTATTCATGATTTGAGAAAATACTGCGCTGGTGGTGGCGGTTGGTGCGGTAGCACGTGCGTAAGGGTGATGCACCATAATATCTGTGTTCGCAAAAGCAAGTGGGCTAAAGGCAAGGCTTGCTAAAAAAAGAGCATTGAGCTTCATGTTATTTTCCTTGTGATGACGTCATTATTGTTTTGATGGCTTCAACAATGGGAGCCGGTGAAAGCGTGTGTGGGACTTTAGTGATTAATGTTCCATCTGGTTGTAAAAAGTAGAAGTAGGAGCTGTGATCTAATGTGTATTTCAGTTCAGATCCCTTTAATTCGGTTTTGCGGAAAATGACGCCATACTGATGCGCCAGTGGTGTTGTAATGTCTAAAGGAGCAGAAAGTCCCTCGATCATAGGGTGGAAATATTGGGCGTATTGATGAGAAGCATCAGCAGCGTCACGCTCTGGATCGAGAGAGATAAATAAAGGGCGCAACTTTGCTTTGGTTACATCATCCAGTTGATTGAGTGCACCTGCTAACATAGCCAGAGATGTTGGGCAGACATCTGGGCAGCGTGTAAAGCCGAAGTAAACAACACGTATGCGTTCATCTTTAGTATCAAAAATAGAGATGGGTTGATTTGCTTTGCCAAATAAAATCACCTCAGAAGATGAGCTATTACCGCTCTCTAAATCCATACTTTGCTGCGTATCAAAATAGGTTTTTATGCCAAAGCCTAATACAAACGCAACCACCAATGCCAAAGACCAATTTTTACTCATCTTTCCATCCTTATTGCCGGAAATACTTGGGTACGACCGTCAGAGAGTTCGCCAATCCATGTCATTTTTTCAGTCGTGCAAACTGGGAGTACAATCTGTGCTGTGTAGAGCCCGTCTTCCTGCGGCGTCAGTGCATATTTAGCGGTGCCCATCTCCATCTCTAGCCCATTGAGTGTAAGTGTGAGTTTACTTGCATTGGCTTGCGGCCATTCAACGGTCAGAGTGTTAGCCACCAAAGGTTGAGATTTATCGTGTGCCAATGTCATGACAACATCTCCTTGTCGACAAGGGGCACTCGACAATTGGCAATATCGATTAATGTCTGGAGAAGAGTGTGCTGAAGAGAGCCAATTGAAAATATCGCTGCTAAAGTAACCCGCTAGCAGGGCTAGAACAAAGACGCCGATTTTGATTGCGTTGTGCATGGGGACAATCCAAGCGGTTATAAAACGCGAATGTTATCACAGCTATCTTTTTTCAGTGGTGATGAATGGATAAAATGTGCAACAAATCAATATAGTAAAGGTGAGTTTCCCCACCTTTTCTCATTCATGCTATGCGGTGTGATTTACACATCGTGATGTTTTGCATATTGCTCCAAGCCAAGCACGAGGGCAACAGCGCAAAGCATCAATAAAATGGCTACCAGCAGTTGCGAAGGCTGTGAAGTGATGGACTCAAATTCCAATGGAGAAAGGTTTCGCTGTAGTAAAGGAACGAGCTCGCCGTGAGAATTGGTTCGCCAAGTGAGCGTTTCTTTCCAAGGCCAGATTTTGGGTAAGGTGCCGATCATTAATCCCGTAAGAAAAATTAAGGTCAAATCTCTAAATTGTTTGAGTAACCAAGACAATACGTGAGAAAAACTCAGTAAACCACCAATACATCCGAGTAAAAAGAGTGCCAAAATATCGGCTTGCATCTCTTTCACCGCGCCCAGTACCGGTGCGTACATACCAATCAGCAACAGGATAAAACTGCCAGAAATTCCCGGTAGAATCATGGCGCAGATGGCAATAGCACCGGCTAGAACTGTGTTCAGCGCTGTTGGTTCCATCTGCATTGGGTTAAGCACCGTAATACTGTAAGCAAACGCAACTCCCAGCAAAGCGAAGAGCAACCGAGAAAGTTTGAATTGCTCAATTTGTTTCACAATATGGAATACCGAAACTAGAATTAAACCGAAGAAGAATGACCAAATGGGAATAGGATGCGTGGCTAACAGCCAAGAAATGAGTTTAGCCAAAGAGAGGATACTGGTGAATATTCCCCCAAACAGTGCGAGCAAGAAGAAGCCATTAATATGTTGAAATGCGGCGGCTAACCCATCTCGTTTGACTATGCGCAATAAACTCGGGTTAATCCTACGAATGCTTTCAAGCAAAGTGTCATAGATACCAGTGATGAATGCAATGGTTCCACCCGAAACACCCGGCACAACATCGGCGGCGCCCATGGCCATCCCTTTTAAAAACGTACTGAAATAGTTCATTGAATCTGCATGATTAAGTGTATGTGCCGGAAGTATATAATGAAATAACTAAGAAATGCTTGTACAAAAGATGAGTGAGTGGTGCTGGCTTAAGGTGAAAAAGCGCAGAAAGTTAGTTTGTTTTATAGCAACTGGGTGAGTATTGTTTTGCATTCGTTTCGCATAATGCAATTTGCGTAATGCGAAAAAGTACTACATTTTGATGAATTAATGCGATGCATAGCTAAAAAGCAGACCTTTTTTAGTTGGCATACTTCATGCATAATACTATTCGACCCTTCTTAAAGCCGAGGGTCACCTAGCCAACTGACGTTGTTAGTGAATGAATTTGTTCACACTATATATAAGCCAATCGCATCATTGCGGTTGGCTCTTTTTTTGTCTGTTAGGTATGATACGCCTCCTCGCTCGTCTAATGAGAGTTTGCAAATGACAATCACAAGCCGTGAGCGAAGATGTTTTTCGAGCAAAACCAGTTAGGCCATACGTTCGTAAAACCCATCAAATAAACATCGTATATCATTGAAAATAAACAATATCCATAAGGATGATCCGTATCGATCAATCGTATTTTTTTCGAGTTTATCAAGCTTTTCTTTGATGATCTCCAAACTCATTAAGGAAGATGAGTGAAGCAGTAATAAGAGGTTATATGCACCATTTAATTTCAATTGGGCCCCTTGAGTCTTTCTTAATCGCTATTAGCGTGCTTTTTTTAGGTCACTTTATTAACGCAAAACTGCCTATCTTGGAAAAATTCAACATTCCTGAGCCCATCGTCGGTGGCTTAATTGTCGCTTTCGCGATCACTCTTCTACATTTTTACGGCTTAGATTTAGAGTTCTCATTGCCGTTGCAGAATATTTTTATGCTGATGTTTTTCAGCACCGTAGGCCTTGCGGCCAATTACACTCAACTGGTTAAGGGTGGAGTAAAAGTCTTTCTTTTCCTCGCCGTTGCCTCGTTTTATATCATCATCCAAAATGGCGTCGGTGTATCGTTAGCGACGGCTCTTGGTCTTGACCCACTGATGGGGTTGATCGCCGGTTCTATTACCCTCTCGGGTGGACACGGTACGGGAGCGGCGTGGGCTCAAACATTCAACGACAATTATGGGCTTAGCAATACGCTAGAAATTGCCATGGCCTCAGCGACCTTTGGTTTGATCATTGGTGGGATTATCGGTAGCCCAGTTGCCCAAAAACTCATTAATAAAAACGGGTTTGAATCTGAGTATGGACGAGGAACCAAAACGCACGATAAGTTCCCAGAGCTGGTTACGTACAATGAATATGAAGAAGATAAAGTCACCGCTAAGAAAGTGATCGAGGGTTTGTTCATCCTTCTTATTTGTGTCACTGGTGCTAAATATTTAGAACAGTGGGTAAGTGCATTTGAAATCAAATGGTTGATGATCCCCGATTTTGTCTATGCGCTTTTCATCGGTGTGTTCATTACCAATATACTGGAATTGACGAAAGTTCATAAAATTGATGCTGAAACCGTTGACATCTTAGGCACCGTTTCTCTATCGCTATTTCTTGCAATGGCACTCATGAGTTTAAAGTTATGGAATATTTTTGACTTGGCTGTCCCATTTCTGGTGATTTTAGCGGTGCAATCGGTCGTGTTGGGTATTTTTGCTTATTTTGTGACATTTAAAGTCATGGGATCAAATTATGACGCTGCTGTGATCGCTGGTGGGCACTGCGGTTTTGGTCTTGGAGCAACCCCAACCGCTGTGATGAATATGGGCTCATTGGTGACACGATATGGGCCATCACCACAAGCGTTTATGGTTGTGCCTATCGTAGGTGCATTCTTTGTGGATATTGTGAATTTGGTTATCTTGCAGGGATATATTTCTTTTCTAGGTTAAAAACAATGCAGTTAAAAGCAATGTAAAAAGTAAAAACGCCCTGACTTAACTTGTTTAACAGGGCGTTTTTATTACTTCAACGTCAATTTGGTGCCATCAAACTTCAGTTGACCTAATAAACTTTTCGCATTTTTGACACCTTCTTCATCAAACTGCACTCCGTAACGAGCATAGTGCAGTGAGCGTTGCAAGTTACAAACTTTACCCATCAAAGGCGCAAAGAATTGGCTGCTGCGAGGATCAGTAAATAATTCGAGACTAATCTTATCACCCACTTGGAAAGTACGCCCAAGAGGAGGTGTGACAAAACGACAGCCACTTTTGGAGAGATCTCTTACCTCACAATCCGACTTATGCGTTCCTACCGTTGCTTTTCCTGCTAGATTCACATCGTAACGAGCTTCTTTGCGCAGTTGGGTCACTTGCATGCTGTTGGGAATAGATAACATGGCGAGCGGTATAGGCTCTTGCAATACATGTAACAACTGGCTACGAAAATGGATTAAAGCTCCTTCGCCACGTGGTGAAATAGCTCTGATATTCATCCAAAAACCTTCTTGGAAGAAAAAAGAGAGATCATCTGCGGAAATTTTAGGAATTTCTACAAGGAGATGGGAATGAGAGTAGGTACCGATAAATGACGTTTTACACTGGAATTTCGTACCAACGGGAGTGGTTATACTTAAGGTTAGTTCGCTACTGTGTTCAACCATAGATAACGCATCAGTACTATTAAGTGTCGATAGGGTTTTATTACGTTCGGTTGAACGGTTTGGGTTCTGTTCATCTTTCAGCACTGCCGACTGCGATTCCATCTTAATTTTCTCCGTGATGCAGTAGCTGCATTTTATTCTAATTTTTGTAATAGTTTAAATTCTAGGGGTAGATGTTGGAAGATTCAATTCTGAGAATATCAATTTATTTGATTTATATATCAATTAGGACGTTACCATGATTCATGAAGTGCAACATGATATACAAAATTGTCAATATAAAGTACATCTTGAGGGAAATCTATTCGCAACTGTGACATACCAACAACAGGATGAAGTGTTGTTTATTACTTCGACTCGCGTACCGGATGAACTTCAGGGTAAAGGATACGGAAAAATAATGATGGAGAGTGTATTACCGCAAATTGAAGCGCAAGGTTACACCATTAAACCTGTCTGTAGTTATGTTGTGCATTATTTAAATCGACACAGTGAATGGCAGCATTTATTGCATCGAGAGTCGTAGCATACAAACCCATTAGCTCGGTGTTGTGTTTACTTTTAATGTGACCGCGACCAGTGCATGGTCAGTACTAAAGTTATCGAGCTCATAGCTCGGGTTGACCAGATGTTGATCAAGCACAGTATAGTGGCTGATATAGCTTTTCATTGGCTGGACAAAAGGCGCGAAGTCTGCGGAAAGAAGAATATAGTCGAGTACAGATCCCGTGGAGCCGGCGTAATGAGTGGCTTTGCGAGGCTGCTCAACACTCTCGGTATGCAGATCCCAAGCATCGTAAAGCGCATAGTCAGCCAGCGGTTGTTGTGTTTCTGGTCTGCGGTATAAGGCCTGCGATAGTAGTCCTTGAAACTCCTCGTGATGTAACGGTTTATTAAAATCGCCCATTAGCACACAAGGCCGCCCAGTTTGTTTTTGAGTATTGACGATATATTGGTGAGTCAGGTTTGCTTCAAAGCCTCGCTGAACAGTAGAGAGCCAGCGTCCTAGCGTTTCTTGTTGCCATTCATCGATCAGATGATGAGGTGCCGCAGGCGATTCTGCCGGACGTTGAGATTTAAAATGCACAATATAGACATCGATATCCCCGAGCATTGGCAGGCAAACCGTAGCGTGTAACGGTGTACGATTAAAGCAAAAAGGGGCAGCTTGGTTTGGTAGCGTGCCATGTACGGCGCTCACTTGGCGCAGAGAATAGCGAGAGGCAATTACTACAACCGGATGGCTATAGATGTATCCATCTTTGACGATAGGTTCATCTACACAGGCCACATACGGGTAGCCTAAATCCATCATCTGGTTGCGTAGTTCATCAAAACTGAAAACTTCTTGAAAGCCAATGATATCGGCATCCAGCTGTTTGATCTTCTGGCTAAACCATTGCTTTTTTTTCTGCCACTCTGCTTGCGTGTAAATATTGTCGAACTGATAATATGCGTTCGGCGGAGCTAAATAATTGAATAAATTAATCGTTGCGAACGTAATCGTCATGTTAAATCCCAATATTTGTGTCTCGGTCGATCTTATACCCGAACGGTGTAATTTAGCAGTGCTAATCCCTAACCTTGTTTCCTGTTGTGATGAGCTCTCGCCTTTTAAGGCGACTTGAGTATATGATGCGCTGAAACATAGATAAGGATCTCTCATGTACCCTAAAGCCTCTCAAGGTTGGCGCACGCCACAAAATTTCCTATTGATTATCTCCATTATTGTGCCGATTGCATTTTCTAGTTGGATGGCACTGTTGAATAATTTCGTGATTGAAAAAGCGAATTTCGATGGTTCAGACATTGGCTTATTACAAAGTGTACGAGAAATCCCCGGATTTTTAGCCTTCACCGCCGTATTCGTTTTACTGTTCATTCGAGAGCAGCGATTTATCCTGATCTCATTGGGTATGTTGACGTTAGGAACCGCGATGACGGGTTTTTTCCCTTCTTTAACCGGGTTACTGCTCACGACATTATTGATGTCGACTGGGTTCCACTACTTTGAAACGCTTAAACAATCCTTGTCTTTGCAGTGGTTAAATAAAGATGAAGCGCCAGAAATGCTTGGCAAACTCATTTCGGTTGGAGCACTTGCATCACTGATCACTTACGGTGCTTTGTGGGTAATGTTAGAAGTGTTTCAGCTCGATTTTAAATGGGTCTATGTCATTTCTGGCGGTGCTGGTTTTGTGCTGGTGTTGATCATTGCATTTGCCTTTCCTGAATTTAAAGCGGAAGTGCCACAAAATAAAAAGCTCGTGCTACGCAAACGTTATTGGCTGTATTACGCCTTGACCTTCATGAGTGGTGCGCGTAGGCAAATTTTCACTGTTTTCGCTGGTTTCCTTATGGTGGAGAAATTTGGCTATTCAGCGGCCGATATTACCTTACTGTTTTTGATCAACTATTTGTTCAACTTTTTGTTTGCTAAACGTATTGGTAAGTTCATTGGTGTAGTCGGCGAGCGTAAAGCGTTACTGTTTGAATACACGGGGTTAATTGTTGTTTTTGTTGGGTACGGTCTTGTACAAAACGCACATTGGGCGGCGGCACTTTATGTGGTTGACCACCTCTTTTTTGCCTTGGCTTTGGCGATTAAAACTTATTTTCAGAAAATTGCAGATCCTGCGGACATGGCGTCTACAGCGGGAGTTTCTTTTACCATTAATCATATTGCGGCCGTGTTCATCCCCGCCACGTTTGGTTTAATTTGGCTTATCTCTCCGGCGAGCGTCTTTTACATTGGAGCGGTAATGGCACTTGTTTCGCTGCTTTTATCACTCAATATTCCAATTAAACCCGAAGCGGGTAATGAAGTTAGAATTCTGCGTTGGAGCGACAGGTAACAAAAGGGTCGTTTACGACCCTTCGGAAAGTTACTCAGTGCACACTTGGTTGCGGCCATTCGCTTTCGCGCGATATAAGGCTTTGTCGGCGCGGTAGAATGTGCGTTGTGTATTTTCACCATCTCGATGCAAGGTTATACCGATACTGACGGTTAAGCCGC
This sequence comes from Vibrio anguillarum, assembly GCF_003390515.1. Classification (NCBI taxonomy): domain Bacteria; kingdom Pseudomonadati; phylum Pseudomonadota; class Gammaproteobacteria; order Vibrionales; family Vibrionaceae; genus Vibrio; species Vibrio anguillarum. Next base: position 733,731 of record NZ_CP031478.1, on the reverse strand, counting down.
GCTCACCTAGAATATCGTGCCAACCAAATTGGAATATGCGTTCTCGATAGTTTTCGGCATGCATTTCAGCTTGGTCGAGCGAGCAATCTTCTAAAATCACCAGAAACTCTTCTCCACCAAAACGGACACAGGAGGAGCCTCGGAATTTAAAGTAGTTTTTCAACTCACGTGAAACATTGACTATCGCTTTGTCACCAACCAAGTGACTAAGTTCATCATTAATCGATTTAAAATGGTCAATATCAATGACTAGAAATGCAAATAGCTTCTCATGAAGCAGTAGGTCTTTCAGCTTTACATCTAACCAGCGGCGGTTGTGTAAAGTGGTGAGTGGGTCAGTGAATACATCCTGTTGAAGTTGGGCTACGGCATTCTTTTGATGTTCTGTGGTTTCTTTGAGCTCGCGATTTTCAATCTCAGATAAGATCAATTTCAATTGCAATTCAAAGCGCGATAAGCGACGCAGTTGATTGGCCCCCAGCTCACTAATCGGGATGTTTTTCATCAGATCAGTTTCAATTCGAAAGCCTTTTTTTTCATAAATCAGGGCGGCTTGATAAAGGCCTTGGCGCTCGCACACGGCACTGAATGCTCGATACAGCTGCTTGGCCATCGTGGGTGACGTGTATCGTTGCAGACGTTTGTCTGTACTGGCCAGCATCATATTGGCAATATGACTTTTGCCTATTTTAGCCAGGCAGTTGGCCGTTTCAATTCGAATCATATTCGATAGCCAGGTGGAATTCATATTCCCAGCACTGTACTGAACACTAGAGAGCGTAATGAGCGCTTTATCGACTTGATCCTGATGAAGATAAAGTTGAGCTTGATAGAGTGAAATTTGCCCGGTAAGAATTTTATCGCTGACCAAAATACTCAGCTCTTCACACTCTTTAATTAGGTCGGTGGCGGCGGAGATTCGGTGCAGTTGAATGTAACACGATAGCATGTAAAGTTTATAACGCAGGCGTAATGAGCGGCTGGTGATTGCGTGATCAATACTATCAATTTTTTGATAGTAACGAAGGGCTCGGCTGTGCTCGCCATAAGCATCACACAGGTTACCCATGCCAATGACGGCTAGTACATATTCGTCAATGTAACCCGTGTCGACGGCAATATTAGAAGCGGACACATATTCGTTGAGCGCCGCGGCAAATTCACCGCTTTCCATTAGGCGATCGCTCAAACTGTTTTTCACAGACAAAATAATTTCGGCGTCCTTAGGCAATTCAAGTAATGCTAAGGCGTGACGAAGCTCCTCTATGCTGGCGGACGACTGATGCAGTTCTGAACGATACTCTGCACTGATGATGTAGCTAAGTGCTTTTTCTTTTGATGTTGAGGCTATATGTTGTCGGACGTGATTCCAGAAAATGATGGCCTCCTCTCCGGAAACGGAGGTGGCATCCAAACCCGTATCTTTAATTTTACTGAGCAGTACTTCCATGCGACCATTCCTGAGGTTGACTGTCTTCCAGTTGTTCTAATGTGAATGGGAAACTCAAAATGTCTTGGAACATCACTTGAGGTAGCGACCCCGTTAATCCTTTTCTTTCCCAGGGGTATATTTCAATCATCTTAGCCAATACATGGAAGACGTGCAGCGCTGCATCGCCTTTATCGGCAAGAAGCAGCGCTAAGCGTTCGCTACTTAAACGAGAAACGAGATCTTTTTGGTTACAGAGCGAGTGGGCAATCTCGGTACATACATCGAGGTACTTTGAGTCGTTATGTTGGATGACAATGACGGCGTGATTAGAATGCTTCAACTCGGTCTTGAACAGCATGAGTTGTTCCCACCAATAAGTCTCTGAAACTACATTGGAGAGATGTTTCTCTGGGTCGTATTCGTGTTGACCACGAATACGGTTAATGAGTTTACGTGCTCGTTGCTCAAGTTGTCGCTTAGAGGCTCTTGCTTTATCAAGGCCAATGCGCGCCGTTTGTTCTCGAAGCATCTCAACCGTAAATTGGCGATATTTCTTAAATGAGGCTAAAGAAGCTTTAAAATCACCACGCTGCTCTGCGACTAGGGATTGTTGGTAGCAAATTTGTGAAAGTAGCTCACCTTTATCAAATGAAGCAGCAGAGGCTTCAGCAAGAAGCAACAGCTCAGTTGCTTTCTTGGAGTCTTTTCTCAGCAGTTCCAAACGAGCTCGACTAATGAATGAGTGGGCCTTCATCCACACAAGATTATGCTCAACAGCAAGTTCGAGTGCTTTGGTGGTTGCCGCTTCCGCATCTTCGATTCGTTCAAGCCCGAGCAGTGCTAAGCCGCGAAAATCCCAAACCTCGGCTTGCCAAGTTTTATCGGGATGATCCTGTAGCGCTTCTTCTGCACCATCGAGCACTGTGAGCATATCGATGTATTGGTTAAGTAGATAGAGATCCCATGCCCACAGAATACGGGCTTTGCCTTCTAACCAATGGATACGTGCATTATTAGCGACTTTAACGGCTAGCTCGTGTGTTGAACATGAAAGTTGATATTCGTTGGTAATACGCCAAACATTACCCAGACCAATGAGGCACTCTATCTGGATATCAACTTCATCAACCAGAGCTGATTGTTCTAAGGCATTTATCCAATATTGTTGGGCGGTATAATATTTTGCCTGACCCCAAAGTTGCAGCGCGTGAATATGCAGAATTTCGGGAAGGCAATCATCAGTATCGAGGGTATTTTGAGTGGATAAGGCTTCTTTAATGTATTTTAAACCCACGCGGTAGTCCATTAGACACCAAGCGCAGCGAGATAAAATGATCAAACATTGAATCGCCCCTTCTGGGAAAAAGATCTGCTGTGCTCTCAATAAACACTGCTCCGCGACGATCGACACCTTCTCCGGCTCAGTTTCAATACGGGCTCTAAGCTGTTCTATTTCAATTTCAAGAAGGTATTGGCTTTTATCCAAACGGGCTGTTCCTCAAAAGTAAGAAGCCTAAGTCACCGATTCATTATATGAAGCCAACGTTAAAGCGCACTATTTACTTTCCCAAAAGTGGGTGCATTGGTTATTCATTACCACAATAATCTGCGCTACTTCACAATCCACAGTCTAAATATAACCTAAAAATCTAAGAGAGTAGTTCTTTCAATGTCAGTGGATGTTTAGTTAATTCCAAATTTTGGGCGGCGGTGAATCCATGTTTATCTTGGTAGCACAGATTGTGCCAAGCACGAAAAATATCCAGCATTGGTTGTAGGCCGCCAGGGCGAAGTTTACGCCTCGGTTCGTTGATAAAGCTTTCGAACAACAGTTGGAAGCGTTTTTGATAGAACTCTGTTTGCTTAATCGATGCTTTATCGAGCCAAGCTTCGGGTGTTGGATTGTCTCCTGCCAAATAGCAAACACCTTTGGCAGCCTGTGCCTGATTGGCAATAGCCCAGCGATCTCGCCACCATCCCATGTGAACAATGTCCGTTTTATTCACGGAATGTCCATTTTGCCATTGCGGATCTTCCTCAACGTACATCAAGTCAACATTCTTACGCTTGATTCGCGGCAAACAGACGCTCAATGCGGCAGAACGTAAAACCGGATCTTGAGGCAGATAGATAGAAACTCGCTTATCTTCAAGGCACAAATCCAGCACGTGGAGGAAGTGAGCATAAGAGGTGTAAGGAGGGCGAATCAAGGCGCCTTTAGAAGGGTAATGAAAAGTGGTGAGGTTACCCATGGGGTCTTCAACATTACCGCGGGCTAAAATTGTTTGGTATTTCTGATCAATACGCTCACGTAATAGCGGAGATGCGTCAGGAGTGGGTAGATTTGCTTCGGATGAATGTTCACGAGAAACAAAACGCGCGGGCGAGTGATAGGGGTTGTGATCAAGCTCGCCTGCAGGCTCTTCATTGGCGGAATAGTTTACGTGCTGACAGAGTATATAGCCTGTTTTGGCTTCACCTGTTGCAAACCACAATACGCCGTTGTCGCTATGGGGCTGGAGCGGGATGTAATTGCAAGCCAGTTCATATTGGTTTGCATGATTCACCCAACGCGCATCAATCATGGCCAGTTTTCGCCGACAGCGACTGGCAATGTGCTCGACATGATCATAAAACGTTTTTGGGTTGATGGATAATTTACGGCAAATCTCTCGCACCGAATAACTCATGAAGAGTAGGCCGAGTAAGGTTTCTTGAAAAACGAGTTTTTTGTTGGCTCCTGACCACTTATCAACAAAGGTACTCTGACAAGCTTTGCAACGGTATCGCTGGCGATCGCCGCTGTAGCCAAAAGCGTGATAGAGGTGTTTGTGCGTATGAACAGATAAACCGAAATTTTGGCAATCATCACTGCGACAAGCGGGCAACCCGTCGCTGTGAAGCTGCCTTAAACGGTGTAATTCGTTTAACACTTCTCGGTTGTTAAGTAAGGGGGGGAAAGCTCCACATTCACGACAAACCATCGTTGGACGCTTCGGGTTTACGCGCTGCAGAACGTACCGTTCGGCTTCACTCAGTCCAAAGTTGTCACACGCCAATGTTTTACAAAAGTTGAGTTGTAAACCATCTGCGTCCTTGGGTAGTTGGTCGTTGGACACAATCGCCCCCTCGGGGTAATTTAAGGCTGCCAATTTGGGTGAGCAGCTGAGGTTTAAAAATTAGATACTAATCGCTGTTTCAAGCGCGACTTTCATCATGTCGTTAAAAGAGGTTTGGCGATCTTCAGAGCTTAATTTCTCACCGCGAATGATGTGGTCTGACACCGTAAGAATCGTCAATGCTTTTGCGCCTAGATCCGCTGCAACGCCATAAATACCGGCCGCTTCCATATCCACACCTAAGATGCCAAGCTTATTCATTTTTTCGAATAAATCACCTTCAGGTGTGTAGAACAGATCAGCGGAAAACACGTTGCCTACTTTCACGGGCACGTTTTGTGCGCGTGCTTGATTGACGGCCGTTTCAAGCAATCCGTAATCCGCAATCGCGGCAAAATCGTGGTTGTTAAAACGGATGCGGTTAACTTTGGAATCGGTTGAAGCACCCATACCAATAACGATATCCATTAGATTGACATCGTCACGAACTGCGCCACAGCTACCAATACGGATGATATTTTTTACACCGTATTCTGAAATCAACTCGTGAACATAAATCGAGCATGATGGAATGCCCATACCGTGGCCCATAACGGATACTTTTTTACCTTTATAAGTACCGGTATAACCGAACATACTGCGAACATCACAAACCTGTTTAGCATCATCTAAAAAAGTTTCAGCAATGTATTTTGCACGTAATGGATCGCCTGGCATTAGAACGGTTTCAGCGAAATCACCAACTTGCGCATTAATGTGTGGGGTTGCCATCGTTGTTACTCCAAAGTTTTCGAGTCAGCGATTTATCCGCAATAAGTGGATTAAATTACTAATTCTGTTGAATCTGATGTGTTTTGTTGAGGCAATACTAGCTAGACCTGACAATGTCCCTTGAGAGATTTGTCACAGAATGGAGGTTAATACCCTTTTTGTGGCTCATTGATAACTAAAAGTGTTGAAAGTGGTAAGGCAATCGATTTGGGTAAACGTTTACCTTTTATGTGTACATAAATATATTTTGTATAAGGTGGTTGGAGTGTGCTATACATTATACAACAAATATTTTTGTATATGAGGCGGCGATGAGTAATCCAGAAATTCGTATCGGGATCAGTGCATGTGTGCTGGGAGAGCAAGTCCGTTTTGATTCTGGCCACAAAGCGAGTGACTTTGTGACCAAAGAGTTAACGAATTATTTCTCTTTCATACCCGTTTGCCCAGAGGTTGCGATTGGCTTAACCGTGCCAAGGCCTACCATTCGCCTGATCTCTCACGAAGAGCGTTTAGCGCTGGTTGAAACTAAAGATGAAACCAAAGATTACACGCAAGCCATGTTCGATTTCTCAGAACGAAAAGTTGATGAGCTCGAATTGATGAAATTGTGTGGTTATATCGTTTGTGCGAAATCCCCGACATGTGGCATGGAAAGAGTCAAAGTCTATAAGCATCAACGAGCAGACAAAGAGGGTGTTGGGCTTTATACCGCCACTTTGATGCGTAAAATGCCGTGGTTGCCTGTAGAGGAAGATGGCCGTTTGCATGATCCTGTGCTTCGCGAAAACTTCATTACGCGTGTCTACTGTTTACATGACTTTTATCAATCGATAGGTGACAACCCGACACCGGGCAAAGTGGTGGCCTTTCATTCACGTTACAAATTGACGTTAATGGCGCATCACCCGCAAGCGTATCGAGAACTCGGCCGTTTGGTGGCTGAAGTCAAGCAGCATCCGCCACAGTATTTTATTGAGCACTATCGCCAAGGGCTAATGGATGCGCTTAAACACAGAGCGAGCCGTAAAAATAACACCAATGTTTTGATGCACATTCAGGGTTATTTCAAACGAGCCTTAAACAAAGAGCAGAAAGTGGAGTTAGCGCAATTGATTGATGACTATCGAACTGGCGAGCTTCCTTTACTTGCGCCTATTACGTTGCTCAAACATTACATAAAAATGTATCCCGATGCTTATCTGCAGCAACAGCACTATTTATCGCCTTATCCACAAACGCTAAGGTTACGTTATGGACTATGAGAACCCACTGACTGAAAACATGATGACTGAAAAATTATACGCTATTCGAGACGTTGCCGAGATGACTGGAGTAAAGCCCGTTACCTTGCGTGCATGGCAGCGCCGCTATCACCTCGTTCAGCCACAGCGCACGGAAAAAGGGCATCGCCTTTATTCACAAGAGGATATTGCGACGATTCGCACTATTCAAGGCTGGCTGGCGAAAGGGGTTTCGATTGGCAAAGTGAGTGCATTGCTCAGTGGCAGTGAAAGCATCATTGATACTTTGGCAAATCATGGTTCAGAGCTTTTAGAGCAAGAACAATTGCTGCAAGCTTTAGTGGATCTCAATAAAGGCAAAGCGGAATCAACCATTGCTACGGTATTGAAAGAGTATCCGTTAGAGATTGTTGAGCAGCAGTTTGTCTTTCCTGTCATCGACACGTTAGAGCGGGTTAAAGGACCGCTGCGCAGTTTGCAAAAAGGGCTTTTTCAGGCACTGATGATAAGCAAGTTGAGCTCGATCATTGAAGCGGAAAACAAAGCGGCAACTAAAGGAAAATGTCTTTGCGTTAATCTTGATCCAACATCGAGCATACTGGCTTGGTTATGGTTCGTGGGAAAGGTGGAAGCTGGGTATAACCTCACTATCTTAGATGGTGTCGAAGATCTTACCGCTCTTGTTGATCATGATGCTTTAGCAAACTACCAACAGGTTGCGCTGTTTGCCAATCGAGCGTTAACCGAGCAGCAAGTTCAAGCGTTACGGAAATTGCGTATCTCACTGGGAGATAAGCTTTCGTTGTCAGATGTGGTTGCTCGTCTGCACCATTCGTTAGATTAATCAGTAAGGATGTACAGTGAAATTACTCTGGCTGCGCCGAGATTTACGATCCGTTGATAATACGGCATTACATGCCGCCATTGATGGCGAAGAACCTGTTGTTGCCGTATTCATTGCAACGCCAGCACAGTGGCAAAAACACCATCTTGCTCCGATGCAGGCGGATCTTATTTATCGGCGTTTATTTGAGCTGCAACGTGAACTGCAAGCACTCAATATTGCTCTGCTGTATGAGGAAGTTGATGATTACGCTGATGCTGCGCAGCAGATTGCCACTATTGCTAAGCAGCTTAATGCCAGCGCTGTGTTGGTTAATCGCGAGTATGAAATCAATGAGTTGCAGCGTGATGAGATGGCGAGCCAGTTTTGCCTAGAGCGCCAGATCGAGTGGCGAGCATACGACGATAAGTGCATTATTGCCCCCGGTTTGGTCAAAAACAAGCAAGGTGATTATTTCAAAGTCTTTACGCCTTTTAAACGAGCGTGGTTATCACAAGCGGCTATTCCTCAAATTTTACCAACGCCTATTTCTGCACATTATAAACCCATAAAGGATCTTGAGCCGTTGCTGTGGAGCGAACACCGCTCGTTCAGCTATCCACGCATCAGCAGTGATCATTGGGTGGTCGAGTTCGATGCAATTCGCGCTAAATTACGCCAGTTTTGCCGTGATAAGGTACAGAATTACCACCAGCAGCGTGATTTTCCCGCGTTGGATTCGACCAGCGCACTGTCACCTTATCTCGCAATAGGGGCGCTTTCTGCGCGTCAATGTATGGCGCGTCTATACGCTGAATCGCAACATATTGGGTTGTCTGAAGGGGCGCAAACTTGGCTGAGCGAAATTATTTGGCGTGAATTCTATCTGCATCTGATCGGGTTTCGTCCTGATCTCTGTAAGGGAAAAGATTTTGCACCTTGGGGGAAACATGTATCTTGGTGGGAGAACTCAACGGCCTTTGAACGTTGGCAGCAGGGTCAAACCGGGTTCCCTATTGTCGATGCGGCGATGCGCCAACTCAATAAAACTGGGTGGATGCATAACCGATTAAGGATGGTTGTGGCCAGTTTTCTAACCAAAGATCTGCATATCGATTGGCGACTTGGTGAACAATATTTTATGCAAACATTAGTGGATGGCGATTATGCATCCAACAATGGCGGTTGGCAGTGGTGCGCTTCAACTGGGTGTGATGGGCAACCTTATTTTCGAATTTTTAACCCTACCAGCCAAGGGGAACGTTTTGATCCGAAAGGTGATTTTATTCGTCAGTGGGTACCTGAATTGGCTTCGTTGCCAGATAAGTACATCCACACGCCTTGGAAATTCCCTGCCGTCAATTCCTTGTCATATCCCGCGCCAATGGTTGATCATAAAGTAGAAAGAGAGATAACCTTACAGATCTATAAAGACGCCAAGGATACCTGATCACCATGCTACGCAAGCTACTCTCTTTGTGTTGTTGCTGGGGTGCGCTCAGTGTGAACGCGTTTGCCGCGACTTATGATTTTCCTGCCGAAGGCAGTAGCATGGTTGGCCGAACTCAATATCACGTGATTGAGCAGGGCGAAACCTTAGCGCAAATTGCAAAACAGTACGATGTTGGGTTTTTATCTTTGATGGCGGCTAACAAAGGAATTGACCCATTTTTGCCGCAGCAAGAGTTTGTGCTAACCATTCCGTCACAAATTATTTTACCGCACGTGGCTTACGAAGGCATCGTCATCAACTTAGCTGAACTGCGGCTCTATTACTTTGAGCCTGAAAAACGCAAAGTGCATATTTTCCCCGTCGGTATTGGCCGTATTGGTCGTGACACGCCCGAAATGGAAACCACTATCAGCCAAAAACGGCCGAACCCAACTTGGACACCTCCTCAATCGATCCGCACTGAATATAAAGCGAAAGGTATTGAACTGCCTGCGGTGGTGCCTGCTGGGCCAGATAACCCGCTTGGCGAATACGCGCTTCGTCTCGCTTATGGTGCGGGTGATTATTTGATCCACGGTACCAACAAAGATTTTGGTATTGGTATGAGAGTCAGCTCAGGTTGTATTCGTATGGATCCCAAGGATATTGAATGGCTGTTTAAGCAGGTCCAGCGTGGCGAGAAAGTGAAAGTAATTGATGAGCCGATAAAATTAGCCTTAGAGCCAGATCGAAGCGTATTTCTTGAAGCTCATGAACCTTTAACGCGCAGTAACGGCAGTAAAAAAGAGTTGCAGGTACCGCAAGAACTTCGCTGGTGGTTGGATGAATTTAACAAATCAGATGCGAAAGCGAGAGCGGTGATCTTGGCGCAAAATGGTGTGCCTGTCGAAGTTGTGGCTGCAGATTTTTCAACCTCATTGGAGTAATTAAAGAAGTTGATGAGTTCATTAATGGTGAACCATGTAATAGCAGCAATAAAAAAGGCTTGAATTAACAAGCCTTTTAAGCAATTTCAGCTATGGAATATAACGAAATTATTTCGTGTATGACTGAGCAATATTATCGATACGCTCGTTTGCACGAGCCGCTTCTTCTTGCGCAGCGGCAGCGGCATCAGCCGCTTGGCTTACTTTAGACGAAAGTGTCGATTGCTCGCTCTTAAGTGCAGAAATTTGATCACTGAGTTGGCTAACTTGGTTGCTTAGCTGATCCATTTTCGTCATTGCTGCGTCATCAGGGCCTGATGCGCAACCAGCAAGTAGAAGTACAGAAGAGGCTGCAGCTGCAATTAACATCTTATTCATTATTGAACTCCTTGTTTGTAAGATTATTATCAATGACGCCCTATTATACTTTTCCTACTTGAAGCTACAGCGGTGCTGTTTACCTGCAACGTCAAGTTGTTTGGGTATACACTTGTTTGGAAATCATCATATAGTGACGAACTCAATTGTAGACACTATTCTAGCGTTCACCCAGTAGCCGAACGTCAAAATAATCCAAGAATTTCAATTTATGCTCATTTACTCCGCTATGTCTCATCGTTAAGAGACGTATTTTCTATCTTCTTATGCTTTGAAAAAGTGTGCGTGCTGATTATTTTTATGTGATCTCTATCTATCTAAGCGCCTTTCGGGCTATCATATTGCGTTTTCATTTTGACCTCTTGCCCTATTTATTGTGGCAACTTTACAAATTTTTGGAGAATCCTTTGCAGTTTAAAGATTTAGGCTTAGACAATCGCTTATTGAAGACCCTCAAACACTATGACTTCAAACAAGCGACAGAGATCCAACAACAAGCGGTTCCCGTGGCGATTGCAGGTAAAGATTTGTTGGCATCCTCTAAGACTGGTTCGGGTAAAACATTAGCGTTTGTTTTGCCAATGCTGCATAAGTCTCTAAAAACTAAAGCGTTATCAGCAAAAGACCCTAGAGCTCTGATTCTTGCTCCGACACGTGAGTTGGCCAAACAAGTGTACGGTGAGCTGCGTACTATGCTCAGTGGGTTGAGCTACGAAGCAACGCTGATTGTGGGCGGTGAAAACTTTAACGACCAAGTAAAAGCACTGCGCCGTTTCCCCCGTTTTATTGTAGCGACTCCCGGTCGTTTAGCGGATCACTTAGAGCACCGCTCGTTGCGTCTTGATGGTTTAGATACGCTGATCCTTGATGAAGCTGACCGCATGCTGGACCTAGGTTTTGCTCCGGAACTACGCCGTATTCATCATGCAGCGAACCACCGTCGTCGCCAAACACTGATGTTTTCCGCAACGCTTGATCACGGCCAAGTGAATGACTTTGGTACCGAGTTGCTTAAAGATCCAAAACGCATTTCGATTGGTGTTGTCAACGAAGAGCATAAAGACATCACCCAAAAATTCTACCTCTGCGATCATCTCGATCACAAAGAAGCCTTACTCGAACGCGTGCTGCAAGAAGCCGAATATCGACAAGTGATCATTTTTACCGCGACCCGTTCTGATACTGAGCGTTTAACGCTTAAACTCAACGAGCAGAAACTGAAAGCCGTTGCGTTGAGTGGTAATTTAAATCAAAACCAGCGCAACACCATCATGAGCCAGTTTGAGCGCGCTGTATTTAAAATTTTGGTCACGACGGATGTGGCTTCACGCGGCCTTGATATCGCGAACGTGACGCACGTGATTAACTTTGATATGCCCAAACATACGGAAGAGTATGTGCACCGTGTTGGTCGTACAGGCCGTGCGGGTAATAAAGGTGATGCAATCTCGCTGGTTGGCCCAAAAGATTGGGACAGCTTCAAGCGCGTGGAAGCCTTTTTGCAGCAAGATATCGAGTTCTCTCAATTTGATGATCTGAAAGGTAAATTTACCGGACTAAAACCACGTGTTCCGGCCTTTAAGAAAAACGCAGCCGCTAAGACTAAAAGTACTAAGCCCAAGGCGAACACCGCCAATAAGAAGCCCGTTAAACGCGATAAAACCTTTTATCAGAATGTGGCAGTGGGTGATGCGGTATTTGTGCCGAAAAAGAGAGTTGCACCTAAAGTTGACGATGAGTAACAGCGAGCGTCTTGTCTGCGTGACCTTTCGGTCAATCGAATCTGCTGACGGACTCAATGCCAGTATTTGCTGAGACAACCTCACCCTAATTATAAAAACACCGCCAAATAGGCGGTGTTTTTATATACACGCAAACGTTCACCCTTATAAATCCCATAATTTATTTATTTTATATAAAAATGATAATTGATCTCATTATCGTTTAGTGGCAAGCTGCGCCTCATTATAATAATTGGCTATGTTTTCACTGATCATAATGAAATTACTCAATATCATTACTTTTGTTGTTGGTTTGTCTTGTTTTCATTCATCTTATGGTGAGTCACTGCAGTGGCTGGAAGATGGCTCGCGTAGCCAGCCTAAGGTTCGAGCACACCTTGAAGATCACAATAAAAAAACACAACAGTGGCTCAATCAAGCCGCACCACTTTCTAATGCACTAGTCAAAACATGGTCAGAGAATAAGAGCGTAAAAGCACCGACACCTTGGCTCATCCAGTACCAAAATTACTATCATGATCAAGTAATTAAGGGTGAACGTTTTGTTGTTAAAAAGACCGCAGAAGACAGCCCAATTGAGCGCTTGGTCAATATCAGTGTAAGACAGCAGCAATCAGATTATTACCAGTTAGCCAATTGGGCGGTGGCAAAAGGGGACCGCTTTATTGCATTAAGCGAAGATTTGACTGGGGAAGAGCACTACACGCTGACGCTGCTGGATCGTGTATCGAAGCTGGAAATCGTGCTTAGCCAATCTGCAACGACCCAAGCTATTTGGTCTGAAAATGGCCAATACCTCTATTTTTTGGCGGCAGAAGAAAGCCGTTCTTCTCGCTTATTACAGCGCTATGATGTGCTGAGCAAGCAGACAAAAACCCTATGGGAGTGGGCTGATCCGCAGTGGATCGTGTCTCTCTATTTGGCGGCGGATCCGCATTTTGCCCTCGTGCAAGTCAACAACGAAAACAGCAGTGAACAACGTATTTTAGAGACTAACAGCTCTCACTTAAGCCTTCCGCTTCGTGCCGCACAGCCGGGTATTGAATACTACGCAGACGTTGCTAATGGTTGGCTCTACATCAATAGTAACCTCAACGGCAAGTTTGCACTCTACCGTCGATTACTGAGCATGAATGAAAACCCTTGGCAGCTTTTTTATGCGCCAGATGATCATTCCACGCTGGATAATTTTTATTTATATCAAGCTGGCGTTGTGGTTAAAACCAACCAAGCACAGCATTCTCAACTGGCCATTATGGATCAGCATGGAAAGTTGAGAGCATCACAGCCTTTGGAAACAGAAAGTGAGGTCGCTTGGGTCTCTCGTAACGGTGATTGGCAAAGCAATAAACTGCGCGTGCGTTCAATGTCGATGGTTTCTGCAGGAGTTTGGCGTGAGTTTGATGTGGCAAGCTTACAATGGAAGCGACTGGGTCAAGACCACTATCCTGCTTATTTACCGGAACAGTATGAGTCACAACAGATTGTGGTGGATGTTGATGGCGTGGCTATTCCTGTCACTTTGGCGTACCGAAAAGACACCTTGAGCGCACAGTCCAGCGTCTTTCTTTATGGCTACGGCGCGTATGGCGTCACTATGCGTCCGTACTTTATGCCACAAGTGATCAGTTTATTGGATCAAGGCGTAATTTATGCGATTGCTCATGTGCGCGGTGGTGGTTATCACGGTGAATCATGGCACCGCGCTGGGTCTGGCATTCTGAAAAAAATAGGCATCTCAGATTTCCTGAACGTCGCCTCTTCATTGCAGCATTTTAATAACGGCCAACGCGCTATTTATGCGATTGGCGGCAGCGCTGGTGGAACCTTAGTTGCGGCCGCGGTTAATCAAAACCCAGCACTTTTTGCTGGAGTGGTGCTGCAAGTGCCTTTTGTGGATGTGCTTAGAAGCATGTCCACAGAAGACTCCTCTTCACTCTCGGTGCAGCAGCGAGAAGAGTGGGGAGATCCTAGCCAGCCATTGCAACGCTCAGCAATTGAAGCTTATGACCCACTACTCAATATTCAAGCCAAACCTTATCCGCCAACCCTCGTCCGTGTCGGGTGGTTTGATAACCGTGTCCCTTATTGGGAAGGCGCGAAATACATAGAAAAAATGTCGCTGATGAGCACGGGTAGCGGGCCTTACTTGTTATGGACGGACTTCAATAGCGGGCACAGTAGCGATTCACGTAAGGCACTACAGCAACAGGCCGTGGAATACGCCTTTCTTCTTACCATAGATAAAAACAAAAAAGCGGAGCAGTAAATGAAGCTTTCTCCAATCACCGCAGCGGTGCTTAGCGTGCTTGCGGTAGGGTCAGTGCATGCCGAATTCAGCCTAACCAAGCTTGAAGAAGTGGTGGTGAGTGCCAATAAAGTAGAACAGCCGCTGTCAAAAGTCGCAGGCTCAATATCAGCGATTGACGGTGAAACCATTGAAAAACAAGGCGCGACAGAACTGTATGATGTATTGAGTCATGAACCCGGAATCAGTGTTACGGGTGGCGCTGGTCGGCCACAAAACATCACGATTCGAGGGATGACGGGCAACCGCATTGCGATCATTCAAGATGGCGTCGCCGCATCGGACGGCTATGGTGCCAATGACATTAACGATAAGGTAGGCCGCAATACTTTCGCCTTAGACAACATAAAAAGCATTGAGGTTGTGAAAGGGGCAGGGTCTACCATTCATGGTTCGGGCGCGATCGGCGGCGTTGTGGTTGTCACCACAAAATCGCCGGCGGATTATTTGCAAGGACGTGATTTCTATATTGATGCCTCTGGCTCCTACACAGGGATCAGCAATCAATATAAGAGCAGTAGCACGCTAGCGGTGCGCAATGGAAATGGTGAAAGCTTGGTGACCATTTCATATTGGCAAGGTGAAGAGACACGCAACTTTAACCAAGATCTCTATAACCGAGATATTGAAGGATTCAGTGCATCGTTAGCTCACGATCACATGGTCAATGATTCGCTGTTACTCAGTGCAAAATTTAACGCCTATAAAGATGAAAACATCCGCAAAGAAGGCATTGCTTCCATTCAACGCGATGACAAATGGGAAAGCAAAGAATTTTTTGAACAGGAACAGCACCAAACCTTATCGGCATCATTGGGGGTGCAATTAGATACCCTTTCTTTCTGGGCAGACCATGTGGACGCCAAGCTTTACTGGCGTGATAGTCAAAGTGATACTCAAACCAATCGCTTATTGACCAAAGAACATGCCTTTTTCGACACCCTTGAATTTCGTCGTGAGAGACGCGATGAAAGTTTTTCTGATCAGTTGATAGGGCTATCGGTTGATTTAGAAAAAGCAGCACGAGTCCACAACATCGAACACCAATTTATTTACGGTGCAGTGCTTAATACCAATCGTTATGAACGCCCTCGTCACGTGGATACCAAGGATTCCAATGGGGAAACCTACGAAAATATTATTCCGTTTGCACCAGCGAAGGCCTATGGTTTTGGCGTCTATTTGCAAGATAGATTCAGCCTCAACCAGTGGACATTTAGCGCTGGTTTACGTTTTGATTTGAATAACCTTACTCCTCAGTCAGAGCAACCTATTGCTGGTTTTGCTGTTAGTGAAATTCAAACCAGTGAATGGTCACCGAGCGCATCCGTGGCTTACCAGTGGACGCCATCATTCAACAGTTACCTCAGTTACAACCACGGCTACCGCGCTCCGACCTATGACAAAGCCTACGGTGCGGCAGACCACAGCTTTGTTCCACTGACGCCGTTTTTTATCGCGCCGAACATGAATTTACAGGCTGAAACCAGTGATAGTTTTGAGTTGGGTTCAAAATACGATAATGGCCAATCTCAAGCTTATGTCGCGGTTTTTTACTCTCTCTTTGACAATTTCATGGACACTAAAGACGTGGGATTTGATAGCGATAGAGGCGCTTGGATCAAGCAGTACCAAAATATTAATGGCGTCGAAACGTATGGCGTGGAGTTCACCTTCGCTCATCAACTGAATCAACAATGGTCAACCACGTTCAAAGCGGGTTATGTGGATGGCAAAGATGATCAAGATGAATACGTTCGTACCATCACGCCGTGGGAAGGAAATGGACAACTAAATTACCAGCAGCAAGATTGGGATGCCTACGCACGTTGGAACTGGGCGAGTTCGATGGACCGAGCACCAGCATGCTCTGATGATATAGGCCGTAAAGCGCAATGCGCGCAAACGTCGGCATGGTCTACGGTCGATCTTGGCGTGAGTTATCAAGTGATGCGTGACCTTGATGTGAGTCTCAACATCATGAACCTATTCGACCGTGAATACGTTCGTTATCAAGACGTCGCGGGTGTAAGTCAAAGTCAAACGCTCTATTCCACTGAGCCCGGGCGTTACTTTACCGCTACGGCTAAATACGTGTTTTAGGAGCTAGAGATGAAAAAAATTATCGTTCTGAGCACCTTGCTATGCTTGAGCCATTCCGCCTTTGCGGGGGAGTGGGACTATCCACTGGCGAAAACGACCATTGCAACGAAAGAGTCCGCTGAGCTGTATTTGAGCTCGCTTTATCCTGATGTTGGGACACTGAAGTTTCGTTATCAAACCGAGAGTTTACTGGGAAATCATTACAACTTTGATGTATGGCAGAACGGCCAATACCAACCGCAAAAAGCGTTAGTGCTCTCGACCGATCAGTCTGGCGTAGTGACGCGCGTGTTCAAAAGTTTGCACAATACAGTCGAGCGAGATGGCGTTGCATTGGTAGCGGCAGAGCTCGAATCGCCCCGCCGATTGGTGGCGAATGAACCGCCTGCGCTCTCATCGGGAGATGTGCAGAGCATCAATGTGCAACTTTTTGATCCCGATTTAAGAACCATGGATCAACTGCCTGCGCCAGATTCGGCGTGGAATGACCTTGCTGATTACCCAAACCAGCCGCACTACCAAAGTGCGAATGTCGAGATGTTGCAAAGTGCAGGTAAATATTACTTAGCCAATGAACGAGTACGACAAGTTGATGCCACCGCCATACAGCAACAAGATGATGCCAAGCAGTGGGTTGATAGCGGTGTTGGCTTACTTAGCGCTGAAAACGTGGCGCAATGGAACTCAGATGCTGAAATTCTCTCCATGGAGATGCTTGATGATCGCTTTGTACAGCTGATGGCTTTTTACCATCTTGATCAATCGATTGATTATACCAAACAGCTCGGCTTTTCCCTGTTTAGTGAGCCCGTGAGGTTTGATGCGAGAGGTTTATCTAGCAACAACTCTTCTTATTATGTTGGCCCGAAAGCGGTGTTGTTTGGTGTTGGGGGCTCGCCCGATGCATTAGATGCCGACGTGGTTACCCATGAACTTGGGCATGGAATTCATTATCAAATCGTTCCCGATTGGGCTTATGGGCATTCGGGCGCGATTGGGGAAGGCTTTGGTGACTATTGGGCGGGTTCGCACAGTTTTCGCCGCCAGTATACACAAGGAAAAGCATTCGAAATTGACACCGTGTTTAATTGGGATGGCTATTTTGGTACTCGTATTTCAACGCGCAGTTTGTGGAATCAACGGGCCAAATATTTTGCATCCGCAGAGTATCGAGCGCATGAAAGTGTAGCAGGTGAGTTGGGTGATGAATTGTGGTCTACCCCTTTATTTCAAGCGCTGAAACAGGCCGTGAATGAGTACGGTCAAGAAGCGTTTGCTGAATTTGACCGTATTGTTCTTGAATCAATGTACGGCTTAGGTCGTGGTCTAAAAATGCATGATTTGAGTGAAAGCATGCTGTATACCGCCAAACAGCTGTACCCGCATCGCGCTTATGATGCGATGCTATTACAGCAATTTAAGCAACATAACTTAGTCCAAGAACCCTTCAAATTCCTGTTGGAACGTCGATTTGTGATGCCAACGGATCCGCTGAACGTGCACATTCAGGCCACGAATCGCCAAGCAAGTTTACAAACGGTAGCCACTTTGCAAGGTGAAACCGTTACTTTCGCTAGCGAAAAATTCCAGCAGCAGCAATGGAGCATCGCGCTGCCAACCACCTACACCTGCGGAGTCAAACAGACTCTACTGTTTGAATCGAGTTATCAATATCAACCGTACCTTGCGATGCAATCTGACAAGCAAACTTTATCGTTTATCGTGGGTAAGCCACAGCTTGCAACGCCGCCAGTAGCGATACATTCAGTATTGAAAGACGCCAGTATTGACAGTACAGACACGGTTACGTCCGGATTTAAGAGCTATGGATTGACGCTCGATGTTGGCAATGTATTGATTGATGAAGATTTTGTGGTTCGCCTGCAGTTATCCCACCCAGAACTACAAGAGCTGCGCGTTACCTTAATTTCACCCGCAGGGACACGCGTCGAATTACTCAACCAAGCACCATCGGCCATAAATGGTTTTGATGACTATTGGGTGTTGGCACATGATGCCATATTGGGCTCTTTACAAGGCGAAGCCCTAAGCGGCTACTGGCGTTTGGAAGTGGTTGACTACAACCCGGGAAATTCCGGCACCTTGATTGAATGGGGGGTAGGCCGCCTAGCGGGCTATCAATGCCCTCAACCTGTGACCAACGCACTTTCACCTGAAACAGGTGGCGGTTCGACTTCACTGCTCTTATTACTTCCTCTCGCGGCATTCGCTATAAGACGACGTAATTTGTTGGCTATTTTTTCACTTAAACTGAAGAACACATAACTATGCACTTAAGACTTTCAACACTTTCGCTGGCACTTTTACTGGCTGGTTGTGGTGGCGGTGGAAGTGGAGATGTAGCCAATACA
Organism: Vibrio anguillarum; assembly: GCF_003390515.1. Lineage (NCBI taxonomy): Bacteria > Pseudomonadati > Pseudomonadota > Gammaproteobacteria > Vibrionales > Vibrionaceae > Vibrio > Vibrio anguillarum. Next base: position 715,060 of record NZ_CP031478.1, on the reverse strand, counting down.
TCTTTACCCAGCCATAAAATTAGCGGGCAAATTCAAGCGCAAAACGTCGCACTTGATGCCACTGTCTGCATTGATTCTAACCAAAACTTTGCCTGTGATGTGGGCGAAATCAGCACGCAAGCCGATAGCCAAGGGCGCTACACCCTCACGAGTGACAGCACTCAAATCTACCGTTTTCCTATTGTGGCTGACGTTTCTACTGGCATTAGTGTCATGACGAGAAGTCGCCAAACCAGCCAATCATCGATCCTGATTGCGCCGGCGCTGGGCAAAAGCAGTGGCAACATCCTCAACGGTGTGAGTTCTATTTTTGCCGGCATTATGCTGGATGGAAATACGGAGAAAGAAGCGAATCGCTTGCTGGCCGAGCAGCTTTTGCAATTAGGCGTTGAAGTGAATGGCGATATTTCACAAAACTTTAGCCACACAGCATTGGCAATATTGGATGCCAATGCTGTCGTGTTGCTCCAAAAAGCGAAAGCAAGTGAACGAATTGATTTGCTGGCAACGCTTGGGCAAACCATGGCAAAAAATACACCACTGATTGCCTCTGAGATCGTTTCTGGCGAAAAGATGACCGAATATGCTAATACATTGATGGCGCAAGTATCGGAAGAGCGACCTCTGCAAGACACGGGCATTATTCAGTTCTATTCCGATCAAGGTGCACAAGCGCGGGCTGATGCTGATTATCCCGGTCAAGATGCTGAATATGGCCTAGATATTACCGCCAAAAATGGCGTGACGGGTAAGAGCTTTGCGTTCATCAAATTAGATGCGGCTGGCAATGAACTTGAGGCAGAAGCGAGCGATTGGTCATGCGTTAAAGATGTTTACAGTGGACTTATTTGGGAAGTGAAGTCAGAAGATGCCGCGTCTTTGAACTATAAAGAACGGTTGTTTGCATTAGAAATTGCCGACAAGTTTATCCCTTTTGCAAAAGATGTGACGGCTGCTTCCTGTCAGGTGGCAGGTGATACTATTTGCACTACGCAAGATTACATCAATCGTATCAATCAAGATAAATTGTGTGGGTTACAAACGTGGCGTTTACCGACCAACAGCGAGCAATACATGATGCTCGATTTAGGCGAATTGGGTGACGATGCGGTTGGTTTCAACCGGGACTATTTCCCGCATCAGCCGCAGAACACCGAATTTTTTGATGGGCATACGTGGACTTCTGGCATTGCTTATCTCAATACCTCTCAATTTCAAAGCGATGGTTCGATGCAATATCTTTACACGGCGCTGTCTGGTGCAACCAAAGGGGAACGTAGCCCAATTGAACTCTACTCCAGCAGTACGGCGGCGGACAATGACCCGTCTTATGTCTCGCCGATTCGAGTTGTTGCAACCAAGGAGAACAACCAATGAAATCTCATTTAATCGCGGCTTCTTGCTTGATCTTTTCTGCTGTCGGCGTCGCCCAAGAGTGTTCTCCTGATATGACGAAAAGCGCACCCAACACGCGCTATGTCTACAGCGAGCAGGGGACGATCAAAGATAAGCTCACTGGCTTAACGTGGATGCGTTGCCAAGTTGGTAAAACATGGAACGCCGCCACGGAGCAGTGTGATGGCGAAGCGACCGGGTTTCGTTGGCAAAGTGCTTTGCAAGAAGTGGCGGCAATCAACCATCCTCAAAGCCGACACGCATTGCACCAATTTGCCAGCCAAGCCGAATGGCGATTGCCGAATATTAAAGAGTTAGTGTCATTGACTGAAATGGCGTGTTTTGGCCCAGCGATGAATAGCAGAGCATTTGCCCAAGGCTTTAAGTATGAGACAGGCAATATCTTGTCGTATTTATGGAGCCAATCACCCCATCTAGCGAGTGGTCAGGTGTGGTCTTTTGATTCCGTCAATGGCGAAATTTACCACTACGCACCGAATTTTGAATTTGGTGTTTTGCTGGTGGCTGAAGAATAAGTGTTATGAAATGACGCCACTTACGCTGTCAGGGAAACGATCAGTCATGTCATGTTGACATGACGATCGGTGTTTTGTTTCACTTCAGCAGCACCTAAGATTTGATCCATAGTTGTTGAGATAGGGCAGATGGAGAATTCAAACAGCTTCCAAATAAGGAAGCTGTTTGAATAAGTAAACAGCCTGTTTACTCGGTTAGTTCAAGAAAATAGCCAGTTGTGATAGCGCTCCAGCGCGAAGCACACCATCGGCCGTACCTTGTGGTGCGAGAAAGGTTGTGTGTGTACCACTGTCCATTTTTACGAAGACTTTAGACGTATTAGTGATTACATCAGAGGGTACTGCGTTGGCTAATCCCAATAGTGTTGCTAGGGGTTCGGTGCCTGCACGTGTATTTGTGACATTGTTAGGTACACTCTCGTCTCCCGCCACTTGCAATACATAAGTTGGGATTGTCGCGGTTCCACCACTGATTAGGTAACTTGCGTTTGTGTATGGATCCATAGTATCGAGCAAGGTTTGAGTCGCGTAGGTAAATTGATCCAACTGACTTTGCAGTGCCGCTTTGTCTGAGGCAGAGGCTGTGTTTTCAAACGTGGTGTAGCAAACTTTCTCTGTTAACCCTGGACAGTATTGGTCGGCGAATGCTTTGTATTTGGGGCTCGCACTTAAGGCGAGATTATGTTTAATGAGTGGGCCATAGTTTGCTGAACCCATTAACAAGTTACCGATTTGACCACCTGAGTTTGCAATGGCCATTCCAGAGAATTTATACAGCGCATCACCACTAGCATCACCGATAGTGCGGTTCGCGTTCGCGACAGCGCTTAAGCCGACGATTCCTCCTAATGAGTGGCCTAGGAATTTTGGTGGTGTCGTCGCGGTATTGTTTGCGTTTGCTAATTGAGAACCAACAAACAACCCTGCACTTTGTGAGTAAGTAATGGCCGCACGCAGCCCCATGATATCTAAGATACTCTGACGCGTGTTGTCACGAGCGACGGCCAAGTTGTTCAAATTGAGGTACGCTAGAATATCGGCATTAGCTGAGCGCTGCGCATCTAAACTGCGAGCACCATGCAGTGGCTGATCAATGGCAATCACGGCGATACCAGCATTGGCTAAATGTGCTGCTGTGAAGTACGCATCTTCTTTAACAGAAGTTATACCGTGTTGGTAAATCACGATCGGCCAGTTTGTTCCCGCGTTAGGAGTAAACAGTAAGAAATCAACGTCTTCTAACGATTTCACCTTAGGTACAGGGCTATAGCGTGTAATGATGCGCTGAGGATCGAGTGGGCTGCCATCAGACTTTGTGAGGGTCAATCCCACTAGCTTAAGCTGTTCATTTGGGCTGGTTGCTAGTTGAGTCACGTCGATATTGTTAGCAATGAGCTGATTGGCGATGGTGGCTTTTTCATTGTCATCTGCCAAAGCATTTTTAATCAAGGCCAAACTTGGCATTGCTGATTCAAACGGCTGTGAGTTCCAGTTGCTTCCTTTCTCTAAATAATAAGGGAGCTTAACCGTTCCAGTCGTGACATTAACGTGATAACTGCTGGTTGTGTATTCATTTTCAATAAACGCTTTAGCGGTTGTTTTTTCTGCGCCAATGTAAGTTTGAAAATTTGCATCGTTATTAAGTGCGCTTACAAAATCGGTTGTAGCACCAAAGCTCATGGTGTAAGCGGCGCTCAAATTAAGGTTTTTTGGGTTCGCACCTTGCTTCCAAATGTTGCCAATATCTGTCGTTGCAAGGCCTGCGGCGGTGGCGCCTTTCACACTGTAAAGTGTTTGACCAACAGATTGAGTACTAAACCAAGTTGAATAAATAATCTTGGTTTGATCCACCCCTGCCAAAGCGAAAATGCTTTCCACGCCTCGGGTCACTTTTTGTAATGCTCCTAGCTTATCATCGGTATAGATTTTCACTTTGGACTTCAACGCGGCGTAGCTGCTGGATGTGCCTGCAATATTGCCATTTACATCGGTAATCTCATCTGTCACGGCTAAAATATATTCACTGGCAGGGTTGAGCGCTTTGTTTGGTACGATTGCAATTTTATCGCTGCTGGCACTGGCGATGGCAGTAAAGTTGGTGTTCAATGTCAGCACATTTTTAACCGTTGGGCTGCCAATCATACTGTCGGTCAGCTCAATTAAATAAATACCGTTAGAGATAAGACCGTCAGCCAATCCTACGCCTTCAAAGTCTAAAAACAGTGGCATTGATGTTGACCAACCATCCATGGTACCCATAGCGGCGACTGGATTGGTTAAGGCGTCATCACCCTTGGTTGGAATTTCTAACGTGCCGTCTTTGGCATTCATGAGTGCAAAAGAGGGCAGTGGTACGTTTGCGTTTGCGCCACTGAGCGTAAATTTTATGCTGGTGTCGCGTTTTAACGCGTCTTGAATGTAGGCTTCGTAAGTGGGTGTTGTGCTTGCTCCCGAACTGCTCGTTTCATCACCACAACCGACTAACCATAACGCAGAGCAGAGCAGCGATATTTTGAATGTTGTTTTAAGCATGACTTATCCCTGAGTTTAGTTGAATGTGTAGTTAAGTTGAATAGCGCTAAGGTAAGCAGTCCCTTGCGATTCAAACGTCAATGTTTCATTGAGTTTGTTGGTTTCGGTAAACGTGCCGCTTTTACTTTTCACCAGTGCAAAACCCGCATCAATGGATAGCGAGTCGCTGATTACGTAGCTCACGCCCGCTGAATACCAATAACGGTCGCTATCTGGAATACTCAATGTGGCTTCGCCAGCTTGTTCATCAAAAGCAAAACCGGCGCGTAATGTCCAAGTCGAGTTTAATTGATAAGTTGAACCCAATGACCAACGGCCACTGTCTTCATACTTTTCAGACTTATAAAAACACTCTCCGTTGGTACATTGTGATGACGTTGCCTTTAACTCTTTGAATGAACTCCAGTCGGTACGTTGGTACCCGTAATGCAACGCCACGCTATCAGTGAGTTGGTGAAATGCGGAAACTTCCCACATCGCAGGTAGCGTGATTTTTAAACGTCCTTCAACAACAGCGTTTGTTGCAACACCTGAGCTATAGCTTGAAAACTCACCATCATCAAAATCCAGATCAACAGCAGAGCGGTAAGCAAAACCGACACGGTGGTTTTGGTTGAACTCATATAAGCTACCTATGTTCCAGCCCAAAGCTATGGTTTCGCCAGTCATTCCGACTAGGTTGTCAGAGGCAGAGCCGCCAGTAAATACGGCTAAAGCACCTTTATGTCGTGTCAGTTTTGCTTCGGCATAGACGAGGTTAATACCCGCAGCGAGACTAAGCTGTTCGTTAACACGGTAGGCAATATTCGGGTTTAAATTGACAGAAAGAAGAGAAGTATCGCCTGCAAGATCGCCTGCATAAATATCATTAGGGTAGTCTGTAGCTACGCCGTAAGTAGTGAATATTCCCATCCCCCAAGCCCATTTTTCATTGATTGGACTGACGTAGTAAGCCGCGGGAACGACTTGCAGTGGCGCAACATCGTTCATTTTCTGTTGGTTTTTCACATCATATACATCAACCTCTGGGTCAACGATGGACAGTGCACCAGAAAACTGCGTCGTATCAAACCGTGTCATGGCTGCGGGGTTGTGTGCAATCACACTCGCGTTATCGGCCACTGCTCCTTCACCAGAGAAAGCACGTCCTAGCCCTGAGGCTGAATGCTCTGCCACTTGGAAGCCTGCAGAGTGAACATTAAACGCTGTCAATATTGATAGCGCGAGTAGCGTGCGGGGTTTGATGATCATTCTCGACCTCCTAAGGCCTTGTTATGGTAGTGGCATTGCAATGCGAGATGTTAATTTTGTGTTGCTGATATGTCAAAGGAAATGATGTCTTTATTTCAATTAGCGGCGAATGATAGTGTGTAAGTATTTGTAAATCAAATGAAAAGTTGACAGTTTTGGTATGACCAGTAGGGTTGTGCTTATTTGGCGGGGTAATTGGTTTAGCTTGTGCTAAAGTTAATTTTTATGCTTCAACACGTTCATAATATTGATGTTTTGGTGGGTGAGTTTAAATTATTTGACCAAAAAAATGGTGAAGAAACAGAGGCAGTCACTATGGTGTTTGCAACTACCTCTGTGGTGGGTTTAACGGCCAACAAAAGCAATAACGACACGGTCATTATTTAACGTTCTAGAGAACAGATAGGCATTTTGCTGTTCAATCTCATGATGAATGCCTGCGCCAATGGCAGGGTGTGATTGACGAAATTGGCCTAGCGTTTGCCAATGCTTCAGCAGCGCTTGTCGCTCTTCATCCAGTGACCACACCATGTCAGAACGCGTGCCTTGGTGAAAATCATCGGCGTAAGGGCCAACTTGACGTGCGACTTCATCACCGTAGTAAATTTGCACCGCACCCGGTGCGAGAAGCAATGCATTGGCGGCATTACGCTGCATTTCAAAGGAGTTAAAACGGCTAAAAAACAGCTCGGTATCGTGAGAAGAGAGGTAGCTCACGGGGGTAAAGTCTGGGTATTTCGCTAGCGTTTGCGCGTAGTCGCGGTACACCATCGCCATTTGGCTTAAGCAGGCTGCGCCTTTATCGACTCTTTTTTGCATATCAAAGTTGATCAGTGCATCAAAGCCATCATCAAAATAGGGGCTGCGGTAAGCTGAATGGCCCCATACTTCGCCCATCATCCAAAAGGGTTGCCCTTGCTGCCCGTTTTGCTCGCGCCAAGCTTCTAAACTGCGTGATGCCTCGCTTTTTAAGCGTCGCCATACCTCGCCTTCCACATGTTTTACTGTGTCGACGCGGTAACCATCAATACCAAAGCGTTTAACCCAATCGGTTTGCCACTCAATTAAGTAATCGGCAACGCTATACTGTTCGCGCGCTACCACGCGAGTGCCGGGGTTATTAAGTAGCCACTGCGGCGGCGTCACCGCTTGTGTTGATTCAGTGCGAAAATCCGGTAAGCCGGCCAGCGTCATCGTGATATCGCTAGATCCGGGTTTCTGGTAGCCGGGCAACCCAGCGCGAACCCAATCCTTGCCCCACCACTGCGACCAGTTGGCGCTTTGATAATCAATGGATTGATTGTAGCTGTGCCAGTTTTCTTCAGCTTTCGGCATCCAATCAACCCATTTTTGCGGTAAATTTTGGGGATTAACCACCTCAATCTGATCAAATTGCAGGTCAGCCAAGGTGGCGTAGCCGGAATGGTTGAGCACCGCATCGAGCAAGATTTTTATGCCTCGTTTATGCGCTTCAGTGACCAGCGTTTTGAGATCCTCCTCATCACCAAAATTTTGATCGATCTTGGTAAAATCACGCGTCCAGTAACCGTGATAGGCATAAAAAGGGAACGAGCCACTGTCACCACCGCCGACAAAACCGTGCACCTGCTCCACAATCGGCGAAAGCCAAATCGCGTCGGTGCCTAAGCTTTTGATGTAATCGAGTTTGGCAATCACACCTTTTAGGTCGCCACCGTGGAAAGTGCCCACTTCTTCTTTGCCATCTTTTTTACGGCCATAGCTATTGTCGTTACTTGGGTCACCATTGTTGAATCTGTCCACCATCACAAAGTAAATCGTGGCATTGCGGTAGGTAAAGGGTTCGCTGGCGGCATCCGTTGCGGGGGCAAGCAGCACCAATCCACCACTGGTTGGTGACGGCATTAAGGTGACTTGGCTATTTTTTACGCTGAGGATTTGGCCGGTAAAGGTCTCTTTTAGTCGTGTGCCATCGGGGAACGTATTGCCCAGTTGTAAGGTCACTTCACCGCCTTGGTACTGTTCGCACGAAACACTCGGTATCGGCCGTTTAAATTTGCTAGTAGTGGATTTTTTGGCTTGGCGGACAAAGGTTAAGGTCTGCTGCTCGTCATTATAAGCGAAGGCGTAATCGCCAGTGAAACGTATCGTCAGCGGCAGTTCGGTTTCTTGTCCACAATTGAGGGCGATGGGCGCGTTGAATTTGATGCTCTGCTGAGCCGGCGCGCTGCACTGACCCTCAATCCCTGATACTTTTATTGTGTAGCTTTCTTTGGTCAAGGGAATGACTAAAGGCGTTTTCGAATCCAGCGGAAAGTCGCGGCTAGTCGTGGTGGTCGAGATGGTCAGATTGGGCGCGGCAAACACAACAGGCGCGGCAGCGCAAAGTGCGAGTGTTAACGTGGAGAATTTCATGCTCTATCCTTGGCCTTCATGGGTTAGGGTGATTCGTTTTTGCATTATCGTCAGTCGCTGTAGGGCGAGGTGCTTCATCGCTAACAATAAAAGCAGAGAGAGAAGTTGACATCATTCTTGTGCCTAAGCCTTAAGAATTTGGCGTTGATCACAAAGCATGGCTTGGGGGCGTAGAAGCGATGAATTTTCCAGCGATATAAATTGTCAACGTGTAGTGAATCTCACAACTTCGGCGCGTAATCTTAACTTATTCGGTAGATTCATTGAGCCGTCATCGAAACCTGCTTAGGATGACGGCAATTAAGTCAAAGGAGACAACCAATGGTTGCTAAAGTAACAATCGCGCCGCAAGGGCCAGATTTTTCAGAGCTAGTACAAGGTTACTGGCGTTTGGCAGATTGGGGCATGACGCCACAACAGCGTTTAACGTTTTTAAAACAGCACATTGAACTGGGCATTAGCACGGTTGACCATGCGGATATTTACGGTAACTACCAGTGCGAGAAACTGTTTGGTGAAGCCTTAGCGCTGGAGCCCGCGCTGCGCGAGCAGATCCAAATCGTCACTAAGTGCGACATCAATTTGTGTGGCGCAAAAACGCCGCAGCGTAAGATAAACCACTACGATACCAGTTCTGCGCATATCTATCAGTCGGTCAATAATTCGCTGGAACGACTTGGTGTGAGCGAAATCGATCTGCTGTTGATCCACCGCCCAGATGCCTTGATGGATGCCGATGAAGTCGCCGAAGCGTTTTCTGAACTGCGCAAAGTGGGCAAAGTGAAGCACTTTGGTGTATCTAACTTCAGCCCGCGCCAGTTTGAACTGCTGCAATCTCGCCTAGGTAAACCGTTAGTGACCAACCAAGTGGAGATGAACCCGCTCAACTTCGATGTGGTGCACGATGGCACTTTGGATCATTTGCAAACGCAGCGCATTCGCCCAATGGCTTGGTCTTGTTTAGCTGGCGGCGAGATTTTTAACGGTCAGACTGAACAAGCCCAACGTGTGCGCAGTGAGCTAGAAGCGATCGCCCAAGAGATCGGCGCAGACAGTATTGATCAGGTTATTTACGCTTGGGTATTGCGTCTGCCTTCTAAGCCGCTGCCGATTATTGGCTCTGGTAAAATTGACCGCGTCAAAGCGGCAATTGCTGCGCTTGATTTAGAACTGACCCGCGAGCAGTGGTATCGGGTTTGGGTCGCCGCCAAAGGGCATGGCGTGCCATAGAGCAGATGTTTTTTGGAACAGATGCTTTTGAAAACAGATGTTTTTGTCCCGCGATACGCTTTTCGTATTGCTATTATTTCAGTATTACGATTAGGTTTTAATCTCTCTCCCAACCAGCCCTCAGTGGCTGGTTTTTTTGTCTACTTCCCATTCACGTCATCCAGCCTGCCATTAACGCTGCATAATCCCCCTTTATCGCAAAGTGGCGCATCTGGCCTATTTACTGCGTAATCTGTCGTTATCAAGCAAATTTCATCACCAACGAATGAAAGGGACCATCATGATGACGACATTTTCTTATTCACGCTCACTTCGCAACCTGCTACTCAGTGTCGGGTTGCTGCTAAGCATCACGGCTGTTCAAGCTAATCCAAGCGACGCTTTAATTATGCAGTACAACCAAGCGGCCGAAGGCGACAGTGACAAAGTGGAGCTTGTGCTTCACCAACTAGAGCAGTTGATTAAACAGCAAGGGGCCAAACCGCTCAGTTTAGCTTATCTGGGCAGTGCACAAACCCTGCAAGGGCGTGATGCATTCATGCCTTGGAATAAGATGAGATACGTCGAAGAAGGCTTGGCCACCATAGACAAAGGCCTGACTTTACTCAGCAATCACCCGCAGCCGCTTGCTGAACAAGAGCGCGTCATGGGGCTGCCGGATAGCTATTTAACGCGCGCGGTTTCGGCCGCGACTTACACCTCACTGCCCGATATGTTCAACCATTTTGAGCGTGGTTATGATTTGTATCTCGACCTTCTTGTTGAACCCGAATTGACTGCGCAACCTTTTGCCGCCACCGCATGGGTTTATCGATACGCCATTCAAGCCGCCCTTCGTGCCAACGACATTCCTCAAGCAGAGCAATGGCTTGCCCAGATGCAAACTCATCAGAAGCAAGGTAAGCAAGTTGACAACCAGCCAGCAGAGCATCCGCAAATCATCCAAGCCAAGGCTTTGATTACAAATGCGTTGATTGAAAACGGATTGACTGAAAAAACGCATGAATTGAAAAGCGAATGAGGGAGGGCAACAAAATGCTACGATTTGAACAGATCAGTAAAACCTATCAATTAGGTATGCAGCCGCTGCTGGCGTTGAGCGCGGTGAATGGCGAAGTCAAACAAGGTGAAATGCTAGCGCTGTGCGGCCCGTCAGGTTCGGGAAAAAGCACTTTGCTCAATATCTTGGGGCTGCTTGATCAAGATTACCAAGGTGACATTGAACTGGCGGGTTACCCTTACCCAACCGATCCAAGAGAGGCGGCGGCGCTGCGGCGCAAAAAATTAGGCTTCGTTTTCCAAAAATTCAACTTAGTTCCGGTGATGACAGCGGCGGAAAATATTGCTTACCCGTTGATGCTAAATGGCTACAGCCTGCGCGATCAGCGTACTTTAACGCGCACTATGCTAGCCAAAGTGGGGTTAGAAACGCTGGCTCACCACCGGCCGGATCACCTTTCAGGCGGTCAGCAACAGCGCGTAGCCATTGCGCGCGCGCTGATCCATAACCCAGAAATGGTGATTGCCGACGAACCTACCGCCAGTTTAGACAGCCATACCGCCAATGTGGTGATCGACATCATGAAAAGCCTTGGACACGAAATGGGCACCACTTTTATTGTGGCTACGCACGACGCGCGCATGGCCAACCGCTGCGACCGAACCTTGCAGCTTGTGGATGGCAAAGTGATTCAGGAGGCGATGAAATGGGCAAGCTGATTTCTATGGAATGGCGTATGGCGGCGCTGAACTTACTGCGTAATCGCCGCCGCAGCCTGCTTTCGGTATTGATCATTGCCATTGCTGTTTTCGCATTGACCAGCGCCGGAGGATTTGGCCTTTACACTTACCAAGCACTGCGCGAATCCACTGCGCGCGACACCGGGCATTTAACGCTCAGCCAACCGGGCTTTTTTGAGCAAGATGAAGAGTCACCACTGGCTAATGGGATTGCCGACAGTGCGTTGATTGTTAAGCGATTAATCGACGATAAGCGGATACGAGGCATTCAGCCACGCATTGAGTTTAGCGGGTTGGTCTCTAACGGTAGCAAATCGACCATTTTTGTCGGTTCCGGCGTTAACCATAAAGAGTTTGATATGAAAGGGCCATTTTTGGACGTTCGCCAAGGCAAAACCTTGTCCAATATTGACTCACCTCGATTTGATGCGAGTGAACCGGAAGTAATGCTGGCGGTGGATCTCGCCAAAAACTTAAACGTGTCGATTGGCGACTGGATTACTTTACTGACCAGTACCGCTGATGGCGCGCTCAACGCGGTTGATTTCAAAGTGCACGGCATCTATTCCACGGGTGTGCCTGAATTGGATAAACGCCAATTGTATCTGCACATTCAATCGGCCTCTGAGCTGTTAGCTTCGAATAAAGTGAGCACCTTATCGCTGTTTTTGTTTAGTACCGAACAGACAGAAACCATGCGGCATTGGGTTGAAAACAAACTGTCATTAATGAGCCTTCGCCAAGCGATTCAAGTGACGCCTTGGCAGCAGCGCGCGTTTTTTTATCAAAAAGTAAAAGATCTTTACGATCGCATCTTCGGCATCATGGGGTTGGTGATGGGGTTGGTGGTCTTCGTCGCACTATTTAACACCTTAACCATGTCGGTCACGGAGAGAACCCGGGAAATCGGAACGCTGTCGGCGCTTGGCACTTACCCAAATGAAATCGTCGCCAGCTTCATACGCGAAGCCGTACTGCTAGCCATTTTAGGCTCGCTGGTGGGTGCGGCGTTCAATGCCCTAACAAGCGTGTTATTGATGGTAGTCGATGTGCAAATGCCACCACCACCGGGACGCACGGAAGGGTATCCTTTACATATTTATTTTTCATGGGAATTGGTTCTGCTGAGTGCGTTTGGCGTACTCAGCATTTGTATTGCAGCGGCTTGGTTGTCGGCACGCAAAGGAGTCAACAAGCCAATCACGGAGGCACTGGCTTATGTATAAATGGATGATGTTATTACTGATCACGCTTAGCGGTGGCTACTCGGCCGCTGGCTGGGCGGCGCTGGATGCAGGGCAAATGACCAAAAACGCCGACCAATATCGCCTTGGTTACAGCGCGGCTAAAGTCGTCTCTTTGGTGTCGCTTTATGAACGTGGTGAGCTCGATAAAACGCGTCAATATCACGTGTATACCAAAGCCAATCGCGACTCGTTAGTGGTGTTCAAATCCTCCGTTGAAGCGGGGCAAAAAATGCTGATGCTCGATGAAAACTACTGGTTGTTGATGCCAAAAAGCCGCCGCCCTATTCGTATTACGCCAATGCAAAAACTGCTTGGTGAGGCTTCGGTGGGCGATATTTCAACACTGACGTGGAGCGAGGATTACCAAAGTCAATTGATGGGTGAAGAGCAGATAGAAACACCCAGTGGTCAACCTTACCTGACGCATAAGTTGTCATTACTGGCTGTCACAGAAGGGGCGAACTACCAGCAAATTATCTTATGGTTGGATAAAGAGAACGATTTCCCAATCAAAGCTTCTTTGTATTTACGCTCTGGAAAACTGGCCAAGCAGGCTTGGTTTCGCGCTGGTGAAAAAGAGGGACGAATGCGCGTAACCAGTATGACGCTGCTTGATCAAATTCAACCGACCAAAAAAACGGTGGTTGAGTATCAACACATCGAGCCCATGGAGCTAGATGAAAAATATTACAACCCCGCCTATCTGACTCGTAACAGTCTATCGGAGTTATGAGATGAAGCGTGTTGCGTTCGCTTTTTTAACTAGCGTATTGAGCTTAGCTGCGCGGGCAGAAGCCCCCAGTTTTGATTGGGATTGGGTAATGAGCGCATCCACCACGGCGCATCGCGACAGCCTTTTTTTTCCTAGTAATCAAGCGCGCGATACGCAGCAGATTGAGGCGTTATTGGATGTAGAAATGAGGTGGCATGGCTGGTTGGGTCTAGTGGCTATCAAACAAAACGCCTTGTTGAGTAGCGATGCACAGCAGCACGCCGACAGCGAGTTCATTCTACAAGAACTGTTTTGGCAAGGCAGCCTAGTGTTGGCTGATGTGCCGTTTGAGCTGACACTAGGAAAAGTGCGCTTGGATTGGGGAGTGGGCTACGGTTATCGTCCGCTTGATCTCTTTCAACCTTATCGCCGCAATCCGGTCGGTATTCAGGTAGAAGAGGGGGCCGGAACGCTCTCTGCTTCTTATTATGATCAGCAAGGTGAATGGACGCTTTTTTATACAGATTCCTCTTGGACAGAGCAGCAAGGCAGCGAGTTACAACAAATGACCGAACAACAAGGGGCGGGCGTAAGGCGTTATCAGTTGATGGGCAATGCCGAATGGCAGGCGATTGCTTATTATGATGACGTTCGACGCGGCGTGCTAGGTAGCTCCTTTGTTACTGTGCTCACTGATGCATGGGAAGTGCATGCGTCAGCGCTCTATCAGCGTCACTATTTGGCGTACCAACAGCCCAGCGCGTTGGCTCAAGCAGTTTACTCTCAACAACAAGAGATTGAATCGCGCATGGCTCTTGAATCACGAACTCAAGGCTATCAGGCACTGGTGGGTTTCAACTGGTCGGGAAGTGATGGGCAAAGCGTCATTGCAGAATATTGGTTCGACAGTCGCAGTTGGGGAAAAGAGCAGTGGCAACAAGCGCAGACCAACGCGGATTCGGTTCGTTATCAGCATAATCAAGCGTTAGGTTGGTCTTACGCACAAGGCTATAACCACGTGAATCTCGTGCAGCATAATGTGATGTTGCATGCTTCGTTAGATAGCCAAGCTTGGCGTCATTGGGCGTGGAGCCAGAGTATTGAATGGTTGCAAGGCTTAGTGCCGACACTTGATGTGCTGATTGCACCGCAAGATGGCGGCGTGATCGCTACCCAATGGCTCAATTACTCAGTGTACGATTCTGGTACAGCCTCTATCGAAATCGAACTGGCCGCACGTTTTATGACTGGGCCTGCTGACTCTACATATGCAAACTTACCAGATAAGCATATGATTCTATTAAATATGAAAGGGAAATTCTAATGTGCGAGAAAGTTGAGATTCGAAATCTTGCCAAAAGCTTGTTATTTACTTCGCTGTTTTGTGTGGTGATCGCCTTTACCACTCAGGCCATTTGGCCCAGTGACATCACGTTGCACTTAGCAATAAGCTTTGGCTACGGTTACAGCGCTGTGGCTATTGCTCACTTACTGAGTCGCTTCGCACCGCAGTTGTCCGCACGCTTAGTGAACGTTTTTTCGCTCACGGGGTCGATGATTTTCGGTACGTTACACGCTTATTTATGGCTTAGTAAATACGCGCACTTTAGTCATTTTTCAGCAATGAAACCGGTGATTTTTCTCGGTTTCGTTTTTACTGGCGTTTGCTTTTTCTACTTCTACGCGCATGAACAAAAGCTGATTGCTGAAAAAGCGCTGGAAGCCTCCAAACGGCGTCAATCTGAACAAGAGAAAGCCTTGATTTTGAGCCAGTTGCAGCAGTTACAAAGTCAAATTGAACCCCATTTCTTATTTAATACGCTTGCCAATATCAGCGTGTTGATTGGCTCTGAGCCTTATAAAGCGCAAATGATGCTCGAAAAACTAACCGACTTATTGCGTGGGTCGCTGCGTAGTAACCGCAATCGCACCACAACGCTACGTGAAGAGTTACATTTAGTCGATGCGTATTTGGGTATTCAAAAAATTCGTTTAGGTGATCGGCTGGATTATGAGATTGCAATGCCTGGCGCAGCGGATGACATTCCTTTGCCGCCGATGCTGTTACAACCTTTGGTTGAGAATGCTGTTAGCCATGGTATTGAGCCGAAAGCCGCGGGGGGGAAAGTGACCATCAAAAGTGAAATTTATGACGAGTGGTTTGAAGTCAGTGTCTGTGACAGTGGCATTGGATTACAGCCGAGTGCTCTTTCAGCAGGGCATGGTATTGCGTTGGATAATATTCGCCAACGCTTAAGCGGCCTATTCGCTGATGATGCGTGTCTCACTATCGCCCAAAATCATGATGCTGGCGTGACGGCAACGATTAGAATAAAGCGGCTATTATTGGACCAACTACAAGGAAGTGCCACATGAGTACTGTCTCTGCGACCGCTATTATTGCTGATGATGAACCGCTATTGCGGCATCATTTAAACCGTGCATTAGGAGAAGTGTGGCCAGAGCTCGATATTGTCGCGCAAGCCGAAAATGGACGCGTGGCATTGTCCATGATTGAGCAGCATCAGCCTGAGGTGGCCTTTATTGATATTCGAATGCCAGAAATGGATGGTATGTCGCTCGCAAGGCAATTGGCTGGTTTGGCAAAGCCACCACTGATTGTATTTATCACCGCCTATGACGAGTATGCCATTCAAGCTTTTGAAGCCAATGCGGCGGATTATTTATTGAAACCGCTTTCTGAAGCGCGTTTAGTGCAGTGCTGTACTAAGTTGCAGCTAAGATTAGCCGAGCATTCTTCTGAGCGACAATTACCTGATTTGCAAACCCTTTTACAGCAGATACAGCATATAAGCCAACAGGCATCGCCGTCGTTTTTAAGCTGGTTAAAAGTTCAAAAAGGTGAAGATATTCACCTGATTTCGGTGGCGGATATGTTGTACGCCAAAGCTGAAGACAAATATTTATCCATATACGTAAAGAGTGATTCTGGAGTGCAGGAGTTCTTACTGCGCAGTTCATTGAAAGAGTTGCTGCAGCAGCTTGACCCGAATCAGTTTTGGCAAATCCACCGTTCAACGGCAGTGAATGTTGCCAAAATAGATAAAGTGAAAAAAGAGTTCACGGGTAAAATGTACGTCTTGATTGGTCCTGATAAGTTACCCGTCAGCCGTGCGCTGCAAGCTCAATTTAAGTCGTAACTGAATTTAAACCGCCGTTCGATTGATCGCGTGATTAGCGGTGTGCGATCTGCTTGGCGGACAGGGTGAATCGGAAGAACGCCTCTACAGACATAGGTTCAGAATAATAAAAACCTTGGATGTAACGTACACCCAACAGCTCTAATTCTCTCACCTGATCTTGGTTCTCAACGCCCTCAGCAATCAGCCGCATGTTCAATTGCTTTGCTAGTTTAATCATCGACACTAACACCGAAGTAATGGCTGAATTTTGATGCAAGCTTTTAATAAACACTTGATCAATTTTGAGAGTGTGGAAGTCGTGTTGGTGGATAAAATTTAAACCCGAGTAGCCAGTGCCAAAATCGTCAATCGCAATTTTAAAGCCTAGCTGTTTCAGTCGCTGTAAGTTTTCCATGGCTAACTTCAACTCGTCCACGTTGAAATGGTTGTCTTCGGTGATCTCCAACAGAAGTCGTGGAACAATCGCTGGGTGTTTTGTCGCGTAGCGTTTCATGTAATCCATAAAGTAATTATCAATGATCAATAACCGGCTGATGTTGATGCTGATGTATTGATCGTGCAACGCATGTTTGTGCTGCTCCACACATTCTGTCACCAATTTCAACACACGGTAGGTGATTTGGTGAATCACGCCAATACGCTCTGACAACGGGATAAAAATGGTGGGTGAAATATAGCCTTGAGAGGGTTCATTCCAACGCAGTAGCGCTTCGCTACCAACAATTCTATTCTCGGTAATGTCGACGATTGGTTGTAAATAGAGTTCCAACTGATGGTTTGATATTGCCTCTCTCAAAGAGACTTCTAAGGTGTTTCGGCTGAGGTAATAGTTGTGATAAGCAAGATAAATCAAAGAGATAATACTTGCTGTAAGCAAGACAAGCCATAAGTTATCGAGAAAATGGTAAGCATAAGATCCGTTATTTAAGTAGATCTGAATTGAGAGTGGGTAATGCTCGGATTTAAAGAGAAAGCTAGTATGAGCAGAATCGATCTCTTCCTGATCACTGCGAATACTTTGGCTTAACACGTTGACCTGATAGCCGTAGTGCCATTTGGCAAGTTTAGGAGCGACTAGGTTCATAAACTGTTCTGGAGGCATCAGTGCATTGAGGCCGCTCATATCTGGCTGTGAAGCATAGACAAAAAATGTTTGCTCTTTACTGCGAGATTTTGTTAATGAAATGGTCGTATTCGTTGGAGATTGTTTAAGCCTGTCAAGAATATGTTTGTACAAATGAATGGTGGTATGGCCTTCATTGCTGGTGCAAAAAATAGTCCCGTGAGCGTTGTACATGCCCACTTCTTTGACCATTTTCGAGCGAAATACATAGCTCCTCAGAGCAATGATGTCTTCTCTTTGGCAGTGCTTTGAAATGTTTTTACTTAACTGGTTCAGTTCATCCGACGTTTGATTGATGTGATGTTCCAGTTGTGTAATGGCTTGTTCACCGAAGCGGGTTGCCTGCCGGTTAGTGTCATAAAAGTTTTTAACTATCGCGAAAGTAAACACAAATAAGAAAATACCCAGAATAGGAATAAATGCGTTTATCTTTGCCGAAAGTATCTCTTTTGCAACGCTAAATTTGCTCGGTGAACTGTCATTGTTTTGCATTACAGACAGTGCTCATAGGTTATTACCAGTAAAAATCAGTATTGCTTTTATGTTGATTACTATAAGTAATTAATTTCTAAACGTAACCTAGAGTCTTGTCTCAAAAGTGAGATGAAAGAGCAGTTATCTGTTTTTCAAAGGCTTTGTTGCTCATTTCCAATTTCATAATTTTCTTAATATACAAGTCGATAGTGTTTTTTTATGGGGTTAGTGCCTAGCGCGACTCCATTTTGACGCTGGTGAGCCTTTAACGCACAATTAGATTAAAATGTAATCTACAGAAATATAAAATTGCATAATCAATTGCGACTAAACTAACAATTAGTTTACTGATCGTTTTTTCATCTATCTCATCGTCGAGAAGTATTTGGGGGCCTTATGGATTTACAAGTGGTTGTTCAGCCTGCGTCAGTAAGCGAAGTGGTGGGGGATGTTATTGCTGTCGATGCCAAAGGTAACGCGCGTCAAGTGACGGTGGGTGACTCCTTGATGAAAGGTGAAATATTAATCACGGTTAATCATTCATCGGTCACTTTGTTTATCAATGGGCAAGTGGCGGTGGTCGAACAAAACTGCGTCGCGTGCTTTGGTGACACTGTGTTAGAACACGATACATCAATGGATCTGATCCAGTTTCCTGTCGCGGGCGACATTAACGCTGATCTCACCCAACTTAATGAGGCCAATTTTGATGCGGATAATATAGCCGCTATCCAACAAGCCATTTTAGATGGCCAAGACCCGACCCAAATACTTGAAGCAACCGCCGCCGGAGCCGGTGGTGAAGGCTCTGCAAATGCTGGGTTCATCACCATTGATTACAATTTTGCAGAAGTATTGGCGAGTACGTTTTTCGAAACTGCAGGGCGTGATGCTCAGCAATCATTGACTGAAACGAATTTGAGTCCGTTGCGTTTTACCGCTGGGGGTGAATCATTATCAGCGGCATTAGTTGAAGGTTCGCTCTCACTAAATTCGTATCCACAATCAGTGACGGCAAATGTTTTAATCGCGGCGGGAGATCTGCCACTGGATGCCGCCTCTTTTGTCCCTGAATCCCTTTCATTAGCTGCGCTATTGTCAGAGCTGAATAGCGATATTACTTCGGCTGGGCGATCAGTAAGCTTTCGTTATGATGCTACGGCTAACCATATTGTCGGTGAACTTGACGGCAGTGAAGTGCTACGGATTGATTTAGTGGCGACGTCTGTCGGTAAAGACATCAACTTAGAGATAGTGACGACCATTAGTCAACCGATTGACCATGTTCCCTCCGTGGGAGGTGGCTTAGTTTCTTTTGCTAATGATCAAATTGCGATTCAATTCGATGTGACCGGTTCTGATGCGGGTGGAAATCCTATTCGCTCGCCGATTTCTATCGCAATCAGTATTGGTGATGGTAATAACCCTGTTATGTCCGATGAACCGTCGACGTCCGTTTATGAGGATAATTTGGCAAATATCGGTTCGGATGCCAGTGCTTCACAGACGATTACCGTTTCAGGACAGTTTGATACCCAATTGGGTTCTGATCAAATTGAAAGCTATCAGTTGGATTTAAGTGCTAACCCGTTGGCGGGGTTAACCTCGGCTGGTGTCGCGGTGCAATTGGCCTCTTCCTCGTCATTGAACGGGGTTTATACCTATCAGGCGAGCGCCAATGGCCAGCCTATTTTTGAGTTGATATTAAACCCAGACGGTCGTTACCAGTTTACGTTACAAGGCGCGCTGGATCATCCAGTCAATAGTGATGAGTTATTACTCAACCTTTCGGTATTGGCAACCGATTATGATGGTGATAGCTCTGAAAGTGTGCGTTTACCAATCAACATTATTGACGATAAACCTGAAATCATTGGTGTGGATACGCTCAGCGTTGACGAAGACGATTTAGCGTCAGGCTCAGACAGCAGCAAAGAGCCGTTGTTCGCCGAAGGCTATTTCACCACCACTCAAGGGGCCGATACGGTAGTGAGTTATCAGCTTGATACCAGCATTAACCCCATCGCTGGGTTAACCTCGCAAGGTGAAAGTGTGGTATTGGGCGCGGCGACAGTTGATGCCAACGGTAACTACCTCTATCAAGCAAGTACTACCCCAAGCGGTCAGACGGTATTTAGCTTAGTGCTTAACGCAGATGGTAGTTATCGTTTTACCCTACAAGGGCCAATTGACCATGCGCAGGGGAGCGATGAGCTACTGGTGAATTTCAAGGTGGTTGCAACTGACTATGATGGCGACAGCGCCAACATTCTGCTGCCTGTCACCATTCATGATGATCAGCCAATCATCGCGGGCGTGCAAGCGCTCAGCGTTGACGAAGATGATTTAGCGTCAGGCTCAGACAGCAGCAAAGAGCCGTTGTTTGCCGAGGGAGTTTTTACTACTCAAAGCGCGGATAAGGTGGTGAGCTATCAGTTGGATACCAGCAGTAACCCGCTTGCAGGACTAACTTCGCAAGGTGAAGCGGTGAGTTTGGGCGCGGCGACAATCGATGCCGACGGCAACTACCACTATCAAGCTAGCGCTGCACCGAGCGGCAATGCGGTGTTTAGTTTGGTGCTCAATGCGGATGGTAGCTATCGTTTTACCCTGCAAGGTCCGATTGACCATTCGCAGGGGAGCGATGAGCTGCTGGTAAATTTCAAGGTAGTGACAACCGATTATGATGGCGACAGCGCCAACATTCTGCTGCCCGTCACCATCCATGATGATCAGCCAATCATCACCGGCGTGCAAGCGCTCAGCGTTGACGAAGACGATTTAACGTCAGGCTCAGACAGTAGCAAAGAGCCGCTGTTCGCTGAGGGAATGTTTACCACTCAAAGCGCCGATAAGGTGGTGAGCTATCAGTTGGATACCAGCAGTAACCCGCTTGCGGGCTTAACCTCGCAAGGCGAAGCGGTGATCTTGGGCGCGGCGACAATCGATGCCAATGGTAACTACCACTACCAAGCCAGCACCACACCCAGTGGCAATGCGGTGTTTAGCTTAGTGCTCAATGCGGATGGCAGTTACCGTTTTACTTTGCAAGGTCCGATTGATCACGCCGCAGGCAGCGATGAGCGACTGGTGAATTTCAAAGTGGTGGCGACGGACTATGATGGCGACGCCTCTGACATTCTACTGCCTGTCACTATTGTGGATGACAAGCCAACGATTGTCGGCATTCGCACCGGTAGCGAACAGAGCGTGGATGAAGATGACTTAGCCACGATCGGTTCTGATCGTTCAGACAGCACCGTTATTGCTGGGCACTTTGATGTGATTGACGGGGCCGATGGTATTGTCAGTTATCAAGTGTCTGATCTCACCACGCCTGTCGAGAATTTAACGTCTGGTGGTCAAGAGATAGAGATCATCCAAATTTCAAGCAGTAATGGTGTCACTATTTATGAGGCGGTGATTAAGAATACGACGGACGTGGTTTTTCGTCTCACGTTAAATGGCTCGGCCGATAGTTACCAATTTGAACTGCTTAAAGCCATCGACCACCCTACTGCTGCTGGCGAAAATATCTTTATTTTAGATCTTCCTATCACCGCAACCGATAGAGATGGCGATGTTTCCGCTGCAATCAGTCTTCCAATCTCAATTGTTGATGATATTCCGACTTTGCATGACAAAACCATTGATCGTTATGAGAGTACTGGTAATAAGACAGTCAATTTATTTAGCCAAGACAACAATACCTCACCGGATACTCAAGGGGCTGATCACGCCGTTATCACTAAATTTGTGGCCGTTGATGAAGTGGGTCGTGATATTCAATTTAGGGATGGCAATGGCGCAAGCTTAGCTAATGAAATTGAACTTAACGGCATCACAAAAACGGTCACGGTTGTCGAAATAAAAAATGGTGTTGAGCGTGATTTAGGCACACTGACGATAACGCCTAACGGTAACGCGACATTTAAACCAGTTGCTAGCCTTGAACATGGTGATGATCCGACCATTTCATTTACTGTCGATGTCACTGCGCAAGATTTTGATGGTGATGCCTCAACCGAACAGTTGAACATCAATATTCTTGATAGAAATGCCACTATCACAGTTGCTAATGTTATTGGCGCTGAAGACGCTGGACGCGATGGTGTCACTATTTTGTTTAACGACCCCAATCAAATCACTAATAGGCAAGATAACCAATCCGGCTTAAATACTTCACCGCTTAAAGTGGATTTGCAGATCAATCTTTATGATTTGGATCGCAATGAATCGATTGGTGATGTAAAAATCACGGCCAGCAACGCGCATGGCGATTTTTACTATCTCAATAGTTCGGATGTTTATGTCAAATTAGAGCTAGTCAGTGGACGATTTGTTTTGCCCGCAGATGCGGTGGAGCAAAGCTTAACAGGCAGTGTTGCTAAGATTGAAAACTTGTATTTTGTGCCTGACCGTCACTATGCCAGCGCTAACGGTGGCTTCCAACTCAATATTACTGTGCAGGTTTTGAATAATGGCCAGCATGATCATAATGTGAACGGGAAATTGCGCATTGAGGTGGAAAGTGTGGCCGATATTGCTACTTGGACCTCAAGCAGCCAATTTCATTATGATGCAGTAGAAGATAGTGACAATATTACTCTCGATGTTTTAGCGCAGACACAAGATAACAGTACCCCCGAAACAATCCTGTATGAGATCCGCTTTACTCAAGGTGAAGGTGAGGCGCAGCTAGTTTATGCCGATGGTACGCCGGTTGTAATGAGCTCGGATGCTTCAGGTCACTATTATCTTGTTAGCGCGAGTAACATTAATCAAGTGCAAGTTGACCCTAATGATAATTTCAGTGGTCAGATCAAACTTGATATTACAGCGATCACGACCGAGCAAAATAACGTTCACGTTGGTAAAGAGAGCGCCCGATCAGAAACGAAAGAAATCGTGATAGATGTTAGCCCTGTTGCCGACATGGGCAGCTTCTCTGTCAATCGAGTCAATGTTTTTGAAGATAATGCCGCAACGCAAAATACCGTTGACCCCACCACAGATCACGATCCCTTGTTATTAAGTGAAGTCATTACGATGGCCGGATCCGTTGATTCTGATGGTTCAGAAACACTCTATGTGCGTCTTTCTGATTTTTCAGAAACAGGTGTCACACTGATTTGGTTGGGAGCCGGAGCCAGCGAAATATCACAAATAACCGATGCCAATGGTCATACTTATTATGAAGTTCCTGAACAATATCTTGACCAAGTTGAAGTGCTACCCCCGTTACATGGTAACGCTGATTTTACCTTCTCTGTTGAAGGGATTATTAAAGATGTGGTCAATCTTTCTACGGGTGCGGTGGCAGATGAAATATCGTTAGGTGCTAAGACGGTTAATGTTTCAGTTAAGGGCGTAGCAGACATTCCAACCATTGATTTTCACTCAAACAGTACTAACACTTGGAATGAATTTAGTGAAAATGGTCTGCAAGTGATTGAAACGACGATTGATGAAAATCAATCCGTTGGCTTTGGCTTTAGTGTGTTATCCGGTGAGCTTGCGGATAATCCAACTGACAGCTCTGAGTCGATCACCGTTTTGCTGTCGAACATTCCAGATGGTGTCAAACTGTATGATAGTGTTGGTAGCGTGATTAACTTGGTATTTGTTGGTTACGATACTGCGCAGCAACCTATTTATCAGGCGAATCTAACTTCAGCGCAGGTTGATTCAGGTATTCGAGTTGAGCCATCTCATTCATCGACCGAAAACATCAACATCAAAATGACCACCATCGTTACTGAAAATGATGGACATACGCGTCAAATTGAGTCGGAAATTCGCATTAAAGTGGCACCGGTGATTGATGTTGTTGACAACTATCAATCTCACTCGCTTGGTAACGAGGACAGCCGCATTAATATTCATTGGCAGCCAGAAGAAGAACAACATCTTGATGCTGATGAATATTTTGCCTCTGTTACACTTTCTGGCTTCCCAGCTGGTAGTACTATTTACGTCGATGGTGTTGTCACGGCCTTAGACAGTGACGGCAAGCTCATTTTGACCCCCGCACTGGGACAGAGCGAGCAAGATTTCTCAGCGCAAGTGCTGACAACTGGTTACGTTCAAGTTCGGCCACCAGAGCACTCCAGTACTGATTTTACCTTGAGCACTGAGATTGTGGTTAAAGAGCAAGACAACGAATACGTCGATGCAATCAATTCTGGCGAAGGTATTGCTTCGAAAGTCATTCACGGCTCTGTTGATATCACGGTAAGGCCGATAGTTGAAGCTGATGGACAACTGCGTGTTGAAGAAAACGGCGTAGTTACAAATAAAGCTGTCGCAGATGCCTCTGGTGCGATCTATTTTACTATTAATGATGCGGCCGGCGGCGAGCCCAATGCGAACGTTATACGCTTTGATAATGCAGACACTCAATCGACAGAAGGTTACCAATCATTAGAAGTGGTCGACCAGCTGGTGGTGCGTTTTAGCAATATTACGCCACAGGTACTTGATCAACTACTGATTACTGGTGCAATTAATAATGGGGATGGTTCATGGACCATTGTTGATGAGCAGAATTTCAGTGTAAAAGCACCGAATGGCCTGACATTGAGTAGTGGTAACGATCCTGATGGTGATGGTTATAACGACATCACTGTGACCATTTTTGCCCAAGTGTATGACCAAGGGGAAGATAGCTCTGAAGCCAAAGTAGTTCGACAAGTGCAATCAGAGCTCACCTTACAATTTCCGCTCACTGCTACGGGCAACAACACGGTAGCAGCTGACATTACTTTAGTTGGCAATGCGGATGATATTGTATTAGGCATCGAAGATAACGCTATTAATTTAGGTCAGCAAATCCAAGATAAATTAATGGTGAGCGCTTCAGGTTTTGATGGTGTAGAAGATGAGCTCAGTATTGTCATCGCGCAAAGTGTGCTACCAGCGGGCGCAAGTTTATCTGGTGGTCATTTTGATTTCGTTGATGGCTTGTATGTATACAAAGGTACCGTGAATACCGATGGCTCGATTTCAGGGTTAGAAAATCTGCAACTGCATCTGCCTGAAGATTACGCGGGCGACTTTAATTTGCCGATCACTTTTGTAACGACAGACACGGCTTCTGGTGATGAAAAAACCTTCAGTACGCAAATCCCAGTGGCAGTTTCTCCGGTAGCTGATGTTCCCGGAACGCATCAACCGCAAGATGATGACATTACCCCTAAAGCGACATTGACCATAGAAGGCACGCTTGGGTTAGATGCAAATCATCAGCCGACTTCAAGTTCGTCCGACGTTCCGACCAATGACGGAACCGGGTATGAAGATGGTATTATTCATCTTTCGCTCGACATTGACCTTGCTGATATTCGCAATAGCGCTACGGAAGGACAAGAGGTGCTGAGCGAAGTCACCTTAACCCTACAAGGAACCAATATCGGAACCTTTGTTGATGCGCAAGGCAATGATCTCGGTACCAGTATCACTTTTAGTCAGCCTCAGCTACCTGCGGCATTAGACAATGTTTATTTCAAACCCGCACCCAATTATCCGACTGGCGATGATGATAATACCGTCAACATTACCGTGGCGGGGAAAGTGACTGATATCACGCAATTTGATGATACCAATGCCAATGCGTTGGGTGTGGCTAATACTGATGCTGATAAACCATTTACCACACAAGTAAGTTTTGATGTGACGCCAGTGGTAGACGACGTCATTATTTCCAGTGGTGGTAGCAGTGATATTGAAGTGCATGGATTGGAAGATGAGTGGATTGTCCTTTCTAAACCGGGTTCTGAATTTACCGTTGATCTGAACGATACAGATGGCTCTGAGGTATTTGTGTCGATCAAGCTTACTGGGGTGCCAACGGATTTTGTCGTGAGTTCTCTCTCTTCTGACTATACCGTGAAAAATAATGGTGGTGGTGAGTGGAGTATTCAGATTAACAACCTAGCACAAACCTCGATCAATTTATCCGATATTGCGATGAAACCTGCGAAGAACTTCAGTGGCGAAGTGGAAATCGGCATCAAGGTCTTTACCCAAGAATCCTTGCTTGGTGTGCCTGTAGAGCATAACGGCAGCTTTAGATTGGATATTGCGCCCGTTGGGGATGTGGTGGATGTTGAACCAGTGACTAACGGCGCTGGCGATGAAGGCGTTGACATTGAAATTGATATCAACGCGCAAATTATCGATAAAGCCGATTCCATTGCAGCCGGTGCGAACCATAGTGAAAACTCGCCAGAAACGTTGCGAATTGAAGTTTCCGGGGTGCCAGATGGAGCAAGTATTGCATTGCCTGATGGCACGCTGGGGACTTACATCGGCGGTGGCGTATGGTTGTTGAATGCCGATGCGCAAAGCTTAGATAAACTGATTTTTAATTCTGGTGATTGGCATAAGGACACTTGGGCAGGAGATCTGACGATTAAAGTGCAGTCGGTCGATACAGGGCTGGACGGTACTGAACATTTGGGGCCTGCGCGTGAGTTTACTGTTTCAGTTGATGTTCAGGCGGTCAATGATGCGCCCACCATTGATAGTGCTACGGTCACCACAACGATTGATGAAGAGGCGGGGCAAAAAGTTACCGGCTTGAGTGTGAGTGATATCGATTATGCAGGCTCACATGCCAACGACCCCATGACGGTGATTTTGAGCGTGAGCGAAGGTTTGCTCAGTGCTGTGATCCCCGCGTTAAGTTCTGTCACGCAGAGCACCAATTTGGCTGGAGAACTCGTCCTACAAGGCACGTTATCGGATATTAATGCGCTACTTAATAGCAGCGATCCCGCCAGTGGCGTTTTTGTTGATGCCACCGCGATTGGTAGTGACCATATTGATCTGACAATTAAGGCCAATGATGGTGGTGTTTATGCCGACAATGTTTCTGGTATGGCGTTAGAAGAGACAGAAACCGTCAGTATTGCGGTGACGCCCAAAGCCAATACGCCGATATTAACCCTTGATCCGAGCTTTAATTATATGAAGCAGACGTATGTTAGCCAAAGTATCAGCGCTCAAGGTATTGCATTGCTGGGGTTAATCGCGGCATTAACGGATAGCCATGAAGTGTTGTCATTGGAGATCGACAGTCTGCCAAGTGGCGCTACCCTTTCTAGTAGCTCGGGCAGTGTGACTGAGCAAAACGGAGTGTGGAGTGTTTCCGCTGATGCTATCGACGGATTACAGGTTAGCGGGCTCGATTTAGGGCAACACACTCTGTCGGTAGCGGCTATCTCAACAGAAACGGATGGTAGCCGTGCAGCCTCTGCATCAATTGATATTGCGATTGAAGTATTGCCTGACGGCAGCACGATTGATCAATCAACGAACGGGGATGATGCGCAATTGCTCGCCGGTAATGTTGGGGCGCAGTTGCTAGGAGGCAGTGGTCATGATCACCTTGAAGGTGGTGATGGTGATGACTCCTTAGTGGGTGGTGGCGGAAATGATACCTTGATTGGCGGGCTTGGTGCCGACATCTTAACCGGGGGAAGTGGCGCTGACATATTTAAATGGACGCCCGATACTGTTGATGAGCAAACCGACACTATCACTGATTTCAACGCTGGTGAAGGTGATGTGATAGATCTCACTGATGTTGTGGCCGATTTACATTTGCCCATGGATCAACTGCTCGTTTCGCTACACACTTCTCATCAGATAGAAGCGAAAGTGATGACCAACACGACGGATGTGGAATTGGAAATTTTGACGGACAGTAACGTACATCAAACCATTGTGGTGCAAGATCTTGCCAGCCAATTCAATTTTGATGGCATGGCGTCGATTGACATTGTTGGTTTCTTATTGGACAACAACATTATCAAGCATGACGTTTAAATAAAGAAAAGAGCAGTTAAATAAAGAAAAAGTGCACCCAACGGCTTCAGGCTCAGTTGGGTGCACTTTTTTATTTAGCAGTAAACACACCCCAGCGCTGTATCAGTCTGGGGCATTTACAGTGGGTTAACCAATGATGATTTGGCTCAGCACATAACCTAAACAGCACGCACTCACGACGCCAATTAAACCGACGGACATGAACGAGTGGTTGAAGTAGTACTTACCGATTTTGGTGGTTCCTGTGGTATCAAAGTTGACCGTTGCAATATCTGACGGATAGTTTGGAATGAAGAAGTATCCGTACAGTGCGGGCATTAATCCCACCAGTAGCGCAGGTTCTAAACCTAGCCCGAGGCCTACAGGTAACATCATTACCGCTACTGCGGCTTGTGAGTTCACCACAACAGAAACAATGAATAGTGCAAGCGCGAAGGTCCAGTGATGGTCGGTAACCATCTCAACAATGCCTGATTTAAACTGCGGCATCGCGTATTGGAAATAGGTATCCGACATCCAAGCGATACCGAAGATGGCAATTGCCGCTACCATACCTGATTTGAATACCACACCGTTTGGTACATCTCGTGGGTCGGTTTTGGTTGCCAGTAAAATGATACCGCCAAAGCAGAGCATCATCATCTGGATAACCACCGCCATACTGATCGGTTTACTGCCTTCAACAATAGTGCGTGTTTCTGGCACCATCGCTAGCACGACTATGGTTAATATCGCACCAATGAAAATCAACACAGAATTACGCGCTGCCGCGGGTAACGTTTCATTCAGCGTTGTCGCGGTTGTGTTTAGGATTTTCTCTTTCCACACTGGATCTTGCAGACGTTCTTGATACTCAGGATCATCATCTAGTTCTTTCCCACGGCGCAAGCTGTACAAAGACATCAACAGCGTTCCGAATAAGGTCGCAGGCACAGTGACCAGCAAAATAGAGAGCAAGGTGATCTCGTGTTGAATATTCGACAATTGAGCAAGGTAGTAGACAACGGCCGCTGAGATTGGGGAAGCGGTAATCGCGATTTGCGAAGCAACAGAAGACGCAGCCATTGGACGTTCAGGACGGATCCCATTTTTCAATGCCACATCACCAATGATCGGCATGATGGAATACACCGCATGGCCAGTACCCAGCATAAACGTCATTGCGTAAGTGACGAACGGTGCAATCAAAGTGACATTTTTCGGGTTCTTACGCAGTAAACGTTCTGCCACTTGCAGCATGTATTTCAATCCGCCAGCCGCTTCGAGTATTGAAGCACAGGTGACAACGGCAAGAATGATCAACATGACGGTGATCGGTGGTGATGTGGGTGGCATTTTGAAGACAAAAACTTCAATGACCAAGCCAATACCAGAAACCACACCAAGGCCAATACCACCGTAGCGTGAGCCTATATAGAGCATTAATAGCAGGAATAAAAATTCCAAATACAACATATCTGTTTCCTATCCAAAGGTGTTAATGAAAATATTGTCTAACGTAACGTTAAAAAAAGATGAAACCTTGTTCACACAACCATTTACCCTATAAATGAAACGACATTAATCAGAGATTGCTCACGCATTTTATTCAATAAGTAATGAATATGAATAAACAAATGTAACCATTTTGTTGTGCTACAGGTGGGCTGGCGTTAATGATGAAGCTTATTTTCTCGCCGCGTAGGCTGTTTGCCGATCGCTAACCTTAATTTAAGATAGCACAAAGGGTACTGAGCTATTGGCCTTTGGGCGTTGGAATGAAATGCATATGAGAAAACTCATCGTCCATTTGGTAGTGCGTAAACCCAAATCGCTGATACAAAGCACCGACGGGGCTACCTTGCAAATAACAGAGCTTACATGGGTATTGAGTCAGATTGGCTTGGTTGACGACCAGTTGTAACACTTGGCTACCCACCCCTCTATTTTGAAAATCTGGCAGAATAAAAAAGCGTGAGAAGTAGAGCGTTTCATGCTTGCTCTGCAGTAAATAAGTGCCAATCGGTTGGCCATCAGCGCAGATGATCGTTGGTAGACCAGAATGCCATTCTTGGCGATGCAGCACTTGCTGCAACTCTTCATCCCAGCCAAATATCGCCGTAATAGCATCCATTTCTGCGACTTTTTTTAGATCAAAAGCAAATTGATAATCGCTGTCACTTGCGGGGCGAAAGGTTACCTTCATACGTTTATCTTTTTGTTTAATAATACGTTGCTTACCAAGATATCAATCGTCGGCGTATTCATGGGCAATCGAAATAAAGCGCTCTTCTATTGCCAAGAAGGCATCAATGACTTCTGGGTCAAAATGGCTTCCTCTTCCGTCCAAAATAATCCCTTTCGCATCGGCGTGAGGCATCGGCTCCTTATAGATGCGTCGGCAAATCAGAGCGTCATAAACATCAGCGACAGCCATTAACCGTGCGCTGAGTGGTATAGCATCACCTTGTAAACCGTTAGGATAGCCAGAGCCATCCCATTTTTCATGGTGCCCATGGGCGATCTCTTTCGCCATATCGATAAGGTCATTTTTCGCGCCTGACATCTTTTCCGCTTTTTCTAGCGCACGTAGCCCTAAGCTGGCATGGCCTTTCATGATCTCAAACTCATCACTGTCCAGTTTTCCTGGTTTTAATAGTATGTTGTCGGCGATGCCCACTTTACCAATATCGTGTAAAGGGGCGGCTTTAAAGTAGGTATTAATAACATTCGGCGTTAGCTTTTGTTGATATTTTGGCAGCTTAGCCAGTTGCTCGGCTAACGCTTTGACGTAATGTTGTGTTCGCAGGATATGGTTACCAGTATCTGGGTCTCTGGTTTCAGCGAGGCTGGCGAGAGCATACACGACCGCGTCTTGCATTTTATCCAATTCATTTGAACGTTTGATCACCTCTTTTTCCAAGTAGCCATTTTGGTTCTTCAGTATGTCTTTTGAAATTTTGTTTTGCAGGTGAGTATCTACTCTGGCTCTTAGCAACGGTACGCTTACGGGTTTGTATACATAGTCAACCGCACCTAACTCAAAGCCTAGTTT
Source organism: Vibrio anguillarum (assembly GCF_003390515.1). Taxonomy (NCBI): domain Bacteria; kingdom Pseudomonadati; phylum Pseudomonadota; class Gammaproteobacteria; order Vibrionales; family Vibrionaceae; genus Vibrio; species Vibrio anguillarum. The sequence continues at coordinate 684,397 of NZ_CP031478.1, read as the reverse complement.
TTGATCTTCAGGGTTATCCTTTGCGGTCAGAAAAATCACAGGGATGTCTTGGGTGTTAGGGTTTGCCATGATCTTTTGTATGACTTCAAAACCTGACATTTCCGGCATAACAATATCGAGCAACACTAGGTCAATAGAAAACTTGTCTAAGATACTGAGCGCCATCGGGCCTGATTTAGCGGCCTTGACATGATATCGGTTAGCCAACCCCTGTGACATAAATGCAAGGTTATCTGGCGAATCATCGACGATTAACACGGTACAATTGTCCAAGTTTTCGATGGGCATGAGTCTTTCCTAATAAAAAATAGCAATTGAGCGGCGAAGGTTGGGTTTAAGTCTAAACTTATCAATAACTATAGCTAATCTCAGCGTTAGTAGAGTGAGAAAATTATTAAGAAGGCGCTTCACATGCGATCCATCCGAACTTTATTCACCGTCTTATTTATTGCTATGGGATTATGTTCCATTGCGATGTTTAGTATCACAGACAAAGTAGCCGCTCTGAGAACGGAGAGCCGACAACTGAACGACGAACTTTACCGTTTCTATCGTCTGTCACAAGAGTTGAAGCAGAGCTCAGATCACTTAACCAAATTTGCCCGAGCCTACGCTTCGACTGGCGATGAAAAGTGGCTCAACCTTTTTAATTATGTGCTGAGCGTCAGAAATGGTTCTGTGCCTTTACCGAAAGGGAATGAGTACGAATTTTGGGATGTTGTTGCACAAAACAAACTACTTGCCCGCTCACTGGGTGGCGCACCAGACAACCCTTCGTTACTCGATAGAATGCGTCTTTCGGGCATTGAATCGGTGGAGTTTTTAGAGCTCAAAAATGCGCTTACTTTGTCTGATTCACTGGTGTCACTCGAAAGAGAAGCCTTCATGGCCATCAAAGGATGGAAAAAGAATAGCCAAGGCGAATTTGTCGACACAGGTGAGCCGGATCTGGAATTGGCTCGGGCTATTCTCTATGGTGACCAATACTTCGCGGAAAAGGCGAAAATTATGCAGGCGATTGGTTCTGCGCATCAATCGATCATGCAACGCATGGAGCAAAACATCCAACGTGCCGATAGCGAAGCGCTGCGTTATGAATGGATAAACTTGGCGTTAGTATTAACCTTACTCAGCGTGATCATCTCCTCCTTTGTTCTGCTGTGGCGTCTTTACATCAATCCGTTAAGTCAGCTACTCAAAACGGTTGTGACTCAAGTTAAACGGGAAGATTACGCTTTTACGATCACTCAAACTGCCTATGCAGAGCTACAACATTTTATCGACAGTTTGAATGTGGTGTTTCATCACATCGCTGAGCAGCTTAGCCAAAATACCTTGCTTAAAGATTTCAATATCATCCTGCGCAAAAACGATTCTACGGACCGTTTGTGTAATGAAGTTACGCAGTTCTTACTGCATCAATTTCCTTTGGAAATGGTTGGCATGTACATCTATCAAGAGGGCGTATTAAAACGAGTGGCTGGGGTGGGTTATGGTGAGCATTCGGCCAGAGAATACACCGATCCATCATCGACGCAGCTCAGCGTGTTGCTCAGCGGTCAGCCCTATGCGATGAAAGCACTCGATGGCAACTGTCACATTGAATTTAACGGTGGCAAGTTAGTCATTAACGAAGTGTATTATTTGCCGCTGCACGTCAATCAGCATCCTGTCGCTTTACTAGAGCTGGGTACTATCGGGTCGTTGTCGAGTTTGCAATTTCAGTGGTTATCGCAAATGTTGGATGACTTATCGGTCAGTATTCAATTGAGCCAAAACATTGAAATTCAGCGACGAGCCGAGCAGAAAGTACTCGAACAATCTCAACTGAATCAAGAGATCCTCGATGCGACGCCGAACCCCATGTATTGCTTGTCGGCCTCGGGTACGTATCTGACCATTAACGCTAAGTTTATGGATTTAGTTGGCCTGTCTGCCGAGCAAATTATCGGTAAATCGCCGCAAGATATCTTTCAAAATGAAACGGCGACCATTTTTGCCCAAGTACATAAAAGGCTTGGAGAGGAGCAGTCTTCGCAAGATTACGAATTGTCTCTCTATGACGCTTCACACCACAAAAGAGAGATGTTGGTATACGAAGCTTCTTTCCAAAATAATCGCGGTGAAGTCTCTGGAATTGTCGGAATTTTGCTTGATTTAACCGATCGCAAGCAGATGGAAGAGCAGTTAAGAGAAGCTAAAGAGACCGCGGATGCCATGAGCCAAGCCAAAGGCGATTTCCTTGCGAACATGAGCCACGAGATCCGTACACCAATGAATGCCATTTTGGGCATGGCCCATCTAGCACTCAATACCGAGCTCAATCCTACGCAACAAAAATACATTTCACGGATTAATGAATCGGCGAAAAACTTGCTTGGCATCATTAACGACATTTTGGATTTTTCCAAAATAGAGGCGGGCAAGCTGAATGTTGAGCACATTGATTTTAGCCTTGATGAGGTATTGGATAACCTCACCACCTTGATTTCGCTAAAAGCCCAAGAGAAAAACATCGAGTTTTTATTAGATATCGATCCACATATTCCAGTGGGCTTGGTGGGCGACCCGCTGCGTTTGGGGCAAGTCCTCGTTAACTTATGTGGCAATGCGGTGAAATTTACCGAACGAGGGGAGATCATCGTTTCGGCACGAGTCGTGGGGCAAAACGACGCCAACGTGACCTTGAAGTTTACCGTTTCTGATACAGGTATTGGCATTGCTGAATCTAACGTAGCCACTCTGTTCTCTGCATTTTCTCAAGCTGATAATAGCATTACTCGCCAATATGGAGGCACGGGCTTGGGGCTTAGCATCAGTAAACAGCTAGTCGGATTGATGGGTGGCGACATTCAAGTACGCAGTGAAGAAGGGTCAGGATCCACCTTTGAATTCACGGTTGAGTGTGGGCTGCAAGAAGCCAAAATGCGCGATATCGCTAAGCCACTCAGCGCTCTAGCAGGCAAACGTGCGTTGGTAGTCGATGATAATGACTCGGCACGCAATATTTTAATGACCTTGCTCAATGCGATGCATTTTGAAGCGAAGTCAGTCAGTAACGGTTTTGAGGCGCTCGATGAAATCCGCAATACGCATTTTGATATGCTGTTTATTGATTGGAATATGCCGGGTATGAATGGCATAGAGTTGCTGCAGAGAATGAAACCATTGGGTGTTTTTGATAACACCAAACGATTCCTCGTCACGGCTTACGGCCGAGAAATCTCCTTGGTGGGAGAAAACAGTAAATTAGTCGATGCCTTGATTGTGAAACCTGTGAACCCATCAAATCTCCTTGATGCCATTATGGACAGCTACGGCATCGAGCAATTAAGGCAGAGCCATGAGTATCTTGATCATGATACAAGGCCAACATTTATTGGGCAAAAAGTGCTTTTGGTAGAAGATAACGAAGTGAACCAGGAGGTGGCTTTCGGCCTGTTAGAAAGTACTCAATTGAGCATTGTTCTTGCTAATAATGGACAAGAAGCTTTGACGAAATTGCAGCAAGAAGCTTTTGATTTAGTGCTGATGGATATGCAGATGCCCATTATGGATGGTATCAGTGCGACGAAAGAGATCCGCCAACATGAGGAGTGGAAAACGCTACCGATTGTTGCAATGACCGCCAATGCGATGTCTTCAGATGTCGAGCACTGTTTAAATGCAGGTATGAATGATCATGTGGCGAAGCCAATTGATGTACAGCGCTTGTACCACGTACTACGCAAATATTTAAAGGCGGATGAAACCACGCCAGTACCCTCTACGGTATTACCGAATCAAGTGAAACCGAGCACTGGCTACCCAGAATTGACGGGTATTGATGTGGAGCAAGCGATTTTCCGAATTGGTGGCAATGCGCAGCGATACTTTGAAATATTGGATCACTTCCTTGCCAGCCAGCAGCAAGAAATAGCGCAATTCCCTAAATTGATTGATAAGGGGCTGTGGGAAGAGGCAGAGCGAGTGATGCACACCCTAAAAGGTTCAGCGGCTAATCTAGGGATTGAGCCTATTGCGCAGCTAGCCAACGAGATGGAAGGGGTTGTGCAGCGACATACGAAACCCGCCATTCAAGATCTCAACACGGTATCAAAGTTGATGTCTACTTTGTTGGATGAGCTAAGAGATTGGGAGCAGACACAATTACATCCGCAGCAAGAGCACCGTGATATTGCGTTGCTCTACCAACAATTAGTGCAATGTGTTGAAAACTACGATGCTGATGCGATTCATATGATCCACCAAATTAAACAATGCAATTTATGGTCTGACGAGCAAAAGAAAAGTTTGATGCATGCGATTGAAGATTTTGATTTTGAAGCGGCTAAAGAGGTATTGGCTCAGTTGCCAGTACCGACTGAAAAAATAAGTTGAAGTATGATGGTGCTTAAAATTGATGCAATAATTGTGGCGTAAAATTCGACATTTTGGCCATTCTCATCCTATGCTAAAAGCAATAATAATAATGAATAAACAGAAATAATTTCGTTGATAAATGAAGAAGGATACTTTTATGAATATCAACAACACCATGAAGCTCGTGTTTGCTGTCATCGGTATTGGTATTGTCATTAGTGTTGTGACGGTATTGCAGCTCAATGGGCTGATGCAACAAGTTGATAATATGGCTCAAGTTCGTTATCAATCTTACCAAGCGGCCGATGAGCTTCGTCAAAGCTCTGATGACTTAACTCGGTTAGGCCGGACTTATGTGGTCAGTGGCGATGAAAAATACGAAAAAATGTACATGGATATTCTTGATATTCGTAATGGTAAGAAACCTCGCCCGCAGAACTACCACACGATATATTGGGACCTTGTGCTGCAATATGGACAAAAGCCTAAAGCAGACGGTAAGAATATCTCTCTCAACCAAATGATGACGGATCTTGGTTTTACTCAGCAAGAGTTTAGTTTGCTCAAAGAAGCTCAAGCTAATTCAGATGGCTTAGTGAACATGGAAGTCAAAGCGATGAATGCTGTTAAGGGGCTTTATCCTGATAGCAATGGCAACTACACCGTTAGAAAAGAGCCAGACCGTAATATGGCGATTTCTCTCTTACACAGTAATGAATACCATCAAGAGAAAGCCAAAATCATGGCTCCGATCGATAAGTTCTTTATTGAATTAGAAAATCGAACCAATAAACAATTCATGGATGCGGCGCAGAAAGTAAAAAGTACGGTATTGGTTGGAAATATCTCCTTAATTAGTGTTTTTATTATTGCCATTATTGGGTATGCCATTGTTAACCGAAAAGTAGTGAAGCCGATTGATACCATGGCTAAATTGCTACAACAAGTAGACAAAAATTCTGATTTGACTTTGCGAGTTGACGATAACAGCCACAACGAACTGGGCATAATCGGCGGTACAATTAATAAGGTGCTTGGTAGTTATGCCACCACCATTAGCAAAATAAACCAGGTAAACCACACCATTTCGGCCATCTCTGAAACGATAAGCGATGTCACCAAACAAAACGTCAAAGTGGCGAATCAGCAAAATCAAGAACTTGAAATGGCGGCGACGGCGATGGAAGAGATGACATCGGCGCTCTCTAGCGTGGCGGAAAGCACCACCATGGCAGAAGAGTATGCGGGCAGCGCGGAAAAAGAAGCCAGTACCAGTAAACAGGTCTTTGATAAAACGACCCATGAATTCGGTGAATTAGAGGGTGAATTTACCAAAACATCCGAGATCATCCAGCAACTTGCGAATGAGTCTAATAACGTTGGTAATGTGCTTGATGTGATTAAAGCGATTGCTGAACAAACCAACCTACTGGCGTTGAACGCGGCGATAGAGGCTGCTCGTGCGGGTGAGCAAGGTCGCGGTTTTGCGGTGGTAGCGGATGAAGTACGCTCACTTGCCCAACGAACTCAACAATCGACGGGTGAGATCGAGAGCATGATTTCGATGCTGCAAGAGAAAGCAGAACAATCGACCAAAACGATCCGGGTGAGTGCTGATAAAATGCAGTCAACGCGCTCTAATATGTCGGTGGCGAACGAAGCGCTTGGTACCATCCAAGGATCGGCGATTGAGATCCATAAATTGAATACGTCGATATCGGCTGCGACAGAAGAGCAATTGGCTGTGAGCGACGAAATTTCCAGCAATCTCAGTAACATTAAAGCCCTTTCGGGTGATATGAACGTTGCCATCAATCAACTCGGGCCTGTCGTTGTTGATTTGCAACGTAATGTCGATGAGTTAAATAGCGCGATTAAGCACATCCGCACTTAAATTTAATATCCTCTCCTTGCTATTTTTTAGGCTCTCTATACTGAGAGCCTTTTATTTCGGCAAAATTTTTTATTTGCAGAATGATGCCCACTTAAGTGGTCACGGCAATACCGCAAGGTAAGCGATAAGTTAAAGCTCTTGCTTCGGCTGACTTTTTCTTGCCAAACGTTGCCAAGGTAAAGAGAGCAAAATGAAGATAGTCAGAGCATACAGCATTGACCAGCCTAAGCAGATAAATACCGCAGTGCAGAGGATCAACGAAATCGCCGCCAACAGTTTGTTGATGCCACTGAGCAATTTATAAGCGGCGAACATCGCTAACAGATAAACTAAGACAAAGATTCCATTCGCAAGTTTTAGGAAAAATTCCAGATTAAGACCAGACCATTCACCAAGCAGGCAAGAAGCCATTAATACAACTCCAACAGCAATGGTTGCATTGGCTGGGACGCCGCGGATTGAAATTCTGGCGATTGCGCTTTCTGGTCGATATTGCCTTGCTTGTGCCCACACCATGCGAGATAAGCTTTGCGTGTATAAATTGATGCTCGCAAAGCACGCAAAAAAGCCGATAAGGCTTATCACCGTTGCCAAACTGCTACCAAAAATTTGTTCGCTCAGCCAAGGAATGGAGGTGCTATCAAATTCTGCGCTGCCATACGCACCAAATTTAAGGATGACCACCGAGCATGCCCAATAGGTGATTCCAGCCACAAAGCAGCCGACAATGATCGCGATCGGAAAATCGCGCTGTGGGTTTTTAAACTCTTCTCCCATATGAGCGAACGCTTCAATCCCGACGAAACACCAGAACATCACTCCGAGTGCGGCGCCAATCGGCCAAATACTGTCCGTGCTGAGTGCGGGCATGGTTAAATCTGCAGCACCAACATCGCCTATCCAGAAAAAAGCACCAACTAATACGAAAATGCTCAGCGCAATAACGGTTTGTAACTGCCCGGAAGATTTGGTGCCCGCCAAATTGACCGCAATCAGCAACAGTACGGTTAATACTTGCGCCATCATCGCCGAGTTCAGTGGCGCAGGGAGGAGTTGTTGAGCAAAGCCTGCCGCCAATGCGACAGCGGCCGGAACGCCGACAGGGATCACGCTGACAAAAAGCCAAGCAACCGAGCGTTCCAACTTAGCGTTAAAAGCTTGGCGGACAAAGTAGGCGGTTCCGCCGGCGTTAGGGTAACGCTTACCCAGAGCGGCAAACGTCAGTGCAATCGGGCAAATCGCCACAAACAGCAGTAGCCATGCCCACAGTGAGAGCTCACCTGCAATACCAGCGGCAATCGCTGGGATCATAAATAACCCTGTTCCCATTAAAGTGGTGGAAAGTTGTCCAATACCAGACAGCAAGGTGATCTCTTGTTTTAACTTATTCACGGCTTCCGTTCCCAAATATCGTTCTGGCGGTTAGCATACGCTGAAGCGAAATAATATGCATCTATCTCAGTTTGCTTACGCCCATTGAGTGCAACGGCTCACCTGCAATATCAGGCCGTTTGGGCAGCGCCACATTCAGGTAGCGTTATGCGAGTCATTTCGTTATCGTCATTACCTTAAATCACCGAAACAACAGCGAGAAATCCATGACATTCACCGTTTGGTTATCACTATTTACCATTTGTATTTTAGGCGCGATGTCGCCAGGGCCAAGCCTAGCGATGGTGGCCAAACATAGCCTCGCTGGTGGGCGTAAAAATGGGTTTGCAACGGCGTGGGCGCACGCATTTGGTATTGGTGTCTATGCCTTCATTACCTTAATTGGCTTAGCGGTTGTACTGCATCAATCCCCCTTACTGTTTAAGACAGTAGGCTATGCAGGCGCGTTGTATTTGGCCTATTTGGGTATCAATGCATTACGTTCAAAAGGGGGCGTGGCGGCTAAATTAGAATCGGGTGAGACGGTCAGTGTGTGGCAGTCGGCTAAAGAGGGATTATTGATTTCTCTGCTTAGTCCTAAAATCGCGCTATTTTTCATCGCGTTATTCAGTCAATTTGTCGCCATCGGCAACGAACTGAGCAGCAAAGCTATTATTGTGTTAACACCATTTTTAGTGGACGGGCTTTGGTATACGTTCATCACCTTAATTCTTTCTAGCCCAATATTACTCGATAAACTGCGCGCGCGTGCCGTATTGATTGACCGTTTGTCGGGCGTAGTACTGATTGCGCTTGCCATCCGTGTCGTCATGACTCTTTAGCTAATACCCAAAAAACGGGAGGAAATGCCTCCCGCTTCTAATCAGTTTCGCCGTGCCAATGAAAGAGTGCGAATAGGGTTGTTCATCGATAGTGTGCTTGAGTTTTTTCTTCATACTCACCTTCAATAACGTAGCCGCTTTTTGACGTAAAGGTGTGGCGCTTGAGCTGCTTCTCTATACGTTTGCCAGTGATGATCGCTGCAATAGCGAGAGGAATGGCGAGCAGCAAACTCAGCATCAACGCGAAAAACCCTACAACCAGCGCAAATGTAGTCACAATAAATCTATTCATAACCTGTACCTCTTTCTGAATTGAAGCTAGGTTAACGCAGCCAAGATGAATCCAACATGAATGTTGTGTCTCTAATTTTTTGGAGTTGTATGGACGATGTTCATTCCCCCAATAATATTGGGACTCTGACAGACAGTTCAAATTTTGAGTCATTTTGGTGTCTTTGTTTGTGGTGTGAGTGAACTCCCACTGACATTAGTTCTTTCTTGGTTTGAACAAAAGGCGATCGTTATCGATCTGACGCTACTCGCATTGGGTGTGAAAGAAATTTATATCGGACCAACTGCACCAGCATTACTCATCGAAACTTGATAAATATTTTGCAACCTTAGGCTTTGAATGACCAGAAGGCGCTGCGTGAACAAGGCTATGCCTTAGCGTGTTCGAGCAGATTAGTTTCGGACGTTGAAATCTCATTGAACTGATCACGTCATAAAAAAGCCGCCTTATATCAAAAGGCGGCAAGCAGGGGGAGGTGAGATAAACACTCACTATTATTATGTTGTGGAGATAAAAACAATATTAAGCCGTTTATTGGGCGATAGCTGGGAAAGTTCGGTAACGAACGCCCATCATCTGCTCCATACAATGTACAACTTGGCCGCTGTAGCCAAATTCATTGTCATACCAAATGTAGAGCACGCAGCGGTTGTCTTGAGCGATCGTCGCTGCGCCATCAACTACGCCAGCATGGCGAGAGCCTACCAAATCACTTGAGACAATTTCTGTTGAATCGGTGTAATCAATTTGCGCTGAAAGTGGCGAGCTAAGCGCCATTTCACGTAAATACGCGTTAAGATCTTGCTTATTCACTGCATTGGCTAAGTTGAGGTTAGCCACGGCCATCGACACGTTTGGCGTGGGGACACGAATTGCATTACCGGTTAACTTACCCGCGAGTTCAGGTAACGCTTTGGCAACTGCCTTGGCAGCACCCGTTGAGGTTAACACCATGTTGAGCGATGCGCTGCGGCCACGTCGTTCACCTGAATGGAAATTGTCGATAAGGTTTTGGTCATTGGTAAAAGAGTGCACCGTTTCGATATGGCCAGAAAGTACGCCATATTGATCATGAATTGCTTTCAATACCGGTGTGATAGCGTTGGTGGTGCAACTGGCGGCTGAGATAATGGTGTCTTCGGGCTGAATATCAGCGTGGTTTACGCCGAACACGATATTTTTAATCTCACCTTTGCCGGGTGCTGTCAGCAGCACCTTGCTTGCCCCTTGACAGTTCAAGTGTTGACTAAGCCCTTCGCTATCACGCCAAACACCAGTATTGTCGACCACTAACGCGTTATGAATACCATAGTGTGAATAATCAACCTCTTGTGGCTTATTGGCGTAGATGATTTGGATATAATTGCCGTTGGCAATAATGGCCTTGCGAGCCTCATCGATGATGATGCTGCCGTTAAACTGGCCATGAACTGAGTCACGGCGTAGCAAGCTTGCCCGTTTTTCTAAATCTCCTGCTTTACCCCCACGAACGACAATCGCTCGCAAGCGCAGTGGATAGCCCGGGCCACTTTTTTCTATCAAAAGACGAGTCAGCAAGCGACCAATACGACCAAAACCGTACAGCACCACATCCTTAGGCTCACTGAGTGTTTCACCATTCAACGCACCATTAAGCGCCGTTAGCAGGTAATCTTCAAGGCCATGTTCATCATCATGTTGTTGCCAAAATTGATGAGCAAGTTGGCCAATGTCGATACGACATGGCGACAGAGCAAGCGTGGTCAGTTTTTGTAAAATCGGCATCGTTTGCTGGGTTGAAAGCGCCTCACCTGTGTAGCGACGAACAACACGATGTGCCTTGATGATATCAATGGTGGTGGCGTTGATGAGTGTTTTTCCAAATAAAACCACTTCAACACCTTGTTGGCGATAAAGCTGACCGATGAGGGGAGACATAGATTCAGCAATCGTTTGGCTGGCTTGCCAGTCTGAGAGATGTTTCTCTGGGCTCATATTGACTTGGGACCTTTCACGTTATGTTAAGCAGTAATGTTCACAGTGTAGGGCTGGTGAACGCGTATCTTGCACGGTCATCTGTGCTGAGATACAAGTCGATGTTTATTGTTGTTTTTATGTGGCCGGATTGTAAATGTGGAATGGTTATTCTGCTAGCAAAAATAATGACGACATTTTTTACTGAAAACTAGGTAAAAATCAGCGTATTGAGTGGTTTTTGGCGGTGGTTAGAGATATTGACAAATTCTAAAGTCGCGACTTATTTTGTGATGATAATGGTCTGCTTCAAATATTTGATGTGGAATGGTTTTTCTTTTTCATAAAAATGAGATTAGATTCAAATTGTTATCTTAAAATGTGGTGAGTTTTCGGTTAATTCACCATCACGCTTATTGGATGAATCGTGACGCGCAATGCTTTCGTTACTGCGCTGGTTTTATCTTAATAAGAGCGCAGACGCATAAAATAACGTCTACTATTTAACCATTGGCTAGGATGTATTACTTCCAAGGATGATAACAATGGTAATACTTACCCACTTCTCAATTAAGGCACGGTTGTTCTTACTCTGCCTCATACCAACACTGGTTATTCTGGCTGTGGCATGGCGTCTATTCCCCCCATTTGAAAGCCGTTTAGATACATACCATGTGTTGAACCAAAAGATTGGAGCAATCAATCAGGTCACCACCAGTTCAGCCCTTTTTTATACCTTGCTCAGTGCGCAGCTGCGCAGCGAAAATAGCGAGGACTCTCGGCCGCAGCTCAAGCAGGAGCTAGCTGAATCGCTGGATAAAATTGTGCTGGATACAAATAGTCATTTTGGGAGTAAAAGTAACCGTACATTGATAGAAAACCGTGTGCTTGACCTTCACCATTTGTTGGATGAGTTGCCGTCGGCCTCACAAAGCGAGACCCTAGAATTAGGCCGCCAAGTATTTAATCTTTTGTATGAAGTGATGGCCGATCTGCAAAAAACCAACAGTTTTCTTGCGCCTGTTGATATCCATACCTTGGATCTGGTGTATAGCGACCTGCATTGGTTTGCATTTTGGGTGCAAAAAGAGGCGTGGTTAATCAAAGAATTAACCATGGATCAAGAGGTGTTTCAATCTCGACAAACAGAATACTTTCAAGCTGTTGAGCGCCAGCAACAATACTTCGAACGTATCATTGATAACGGTGCTCAACTCGAACAACTGATGCTGTCGTTTACGCAACCTGAATTTCTCCAAGCCGCTTTGATTCGCGAAAAAATCGTTAGTAATGAAGCCGATTCTCAAGCATTAGCTTCTTATGTCAAAAATGTGGAAGAGCGTTACTTGGCGATAGATAAACTGGTGCAAAGTGTCAACCAACACTTATCGACTCAACTGAATGTGCGTCTCCAGCAAGAAAAAATGAGTATGTTAAGTATATCGGCATCGCTGTTGGCCGTGTTGGCGCTGCTGTTTGTGCTAGGAGCAAGTACCTCATCTCGCATCTCGTCAAAGCTTAAGCGGATCATCAATACCATGAGTCGATTGCGTGAAAAGCAGAACGGCATTGAACAGATCCCGATTGATGGCAAAGATGAGTTTTCCCGCTTTACAATCAATCTCAACCATATTATTGAGAAACAGCAACAGTACGAGAGTGCTTTGGTGGAAACAAAGGAAGCGGCAATTGCCGCTAATCGAGCCAAAAGCGCGTTCTTAGCCAATATGTCGCATGAGATCCGAACGCCTCTTAATGGAATCATCGGTATGACTGAAATATTGTCACGCAGCGAGTTTACGGGGAATGAGCGTGAAATCCTGGCCGATATTGATACCTCTTCGCAAGCGTTGCTGATCTTGATTAACGATATTCTCGATTTATCTAAAATTGAATCAGGCAACTTGGAGCTTGCTCCACATCGCTTTGAACTCGCTGAATTGGTATACGACACGGTGAACTTGGTGAACGCGAAAGCGTTGAGCCAGCATATTGAGCTTAATATTTATCTCGACCCTGCATTACCTCGTTTTATCATCGCGGATGAATATCGTCTGAAGCAGGTCTTGATGAACTTGTTGTCCAATGCGGTGAAATTTACCAAAGATGGTTATGTCAACACGGGTTTAACCTTAGAAACGGGCGATATAATCTCGATACGTTTTGCTGTATCCGATACGGGAAGTGGCATCGATAAAGAGATGTTGAACACGATTTTTGATCCATTTATTCAAGAAGATAGCAGTATTACCCGTCGTTTTGGTGGGACTGGGTTAGGGTTGGCTATCTGCCGTCAATTAGTTGATCTGATGCAGGGTGACATTCATGTACAGTCCACTAAAGGCTTAGGTAGCTGCTTTGAATTTGTCGTCCCGATTGAGGTTGCCGAAGATCAGCCGCAAGTTGAGCCTCTTGCCACGCAGGCGTTGTTAATTACCAATATGTCTAACTACTCATCCGCTATTCGGCGTGAATGCGTTCAATGGGGGATTCAACTCAATGAAGCGCGTGATGTTGAACAAGCAGTCAAGAGTGGGCTTAGCGCCGTATGTATTTTATATTGCCAAAGCTTAAGCCACAGCGTGCAATCGGATCTCATTGCGCTACGTGAGCATTTTTCAAGTGCAAAAATAGTGGTTCTGCAGCATCACTTGTTCGTCAACAAAGACGCAATTCATCTTGCGCAGGCAAGTATCACGTTGCCTTTTTTAGGGGCGCGTTTTGAACGTGCCCTCAAAGCATTAGTGGCCGATACAGAAACGCTTTTAACGCCAGTCGAGGAGAGTCAGTTAGACTACTTAGAGTGCAATCATAAGCGTATTTTGATCGTTGAAGACAATTTGATGAACCAAAAAATCGCCAGCTTCTTCCTTGAAAAAGCAGGGATTGGTTATGTGGTGGCCAACAACGGGCAAGAAGCGGTAGATGCCATCACCCAAGGGGGACATTTTGCTGCGGTGTTAATGGACTGCATGATGCCAGTGATGGATGGCTTAACCGCGACTAAGAAAATCCGCGAATGGGAAAAAGAGCAAGGCGTTGAAAAATTACCCATTATCGCCTTAACCGCCAGCGTTTTGGAGGAGGATATTAAAAGCTGCTTTGACGCGGGCATGGATGCGTATTTGCCCAAACCTTATAAATCCAAGCAACTTTTTGATATTTTTAGCGATCTGCAAGTGGCGAACTCTTGAGAAGATAGCCTAATCGCTATTTTTATCGATTTTCGAAATTTAAATTAATTGACCTTACCCCTAGGGCAAGCTTTAGTCTGTTGGAGTTTTCAGTCAGATAGTGATATTGGATATGCAACTTTCGCTGCATACAATTTGGGTTTCCATGTTGGTGATGATGACGCTGCTTGCTTCAAGCTTAGTGTCTAGCGCACCTTTAATGGCGATCACAATGTCACCGATTTCGGCTGTATCACATTCAGTGACTGACGATGCAAACCCGCCGCAACACTGCTCAAATATGAGCGCCGCTCACCATGATTCCGATGCAAGTGACATGACGTCATCAGCGATGAGTAACGATTGTATCGATCACAGCGACCAAGGTGTTGATTCCTGTTGCAGCGTCATGTGCATGACCACGTTAGCTTTCTTTATCACTGAACACCAACCCTTCACACCTCACGCGGTTTTATTGTTGATCAATACAGAAGCAACGCGTGGCATTGTGATGGTAGCTCGCTCACTTTACCGTCCCCCTATCGTTTAATTTCTCTTTCATTACGCCTATGGCGTGTTTGTGCGGCCTTTAACTAGGTTCGTGACTCTCTGTTGCATCTCAACCTTTTGCGATGCATGAAAGATGGAATTTTATTGTGAACCTTAAACTCTCTGTGATCGCTTGGTCGATCAGTATAGTGGGCGTTTTGTCATTCCCCTTGATGGTGAATGCAGCCCCACAAGCCGCGATGGCTCAGCCAGATTCGCATGCAAAACAATTAGCTCAGCTGATTGACGCTGCATTATCGAATGATGCCGTCCGCAAGCAATATTTTGCTCAGTCTCAAGCAATACAAGAAACTGGAATGGCCAGCTCAACCCTGATGGATCCTAAGATCAAAGTTGGCTTTGGTGGTTTGCCCATTGATAGTTTTAAGTTTGATGAAGATCCTATGACTAACATTTCTGTGGGCTTAATGCAGCAGTTTGAACGGGGTTCAAGCTTGGCATTACAAGCGAAAAAAGCAAAGCAACAAGCCACTGGTGTTGCGCTTCAGGTTAATTTACGTGAGTTGGAAGTGGCAAACAGCATGACTCAATTATGGTTAGAGTTAGGCTACCAACAACGCGCTGAACGTATTGTGCGGGCAAACCAAACCTTAATGCGTGAGCTGGCTGGTTTTATTGAAACGAACTATTCATTAGGTAAAAGTGAAGCGCAAGATTTGCTGCAAGCGCGGTTACAAGTTTCCAAATTGGACGACAAATTACAAGCCAATCAACAAATGCAGCAACGCATTGTGTCGCAATTATCCGAATGGTTAGGTAGCGCTTGGTTGGTTGAACAGCCTATGTTAGCCGCTGAAGAGTCAGTGAACTGGTCCCGTTTAGATGCGCAATTGGTTACGGTTAACGACAGTACCACTCACTACGCTTTGTTGGTCACTCACCCGATGGTCGGCATGGCAGAAGCGGCAGTTCACACCAACCAAACGCAAGTCGAAATAGCACAAACGGCCTATCAACCTCAGTTTGGTGTGGAAGTGATGTACGCCTATCGCCAAGCAAGCAGTATGCAAGGCGGACCCGCAGCCGATATGGTCAGTGCTTATCTCACCATGGATATCCCGCTGTTTACGGGGAGCCGCCAAGATAGAAACCACGCTGCGGCGCAATATCAAGTGGGCGCGGCTAAATCACAGCGCGATGTTCTATTGGCGCAGATGAACGCCAAAGTGAATGCCTTATTGGTTGATAAAATGAACCTCGAACAGCGTTTATCGCGCTATCAAACCACCTTATTAACGCAAGCGAAAGCCCGCACTCAAGCGGTTGAGAGAGGCTATGAAAACAATACCTCCCAGTTTAATGATGTCGTCAGTGCTGCCAGCGATGAACTAGCGCTGCAATTAGAACAAATGCGCCTAATGACCGATTTAAACCTAACCAAAAGTAACCTTGCTTATCTGTTAAATGGGTTCGATTTTCAAGTTAGTGCGCCTTCACTTACGTCTGTAGAAAAACTTACCTCTTTAGAAACACTTACGCCTGTAGAAAAGTAGGAGAACTCAATGAAATCATTAAACATAGCCGTACTTTCCTTAGCGATAGGTGGATTACTGGGGTTTAGCATCAATCAATACCTGTCTGGTCATGATATGGAGACAATGAACTCAACCAATGCGATGTCTGAACCGCTGTACTGGGTTGCGCCGATGGACCCAAACTATAAACGTGATAAACCGGGCAAGTCACCGATGGGGATGGATCTCATCCCTGTGTACACCGAATCGCCGACGCAAGCACAAGAGAAGAGTGGCACGGTGACCATCAGTGCTGCGGTCGAAAATAACTTGGGTGTGAAAACGGAACCCGTGGTGTTTGCGCAGTTATCTCCACGTATTGAGACAGTGGGCTACATTGCATTTGATGACAGTTTATTGTGGCAAACGAACGTTCGCGTTGCCGGTTGGGTTGAAAAACTGAACATTAATGCGGTTGGAGAGCAGGTTCGTAAAGGCGATGTCTTATTTACGCTCTACTCACCGGAGCTGGTTAAAGCGCAGGAGGAGCTGTTAAATGCTCATCGAGCCAGCCGTGAAAGTTTACTGAAAGGCGCAACCGAGCGTTTGGTTTCACTGGGTGTTGATCGTGAACAGATCAGACAGATTATCGCTCGAGGAAAAGCCACTCAATCGATAGAGGTCAAAGCCATTGCTGATGGGGTGATTGCGAGTTTGAATATTCGCGAAGGGGGTTACTTATCGCCAGCGCAAGCGGTGATAAGCGCAGGTCCTTTAAACGAAGTGTGGGTCGATGCTGAGGTATTCGAGCGCCAAGCACATTGGATTACGTCGGGTAGTTTAGCGTCAATGACACTGGATGCTATTCCCGGCAAGGAGTGGCAAGGGAAGATAGATTACGTCTATCCCATTTTGGATCCGAAAACCCGAACGCTGCGTATGCGTTTGAAATTTCTCAATCCGAAGGGGGAGTTGAAGCCTAACATGTTCGCCAATATCGCTTTGCAGCCCGTATCGCAACAAGCGGTGCTCACCATTCCTAAATCAGCAGTCATTCATTCGGGCGGCATTACGCGAGTCGTACTTGCTGAAGGAAATGGCAAATACCGTTCAGCAAGGGTTGAAGTTGGCCGCGAAGCAGGCGAGCGCCTTGAAGTTTTACAAGGGTTAACGGAGCAAGACACGGTCGTCACGTCGGCGCATTTCCTATTAGATTCAGAGTCGAGCCAAAGCGCTGATTTATCACGTATTAATGGGGTGGAAGCTGCCAATGAAGCTTGGCTTACGGGAGACATCAGTACGCTTATGGCTGATTTCGGGATGCTCACACTTAACTATAAACCGGTAAGCAAATGGGGCTGGCAAGCGGGACAGATGAACTTCACGGTTGAGGAGGAGTTTGATCTCAGCTTATTTGCTGAAGGGCAAAGGGTTCGATTTCTAGTGGCAAAGCAGGGTGACGAATATGTACTAAAAGCACTGGAAGCGAGTGAGCAGGCAAATAGTGAGACGAACATTACCGCCGCAGAAACGTTAGGAGGTCAACAATGATTGGTGCGATTATTCGTTGGTCGATCAATAACCGTTTTTTGGTGTTGGTGGCGGCTCTGTTTCTCACTTTGGGCGGACTTTACAGTGTAAAGAACACGCCTGTTGATGCTTTACCGGATCTCTCAGATGTGCAAGTGATCATCAAAACCAGCTATCCCGGCCAAGCGCCGCAGGTAGTCGAAGATCAGGTCACTTACCCGCTCACAACGGCGATGCTTGCCGTCCCGGGGGCAGAAACGGTTCGTGGTTATTCATTCTTCGGTGATTCCTACGTCTACATCATCTTTGATGATAAAACCGATATGTATTGGGCTCGCTCGCGGGTATTGGAATATCTAAGTCAAGTGACGCCAAAACTGCCACCCAATGCCAAACCAACCTTGGGGCCAGATGCGACGGGAGTTGGCTGGATCTACAGTTATGTACTGCAAGATAAAACCGGCCAACACGATCTTGCGCAGCTACGCAGTTTGCAAGATTGGTTTTTGAAGTACGAGCTGCAAACGGTGAATGGCGTCTCCGAAGTGGCTACCGTTGGCGGCATGGTTAAGCAGTATCAAGTGCAAATTGATCCGGCAAAGCTACGCGCTTATAACCTGACTTTGCAACAAATCAATGCGGCGATCCAAAATGGTAACCAGGAGTCGGGAGCGTCAGTGATTGAGGTTGCGGAAGCCGAACACATGGTACGCACCAGTGGCTATCTGACCAGTATTGATGACATTAAAGCGCTACCACTGAAAGTGACCGACAGAGGAACGCCATTATTGTTAGGTGATGTGGCGGATATTAACCTTGGCCCACAAATGCGTCGTGGTATTTCTGAGTTTAACGGTGAAGGAGAAGCGGTTGGAGGCGTGATCGTGATGCGTTTTGGTGAAAATGCTAGCCAAGTGATTGATGACGTCAAAGCGAAAGTGACTGATCTCCAACGCAGCTTACCGGAAGGTGTCGAAATTGTTGCCACTTATGATCGTTCAACCTTGATCAATCAAGCCGTTGAAAACCTTTGGCATAAGCTAGCAGAAGAGTTCATTGTCGTTGCGGTCGTGTGTGCGCTGTTTTTATTCCATATCCGCTCATCATTAGTGATTGCTTTGAGTTTGCCCGTGGGCATTCTATCGGCTTTTATTGTGATGCATTGGCAAGGTATCAATGCCAATATCATGTCACTTGGGGGGATCGCCATTGCTATCGGTGCTATGGTCGACGGGGCGATTGTGATGATCGAAAATGTGCATAAACATATTGAACGCACCCCACTGACCGACAAAAATCGCTGGCAGGTGATTGGCAAAGCCGCTGAAGAAGTCGGTGCGCCACTATTTTTCTCACTACTTATCATTACGTTAAGTTTTGTGCCCGTTTTTGCACTCGAAGGCCAAGAAGGCAAGATGTTCTCGCCATTGGCGTTTACTAAAACCTATGCCATGGCCGCCGCCGCAGGTTTAGCGATCACGCTTGTCCCTGTTCTTATGGGCTATTTTGTGCGTGGCAATATTATTTCCGAGCACAAAAATCCTATCAATAAAGGGCTTGTGGCACTTTATCGTCCACTACTCAACCTGAGTTTGCGTTATCCCAAAAGCATGATTGTATTGGCTTTGGCATTAATGGCTTCCGCTTATTACCCAATGAGCAAATTAGGCAGTGAGTTTATTCCGCCATTAGATGAAGGCGATCTCATGTACATGCCGACAACCTATCCGGGGATCTCGATTGGTAAGGCGCGTGAGCTATTGCAGCAAACCAATAAACTCATCAAAACCGTACCAGAGGTCAAAACCGTGTGGGGCAAAATGGGGCGTGCAGAAACCGCAACCGATCCCGCGCCCTTAACCATGATTGAAACGGTGATCCAACTTAAACCTCGCGATCAATGGCGTGAAGGCGTAACCACAGAATCGCTACGTAAGGAATTTGACAGCTTAGTGCAATTTCCGGGGTTAACCAACGCGTGGGTGATGCCAATCAAAACACGCATCGATATGTTAGCTACAGGGATCAAAACGCCGATTGGTATCAAGATAGCGGGTCCCGATCTCAAACAGATTGAAACCATCGGTGCGCAGCTTGAACCTATCCTTAACCGCGTTCAAGGCACAGCATCGGTTTATGCTGAACGTGTGGCTGGTGGACGTTATGTAACGATAGACATCAATCGGTTACAAGCGGCGCGCTATGGGCTAAGCATTAAAGATGTGCAACAAGTGGTTTCAACCGCAGTGGGGGGCATGAATGTAGGGGAAACCATTGAGGGGTTAGAGCGTTACCCGATCAATGTACGTTACCCGCAAGATTACCGTGATTCGGTAGTGAAGCTGCAAAACTTACCTTTGGTGACTCAAAACGGTGCACGTTTGGCCTTGGCCGATGTGGCTGATATTCGCTACGAAGACGGCCCGCCAATGATCAAAACCGAAAACGCACGGCCAAACGGCTGGGTCTTTGTCGATATTGATGGACGCGATCTCGGTTCATATGTGGCAGAGGCGCAACAAGCGGTAGCGGAGCAATTACAGCTGCCAGCGGGATATTCTCTCGTATGGTCTGGTCAATATGAATACATGGAGCGAGCAAAAGCACGCTTGAGTGTCGTCGCACCGATCACGATCGCAATCATCATGTTGCTACTCTATTTCAGTTTCCGTCGAATCGGAGAAGTGTTGATCATTATGGCGACATTGCCGCTGGCGATGGTGGGTGGCGTGTGGTTGATGCACTACCTTGGCTACAACTTTTCAATCGCCGTGGGGGTGGGCTTTATTGCACTTTCAGGTGTTGCGGTAGAAATTGGCGTGATCATGCTCGTTTATTTAAACCAAGCTTGGCACTACAGAAAAATTGATGCGCAAGAAAATGGTGCGGTCATTGACAGCCAAGATCTCATCAATGCTATTGGCGAAGGAGCAGGACAGCGCGTGCGCCCAGTCATGATGACGGTACTGACAGTTATTATTGGCCTGATCCCGATTATGTATGGCACGGGAACTGGTTCGGAGGTAATGCAGCGCATTGCCGCCCCCATGATTGGAGGCATGGTTTCAGCACTATTGCTCACATTATTGGTTCTACCTGCGGTATTCAAGTTATGGAAAAACCGTGAAATCGCAACACTCAAATAGCGTGCAGCTGGCAAAGTAAAAGCTAAGCACTAATCGGAAAATAAATAGTAACTGAATGAATTTAAGGAAAATCAAAATGAAAAAAACACTAATCACACTTTCACTGGCGTTGTTCACTTCTTCTGTCATGGCTGAAATGGATCATAGCAAAATGGATCATGGCAGCATGGTGATGAAGCAAACAGACACGATGAACATGGCGATGGATGACATGTCAGAAGTCGGCATGCCTGCTAAAGGAGCAAAACCCGATAAAGTGGTGCATGTTTTACTCTCGGATGACATGAAAATCACCTTCAAAAAAGAGGTCAACATCGAACCGAATGACGTGGTGCAATTTGTTGTCATGAACACGGGCAAAATTGACCACGAATTTTCGATTGGTTCAGCCGCCGAGCAGCTAAAACACCGAGAAATGATGCGCCAAATGGGCAATCATAAACACGATGGCGGCAGTGCCGTCACCGTGGCACCGGGTAAAGCGAAACAACTGTTATGGCACTTCCATGGTGATAATAATGTTGAGTTTGCCTGCAATATACCCGGCCATGCTGAAGCTGGGATGATTAAGAAAATTCAGCTGTAAGCCACCTTGTTGATTGCGACAAGGTGATCACGGACGAACGGTACTAGCTCGTTTTTGTAACTGGAAGCCAACGTTTGTTGATTCCAGTTCAAGAGTTTGTTCTTTGATTTGTTTTAATAAGCGCTCAGCGGCCAAAAGACCAAGCTGTTCATAATTGACATGAGCGGCACTAATGGCTGGAAAAGCATACTGACAAAGAGATGATCCATCCAAACAGATGATGGCCATTTCCGTAGGAACTTTAATCAGCCTACGCTGACACTCGAATAATACTCCCAGAGCTATTTCTTCGTGGCTACATACCACAGCATCAAGCGTTGAGTCCCTTAATAACAATTTAGAAATTCCTTCCTTACCTAAGTGTGCAGAGGGAGCTTCATGAGTTGTTAGAAAGTGATCAGGTGCTTGGTAGTTATCAATTAATGCGCTTTGCCAACCCCGCAGTTCATTTCTTAGAACGGAGTGGTGGCTACGTGCTCCAATAAACCCTATATTTTGATATCTATTTTCAATGAGATGTTGAGTACATTGTTTGCCAACTTTGTAGTAATCAACGCCGACATTCAGATACGTTGATGACTCATTCAACTCAGCAATTTCAATGACGGGAATGTTAGCGCGTTGAAGAAGTTGATGACTTTTTGAACTGTGCTCACTCCCGAATAGCACAACAGCTGCTGGTTGACTTTCCAAGAAAGTGGCTAATAGTTTCTCTTCATTATCAATGGAATAATCACTATAACCGAGCAGTAACTGGTATCCATGACGGTTAAGCGAATGTTGGAAATTGGGTAAAAACACAGCGCAAGATTTTTCAATTAGCGATGGGATGATTAATGCTATTGAATAGTTTTCGCCAGATGCTAAAGCGCCAGCTGCTTTATTTGGGATATAACCTAGTTCTTCAACAACAAATTCTATTTTTTCTCTTAGTTTGCTAGAAACAAGCTCAGGTGTTCTTAATGCTCTTGATACCGTCATTGTGCCAACACCCGCCTTAGCTGCGACATCGGCAATGGTAACCTTTCCCGTGCTTCTACGTTTTCGCGATTCGCTCATATTTATCTTCATGTTATTAATAAGTTAGCGATGTGATTTTAACACACACACTCGGGCGTGTTGATATTACCGTATAACTATTGTTGCACCGATACATGAAATACTATGATTTCAATAAATGATAGCGCTATCACAAATCAAGCCAACACATAAAGATAGCGCTACCATTTGTGATTTCGATCTGGTTTTCTATTTGGATAGACAGATAAATTGATGCTACCTATTCATATCAAGAACCTAAAAAATGTTACGTGAACTATTAACCGAAGACGTTATTCGAGTGCATAAATCGGCTGACGACTGGCAAGATGCAATTCGCAAAGCATGTCAACCATTGATTGAAAATAAGGCCATTAATCCAAGTTATGTTGAAGCTATATTTCGGTCACATAGGGAGCTCGGTCCTTATTATGTTGTTGGACCTGGAATGGCGATGCCTCATGCTCGACCTGAAGATGGGGTTAATCGTTTAGCATTTGGCCTAACGGTAATTCAAGATGGAGTTAACTTTAATTCGGATGGCAATGATCCTGTAAAAATGCTGGTTACTTTGGCCGCGACAGATAGCAATAGTCACGTAGATGCAATATCTAAATTAGCCGAATTATTTATGAATGAAGAAGACGTAGAATATATCTGCTCAGCCAAATCTGTTGAAGATATTTTGCGTGTTATCCAAGACTATTAATAGTAAAAACACGATAAATAATAGTAAAAATACAATAAAGCAGAGGGTGAATATAATGAAAATTATGGTAGTTTGCGGCCACGGCCTAGGTACAAGTTTGATGATGGAAATAAGCATAAAAAATATAGTGAAAGATCTAAATGTTGACGCTGAAATCGACCACATAGATTTAGGTTCCGCAAAGGGGACCGTTTGCGACATCTTTATTGGTACAAATGATATAACAGACCAACTAAAATCATTGGGTGTTGAGCCTAAGATTGTGAGCTTGGATAATATGGTCGATAAAAACGCAATGAAAGAACGTTTGTCAGCGGCTCTTCAAGAACTTGGTGTGTTGTAGGAGGCACTATGGAATTCTTTAATTTTTTAATGAATGACGTGCTTTCTGAGCCAGCAGTGTTAGTTGGCTTGATCGCATTAATAGGTTTGATCGCACAGAAAAAACCATTGACGGAATGCATTAAAGGTACCGTGAAAACTATTTTGGGCTTCATTATTCTTGGAGCTGGTGCGGGGCTAGTTGTTGGTTCGCTAGGAGATTTTGCGACCATATTTCAGCATGCTTTTGGCATTACTGGTGTCGTTCCAAATAATGAAGCCATCGTGTCTATTGCTCAAAAGTCATTTGGTAAAGAAATGGCGATGATCATGTTTTTCGCGATGCTGGTAAATATATTGATTGCACGCCTTACACCATGGAAATTTATATTCTTAACAGGGCACCACACTTTATTTATGTCGATGATGGTGGCTGCAATTTTGTCATCAAGCGGTATGTCCGGTATTCCATTGATTGCCCTAGGTTCCATTGTCGTTGGTAGTGTTATGGTGTTTTTCCCAGCAATTGCACATCGATATATGCGTCAAGTTACAGGTTCTGACGATGTTGCTATTGGTCACTTCTCTACGCTTTCTTATGTATTAGCTGGTTTTATTGGTAGTAAATTTGGTAATAAAGAACATTCTACGGAAGATATGAATGTTCCTAAAAGTTTACTATTTTTACGTGATACACCCGTTGCGATCTCATTTACTATGGGCATCATCTTTATGGTGACCTGTCTATTTGCTGGTGGGGAATTTGTGCGTGAAGTGAGTGGTGGAAAACATTGGTTTATGTTTGCGCTGATGCAATCTATTACGTTTGCGGGGGGTGTATATGTCATCTTACAAGGTGTACGTATGGTTATTGCTGAAATTGTTCCTGCGTTTAAAGGTATTTCAGACAAACTAGTTCCTAATGCTAAACCAGCATTAGATTGTCCTGTGGTATTCCCCTATGCCCCAAATGCTGTCTTGGTCGGCTTTCTATCTAGTTTTCTGGCTGGCTTATTAGGTATGTTCTTACTCTACATTATGGGTTTGACAGTGATTATTCCTGGGGTTGTTCCACACTTCTTTGTTGGTGCTGCCGCAGGGGTATTTGGTAATGCCACAGGTGGGCGTCGTGGTGCTATTTTGGGCGCATTTGCGCAAGGTTTATTGATCACGTTTTTACCTGTATTTTTAATGCCAGTGCTTGGAAACCTAGGTTTTGCTAACACAACGTTTAGTGATGCTGATTTTGGCGCAGTTGGTATTTTACTCGGCCTGATTGTTCGTTAACGCTCCCAAACAAAAACCGCCCTTCCAATTTGGCAGGGCGGTTTTTTTGACCATTGATTAATTATTTCAAATCACTAAGCGGTAGCCAGTTTACTTTAACACCCGCTTGTAAAAACATATCTTGGCTGACTTTGATCTTATCACCCCAACGGGATAAGAAGTCTTCTGTTTGCTCTGGGCAGTGTACTGCGGAAATCCCAGTTTGAATGATTTTTGCTGCACAGTTTGGGCAAGGAAAATGTGTCACATAAATTTCGCAACCATCCAAATCACGCTTGGCGAATAGGATGGCATTTTCCTCAGCATGCAGTGTTTTGAGGTATTTCATATCACGATCATCGGTGCCTGCACTGTCTGAAATACCATGCGGGTAACCGTTAAATCCAACCGAAACGATGCGATTTTGCTTAGTGATCACTGCGCCGACTTGCGTGGAGGGATCTTTACTCCAAGAGCCAACAAGTTCTGCCATTTGGTAAAAGCGCTGTGCCCATTTCGAAATCATGTGTTGTTCCTCTGACGATTTTCTTGCATTTCCTCAGTAGCGAGGGAGATATGTGATTAAGATCGACATCAATATCCTAGTTTTCTCACACTTAGTCTAGAGCAATTCTCATTTCTAAACAGAATTCAGCCGTGCCAATCAGTATTAGAGTGAGAGCTCTATCTCATTTCGTGCGGGTATCTTAGCTACGGCGATAGGCAATTATAGGATTAAGTTTGTGAGAGATCTCTTACACGTATCGTGAGACTTTAACGTTTTGCTATGCAATAAAAAGAGATTGAATTCCTATAATTATTTGAATTTAAATGATAATTTTCATTCGGTGTCTTTCTGGTAGAGAAAAAACAACAGGTGGGGGATTGCTGAAAAAAGTGAAATCCGTAATCTGAAGTTGTCAGCAGGAAGCGGACACGGAACAGGAAAGACCCAAGGATAGGTCATCTTCAGGACGAAGATTCGATAATTCAGGAAGAATGATCGGCAAGGATAGCGAAGGACATTAGCTGGATGCTGAATAACTAGGATGGTTATCAAGGAAAGTTAATGGACGGTGCAAAGGAAAAGTGCACAAATCTGTCGGGACGACGGAGTTAAGGACACCGCTAGGAAGGCGATGAAAGGGAATGCGCTGAGGGAATCAGCAAACTATCAAGGAATTGATGCAGGGAGCACTTATCAGTAGCTGGATTGCTGCGAGTAAGAACTGGAACCCCACTAAGCGAGAGCTTAGTGGGGTTTTCTTTATTTTGGTTACCTGAAAATAATGGCCACCTGAAAATAATAAGTGGTGAGGTTAACATTGCTTCCTGCGGAGTAACTCCAGATAATAGGTGAAAATAATGAAAGGATATGATGATGATTCGCTTAGCCGTTATTGGAACCAACTGGATTACTGACCAATTTATCGAAGGGGCATTAAAAACGGGGGAATTTCAGCTAGTAGCGGTTTATTCCCGTTCGCTGGACAGGGCGAAACAATTTGCCGAAAAATACGATGCTCCTGCTTTGTTTACTGACCTTAAGAGCCTAGGTGAGAGTGACAATGTGGATGCCGTGTACATCGCCAGCCCGAATGTACTGCATGGTCCACAGTCGATTCAAATGATGCAAGCGGGCAAACATGTTATCTGTGAGAAGCCGCTGGCTTCTGATTTCTCATTAGCACAGCAGATGTATCAAGTTGCCAAACAACATGGCGTAGTATTATTCGAGGCCTTTATAACCCCACATTTGCCCAATTTTTCCGTTCTCAAACAAGAGCTATCGCAGATTGGCGCTATCCGTAAAGCGGTGCTCAGCTACTGCCAGTATTCCTCTCGTTACCCTAAATATCTCAAAGGTGAGATGCCCAATACCTTTTTGCCCGAGTTCTCTAATGGTTCGATCATGGATATTGGTTATTACTGTTTGGGCTCAGCCATTGAACTGTTTGGTGAGCCTAAATCGGTGCAAGCCCAAGCGCATTTACTGGAGACGGGGGTTGATGGTAACGGCAGTGTGATCTTAGGATATGACGGTTTTGATGTGCTATTAATGCATTCAAAAACCAGTGACTCCTATTTGCCGAGCGAAATTCAAGGTGAAGAGGCCGCACTGCACGTTGAGATGATCTCTACCTGCAACCGCATCACGAGAATTAACCGTGGTGGTCAAACCCAAGATCTGAGTATTGAGCAACACGCCAACCGCATGTTTTACGAAGCACAAAAATTTGCAGATCAGATACAGAACAAGACAATAGATGAGCAATGCAAATTACGCTCACTCACCGTTTCCAAATTATTGACAGAAATACGCCGCCAAACGGGCGTGATTTTTCCAACCGATAACCTGTAGTTTCATCGCACAGAGAAGAGAGCAAAAATAATGCAAGCTGAAGTAAAGTGGGTCGAAAATTTCAAGTTCTTGGGCCAATCCCAATCTGGTCATTCGGTGGTGATGGATGGCAGTGGTGGTGCAACCGCACCTAGCCCGATGGAGATGGTTCTGATGGCCGCGGGAGGTTGTAGCTCTGTGGATGTGGTTGATGGCTTAAAATCGGCCAATCAACAGGTCACTGCATGTAACGCCAAATTGACGGCTGAGCGCCGTGAAACCGCACCTCGGATTTTTACGCTAGTCAATATCCATTTCGACGTATCAGGCGTTGATCTTGACCCTAATGTCGTTGAAAAAGTGACGGCCGATTCATTAGAAAAGTACTGTTCTGTCTGCTTAATGTTAGGCAAAGGTGTCACAATGACTCACAGTTGGTCGATTGTTTAAGCCATTCAATCAATAAGACTAGGAAAAAGCAATATGCTCTGATCTTGCCTTTTCCTGTGCGTTACAGGTTGGTTGAAATTAAAGAGGAAAGTGAAACAGTGAGCTTTTCTCTTTTTTCTTTTGTTTATCCAAGTAGTCTAAATACACTAGATGCATAAGGAGGAACGGCTCATGACCGAAATGGAAAAAATGATGAATGGTATGGTGTTTGACGGTGCAGACCCAGAAATGGAAGCCATTCGTAGTAAAGCAGGACATTTACTGTTGCAGATCAACCAATGCGCCGATGCTACAGCCCGCCATCAATTGCAAACTCAGCTATATCGTCAAATTGGCCAACAAAGTGTGGTGCAGCCTCCTTTCTATTGTGAATTCGGTGAAACAATTTCCATTGGTGATGAAACCTTTATCAACATGAATGTCACTATGCTTGATGGCGCTAAAATCACGATTGGTAATCATGTTTTGATTGGCCCTAACACCCAGTTTTATACACCAGCGCATGCTTTGGATTATCGCAGCCGCCGCTTGTGGGAAACATTTTGTAAGCCGATTACGGTTGAAGATGACGTATGGATTGGTGGCAACGTTGTGATTAATCAAGGAGTCACGATTGGTGCGCGTTCGGTTGTCGCGGCAAATTCAGTGGTCAATCAGGATGTGCCAGCTGATAGCCTAGTCGGAGGCACACCAGCGAGAGTGCTCCGTTCATTAAAAGAAATGAATGGAACATCTGACCTGCATAGTTCAGTTAAGGAAGGGCATCATTGAAGCAGCATAAACATACACTATTTGGTGTTGCGGCTATCTTGCTGTGGAGCTGTCTAATGGGGCTAATCAGAACAGTCACCGAGCAATTTAGCCCAATTGGTGGGGCGGCGCTGATTTACACTGTGAGCTCAGTATTTCTGATGCTTGTCATGGGTGTGCCTACATTCAAACACTTTTCTCTGCGTTATGTTCTGATCGGTGGCGCGCTTTTTGTGAGCTACGAAATCTGCTTAGCATTAGCGTTAGGTATGGCCAATGATCGCCATCAAGCGCTTGAGATGGCAGTGATTAACTATTTGTGGCCAGCCTTGACGGTGTTGTTTGCGGTATTTCTCAGCCGTAAACCCGTCCATATTCTAGTGTATCCAAGCGTTGCGCTCGCATTTGTTGGGGTTGCTTGGACCATTACTGGTGATAGTGGATTTTCGGTGATGCAAATATCAGCCAATATTGCGACTAATCCCTTAACCTATAGCATGGCGTTTGGCGGGGCGATTATTTGGGCTGTTTATTGCAATATCACCAAACAGTTAGCCAATGGACAAAATGCCATTATCCTGTTCTTTATGGCTACTGCTATCGCCCTCTGGATTAAGTATTTTCTTAGCAGCGAAAGCACTTTAGTGTTTACCGTTCCAGCAACCTTGAATTTAGCGTTAACGGGTGTGGTGATGGGCAGCGGTTATGCACTTTGGAATGTGGCAATCTTGCGTGGCAACATGGTTCTATTGGCGACTCTTTCTTATTTCACGCCAGTGATTTCAACCTTGCTTTCATCGCTAATCTTAGGTGTAGCACTTGGGCTAAGCTTTTGGCAAGGTGTGATTATGGTGACGATGGGTTCTTTAATTTGTTGGTGGGCGACCAGAGAACGTCAATCGACGGTGCAAGAGAAAATGCCAATAGCCTGACATCGTAACAGCTTTGCTATGTATAAAAAAAGCCCTCTCGGGAACGAGAGGGCTTTTTCCGTTTAATTGAGACTGATTAACGAGCTACGTTCATGGTTAATTGCAGTACGAATGGCAGCTTTGATAAACGCTTATGTAGCGAGCGACGAGTACTTTCGATATCTTCGAGTGCAATCATTTCATTCTCATCAGGGCGAATATCGACATTGACCCACAGCTCATGACCGACTTTAGTCACCGCAGTCAACTCGATATCTTGCTCTGATTCTTCACCTACGGCAATGACACCTTGATCCACGGTTTTACAAATCTCTTTGCTTGGTGACATCATCAACAATTCACGCGTTGCCGATTTAAGCATGTCATAAGGCACTTTGATAAAATAAAACGACATTAATAGCATCATGATTGGGTCTGCATAGACGGCATATTTTGCCCAAGGAGACAAGGTCATCAACCAAGCGGCAATGAAACCGACCGTTACCGCGACGCTTAATAGCGTGTCCATTTGCCACTGTTTTACTTCAGCGTCAATCAAACCAGAAGAGTAACGTTTACTCTTGTTGACCATGAACCACCACGCAATCGCACAACCAATCACGTTCACTGTGCCAAAAACAGTTGCGATAGAAGCATCCACTTCTCGACCACCGCTAAACAATGCCATGACAGCCGAGTACAACGAATAACTCACGACTAACAAAATAACGCTGGCTTTGATAGCAATAACCGCAGGTTCTAGCACCGCGCGTCCAAAGGGAAAAGTCGAGTCAGAAGGTTTACGAATGTAGCGTGACGCCACCAGCGACAATAATGTTAACAGCAAACTAACCAGTGAATACACACCGTCAAACATGATAACCAGTGAACCGACAAGCATACCAACCACAAGTCCGCCACCA
The DNA here is from genome assembly GCF_003390515.1 of Vibrio anguillarum. Lineage (NCBI taxonomy): Bacteria > Pseudomonadati > Pseudomonadota > Gammaproteobacteria > Vibrionales > Vibrionaceae > Vibrio > Vibrio anguillarum. The sequence goes on along the minus strand of NZ_CP031478.1, from coordinate 654,515 downwards.
GCAAAGCCAGAAGCTAAAAGGGCTGAAATCGTCAAAATGCGATTTTCATTATTTCTTGTTCGAGCACACATAAAAGACTACCTGTTGAAAACATGCTGTTATTTTGGCTTAAAGCACGGTTTTGACAATCTCTAAGTGCATTGGTCGTTGGCTTGAATATTGGGAAGTAAGTTTATTTTTAATTAAAACAATTGGTTATGAGTTTATTTGCCTGTCAGAATAATTGACGCTGACTGTCTTCGCTTTAGATTGTTTGAAATGTGGGCATCTTGAAAGCTAAACAACGAAAATTAAAAATCAAACAAATAGTCACGCAACTTATCGGCTAACCAGTTCATGCCAGGGTGTTCGGCCATGCCAGTGGCCGTAAACATGCAGTAATCTTCTTGAGTGAGACCGTAGGTGTGCTTAATCACCGTTAGTTTTTGTTCACGTAGGAAGTGGCGAATTAAAGGTTCTGGCAATACGCCCCATGCATTCTCAGTCAAGATGGTATTGAGCATGTAATCGAAACTGGAGAAGCCAATGTAGCGACGAGAGAAAGGTTGTAATTCGGGGTTATCTTTTTCGTTTAAATAGACCATCACGGCTTGCATTGCTCTGCGCAGTTCTTCGTCGGTGACTCGCGAAATTTTAGTTAGCGGGTGGTCACTTTTGCACACCGACATCATCCGGATTTTACCCAAAGGTTGATAAGTGATCCGCGGGTCGTTGATTCTTTCGTAATCGACGCCAAAAGCAAAATCGACTTGATGAGTGGCAATCAAGTTGGCTAAGTCGCCGCTTGAAGCCAATACAAGGTTAAACGAGGTCGCGGGAAAACGATTATTCAGCTGGTGTGCAAAATCTTGCCACAAGGCATCAGGAAGAGAATCATCACGGGCAATCCACATCTCGGCGTTGAAGCCCCGTGATATTTGCGTACAGGTGTGTTTTATTCGCGCAATGGTCACCAAAACACTTTCACAATCTTTATAAATTGCTTTCCCCGCTTCAGATAAAGTCAGGTTGTTGCCGGTGCGCACAAAAAGAGCGGTATCGAGCTCTTTCTCCAACGCTTTAATCGCCATACTGAGTTTGGTTCGGTTACATTCTAATTGTCGCGCCGCTTCGGAGACTGAGCCTGTGTCCGCGACAGAGAAAAATGCTTCAATTTGAGAAAGGTTCATAACGTTCTCTAAGGCACAATAATGGGCTGATCATAAACAATTTTAGTACAACTGCCTATCTGATGTTCTTCTACCAACTGACGGTTTTCTCGCCAATCAAAGCCAGTTCATCATTTCTTAGTCAAGATTGAGCTGTAACTCTATGAACGTAACACAGTTTTGGTTTATTCTTGGGAAAATTTCCCCAATACAAGAAGTAACACGGAGGCCATGATGGCGAACGAATGGGATGAGTGTGCGGCTCAGTGGGAGCAGGACGAATCCACAACGCTTTTTGCTCAAAATGTGTTTCAGCAATTGCAGAAACGGGTCACTCTCGAAGGTAAACATGTTCTTGATTTCGGGTGTGGTACGGGCTTGCTGAGCCAAATGATGTCTCGCCATGCCAGAGATATTGTCGCGCTCGATGGCTCTGAGGCCATGATTGAAGAGTTGGATAAAAAAGAGTTGGTCAACGTTGAACCCGTGGTGGATTTTCTGACCCGTGGTCTAGTCGCGCAACATCCGGCCTTTCGCAAACAATTCGATCTTGTTGTGGCGTCATCTGTGTGCGCGTTTGTGCCGAATCTTAATGAAGTATTTACCATCATTCATTCTCTATTAGATGAGCATGGCGTTTTTATTCATTGGGACTGGTTGGTTGAAGAAGATGATCCTGACTATGGTCTTAGCCAAAACCAAATTGAGACACAACTGAAAAGCGCAGGTTTTAGCCAGGTGGAAACCGCAGTTGCGTTTGAGATTAAAAATTCAAAAGGTCTAGCGCCAGTAGTGATGGGCATTGGTAGGAAATAACATCATAAAGTCGATGGTTTTCCAGATTGAGAATGGCTTATTTACATTATTTCACTGTTCCATAATGACCAACTTGCGTAAGCTCTAGCTTGTTGATAAGTGTCATGATAGTCACTCCCTAGAAGACTATAAGGCATTGATCACGAATAATTCTGTTTGTTGACTGATAACTCATGGCTAGGGTTAAGCAAAAATAAAAGCACATCAGAAGATAAATAAAGAAGGCCAGCGCAAAATAGTGCTGGCCTTCTTTATTTTAAGCATTGAGCTAAATTTTCAATGTTGATTCACAAACATCAGTGTGGTTTTTTGAGCTGATCACACAACCATTTCAAAGCTTGGTCGTTCATACTGGGCTTGTTCCACACTAGGCTGTAAGCCACTTTCCCATAATTGAAAGGTAACGGTTTGACGAGCAACTCCCTAGCTTGCATCGCTTGTTCCGCCCAGCGTTTGGAGCAAGTAAAGAGTGAGTCAGTATGCTTGCATAAGATGGCGGCCGCACCAAAGTCAGCAACAACAACCGGAACATGACGAGCTCGATGAGATTGAGCTAAATTCTGTTCAAAAAAAGGTTCAGCCAGCTCTTTGTCCATGATGCCGATATGCGATTGAGCAAGGTAGTGATCGATAGTGAGTACTTCATTGGCTAAAGCATGATCACTACGCATTAAGCAGACCATTTCATCGTGAGCAATCACTTCCCACACGAGTTCTTTATCTCGCGTTGGGGGTTGGCTGATATCGTGTGGCAAAATGACGAAATCAATCAGCCCGCTTTGCAGGGCGTCGAAGCCATAGTGATCTTTCGAGTAGACAGTAAAGGAAGCTTGCGGTGCATGATTTTTTATCACGTTTGTTAAAATAGGAGCAAACAGCTCAAAGGCACTTTCTCGCATCGCAAGGCGGTATTTCCCCTGATAATGTTGAGGTTCGAAATTTGAGTGATGCAGCAATCCATTCATGCTAGAGAGGATTGAATGGACAGTGGGGCCCATTTGTAGCGCGAAAGGGGTAGGTATCAAATGTGTACCGTCACGATAAAATAGTTCATCTTCCAAGAGAATGCGCAATTGCGACAAGTTTTTACTGATGCTTGAAGGGCTAATGCAGAGCTGGGCTGCTGTCTGCGTGACGCTGCGGGTACTGAGCATGACGTGTAGCGCTGTTAAGTGTTTTAAACTGATTCTTGAAAGGTGAATATAATCCATAAATAAAGGCGGTTCCTCCAAACTTTTTCAAAAGCATATCACTGACATACTGACAAATTACACGAAAAGATGCGGGTTATTTGACAAGCTGCCGAAATATTTACCGCTATGTACCTACATCAACTTCCATCGCCTTTTATTTCGAGAATCGTGTTTATGTAAACAGCGCGTGGATTTCTTCTAATACATGAGGATTGGCAATGGCACCTAAGTTTTTGACTGTCTCGCCATGCAGTACTTGCTTCACCGCGAGTTCTACCAGTTTTCCGGATTTGGTGCGCGGGACATCACTGATGGAATGGATCTGCGCAGGAACATGACGAGGGGAGCAGTTTTCTCTTAGGCGCTGTTTGATGGTGTTCACCAGTAGGGTGTTGAGTTCGCACTGTGGAGCCAGTTGTACAAAAAGGATGATCTGCTCATCATTATCGATTTTCTGACCCACTGCGACCGAATCTTGTATTTCAGGCAAGCTATTCACTTGCTGATAAATTTCCGCCGTGCCGATACGCACGCCCCCAGGGTTTAAGGTGGTGTCACTGCGCCCATAAAAACGTATTCCCCCATTGTCGGTCCACTCAACTTCATCACCGTGGTGCCATACACCAGAGAACTTGCTCCAATACGCATCGTGATAACGTTGGCCATCGTCATGCCAAAACCCGATGGGTTGATTAGGGAAACTGTTACAGCAGACTAACTCTCCCCGTTGTTGTATCACGGGTTGACCAAGGTCGTTAAATACGGCGACATCAAGTCCTAAGCCTGCGCCTTGGCATTCTCCTCGATACACCGGCGATATGGGGTTGCCAAGCACGAAGCAGCCACAAATATCGGTTCCACCCGAGATAGAGGCGAGGTGTAAGTCCGCTTTTATGTTGGCGTATACATAATCAAACTGTTTTGGGTACAAAACCGAACCTGTTGAACATAATGTTTTCAGTGAGGAGAGAGGGTAGTAATCGCTCGGTGAATACGCGGTTTTTTGCAGTGCCTCTAAATATTTGGACGATGTACCGAACAAAGTGATGTTGGCTTCTTCTGCCAAATCCCACAATACACCCGGTTGCGGATACATTGGGCTACCATCATAAATAACCAACGTAGCACCGCTAGCGAGCGCCGAAACATGCCAGTTCCACATCATCCACCCACAAGTGGTGTAATAAAACACACGATCGCCCGGTTGAATATCACAGTGTAATTGATGCTCTTTGAGATGATTTAAAATCGTACCGCCAACCGAATGGGCGATGCATTTGGGTTTACCTGTCGTACCTGATGAGTACAAGATAAACAGTGGGTCATTGAAGCTAACGCGTTCATAGCGTAGCCCACGTGGAAGGTAACTTGCGAGAATTGCATTCCAATCAGAAAAAGCGTCGTTAAAATCAGCCGTGAGTGAGCGTTGATGTAAATATTCGATCTGACAAATGTTGTGTAGGCTCGAAATAGCATCGGCAATCTGACCGTTTTTTTCTTCCATGAGGTGGGTTTTGCCATTAAACGTATACCCATTGCAGCAGAACAAAATTTTGGGTTGTACTTGGCCGAAACGATCCACTACGCTGTCGACACCGAAATCAGGAGAGGTTGATGTCCAAACGGCTCCTAAGCTAGTAGTTGCTAACATAGCCACTAAAGTTTCGGTCATATAGGGTAAGTAACCGGCGACAACATCACCTTTTTCAACTCCATTTTGTTTTAACCACTGCTGGATAATAGAAACCTGATCACTGAGTTGCTGCCATGTTAGCTTCTTGCTTTGCCCATTTTCATTTTTAAACCAAACGGCAATGCCTTCTGGTTGTTGAAACGCATAAGAGAGCAGATTTTCCGCGTAGTTCAATTGTGCTTGGGGAAACCAAATTGTGTCTCTGGCGGCGGTGAAGTCGTCCCATCTCGCAATCCCCTCACCGTAAATGCAGTTACCACGAAAGCCGATCACATCGCAAAATTGCCACACTTCTAACCAAAATTGTTTTCTCTCGGCAACGGACCAGAGATGCAGTTGTGAGTAGCTTTCTATCGCCTCACCTTGCATATTAATGTGCTCAATAAACTGGTTTAAATTGGACGCTTTGATGCGGTCTTGGCTAGGGACCCAAAGCGGTGTGTGCGGCGTCAAATTTTCTTCAAACATAATCGCGTTCCCTACAAGTGGGTATATATCCGTTTATTTTCTGATCTGTTGGCACTGTTTAGTGTTGTCGGCGAATGCCGTAAAGTCAAACGGGTTGGCCATAATCATATCCCTGATATCTAAGTAAAAAAACCATAGATGTAAAATATTTGTTACGCGCGAGCGTCGTCAGATGTCGAGCCTAAGATTGGCAGACTTTTCACGAGGCGATAGGCTTAATGTAATCGGTTTGTTAAAAGGTTGTGGTATGACGCAGTATCATTCTAAGCCATTAAATAGCAAAGGTTTCATTGACTGGAGTAACGAAGAGGATCGGATTTGGTATGATCTGATCGCACGTCAAGAGACCGTCGTTGAGCAGCGAGCATGCCAAGCCTATTTGGATGGGTTAGCGATGCTGCAACTCTCTAAAGATCAGGTTCCTCAGTTGCCCGATATCAACCGTATTTTGCAACGTGAAACCGGATGGCAAGTCGAGCCGGTGCCCGCTTTAATTAATTTCGATCGATTTTTCGCCTTGTTGGCAGAGAAAAAATTTCCAGTTGCCACGTTTTTGCGTAGCCGTGAAGAGTTTGACTATTTGCAAGAACCGGATTTTTTTCATGAGATTTTTGGTCATTGCGCGATGCTTACTCATCCTGATTTTGCATCATTTACTCAGGTTTACGGCAAGCTTGGGGCTAACGCGAGCCCAAAACAGAGAGCTTATTTGGCGCGGCTCTATTGGTTTACGGTCGAATTTGGTTTAGTGCAAGAAAGTGACGGTGTAAAAATCTATGGCGGAGGTATTTTATCCTCCCCCGCTGAAACCGTGTATAGCCTTGATAATCAAACGGCCATACGTGAAAAATTTGACATCCAACAAGTGCTGAGAACGCCATATCGTATTGATATCATGCAACCCATTTACTATGTGTTGGATGATCTACGAGATCTGTACCGTTTGAGCCAAGAAAATCTTGTACAGCAGGTAGAAAGTGCCATGCAGGCAGGCTTGTTGGCCCCCTTATTTCAACCCAAGGAAGAGACCCATGCTTGAAGAATTACGTTGTGAAGCTTGTAGCCTTGATGCGCTAGCATTATCGATCCCCGAGCAGCAGCAACTACTCACTGAACTTGAGGGGTGGTCTATTGTTGTACGTGATGGCATCCCCCAGTTGGAAAAAGTGTATGTGTTCAAAAACTTCAAGTTGGCGTGGGCATTTTCTAACCAAGTTGCTCAATTAGCTGAAGCGGAATTCCACCACCCCAGTTTGTTATTAGAGTGGGGCAAAGTGACCGTGACTTGGTGGAGCCATTCCATCAAAGGATTGCACAAAAACGATTTTATCTGCGCCGAAAAATGTGATGGATTAATCGATTAAAATTAATACTATCAATGTGTTAGGTTTAGATCTCGACCTGATGGTTATTTTCCCTTCGTTGTGCACTTGAAGCTGCAGCAGTGCTGGCTACGTTTGCTCACCCCAAGCCTAGAGTTTACTTGTGCTCATGGGGATGAGCTCACTTACCGCCTACCTGCAACTTCAAGCTGTTTGGATGTATCCGGTCGTTTTTTTACGCAAAAGCCAAACCGTGACCTACACTTTGAAAAGCTCATAATACAAATTTCATATAAACCCAGTGGCTGGGGGCGACGATGGCTTTACAAAAAGTTGTTCATTTCTATGCGTAGGGTTTGACTATGAAAATATCAACGAAAATCATTGCGGCATGTACTATCTTGTGTTCAGTTGGCGTGGTAATCAGCGGTGGTTTTGTTGGGTGGCGAGCATCAGAGCTCTCAAGCCAAGCACTTTATGACCGAGCCGCAAATCAACTTACCTCCGTACGCGAAATCAAAAAGAGTGAAATAACTAACTATTTCAAACAGATCCGTCTGCAAATTGAGACCTTGTCTTCCGAGGTATCGACTCAAGAAGCAATGGATTCTTTTACTCGTTCGTTCTCTCGTTATCCTGCCCACCGTATAACGCCCCAAGATACGGATGCGCTAGAACGGTATTATCGTGATCAGTTTGGTCGTACTTACCGTCAGGAAAACAATGGCAGTCAGCCAAATGAACTTGGTGCATTTGCACAGCTTTCAGAGCAGGGAAAAGCACTGCAGGCTCGCTACATCGGCGTAAACCCTAACGAGCTTGGATCCAAACATCACTTGGATTTTGATTCATTGGGCAGCAGCTATGATGAAGCTCACCGGCGTTATCACGCCTCGTTTAGGCGATTTTTAGAAGCGTTTGGCTATTACGATATTTTCCTTGTCGATTTGTCAGGCAACGTGGTTTATACCGTGTTTAAAGAACTGGATTTTGCGACCAATTTATCAACTGGCGCATATCAAAATTCGGGGCTAGGCCATGCATTTGCTAAGGCAAAAAACTTGCAAGAGGGGCAATCCTACCTCGAAGATTTTGCACCTTATTATCCTTCCTATGAGGCAGCGGCTTCGTTTATTTCGGCCCCAATTTTCAAAGAACAGCAGCGGGTAGGCACGCTGATCTTTCAGATGCCGATCGATGTGATCAACAACATCATGACATTTGGCGGTAGCTGGGCTGATGCGGGGCTCGGTAAAAGTGGAGAAACTTACCTTGTGGGGCAAGATGGTTTATTGCGCAGTCAATCACGGTTTTTATTAGAAGATCCTGAGCAATACTTTCAAACCTTAACTGATATTGGTGTTGAGCCTGCCACCATTGAGCAAATCAAAACCAAGGGTTCGGCCATTGGACGTCAACGCATCAAGACCGACGCGGTACGACAGGCATTGGCGGGTGGACAAGGCCTAGAAACCATCAAAGACTATCGTAATGTTGAAGTACTTTCGGCCTACGCACCTCTGGATGTTTTAGGACAAAAATGGGCTATATTAACTGAAATCGATCAATCTGAGGCGTTACAAGATGTCTCGACTTTAGAGCGTTCAGTACTGCAAACTGTGTTGATTAGCATTGCTGTTCTTGTGATGCTTTCACTCTTTATTTCTTACATCGTGGGAAGTGGTATATCCAAACCTATCCGCAGTGCGTCGTTAGAGCTGCATCGGATTAATCAGGAGAATGATTTAACCGCGCGTTTAAGTGAAAAGGGTAAAGATGAAATGGCGGAAGTTGCGGTTGCCTTTAACCAGCTATTTAGCAGCTTACAGAAAACCATTGAGCAGTTTGCGCGGGCGACGGAGTCACTCAACGGCAGCACTCATCGTATGTCTTCCAATATGGAGAGCACGCGAGGCGCTGTTGCCGAGCAGAGTATGAGAACAGAATCGGTCGCGGCGGCGGTAAATCAAATGAGTGCTTCAATTGGCGAGGTAGCGCAGTTTGCTAGCCGAGCTGCCGATTATGTGAAATCAGCTAATGATACAGGGTCACAAAGTGTCGACGTCGGGGAAGCGTTGGGAAATGAAATCAGTTTGTTGAGCGATGAGATGAAGATGGCGGTGGAAGCTATTGAGCGGCTCCATAGTGAAAGTAATTCTATTGCTGAAGTGCTTAATGTTATCCAAGGTATCGCCGAGCAGACCAACTTACTGGCCCTTAATGCGGCGATTGAAGCAGCACGTGCTGGCGAGCAGGGTCGTGGTTTTGCGGTCGTTGCCGATGAAGTGCGATCATTAGCAGGGCGCACGCAGACTTCTACTGAAGAGATCCGTAAAAAAATCGATTCGCTACAACATGAAATAAACAGTGTGTCGCAGGGAATTGAAAAGGCCAATAAAACCGTGGTGAAAGGGGTTGAAACCTGCCATTTGAATACGGATATGCTTGCTCAAATCATGTCGATGTTAACCGAACTGAATGACATGAATGTGCAAATTGCTGCCGCGACAGAAGAGCAAAAATCAGTAACGGATGAAATCAGCAGCAGTATTACTTCGATTGCTGATGCCTCACTGTCGGTTTCTGGGCAGGTGAATGATGTTGATGGGGTGCTTACCGACCTTTCTGGGCAAGCAGAGACACTAAATAGTGAGATTGCTCAGTTCAAATATAAGGCGTAACGCTAAGACATTCCCTACTTAATCAGCAACTGTGTTGGTTACGTTCGCTCCAAGCATAGAGTTATACTCAGTTTAACTATGCTTGGAGCGTTGAAGGCTCTGTCTCGTTGACCAAGTTATTGATCCAACGTTTGGAATAGATCCGTTGTGTTGTAAGGATAATTTTGACGGCCTCTTCAAGCATAATAACCATCATAACCCAATGCAAAGGCCAGCCAAGAACCAACCCTGTGTAATAAGCCAACGGAATGCCAATCGCCCATTGGCCAAATAAGTCAATGAAAATACTGTAGTTAATATCGCCGCCACTTTTTAACACGCCACCGATACCGACCATATTAAATACCCGTAGTACCATCCCAAACGCCATTACTAAGCAAACATTCACAGCCATTTGTGTATCATGCAGTGGACTTTTTTCGATCAAAGCGTAAATCCAAGGTTCAGCCAAAAAGCAGAACAATGCCAGCAGCAACGCCAGCCCGCAGCTAGTAAGTACATACCACCAAGAAGTCTGCGCGGCACGTTCGTAACGCTGTGCACCAATTTCATGTCCAAGCAAGATAGAGGCGGCCACGGCAAATCCAAGAAAGGCGGAAATGAGTACACTTTCAATGGGGGAAAGCAGTGAGATAATCGCAAGTTCAGAAACGCCCAACTGGCCGACAATAACGTTGTAAATCAAAATGCCAGCCGCCCATGCTGAATCGTGAATAATCATTGGCCTTGCGACTTTAAAATAGCGCTGTCTATGGTGTTTCATTTTTGCTTGCTGCCAGTTTTCGCGATTGGGCAATAGATGAGCGTAATGTCGCTTTACTTGCCAAAAAAGAAGCATGGTTTGACAGCCGCGTGAGATGCTTGTGCCAATCGCTGCACCCACAACCCCCAATTCTGGAAAGCCGAACAGGCCAAAGATGAGTAAAGCGTTTAAGACAGCGTTAATAATGATGGCCAGAATGCTTACTTGAGTTGGCAACTTTGCCACGCCGACAGAACGTAGTGCGCTCTCTAGTGGCACTACTAATGCGGTACAAAATAAGCTAAGTGCTGTGATCCATAAATAATCCGTGGCTAGTGTGACGTATTGAGCATCATTGGCCACTAAAGAAACAACAGACTGAGGTATCCACAAATAGAGCAGCATAAAGGGGAGTGTAAACAGCAGAGCCACTATCCAAGACTGAGCCAATGTCCGTTTTATGCCCTCGATGTTACCTGCACCAAAATATTGCGAAGCTAACACGCTTACTGCACCGCTAGCGCCAACAATAACGATGAGATTAAAGAAAAATATTCGGTTGCCAACACCAACGGCCGCCGTAGCGGATTCACCTAATTGGCTGACCATAAAAATATCTACTACACCTAACAGTGAAAACAGCATTGACTGGAGGGATACTGGTACACCAATATCGATCAATTTGCGCCAAAATTGACGGTCTAGCTGATGAAAGGGAGTCATAAACATGGTGCATTACCTCATTTTGATATGCGGCAAGTGTAAATCGAATCGTAATTTTTGTATTCTCTCAATACCTCTATAACTTTTGCCAAACTCTCATATGTCAGACAAGCAAGAACGGTATTCCATCTCAGATAAAACACATCAAGAATTTATTGACCAAAGTCGCGTCTTAGCATTGGAGCAAAGCGGCATTGTGCAATGCGGAATTGCAACCTGCCGCGAAATGTTTTCTGTTTATCGGAAAAATCAGAGCGTGCATATGCTGTTATACACGGTGAAGGGAAAAGGTTGGCTAACGAGTGGAACTGACCGTTACTTACTGGAACCGAGCTCATTAATTGTGGTACCAGCGGGTGTCGAAAATGGTTTTGGAATTGAAGAAGAAGAGTGGCAAGTGGTGTGGATCTTTCTTGCACCACAGCGTCATTGGAAAAACACCGTAAAAGAAGAAATACATTACACATTAACGCCTATCGCTGCGGTCATGTATGCGAGTATTCAAGCGCTGCTGCGAACCTTAACATTGCCTGCTGAGCTTGGTGAGCAGGTCGGGCAACGCATTGTTGAACAGATAGAAATCATGCTCCGAGCACCGATTGAACTGCCGCTCTCGCGTACTTTGTTGCGTTTAAATCGCGTCTTTCAGCGTGTCCAGAGCCAGCTGCATAAAGATTGGACAATAGAAAATCTCGCCGCATTATTTCCTTGCTCGCAAGCTCATTTACATCGTTTATGTCAGCAGCACTTTGGCCACAGTCCTAAAGCCCACTTAACGCGAATGCGTATGGAGTACGCCGCTCGTTTGCTTGTTTCTACCGACTGGCCAATCCAACATGTCGGTGACATTGTCGGCTATCCTAACCCAGCAAACTTTAGTACTCGTTTTAAGGTATGGAGCCATTGCACACCACGAGAATTTCGTAAAAAACGAAATGATTAATTCCACGGCATTGGTAAATGGCACTCTTCATTCATAAACTTTCTTATCTACTAAACGCGATGAAATTATTGCACCTCGAGCACGGCTTATGAAGGTGATTGAAATATCAATATCATTGAGGATATGGTTTGTAAAAATCAATTTATTCATCACATTAATTAGATTCTAACCACCAACAAAACGGTTATGTGCTAAACCTATAAGAGTAGGAATATTGTCAATATAGAGAGATAAGCGATGGATCTGTTTGCGGATTTTCGACAAGAGACTCAACCAAAGGGTGAAGAGAGTCATGAACTTAGTGTTGAAAATAAGCCATGGCGAGTACTGCTGGTGGATGATGATGAGCAGATGCACCAGATCACTCGTTTAGCACTAAGAGGTTTTTCATTTCAAGGACGACCGCTAGAGCTCTTGTCCGCCATGTCTGGCATTGAAGCCAAAGAGCTCATCAGAACAAAGCAAGATATTGCGTTGGCATTAGTCGATGTTGTCATGGAGACCGAAAATGCAGGCTTGGAATTGGTAAAATATATTCGTGAAGAGTGTAGGAATAAAATTATTCGTTTAGTGCTGCGCACGGGTCAAGCAGGGCAAGCCCCTGAAGATACGGTCATCCAAGAGTATGAAATCGATGACTATAAAGAGAAAACAGAGCTTACCACACAAAAACTCAGAACCCTGCTCTATTCGATGTTGCGATCTTATCGGGATCTCTGTTTGATAGAAGAGCAGAAAGAGGGGCTTAAACGCGTCATTGAAGCCTCAGCGAAGGTACAAAATACTACCACCTTGCAAGCTTATGCTGAATCGGTATTAAGTCAACTCACCTCCTTGTTAAAGCTTCACGCATCTGCTTTTTACTGCATCGTTCAGCCTAAGTCAGATGGTGAAGGTTCGTGTGCTTTAACGCTCGCGGCTATTGGAGGATTTGTCGATTTTTATTCTGATTGTGATTTCTCGCGCTTACCTTCGGAAGTGGCTAAGCGTTGTCTTCTTGCTTTGCAGACCAAAATGTCTCATAGCTATGATGATGCTTCTGTACTGTATATGACAGACAGCCGTGGCGTAGAGAATCTACTCTATATCAATTTACTTGAGCGCTTGTCTGAAAACGATGAACGTCTACTTGAAATCTATATGCATAATATTGGGCTGACTTTTGAGAACTTGAACTTACAGCTTGATTTACGCGAAACATCGAGGGAGCTTGTTTATAACTTAGCCAATGCCGTCGAAGCCAGAAGCAAAGAAACAGGGGCTCACGTACAGCGTGTTTCTCTGATCTGTGAAAAATTAGCCACATTAATGACCCTACCTGAGCAGGATATTTATATGATTAAAAATGCGTCACCCCTGCACGATGTAGGTAAAGTGGCGATCCCTGATAGTATTCTTCATAAACCAGGGAAATTGGACGCTCAAGAATGGGCGATCATGCAAAAACACGTTGAATACGGTGTTGATATCTTAAGTCGTTCAAAACGCAGTTTAATTATCAAAGCGAAAGAGATTGCCGGTTCTCACCATGAAAAATGGGATGGAAGCGGTTACCCAAACCAATTAGCTGGTGAAGGCATTCCTATCAGTGGCAGAATCACCGCATTAGCCGATGTGTTTGATGCCCTTGGTTCTAAACGCAGTTATAAAGATGCCTGGCCGGAAGAGGCGATCAAGCAAGAAATTGTTGTGCAAAAAGGAAAACATTTTGATCCGATGTTGGTCGATCTGATGCTGGCGCATTGGGATGATTTCATTGCCATTCGAGATCAACACCCAGATTAATAAATTTCTCCATCTTGCTTGTCGACAATGCAACGATTGAATGCAACGATTGATTGGCATCTTTAATGCCTTTTCTTTTGATCGGAACTCAGTGTAACCTCGCTGAGTTCAAGTGCTTTGGGTAGAGTAAAGACGTAATGTACACCTTGACCCACATTGGAATTAAATTGAAGTTTCCCCTTCAATTTCTGAGTGGCAAGGTTGAACACAAGATTTAAGCCAAGACCGGATCCTCCTCTACCTCTTTTGCTGGTAAAGAATGGCTCAAAGATTTTATGGTGCAGTTTTGGTTCGACGCCACAGCCATTATCTTTATATTCTAAGAGGATATTTTCTCCTTCCTGTTGGAACGCAATGGTTATTATGGGGTTTTTCTCATCACTAAAAGCGTGGTTGACGCTATTCATGACTAAGTTCGAGACAATTTGAGTGAGGACGCCTGGTAAGCTATTCATTGTGAGTCCGACATCTCCCTCTAGTTGTGGGATGACTGGAATTTTCCTAGTTTCAGGATGTAGGCTAGCGATCAACGCGCTTAATACTTGGTGGATCGAGAATTGACTACGACTCTCAGATACCTGATCGACCGCTGTTTGTTTAAAGTCTCGGATCAGTTTGGCAGCACGATTTAAGTTGCTTTCAAGCATCGTATTGGTTTCATTCATTCTCTGCATCAATTCAGAAAACTGCTGGCTTGTAAGCGTTTGGTTGGCGAAGGCGGTATTTAGCTCTTGTGTGACCTCAATGATTACCGAACTTGCGGTCACCGCGATACCCAATGGCGTGTTGACTTCATGTGCCACCCCTGCAACTAAACCACCTAAAGCCGCTAATTTCTCAGATTCAATCAACTGTGTTTGCGTGGCTTTTAGTTGCTCAATACTGTTTTCCAGATCGCAGGTTCGTTTGGCGACTTGACGCTCTAAGTTTTGGTTGAGTTTTTGTAGTTCAAGCTGAGCCAGTTTTAGCTCGGTAATATTAATGGCAGTGCCCCGTAACCCGAGAAACATATCCTCCTCATAGCGTGCTACCGCTTGAAACATCAGATAGTGCTTACAATCATTGATGATAATCGTCTCTTCACACATTGAAAACGAGCAGTGTTTAGTAATGGATTGGAGTAATTTTTTCATATCTCTCAGTGAGTCAACCTCTGAAAGTAGTGGCTTGCTATTTTCACTGATCTCTAAAGCTTGACGCATGGATTCGGAAGTATAAATCAACCTGTCAGTACTATCCGTCTCCCATAACCAGTCTGATGAGACGTCCGTAAAATCGGCTAATCGTTCTTGTTCAAGTTTTATATTGCTGTACAACGTAGTTACATTTCCGGTGATTTTATTAGTCTCATCGGCCAGCCAAGTGAGTTCATCGTTATGCCCCATAATCCATTTCTTATGAGGAAGTTTTAGTGGTTTTGGCGGATGGCGAGGGTTGTATTTGCGTAAGTATTGAGCAATGGCGAAGACACGTCGGTTTACGCTCTCATGGAAAATCATCAAAATAGCGTAACAAATAAAGGCAGTCTTAATCGCGTTCACGACCAATATCAGTAGAAACTGCTTGATTAAGTAGTTGTAGATTTCTTGGGCATTAGACTCAACGTAGATCTCACCAATCTGCTCTTTGGCTTCCGTTTTTGGGTTGATATAAAGCATGGGATAACGGTGTGCGACTAATTGCTCCGTCACTTTTTCCCCCGCACTGAACTGATAGCTGTCAGATGTGACTTCCAAATAATTAATTTTAGGTAAATTCACTAAGCCATCTAAACGTTGTTGAAGTGTTAAGAGATCATAATTCCATAAAGAAGCGGCAAGCAATTCGGCATGAACGAATTCTATTTCGTGATGACGCTGAGCCACATCATCGAACTCCCTGTCATAGTCGAAATATGTTTGTGCTAACGTTGTCATCAGGGTGACAGCCCCACTCAAAATGACAAGAAAAAAAATGATCCTGCGACCAATACGACTCGATAGTGGGTTATCAATGCTTTCATTAAATGTTCGGCTTTTGTTCATCCTGCTTCTCATTTTTTTGAGTGATAATTTGAGTATAGATGTCACATGGGAAGTGTGAATAACATCTTATTGACTACACTATAAAAAAATAGCCGAATCATTGGAGGCAGTTCATGCGTTGGATATGGATATTGTGTTTTATAAGTGTGCCCGTTATGGCGGGAAAAGTACTCTTAATAGAGAGCTACGAGCAAGGTTATGAATGGGACGCTAGCTATGTATCCGCCCTTAAGCAGTCGTTAACGCCTGCGCATGAACTGCATACCTTTGAGATGGACACTAAACGGGTACCAGCGAACCGTTATTCACAAATCGCCGAACAAGCCTTTAGCCGATATCAGCAACTGAAACCACAGGTGGTGGTTTTAGGTGACGACAATGCGTTGGTTTATATGCTGCCGAAACTCTACAACGAGCCAATCTCAATCGTGTTTCTGGGGATTAATTCCAACCCACGAAAATTCATGGCTCAATACCAAGGGCAAGCCAAAGTGACTGGTATTTTAGAGCGCCCCCTCTATGTGAAAACCATGGGAGAAATTGGCCGGATGCTCGATAAAGATAAGCGTAAAGTATTGGTGTTATTTGATTCGGGTAGTACGGCGAGTATTGCGTTGGAATTTATGCAAACCCAAGCGAGTATGATTGAAAAGAATTTAGGCATTGCGACAGAGATAGCTTCGGTGGCGACAGAGAAAGAATGGCAGACAAGAATAAGCACAGCTAAAGAGCAAGGGTTTGGCGCCATAGTCGTGGGGCTTTACCAAACCTTGGTCGATGAGAGCGAAAATAATGTGCCAGCGGATACTGTATTAACGTGGACAAACCAACATACAGAGGTTCCTTTATTTGGTTTTTGGGATTTTTCGATCGGTGCGGGCAAAGCGGCTGGGGGTGTAGTGTTAGCCGGTCGTGACCAAGGCGAAATGGCGGGCAAGACAGTGTTACGCATTTTAAATAATAATGAAGACGCAAGCCGCATTCCTATCCAAATCGGCCAGCAAGGGCGTGCTATTTATCATCAGGGCGAAATGTCACGCTGGGGGTTAAGCGTACCGGAAGGATGGATGAAGATTGACTGACTTTGATGAGACTGTATTGAATTGTCGAATTCAGCATTACGTCTAAAATAAAAAAAGCAAATAAAAAAGCAGAGAGGCGGGTACCTGTCTGCTTTTTCTTCATTACAGTTTATTAAACAGCCAATGGCATTTCATTTGATGGATCATGTTTACTGTAAACACGAATCAAACCAACCACAGCAAACACAGACATCAACAGCATCAATGCACCAAGTGGCATCTGGTCATGAGCTGGAATAGCCGACGCTAAAAGGGTGGCTAAACCAGCCCCAAGGTTTTGCATGCCGCCTAACACAGCACCTCCTGTTCCTGCATGGTAAGGCAGTGGTGTTAACGCTCCAGTGGTCGCTGCGGGAAAGAGAATGCCTGCACCGAGAAAATAGACAGTGGCACCACCAATTAGGGTCAATGCGCTGGTTTGCCCCAACACTCCAGGAACAAACACCACCAATGAACCTAATGCTATCGCTACCAAGCCCACATACAAGGCGCTTTTTTCGTTGAAGTTCAACGCAATAACACTCGATAGCGCCGCACCAACTAAATAACCAGGGATCGGTAAGACAAACAATAAGCTGACGGTGGTGGCAGGCAGTTGCAAAACGCCACCAAGTAATACACCTGCAGCGGCTTCAAACACCGCGACGCCAGAGAAAGTTGCTACGAGACAAATTAAATACCCTTGGAAGCGTTTGTCACTCAGCACATAGCGATAGCTGTTTGCAACCGATTCGTGTCTGCGAGCCGCTTTAGGCAATGTTTCTACCATACTCGTCATCATAGTGATCACCACGGCAATCGCGAATAGGGATAAAAATAAGTAACTAGAGCGCCAGCCAAAACTTTCTGTTAAGTACCCACCAAGAACAGGAGCAATGAGTGGCGAAAAAATAACGCACATGCTGATAAGGCTATTGGCCTTATGTAATTCTGCTCCTGAAAAACAGTCTCGAGTAAGGGTTCGAGACATTGCGCCACCACACCCAATGCCAAGCCCTTGAATAAAACTACCGACCAAAAACCAATCGTATTGGTGAGCAAATAATGCGAGTAGCGATCCTGCAATATAAATCAGCAACCCAGCGATAATAATCGGTTTGCGTCCTAGACGGTCTGACAATGGACCATAGACAAATTGTGATAGTCCATAAGGGATTAAATAACATGCCATGACCGCCTGCAGTGATGCAGGAGAAACTAAAAATTCTCCCGCCATATGGCCAATGGACGGGACGTACATCGTTTGTGTCATTTGGCCGACAGCGGTCAAAATCGCAATTAAAAATGTGAGTTTCACTAACGGAAACGATGCGGACATGGTCTATCTCCTGCACAATAGTGCAACTACGAAATATAATTAATATGAATAATGAAACTAATGGCCAGCGTTAAAAGTATCGCTCTTTCGGTGCGAGATATTAGTGAGGCCAGACGCTTTTATCAATCTAAAAGTGTGAAGTTGAGCAAGATAAAAATCTATGATTTGAATTAGAAAAACTAATCATTATTTGGGTAGGTAAAGAGAAATGAAAGACGGTTCCAATGCCTGTGTTGGGTATGGCTCTTGGTGTCTGATAATGTACCTAGTTTTTCTATTGCTTTTGCGCTGAACAGTGACTAATATTTAATGTAAATGAGAATTAATATCATAAAGGTGTGATTAATGATGTTACCTTTACTTGCTGCATTATTATTTATAGTGGGACTTGGCAAAAAGTTGTCGGTTCCAAATTCGTGGCTCTTCTACTATGCACTTTCTGTTGTATTGTTAAGCTGGCTATTCAGTATGAACCCCATTTTTGTCCTGATCCCGTTGTTTGTCTTGTCACCTTGTCTTATCCACTATCGACATATCAAGGTGATTAAAATGGCTTATGTGGGCTGCCTGCTGCTGTCTTTTTTCGTCTCTTGGTTTGTGTAAACCAATCCATGTCTTTTCTCGCCAGACATTCCAAGTAGCTTGGGGATAGTATTTGTGAAAATCATAAGGTAGGATCGCCGGCCTTTTTCTGATGCTAGGAGGTAGCGATGTTTATTGGTTTTGACTATGGAACGGCGAACTGTTCTGTCGCTATGATGCAAGATGGGCAACCAACATTGTTACCCATAGAAGGTAAAAGCCACTACATTCCTTCGACAATATGCGCCCCGACGCGAGAGTCCATTTCTGAGCATCTGTTCCGTCATCACAATATTACGCCAAGCGATAAAATTGGTGAGCAAGTACTTCGCCGCGCGATCAATGTGAATAGAGAAGAGAGTATTGAACTTGCCGCGCAAGACATTGCCTTTGGCCAAGCGGCGCTCGATCTCTATCTGCAGGATCCGCGCGATATTTATTACGTTAAATCCCCTAAATCATTTCTAGGCGCGGCAGGTTTACGTGATGTGCAGGTCAGTTTTTTCGAAGACTTGGTGTGCGCCATGATGGTCAATATTAAGCATAATGCAGAGCAGCACCTTCAGCGCACCATCCAAGATACTGTGATTGGTCGTCCTATTAACTTTCATGGCCGAGGTGGTGAAGAGGCCAATCGACAAGCGGAATCTATTTTACAACGTGCGGCGAAACGCGCCGGTTTTCAGCACATCAGTTTTCAGTTTGAACCCGTTGCGGCGGGCTTAGAATATGAAGCGACTCTGGTGCAAGATCAAACCGTACTTGTGGTTGATATCGGTGGTGGAACCACCGACTGTTCATTGCTAAAAATGGGGCCGAGTTGGCGAGGGCGTGACGACCGCACCGCGAGTTTGCTTGCGCATAGTGGCCAACGGGTCGGAGGCAATGATCTTGATATCTATATTGCTTTCAAACAGTTGATGTCTTCTTTTGGATTAGGCAGTAAAGCCATTTCTGGCATTGATATGCCGATCACGCAGTTTTGGAACCCGATTGCAATTAACAACGTGGAAGCGCAACGTGACTTCTATGCTCAGCAAAACTTGGCAGCATTGAAATTGCTACACAAAGAGGCGCAGCAACCAGAAAAGTTGGCGCGTTTGCTGAAAGTCTATTTTGAAACGCTCGGCTATCAAATTGTACGCCGTGCAGAAGAGGCAAAAATTGCTCTATCTGATCTTACGCAATGTCAGGTGGTGCTCGATCTTCTTTCTGAGCAGATCGAAGTGCAAATTGAGCGTGAGCAAATGATCGACGCCATTGAATCCCCTAAAGCGAAAATGGTGGAATTGGTCAAAGAAGCGGTTGAACAAGGTGGTGTGAAGCCGGATGTTATCTTTATGACGGGCGGATCTGCTCGTTCTCCAATATTACGCCAAGCGGTAGAGCAGCAACTTCCCCACGTACCCGTTGTCAGCGGTAACTACTTTGGTTCAGTGACTGCTGGTTTGGCTCGTTGGGCAGAGATTTGCTATCGCTGATATGAGCGCTTAGCGCTTCGTTTTTGATGCGTTGGCGGCCGGTAATATTGCGAATGATCGTGTTTCATTAAAACATTACTGGCAACCAAGCTACCTAAGCTTATCAACCCTAATCCGATCCAAGTCAAAGGCGTTGGCATCTCACCAAAAACGGGAATCGCCAACAAGGTTGCCACGACTGGTGTTGCAGAGCCAAAGGCCGCGGAGCGTTCTGCGCCGAGTGTTGAAACTGCATATAAATAGGTAAATGCTGCAATGAGCCCCGCCCCGACACCTTGTAGCAGTGTGTGTCCCGCCAGTTCTTTCCACGGCCAGTGTGCAAAAGAGTGTGTGGCTAAGTAGCTATCGACGATGCCTAAAGCGATTAGAACGGCCAATAAAATAGTAGAAAGTAAAGCAACCCATCCCGCGCTGACGAGCGCATGCAAATTCGCTACCCGCGCACAAATCGTAAACATTGCCCACATCAGGCTGCCGGTTAAAAACATCAAATGTCCGGTCAAACGGTTTGACTCAAAATCAGTGGCACTTGAATAGAGGAAAATACCAACCCCTGCCACCACTAAAGTCAGCCCAGCGACTCGATGGCGACTTAACGGCTGTTTAAACAGCAACACCGCGATACCCGAGACAAACAGCGGCAGCACGCCCGGAACAAGCGCGCTACCATCAGAAACCGGAACGTAGTGCATCGCATGGCTTGTCACTAGTAAATAGGGCAATCCACAGCCAATAAATAGACCAATTAAGTAACGTATAGGTATATTTTGCAATTGATGTCGAGTTCTCCAAACCAATGGAGAGAGCAACAAAGCGGGCAGTAAAAAGCGTGTTAATGCAATATCCGCAGGGGTTAATAGGCCGCTGGCTCCTGCCTTTAAAGAGAGGAAAAAGCCGGACCATAATAACAGCGTGGTGCCTATCGCGAGGTAGCCATAAATCATAATTTTATTCACATCAATGGATGGTTTCTCACCATTATCTATGGTTCGGCTTACTTTTATCCGGCAAGTTCACCCTTATTGCTAGATGGTTTAGCACTTATCCGCTATAAATTAGCAAAATGTTAGTGGATTTCATCAAGGATCGAGTAATGGATAGAATAGACCGCCGTATGTTGACCTTATTACAAACAGAGGGACGCTTAAGCACCGCAGAGCTTGCGGAAAAGGTTGGATTATCACCTTCTCCCTGCGCAAGACGCTTGAAACGATTAGAGGAGAGCGGGATCATTGATGGCTATCAAGCTCGCTTAAGCCGGCAAGCTGTCGGAGTTGGTATGACGGTTTTTGTTGAAGTTAGCCTGAATAATCATCAAGCCGCTTCCATTGATAGTTTTGAAGAGGCAATCAAAGAGATGGAGGAGGTGATCAGCTGCCATGTGGTTTCAGGTGCGTATGATTACTTGCTGGAAGTCGTTAGTGCCAATTTATCAGGGTACGAAGCATTTACGCGTCAGTTACAGCGGCTCAACAATGTAAAAGATATGCATACCCACCTCGCCATGCGTCAAGTGAAAGCCGCTACCGCGATGCCTATTTGGGTTTAGAGACAGCACTTGCGTGCTGTCTTCAAGGCCAGGCGTGCTTATTCAAATTGAAATGACGCGAGAGAGTTTTTACTGATTTCGTTGGCAATCAATTGATGGATGGCCGTGGTAGGGTGCGTGACGCCCCAAAATACGTATTTGTCAGAGCTATGGTAAGCGCAATCATTGGTTAAGCTATGACGGTACAAGTAATCTAAAGCTGAATTGCGATTGATGTTGAGGCATGCATCGGTCGCATTTTCAAAGCCGTATTGCTGTGGATTGGCTGTGAGGTTTTCAAACAAGTTATGGGCATCAAATAGGATGATATTTACCCCTTGCATCTGATAATACAGTGCTTGTTGCTGAATAAACGCATTGAAAGTGGTGATCTTAGCGCTGACTTTCGCTATCTCTTCTGCTGTTGAATATTTAAATTGCGGGGCTTTGGTTGCATCGGGGAGGGTGAGTAGAATAATATTTTTGGCCCCTGAATCCACAAGACGAATCATCGCGCTGCTAAAATCTGCTTTGACTTCATATACTTCACGGTTGTAATTCATAAAGTCATTCAAGCCAAATTCAAGGGTAAAGAGCGTATTTTCTGGCTGGTAGTTTTTGGCCATTGTCATGTAATTTAGATAAGAGCTGACTTGATCGTTCACACCCGTCAGCGCGATATATTGATTACGCCCTGCGGCACCGCCAATCGCCCAGTTATATACAGGTAAATTGTGCATTTTTGCTAAATACTCTGTCCACACCAAACCATTGGAAAAGTGTCCTAAAAACCAAGAGTTAGGATTGGGAAATTTCCATTGTGACGCATTGAATATATTTCCTGTATCCGAAAGGCTGTCACCTATGGTCACCATTTTATTAATGACGGGTTTGGCATTTTGTTTATCGTTAGTCCAGATCGAATGATTGTATGAGAACCTATTGTCTGCTGCGAAATAAGTAATATCTGCAGAATCGTGACTGACGCCGAGCGTCTCTTCACAACGCTGCTTTATTTCATATTGTGAGGTGTCAGTATAAAACATATTTTTAAAGCGCACAGATGACCACCAGTAACCACTAATGGTGTAGTCATTTCCTTGTTCATCCAATGCCCACTCCCAATCTGTTGCTGGGTCATCATGATTGCCAGCGGGCCGATACCAACAGCGTACATAAGTGTAGGTTTGCTTATTTTGCGTATTCATTACGCCATAAGCGGTAACTGGTTCTGAGGTGGTATCCGTATTTTCTGCAATCGCCATGGAGAGTGGCAATATTGCAGTCATCAATAATGTTATTAGTTTCATATTTTTTTCTTATTGGTTTAGGCGCATATTCATTCAAGAATAAGTGCGAAAGTGAAATTAAACAACTGGTCAGACCTATTTTGAATTTATAGTGTTAAGCGTCAATCAATAAACGACTATGTTGGACATTATTTGGTATTAAGATCAAATAATGAATTATCAGTGAAACGAACGCTGAGGTTTTTTATAAATTCTAATTTAGATAAATAACAATAAGGCTTTGCTTTATTATTTCATTCTAATATTAACTTTTATCTACTTAATACAAGTATCAATAAATTTATAGTCAGTCAATGAGTATAAAAATTAAACGGTTTTATTGTGATTCTAAGCCACATTAAAGATATTTTCTCTTTGTGTTCTTTATTTTTAGAACTATTAATAATTCACCACAAAAGTGCCAAAAAACTAATGTCCTTTTCTTTTGTGGCCTGAAAAAATAAAAAATGGGTATTTATTTTCTTTTAAATACCGTGATAACAATAAAAATGCTTAGAGGTTTATATGCTAATAAACAGAAGAAAAGCACTCAGCGCTATTGCCATTATGTCAGGCTTGGTATGGAACACCGCTCAAGCTGATGTGTATCAGCCGCAAGGTTTGGCCATTGAAATGTTCAGTGAGCTTCAGGATGACAGCCAAATCAACTACCTCAATGCAAGCTACTGGCTACAAGAAGAGGTTGAGCCACCAGCACTAGCTCAGATCCGTGACGATGTATTGAATCAGCATCTGCGCTATTTTGTCGATTTCAGTATGATTGAAGATGAATCGCAAAAGGCTGAAGCGAAAACACGCTTCAGGAAAAAACTAGGGTTAGCGTTTGCCAGTGACTTTTTGATCATCAGTGAACACAAGGGAGAATTACTGTTCACACCACTAGATGACGAGAATGATCCCAACATTCGTTTGTTGGAAGCCGCTAAAATGACTCATTCTCGCCAGCGTCGCAGTACGGCCAACGCGCTGTCAAGTAGTGTTTCGGAGACAAATTCTCTGCCACACGTTGCGTTTTATTTGAATGTCAATCGGCCTATTACTGATAATGAATGTACGTTTAATAACTCACATCTTTGGGATCGAGGCACGCGAGTATTTTGCGATAACCCGAATATCTCGTTGATTTATAGAGTTAACCTAGAGCGTTCATTGCAATATGGCACCATTGGCTCTGCGACACCGGACGCGAAAATTGTTCGCATCAGCTTAGATGATGATACAACGGGAGCGGGGATCCATCTCAATGACCGTCTTGATTATCGTCAATCGGGTGCTGATTACCTGACATTAGATGCTTATTTCCGAGATTGGTCGACTGATGCCATCGCTCAAGACTATCAATTTGTATTTAACTCTTCGAACAACAAAGCGCAGATCTTAAAAACGTTCCCGAGAGAAAATCTCAATGCCGAATATGAGGTAAAAGAGGTATCCGGCTTCCAGCTAGGGGTGAGTGGTGGTGTCGAGGTTAGTGCTGATGGGCCTAAAGGAAAGTTAGAAGCTAATGCTAGCTACAACCAAAGCCGTTGGTTAACCTTTAAAACGCATGATTACCGTGTTGAACGTAGCACTAATAACGCGCAAAACGTCAGCTTCAAATGGAATCGTAGCCAATATGCGACCGCCGAATCGATGATGAATCGCTCTACGGATGCAATATGGGTCAATACTTACCCTGTGGATACCAACCGCATTAACCCGATTGGTTACGCAAGCTTTGTACCAAAAATGGATGTGATCTATAAAGCCGCTCCCAATGCGACGGGGACAACGGAGTTCACCATTGACTCTTCGGTCAATATCCGTCCTATTTATAACGGTGCTTATAAGCATTATTATGTTGTAGGTGGGCATCAGTCCTACCATGGTTTTGAAAATACGACGCGTCGCAGAGTGAGCAAAAGTGCCAGTTTTACAGTGGATTGGGAGCACCCAGTATTCACGGGCGGTCGTCCAGTGAATTTGCAATTAGGCAGCTTTAATAATCGTTGCGTTGATGTGGCCGATAATGGCGTACTCTCTGCCTCAAGCTGTGATGAAACCAAAAACTCACAATCGTTTATTTATGATCAGTTAGGTCGCTATGTGAGTGCAAACGACATCCATCAATGTTTGGATGGACAATCACTGGGTCAATTACAAACCTGTAGTTCGAGTTTAAGTCAGCGTTGGGAATGGGTAGAAAACAGCGATAAGCTGAGTAATGTTTTCTCTCATGAGCTGCTTGGTCATGACAAAACAAGTGGAGAATTAGGCTTGTATGCTGATGACAATGATCAAGTGAGTGTGCGCACCATTACTGCTTATAGCAATGTATTCAAGTCAGATAATGAATCGGTCGTATTTGGGTTTACGTCGGGTTCACTGGCGTTGCAAGATGTTGGCCAAGCAGGAATACTCTATATTCGTCATGGCGCTGCGATCGATGCAATTGGTACGCAAGCCAATGCGACGCAAGGTGGTGGAAGCGGTAGTTTGACTGAAATTGATCTGAAACGTGTTACGCAAATAACCGTGACTTCCGGTGAGTTCAAGTACGGTGGTAACCATTTACTCCGTATGGCTTTTAAGCTTGATGATGGTTCAACCAAAGTGGTGGGGTCAAAAGGCTCTGCAATAAGCACACACGATGAAGTGTTTGAGTTGCCAGCCGGATCGGCCATTCGGCAAGTCAAGGTTTGGTCTGAAGGTTGGTTAGCCGATGGTATTCAATTTATTATAAAATAGCGCAATCAGTTCATGATTGAGTAGTAAAGAGCGCTCATGCTTTTGGCTTAATTAGCTAAAACGTGAGTGCTCTTTTTGTTAATGTAATGTTAATTTTATCTGTTGTTTTTTTTAGTTCATTCACGAAGCTGGTAAGCCGACATGAAATAAAGTGCTTTTCTTCTACAGTTAGGGTGCTCCTCAGAGGTCTAATCTCTGGTGTGGTAACGGTAGGCTAGATGTATGCCGCGCCTAAACCAGGCACTACAATAAGAAGGAATTTACTTTGAAAAAAACGATTATTATTGCTGCTTTTTGTCTGCTGAGTACCACGGCGCTGGCGGCAACCAGCACGGTGGCGTTAAGTAAGACAGGCTATACCCAAACCCAGTACCCTATTGTGTTAGTTCATGGCTTATTTGGTTTTGATACACTGGCCGGAGTCGATTATTTCTACGGCATTCCGCAATCACTGACGAAAGATGGCGCAAAGGTCTACGTGGCTCAAGTCTCAGCAACCAACAGCTCTGAGCTGAGAGGTGAACAACTATTGCAACAAGTGGAGTCACTTTTAGCCGCTACGGGCGATCAAAAAGTTAACCTGATTGGCCATAGTCATGGCGGACCAACGGCTCGCTATGTTGCATCAGTTCGGCCCGATCTTGTGGCGTCCGTGACTAGCATTGGTGGTGTGAATAAAGGCTCAATCGTGGCAGATTTAGTGCGTG
This sequence comes from Vibrio anguillarum, assembly GCF_003390515.1. NCBI lineage: Bacteria > Pseudomonadati > Pseudomonadota > Gammaproteobacteria > Vibrionales > Vibrionaceae > Vibrio > Vibrio anguillarum. Next base: position 628,242 of record NZ_CP031478.1, on the reverse strand, counting down.
GGCACATCAAAGAGGGCTCCATTTCTGAAGCGATTGCCGTCAAAATGGCGCAAGGATTGGCGGGTTTGGTTGGCCTTCTTTCTGGGGGAAGTAACCTAGATCAAGATCCTTTAGCTTCCTTAGAAGCTTTAACTACCCAAGGTTCGCTAGCGTTTAATCAACACTACCCAGAAGGTGTTCCAAGCAGTGAATGTGGTGATGGTGAATTACTGGCTGACAATGGTGTTTATTACTATTCGTGGACAGGATCTTCGACCTTTACCAACCTCCTTGACCCAACTGATGCTGCGATGATGTTGACTGGGCTTGTCTTTAATGGCCCTAATGATGGTTTAGTCGGCGTATGCAGTACTCACTTGGGTAAGGTGATCCGCGATGATTACCAAATGAACCACTTAGATGAAATCAACGGCTTGCTTGGGATACACCACCTTTTTGAAACTGACCCCGTTACCTTGTATCGCCAGCACGCTAATCGATTGAAGCTTCAAGGTTTATAACTTCGAGGTCTATAGTTTCGAGGTTTATAACTTCAAGTTTTGAAACATCAAACTTTATAAGGATTGGCTATGAAAAAGCCCGCACTATTTGGTTTTGTCGTGATCATCTTGGGGAGCATCGGTGCGGTGCTTTTTCTGCAAAAGCCAGTATCATCACAGAGCGCGTTACAAACGCCATCTCAACAAGATACGCAGATAGACAGCGCATCGAGTCTTGATTTAATTCACTATTTTATCTCTACATTAGGAGAGAGCTCATTGCCTGAGGTTGAGCTGCGCATTGCCCAGCATGCTGAGCAAGATGAGGGCGTGGTGATCGATCCAATGCTTTTTGAACAGTTTATCCAATACAAACAAGCATTAGCTGAGTTAGAGGCTAATTCTTCCATCGCCAGTCTCGATCTTGCTACCTTAGCTGAGATCAATCAGCAGTTACTGAAAATACAAAGTCAATTTTTTAACGTTGATCAGCAAAGTATGTTGTTTGGTGAAGAGAATGCGTTACGAAATTTAGCGTTAGAAAAGCTGCGCATTAAAGCTCAAGCAGTCGATTCATATGATGAGCAGTTGCAGTGGCAAACGTTATTAGCACAGCAGCCAGAATACATTCAGCGCAGTGAACGCAATGTACAACTACTGCCAGCACTCAACGCGAGTCGCCATTTGTCCACGCAAGAGCAATACTTAGCTTGGAACGAGTTGGTTGGCGAACAAGGAGCACAGCGGTTAACGCAGCTTAGTGAGCAGCGAGAGCAGTTTTCTCAGCATCTCGAAAACTATCTACAACAGCGTTCGGCGGTGCTTGAAAATACGCGCTTGAGCCAAGATGAAAAAAATCAGCAAATTACGCAACTGCGTACCCAAACGTTTGAGGCCAAACAACTCAAACGCGTCGAGGCGTTGGAAAGGTTAAGTGATCAATCGCTTTAATTCTGTTTATCCAATAAAGAAGAGCGCGACCGAAGCCGCGCTCAAGTTCTCTAAGAGAAAATAGAATAGGTGGTTACAAATTCACCACAATGGTGTTAGTCACTGTTGCACCTTTGTCATCCATCACTTTAATTTTCACTTCATGTTTTCCAGAGCTTGGGAAAATGGCGGTGAAGAGTTTGCCACGTTTTATTTTTCCATTCGGCAGGGTCCATTCCGTATCGACAATACGCCCATCGCTATCGCTGCTGGTTGACCACATCGTTACCCAGCGTCCAAGGTGGATGTACTTAGCACTGGCTTGCGGTAATGCGTTAGGCACTTCAACCTGTGTTGTACGCGTAGTGGTGTTGGTTGCGCCTTTATCATCCGTTACGGTTAGGCTTACGGTGTATTGCCCTGCTTTGGTGTAGCTCCAGCTTGGCGCCATTTCGCTGCTCATTTGGCCGTTACCAAAATCCCATGCGTAACTGACTAGCTCGCCATCTTCATCATGGCTGTAGTTGAGAGCACTGACAGATAAACCGTCGGTTTTAAGCTCAAAGTTGGCGACAGGAGCTTGGTTTTGTTCGCTGACTTTTGATAAGCGAATTACGCCATACTCATTGTCTTGGCCTTGGTTGAGGATGTCGATCATCAAGCCAAATTCCGTTAACTTACGCCCAGCATCTGGTACTAATGGTGAGCTGTAATCCGCGCCATCAGAGAAATTACCATTACCGATTAAGCTTGTGTCTTCGAGCACATCACCATCGGCAGCGACTAAACGTAGAGGTGTTTGATCTTGCAATGAGAAGGTTGCATCTCGCACTTGGAAGCGCGTTTGTGCGGCCTCACCGGTTTTTGACCAAACCAATGCGTTTTGATCCGCATCGACGACACCTAACCAACCTTCACCTGGGTGGTTACCTACCCAGTTATCCGTGTAAGATTCATCCACATACCAAACCAGTAGGCCGGGTTCGAAAGTCATCAACTGGCCCATGCGTTTGATATTGGCTAAGCCTTGGTCGACGTCATTGTGGCTACGCCATTGCAGTAAATAATAGTGTGGCGCTTCATGAAAGCCATTGTTGGTGGTGTAACCTTTAAAGGCGAAGGTGGATGTTCCTTCGGCATCATCAATAAGGGTTTGCTGCCCGTCGACCTCTAACTGTAGGTTATCAAGGTAAAGACCTTCCATGGCTAAGCCGCCATCAGTGACATAGTCAAAGCTGAGTGTCACTTCTTGGCCTGCCCACTGGGAGACGTCAAATATCGCATCGACCCAACCATCCGACTGACCAGCAATAGCAGGTACAAGCCCTGTATTGTACGGGTCATCCATGGTGGTGATGTTACCTGCAATCGCTTTACCATTGATCAGTACGCGTGCAAAGTCGTAGTCTTTTTCAATCTGATACCATGCTTTAAAATTCAGCGTAGCTTGTTCACCAGCAGGGATAGAAAGCTTACGAGACATACTATTTTTCAGATCATCGCCTCGGTTTGAATAAAAAGCGGACGAACCTTGATAAGGCTTCACCCCATCAACACGCTTCAGTGGTAAATCAATCTTCACCATATTTGGTCGAGCATTGTCAGTGGTTTGGAATAGGGTAAATACGCGAGGATTTTTCTCTAACTCTGCAATCGAAATTTGATCGTCATTGATCCAACGACCACCGACCGCTTTTTGTAAGAACTGTTTAGACCAAGAGCTGAATGCCGTCGGTTGTGTCCCGCCAATTTTTCCGGCCCAACTGCCAGAAGACATGATGGACCAATAGGAAACTGGCTCACCTTTACCTGTGTATTGGGTATCGTATTCGTCAGGCAAACCTAAATCGTGGCCATACTCGTGTGCGCAAACCCCAGCGGCCGCATCAATCGGTTGCATTGTGTAATCAAAGGCGGCATATTGGCCGTTAAAGCGATCTGGAAGCGTACTTTTTGTGCCTTGAAGGACATAAGGTTGGCCGAGATTATAACGGTGGGACCATATGGCGTCAGGTCCAAGCACACCGCCGCCGGCTTCTTCACCAACGGATGCATGGAACACCATCAAGTGATCGATGACGCCGTCCGGTTCGCGGAAGTTGCCATTACCATTGTAATCGTAACGATCTTCAATATCGTAATCGGCCAGATTAATACTAGGGTCTTGCGCCAGTTGGTTCAGTGCTTCGCGTACCAACTCTTGCGCATTCATATCTTTGTCTGTTGTTGCCGAGTTGCCCCCGTAAAACGCGGCGTTTTTAGACGCGCGATACCAACCTGCGGCTTGCCCGGCCACACTGTAGCTTTGCCCAGACTCGCTTTCATAATACTGACGCATCGAGATGAAATTTTCTCCATTAGGGCCTGCATAGCCCGCATCGGAAAAAAGCAGATCTTGATAGTGAGGTGGATTGTAGCTGGCATAGAGCATTTCAGTATGCTCTTTGGTCAGGCGGTTATCGTTCCAAGGTAAATCGGGAAAATCAATTAAAAGCGCTAATACCTTATCGGTGCGTTTGGTGCTGATATCGAGAGCAAAAACGCTGGCTTTTTGCTGGCCTTTTTGTTTTTCAATGGTCTTTAATACCCGTGCGCGTTGCTCAAGAGCTTGCTTACCAAATTGCGCATCGCCGTGGAAGCCCGATTTGATTTTCTGCTCTAAATAACGATCCAAGGCATCGCGCTTAATTGCATCGGTAGCATTGGCATCCACAACACCGTTACGCACTAACATTTCAATGAGTTTATCTTCATTGACTACCCCTAAATCAATCGGGGTGTGCGCATAAGCACTGACGTTAAATAGTGTTACCATTGCTGACGCAAGCAAGGTTTTCCTTATGTGTTTCATCTGCTTTCCTTATTTGTCTTTCTGTATTTATGGTATTAACAATTTCACTGAACTGATTTCCATACGACTGAGCGCTATAGAGAATAGATGGCTTTCATCGCCATAAAATAGAATTCATGGACGCAATGAGTGGCTGGTATATTCTTATCTAGGCAAGTTTTCTGAGTGTTATTCAGTGAAGATTGAACGGGTGATTTAGTCGCTCTTCGGCGGAGAAATACACGCTTCTTCTTGATGAGTTGTCGAATTGAGAGACTTTTCTTTGTGGTGTTTTCTTTGTAGATAAAGGGCAAGTGCTTGTTGTTGCTGTTCTGATGTCAGCCCTTCACATATCACACCTCGTTCGATTAATGAGGCGAGCAACCGTTCATCATCAACTGAAGATTGAGCAAGGCTAATTGATGAGTAACTAATTAATAAAAAATAAATTAAATGTTTCACAGTATATCCATATAATGTGTGAATTATTCGTAACAATCTATATATCAGTCATGCGCATAGCAAGTGTAAATAATTGTTGTTTTGAAATAACATCATATTTTAAACATAACCAGTTAACATTTGGTTTGTTTTTAATTGATAAATATGTTGGTTCTTTATTCTTAAATTTAGAATTAATAATTGATGGATTTGTATTTTATTCTTAATGATGAAGATGAAATTCTTTAGATAAATAAAGTGATAGGTTAGAATTCAATCGAAAGTGAATGTTGGGTCAAAACCAACAATGACTAATAATAGGTTTAGTGTTTTTAATAATATGAACTTTGCTAAAAGATGATCTTAGTTCAATAAATAATTCATCATTTAAGCCTGCATTTAAGAGTCATTAACTTGTGGCGTTGATGAGCCAAGTGGCAAAGGTATCGTTGCCTGGACACCTTGCAGCCATTGAGCAAACGTGCTTTATTGAAATCAGTGACTGATTATTTTGGAATGTTTGCATTATGTGCCGCTGGCTCGCCTACCAAGGAACTCCTATCTACCTCGATCAACTGGTTTATCAACCGGAACACTCTCTCGTGCACCAAAGTTTAGAAGCGCGTAAAGCGGTCACCCGTGTCAACGCTGATGGGTTTGGGCTGGGTTGGTATACCGAACGCACTACACCCGGGCAGTTTCATGAAGTCTTACCCGCTTGGGGAGATGAAAACCTGCGATCCTTAACGCATCACATTCGTTCTCACCGTTTTATGGCACATGTGCGTTCGTCCACCGGAACGCAGGTTTCCCGTTCTAACTGTCATCCGTTTATTTTGGATCACTGGATGTTTTTACATAACGGGCAAATTGGTGAGTTTGAAAAAGTGAAATTCGCCTTAGAACGGCAGCTACCGGAATCGCTATACGTCAAGCGTGTTGGGACAACGGATAGTGAATTGATTTTTTTATTGATGATGAGTAATGGGTTACGCAGTCAGCCAGTACAAGCCATTACGACCACGATTGGTCAAATTGCGCAGGCTTTGGCGGAGAAACAGATAGTCACACCTTTTAAAGCTTCGATTTGTATCTCTGATGGGCAAGATTTTTGGTTAGTGCGTTATAGCTCTGATGGTAATCCGCCGACCGTGTTTAGTAAAAGCGAAGGCGATAATATGGTGGTTGCGTCAGAACCCCTTGATAGTGAAAGTGGTTGGCAAATGATTGAGCCGCAAACCATTACTCATGTGATTGGCACTCAATGTACTGTGTATCCGATCACTTAGTTAGTGGTGGAAAAATTAGTAATGTATTGATATATAAGATCTATTGGTTAATCGATTGCTCTCTCATGAGAGCAATTCTTTTTTGAAGTAAGATCCTGGTTTCTGTGCATCAAGTTTCATTTTGTTGATGTGATTCTGATATAAATCGCGACTCATTCATTTCTATGATCTATAGAGAGTCGTTACTATGCGTATTGCTCCGGTTCCATCTATTCATTCCCCTCGTCCCAAACCTAATGCTTTGCTATTGGCATTATCGTTAGCAGGATTACCGTCTTTTTCTTATGCATTAGATGCCTGCCAGTTTAATGATATCACCCAAGCACAAGAGCCAATTTTAGCGATTAAAAATGCACAACCAGCCTGTTATAACTCGTGGTTTTATACCGATAGTAAAGCCATCTTGGGTCTATACAGTGAAAATAGTATAGACAGCATTAACCGAGCGCTGGCGTTAGAGGTTTCGCAATATCAAGGAACAGAAGCGCAAGCCAAATCTATTGCTAATCTGGGGGAGTTTATCCGTGCCGCGTATTATGTGCGCTATGGTGTAAAACAAGATTTTGGTGATTATTCGGACCAATTGAGTAATGCGATTGCGGATACGATTAACCAGTTTATGTTATCGCCTTATAGTTTGAGCTTAGGTCGTGAACAAGTGGCGGCCATGTCGAGCTTAACGTTAATGGTCGATAACGTGAAACGCCTACCTTCAACGATGACGAATTTCATCGTGCTATTGGACGCCTTTAACCCACAAACGGCGCAAGATGTGCAGTTTGTTGATGGTTTAAATAACTTATTTCGATCCATGAGCGGCCATGCTTCGCGTGATGATTTTTATCAAGACATTGAAGCCCATCCAGAATATTTGGAGACACTGTATCGTTTTGCCACTGAGCATGATTGGGCGTTAGGAACCGATGCCGATTTCATTTTGTACAATGCGGTGCGTGAAACGGGGCGCTTACTGGTTAGCCCTTACCCAAACACCAAAACTCGAGTCATTGCGATTTTAGAAAAAGTACTGGAACGTTACCCGCTGGGTGGACGTAGCGATAAACTCTGGATTGCTGCGGTTGAAATGCTTTCTTACTACGCGCCAGAGACATTGGAAGCGCTTAATTTAACGCAAGCTAAGCAGCAACTTGAACAGCGTATCATGCCAAATCGTCATCAATGTGATGGGCCTGCCATTATCCGTTCGCAAGGCTTAACACCACAACAAGCAGAGCAAGCGTGTGAAATTTTGAATGAGAAAGAAGCCGACTTCCATGCCGTTGCCAACACAGGTTTCACGCCCGTGGCCGATGATCTCAATCAACAAGTGGAAGTGGTGGTATTTGATAGCAACGAAAGTTATGTCAGTTATTCCAACTTCTTGTTTGGCAATACTACCAACAACGGCGGGCAATACCTTGAAGGCAACCCGGCTGATGCCAACAACACAGCGCGCTTTGTCGCTTATCGATATGCGCAGGATGAGGCGTTGTCTATTCTCAATTTAGAGCATGAATATGTGCATTATTTGGACGGACGCTACAATCAATACGGTTCGTTTTCTCTCAATTTAAGTGAAGGCTATATCGTGTGGTGGTTGGAAGGCTTCGCTGAATACATGCACTATAAAAAAGGCTACCAAGCGGCGGTAGACTTAATTGCTGAGAAAAAACTGAGCCTCACGCAAGTGCTAGCCACTACTTATCAAAATGACACCAATCAAATTTATCGCTGGGGCTATTTAGCGGTTCGTTTTATGCTGGAAAACCATCCCAATGAAGTGGATCAACTGCTAGCGCTATCACGTAGTGGCGATTTCAAAGTATGGGCTGAGCAAGTGAAACGGATCGGCAAAAGCCTAGACAGCGAATTTTCAACTTGGTTAGACACTTTGACAACGGACAGTGGTAATCCAGACGATCCGACTGTGCCGCCAATTCAACCAGAAGACACGATGAATCATTTAGCGTTAGGGCAGAGTGTTACCTTGTCGGGTGAGCAGTACAGTGAACAACTCTATTATATTGATGTTCCAGATAATATCAGTGAATTGTCGATTAATATTAGCGGTGATGGTGACGCCGATCTTTATTTAAGTTATGAAAAAATTGCGCATTATTATGATTATCAAATAACAAATTTTGAACTGCATAGTAATGAAACAATTGCACTAGAAAAACAAGCCAATGGTACCGTTTTACCGGGTCGCTATTATTTTAGTATTACGGGTAGAGAAGCTTACCAGCGTGTTGAATTAAATACGAAAGTAAGTTACGCCATTACCGATAATACGCAAAAGCCTAGTGATGATTTAGCACCTGTTGTTCTCGAAAATCGTCAGCCAATGACGTTGGGTATTCATCAAACTCGCTATGCAGCGATTTATGTACCAGAGGGAATGAGCAGTGTCAAAGTTTGGCTCCAGCCTATTGATGAGATGGCAGCCCACAATGTTGATCTTTATGCAGAAAGCGAGCACTGGCCTACATTGACTCATTTTGACCAAGCGTCTAAACGTGCTGATAGCTATGAGTATATTGAACTGCCAGTAACGCAAGCGGGCTATGTCCATTTCATGCTTAATGCACAGCAAGCCAATAGCCAAGTTGAGCTCTATGCAACTTATGAATAATTAATGAATAAAAAGAAGTGTAAAAGCACTTCTTTTTATTAAAATCATATGATTAGCCAGAAAAGTAATAGCTATATTAACATTATGTAATTTAATCTTTACTTAATAATAATTTGATCTTGTGGGAAGAATATAAATTAACACTCTATTTATTTCTTGAAAGAATAGCATTCGGTGATATTGTGTTTTTATGTAGAGTTATTACTCTATGTTGTAATTAAAAATATTAAGGGTTCATTATGAGATATATAACACCCGTTTCATTACTGCTTGTGGCCACTATTATGGGGTGCAACTCAGAAGAAGCGACAACCAGTAGCACCAGCCAATCTAATGCTGATGCGATTGCACAGCAAAAAAGAGCGTTAGCACTGCAACTGAGTGAAAGTTACGCCGAGCTTGAAACTACACTTAAAACTGAAATCAGCGCGCAAAACCTATCCATTTCTGTTTCCACTTTGTTTGAAGAGCAGCCTGATTCCGATTTTAGTCAACAGATGGTTGTAGCGGACGCGCAAATTCGTTCAATGAAAGGCATTGAGGATTTTACTGAGCAATTGCTGCAACTGCGTATTGCCGATGCGTCGATGATTAAAGAGTGGCAAGAAGGGCAAAGCCCGTTGTTTGCTTTTGAGCCCAAAGGTAATGATGCGTCTTGGCAATATATTGAAGCGTTTGATGTGTACGGACAGGTGCATCAACTGGATGTATATCAAATGCCAGATGTACCCGTTTTCGTGGTTGATAGTAATAGCGAAGTGGAATTGCGCGCAGGCTTACAAGCAATGCGTGCACAGATGAACGCATTGGGTCAATCGACCACATTGACCACAGTAGAAAGTGGTAGCGTCGCCGCGCAAGCGATGGCCCGCAGCAGCGATAATAGCGCTGAGCCTATTTCCACCACAGTGCTGAAAAAAATTCGTTTAGCGGATGACAAAGAACCGTGGATCTCTGGAGCGGCTGAAATTTATGCGATTGTTACAGGCATCAATCCAAGCCGAGATGAGCCGACCATTGACTTAGTTGAAATGCCTTATTTGGATTACGACAAGCAAGATTACTTCCCAAATCAAGTGATGATCCAATGGTCTCGTTACCGTTGGGGCGCAGCCGATCTTATCTTGATGGAGCAAGATGATGGTACCGATTATAAAGAGCTGGCTAAATTACTCGTCAAAGTAGCCGAAGAAGTGCTGAAGCTTATCCCTGATCCAGAAGTGCAGGCGTATGCGATTATTCCGCAAATCACGGGCAAGATCATTGATGCGATTCCCGATGGTTTACTGGTCAACGACGACGATTATGTCGATGTCTTTTACACCTTGATGCAAGACACCAGCTATGTTGATCATCCTGGAGCGAGTGGTAACGCAGTGGCCACTTTTGAGCCTTTGACGATTAACCCGACACGTCCATAACATTTCTCTCCCCCTAGAAAGCGAGCGCGAATCTCTTATTAGCGCTCGCTTTTTCATCATTCTTGCTGCTTCTGATCATCATGGCTGATTTTGATGTGAATAGGGTTGCTTGAACGACGGTCAACGATTATATTACCCGAACTTAATGCGAATGCTTATCAAAATCTGTCGCAGTTATTTTAAATGGGAACCTATATGAAATCGTTGTTTAGTTTGGCAGCACTTGGCTTGCTTACCTCTTTTACTCTCAGTGCTAAAACCGTTTCTGTGGAGCATCAACTCGGTACCACGACGATCGAGCAAAATCCGCAACGTGTGGTTGTCATTGGTTTGGGTGCGTTAGATACATTAGATCGCTTTGGTATTGAACCTGTCGCGGTATCGAAAGTGACTGAACTGCCGAATTATTTAGCGAAGTACAACAGCGATACATACGCACCTGCCGGTTCTTTATTTGAGCCTGATTTCGAAACCATTTATATGCAAAAACCGGATGTGATTGTGATTGGGCCGCGCGCCGCAACCAGTTATGACGAGCTATCTAAAATTGCACCAACTATCGTTTTTGCAGCCGATGCAAGCCAAGGCTACTGGCAGAGTACACAACAGCAGTGGCGTAATCTAGGCAAAGTCTTTGCTATTGAAGACCAAGTGGAAGCCAAAATTGAAGATTTAGATAAGCAGTTTCAAGCACTTCGTAGCTTTAATCAGAACAACCAAATCGATGCGCTCACAGTGATGAGCTCTGGCGGTAACATTACCGCTTTTGGGCCTGAATCACGTTTCTCGGCGGTGTATAAAGATTTTGGATTCAAAACGACCGTCGATAGCATCAAAGCGACACGCCATGGCGATCTAATCTCTTATGAATTTATTCGCGAACATGATCCTAAAACCTTATTGATCATTGATCGTGATACGTTAGTCAACAAAGGGCAAAGTCACACTCGCCAAGAGTTTGAAAATGACCTGATCAAAGCGACTGCAGCCTACAAAAATAAAAGCATGGCGTTTTTAGACCTTAATGCTTGGTACCTATCCATTTCTGGTGTGACTGCTACCGAGCAGATGATCAGCGACGTTAGAAATGCTGTACACATTCACTAATTTGCCACAAACAAGCTGAGGTTAGCTTTGAAAAAGTTATTGCTTGCTTTGTTGGTAGTCAGCCTATCTTCACTGTTTGTGGGGGTAGGCAATCTATCACTAATGGCATTACTGCAAGGGGATGCCCATGCTTGGCAACTGCTCTTTACCAGTCGTTTGCCACGTTTGTTGGCGATTGTTTTAGCCGGGGCAGGGCTCAGTATCGCGGGTCTTATTATGCAGCAAATCAGCCAAAACCGATTTGCCGCGCCTTCTACCTCCGGTACCATTGAATGCGCCATGCTGGGCTACGTGTTGAGCTTAGTCTTTTTTGGCCACGGTGAAAGCTTGTGGCTTATTTTCTCGGTTTCGATTGCGGGCACTTTGCTGTTTGTCCAACTGATTCAGCGCGTGCAGTTTAAAAATGCCATTTTTGTCCCTTTGATCGGCATTATTTTTGGTAATGTGGTGGAATCCGCCGCCTCCTTCATCGCTTACAAATACGATGCGATACAAAACCTTTCTAGCTGGACGGTAGCCAATTTTGCCAATTTGCTGAAAGGGGATTTCGAACTGCTCTATATTGCGATTCCGGTTGCCCTCTTTAGCTATTTGTATGCGGCGCGAATTTCGGCGGTCGGCATGGGTAAAGATTTTGCTGTGAACTTAGGGCTTAACTATCAGCAAGTGCTGGTGATTGGCGTTTGTTTGGTGTCGGTGATGTCTGCGACGGTTGTGATGATTGTCGGTCAACTGCCTTTTTTAGGGTTGATTGTGCCCAATTTAGTCAGCCACTATTACGGTGACAACTTGCGCAAAAATATCCCTCGTACGGCCATTTTCGGTGCGTTATTGGTACTGCTATGCGATTTGGGCGGCCGTTTGATTATTTTCCCCTATGAAGTGCCGATTTCGATGATCATCAGTATTCTCGGTGGCAGTGTATTTATTGTGTTGCTGTTGCGAGGCCAACGCCATGGGTAAGTCTGTATGTGCGAGCATCACTTTGCATGATCATACCAAACTGTGGTTACTGGTTTTGGCTTCTCTGCTTTTTGCTGGGTTATTTATTGGTGTTGGATTGAACGCCGACAACTATCATTATTTTCTTTCTCGTCGTGTACCCAAAGTATTGGCGATGGTGTTAGCGGGTATTGCCATTGCGCAGTCCTCTCTAGCATTTCAAACCATTACCCACAACCGAATTTTAACGCCCAGCATCATGGGGTTTGATTCACTCTACCTGTTCGTGCAGGTGCTCGTGGTGACTCTTTTTGGTGGCCTAAGTAGCTACGCGCTTAATGCTTACCTCAATTTTTCGTTGTCCGTTGCTGCCATGTTGCTCTTTTCTAGTTTATTGTTCGCTTTTTATTTTCGTAAGCAGCAGAGCAACTTAATGGTGTTGTTGTTATTAGGAGTCATTCTGGGGCAACTGTTTTCCAGCATTTCCTCTTTTTTGATCATGCTGATGGATCCGAATGATTTTTCATCGGTACAGGCCAATATGTTTGCGAGCTTCAACAACGTGAAAGTGGAACTTGTGTATTGGGTAACACCGTTACTGCTGTTGGTTTGCTTTGGCCTGTTTCGCCTGCATCGCGTGTTGGATGTTTTATGGCTGGATAACGATAACGCGGTCAGTTTAGGGGTGGATGTACGCCGAGTGACGCACCATGTATTGATGCTTAGTGCGGTATTAATTGCTATTTCTACAGCTTTAGTTGGGCCCGTGATGTTCTTTGGCTTATTGGTCACCAACTTAACGCGTGAGTGGTTTCGTTCATACCAACACCGAACCTTATTGATTGGTTGTTCCGCGATGGCGGTGTGTGCATTACTTTCTGGTCAATGGGTGGTTGAAAAAGTATTCCAGTTTGAAACAACGCTGAGTGTGGTGATCAATTTCATCGGAGGCCTCTATTTTCTCTCCCTCCTTTTACGTAATAAAATGGTTTAATTTCATATGATTCAGCTAGATAAACTGACTAAAGTGTTTGGCCAACAAGCCGTTGTGGATAAGGCCTGTGCGCAGTTTGAAAAAGGCAAGGTCACTTCAATTATTGGCCCTAATGGCGCAGGGAAAAGTACCTTACTGTCGATGGCCAGCCGTTTGGTCAGCCGTGATAGCGGTAAAGTTTGGATTGAAAGCAAAGAGCTGGTTGAATGGGATACTAAAGCGTTGGCTAAAAAGCTATCAGTTCTGCGCCAAGCCAATACTCTGACCATGCGTTTTACCGTGAAAGAACTGGTGGCTTTTGGCCGTTTTCCTTATTCGCAAGGTAAATTAACGGCCAACGATCATGCGATGATTGAGCAATCGATCGAATATCTTGATCTTAAAGCGATAGAAGATAAATACCTAGACGAACTGAGTGGCGGCCAACGCCAGCTGGCCTTTATTGCCATGGTGATCGCCCAAGATACCGATTACATCTTTCTCGATGAGCCATTGAACAACCTCGATATCAAACACTCATTGCAGATCATGGCCACTATTCAGCGTTTAGCACATGAGTTGAATAAAGCGGTGGTCGTGGTGATTCACGACATCAATTTTGCATCCTGTTACTCCGATTCCATCATTGCGCTGAAACGAGGCCAAGTAGTAGCAACTGGCACAGTACAAGAGGTGATTCAATCGTCGGTTTTGAGCGATATCTATGAAACGCCGTTCAACGTATTAGAAATAGAAAGCAAGCGTATTTGTATGTATTACACCCATTGATGCGGTTTAACTACCGGTGTGCGTAACGTTACGAGTACTGAACAGAACGCTTTCGATTCACCGTAAGCCCCCTTTTTACTTCCTAATGTTGTCAACGCAAAATGGTGGAAGCGCAGATGTTTACTGCGCGCTACAGGATGGACTTAAATATTGATATATTTCTCACTTCAAAAGAAATAATAACTTGCCTCAGATCAAGAAAAAATCGTTTGGCATGATGCTGAAACTAAAACAAAGTTGAAAGATTAAAAAATTATTGAATAATGAGGGTCACGTAAACCAAGAAGTTGTATACTTCAACACTTAGTCTAAAACAGGAAACTTACCCCATGTCGAACTCGTTTGTTTTGGTTATTAACTCTGGCAGCTCATCACTGAAGTTTGCGGTGATTGATTCAAATACGGGGGATGCCGTACTGAGTGGTCTAGGTGAATGCTTTGGGCTTGATGATGCCCGTATGAGCTGGAAGTTTAACGGAGAAAAAGCCAATTGTGCGATTCAAGGTGAAGTGAATCACCACCTGTTGGCGGTTGCAAAACTGGTTGAGCTTGTGAAAAGCTACGGCTTGATTGATGACGTCGTTGCGATTGGGCACCGCGTAGTACATGGTGGCGAGAAGTTTACTAAGACCGTTAAGTTAGACGAAAAAATCGTCAACGAAGTTGAAGCGCTTAGTGATTTAGCACCGTTACATAATAAAGCACACGCGATTGGTATGCGCGCGGCAATGCTAGCGTTTCCTGAGTTACCGCAGTTTGCTGTTTTTGATACCGCTTTCCACCAAACCATGCCAGCAAAAGCCTACACAGGTGCGATTGCAAAAGAGTTATACACTGAGTTTGGTATTCGCCGCTATGGTTTCCACGGAACCAGCCATTATTTTGTGAGCCGTGAAGCGGCAAAAATGATCAACAAGCCAGTTGAAGAAAGCAGCTTTATTTCTGTTCACCTTGGTAATGGTGCGTCAGTGTGCGCAATTAAAGATGGCCAGAGTGTCGATACCAGTATGGGTTTTACACCGCTTTCTGGTTTGATGATGGGCACTCGCTGTGGTGACCTTGACCCCGGCATCATTGAATTTCTATTGAAGAAGGGGTGGACACAAGAACAAGTGTTTAATTCATTGAACAAAGCCTCTGGTTTCTTGGGTGTTTCTGGTTTAACCAGCGATGCACGTGGCATTCTAGAAGCCATGGAGCAAGGTCATGAAGGCGCTACATTGGCCTTCCAAGTCTTCACCTACCGTGTGGCGAAATACATCGCATCATACCTTGCAGCGCTTGATTCGCTCGACGGTATTATTTTTACCGGTGGTATTGGCGAAAACGCATTGCCTATTCGTCGTGAAATTCTACGCAACCTGAAAATTCTTGGTTTTGTGGAAGATGAGCAAGGTAACGAGCAAGCTCGATTCGGTAATGCTGGCATTATCGCAAAATCAGACATGCTAAATGCAGTAGCGCTTGTGGTACCAACTAACGAAGAATTCGTGATCGCTCAACAGTCGGTTGAGTTGCTATAATTACATTTAAAATCAAATAGATAAAAGCGAGCTTAGTGCTCGCTTTTTTTGTACTCATATGTTGGATAGACCATCGCTAAGGATGTGCATGGCGACACACCCATTACTAGCTCTATTGACTTCTACAATTCATTTTGTGCCCTCAAATCAACAAGGTTCGTGTTGACTTGTTTATACCCCATTCCTTTTCAGGATCCGTCTAATTAATTTTTACCTAAGTCAAACACTGTAATACTTAAAGTAATGCGTTCAACTCTCATACGACAGAGCCGAACCGCATTGCCTTTATTTTTTCACTTCTTTCTCATTTATTTGCGTTTGACTAAGCCAAAATGCTTCTTACCGCGCTTAATCAACCAGTATTGATCAAACAATGGGAAACCTAGCAGTGAATTATCTGGTGTTATTTTTTCACCATTTACACTAATCGCATTGTCTTCAATTAGCTCTCTGGCGATGCGTTTTGATTTCGCTAACCCTGATTCGACCAACAATTCTACAATGTCTTGTTGAGTGCTTTCGATGCTTGGAATACCATCTAGCTCTAATTGTTTGAGTTCACTATAACTCAGCTTCTCAAGGCTATTTGTGAATAATGCTTGTGTAATACGCTCTGCGCTGAGTAGCCCTGATTCACCATGAACAAAACGAGTCATATTCTGCGCCAGAATCTTTTGTGCCTCGGGTTTACCGTTGCTTGACTTATCCTGCCATTCTATCTGATCGATTTCTTCACAGGTTAAGAATGTGTAGTATCGAAGAAGGTTATAAACATCGGTATCCTCAGTGGATAACCAAAACTGATAAAACATATACGGTGATGTTTTTTCAGGGTCAAGCCAAACGGCTCCTCCTTCTGTTTTACCAAATTTAGTACCGTCAGATTTCGTTATCAAAGGTAGGGTCAAACCAAATACTTGTTCTCCATTCTGACGACGTGTTAAATCAATACCGCTGACAATATTTCCCCATTGGTCATTACCACCAATTTGTAAGCAACAACCATGGTTTCGATTAAGCACCGAAAAATCATAGGACTGGAGTAAACTATAACTAAATTCTGTAAATGAAATGCCCTGTTCAGGCCTTTGCAATCGTTGTTTTACCGACTCACGGCTGATCATATTGTTGACTGAAAAATGCTTACCGACATCACGGAAAAAATCGATGACATTAATATCTCTCATCCATTCTGCGTTGTTGACGATAGTCATGGGTTTGCTTAAATGAGGAGCTAGCAACTGCTCGATTTGAGTAGTGAGATCTTTGACCCAACTGGCTACCGTTTCTTCAGTATTCAAACTGCGCTCTACAGCTTTGAAACTTGGGTCGCCAATCATGCCCGTTGCACCACCAATAAGCGCTAATGCTTGATGTCCGGCATCTTGAAAACGCTTGAGCATAATTAGAGGAACTAAGTGCCCAATATGAAGGCTGCCAGCGGTAGGATCGAAACCGCAGTAAACTGTTTGTGGCTGGTTCAGTTGTTGCTGTATTTGGTCTAAATCACTGGCTTGAGCAATTAATCCGCGCGTTTGTAGTTCCTGAATGAATGTCATCTATCACGTCTTCTCTGTAATGAATAATGTGATGTACAGATTACGAATAGAACCTTATGCGAGATATATCCTTAAAGGGATAATGAGTTCATTTAGTGGGTAATAATATGGTTGAGGAAGATTTGAAACAGTTCACTGAGTGACGATACCCTCAGTTGAGCATAGATACGCTTTCTGTGATTTTTTACCGTTCCTTCTGTAATGCCCAACTGTTTTGCTATTTCTTTGGTATCAAGTCCTTGCAATATTAAACGGGCTATTTGTTTCTCTCTAGTTGAAAGTAAATCTTTGCCAAAAGAGTGCAGGCCATCTTCTATGAACTTTCGTTTTTTTACTGAGTAGGATTCCGGAGAAAAGACAGGTTCCGCAAGAAGGAATTCAGTTTGCTTCCAGTGTTGTTGACATAGCGATTGAATGACTGAGAAGTATGATTTTAACGTTTTTACATTTAATGGCGAAAATAAATTGTCTTCATGGGTGCAGCCTAAATAGATAAGGACCCAGCGAGTTGCTTCAACTTTAATAAGAATACTTAACTCATCTTTCCAGCCAGTTTGTAGATAAAACTGATTACAGTATGTTTGATAATCCATATCCCGTTTGGCTACGTCTTTTAATGAAAAAACGCCTTGCTGCTCATTAATAGTGAGCATTTTGTAGAATGGGTCATCTTGAAATGCAGAAGTGAGGTAACGGTCAAAAAGTAATTCTCGATTATTTTTAATGGAATCATAAAGATAAATGGGATGTTTATCTGTACGCAGGCCGAGAATTACTGCACAGTCATAATTCACTAGAGAAGCGATGAAAGCCATTAGATTAGGCGTAAAACTCGGTGATTTCAGAGAAGAAATAGAGTCAGCGAGTAGATTATTAAATTGCGATTTAGTCATAACGTATAAGATGAACAATAAAGGCCTACAGCATAACGTAACTACTTAAGTTGCTCAAAGATGAGCTTATTCAACTCGCCTCTGGCTAACAAATTTATGCCCCTTTATCACTTAGAGTAGATACTCTTCACTAAACAAGCACGATTATATTGACCAACGTTTTCTAATGTTAGAATCTCATATGCAGATAGCTTCTTTGACGGGCACATAGAGAGCAAAACTTTGGTTAACTAAAAAATTACGTACCCAAAGGTAAGCTCTATATCTGGAAGGATTTCAAAAACAGTATCAATTTGCTAAAAGTAATTTGATTGCTGAAAACATCTACTTAGAAGTCCAGTCGATACGTAGTTCAAATAGGTCAGTTATTAAGCTGTAGTGTAGCTGGCTTTTTGGGATTAAATACGGTTAACGAAATATAAGGTTTTAACTGCAACATGAACTCGAATCTTAAAGATATTTTTGATAAAAGCCGTCAAGAACTCCTTGATATGGGTCTTAGAGGAAATACATTACTTAATGTCGGCAAGGGAGCCAAAATTCTAGACATTGTTGATGAAAAGTCCGAGCAAGTGTTTCAACATTTGGTTGAAGACTCAAAGACAATGTCATTTCTTCCAGCTCCTGATTCTCTAGAGAAAGAGGATAGCAATTCGATATCTTTAACTGATTTGACAGCTCATCTTGAAGAAACAAATGGTGATAAAAGGCACGCTGATAACGCTCTGCAAACTCAGCTATTTAGAAAATCACTTGATACTCGCTTACTAAAGCTGAGCACGGAAGCTACGACCTTTGTCCAAGAACAGGGGGTTGATTTACTTTATCTTGCTCTTGGTTTAGTTAAGTGGTTTGAAGATGATAATTCTGACAAATCGAGACATGCTCCCTTAGTACTTATCCCTGTCGAAATTTTCCGAGCTGATGCAGGTGAAGCATATAAAATTCGCTACACAGAATCAGAACTAGGAACAAACCTTACCCTTGCGGCTAAGCTTAAAATGGAGTTCGGTATTGTCTTACCTGACTTTGAAGAAGGAGATGAGGGCTATGATTTCCAAGGCTACTTAAAATCAGTCGCGAATGCCATTTCAGGTGAAAAGCGTTGGTCGGTAGAAAGCGATAAAATCGTATTAAGTTTCTTCTCTTTTGGTAAGTTTCAGATGTATCAGGACTTGTCAGATGAAGTGTGGCCTGAAGGTAAGAAACCAGCGGAAAATAGCTTAATTAAAAAGCTGTTTGCGGAAGGTTTTGAACGTGATGCAACTTTGCTCGATTCAACACCAATGGATGTCAACCGTGTTGAAGAAGTTCAACTGGTTTTAGATTCGGACTCAAGCCAAACAGAAGCCGTATTAGCGGCAAAGTCGGGGGCCAATCTTGTTATTCAAGGTCCTCCTGGTACAGGTAAATCACAAACTATCACAAACATCATATCTCAGGCTTTAGCTGATAATAAAAAAGTGCTGTTTGTTGCTGAAAAAATGGCAGCACTTGATGTTGTTAAACGACGACTGGATAACTGCCATATTGGTGATTCAGTATTAGAGTTACACTCCCACAAAGCGAACAAGAAATCAGTACTTTCTTCATTAGAAAGTACACTGATGCAGCACGCTCCTGTCACTCCAGAGAGAAGTGACGATATAGGCCGCTTAGTGTCTCTTCGTAATAAGTTGGATGATTATTCTCTATCGGTGAATGAAAGTATTGCCAATTCCGAAGTGAGTTATCATGATGCTCTAGGTTATAGTTCACAGCTTGAGCGAATCGTTACTGACGCTTCAATCGATTTAGATGAGCTACCAAGTACCGACTTTGATTTAAATGTCTGGGATAAGAGTTATTACTTATCTGCCCTGGCGAAGATAATTGAGACTGTTGACTATTTAAGTGAGCACGATGCGCCAAGCCTTAATCTGTTTTCATCAACCACTCTCAAAGATTATTCGCCGTCTGATGATAAAGTGGCTCAAAAGCTCGTCTCTGAATTAGAAGAAACACAGCAAGAAATTATTAACCAGATTAAAGGCCTTCATATCTGCGCTGGTTATATTTCACCTATCTTTAATTACACAGACTGTATCTCGGTTTTAGAGGGGCTTTCTCTTATTGCAGATAGACCCGAGCTTGAGAGCGTTGATGCGAATTCTTCTGCGTGGGAGTCTAAAGGTGATGCGATACTCGACTTTGCTCTTCAAGGTGTAACTCTACAAGATCAAAAGGCAGAGTTATCAGAGTGCTTTGTCGATAATGCTTTAGATTACGATTGGATGCCTGTCCGTGGCTCATTGCTGACGACTGGTCAGAAATGGTGGCGATTCTTATCAGGTGACTATCGAAGAGCGAAAAGTACTTATGCTGGTATGTCTAAGAATGGACTTGCTGGCGGTGTAAATGAATGGATTGAAAGAATTGATACCGTATTGGAGTATCGCTCAACTCAAAAGCGCTTCATCGATTCTGCACAACTAGCAATAGATACTATCGGTAGTCATTTTAAAAATGAGAGTACTGACTGGATCGCGATCTTAAAACCGCTTCAATGGGTTCACCAGTGCCATTCAGGAATTAAGTCTGGCTCACTCGATGCGAGTGCTGCGCAGTACTTAGACCCTTCAAAGGAAATTGGATTTACCACGACAGAGCTTAACCATGTAAAAGAGTTAATCAGTAAGCGTGAAAGTATGCTGAGCGAATTAGCTTCATTACTTCAGCTAGATCTGACGAACTTTACTGACTGTTGTGACTCTTTATCTATTGATGATGTTGAGTTGTTGGGGAAAGATATTCAAAAATTTTACCCTCTAACTCGCTTTAATCGCTTAGGAGCTGAGTTAGACCGAATCGGACTTTCAAAATGGAAACAGGAGGCATTTACTTGGGCTAATGTGCCAACACTTTTCCGTGACTGCTTCAAATATACGTTTTATCGCTCACTTGTTGAACATCAGTATGATTCAATAGATGAAATCCGTTATTTCGATCGAGTTGAGCATGAAAAACAGATTGAGCAGTTCAGCTTCATAGACGGGCGACTGTTCCACTTTGCTCAAGAGTCATTGGTTAAGCAGCTCTACGATAATTTACCCAACCCATCAGCAAGAGGTGAAGTTGAAACTTTAAGACGTGAGTTCAATAAGAAGCGCCGTCAAATGCCAATTAGACGACTGCTTAATAAATCAGGTCGTGTGATCCAGCAGATCAAGCCCGTATTTATGATGAGTCCAATGTCGATAGCGACTTATTTAGAGCCAGGTGTGGTTGATTTCGATTTGGTAATCTTCGATGAAGCCTCACAGGTTAAAGTTGCTGATGCGCTTGGGGCTATTATGCGTGGTAAGCAGGTTATCGTGGTTGGTGATACCAAGCAGATGCCGCCAACAAGTTTCTTCGGCAAACAATTAGTCTTAGATGATGAAGACGCAGAAGAAAGCCTCACTGCGGATATGGAAAGTATTCTGGGCATGTTCTTAGCGTCAGGTACACCAGAAAAGATGCTTAAATGGCATTACCGTAGTCGTCATGAGTCATTGATTGCAGTGTCTAACCAAGAGTTTTATGACAATAAGCTGATGATTTTCCCTTCGTCGGGCATTAACCCTCATGCGAAAGGTTTGAGTTTTAACTACTTGCCGAATACTACATACGATCGTGGTGGCTCACGAAGTAATGTGGGAGAGGCGACAGAGGTTGCAGAAGCTGTAATTAAACATGCTAAGACAACGCCAAATCAAACACTAGGTGTTGTTGCATTCAGTACAGCTCAGCGGGATGCAATCCTTTTGGAAGTTGAACGACTAAGAAAAGCGAACCCAGATCTTGAGGACTTTTTTGGAGAGCATGAAGAAGGGGAAGATTTCTTCGTTAAGAACCTTGAAAACGTGCAGGGTGACGAGCGTGACACCATCTATATCAGTATCGGCTATGGTAAGACGAACGAAGGTCGCTTGCCAATGAGTTTCGGTCCACTAAACAGTGATGGCGGTGAACGAAGACTCAACGTTCTTATCTCACGTGCTCGTATGTGCATGGAGGTATTCAGTAACTTCAAAGGTGATGAAATGCCAACGACTGAGGCATCGCCGTTTGGTGTTCGAGCGCTGAAGAACTTCTTACATTATGCTGAAACAGGCGATCTCATTAAGCGAGAAGAGACGGGCAAAGCACCTGATTCACCTTTTGAAGAGGATGTTATTTCTTCCATTCGCTCTCTAGGTTATCAAGTTCAACCACAAGTAGGTTGTGCTGGTTTCTATATTGATATTGCAGTGAGAGATCCAAATAAACTTGGTCGCTATATGCTTGCGGTAGAGTGTGATGGCGCGACATACCACAGTTCAAAGAGCGCACGTGATAGAGATCGTATTCGTCAGAGTGTCCTTGAAGGACTTGGTTGGCGCTTTCACCGCATTTGGAGTACTGATTGGTTCCGCAACCGCCATAAAGAAACGGAAAGGTTAAATGATGCTATCAAGTCAACTATTGCTTATTATGAAGCCTATGATTCAGAGCCTATTGTTGAAGAGACTGTAAAATCAAAGCCAAAAGCGGCGATTGACAGGGTAGAAGTTGAACATCAGGCATCTGCTGCCGTTTACCAGGCTTTCCCTGAAGAGCAGTTATACCTTGGGTATGGCGATACGATCCCAGAAGTAAGCACGACAGCCCTAGCAGAGGATATTATCAAAATTGTAGAGCTTGAATCTCCAATTCACGTCAAGCATCTAACCATTCGTCTTTTGTCTGCGGTGGGTAGCACGCGAAGTGGGGCTCGGATTAATCGATCGATTCTAGATGGTATTGGTTTACTCAATCGGCAAGGTAAAGTTGAATTAGACGGTGAATTCATTATTGCTAAAAGCCAAGGTGAGATTACGATTCGTAATCGAGTTGAACTCCCGTCAAACGAGCGCAAGTATGATTTGATCTATGATGGTGAAATCGCAAAAGCCGCAATAGAGACTGTTAAGGATACTTTCTCTATATCTAGCGATGACTTAGTTAAGTCGATTACGGAAGTACTCGGTTTTTCTAGCACAAGTAAAACGATGAAAGATAGAACAGAAACAATACTGTTTGAGCAAGTTCAGTTAGGTTATTTGGAAATAAAGGGCGACATCTACCGAATTTCTTAGTTTAGCTTGGTGAACAGCACTATCTAGACTTGCGCTGAGTTAATTGACTTTACCATACATGTGGTTATTCATGTTTTGCTTATTTAGAAAAAGCACGGAAACATTTATGTCCAAATCCCTGTTAGCGGATACGATACTAATGGAAACCCAACTAACGAAGAATTCGTGATCGCCTAACAGTCGGTTGAGTTGCTATAATTACATTTAAAATCAAATAGATAAAATCGATCTTGGTGCTCGCTTTTTTTGTGCTCATATGGTGGATAGACCATAGCTAAGGATGTGCATGGCGACACACCCATTACTAATTCTATTGACTTCTGCAATTCATTTTTTTGCATCTAAGTTAGCGAGGTTAGTGCTGGGTTGTTGATGCCCCGTTACTGGTTAGGGTAAATACTCATTCACACTTTGTTAATACGATTTTGCCTTACTAAAAGTAATATTTTTCTGTATAGAGAAGTACTTTGATTAGATGCTCAACAGAGCAAATGGTTTGTGATTAATGATGATTCTTTAAATGGTTATCGAAACTTTTTAGCCGAGCGCGCTTTCTCCTGAACGGAGCTCACCATCTTCGTAAACGCACGATCTTTCGCTCTTCTCTCCGCCAATGTCGCACTGTTGTGGGCTTCTTCGCGCAGTAGCTTTTTGTAGTTGTTTAATCGCCTAGAGGATAGCTCTCCTCTTTCTACTGCTTCTCTGACCGCACAACACGGTTCATTCTCATGCAGGCAGTCACTAAAACGACATTGAGATGCGAGGGATTCAATATCGGCAAAGGTGAGTTGAATCCCTTCTTTGACATCGCTCAGTTGTAACTCTCGCATTCCTGGCGTGTCCATCAACAGACCACCTCTGGGTAACCATTTAATCGCACGATGGGTAGTGGTATGGCGACCTTTGCTGTCTTGTTCACGAATATGGCCAGTTTCCATTTCATGGCGACCAAGTAAGCTATTGACCAGTGTTGATTTTCCGACACCCGAGGAGCCGAGAAACGCAATGGTCTTGCCTTTCTGACAGTAATTTTCCAATACAGAAACGTCTTGGCTATCCAACGCGTTAACACAGTGAACGCCCAATAGCGGGTCAAGCTTTTGTACTTGCTCACGAATATCATCAGGATCAGGGCATAAATCGGCTTTTGTCAGCACAATCACCGCTTGAGCACCCGCTTCATTAGCCAAAGCCAAATAACGCTCAATGCGATTTAAGCTGAAATCTTCATTAAATGAACTGACGATAAAAACACAATCAATGTTGGCTGCGATTAGCTGTCGCTTGAGAGTGCTGCCAGCCGCTTTGCGCTGGAACAAGGATTGTCTTTCGAGCACACGAAGTATTCGTTCGTGATCGAACACAACCCAATCGCCCACGCATACCGCTTCGAGTTTCGGTGGGAGATTCAAGCGTAACGTCCCGTTGTCACTCATCAAAACAACGTCAGATTTATGATGTTCGATGATTCGACCGAGCGAGCCGTTCTCTAACTCTTCTAAAGACAGTTGCTGCTGGAAAAAAGGTCGCATACCTAACTCTAGTAATGAAGGAGCGTTCATGTTCACCACCTACCAATAATAGGGATTGTCGAGGGCGGGTAAATATGTTGGTTTACCCGCAACGTGAGGGATCACTCCACCAACTAAAGATTGTGCAATAAACACATAAAGATCCTCATCTTTGGTTGGTAAAGTGAGAAAGTCTTCCACGAGTTTCGCAATTAATGCACCTTCTTCTTTACCTTCTGAATCCGAAAATGTGTCATTGAACAGTGTAATGATTTCTTGAGCTTGTTCTTGTTTGTACAAAGCGTATTTCATATATCTATCTCTAGTTTGCAAGTTTTAAAATAAGGTACTGATAGGTAAAGTCTTTTGTGGCAAATCGCTCATAAATCGAAATCTCTTTGTTAATGTCCAGTAATGCTTGGGACGCAGGCATAACAGCTTGCAACTCTTCAACTCGGTCTTGCAAAGGTTGCCAGTAGTTTTGCCATGCATCGACGCCTAATGAGAAGTGTTCGATCACATCGTAGCCATGCTTTTTGAACAAAGCGAGCCGTTTAGGTATCGATTGAATGTCTGGGTAGTCTGCCAGCCAAAACTGTTTTGTCTCTTCGTTGGGAGAGTCAGTCAGCCAAACCAAATCACTCACCATCAATACGCCATTGTCTTTTAACAGAGGCTTCCATTGTTTTAATGCGTTCTCCATCCCCATAATGTAGACGCAGCCTTCCGCCCAAATGGCATCAAAACTCTTTGCCTGAAATGGCAGTTCCGTCATGGAGGCACAAACAGGAGAAATCCGCTCATGTAACTGTGCGTTTTGGATTTTTTTATTGAGCTGTTCGATGGCAATAGGCTCGTTGTCCACGGCGGTAATGTGCGCGGTACTGTTACCGGCTAGCAGTAATGTTGAGGTGCCCGTACCACAACCAATGTCTAAAATATCGGTCATTGTTTGGGGCGACATCAACGAAATCGCTTTTAACGAGTCCTTGTGACTCCCTGGCCCCCATCTTTCTAATGTTGCAAAGACTGTCATAAAGTCTTTCATGTAACTCTCGTGTTCGTTCATATCTTTTGATAACCACTTTAATCTGAGCGCTTCTTTTTCACTGTAACCCTGCGTACTTAACCAGTTTAAGTAAGCGCTAGGCGCACTTTGACTCAGGGAATGGTGTAACTCTCTTTGAGGGCGTTCCCCAAGTAATGCCAGTAGCAACTCACGAGCGTGGATTTTTTTATCAATTTCATGGTTGAGTTGCGTCAGCCGATTTTCCAATAAGCTTCGGCTTAATTTGGCGTCCAAGCATTGTTCGCACTCTTTCAATGAGAGTCCTGCGCTTTGAAGTTGTTGAATTAAAAACAGTCGCTGCAAATCGTTTTCGCTGTAATAGCGATATCCATTGTCAAGGCGCTGGCCGTTAATCAGCCCTAACTTCTCGTAATAGAGTAAGGTGGTGCGAGAGATCCCCGCCTTTGCTGCCAGTTCCGAAATCAAATACATGTGAGATTTGACCTAGATGTTGTTTGTATGTCGAGAGTATGAACTATGGAGTAGTAGACAGGTCAAGTGGCCGTGTTCGAATTTTTCGCCAACAGTGACAGAAGTGAGATGATGGTAGTGAGGACTGCGGATGATTTTGAGATATTAGTCGGTAGCTAGTAGCCAGTTTTCAATACCAGAGCTTATTTATGAATAGATAAATTAGCAAAATCACTGGCAACCTATTGTCCAAATTCCTGTTAGCAGATGCGATACGAATATAAACCTAACCAATGAAGAGCTGGTAATTGCTCGTGAATGTGTAGAGCGCATCTAACGCCGTAGACCTTGTTCCCTATCTTAAAGCCTGAACCCAAGCGTTCGGGCTTTGTCTTTAACACACTGACTGATAAGTAAAAGCAGAGTTTTCTACTCGCTTGAACAGATATGACCTCTAGTTACTTAGTATTAGAAATGGTGTGTTTTAGGTTTTACTAAACTATCTTTAACAGCATAACAATATTCATATAAACGAATGGCTTTAATGATTGTGTTTGGAGAGCGCATTTATGCAGTGGATTAAAGACTTATCGATTACCCAAAAAATGATTTCGCTAATTACGCTAATGCTGTGCCTAATTGTTGGTGTTGCAAGCTTTAGCGCTGTAAAAATGAATCGTATTGCGCTTGAAATTGAAGAAATCGCGGATGAAAGTATTCCTTTAATCCGGTTGACGTCGGATATTACCATCAAACAGTTGGAAAGCTCTATCGTGTTAGAAAAGGCTTTTCGACTGGCTAAAATCCCTGTCGAAGGCAACTCACAAGCGCTGAAAGACCTTACTCAGAAGACAGAAAACATCGTAAAAGTGTTGGAGTCTGAATTGACACAAGCGAAGCAAATACTCAGTGATGCAAAGAAGCATCGTCAAGCGAAGGGTGTTGATCAAGAGAGCCAAAACCGATACCAAACATTTGAAGCGTTAGAACGTTCTTATCACCAATATGAGGTGGCTTTATTTGAGTTGCTCAAGCGCTTAAATAGTAATGAGCCAGTAGAACAACTTGCGCCGCAAGCACTCGCACTAGAAAATATGCAAAGGTCATTTAATACCGAAATTGAACGTTTTCTACGCGATTTAGAGCAAAAAACAGCAACCTCTATTCTCATTACTGAGGATGAAGAACACAGAGCATTGCAGGGCACAATAACATTAGCTGTCGTTTCGATAATTCTTGGCCTTGTTATGGGGACGTTACTCAGCCGTCAAATTGTTCGCTCTGTGCTAAAAGTGAGAAATATAGCGGCGAAAATGGCAAATGGTCATTTTGATCAGCACATTGTGCCAGAGTCAAAAGATGAGATCGGCCAGTTGACGCAAAGTATGAACACCATGGCGGACTCGTTGAGTAAAACCGTTGGTGAGGTGATTCAAAGAGCAAACAGCATTGCAGGGCTGGTGACGGAATTAAATGTGTTGGCAGAGAATAACCGTAAAGCGATGCTTGTACAGCAAGAGAGCACTCAGCAAGTTGCGGCTGCAATGGAGCAAATGGCATCAACGATTACAGAAGTGGCGAGTAATGCTGAAGGTGCAGCGGAGTCGACTACTCGTGCAGATAACAGCGTTAAAGCGGCTTGTGAGACGACGGATGTGACACAAAAAATCTCCCATCAATTGGTGATTAACGCGGCTAACTCACAGAAAATGATCTTAGAGTTACAAGACAGCACACATAAAATTCAGAATTTCGTTTCAGTGGTTGATTCGATTTCAGAGCAAACCAATTTGTTGGCACTCAACGCTGCAATTGAAGCGGCAAGGGCGGGTGAACAAGGAAGAGGATTTGCGGTTGTGGCTGATGAAGTGCGCGCTTTGGCGTCTCGCAGCCAAGAAGCGACTCATGAAATCAGCAGTTTGATCCAAGTGTTGGTGAATAAAGCTCAAATTGCTGCAAAATCGATAGAAGATAATGACCAGCAGATCAGCGAATCATCAACACTCGTCGATAGTGCAAAAGCTCAGCTCTATTCGATAGCGGGAGCGTTAGACGAACTGATGCAATCTAACTTGCAAGTCGCCTCCGCCAGCGAGCAGCAAGCCGTGAGTGCTGAAGAAGTCAGCCAAAATTTGTTGGGTATTCGTGATTCAGGCGACAAAGTATTAGTGAGCACGGAAGAAACTGCTAACGCTAGTAATGATTTATCACAGCAAGCCAATGATTTAAAAGCGTTAATGAGCCAATTTAGTGTGCGTAAATTAGCTTAACGTCAATAGTATTCGGATAGAAGAAAGGGCGACGTTGCTGTTCGCCCTCCTGATATCAATTATCTCTTCAATGTGCTGAGGACTTTGACCTTAGCAAAGGCATGGGCCTTTTTAACGAATATGGTTTTGACGTATTTAGCTTTGACGTAGACGTATATAGCTTTAACGGACGTAGCTGCTTAATCTGGATTGCTTGTTTCTTCGCCCATTGAATATGACAAATCTCCATTGCCAAACCAAACGCCATCGCAAAATAGACGTAGCCTTTATTGATGTGCAGCTCAACACCTTCCGCGATTAACAAACCGCCCAGCATCATTAAAAACAGTAATGCCAGCGTTTTAAAACCCGGATAACGGGTGACTAAGGCGTTAATGCGCGCTGCGGTTAATATCATGATCACCGCAGACGCTAAAATGGCCGCGACCATGATAGGAATGTCGTTAGTTAGACCCACCGCAGTGATTACCGAATCCATGGAAAATACCGCGTCAACCGCGACAATTTGCAGTAATACGACCGCAAGGCCAGCACTTACTGTCGTCGTATGTGAATGCTCATCAGGCATTAGCCAGTTCCACAACTCTTTTGCTGCTTTGAATAACAGAAAAGCACCGCCGAAGATGAGGATAAAATCTCGTCCAGATAATTCGTTGCTAAACCAAACGACTATCGGTGCAGTTAACGACATCAGCCAACTGATAGAAAACACCAAACCAATCCGAGCGATAACCGCTAACAAAATGCCTAAGTTACGCGCAAGCGGCCGCTGCTGAACGGGGAGCCGTTCACACAAGACGGAAATGAACACTACATTATCAACGCCAAGAACCACTTCTAAAGCAAGCAGTGTGGCAAATATCGCCCAAGTTTCGGGTAGTAGGAAGAGTTCTAACATGTGGCCTCCTTAAATAAGGGGGCACGGTGAAGGGGGGGATCAGTAAATATTGGTCGCCTGAAGGGGTCGTCCATTGTCAATAAAAGCCTCTGTTGCTAAGGAAGCGACAGTAAATCATTGACTGAACCACAAGACAAGAGGGCGATTTGTAACAAAATACATATTCATCTTATCGAACAACGCCCTACGAGCTATTTGTTCGCTCGCAGGCTAATTGTATCTTCAAAATGATGAGTCTTATTTAAATCTCGCTTTGCGATAGAACCTTAGTTTGCCGTGTTGATGAGGTGGCGCATAGTTGAGCACTGCTCTCCGGGGTAACCAGGCAGAGCCTTAGCTGCTGAGCTACATGCCAGTTGTGCCGCTTGTTCGAGTCGTTCTGGGAGCGTACTCGCATTGACCGGCACCCAATTCATTTGCTCCCCAAGCCAGCTAGCCCAAGCAAACTCAACAAAATAAACCTGTTCATGCTTGCTGTAATAACCGGCATCTTGTAGTTCACCAGCCAAAGAGCGGTAGGGGTAGTCGGGTAGCTTACTTATGTGTACAGGTAATTGATCGGGAGTTAGCGGGGCTCCTTTTTCATCGCGCAGCCATGTCCAGTGGTTGCCTTGCATGTCTTGCCAAAAGCTCTCCTTGTTGTCGAGGTGAGCAAGGATGTGGACGGTCACCTCTTTCACACCTTGCTGCCAAAGCGCCTTAGTCAGATGATGTCGGTCAACCAACCAATACTGGCCATCAGCATCTACGATTACCGGAATCTTTTTCTTTTTCATGTACTTTTTAAGTTGTGCTGGGCTTTTTGTCGCCAGTTTGGCTTGTGTTTTATCAACTTGTTGTTGACCAACCCCGGCCTGAGTGGGGTGTAGCTGATTAATATCCAGGCTGCACCAGTCCCCGATGCCACTGTCTGGCCCGCAAGGAGCGAGTGCCCATGCTCCCTGACTGATGATTGCGGCGGCAAGCAATATCCATCCTTTGCTCAACATACTATTCCTTTTGAATGATGACGGTACCAATGCAATCAAATGCATTGTTGAGTATTCAATATGTAAAAGTGAAAGTTTAGCCTTCACCGACCCTCTGCCTTGCATTGTAGGAGTTTGAAGCCTAACGGTACAGAAAACATCGATAAGGTATTGGAGAATTTATCAGTCGGTATATAGTTTGATAAAAATCATAGGGTTACAGTGAGGGTGTAAAGTTATAACTTTGAATGAATGCATTAACGTTTACCATTTGGAGTGTGTTTCAGAGTAGAGTGATTAGCGAGCCGTCAACACAGTTTTGCCCCATTCTTTGGTTCGATGAATTTAACACACACTTCACCAAAGCATCATTTGACTTACTTTTCGTAATACCAGTAACGTGTCTACGGATTAACCTGAGATTAGGCTAGATAGTGACTAGTGAATAACTTGATTTTTGACCTAAATCACCCTGAACACACTTGTAGTTCATCTCGTTAAGCACCATAATCAACAAAAATACGTTGATTATGGTGTTTCCGTGCTAATAAAATTTATCTGTGAAAATTTCTACTCTTTTGGCAGCGAGCAAGAAGTATCTTTTGAAGTTGGAAAAAAACCATCAGCTTCCTACTACGACATAAACCTAGAATCTGGTGAGCGTCTGAACAAGGTATTGGCTGTTGTTGGTGCTAATGGTGCTGGTAAGACTCAGCTGTTGCGTCCACTTGCTTTCCTTGGCTCATTTATATCGACTTCTGTGTTCGACTATAAACCATCTGAGAATATCCCATGCATGCCACACCGATTGTATACCGATAAGTCTACTGATTTTGAACTGTACTTCATGCTCGGTGGGGAGCAGTACAAATACAACTTATCGATTACAAAAAACGATGTATTGTTGGAATCACTGTATAAAAAAACGAGTCGTAGCTACTCGTATGTGTTCGTCAGAGAGAAAACTGAGGATGGATACAGCTACAAGCAAAAAGGCTTCGGCTTTTCTGTAGCTCAAGCCAAGAAAGTTAGAAGTAATGTCTCTGTTATTTCAGCAGCATTCCAACAGAATGTGTCTAACGCATCTAAGTTCTATGAGTACTTTGATAGTTTTATTTTCAATGTGAATATGATGGGGCGCAGACATTTCAATGATGGTGATATTCTGGAAGCGACCGAGTTTCTAAAAGAAGATAGTGAGTTGAAACAGAGATTACATCAAGCTGTCTTTGACTTCGATTTGGGAATTCACGATATTGAATATAAGTCGCAAAAGCTTACAGATGAGAAAGGAGACGAAATAGAGTTTGATTTTCCTTTCGCTATCCATAAGTGCGAAAAAGGTGAATTTACACTCCCATTCTTCGAGGAATCTAGCGGTACTAAAGCTCTTTTTGTAATGCTTCGTAGGGTACTTCCAGTACTACAATATGGTGGTGTTGCTATTTTAGATGAGATTGATAACGACCTCCATCCTCATATGCTCCCAGTTATTCTAAATTGGTTTAAGCACAAAGAGACTAACCAGCATGATGCACAGCTTATCTTTACCTGTCACACACCAGAAGTGCTAAATATACTCAAGAAACACCAAGTCTACCTCGTAGAAAAAGAGTGCCTTGAAAGTGATGCATGGCGTTTGGATGAAATGGTAGGCATCCGTGCCGATGACAACCTTTACGCTAAGTACCAAGCTGGCGCTCTAGGTGCAGTCCCCAACGTATAGGAGTGTTGAAGTTGGCGAAGAAGAAAGTTAGAAAGGCTAATATTGCGTCACTTATCGTCGTTGGTGAAGGTATACACGACAGAGCGTTCTTGAATCACATGAAAGACAACTATGACGGCCGAAACACTGGGCAAGTAGTTAAAATCGAATCATCAGATGGTGGTTCACCTAGAAATATTCTCATGTCTGCTAAAAAGAGCCAAGAAGCCGCTTACGACAAACGATATGTGTTGATGGATAGTGACGTAGCAATACCACAACAAGATTGGGCGTATGCGGAAAAGCATAAGATTGAAGTAATTTTATCTGCACCTGTATGTCTTGAGGGGATGTTACTTGATGTCCTTGGTGTTAAGGCTGGAACCTGCGGTGACAGCTGTAAAACTAAACTCAAACCTTTTCTTGGTGGCTGTCCTACTCAAAAAACTAGCTACCAAAAATCGTTTTCAAAAGAAGTTTTAGATGCTACTGAAAAAGAAGCGATTGTTAGTCTTAGAGAATTGATTTCTAATCAAAAATAAATGCAAATAACTTAATTTTTCATTATAAGGATTTACGGACAAAATCTCCACCGTCGGGAATTTGTTGCAGAAAACGTTATGTGATCTATTTAAACTTTCATGGTTTCAAGATACCTTTTCTTATCTGAAAACAACCTTGTTAGATCAAAAGCACTAACAAGGTTCTGTCCAAAAATCGTTTTACAGCATAACAAAAAGGCGAACTTCTCAGTTCGCCTTTATTATTGAATATTGATAACAAAGTCAGTCACAATCTAAAAGATAATCATAAGCTGTGACGACGAGCCGTCAACATCAGCACCTACTCTTGGTAGTTATCGATACTTGGGCATGAGCAGACAAGGTTACGGTCACCGTATACGTTATCGACGCGGCTCACGGTTGGCCAGTATTTTGATGCCTTAGTATGAGTGGATGGGAAGCAAGCCGTTTCACGAGAATATGGATGAGCCCATGCTTCACTTGCGAGATCCGATTGTGTATGCGGCGCATTCACTAACGGGTTGTCGGCTAATGGCCATTCGCCTGATTGAACTTTCTCCATTTCGGCGCGAATCGCAATCATCGCCTCGCAGAAGCGATCCAATTCGGCTAAGTCTTCCGATTCGGTTGGTTCAATCATCAAGGTGCCAGCAACAGGGAATGACATCGTCGGTGCGTGGAAGCCATAATCCATCAAACGTTTAGCAATGTCTTCTTCGCTGATACCTGTCGCTTCTTTAAGCGGACGAATGTCAATAATGCATTCGTGCGCTACGCGGCCGTTACTACCACGGTAAAGAATAGGGTAGTGTGGGCGCAGTCTTTCCATCACATAGTTAGCATTTAAAATAGCGACTTGAGTCGCCGTGGTTAAGCCTTCTGCACCCATCATGGCAATATAAGCCCATGAGATAGGTAAAATAGAAGCGCTGCCTAAATCGGCCGCAGATACTGCGTGATCGCTGCCTTCAACTCCCCCTTCAATATGTCCCGGTAGGAAAGGCGCTAGGTGAGATTTTACACCAATCGGCCCCATACCTGGGCCGCCGCCGCCATGTGGAATACAGAATGTTTTGTGCAGGTTGAGGTGAGAAACATCAGAGCCAATAAAGCCCGGATTGGTCAAACCAACCTGCGCGTTCATGTTGGCACCATCAAGGTAAACTTGGCCGCCTGCGGCGTGAACCATGTTACAGACCTCTTTAACTTGTTCTTCGTAAACGCCGTGCGTTGAAGGATAAGTGATCATGATGCTAGAGAGGTTCTCTTTATGCTTCTCAATTTTGTCTGCGAGGTCTGCGATATCAACGTTGCCGTTATTATCACATTTCACGACCACTACTTTCATCGAAACCATTGAAGCGGTTGCAGGGTTGGTACCGTGTGCTGAGCTCGGAATTAAGCAGACGTTACGGTGCCCTTCACCACGGCTTTTGTGGTAGCGCTGAATCGCTACAAGTCCTGCATATTCGCCAGAAGCACCGGAATTTGGTTGTAGCGAGAAGGCATCATAGCCTGTGATTTCACAGAGCTTTTCTTTTAAATCCTTAGCGAGAGCGGCGTAACCTGCGGCTTGCTCTTTCGGTGCAAATGGATGGATCGAACCAAATTCAGGCCAAGTGACAGGGATCATCTCCGCTGCGGCGTTCAGTTTCATGGTGCAACTGCCAAGCGGGATCATGCCGTGAGTTAATGAAAAATCTTTATTCTCAAGTTTTTTCAAATAACGCATCATTTGTGTTTCGCTGTGATAGGTGTTGAACACAGGATGCGTTAGGAAGCGAGATTGACGACGGCAGTGTTCTGGAATCGCTGCAAATTCGTTGGCGGCAATTTCTGCCGACAGCGCGCTTACCGATTGCTTAATATCGAAAACCGCAAACAGGGTTTCAAGATCAGCTGTGGTGGTGGTTTCATCTAAACTGATGCCTAATTGGTCATCAAATCGGCGTAAGTTGATGCCGGCTTGCTGCGCTTTTGCGTAGAGCGCTTGAGTTTGAGCGGCGCTCTTTAAGGTAATAGTGTCAAAGAAGCTGTTATGTACCAATTCGTAGCCCGCCTGAGTTAAGCCTGCCGCTAGAATTGCTGTCATATGATGAGTACGGCGCGCAATGGTGCGCAACCCTTCTGCGCCATGATAGACAGCATAAAACGAGGCCATATTAGCCAGCAGAGCTTGCGCGGTACAGATGTTCGAGGTCGCTTTTTCGCGGCGAATGTGCTGCTCGCGAGTTTGCATTGCCATGCGCAGTGCTGGATTACCTTTGGCGTCAATCGACACTCCGATCACGCGGCCGGGCATAGTGCGTTTGTGCGCTTCACGCGTGGCCATAAAGGCGGCGTGTGGGCCGCCATAACCCATAGGGACACCGAAACGTTGAGCCGAGCCAATCACGACATCCGCGCCCATTTCACCCGCTGGTTTTAGCAAGGTGCTGGCCAGTAAATCCGTGGCAACAGTGACCAATATTTTATTGGCTTGCGCTTTAGCAATCAGGTCGCTTAAATCACGCACTTCACCTGTGGTGCTTGGGTATTGCAGCAGCGCGCCAAACACATCTTGTTCAGGCAATGAGTCGAGTGCGCCGATTTGTACCTCAAAACCGATAAATTCAGCGCGAGTTTTTACTACTTCAATGGTTTGTGGATGAACATCGTCCGCCACAAAAAAGACGTTACTTTTGCTTTTTCCTGCGCGTTTACACAGTGTCATTGCTTCGCCAGCAGCCGTTGCTTCATCGAGCAGCGACGCGTTGGCAATATCCATCGATGTTAAATCCATCACCATTTGTTGGTAGTTAAGCAGCGACTCCAAACGACCTTGAGAGATTTCTGGTTGGTAGGGCGTGTAAGCCGTATACCAGCCCGGATTTTCCAGTACGTTACGCAAAATGACGTTCGGCGTGAAGGTGTTGTAGTAACCTTGACCAATGAACGTGCGTTTAATCTGGTTTTGATTGGCAAATACTTTCATCGCGCTGAGCATATCGGCTTCGCTTTTAGGCGCAGCAAGGGACATTGGGCTTTCTAAACGAATTTGCGCAGGAACGGTTTGTTCGATTAACGCGGCTAAGCTTTCGGCGTTAATCGCGTTGAGCATTTTTTGTTGATCGGCTGGGTTGGGTCCGTTGTGGCGTGCAACAAACTCATTTTCGGTACTTAACTGGCTAAGCAGTGGGCTGTGAAGTAATTCAGTCATTTCCTTTACCTTTTCAAAGATCGTGTGCGACCTTAAAAAAAAGCCGCCCATGCTGGGCAGCTTTGATCCGTGATGGGCTAATTAATCTTCTTCGATAGAGTTTTGGTACTCTTCTGCATTTTTTAGATTGTCGAGTTCAGAAGCATCAGACATCTTCACTTTCACAATCCAGCCACCTTCATACGGTTCTTCGTTGATGAGTTCTGGGCTATCTTCTAACTCTTCGTTGATTTCAACGATGACACCTGTAATCGGTGCGTAAATATCTGAAGCGGCTTTGACAGATTCAACCAGAGAAAAACTGTCTCCAGCATCAATTTCTGTATCTACTTCAGGTAGGTCAACAAACACGACGTCACCAAGCATCTCTTGCGCATGCTCAGAAATACCGATGGTCACTGTGCCGTCACCGTTGTCGCGCACCCACTCGTGGCTATCTGCAAACTTCAGTGTATTGTCCATTGCTTTATCTCCAAAAAAGTATCGTATTGATTTGAACTTGTGTTTAATTTAAAAAGGCTATTGGTAGAGTGGGAAGCGTTGGCACAGCGCTTTAACTTGTTTGCGCACACGTTGCTCAACATCACTGTTTCCTTCTGGGCTCACAACAAGGCCATCGAGAACATCGCCAATCCACTCACCGATGAGTTTGAATTCTTCACGACCAAAACCACGGCTGGTTCCAGCTGGCGTACCTAAACGAATACCCGAAGTAATCATAGGCTTCTCGGTATCAAATGGGATGCCATTTTTGTTACATGTGATTCCTGCACGCTCTAATGCTTGTTCGGCGATATTCCCCTTCAGCCCTTTAGGGCGAAGATCAACAAGCATGAGATGAGTGTCAGTCCCGCCAGTCACAATGTCACAACCGCGAGTTTGCAATACTTCGGCGAGAACTTTTGCGTTATCGATCACCGAATCAATATAACGATGAAACTCAGGGCCTAACGCTTCGCCTAGTGCTACCGCTTTGGCCGCAATTACGTGCATTAACGGGCCACCTTGCAGGCCGGGGAAAACCGCCGAGTTAATTTTTTTGCTGATCTCTTCGCTGTTGGTCAAAACCATACCGCCTCGTGGGCCGCGCAAGGTTTTATGTGTGGTGGTCGTGACAACGTGGGCATGCGGCAATGGGCTTGGGTGAGCACCAGTGGCGACTAATCCGGCAATATGCGCCATATCGACCATTAAGAGCGCGCCCACTTCATCAGCAATGGCTCGGAATTTGGCAAAATCAATCACGCGAGGAATGGCAGAGCCGCCCGCAATGATCATTTTTGGTTGATGCTCTAACGCGAGGCTGCGTACATCATCATAATTGATTTCTAAGGTCGTGCTATCGACACCATATTGGATAGCATTAAACCACTTACCAGAGAGAGCAGGCCGAGCGCCATGAGTGAGGTGGCCTCCGGCATCCAGAGACATACCTAAAATCGTGTCACCCGGTTGCAGTAAAGCCAGCATCACCGCGCCATTAGCTTGTGCGCCTGAATGCGGCTGCACGTTGGCGTATTGACAATGGAATAGGGATTTTGCACGTTCAATCGCAATGGTTTCGACGGTATCAACGTGTTCGCAACCACCGTAATAGCGACGGCCGGGGTAGCCTTCTGCATATTTATTGGTGAGACAAGTACCTTGCGCTTGCATAACGGCTTTTGAAACGATGTTTTCTGAGGCGATCAGCTCAATTTGTTCATTTTGGCGCACGTATTCGGCTTGAATACCCGCAAAGACAGCATCATCAGTGGCAGCAAGGTTGGTTGAGAAAAAGCTCTCAAGGCAGTGGTTGGGGTAACTTTTGTTCACGTTGGCATTCATGGTAGATGACCTTCCAATAATCCGACGGATTGGCTAAACATTCCGTCATTCCTTTTTAGTGGCTGCCTTATCGTTAAGCCGTTAGGCGACAACAAAGCAGAGTGTCAGTTATCCTTAAACTGGATTGCAACCCCAACAATACGGGGTGAAAAGCCACTTAAACCTTGTTAAATCCCTAACCGCAATAAGTGGTAAACTGCATCTCTTTATCTAACAAGTCAGTAACATACTCTTTGACTTATAAACAATCAATCAAAAATTTCCTATAGGAAACATGGTTTCTTTTTTTGTAAGCAAGAGCACGCTTTATTTACGTTCAGCCTCTTTAACCTTGCGTTGGCTTTATGCCACAATGATGGCCGAAATCAGGAAGATAACAATCGAGGGAAAGCATGTCTGAAGACATTTATGATGAGTACCCATCGTTGACCTTGGCCAAGGAAACTGGTGAACAAACGATCGAACCGCTTAAGCTTGGGCAACGTATTAAAGAGATCCGCTCTAAGCTTGGGATTACGCTAGAAGAGGCGAGCCAGCGGACAGGATTAGCTCGATCTACATTGAGTAAAATCGAAAACGAACAGATTTCTCCAACCTACCAAGCGATGCAAAAACTCGCTCATGGATTGCAGATAGATATGCCTCAACTATTTGAACCACCAAAGAAAATTGTGGCAACAGGTCGTAGGGATATTTCTCGTATTGGTCAGGGCAAGCCGCATCCCACCCCAACTTACGAGCATGAATTGCTCGCCACGCAGCTCTCTAATAAGAAAATGATGCCGTTTAAAAGCCGAGTGCGAGCTCGTGCATTTGAAGAGTACAGTGACTGGGTTCGTCACGATGGTGAGGAGTTTTTGTTGATCCTCACGGGTGAAGTTTTGTTCTATAGCGAATTTTATGAACCGGTTCGATTGGCGGAAGGTGATAGCGTTTATTACGACGCTAACATGGGGCACATGCTGGTCTCTGTCAGCGAAGAGGATGCATTGATTTTGTGGGTTACGGCAAAATGAGTGTGAAAACGCGAAGTTTCTTATAGTGACAGCAATCGTTTGCTATTTGTTGGCTTTGCCCTCTGTAGTGTGCTTTTAATCACTTTTAGCTCAGGCGATGGTAAGCATCTCGCGACTTTTAATTGTGATTGGGTTGTTAATTTTGACAATTCATCTTGTTTTGAACTTGTTAATCCGTCCGAACAGGCGCATTCTTGTTCACTATTGGAAACATGGTTTCCTCTTCTTTGGACATAATAGCCAAAATTTGGTGGTGAATTCCCTGCTGGGTCGGCTGAAATGGAGATAAAAATGACTCAAGAACATGCAAATCAAACACTACTCACTACTCCTTTACATGCGCTGCACATCGAAGTTGGAGCGAAAATGGTGCCATTTGCTGGCTATGACATGCCCGTTCAGTACCCATTAGGGGTAAAGAAAGAGCATTTGCATACTCGCGAGGCGGCTGGTTTGTTTGATGTTTCGCATATGGGCCAACTTCGTTTGCATGGAGCCAATGCCGCGCAAGCATTGGAGTCATTGGTTCCGGTCGACATTATTGACTTACCAGCAGGCAAGCAGCGTTACGCCTTTTTCACGAATGCACAAGGTGGCATCATGGATGACTTGATGGTTGCTAACCTTGATGATCATTTGTTTGTTGTGGTTAATGCGGCTTGTAAAGCACAAGATATTGCTCATCTACAAGCACATTTGCCACAAGGTGTTGAGCTCGAAGTCATTGACGATCGCGCGCTGTTAGCGCTGCAAGGGCCAAAAGCCGCTGAAGTGCTAGCTCGCCTGCAACCACAAGTGATGACGATGCACTTTATGGATATTCAGCTAATGGACATCGATGGAGCTCAATGTATTGTCAGCCGAAGTGGTTATACGGGTGAAGATGGTTATGAAATTTCTGTACCAGCAGAACAGGCCGAAGCATTGGCGCGTAAACTGACCTCTTATGAAGAAGTGGAATGGATTGGTCTGGGCGCGCGCGATTCACTGCGTTTAGAGTGTGGTTTGTGCCTTTACGGGCATGATCTCGATACCACCACAACGCCAGTTGAAGCGAGCTTGTTATGGGCGATAAGCAAAGTGCGTCGTGCTGAAGGTGAGCGTGCGGGTGGTTTCCCGGGTGCAGACATCATTCTTAGGCAGATCGAAAGCAAAGATGTTGCACGTAAACGTGTAGGTTTAGTGGGGTTAACTAAAGCGCCAGTACGTGAAGGAACGGAGCTATTTGACGCCGATGGCCAGCATATAGGCGTAGTGACCAGTGGTACAGCGGGACCGACGGCCGGAAAGCCCGTGTCTATGGCCTATATCCGAGCTGATTTATCAGCGATAGGCACAGAAATTTTTGCTGATGTGCGCGGAAAAATGCTGCCAATGGTGGTTGAGAAAATGCCGTTTGTGGCTCAGCGTTATTATCGCGGCTAAAGCATCATAAAATGTAATAAAAGTGCATTTAAAGATGTTTCATATCGATAACGGATTAAGTACTATCTGGGTTCAAAGTGATAAGGAATGACATGATGAACAAATGGGTAGTATTTTTTTCTTCGCTCGCCTTCTCTGGCAATGTGTTCGCCGTTGATGCTCAGCCCTACATAGTAAACGGTACGGATGCAAGCGTGACGGAGTTTCCTTCTATAGCGAGCTTGTTTTTTGATCAAATTGCTTATAACGGTTCATATGAAAAAGGAAGTTATTGTGGTGCTTCGTTGCTCAATAACCAATATGTATTGACGGCTGCGCACTGCGTTTATGGTAATAGTGCAAATCAGCTTTTTACCTCTGTTGTACCTAAGCTGCAAATTGAAACAAACTTTCCATTCAACATATTAGAAAAAGCGCGAGTGGCGGAGATCTACTACCCATCAACTTATAACAACACCTCTTTATTGGATGATATTGCGATCCTCAAGCTTGAAACACCTTTGACAATGGTGTCGTCTGCTGACTACTTAACGCGGCCTACCGCAAATTCTGATAGTACTTATCGTTCATCAAGTGAAACCTTTATTGCCGTTGGACATGGTAATACTGCTTCTAATGTCGATACTAAAACGTATCTACAGAAAACTAATTTAACCTATGTGGCTAATGTATATTGCAATTACACTTCCACCACGGACACTAATTTATGTATGGAAGGGGCGATAGGTTCTACGGGGCTGCAAAATGCAACCTGTCAGGGCGATTCTGGGGGGCCGTTATTTTGGCATATTGGCGGTAACTATATCCAAGTTGGTATAACCAGCTTCGGGCCAAATACCAAGTGTGGAGACCCACTGGTTACTGCTCCATCGGTATTTACGGAAATCCTTGACTATTCTACTTGGATAGAGAGTGTTCTGCTTGGTTCTGAACCACCAAAATTTGTCGCAACAGAAGCGAAACGCCAAGCTTATTTAAACCCACCTTCTGACAGTGGTGGTTCATTCGGCTGGTGGTCTTTACTGCTGATGTTTATCCGCTTCATTCGTAGACGTTGAACCCTTATTGATCTCGAGCGACCTGTTTAGGTCGCTTTTTTATTGCTTTTTTGAGCAGGTTCCACTTAGAGCGCTAAACTTGGAAGTGATACACGCGTATCTTTCTAGATGAGTGACGAGGTGATGGATGTACAAATGGATACTGTTCAGTGCGATGCTATCAGCAAATACTTATGCGGTTGATTTCCAGCCTTACATTGTGAATGGTTCGGATACCAGCAGTGCCACTTACCCTTCTTTTGCTAGCCTTTTATATCAAAGCAGCACTCAATCTAGTAGCAACAGTTTTTGTGGGGCGAGTATCATCAATTCACAGTTTATTTTGACAGCAGCTCATTGTATCTACGGTAAAAAAGATACCATGCTTTATACGGTGGTAGTGCCTCAGTTGGATAATGTGGCCGATTTCCCCTACGGGAATATCCAGATATCGCGCGCGGCGGCTTTTTATTACCCCAGTACTTACATCAATTCGTCCAGCGTACTCTGGCGTGATGACATTGCGATTATCAAGCTCGAAACACCGCTCAATGTGGCGGACTATTCTGCGCTACTCAATACTCAGTTAAATAATGATTACCCTGCTGGCAATAATTACAAAGCGATTGGGCATGGCTACGTGGCGGGTAATGTCCCGAATGCTAATAAGCAGTTGCAAGAAACGACCCTCACTTTTGTTAGTAATGCCGTCTGTAGCGCTTTTTATGGCTCGGCACTGACCTCAAAGCAGATCTGTTTTGATGGTGCGGTAAGCGGTGCATATAAAAACTCCACCTGTTCTGGCGATTCCGGTGGGCCTATCTATTGGTTTAATGGCTCGCAATACATTCAAATTGGTTTAACCAGCTTTGGGCCTTCACTATGTGGCGATACTAACCAACCGATCACCTCGGTATTTACGGAGCTTTATGATTATCAGAGCTGGATTCAGCGCGTTCTTACAGGGGCAGAGGTGCCTAAATATTATGTTGCCACTCAAAATGGGGTACGTGTTCTGATTGATACTCAAACTGTTGCCCCTCAAGAGGAGAGCGGTGGCAGTTTGAGTATCCTAGGGTTGACTCTACTGCTGTTATTTCGCTTTCGGGCGCATAATAATTTTGGTTCGTCTGTTGTGGTGATTAAAAATTTGCTTGGCTCTCAACGTCATCTCTTGTGCGGTGATTCGGTTTGCCGTTTGCTCTATGTTAAACAACGCATCGATGCCGTACCCGTGCAGTGAATAACGTTGAATAAACCAATTCATCTGCTTGGGGTCGTCTTTGAGTGGTTTGAGATCGGCAATCAATTGTTTTGCTGCGGTGAGCGTTTCCTCTTCCGTTATCTCGACAGATAAACTGTCAATCAGCTTATCAATGGCTTGCTCTGCGGTATCGACATCATTGGATGAAATGTCCACGCTAAATAGCCAATCGTTGTGTGGTTCACTATCGGCTGAAACCGAAAAAGCATTGGGAGCGTAATCCAACCCTAGCTGTTCACGCAC
Source organism: Vibrio anguillarum (assembly GCF_003390515.1). Taxonomy (NCBI): domain Bacteria; kingdom Pseudomonadati; phylum Pseudomonadota; class Gammaproteobacteria; order Vibrionales; family Vibrionaceae; genus Vibrio; species Vibrio anguillarum. The sequence continues at coordinate 585,929 of NZ_CP031478.1, read as the reverse complement.
CTGACTCACCATGCGGCGGTTTGCCACACGCCACAACATATCATCCATAAAGATAGTAGTAGCCGATTTGTGTTCCGGGTCGTTACTGATCACTCTGGCAAGATAGGCACTGCTTTTTTCATCGTTGATCGCCATGTCGATTCGAGGCTGAAAGTCTGCGCGATAATCAATGCGATAATCGACCTCAGGTGCAGAGCTGAAGGTTAATGACGCTACATAGGTACGCAATAGCGGTTTCAGTTCGGCAGGTTTAATGTCTGCGGTAATAAAGAGTTTAAAGCCTCTATTTTTCTTAAAGAGATCATCATGGGTTTGCATCAGTTGTTCAACACTCACCGTATTGATGTCCGATCCTTCGTATAACCAATGAGTGGTGTCCGGCAGATAGCTATTGCGATTAATGGCGAGCGCCATCTGGCCAATGGGTGAGCGAAGAAAAGTATCTCGATTTTGCTTAAACTCTTGTTTTGTTAACTGCAGATGGCTGTCGTCGATGTTGATGGCTGTCATCGCCGTATAAAGGGCCGCAAACGCTTCGGCTAACTCATCTTTAGATGATTCAAGGCTGATACCATGCGACGTAAAGTCGATGTAGGGATTCAATATGATGCCGTGTCTTCTCAGGTGATTATCCAACTGAGAGCCGCTAAAGTTACCAATTCCACCGCGTATGGCACTCGGAATAAGCACTTCAGAAGCTTTACGCAAATCAGGCTCTAAGCTTGCTTTACCACCAAGGCTAGCCAAAGTGGCATACACTTTTTCCCCTGCGTTAGTGTCTCTGTGATACCACACTTCAACACCGTTACTTAGCATCCAAGTGGTGATATCCATCGACTCTTGAGGTTGAGATTCTGACAAAATGACACCTATCTGCGTAGGTGTTACAAAAGCTTTATTGACCTCTTGTAGTAGCGGTGGCTGCCCTTTTTGGGCAAACAGGGTTTTGAGTGTTGGCAGTGTCGCGACGACGAATTCTTTGTCTTCACTTTTATCCAGCCCAATATTGATCTGGTAGTCGCTAGACAATAATTTGCGAAGGTGTTCATCGAGTATGGCACTGTTGGTGGTCGAGATAAATTCGGTTAACGTCGACCGTCGGTCTAAATGCGACTGGATTGGTTGATCCAACGTGCGCGCCAGCGTTTTTTCTTCGACTAAATCTATCGCGGTGGCTTTTTGCCAATTGTTATCGAAGTTCGCTAGCATCTCTTGATACTGACGGAAAATCGCCTGAAACTCTTGCTCACTCACACCATGATCACGCAGTGCAGCAAGTGTGGAGAAGAAGAGATTTTGCGATGCTTCTCTTGAGTCCACTGGAAACCCGACTTCTGCAAACGAATAGCGCTGGGTTTCAAACGGGATAGTTTGGGAATAAATCCAAAGTGCCGGAAGGTTGGCGTCACTAAAATTGCTGGATAACCGCTGTTGTATCAGTTGCTGGGCGATATCATCGAGCCACCACTGGGCTTGTTGTTCACGGCTGGCTATTTTTTGCTCGCCACGGTCGATGAATAGGCTAATGTTCGGTGAGTCATTGGCACCAATGTAACCCACAAAATCTGTATTATTGGCCGTAATGCTGTGATTTCTAGTCGGCATTGGCGTGCTGCCTTTTTCCCAGCTCGCGAAATGTTTTTCTATCAATGCCGTGGCTTGCTCTAATGTGATATTGCCAGCGATAACGATTTCGGTGAGCTGTGGCTGATACCAAGTGCGGTAAAAATCGGCAATCCCTTCGGCTGTCGCTTGGTTCACGCTCTCTTTGGTGCCCAAGGGATCATGCTGCGCATATAAAGTATTAGCAATCATGTGCTCATAAACGTTTTGAGCGTAGCTCTTCTCCTCTTTACGTGAAAAACGAAACTCGCCCATGATCACGCGTTTTTCATTTTCAACCGATGTGGGAGTAAGCTCTATACCATCGGCAATATCTCTAAACCAGACCAGAGCTGGCTCTGCCGCTTGGTTATCGGGTAAATCCAGTTTGTAAACCGTTTCTTGATAAGCAGTATAAGCATTGATGTCAGGACCAAAACTGACACCTGATTGCTCAAAGGTTTTGATCGCATCATTTCCGGCATAATGAGCGCTGCCATTAAAAGCCATATGCTCAAGAAAATGAGCGTAGCCCTGTTGCTGATTGTTTTCTTGAAATGCGGCTGCGTGAACAATCAAGCGGATGGAAACGGGTTCTTTTTGATTGGGATAAATGTGGTATTTCATGCCATTGGCCAGCTCGGCGCTTGCCCAATAGGGATCTTCTTTGATCGGAGTGAACGCTTGATTTGAAGCACATCCCAACAGAAATAAGCAACTAACGAATAGTAGACGATATATTTTCATAACAACCTCGACATGTATTTGGTGGCAATATACGTCATGAGGTTTGAATTATTTTGGGGAATGTGACTGTCAACTCAGGTTTTGAGAAAGAAGTTTCAATTTTTTCGTAACAATGAATGTTATTAATTACATTGTGTAATTTAAGTGTTAACAGAGTGATGTGGATTGAAACGAGTTTGACCACTATTACTACATTTTGCTCAATCTGGGATTGAATCTTTATACTTTTTATATGCCTATCCTTGGTTTTATACATTTTCTTTAAATCTATCTGATTACTATGAGGTGAGCATAGATTAGATAGGATGCCCATTTAGGGCAATATTGAAATGAAACAACCACAAAAAAGTACCGCTTCGCTTGCACTATTAGCCGTAGGTATCGTTTATGGCGATATTGGCACTAGCCCGTTATATGCACTAAAAGAGGTGTTTTTTAGTCACCACCCATTACCGATCAATTCATTGAATGTACTTGGCATCCTCTCTTTGGTGTTTTGGGCATTTGTGTTGATCGTCTCGGTGAAATATTTAATGCTCATCACTCGTGCGCATAAACATGGTGAAGGTGGTATTTTAACTTTATCTGCAATTGCTAGAGAGCATTGCCCAGATTCACTAAAGCCTTTGGTGTTATTACTTGGGTTATTAGCCACCGGGTTCTTTTTTGGTGAAGCGGTAATAACGCCGGCTATGTCAGTACTGTCTGCTGTGGAAGGTATCGCGGTGGTGGAGCAAGATTTCGCACCATTCGTTCTACCGATTTCAGTAGGAATTATCGTGATTCTGTTTGCAATTCAAGCATTAGGCACCGAACGTATTGGGCGATTTTTTGCGCCGGTAATGGTTATATGGTTTCTCTCGCTGGGCGTTTTAGGGTTTAACGCTATCATTGAGCAACCACAGGTATTAGTCGCAATCAATCCTTATTACGCGTTTCATTTTATCGCCGAACAGGGGGTAAATACGTTGATCATTCTTGGCGTCGTAGTGCTGTCAGTGACTGGCGTTGAAGCCTTGTATGCAGATATGGGACACATTGGTATTAAGCCAATCCGTCTTGCTTGGTTTATGATTGTGTTACCCAGTTTATTGCTTAACTATTTTGGGCAAGGGGCTTATCTGTTGGTTTCTCAAGGTGTTACAGGTCAAACCTTTTTTGGTTTAGTGCCTAGCCTGTGGCTATGGCCTGTGATTATTTTGGCTACCTTAGCGGCCGTGATTGCTTCACAAGCGGTGATTTCGGGGATCTTTTCATTAACTCGTCAAGCAATGAACTATGGTTATCTCCCGCCATTGAAAATTACCCATACGTCAGAGCACTCTCAAGGGCAAATTTATGTTCCAGCAGCCAATGTGTTGCTGTTTGTCGCTGTGCTGTTTGTGATGATGCGTTTCCAATCATCGGCTAACTTAGCCGCCGCTTATGGTATCGCCGTAACGGCGATCATGGCAATTTCGTCGTTACTGATAGTGATTGTGGCACGTTATTACTGGCAATGGCCGCGAGCACATGTTTGGTTGCTGGGGACGGTTTTTGTTAGCCTAGATGCCTTTCTCTTTACTTCAACTTCGACCAAATTGAGTGATGGTGGTTGGTTGCCGATTTCGCTAGGTGGTCTTATCTTTGCTGTGATGTCTATTTGGCAGCAGCAGAAGCAGCGTTTACTTGACGTGTCGGGCAGTGATTTGTCGCTTTCTGCCATGATTGCTTCTCTTGAAGGGGAAACATTTCGTCGTACCCAAGGTAATGCCGTCTACCTTTCGCGTGTCAGCCATCATGTCCCTCGCTCTTTGGTGCATAATTTGAAATACAATAAAACGCTTCATGAGCGTAATATATTGATGACGTTTCAGTATGAATCACAGCCTAAAGTGCATCCTTGTCGCCGAGCAGAGATCGAGCAGTTGTCAGAAACGTTTTGGCAAGTGATCATCCATACGGGCTATCAGGAAGTACCAGATATTGAACAAGTGATGCACTCCTGTTCGCTTAAAGGGCTGCATCTACATCCCAATGAGACTATTTTCTTGCTCTCTGCTGAGCGTATTCAGGCGCAGAAAGTGGGCCTATGGCATGATTTCAAAGCGCGGTTATTTATCTTAATGAGCAAACATGCGCTGCGTACGGCAGAGCGGCTTAACATTCCTTCTGATCGTTTGATTGAGATGGGCGTCTATCGAGAAATTTAATGTCTTGATTGCATTGTGTTGCGGTTCAGCGCACCGACTCATTGAGCTTAAAGTAAGATCCATCAACTCACGTAGAAACAAGCCGTTTCTTTATCAAGGAACGGCTTGTTTCTTAGCAGGGTTAAGGTGTGTTATTCAACGTTTTTGCCAAGCGCTGCATACAGTGGCCAGTCACCTTGCTTAACCAGTGCCTTGGTGTATTCGGCGCTCTGCGCAAGATCATAATGGTGCTCAATGCATGGAGAATAAGCGATAACCAATGATGGCCCCTTATGTTCCCCAGCCGCTTGTAGCGTTTTGATCGTGTGGTTCATATTGGCCGCTAAAGCGATTCTTGCCACATAAATACCGGGTAGGTTTTGGTAAAGAGCAACCAAATCTTTGGCGGGATTTGGGTTGGGTAAACTACACAGTTTGGCTGTTTTTCCTTGTGGGGTTGATTTGGATTTTTGCCCACCAGTGTTGGCATAGCATTGAGTATCGAGTACTAAGATATTGATGTTTTCACCGCTGCGTAACACATGGTCAAGGCCGCCAAAACCGATGTCATAAGCCCAGCCATCGCCACCTATCAGCCATACCTGTTTTTCAATCAAATAATCAAGTAATAGCTTTAATTCGGCATGTTGAGTGTCTGACGTTAAGCTTGATTTTATATTGCTCAGTTGTTGTCGACGCTCATCAACGTCAGTGAGTAACTCATTGCTGCCGTGAAGGGAGTGTTGAGCAAAGGCCGTTTGTGCTCGCGCCCCTAAGGCTTTGACGGCTAATCGCATTCCCAGCCCAAATTCCGCGTTATCTTCAAATAGGCTATTTGCCCATGCAGGTCCTCTTCCTTGAGCATCTTGGCTGTAGGGTGTTGTGGGCAAATTGCCACCAAAAATGGAAGAGCATCCAGTTGCATTAGCAATATAAAGTCGGTCACCAAATAATTGGGTCAAAATCCGAATATAAGGTGTTTCACCACACCCAGCACAAGCATTAGGGTATTCGAAATAAGGCTCAACATGCTGGATGGTTTTGACATCAATACGGCTCTGTTGGTGGATGTTTTGCATTGGCAGCGCATTAAACAGGGCAAACTGCTGCTGTTCTTGTTCATAACAAAGCGGCTTACTGACCATAGTCAACGCTTTCTGCTCAGGGTCGCGCTTATCTTTGGCTGGGCAAACTTGCGCGCAGAGTTGGCAGCCAGTGCAGTCATCGGGCGATACTTGTAATGCGTATTGCGCATCTTGTTGATGACGAGAGCGATAAGACATGGTTTTAAGCGCGGTCGATGTTTGATGTGCTTCGTTGGGTTCGAACACCCGAGCACGAATTGCTGAGTGCGGACATATCGAGACACAGTAACCGCACTGAGTGCAGAGATCCGGATCCCAAACTGGTAATTGTTCGGAGATATCTCGTTTCTCTAAAGAAGAAGTATTGGTTGGCCAAATTCCGTCAGCAGGGTAGGCAGAGACAGGTAAATATCCCCCTTTCCCAGCGAGTAACCATTCCACCAAAGAACCGGGTTGGCTGCGCTCTTTGATCGCAAATGATGTTTGCGAGGTTTGTGCGGTGATGGTGAAAGGTGAGTCGTTTATCTCGTGCGCTGCTGCCTCAATGCACGCGAGGTTACGCTCGATAAGTGCGTCAGGTTTTCCTTGTAATTGCGTTTTGCACATTGCTTGCAGAACCAGCAAAGTTGCACGCTGTTGAGAAGGTTCTTGGCTTGGGCTGAGCAGTAAAGTCGCCGCTACTTGCATAGCTACGCTGGCTTTGTTTTTGAGTTGATGCTGAGCGCTTAACTTATCGGCATCGATCGTCACCACTTTGATCTGTTTAGCTTGAATTGTCGATTGCAATGCAAATGGCAGAGAATCCCACAGTGCTTGCCCTATAAGCGATGTGTTGATCAATAGTAGCGCGCGCTGACAAAATCGCTGCGTGATATCGATGTCTTTCAGTAGGCCTAATTGACTGAGCGAAATTAATCTGGCTTGCCGAATCGGGTACGGAGTTTGGATCGGTTGTTCGGAGAGTCGCAAGTGCGTCGTCGTAAGATTGCGTGATTTTTTCGAGTCGTACTCGAATTGAGCATTCACATACCAGTGGTTTTGCTTGCCAAGAGCTTTGAGCACGTTTTTTCCTGCCGAGATGCTACCATCACCACCGTAGCCGTACATCAACACCGTTTGCAGCGCCTCTTCTCGTTCAGGCTGTAAGGTGACGGGTAGGCTAAGGTGAGTGACGTCATCATCGATTCCTACCACGAATTCTCTTTTCCGGCCGTGCTCATTTCGCATCATAGCGAAAATGTGCTGCGCATCTTCTGGAAAGAAAGCTTTTCCCGATAAACCATAACGGCCTCGGAATAACTCAATGGGTCGACCACTTTGGTAAATGGCATCAAGCACATCCAGATACAGCGGTTCACCGCTACTTCCGGGTTCTTTAGTGCGGTCCAACACACTGATCTGCTGTACCGATTCAGGCAAGGCGTTGAGTAATGCTTGAGTAGGAAAAGGGCGATAGAGATGAACGGTGACAACACCGACGCTCTCATCTGGCTTGCTTTGAACGTATTGGTTGAGTGTTTCACTGACCGAGCCAAGAGCGATGATTACTCGTGTAGCTTGTGGATGGCCACAGTACTCTACTAAGTGATAGGCACGTCCAGTGAGCTGCGCAAACTCATCCATACAGGTTTGGACAACATCAGGTGCATGCTGTTGATAGCGGTTTTGCGCTTCGCGGCATTGAAAATAAGTATCTGGACCTGCCGTTGCTCCGCGTAAGGTTGGGCGATCGGGCGTTAAGGCGCGCTGACGAAATTCAAGCAATGCGCGATGGGGAAAAAGTTGCGCTACCTGCTCGGTGGTGAGCATGTCTATATTAGTTAAGGTATGAGAGGTGATAAATCCATCAAAAAAATGGACAAACGGTAACCGACTGCGCAGTGAAGCCATGGTCGATATCAACGCCATGTCTTGTGCTTGCTGACCGTTGCTTGCGCATAACATGGCAACGCCCGTTTGCCGAATCGACATCACATCTGAGTGATCGCAAAAAATCGATAGGGCATGGGTTGCGACACTGCGCGCGGCGACATGGATCACGCACGGAGTCAGCTCTCCCACCAATTTATATAAAGTGGGGATCATCAATAATAATCCTTGCGAAGAAGTAAACGTCGTGGCTAATGCACCGCTCATGGCGCTGCCATGCACAACCGCAATGGTTCCCGCTTCAGATTGCATCTCAATTACCTCGGGTGTCTCCCCTAAGATATTGAGCTGATGTTTTGCCGACCATGCTTCACAGCACTCGGCCATGGTGGTACTTGGCGTTATCGGGTATACGGCAATCACTTCACTTAATTGATAGGCTATATTTGCTACCGCAGTATTAGCATCAGTAATCCAATTCATTACTCTGGAAACCTCTTGTGTTTATCGCAATCGTTGCGACTTACGTCTGAAGATGTATGATTCCGTCACTAAGGTGACAAAATCACGAGAAACAAAGATGGTTAAGACGCTAAACATGGCGCGAGTAAACGAGACACAACGGGTCATCTTATTGATATGCCTGTATGTGTTGGTTACTACGGTGGGCGTGATTTACCGAAAAAATATCTTAGAAACAGACATGGCAATGCTGTTTTTATTGCTCAACATTGTTAGTGCTTCACTACTTCGTCCACTCAATGCATACCTCATGACCATTATGGGCGTCATAGTGTATTACTACTTCTTATTGCCGGATTACAGTTCGTTCCGTTTTAAGAATGCACAGCATGTGATTACTTTTTCGGTGATGGTGTTCAGTGGGATGTTCGCGATCAATATAACACAGTCACAGAGAAAGCAAATACAGAAAAATAAGCACCTCCAGATGCGCCATAAGACCTATTATCAGCTTGCTTGCCACTTGTCGGCACTGCGAACCAGTGAGCAAATTGCGCAGGCGACCGTGCAATTTCTTAATAAAGAGCTGAGCTTGCCGAGCGCGATTTTATCTGCTCACCCTCACTGGCATCTGCTTGCAAAAAACGATTCGTTTCCGTATGCCCAGCTAGAAGAATTTGATGGCCGTCATGTACCTGCGACCACCACCATTCACTGGCTTAAAGATCGAGAGACAGTATTGGGCGTATTAGCGGTTGAAAAAGATCAACAGGACAAAGTTACCCCGTGGGTCATTTCATTACTCAGTTTGTCACTGGCACGTTCGCAAGCTAACCAAGCGCTTGCGGAAGTGGAAACGGCTAATCAATTAGAAACCATGCGTAGCACGTTATTAGCGTCAGTATCTCATGATTTGAAAACACCATTAGGGACGATCATTGGCGTGGCAACGACGTTGACCGATGCGGGGTTGAAGCTGGATCAAGAGGTGCAAGATGAGCTATTGAAATCGATCGCTGAGCAAGGTGAGCGGCTCAATCGTAGTTTAACAAAACTGCTTGATATCACGCGTTACACTAGCGCGGCCCTCGTACCTAAGTTGGATTGGGTCGAACCTGAAGAAGTGCTTGGCAGTGCACTGAGCCGTTTATCTCGACGATTGCGTCACCATCATGTGAATTTAAAAAGTGAACCAATGTTGGTTGAACTCGATAGTTTATTGATTGAACAGGTTATCTCTAACCTGATTGAAAATTCAGCCAAATATACACCTAAAGGAAGTGAGATAGAGATCCAGATAGAATACCGCGATGAGGCGTTTATTTTAACAGTAGCGGACAATGGCCCCGGTATTCCTGAGCAAGAATTAACCCGAATTTTTGAGCGTTTTTATCGCCTCAACCATACCCAAGTCGATGGCACAGGGCTTGGCTTAGCGATATGCCAAGTGATCGTCACCGCACATCACGGTACGATAGTTGCTCGCAACCGTGAAAGCCAAGGTGTTAGTTTTACCGTGGCGATACCATGCCGACTTTACGATTTAAAGGGACTGTATGAACAGTGAAATTAAAATCTTGATCATTGAAGATGAAGCACCGATTCAACGTTTTCTCAACGTGTTGATCAGCGGTTATCAGTATCAAGTCAAAACGGCTGGAACAGCAGAGCAAGGGATAGCCTTAGTCGCAAACTGGAATCCGCATCTGATTTTATTGGATTTAGGCTTACCAGATATGGAAGGTATTGCTCTCACCAAAGAGCTTCGGGGTTGGACGCAGACGCCAATCATTGTCATCTCGGCCCGTGATAAGGAATCAGATAAGGTTCAAGCACTTGATGCGGGAGCCAACGATTACTTGATTAAACCATTTGGTAGTGAAGAACTGCTAGCGCGAATACGTGTCGCGTTACGCCAACTGAGCCAACCTCAGCCTCAAGAGTCGGTTTGCTACCAATTCGGCCAGATAGTTGTCGACTTGGCATTTAAGCAAGTGACTAAAAGTGGTGAACCGTTAAAACTGACCAAAACCGAGTACAATATTTTAAAACTTTTGGTGAGAAATATGGGCAAGGTTTTGACTCATAAGCAAATTTTAAAAGAAGTGTGGGGCAGTAACTACATTGAACATCATCATTATGTTCGTATTCATGTTGCCCAGTTGCGTCATAAAGTGGAAGAAAATCCAGCCCAACCTAAACATATTATTACAGAAACAGGGGTAGGATATCGGTTGGTAGAAGGCGAATCAGACCAGTTTGCGGTTTAGGCTACTTTATAAAATCTTTATATCGAGCCTTGCTATCCATACAGCATCTATACGAAGCGCTTGTTAGACTCAATATCGGTTAAGTACTCAGGCAGAGCCAGCGTGAAATGTTAGTGGGATGTTTTGCGAGATATTGGATTAGTGAGCACGTAACAAATACACACATCTTTAGCCGTTTTGTAAGGAGCGCAAGCTTTTTACATTTATAATTAATTATTCTGTTTTAGGGCTCTTTTGAGCCCTTTTTTTATCTATTGTCAGCGTGGCTCGCTGCTATGCTCATTCGATTACAAACGCCACGGCCATTTGAACCGTGGCGTAAGGCCGCTATAATTGGCTTTCTTCACTGATACGAGGGGCTTTTTGCAGTGAACGTTTACGCATTAACCAACCCACTAGTACCGTTGAGATAGCGATCAACAGTGTCATCAGTGGTGCTAATATCAACGCATGATTGGCTATTTTGGCAAGCTTGTCGGGCAAAAGAGAAATACCTAAGCCTGAGCCGACCAAAAACAGAATCCACGCCAGCGCGCTCAGTGGTGAGACGAGCAGGAAGCGTGTTGGTGTTACTGCATTACGCAGCCCCATTACCATAGGCAGCAAAGAACGAACTACCGGCAGAAAGCGCCCCATGAACATGGCCAGTAGCCCATACCTTTGGATCAAGTTATCGGTAGTGCGCCACTGTTTTTCTGAGACTTTGTTGAGCCAAGTTGAGACTAATCGCCACTCTTTAAGTTGGTGGCCTTGATAAAAGGCGATCGCACTGCCCAGCCAACCAGCAAAAACCAGCACGCCAATAATGGCATACAGGTTGAGTACCCCAACGGCCGCAAGGCTACCACACAGTACAATCACACTATCGCAAGGCAGCGGCGCTGCTGGAATAAATGCACTTTCAACGAAGATAAGTAACCCAATGCAGAGGTAAAGTAACGACAGATCGACCTGTTGTAGCGCAAACAGATCTTGATGCCATAAGGCAGAGAAAATAGACAAAAAAGTATTCATAACAAGCTTCCTCAATCAGTAAATAGTAATAATTGGTCCGATTGAAAAAGGTGTTAAGCGTGGGCGAAGCGTGAATACAGGTTGGAAAATTGCAGTGCTTTACGCACAAAAACGTGAGTTGATTGACCTATATACAGAGAACAAATGACGACAAACGCAGTGGTACTGAGAATGTAAGAAAGTAGGGTAGTTTCTGCGCTCGTCTTTTCGTCGTCATCTGAGATTAACCGAAGCCCACTGACTCGTGGCGTTTCATGCCTTGTGGTTAATATCGCTGCATCACGATCAACAAAAAATAGATGACTGGAAAAACGAACATGCTGGATTGTCGTAGACTCACTCGCCGAAAAGCTTTGTGTAGCATTGAGGTTGAGCGAGGAGAACAGGCTCAATAAGCTAAACAAGAAGGCAAACATCAATGACTGGATCATAACTATCGCGAGGCTACTTAAACTGAGGGTGAGTATGCGGCGTGTCAGCGGTGCGTGTAAAGGAATTTTAGCCCTGGAAAAGCGTGAAAAAGTGAGCAGCGCTGCTGCTCACTCATGATGGTTAGATATTAATGATGCAAATTATATTGCTGCCGCGGTTGAGCTCTCGCTCGCTTTTGCGCGGTTTTTAAGGAAGGCGTAACCAAAGCCAGTCACCGCCGTACCAGCCGCAATCGCGATTAGGTACATCAGTACAGGTGTAATCGCATTTGGTATCAGTAGGACAAATAAGCCGCCGTGCGGAGCCATTAATTTCGCGCCAAACAACATAGACAGTGCACCCGTTAACGCGCCGCCTGCCATACAAGCTGGAATAACGCGCATTGGATCTTTCGCTGCAAATGGAATTGCCCCTTCAGAGATAAAGCATAAACCTAGTACAAATGAGGCTTTACCCGCTTCACGTTCACCGGCTTCGAATTTGTCTCTGGCAAGGAAAGTCGCAAGGCCCATACCTAACGCTGGCACCATACCCGCAGCCATAATAGCGGCCATTGGTGCGTAAGTTTGCGAAGCAAGTAGACCAACACCAAAGGTATACGCTGCTTTATTAATCGGCCCACCTAAGTCAAAGCACATCATCGCGCCTAGGATTACACCCAGAAGTACGGCGTTGGCTGAGCCCATGTTGTTTAAGAACTCAGTCATTGCAGCCATGATGCTCGATACAGGGCCACCGACGATATAAATCATCACCAAGCCAGTAAAGAGACTCGCCACAAATGGAATGATGAGGATTGGTTTTAGCGCTTCCATCGATTGAGGTAAGGAGACTTTATCTGCAATGAATTTAGCAGCGTAACCTGCAATGAAACCGGCCACAATACCGCCAAGAAAACCGGCTCCGGTAGAGCTTGCCAGCATCCCGCCAATCAAACCAGGAGCAAGCCCCGGACGGTCAGCAATCGAGAACGCAATAAAACCCGCCATGACAGGGATCATTAATGCAAAGGCTGAACCGCCACCAATGGTCATCAGCGCTGCCGCCAATGTGCCTTGCTCTTTAAACGCTTCAATACCAAACACAAAAGAGAGTGCGATGATCAAACCACCCGCGACTACGACAGGAAGCATGTGAGATACCCCAGTCATCAGGTGCTTGTACACCCCTTTTTTCTCTTCGGTTTGATTATTATTAGACGCTGACGATTGCGTATAAATAGACGCTTGGTTAAACGCGTTGGTGATCTCTTGCTCGGTTTTTTTCAGTGCAAGGCCAGTACTGGTTTTGTACAGTTTTTTGCCGTTGAAACGATCGAGTGGCACTTCGATATCGGCCGCAATGATCACCAAATCCGCATCAGCAATCTCTTGTGCCGTGAGTTGGTTTTTCGCGCCCACAGAACCACGTGTTTCTACTTTGATCTGGTGGCCAAGGCGTTTTGCATGGTTTTCTAGCGCTTCTGCCGCCATAAAGGTGTGTGCAACACCCGTTGGACAAGCGGTGATAGCCACGATTTTTTTAGCAGCTTGCGTTACGACTGGCGCAGACACCGTTTTTGCCTCTTGCTCAGTTAGGATAGTCGCTGCACTTATCGCGCTGTTTAAAAAAGTAACGGGATCAGACGTGCAGGCTGAAATGTCACTTTGGTACACTTTTTTGCCGATAAAGCGGGTGGTATCTATTGGTGTATTACGAGCAATAACCACCACATCTGCGTTGTCGATTTCACTGCTAGAGAGCGTATGGCCTTGAATGATGCTGGAATGACATTCAACCACAGCGGTCCAATTGAGCGATTTTGCCGCTTGTTCAAGCAGCCCGGCAGCAATGATGCTGTTTGCAACACCACTGGGGCATGCGGTAATAATAGCAATCTTCATAGTTACGACCTTCTGTCCTTATGAGTTAGCGCTTAAGCTAACGGGTTGTAATTGGATTTGTTGTTGTAGGGTTTCGAGTTGTTTTCGGTTTGACATACCCACGCCGACTTGCGTAACAGCTAACGCAGAGAGGGCGGTGGCAAAAGTAAGCAGTTCTGTTTTTTCCATCTGCTGCATGTGTCCCCAGCAAAGGCCCGCGACTAAAGTATCGCCTGCGCCAACAGTGCTAACGACCTGCATACGTGGTGGTTTTGCATGAAGCCATTGATGTTGGTTCAACCACATCACGCCATTTGCTCCCATCGACACCACGATATTTTCAATGCCTTTTTCGGCCAGTTGCGCGGCGGCAGCTTGGCATTGCTCAGGAGTGTGTAGTTCACGCCCCATAAATTGAGAAAGCTCTTCATCGTTTGGTTTAATCAACCAAGGCTTTGCGTCAAGACCCGCTTTGAGGGCATCACGACTGCTATCAAACAGCACTTTTTTACCCATGGAGTGCAGTTTTTCGATCCACGAAGCACATAATGCAGGGGAGATGCCCTGTGGCAAGCTGCCTGCGAGCACAAAATAGTCGTGATCAGCGGCTAATCTATCGAGGGTGCGTTCGAACTGCTCAATGGCAAGCGGCGTCACTTCAACTCCGGGGAAATTGATGTCGCTCACTTCGCCCGATTTCTCGACCAATTTCACGTTAATACGGGTTGCACCATCAACACGAACAAACTCATCAATTGCGGCCATTTGATCAAATAGCTGACAGAACAACTCTTGGTTATCACGGCCAAGAAATCCGGTCACAGTCACCTTTGCACCGAGATCGCTCAGTACTTTCGCAACATTAACTCCTTTACCTGCGGCGTGAAGTGAACCTTGTTTGACTAGGCTCACTGAGCCAACATTCAGCACATCCAAGCTACCTGTTAAATCAAGCGCTGGGTTGAGCGTGATAGTGACGACTTTATTTGTCATGACTTAATCCTCACCCTTCACCTAGACCAGAAGCAATCGCTTTACCGATCGATTCTAATGCTTGCTCGGCGTCTGGCCCCTCAGCTGAAAACTGAAGCTGGTGGCCATGTTTTACGCCCAGCGCAATGACTTTCATCAGGCTTTTCGCGTTGGCTGTTTTTCCGTCGCCATCTAAGTTAGACACTTTGATATTGGCTTCAAATTTCTTCGCTTCGGCCACCAACATCGCTCCTGGACGAGCGTGCAGACCATGTGCGTTTTTGATTTTGAATACCGCAACCTTGCTTGTTGCGCTCTCATTTTTTGCCGGAGCTTGCTCATTGTCATTGCTGAAGAAAGCCAATAATTGGGCAGCATTCGCATTGAGCAAGGTTTCTTGTTGTTGCTGAAGCACAAGCTGCGTTAGCTTATCCAGAATGTTTTGGTGAGCATTATTACAAGCGGCAATCGCGATCAAGGCTTTGACGTTGAGTTGATTGTATTCACACGCATTGGCGGTTGACACAAACGAAATGCCCGTGCGTTTGACCGCTTTGTCACTGCTGATTAACCACAATCCCTTGCCTAGGTGGGTTGGCTCTTTCGTGACCAGTTCGGCAACAAATTCATTGTCGGCACAGCCGGTATTGCGTAGCAAACCGCCAGCGACGGCGCTCATCTGTACCATATCACTGGCAGGGAAAAGCAGTTGGATCAACGAAGCATCAAAATCAGGCTCAAATTGCACTTCACCATTGAGGAGTGCAATGACATCATTGGCACTGGACGCTTGTTTCAGTTTCTCTTCAACGCCATCGGCGGACAACACTTGCGTCAGTTGCTTCAGAATGCCCAAATGTTCATCGGATTTCGCTGCAATACCAATCGCGACATAAACGGTTGCGTCGTTACCCCAGTCAACGCCGTTGGGGAAGTGGTGAACAGCAACACCCGTTTGCTTAACCAGTTTACGTGTATCGGTTGTACCGTGTGGGATCGCGATACCATTACCAAGAAAGGTCGAATTCTGAGCTTCACGGTTAAGCATGCCATCGACATAACCTGCTTCGACGAACCCTTTGTTGGTTAGATCCGCTGCGATAGCTCGAATCGCCTCTTGCTTGTTCGTGGGTGATTGGCCCAAAGTAATATTGTTGGAATTGAGTTGCAGCATTTTGGCCTCTTTGCCTTACGGCTTAATTCGTTATCACTTTGAAGTATAGATTTCACCTAAGTGATAGTTTATTAATATGACTTATTCAAGCTGAATCGTTTCAGCTTTTTTCCAAAAAAAATTCAGCAAACCTATTTTTGACGAAAAATAGCGCTGTTCAACTTATTACTCGCACTGCCGCACTGCTCATTTTTTATAACACTCACATTTGGTGATCTTTACATCGATGAAGTGATGGTCAAATGTAGCCTTAGTTATCATTTTGTAATTTTGCTGAATCCTTTCAGCTTTTATACTGAATCGATTCAGCGTATAATTCAACTTCATCAAGGATCAAAAAATGAGTTCTATGATCCGACGCACAGAACAAGAGTGGTTGATATGACACTAGATGAGATAGCGAAGTTAGCGGGAGTCTCTAAAACCACCGCCAGTTATGTAATCAATGGCAAAGCGCAGAAGTACCGCATTAGTGAAAAAACCCAGCAGAAAGTGATGGCCGTGGTGGATGCTCATAATTACCGTCCCGATCACGCCGCTTCTGCTTTGCGAGCAGGAAATAGCCGTTCTTTTGGGCTCATCATCCCTGATCTTGAGAACACCAGTTACGCGCGTCTTGCTAAATTGTTAGAACAGAACTCTCGCCAAGCGGGTTACCAAATTCTCATCGCCTGTTCGGACGATGACCCACATACCGAGATGTCGGTGGTGGATGCCTTGGTCTCACGCCGCATCGATGCGCTATTTGTCGCCAGCGCGATTCCTAACGCCAGTGAGTTTTATCTCAAGTTGCAACATTCAGGCACTCCGGTTATTGCGATTGACCGCCCGTTAGATGATGAATTTTTTGCCTGTGTGATCAGTGAAGATTTCAACGCCGCGTTTGAATTGACTCACTCTCTATTAACGTCGGAGATTAAAACCGTTGGTTTGGTCGGTGCATTACCAGAGCTCAATATTTCGCAAGAGCGTCAGTTGGGTTTTGAAGCCGCGTTAAGAGCGAAAACTGTGCACAGTATCATCGGTTATGGCGCGCACTTTAATCGAGAAGAGGGCAAACGAGTGGTGAATGATTGGATCGCCAATAACAGTATGCCAGATGCGATCGTCGCGACTTCTTACACTCTGCTTGAAGGGATTTTAGATGTATTGTTTGAAAACCCAGGCTTGATGAATCGTGTGAAGTTATCGACATTTGGTGATAATCGTTTACTTGATTTCTTGCCGATTAAAATCAACTCGTTGCCGCAGCAATTTGAACTGATTGCCGACAGCGCACTCGCGTTGGCACTCAACGCTTCGGCAAAACGTTATCAAGCTGGGATCGAATTGGTGCCTCGTAAACTGAAAGTTCGTGAGACGCATTAGCCAAACATAACTTATTTGATGCTTATCGCACTGCAACAGCGATAACTGCTTAAGGCTTTATTGCTTCGGTTCTATCGAATTACGTAATAAAGCCTGCATTTATCGCAAACAATCTTCGTTAACATTCCAATAACATGAAGCATATTGCTAACTCCATGGACAAATAAGCTAGTAAAATTATTTTGTGATTTTGGTCGATTTATATTCTATTTAGTTAAATTAATGTCTTTTCACCCACATCACATAATTGCTTATCGATTCATTAATTTACTTTGTAAAATATATCTTAAATTGATGCGATTGAGCCGTGTAAATATAAAATCAAGTGGGGAGTTAAATGTTTAAAATAAATTACGTGAAACTCTACAACAGTAATAAGGGACAAATTATGTTGAAACCATTAAAAATGGCCACTGTCATCAGCACAATTTTGATGTGTGGTGCAAGTTATGCGAACTCTCTCACCGTTGGATTCTCTCAAATTGGTTCTGAATCAGGTTGGCGGGCCGCCGAAACAAGCGTGGCAAAATCAGAGGCAGAGAAACGTGGCATCATACTGAAGATTTCCGATGCACAGCAAAAACAAGAGAACCAGATCAAGGCGGTTCGATCGTTTATCGCTCAAGGTGTTGACGCGATTTTTATCGCACCCGTTGTGCAAACCGGCTGGGGACCAGTGCTGGAAGAAGCAAGAGAGGCCAAGATTCCGGTGTTTTTATTGGATAGAGGCATCACAGTGAACGACGATTCTCTCTACATGACATCGGTAGCCGCGGACAGTGTTCATGAAGGTGAAGTCGCTGGTAATTGGTTGAAAGAGGTACAAGCTGGAAAGCCATGTCATATCGTTGAACTGCAAGGAACGGTTGGAGCGAGTGTGGCCTTAGATCGTAAGCAGGGCTTTCTCAATGTAGTGAATAAGGCAGACAACCTAAAAATTATACGCACTCAATCGGGCGAGTTTACTCGCAGTAAAGGCAAAGAAGTGATGGAAAGCTTCATCAAGGCTGAAAGCAACGGTAAGAATATTTGTGCTGTCTACGCTCATAATGATGATATGGCGATCGGTGCTATTCAAGCTATCAAAGAAGCTGGGTTAAAACCAGGGGTAGATATTAAAATTGTCTCAATTGATGGTGTGCCAGATATATTTAAAGCGATGATGTCTGGTGAGTCGAATGCGTCAGTTGAATTAACACCTAATATGGCCGGCCCTGCTTTTGATGCATTACATGACTATCTAAATAATGGCACTCTGCCTCCTAAACATATTGTTACTGAGTCTAAGTTGTTCCTGCCAGATAGTGCTAAAACCGAATTAGCACTCAAAAAAGATATGGGTTATTAATCATTGTTGTTTAATTTGAATTTACCTTAAATAAAGTCTCATCATATTTTTCTATTATATAAAACATGTGTTGGGGAGTGTTGATGTAAGAAATATGGTGAGATGACTTGCGGTGCAATTATGTCATACAGTCAAGATGAACATGTATTATTGGATGCTAAAGGGATAACGAAAGAATTTCCTGGGGTTAGAGCATTATTTAATGTCGACTTTACACTGAGGCGTGGCGAGATCATGGCGTTGCTCGGTGAGAATGGTGCAGGGAAGTCAACGTTGGTCAAAACGTTAACTGGGGTCTACCAGCGCGATGAGGGGCAGATCTGCTTAGATGGAGAGATGATTTCGCCTCAAAGTACCGCACATGCACAAAATTTAGGTATCGGTACTGTGTACCAAGAAGTCAATTTGCTGCCCAACATGTCCATTGTTGATAACCTTTTTATTGGCCGTGAACTGAAGAAATACGGTCTTCTCGATCGTAGCAATATGGTGTTGCAAGCAAAGCAAATGATGAAAAGTTACGGCTTTGACATCGATGTGAGTTTGCCTCTGAACCAATATTCTGTTGCGATGCAGCAAATTGTTGCGATTGCTCGTGCTGTGTCGTTCTCAGCCAAGATCTTGATTCTTGATGAACCTACCGCCAGTTTGGATTCGCATGAAGTTGAAATGCTTTTTACCATTATGCGTCGGCTAAAAAGCCAAGGGATGGGGTTGGTTTTTATTACTCATTTTCTCGATCAAGTTTATCAAGTGAGTGATCGCATCACTGTTCTACGTAATGGTGAGCTGGTCGGGACGAAAATGACGGCTGAATTGAGCCAGATAGAACTAATCAAAATGATGCTTGGTCGCGATCTAGAGGACAATGCACTACACCGTGCGGGTAAAACGCGCTTAAGTGATAGCCCTTTGGTCAGTTTTGATAACTATGGCAAAAAAGGCACGATTGACCCGTTTTTCTTAGAAGTTCACCGAGGTGAAATTGTCGGGTTAGCGGGTCTGTTGGGTTCAGGACGTACGGAAATGGCACAAGTGATATTTGGCATTATTCCTACTGATGCTGGTTATTGCACTGTGGATGGTAAACCTGCAAAAGTTCGCTCTGCTCGGCAAGCATCATTAAATGGCTTTGGTTTTTGTCCTGAGGATCGAAAAACCGATGGCATTATCGCGTCAGCCTCTGTCCGTGAAAACATTATTTTGGCGCTGCAAGCTCAGCGTGGTTGGTTTAGCCCGCTCTCTAAACAAGAGCAAAAAGAGATTGCGCAGCGTTTCATTCGTCAGCTCGACATAAAAACGCCTACGGCTGAGCAGCCGATTCAGTTTCTTTCTGGGGGCAACCAGCAGAAGGTTTTGCTCGCTCGTTGGCTACTGACCAAACCGCAATTTTTGATCCTTGATGAGCCGACACGTGGTATCGACGTTGGTGCTCACGCAGAGATTATTCGATTAATTGAATCACTATGTGCAAATGGATTAGCAATGTTAGTCATTTCGTCAGAATTAGAAGAGTTAGTCGGCTATGCCGATCGCGTTATTGTACTGAAAGACCGAAAACAAGTCGCTGAGATCCCGACTGCTGATCTCTCCGTTCCTGCCATTATGAATGCCATTGCGATGTGAGGGTCAGTATGACGATGTCAGTTATCAAACCTGTCGATCAGGCAAATCGATGGAAAATAAAAATGCCGACAGGGTCGCCGCAGATTGTGGCGTTAGTGATTGTGCTACTGGTCAACGCGATTGTGGCCGATAACTTTTTTTCCATTAATATCCAAGATGGGCGGCTGTTTGGGAGCGTGATTGATATCCTCAATCGCTGTGCACCAGTGGCTTTACTTAGTATTGGAATGACGTTGGTGATCGCGACCGGAGGCATTGACCTTTCGGTAGGAGCGGTCATGGCGATCAGCGGTGCGACTTTGGCCAGCATGGCCGCTCACGGCACTTTTGGGGTACCGTTGATGCTGTTCTCTGCTGTTTGCGTTGGCGCACTTTGTGGCTTATGGAATGGATTTCTCGTTGCTATTTTCAAAATCCAACCCATAGTCGCCACTTTGATCTTAATGGTGGCTGGCCGCGGTATTGCACAGCTCATCACTGAAGGGCAGATCATCACCTTCAATAATGAAGCGCTATCGTGGATCGGCAGTGGCTCTTGGTTATTACTCCCGACACCAGTAATCATCACCATCGTCGCCGCACTCGGTATTTGGTTATTAACGAAAAAAAGTGCACTCGGTCTGTTTATTGAAGCGGTGGGCATTAATATTCGTGCGGCGAAAAATTCCGGTGTAAATACGCCGCTCGTTGTGATCAGTACTTATGTCATTAGCGGTATTATGGCCGCCATTGCAGGTATTATCGTTACGGCCGACATCCGTGGGGCAGACGCCAATAATGCGGGCTTATGGTTAGAGATGGACGCCATCTTAGCCGTCGTTATTGGCGGCACGTCGTTAATGGGTGGGCGTTTTAATCTGTTTTTAGCCATTGTGGGCACCCTCATTATTCAAGGTGTCAACACGGGTATTTTACTCTCAGGCTACCAACCGCAGTGGAACCTAATTGTGAAAGCAATTGTGGTGCTTGTCGTGCTAGTGATCCAGTCCCCTGCGTTAGTACAGTTTATCAAAGGGAGATCGCATCATGTTTAAACGGAACTTACCTTTAGTTATCACTATTATGGTGTTTGTGCTGGGTTATTTGGTTTGTTTATTTGAATACCCGACATTTCTCTCGACTCGTATCATTTGTAACATACTGACTGACAATGCTTTTTTGGGAATTATTGCCGTGGGTATGACTTTTGTTATCCTCTCCGGCGGAATTGATTTGTCGGTGGGATCAGTCATCGCATTCACTGGGGTGTTGTTAGCCAAGATGATTGGTGAATGGTACGTTGCACCAGCCATTGCTATTCCTGCTGTTTTAATGTTAGGCGCTCTATTTGGAGCGATGATGGGCTGGCTGATCCACACCCTGAAAATTCCAGCATTCATCATTACTCTTGCCGGAATGTTTTTCTTACGCGGTGCCAGTTTTTTAATGTCTGAGCAATCATTACCGATTGATCACCCCGTGTTTCATTCTTTGTCACGTATGTCATGGAAGGTGGTAGGGGGAGGCCGATTAAGTTTACTTGCTGTCATCATGTTAGTGGTGGTCGCCGTAGGCATGCTGATCGCTCACCGTACGCGTTTTGGCAATAATGTGTATGCGATTGGAGGTAACACTACTTCTGCGGAGTTGATGGGTGTACCCGTGAAGCAAACGACGATCGGTATCTATACGTTATCGACCCTCATTGCGAGTATTGCTGGTGTCGTATTTTCTATCTACACATCTGCAGGTTATCCACTAGCCGCTGTTGGCGTTGAGTTGGATGTAATCGCTGCGGTTGTTATTGGCGGGACACTACTTTCAGGAGGGGTTGGAACTGTATTTGGCTCGATGTTTGGCGTGCTGATACAAGGACTTATCCAAACCTACATCACCTTCGATGGGTCGCTTAGCTCGTGGTGGACAAAAATTATCATTGGAATTTTATTGTTTAGTTTTATTGGGTTACAGCGTCTGCTGATTATTTTTACGCGCAAGCAGAGAGTTAAGGCGAACTTATCGGTACAGTCTTAGTGGAGCAGTATTAGGCCTTCCATTTTTTGTTGAAGGTCTAAGCATATTCCGCAACTAATATAAGTCGTTTCAGCCGTCAATTTTTTCGATGAAGTGGTGTTTTTCTCGATCTTACGTCGCTTTTCTTGGTTAATCGCGTATTATGAAGCACTTTGATTTTCGCTATCTTTAGGGTTGGAATGAAGTTTCTTCACACCTCTGACTGGCATCTCGGTCGACAATTTCACAACGTTTCTTTATTGGATGATCAGCGCGCAGTACTCAATCAGTTGATTGAGTATCTGCAGTGTAATCGGGTGGATGCTTTAATCGTCGCCGGAGATATCTACGATCGTTCAGTTCCACCGACTGCAGCCATTGAATTGATGGATGATATAGTCAACCGGGTGTGCAACGAGCTTTCCATCCCCTTAATTATGATCCCCGGTAACCACGACGGGGCGAAGCGTTTAGGCTTTGCGGCCAAGCAGATGCAACACTCGGGCTTGCACATTATTAGCAATTTTGAACAGATGATGCAGCCTGTGGTGCTAAAATCAGCCACTGCTGGTGAAGTGGCATTTTATGGTATGCCTTATAACGACCCTGAAGTCGTTCGCCACCACTTTGGAGAGTCCGTAACCAGTCATGATGAAGCCCATCAATACCTTATTGAGAAGATTATATCGCAGTGGAATCCGTCACAACGTCACGTTATGATTGGCCACTGCTTTGTTGATGGCGCTATCGAATCTGACTCTGAACGTCCTTTGTCCATTGGCGGCTCTGATCGTGTCAGTCATCAACACTTTGTACCTTTTGATTATGTTGCGCTCGGCCATCTGCACCAACCGCAGAAAAAGGGGGAAGAGTATATCCGTTACTCTGGCTCTCTAATGAAATACAGCTTTTCAGAGCAGCACCACAAGAAAGGAGCGACCTTGGTTGAATTTGATGAACAAGGTTTTGCCAGCGCCACGCATGTGCCACTGACTGCTCCTCATAGCATGCGTATTATTGAAGGTGAGTTGCTGGAGATCATAGAGCAAGGCAAAACAGACCCACACAACCACGATTATCTGTTGGTTCGTCTTACCGACAAACACGCGATACTGGACCCGATGGAAAAACTGCGTCAATCCTACCCCAACGTACTGCATTTAGAAAAACCGGGCATGTTGGTGGGAGTTGATCAAGCAATGGGGCGTGCACGTTTGGCACGCGGTGAGGTGGATATGTTCCGCGATTTTTTCTTAGAAGCTAAGCAAGAAGCGTTAACCGCAGCGCAAGAGCAAGCGGTGATCGACGTCATTCAAGCACTAAAGCCGGGAGCCCAAGTCTAATGCGTCCAATACAATTGACCCTGCAAGCATTTGGCCCCTTTGCTCATAAAGAAGTGGTGGATTTTACCGCTTTGGGTGCCTCGCCGCTATTTTTGATTAATGGTCCAACCGGAGCGGGCAAAAGTTCACTGCTCGATGCCATTTGCTACGCTTTGTATGGTGAAACGACAGGCAGTGAGCGCACTGGTGATCAAATGCGCTGCGACTACGCGGCCCCGCACACGCTCACCGAAATCAGCTACCAGTTCGAGCTTGGCGGGCGAATCTACCAAGTTGATCGCTCGCCCGACCAAGAAGTGCCGAAAAAACGCGGTGAAGGCTCAACAAAAAAATCCCATGCCGCGAGCTTGTTTGAATGGGTCGATGGCGAAATGAAATTGCTTGCTAACAAACCCAATCCCGTCGGTAAAGCAATGGTGGAATTGATCGGTTTAGATGTAAAACAGTTTCGCCAAGTGATGGTCATCCCCCAAGGGAAATTTCGTGAATTACTGACTGCCAACTCCAAAGAGCGGGAGCAAATCTTTGGTCAGTTGTTTCAAACCCACATTTATAGCCAAATTGAACGAGCGCTGTTTGAGAAAGCGGCGGGGATCCGCAAAGCGAAAGAAGAATTTGATCACCAAATTAAAGGCGCATTGGACGTCGTGAACGCAACTAGCGAGTCACACCTTGAAACGTGCATTGCTGAGCTGTCACCGCAATTGACGGCCGCTCACGCAGCGTACCTAGATGCCCAGCAAAGGTTTGATGCAGCGAGCAGCGAGCAAAAGGCGGCGCAAACCCTTGCTAAACAATTTCAAGAGCAGCGTCAACTCGTGCAACTTAAAGCCGATCACGATGCACAATCGTCAGTCATCGATGCGGTAAAAGCTCAAAGGCATCAAGCCTTGCAAGCTACGCGCTTAGATTCACCCTATTACGAATTACAATCGTCACAACGTCAGTTAGAAGCGGCCAACCAAGCAAAAGTCGAAAAAGAACAAGCGCTTACACAGTCACAACAGCAGTGGCAACAAGCTAAAGTGGCTCAAGAAGACGCGGCAGAAAAAGTCAAAATAGTGCCGAATCTGATGCAACAAATTTATGACTTAAACCTAATCAAAACTAAGCTTGTTGAGCGAGAACATCATCAAAAAGCGCTGCAACAAGCCTTACGTGAAGTGGAGCTCGCGACGCAAAATCGCCACAACTTGCGCACCGCTGTTGAGCAGTTTGAGCAGCAAATTATGCTTAAGCGTCAAGAGTGCGAAAGAGTTAGCCAGCAGTTGGCTGAGTTAAAAGGCCAGCGCTTAGAGCTTGAAACCATCAAACAGCAGATTGATCGCTTATTAAAGCGGCAGCAGCTTGAACAGCGTTTAGCCACAGAGCAAGCTGCACTGAGCTATAGTCAGCAGCAGTTTGAGTTGGCGCAGCGCGCGACATTGGACGCGAAACAGCAAGCCGATAAATTAGAGCTGATTTGGCACACCAACCAAGCCGCCGAGCTGGCTCGAACCTTGGAGCAAGGCGACGAGTGCCCGGTGTGTGGCAGTTGCGATCATCCTAAATTAGCGCGTTATGCCGGAGAAACGGTGACTAAGGCGCAAGTGCAGCAGGCAAGAGCGATACAGCAAAACAAACTGGCCACAGAGCAAGAAACGCTAAAACAGCAACAGCAACGAGCGACCCAATACGCACGGCTTGAACAAGAGATGGCAAGTTTGAGGGAGTCATTATCTGGAAATACGCAAAGTTTAGTACAACTGCAGCAAGCTCAAAGCGATCTTGAACATTCCATTGCTCATCTTGAATCGCTCAATCCAGAGCAATTAGCTCAACAATTGGCAAAATTAGAACTGCAGTTAGCACAAGCTAAGCAAAATGCTGAAACGCAGCAGCATAAAGTCGAACAGGCCACCCTGACGGTTGCCAAAGAGCAGACCGAAGTTTCTGCCTTAAGCCAAGGGATCCCGGAGTCGTATCAAGACAGTTTGCATTTGAACGAATCTTTAACCCAGTTAGAGCTGCAATTGGCTAATCTCAACCGTTTAGATGCGGAAACCAAAGCGCGCTTCAATCAAGCGAACGCCGATTTTTCTGGTGCGAAAGCGGCGTTGGCGGCGGCGGTCGAACACCAGATACATTGGCAAAATGCGTTTACGCAGTCACAGCAGCAGTGGCACAGTGCGCTGATTGAGAGCCAGTTCGACGATACTGAGCACTATTTACAGGCGCGTTTATCTTCGCAGCAGATCGAGCAGCTTGAAAAGCAGATCAAACAATTTGACGAAAGAAGTACGACGTTAAACGCCCAGCTTCAAACATTAGCCAGTGAGCTGAGTGAAAAAAGTGAGCCCAATCTTGCTGAGTATGCAAGCGCGGTCGAGGCTGTAGCCATGTTACAGCAAAGCGCATTGGATCAATGGAGCACGTTACGGTCTAAAATGGATGCCTTAACCAGTGTGAAAGAAAAAATCGCTATTTTACATATAAAAAATGAAGCCTTAGAGCAAGAGTACCAAGTATTTGGGACTTTGAGCGATATCGCCAACGGCAAAACAGGCGCTAAAGTGAGTTTACACCGCTTTGTTCTTGGCGTGCTGTTAGATGATGTGCTGATCCAAGCCTCAATGAGGCTGCAGATCATGAGTAAGGGGCGTTACCTGCTCAAGCGTAAAGAAGATCGCGCCAAAGGTAATGTGGGTTCAGGGCTTGATCTGATGGTCGAAGATGGCTACACCGGAAAATGGCGAGATGTGGCGACCTTGTCTGGTGGTGAATCTTTTATGGCGGCGTTGTCATTAGCGCTGGGTTTATCGGATGTGGTGCAATCATACAGCGGCGGTATTAAACTGGATACACTGTTCATCGATGAAGGTTTTGGCAGTTTAGATCCTGAGTCATTGGACTTGGCGATTCAAACCCTTGTCGACTTACAACAAGGAGGCCGAACGATCGGCATCATTTCTCACGTGAGCGAGCTGAAAGAGCAAATAGCCTTACGCATTGATGTCGATGTGGCGAGAAATAACGGCAGCTCAATAAGACTTGTTGCATAATGAATGGGAATGTGGTCTATCTTGTGCTAGTTATTAATAGGTATGGCGTGATGAGTGTAACTGACTTCGACGCTTTCAAAAAAACAGGTTATGCACAGTCAGGCTATGCATAATTATGATTATAAAAATGAATGTATCAGTTTGGTAAGGTTACATGGACGTAGTAAAAAAAATATACCAGTACGCTGAGCCGAACCTCACCCTTGTGGGATGGATGGGGTTCATTGGTTTTCCCCTTTATTATTACGTGTGGACTTATCTCTTTCCACAACCTTATGAAAGTATGGAGTTACGGGCGATTTGCGCCATTTTATTTGCGGGGATTATTTTTCGCAATTCAACGCCGAAACATTTACAGCACTACTTACCTTACTATTACTTGTTTTCAATAGGATTTTGTTTGCCATTCTTTTTTGGCTACATGATGCTGATGAACGATTGGTCAACGATCTGGGCGATGTCGTTCATGGCGTCTATTTTCCTCCATATCCTCTTAGTCCACGAAACAAAAGTCATGCTGATTCAAGCCGCTATTGCATTAGCATGTGCTTACTTTGTGACTTATGGCGTAATGGACGCGGAACTGCGAGTGATGGTGGAATGGCCGTACGTACCGATTTTTCTATTTACTTACATTTTTGGCAACCTGTTCTATTTTCGTAACCAAATTGAACATGAAGCGAAGGTGTCGATTGCCAAGTCTTTTGGCGCAGGGATTGCGCATGAAATGAGAAATCCATTAAGTGCGTTAAAAGCGTCAATTGAAGTAATGGGTTCAGTATTGCCCAATCCTACGGCATCCAAATCAGAATCTTATACGCTACCGTCTAAAGATTTAGAGCTGATTGCTGGGCTATTAAGAGATGCTGATGAAGTCATTCGCTCCGGTAATGAGACCATTGATTTGCTGTTAACCTCGATTGATCAAAATAGGGTCTCAACATCGACCTTTAAAAAGCATGCTGTAAAGCCTGTTATAGAAGAGGCACTGCGCAGTTTTTCTTATAAAAGACCAGAAGACAGGCAGGCAGTGACTCTTAAGGTGGTGGATGACTTTGATTTTTTAGGCAGCAGTACACTGTTAAAATACGTGCTCTACAATCTACTCAAGAATGCGTTCTACTATCAAAATAACGATATGTTTAATATCCATATCACCTTGAAATCAAGTGAGAATTGCCACCAAATTACAGTGAAAGACAATGGTGTTGGTATTGAACCTCATTTGCTGGACGATATTTTTAAAGACTTTTATACCTTCGGTAAAAATGGCAGCTATGGTCTGGGGTTACCCTTTTGCCGTAAAGTAATGCATGCTTTTGGAGGGGATATTATCTGCCGTTCTGAACTTGGAGAGTGGACGGAGTTTACTTTAACGTTTCCCGAGTATGATTCGCAAGCCGTCGCTAATATTAAACTCGATCTAATGAAGGCGAAATCTCTGCTTTATATTGGCAAAACGAGCATAGTGAATCGTTATCTCAGTGAGAAATCGTTCTATCTTGGTTTCCAGCTTAATGTCTTAGAGCCTGAGAGTGCTTTGCGTCGAGAAGAGTTTGAATTTGAGTTTGATCTGATCTTTGTGGATCTGCAAACGTTGGATGAAACGCCGGATTACTTAACCAAACTGGAACCTAAACTGCATTTTACACAAGCAAAAGTTTGCTATTTATATGACCAAAATCAGCGTTACGCGCTGACGATGGAGCGTCATTTAACCATTTACCCAATTGAAAAGCACAAATTGTTATTGGATGGATCGGCGATTATTGATGAACTACTCTTTGAAACGGAAGAGCTTATTGCCGATAAAAATGTTATCCCGTTAAAACAATATGATTATGAAAAACGAATTTTGTTGGTCGATGATAACCACTCCTTACGTAGCTTCACCGCTCTGCTGCTAGAAAAGCAAGGGTATGAAGTACTGCAAGCGAGCGATGGGGAATTAGCATTACAAATGTTGGCCAATAATTCAATTGACTTGGTGTTAATGGATATTGAAATGCCGATTATGGATGGTATTTCGGCCACTTTATCTATCCGTTCATCCACCGCTTCTTACAGTAAAGTGCCTATTATTGGGCATACGGGTGACAATAGCCCTTCAACGATAGAAAAAATCCGTACATCAGGAATGAATGATTACGTTTTAAAACCAGCGGATAAAACGCTATTGTTAAAAAAATT
The DNA here is from genome assembly GCF_003390515.1 of Vibrio anguillarum. Taxonomy (NCBI): domain Bacteria; kingdom Pseudomonadati; phylum Pseudomonadota; class Gammaproteobacteria; order Vibrionales; family Vibrionaceae; genus Vibrio; species Vibrio anguillarum. Next base: position 557,361 of record NZ_CP031478.1, on the reverse strand, counting down.
AAGTCACTGGATTTAATAACCCTAGGTAAACCCTAGGGTTATTCCTTACCTTATCCTTCTTATTTGAGATTGCACCATTGGTTTAGTATGTCGATGCGTGACTTACTTGAAATAGAGACTGCTATCATTTTGGGCCCTTTCACACACAGTTAATATGGTATCAATTTGTGAGTCAGTGACATTACTATTTAACGAAAGCCGAATAATGTTTTTATTCTTTGAAGTGGCAGGCCTGCAAAAAACAGCACCAAATATTTGATTCTCTTCTAAATAATCGCGAACTTTTTCTGTATTTCGTTCATCTCCGGTTTCTAGCGCTATGATTTGGGACTCACTTCGTACGCTTAGCCCTATACTATTTAGTCCACGACGCAGTGTGTGTGCATTGCGGTGCAACTGAGTTCTTTTAGAATCGGCTGATTTGATAATGTCCAATGTCGCTTCTAACGCTTCGACTTCATAAGGCAAAATAGTTGAACTAAAAATAGCGGGATAACCCACAAAAGGGATACAGTGATTCACATTATTATTCGCCCAAATAGCGCCAGCGCGATACGCGAACGTTTTCGCAAGGCTAGCTGTAATAAAGTCAACCTCTGCTGTTAACCCTAATTCACTGACAAGTCCTGCACCTTTTTCGCCATGTGTGCCAAGTGAATGCGACTCATCAACTAAAATGGCGCATCCATACTCTTTGGCGATAGTGACCAAATCGGTGAGTGGTGCAATCGTACCTATAGTGCTGTAAATCGAATCAACCACAATGAGCCCTGGGCCGTGTCGAGCGATTAGTTTTTGCAAATGATCACAATTATTGTGCATGAATGGGTGAATATTGGCATTAGCATAACGAGCACCTTCCCACATTGACATGTGAGCAAAAAAATCAATGTAGACGTTACTTTGTGGCCCACACACGGCTTGCAACAAGGCAGTATTAGCATTCCATCCTGATTGAGAAAGAAGGCAACTATCAAAGCCTACAAATTCTGCAAATTTCGTTTCTAATGAAGGTTTAGACTCTTCATCTTGTAGAAAAATAGCGGACATAAAAACACTATCATGTGTTTTATCGATGGCATTTTTCAGCCGTGCTTTAATTAATGGATGATCAGCCAAGTTTAAATAATCATTACTTTGTAACACTATGTCGTTTTTTGTTGGCCTTTTCCCTAGGACTAGGTGTTTTCCGTTAGCATTTGCATTAATCAAATCATTGATAAAATAGTCAATTCTAGATTGTATAGAAGCCGGTAGTTCGTGTTTCCACTTACGTGAATTCATGGTTATATCCTTTATATGTTTTTAATTAAATGCCAGCTGACAAAGGATATATTGAATATTAATTTAAAATTGTCACGAGTGAGTTTTTATTATTTTGGCTGCTATTGCAAATTAAGGTATAGTGTCTTTTATATTGTTCGTCATTGCCTAGGCTTATCCAGCCCTAATTAATTTTTAATTAAAGATAAATATTAGGTTTTTATTTATTAGCAAATAATTCAGGCCAATACATTTTTATATAACCAATAGAAACCCAAACGACTAAGAAAGTAGCAATAGTCAATTCAAATAACCCAAATTGATGTAACCAGTGCCATTGCGGGTACTGTCCTTCAAAGAAGGTGGTTAAACGATGCATGGCGATAGCACTGATGACAGAAGGGAAGGTCACAGCAGCAATAGACGGTTGAAACTTGAGCCTGAGCAGACGGATATAGCAAAGGTAAATAAGCAGTGTCATGGTGATGGCAATGCCAGTCAGTGCGCCTGTTAATATTGGATCAGGATGAGGGAAGTTGACCAAATACGTCGCGAGGGTGAGGTTAATAGGTGCAGCCATAATCGCGAGTGTTGGGCGTGCGCGTTTAGGTAACATTCCAGCAAACACCAAACGATATAACACTAACGGCAGCATAAAAAAATAGATAGCGATACAGACAGAGACGAGTGTTTCTGAAAAGACAGTGTGGCCAAATTGCGTGCCAGCGAGCGAGCTACTGATTAACCCAACCGGATAAAGAAACCAGCTTGGTACAATATGGCTGATTTTAAAGTTCATGGCCTGAAAACTGAAGAAAAGCAGCATCATGGTGAAGTGCAGCAAGAGCGCGGTAAACCAAATAGGATAAGCAATCATCGGTGAAATTAAAGCGAGATAATCACTTAGGATCAGTAAAGTCATGCTCATTGGAGCCATCAAGCTACCTGAAAGAGGGTGGCGAATGTCCTCCATGAATGTCTTGAAGCTGGTGAGGTATTTTAGCAAGACAGGCAGCAGTAATAATGCACCGAGCAGTGCCAAATAGGGGCGAATAATGAGACCGACCGAGGGAATATAAAGCGCCCACGCATGCCCGAGGCTGATCACACCTAATGCTAGCGCCGCTTGAGAGGGCGGTGTGCTTTGTACTTGAATTAACCTTTTCCAGTTCAACGATAAACTCCATGTCATCATTTGCTCTAGAAAATGAATAATGTATTTCTAGCAGCCAGCAAACGAGCGCATTATCAAGTTTATCGAGTTGTGGTGCAACATCTCACCTTCTAATTTGTTACTTAGACATAACAATTCGCAGCGGAGTCAATATTCATGAGTCTCACGATTACTCTTTTGGTGGAAGATCTTGTTGTTGCAGCTTGGCGTTTTTCAAGGTGCGATGGAGCAACTGACTATAAATGGGTTGGCCGCCAAGTAATTGAGCGAAAATAACCGCGCCAAGGCTAGTAATAATCAGCGGTAAAATTAAATAATAATTATTGGTCATTTCAATAACTAATAAAATACCTGTAATGGGTGCGCGAACCGTTGCGGCAAACAGTGCACCCATGCCTGCAATGGCGAACATTCCTGGGTCAATCGCTAATTGTGGTAACAGTTCTTGCGCAATCAGGCCAAAGGCGTAGCCAAACAGCGTGCCTAATGCCAGCATTGGCGCAAAAATCCCGCCCGGAGCACCAGAACCAAAGCAGATCAAGGTGGTAAAAATACGGCCAATGAACAAAAGCAGCAAGATAGCGGCACCATAGTCACCATTGGTGATATTAGGGATCAGTGAGATGCCACCCCCAGTCAATTCTGGAATATACAATAAAGTTAAGCCAAAACAGCCTCCCAATAGTGAACCCGTGAGTAAATATCGCTTACGATCATTGCGATGAATTCTGGCAAAAATATCTTGTGATAGTGTGATTAAACGGTTGAATAGCACACCGAAAATACCAAACAGTCCCCCAAGCAGCAGAAACAGCCACAGTGAAGCCAGCTCTGGTGCTTGATATTGCGGCATTTGGATCACAGCATGTTGGCCATTAATCACGCGAAAGACGATATTTGCCGCCACCGCAGAGACAATGACGGCACGTACTGAAATGAGGGTATAGCGAAACTGCGGGCGCATCTCCTCTATCACAAACATGATGCCCGCCAGCGGCGCATTAAATGCGGCAGCTAGGCCTCCAGCTGCGCCAGAGGCTAAGAGTGAGTGGCGGGTATCGTCATTTTTGATGCGGAAAATATCCGACACCATTCGGCCAATGGCTCCCCCCATTTGAACCGTGGGCCCTTCACGTCCCAAAACCATACCAGAACCTAAGGCGCCCATACCGCCAAAAAACTTCACTGGCAGTACTCGCCACCAACGAACGGGGCGCATACCATCCATCGCGCCTTCAATTTCAGGAATGCCAGAACCGGCGGCTTCGGGCGCAAACCGGTGCACAAGGAAATAACCGATAAACGCCAACGCTGCACTGATAAGAAAAGCGGCCAACCACAAGGGTAAGATATTACCAATCTCACTTTTTAACCACTCGGTGCGTGTTTCCGAAACCAAGTGCACAGCGGCCTCAAAGTAAGTACCAACAATCCCAGCAAGAATACCGACAATGAGCGAAAGAAAAAGGATTGAGAGTGGTGTTTTGTCCTTAGAGAGAAATTGGTTAATCGTATCTTTTGGAACTTTTGCAAGCAGTGACTGTTTCAATCTCTCTCTTTTGGTCATGTAAAAAAGGGCCTCGATTGGTAAAATGTGAACATATTTTGTTACAGAATTATACGCGCCAAAGTGATTAACTATAGCGTCAAAGCTGCAATGTTGATTTCCATATCTGGAAGATGGAGAGATTCTCTACTAAAAACGAGATCTGAGTTAAAAATGAGTTAAAAAAACAGAGATTGAACCTTGCTAAGCCAGCCAAATGAACCATAGTTAAAGCGTAAGGCAGATTCGATATCGTACAGGGAGGAATTCAAGCCTTACCTACAATTTGGATGGAATCAGCAATATTTCAATTCTATGTCCTCGTTTATGATCGGGTTGCATCTATAGTCCTCCCGATTCGCGAACTCACGATTGAGTTACGAGGGGAAAGGCGCGCTCACCGTAGTGCGCCTTTTGTCGTTTATGTACACCTCGGCTCATTGTTGCCTGTCTAACTGGCAAACCATGCACTGGCTTCTTATTTCGGTATATACTGCCGCAAAAGGAGTGCTGACATGACAAAAAAAGTACCAACCAACATTATTACCGGTTTTCTTGGTGTAGGAAAAACGACGGCCATTTTGAATTTATTGAAGAATAAACCTGCTGATGAAAAGTGGGCGGTGTTGGTCAATGAGTTTGGAGAAATTGGTATTGATGGGGCGATGATGTCTGACCAAGGCGCGCTGATCAAAGAAGTACCGGGTGGCTGTATGTGCTGCACTGCGGGTGTTCCTATGTCTGTTGGAATTAACGCCTTACTTAGGCAAAAGCCCGATCGTCTATTAATTGAGCCAACAGGGCTTGGGCACCCTAAGCAAGTGGTGGCAACTTTAACTTCTGATCAATATGCACCGTATGTCGATTTAAAAGCCACGATCACTTTAGTGGATCCGCGCAACTTGCGTAATGAAAAATACACATCCAACCAAAATTTTAATGACCAATTGGCCAGTGGTGATGTGGTGATTGGCAATAAAGTGGATCAATGCACTAGTGCTGATGTGGATGCGTTTAATGACTGGGTGACTGATCAATCACCCGCGAAGATTTTTAGCAAGTTAGTCAAGCAAGGTGAGTTGCCTTTAGAATTATTAGATATTGAACGTCTTCACGGCGCAGCTTCTACTCATATTGAAGCGCATCACCATCATCATGCTTCGTTAGAACCACAGTTTGCCTTACAGCCGGGTAAAGCGTTTGTGCGCAAAGAAAATCGGGGCCAAGGTTATTTCAGTTGTGGTTGGTTAATCGGCGCTGAATACCATTTTGATTTTGATGAGCTCTTTTCTATGCTGAGTGCCCTGACCGCTGAGCGTGTTAAGGCGGTCGTCAATACCGATAAAGGATGCTACGCCTTCAACATCAACCAAGGAGTCGTTTCAGTGAATGAGATGAGCTTAGAAGGGTTTGAATCACGCTTAGAAGTGATTGACTCACAGCTCATGCCATGGGATCAACTCGAAGCGGTATTGCTGAAATTGGCGGGTATCTCTCAATAGGATCCAAAGAAAAACCAACAAAGAAAGAACAAAGAAAAAATGAACTAAGAAAGGCGAACTGGAACGGCTTCGTCTTTCTCGTTCACTTTATAACTTCTTACAATGCGTTGAGCTATCTATGGCTGCCTTGTTGCGTGATCAACGCGTTCATCAGATAAAATCTGCCCATCTTTGATATTCACTATTCTGTGAGTTCGCTTCGCTAACGCTAGGTCGTGAGTGACGACAATAAGCGTTCGTCCTTCTTGATGAAGCTCATTGAACAGGGCTTCAATTTCAGCGCCCGATTTTGAATCTAACGCACCTGTCGGTTCGTCGGCTAAAATAATTTGCGGATCATTGACCAACGCGCGTGCAATCGCCACCCGCTGTTTTTGTCCCCCCGAGAGCTGGTTGGGTTTATGCTGCATGCGATCGCCAAGCCCCACTTTTTCTAATAGTGTTGCTGCACGTGCTCGGCGCTCTTTTAATTTTACTCCGCGATAGACCAAGGGTAGGGCGACGTTATCGAGAGCATTAGCGTATTCGAGCAGGTTGAAACTTTGAAAAACAAAGCCAATTTTTTGATTACGAATATGAGCTAATTGATGGCTGCTGAGCGAGGCGACCGCCTTGTCGTCCAACTGATATTCACCCGATGTAGGAACATCCAAGCAACCGAGGATATTCATTAAGGTTGATTTACCCGAGCCTGATGGCCCTAAAATAGAGAGAAATTCGCCTGTTTGAATCGATAGCGAAACGCCGTCTAATGCTTTGACCAACTCTTCACCACTGCGATAGTGCTTGCTGATATTGGTCAATTGGACAAGGTTTGGTAAGTTTTGTTTATTCACTTTGTAATGCCTCTAATGGCGTAATGCTAGCCGCGCGATTGGCGGGAAACCACGCGGCAATCACACCGACAATCGCCAGCGCCGCGATCACAAGAAAGACAATCGAAAACGACAGTTCGGGTAAGGGTTTCCCTAATTGCTCAAACAGCATATTGCCTTCTAAGGGAGCGTATCTTAATAAGGTGATCAGCCCGTAAGTGGATCCTAAGCCAGCTAAACCGCCAAGTGACATCGTGAGCAAGGCTTGCACTAAATAATGGAGTTTGATAGTGGTTGGCGTAGCTCCGACGGCCATTCGTACACCGATGTCTCGCGTGGATCGTTTTACCGTGGCGTACATGACATTGGCAATACCAATGCCTGCTACGCCGAGGGTAATAAGCCCAATAATGCCCAAAAAGCCTTGTAGACCGAATAAGAAACGGCGCATGCTTTTTTGCCTCAATAGCATGTCTTCGACTTGCAAGAGCTGCGTGTCTGAAGCACTGGCACCGTACTTTCTGGCGATCACTTGCTTAATCACTTGCGCGGCTTTTTCGCGATCAACCGTGGCATTGAGCTGCACATTGATCGCTGCAATCGCTGCGTTGGGGTTAAAACGTTGCCAAGTGCGAAAAGGCACAAATACCGCGTAGTCAATAGGGGTTCCTTGTTCTACCTCTGCACTTGTCTGCGCTATCACGCCGATAACGGTAAAGTTTTCATCACCTATTTTTATCAATTGACCGACGGGGTTTATGCTCAGCTTCTGGGGTTCCAGCCAACTCCAACCATCCTCAGAATTGAACAATTGCACTGCGGCGTTATAACCGATTACAACCACTTTACGCTGCTGTTGATTATCGAGCGGGTTGATCCATCGCCCTCCTTTGGCTATCTCAATACCAGTTAAGGACTGATATTCTGGGTTAACCGCTAGTGGGCGCTGCCAGGTGCCATTGTCTTGATTGCTGACGCGTTTATCCCATTGTGCGCTAACTTCAGCGCGTTGGATAAAGGGCAGTGCGCGAACAAGCTCAACATCATCCGCTTGCAAAGAGAGGGCTTTCCCTTCAAAAAAGCGTCCGGCGGTCTGGCTGGCATAACCCCCGGTCACATAGAGTAAATTGCCATTGCCACTTTGTGATGAGCGTGTCAGCCCTTGGCGTAATCCTTCGCCTGTTGCGAGCATGGTGGCGATGCAAAGTGTACCCCAAGCCACCGCTAAAATAGTGAGTAGCAAGCGCAGTTTTTCGGCCGCCATCTCTTGATAAATTTGCCTGATAGGTAACATCATTATTAAGCCCTCGCACTTAAGGCGATGACGGGGGTGAGATTGGCGGCACGCTTTGCTGGGAAATAAGCAGCCAGCAGTGCAAACAACGTGGTGACGAGCAGTGACCAGCCTAGAGCTGGCACAGTGATGACTGGTTCGCCGAGCCAATCAGGTAAGCCGATGTAATTCAGTAATAGCACCACCAGATAGGAGAGGAGCATTCCAATCACTGCACCTAATGCCACTAGCAACCCACCTTCTAAAATAAACTGGCGCAAAATGATCTTCGGTGTTGCGCCAATGGCTAAACGCACACCAATTTCCCGCGTTCTTTCCGTGACAGAAAGGAACATGATATTGGCGACGCCCAAAGCGCCGACCGCAAGCGTCATCGCTCCACTTGCCCCTAAAAATAGTTGTATACCTCGAAACAAGGCATTGAAAAATTGAGCGCCGCTGCTGAAGTCAGGTAGGTTTATGGCCTCAGTATCGCTCGGATCAAAATGTTTCTGTTTGGCGAAGAAAGAGAGGATGTTCATGCGCAATACCGCTGCTGGTATCCCTGCGGCGGGCTGCACAAGGAAAAATTCAGGCTCACTTTGCCAAAGATCAGTAAAAGCGCTGCTTGGGATCATCACTTGGCTGTTTTCATTGTTTATAGAAATGCCCCCTTCTTGCTGCTGAGTAATGCCGACAACCGAGAAGGGAATGGTATTGACTTTGATCGTATCACCAATAGATAGCTGACCAACTTGTGCCAACTGCCAACCAACCACCGCAATTCGGGAATGGTTTTGCTGATCGCTGGCGTGAATGCCGCGTGACCCCGCGGTCAGTTGTAAGTTGCGCAATGCTAAAAATTGAGAGTCGATCCCGCTGACGTAACCGGGAAGCATTCGGCCTTTTACATTCGTCACTTTAGCATCCCATTTTCCGTAGATAACTGATAAGGCGCTGATGTTTGGGTGCTGTGCCAAAGCGCGCATTTCCGGCTCTGAAAGGGTAATCGCTCGTCTTGCCGCAAGGCCTTGCCAAGGTTTGGTGGTTTGGCTGGGGAAAGCCATTTGTGTATCGCTCATTAACAGCGCGAAAGATTGTGTATTGACGCGATAAAATCCTTCACCTAAGGCAACGAGCACTAAAACAGAAACAATACCCCAAACGATAGCAATGACCGCGAGGGCGCTGCGTAGCCGATGGGCAAGCAGCGTTTGCACGACTTGTTGTAGGCTTGAGATCATGAGTGCAGAGCCTGAGAGAGCGAAGCAATCACGTCATCATCTAACTTCCCAGCAGCTTTCAGCAGGCCAATCCGCTGCTTCCAATATTGGTACAATCGCCGTTGTAGACTGTTTTTACTGTTAAACAGAGCGTTATGGGCGTCAATCAAATCAGAAGCTTCAGTCATTCCTGAATCATAAACGGTTTGTTTACTTTTTAAAGCTTGCTCTCTTGAGCGGACTTGTAACTGAGCCATCTCCACTTGTCGCCAATCCAGATGGATTTGGTTAAAGCCACTTTGAATTTTGCGTTTAATCTCGATATCTACCTTGCGCAGTACTTGCTTGGCGCTTAAGACTTGCAGCGCAGCCTGATCGACCGTGGCGCGCGTGGAACCATTCAAATCCAACGGAATTTTTAAGCTTAAACCTGCACTGAGATCCCCATCTCGACCCTGATCATTGTCTTGGTAAGAAACACTGCCAGATAAGGTGGGATAATATTTGGCTTTGGCTGCATCTCGGCCAAATTCAGAAGCGGCGACTTCCTGCTGGGCAGCTAATAACTCAGGGCTGTTATTCTGCGCAAGCTTTAACCATTCAGTTTCGCTGCTGACTTGCATTGGCGGTTCAATGAGGTCGGTCGTTTTAATTTGGTCAATGTGCTGTGGGTCTTGATTGATGAGCGCGATAAGGGCTGACTTTTTCTCTTCTAGAGCGGCTTGCGCACTGAGTATATCGGCTTGCTCATCGACGTGGTTAGCACGCATGTCTTCCAATGCCGTTGATCGAATTTTTCCTGCTTTGTAGCGCTGCTCGGTAATCTTCAGCAGTTTTGCACCTTCTACGAACTTTTGTTCAGCAAGTTGTAGATCGCCTTGTGCGCTGGCGAGATCGAGATAGGCATACAGTAATGTTGCAGCCAGCTCATTATGTGCAGTCTTCACTTTTAATTGTGATGCCACATAGCTTGCTTGAGATTGGTCGAGCTGTGCCCAATTAGCGCTATCCCAAATGGTTTGGCTTAATGTGGCACCATAGCCTTTAGTGTTGTTGCCATCGTCATCCCATGAGGTATCCGCGCTGAGGCTAAAAGAAGGCAGCAAGGCACTTTTGGTACTTCGGACCTCTGTTTCACTGATTTGAGATTGGATCTGCGCTTGTGAATAAGTAGGGTCAAAAGCTTTTGCGGCTTGCCAAGCTTGTTCAATAGTGATGGCGTGAGCTGAAAAAGTCACCGCGCCACAGAACGTCATTAGCGCGGCTGCTAGCGCATTACGTTGAAAAGGGCGCTTAGTGGTCATCTTTGCCTCCGAATAAACTGTTGTCGATGATCACATCGTCCGCTGATAAACCCGCAATCACTTCCACATTAATGCCATCGGACAAACCTAAGGTTACGGCACGCACTTGGTAACCTTGTTCTGACTGATCTGGGATCAAGACTTCAGGTTTTTCACCGCTAAATCGTAATGCGCGTTCTGGAATGGTGATGACGTTTTCCACGCTCTTTAATGTGATCTGTGCGGTAGCAGAAAAGCCCGAGCGAATCACCATATTGTCAGGAAAGCGAATCTGGTTAATCTCCACTTCAAATCCATTATCAAAGCTAGTCGTTTTAGTATCACTAGGGTTATTCAACTTATCAGATTGAACCGCAACTTTGCTTAATACGCCGCTGATTTCTGCTTCTGGATACGGTGCTAACGTTAAGTTGACGGCCATCCCTGCGGCGAGTTGTGCCGCATCATGTTCACTGACACTGCCTTTGAAAATCATGTCATTCATATCGGCAATCGACATCATTTCAGTTGCCGCTTGGCTTGAGGCAGTGGAGATGATCGGCTCTCCTACTTCCACTTTTAGGTTTAAAATGGTGCCATCAATGGGGGCGACGAGTGTGGACGTGAGTTTCGAATCGCCAACCGATGCTTCACCGCTGCGGATCAGCTCAAGGTTCTGCCTTTTTTGTTGCACTTCGGCTTGTTTTGATTTCAGCTCTGATTTTGCTTGGATTAGCTCACCGTAGTTTTCCGGCACAATCTTTTGTTCAACTAACTGCTGCAAGTTTGCCAGCGTCTGTTTGGCGGAATCTAAGCTCGCCTCACTTTGCATTAAAGCGGTGGTTGCGTCGGTTAACGCTTGCGGTGTTGGATTTGGACGCACTTTGATCAAAGGCGTGCCCAAGGTAACTTGTTCACCGACCCGATGATAAATTTCACCGACAATCCCCTCAATTTGCGATTTTATAGATACCGAGTGAGCTGGCACGATTTGGCCAACAGCGATTGCCTGTTTGGCAATATTTCCCTGTTCGACCGTCAGAGTGGGGAAAGCCGAGAGAGATTCATTGCTATTGGTAGTTAGGTAATAGCCCCCGCTGATTAAGGCGGCGCTAATTACCGCGATGGCCCAACGCTTTTTCATGAACAATTCCATATCAAGGAGAAAATAAACAATGGTGGTATGACTTGAGTGTCATCAGAAGGTTCCTTCATGCTATAGAAGTAGCGCATAAAAACCTATATTGATTTGTCATGATAATGTCAGCTAGAAATAGCAAACAGCATGCAGTTGTCTGTTCTTATGAAAAGGGCGATCATTGACCGCCCTGATGGTAATAGTAGAAATGAGGTGTAGCGTAGAAGGGATCCGAGAGGAATTTAGCGTTTATTACGCAAATAACGTTTACGACGCTCTACTTTTTTGGCTGCTTTTTCCTCGGCTTCCCTAGCCGCTCGTTCTTCCACTTCCACTAACTCTTTGGTGATCATTTCAGGGCGTTCAAGAGTAATTTGGCCGAGAATACCTTGGCGTAACTCATGCAGTAGGATCTCCGACGCTTTGTGCAGATCAATACGGCCACCGGGGCGCAGAGCACCACGTTTGCGGCCAATTTCTTCCATCCATTCCACATCAGATTGAGGTAGCTCATCGATTTGATAACGCTCTTGCAAACGCTCAGGATAAGCTTGCGCTAAATACTCAACAGTATAAAAGGCTACATCCTCATATTCCATTGCAGTATCTTTTACCGCGCCAGTAGCAGCTAGGCGAAAACCACTGTGTGGGTTTTCCACTTTAGGCCATAAAATTCCCGGAGTATCGGACAGCACAATGCCATTTTGCAAATTGATACGTTGTTGGCGGCGAGTAACGGCGGGTTGGTTACCTGTTTGAGCCACAGCGCGACCGGCTAACGTATTGATGATGGTTGATTTACCGACGTTCGGGATACCCATGATCATGGTGCGAATATTTTTCCCCACTTCTTCACGATGTGGTGCCAACTTACGGCAAAGCTCCATGATCTTATGCACTTCTTGAGGGTTAGACGTGGTTACCGCCATTGCTTTCACCCCTTGTTCTTTCTCAAAATGGTCGATCCACAATTGCGTCATTTCAGGGTCTGCTAGGTCACGTTTATTGAGTACCTTCACACACGGTTTATTACCACGCAAATGGGAGATAAGTGGATTCTCGCTGCTAAACGGGATACGAGCGTCCAACACTTCGATAATCACATCAACTTGCGGAATGACCTCTTCGATCTCCTTACGTGCTTTATGCATGTGTCCCGGAAACCATTGAATTGTGTTGTTAACCATTTGAAAACTGCCTTTTAATGTAAAAATTCTGCTGGTGGAGGTAGAGAGTTTTTATTGATGTTTATGAGAATCATCAACAAGGTTTACTGATAACCACCGCAGTTTTAGATGTGATGATGTTAACATTTAATTGGCGAGGCTGGAATCTAAGCTGTGCGGTGAACTTTACGTGTTCTGTCAATGGTGAGATGGCTTAGGATTGACGACGCTTGTGCAGTTACATCTCTTGTCGGTGAGAGAGCACTGAACCGAGCAAAAATTCGGTCAGATCGTGTTTGGTTAAGCAAGTTTTTGCCCAGCGGAGCAATTTATTGCTCAAGTAGTCAAAAGCAAAAGTTAACCTATTGAAATATAATAATTTAACACTGGCATTGCTTTTGCTTAGTGAGGCATTACATTATGCGATGCGATTCACGAAAAAGGACCAAACCATGCCAGCCGCTCTTCGAACCATTTCTTACCAAGCGTTATTAAACGCAGAGCAAGCCCATATGCCAGCCGTAAGATTATGCTCTACGCAGGGGAAACCGTCATGATCCTCTCTTGGTTTCAACAGCAGCAAAATCATCGCTATTGGTTAGTTGATCGCAAGCTTCACAAGCAGGCCTTACAGCAAAATGGGGGCTTTGGATTTGAAGAAGCCGTGCCTCTGTTTTATGGTGCAATGTTTACTGAGGTGATGCCACTCTCTCCATGGTTAATCCCTGTTTCTGAATCGATATTGTCGCTCCCTGAAGCGTTACTTGAACAGGGTATTGGGCTGTCAAGCCATGCCGTGGGTGATGAAGTTTTGCAGCATCTTCGCAGTTTATTAATTGCCGGATTGGAGGGCGAGGAAGTGATGTTTCGCTTTTACGATAGGTCGGTCATTATTGCTATGTTAGCGCGAATGGACCAATCAGAAGTGAACCAGTTTTTGGGCAATATCAATCAATTGGCTGCATTAGATAATGGTGGCCAAGGCCACTTAGTCACGTTTGACAACACCTCGCACGCGCCATTTAATGCTCAGCAAGGCTCTTGGTGGGTAATAAAAGCGCATCATCTTGATAAACAAGAGAACTTACCTTTGTTAAAAGCTAACCTTGAATCTTGGTTATGGCAGCATTTCCCCAAGGCAATGGACCAGCATCTTACGCAAGGGCGTGATATCGCTTCCATGCTCACACCGTTTCTCTCTGCTGCTGAGCAAACCTTAACGTATCGTGTGATGAGCGCGGCCATCGCGGCGATTATGGGCAACGAATACTTGGCTCAGCCTAGCATGATAGAACTGATCAAAGACAATCAAGATGAAGAGATTAAATACGCTCTGCATGCCTTAAGTTGCCAATTACAACATGAGGGATAATCATGGATTCATTTAACCATTGCGTGCAGTGCAACCCCGAGAAAAACTGGTTGGAACTGGAGTTCATGAGTGAAAACGATGAACCGATTGATGGCCTTGCCGTCACCATTACGAACAAAATTACCTCCAACACACACACGCAAACCACCAGCGCCGGTAAAGTATTATTTGCAAATATTGCCGCAGGTGAATGGCGCGCTTCCGTCAGCCAAGCCTCTTTGTTAAGCGAAGTCGAAAAGTACGCCAGCCGTAAAGAAGGGCAAGAGTCGCCAGTGAAAACCCGCGCATCGGCAGAGTTTGATGCTGCTGAGCAAAACCCGAAACGGTATCACAGCACCACCATAGGTGATTTTTGGGATGAAGCCCCGCAAGATGAGTTTTTGCAAGAGCATCATAAAGGGATGGATACCAATGCCTCTGCGGAAAAAGCAGGGTTCAGCCTTAGCCACAACCAAAGTTACGTTTTCGAAATCAAAGCACTGCGCAGTTATATGCCAGTGATTATTGATACCGATGAATTTAGTTTGGTGAATAGTTATACCTTTGCGTTGTTATCGAAATTGGCTTATGCGACAGATAAGGCCAATTTAGACGATAAAGTTACGTCGGCTAATGAAGGATCAATTAAAACGGTCATTTGGGCATTGAAACAGAAAATTAAGCCAACACATGCTGCTGACATGTCCGTTAACTGGTTAGTTGAAGAGGTTCCCTATAGCCAAGCCCTCGATTTTACCTACTACGCACAAAAGGAGGTTGGGGCTGAGGGATATATTTTATTTAACCACAAAACTGCCATTGTTGGAGTCAGAGGGACAGAGCCTTATATTTCTAATGGTGAACCTTCAAATTCTGGTACATGGGAAATTGTGAAAAATATTGATGGCTTTGGGGCGGTTGTCAATGCTATTCCTGCTGTGCAGAAGATTACAGACTCCTCTTTAATCAAAGATATGGTTGGAACTAATATCGATGCCGCACAAGTTTCTATAAACGAGTTTGGGGGAGCCTATGTTCACCAAGGATTTTATCGATATGCGATGACATTATGGGAGGGAGACCCAATAGCATCATTAAAAGAAGACATATATAAATATCATCATAATAAAAAATTTTATATATGTGGTCATAGCTTAGGTGGTGCGGGTGCGCTGATGATTGCAGCAATTCTAAAAGAGAAGCTTTCTCCATCAATATTGCGATTATTTACTTATGGAGCACCTAGAAGTGGTACTAGAAGTTTTTCTGAACGTTATAAAAGTATTACGCACTATCGACATGTGAATAATCATGATTTGGTTCCCCAAGTTCCTTGGAAGTGGGTCAATACTGCGGATACAGAAGACAACCTTTATGTTGCTATATTAAAAATGTTTCATGTACGAGGCGCAAAAACGGTTGAAAAAATCTTTGAGACGACAGATAGCGATGATGATAATTACCACCACCACGGCGAACTTACGCAGCTATTAACTTATGAAAAACCTTCTGAACAATTACTACTAAGCCCACGTCAAACACATATGCCCATATTAGATGCTATTAGTGCGGCAGATAATGATTCCTTTCCACTACTAGACAAAATTAATAATAATGTGTCTCTGTCAGAGCAGGTGAATGAGCATGGTATGGTTGAGTACATTCCAAATTTAGCTAAACTTTTACATTTATTACTTCATGTGCCATTAAAAGAACATTACTTACAAGCGATCAGCTTTCTGGATGAACAGCAAAAAACTTTATCAAATGAACTGATGGATGTAAAAAACAAGCAAGCAGAAATGTCCGGAACATGGCAGTATTCTGATATAAATAAAGCTAAGAATCTTTATTTAAAAAGGAAGAAAACTCTAACGGAAAATATGCTTGCAACATATCGTCAGATTAAATTTGAACTATTGACAATAATGAACGATCCTCAATTAATGCCTACCGAGAAGTTACTGGTAGCAAATAAATCTTTACCTGATTTTATCAAGGAACAAATATGAAAAATAGAAAGTTAATATTAATAATGATTGTGATGATGGTAATTGTTTTATCCTTTATCCTTTATCCTTCATTTAAAACTTTCTTCGTGAATAATGATAAAATCTGGGGAAATGAACCAGATGAACCCTATATTACGATCACAGGTAAAAAACCAACCGATGCTCACATAGTTGCATGGGCTGCATTTTGGGTAACGGGTGATGAATGTAAAACCTATTCCTATGATATGTTTGGCCGTAAAGCTCATCAGGGAGGGAAAATTGACAAAAAATATACCTATAATTTTTCAGACGATCCAAACCGTTATGAATTACGTTTACCTTTTAAATCTGTAGTAGATAATAATGATTGCAATATTGAATTGAGAGATTTTCAGGTAAATGTCTTAAATAACTTTGATGGAATCGCAGGATTTAGAGCTTATCCTCAGGGCGAGCTGCCTTATGAAAAGGCTATTTCTACATCGATGATAATAGAAGCACGAGATTGTAATGCTGAATTCCACCGAGGGAAAAACGATATGTGGGATGGATGGTTTAACTGTGAGTATTTTGTTGGTAATAAATCCAGACTAAAAGATGTTAGACCTTATGAGTTCTATTACGATTTTTCTCAGTTTTCTGATGATACGATAATAAAATTTAATGTTTTAGCCGGCGAGAATTACCGCTCTGAACCGTTAGATAAAGAGCAAGGGCCGAAATAGTGAAATTTATCGCTAATACCAATAGGAAAAAGCGAATATCAATTGTTGTATTATTTATCGCATTGTTTTTTCTTGGGTCTGATTATTACCAGATTTCTCAGCCGAATATTTGGGGCGATGAACCTGATGAGTCATATATTACTATATCAGGTAAAAAGCCTATCGATACTAAAATAGATGCTTGGGTTGGATGGGGAGCAAGTGGAAGCAACTGTAAGGCGCGTACGTTCAGTTTTTCTAATGTGAAATGGTCAAAAGGGGCAAATGTAGATTTACATATCACCTATGATTTTTCTGCGGATCCCAACCGATATGAATTGAGAATGCCCTACCAGAAATATTATGACGCATTAAACTGTGATGTTACTCTTGGGGATATTATAGTTCAGGCATATAACGCTTTCGATACTGTTGGTTTCGCTCAATTAAGAATTTATAGTCCAAATTCAGCTGACGACAAATTTTTACCATTTAGTTCTTTGATTGAAGCAAAGGATTGCAATGGCGATATATTTAAAAGTATAAGAAAAGAGTGGGCAGGGGCCATTGGTTGTCATTTTTATGTCGATGGAAAGAAAAAGACTAAAGATGAAGAATTCAACGCCTACACTGTCTACTACGATTTCTCGAAATTCAATAATGGCACTGTGATTCATTACGATATTTTAGCCGGTGAAAATTACCGCTCTGAGCCGTTAGTGCAAGAACAAGCCGCTGTAGCGCAATAATTAGGCATAATGAATGTAGACTGTGAACTTGCTGATAAATTAAAATTCTTTAATAATTTGATTAACTAATTTAAGCGCTGATAAAAGCAGGCCATATTCATGTGGCCTGCTTTTATCATTATTGTTTAATTTACCCAAGTAAGATTAGGATCGTAAATTAACATTTTATACTCAGTTAGAGTTTTAATCGATAGTCATAGGGCTTAATCCTGCGATTTCTAGTAATCCTAGAGTAGTATAGGACTTAAATTTTTCTGTTAATTGGGTATTCAAAAAAACAATTATATCATTTTTCATACTTTCTTTACTTTTTATGTTTGCCATAAAGTCACGACGAAGTCGATCCATATTTATTTTTCCATTTTGTTTCTCGAAGCGTAGTTCGCCTTCATCACCTTGTATAAATGGCATTGATTCAAAAACATTTAAAGCAGCTTGTTTATAGTGGTCACCAATGTAATCAAGTTTTTTATTTGGCTTGGTTTCTAAAATATCATTTAATGTATTATTCGCTAAACGATTGGCTTTTGAGCGCATAGCATCTTTATTACTCAACGTTACTTGGTTCTTATGATCGGTTACGCGGAACGTACGAGTTGACGGTGCGGAGTTGAACCGGCTAAACGCTCTTTTAACGACAGATGGGATATTTTTTGTCGACGTAGTTTGATCTGAGCGTGTGTGTGGCTCGTTAATTAAATCTGGTACACAGCTGAATATTGACCAATAATCTTGAATTTCTTTGCTCATTTGTGGCAAAGCATGTGCAAGTTTTTCTTTAGTTTCATAATGACCTAGTTTTTCCGTCACAATTTTTTCCCAATCGACACTCATTCCGTCATAGATAATTATTGCCATTTGTTCTGCGATTTTTTTGCATTGTTCCTTATTTATGAAGCTATTCAGAAGATCGTCTTGGTAGACCATATCTTGCGTTTCTTGCGTTGTATTATAAATAGGCTGTCTATCTACAGTGCGAAGTTGTATTCCATTTTTAATGCTTTTAAACAACGCGTCTCTATCCATCGGTGTTGCCATTTTAGGTTTGGTATCCATAATCGTCGGTGGAGCAGGTGGAGCAGGTGGAGCATATTTTGGTTCTTCATGCACATCGGTATTCTTGGGTTTGAATTTAGCCTTAGAAGTTACTCTTTCTCCAAATACAGCGATTAATTTATGTATTTTTTTCGTTGGCTCATCAGGCAATGTTGGATGTTGTTTAACTTTAGATATTTTTACACAGGATTGTTTTTCCTGTTCACTATGATGCGGTACGTTGTCGTTAGCTATATGTGTGGCTTGTTGTATATTACCCATGAATATATCCTATTAGATGATGTTGGTGTGTCGATTTTTTACTTTAAATAATAATCAACCATCAGTCGATGAACTGCACGTGAATTTAATTGAATTATTGTTAGTTCTGTTAGTAGTTTTGGTGGGTAAGTAATTGATACTTTAAATGAATTGAAGTCGAGTGGAAATTTTCAATTTTATTCACCATCTGTATAGGATGATTGTGATTTAATTTCCCAAGTTTGTTATCAGCGTCGAACTTTACTTAACTTGATCGCCGATTGAGAAAATTGTCTTTTTCTATCTATTCAGGCATGGTTGGGAACATTAATATACTTTTAATCTTAATGGTAACAATGAAAGTTGTTTCCTAATAACCTTGAGTTAGAAGATCATCGGTATGAAGTGAAATTGGTTTTGTAATTGAAAGTAGCGTTCTTTAAAAAATTAAATAGAATTTATCGCAGTGAGATGAAATAATTTTATTAAATGTATTTCAACTTATTACCAGTATAGGGTAAGTCGGAAAATGTAAACCTAGTTAACTTTGAATAGGATACTTAACAAGATGTCCGGACTTATAGATGTAGAACTGTGAAATGAATATAGGATTTGATCGAGTGGCTAGGTTGCTGTTGAAGATAAATTTGAGTCCTTTATTCCATTTATAGGCTGATTTTGCAGAAGATTGACGCATAGCATCAAGTTCAGGATTAGGCTGTCGTTAGTATCGCTATGGGTTCGAATAGTGAGTAAAAATGACATGCGGAGATTTCAACTATAATTAACGAACAATTAAAGCGTGCCGTGCCGAACAAGGTTGCGCACAACAAGAAAGGAATGAGCAGCAAGATGAAAAAAATGCTGATGTTTCTATTATTACTGCTTGGGCTGGCGGGCTCGGGGGCTGGCTATTACTTTCTTTATTATCTTCCCGAGCAAGAAGCACTGCAGGCCGATTCGTCGAGTTCGAACGATGAAGAACAAGTGCCAACCACTGAGGCGGCTCCTAAAACGGCCTTGCCACCAAAACCGCTTGTTAATGATTTATATGTCGATTTAGCAAGACTCGGAGTAAGAGAAAAGCCCGATGCACAAGCGTTTGTTGAGCGGGTTCTATACCGTGGTGATAAGGTTAAAATCTTGGAGCGCAAAGCAGGTTTTGGCCGCATTACCGATTATTTTGTCTATGAGGAAAACGGGCCGGAAGTCGCGGAGTGGATACCTTTGGATGGTTTAGTGGAGCAAGCCCCGCTGATCACGGCAGAGGAGCGCCGTAAAACGGTCACGCAGTACATTGCGAATTCGGATGATTTTAAACTCTATGAAACGGCTTTTGTGCAGAAAACCGATGAGTTGCTGAAAAATGAAACCTGCGTACCAGAAGATTTTGAAGAGCTTGGTGGCTGGGTAAAGTCGCTCAAATATCAAGAACGTGAGGTTTATTTTGTGTATTGTGGTGGCCGCAAGTTAGCCAACAAAATTTACTTTGATATACAAAGCAAAGAAATATTTTACGCTTCTCATTAGCTAAAGTGATAAGAGCATTTAGATCTTTTTACTTGAGGCTTATGGTTGTCAGGAATATGATGCCTGCTTGAGTTGAGAGGAATGATTTTTTCATGCATTGGCACTTTATTAAATATGTCTGGTTTACGCTTCTTGCGGTGGTTCTGCCTTCGCAAGCGTTCGGCTATTTAATTGAGAGTGAAACGCACAGCCACGCTGAATGTAAAGTTATCCTACAACATGGTGAAAAAACCTCGCTCACGGCGATTGTTCATCAGCAAACATTGCCTCAAGCTATTGCTATTCAACAACCTATCTCTGATCAACAAGATAAACAAACGGCTCCACCCGTATCAAAATCGCTTCACTCAGACACTTCTGCTGCAATCGTCACTGCGTCTCGTTGGGGGGTAACTTCCCGAGTCGTTGAATACGATGGCCCCACTTTTGTCGATAACACACCCAATTACGACGTCACCGTCGCTCCCTTTAGGCTTTATCTTTTTCCTGTCGCTGAGTTGGCGGCATGGCAAGCTCGCCCCTATAGTTCTAACCACAGAATTTCTGGTTGGAAAGAAACGAATGCCATGTATGTGGCGTTAAATAGCCAGTACTGATCCCTCTTACTTTATATCAAGTGACAAAGTCACTCGCTTGTTCATTTAACTTGTTTATTTAAAGTAATAACAACTCAGCTTTGCTGAGAGGATTGGTATGAAAAAAACACAAAATAAAAAGGCGTCAGCACGTCTTATTAATCACTATTCTGCGTGGAAGTATATCGTATTGGCCGCCACTTTGGTTGTGCTTGCCTTGAGCGCTATACCCACCTGGTACGGCGAACAGCCGTCGATTCAACTGCAAGTCTCCGCTAAAAATGAGACGCTTAATTCAGTCGTGGAATTAACTCATCTACTCGAAAAAAACGATATTGCGGTACAAAACATACAGCAGCAAGGTGGGAAAACGACCTTAGTCTTTGCTGATGAAGTCCAGCAAACACACGCCAGAGAATTACTCGATGGCATGATTGAAAAAGAAGACAGTATTACGTTCTCTTACGTTTCGGTTGCACCAACATGGTTGACAAATTTAGGTTTTAACCCGATTAAACTAGGGTTGGATCTGCGTGGTGGTGTGCAATTTTTGCTGAACGTTGACGTGGATAAAGCGTTCCAAGAGCAGCGTGACAGCATGATCGATACCGTGAAAGATAAGCTTCGTGACGAGCGTCTTCGCAGCGTGAAAGTTAGCTCTGAAGGCATTGATGGCTTCAAAGTAATAAGCAATTCAGCGGAAGATCTCAATAAAATCAATGCATTTCTTAAAGAGACTTACTCAGGGTGGGATATTCAACGCTCTTCTGATCAACTGCTGATCAAGCCTTCAAAACAGAATCGAGTCGATTTCCAATCAACGACGCTGCAACAGAACCTCAAGATTATGCGTGATCGCATTGAAGAGCTAGGCATCACTGAAGCTATGGTTCAGCGCCAAGGTGAACACAGCATTCGTATCGAATTACCGGGCGTGCAAGACCCATCACAAGCGAAAAACGTGATTGGTGCGACGGCGAGCCTTGCTTTTTATGAGGCGAAATCACCCAGCGAAGCGTTTACGTCGCAAGACATTGTGCTAAAAGATGAAAATGGCCGCAATGTTGTACTTACTAAACGCCCTGTATTAACCGGCGATCACATTGTTAATGCGCGCGCAGGTATTGACCAAGTGGGAATGTCTGAGGTCAACATCTCGCTTGACCACGCGGGTGGCAAAATCATGAGTGATTTTTCATCCAAGCATATCGGTAAGCCGATGGCGACCGTGTACCGTGAATACACCACCAATGCTCGTGGCGAAACAGAGCGTAGCGAAAAAGTGATCAGTGTTGCGACCATTCAATCGCAGCTGGGTAGCCAATTTAGAATCACTGGTGCAGGTTCGATGGAAGAAGCACAGCAGCTGGCTTTATTGCTGCGTGCAGGTTCATTAACCGCGCCTGTGACTATCGTAGAGGAGCGTACCATCGGCGCTTCATTGGGCGCAGAAAATATTCAAAATGGTTTTGCCGCATTAGCCTTAGGTATGGCATTAACGCTGACTTTTATGGCGCTTTGGTATCGCCGTTTAGGTTGGGTGGCGAACGCGGCGTTGCTGTTTAACATGGTGTGTCTCATTGGTCTGATTGCCTTATTGCCGGGTGCTGTGCTGACCTTGCCGGGGATTGCAGGTCTAGTTTTGACGGTTGGCATGGCTGTCGATACCAACGTGCTAATTTTTGAACGTATCAAAGACAAAATTGCAGAAGGACGTAATTTCGCCCAAGCGATTGATTCTGGGTTTAGCAGCGCCTTTAGCACCATTCTTGACGCCAACGTCACCACTATGATCACTGCCGTGATTCTGTATTCGATCGGTAATGGTCCAATCCAAGGCTTTGCCCTGACCTTAGGGCTCGGCATTATGACCAGTATGTTCAGCGGTGTGTTTGCTTCGCGTGCGGTTATCAATCTCATTTGGGGACGAGATGCTCGTCGTGATGTAAGGGTATAAACATGATTGATTATTTGAAAAGCCATATTCGTCCAATTCGTTACATCACGAGCGTACTTTCTGTGACATTGATGCTGATCTCATTAGTGGCGTTTGGTGTGAAAGGCCTCAACATGGGTTTGGATTTTACTGGTGGGATGGTCACCGAAGTCACGGTCGATAAAACCCTCACCAACAAAGAGTTACTGCAAGCGTTGAAACCTACATTAGGAGATTCAACGATGCTCACCAAAGCAGGTGAAGAAGGACGTTGGGTTATCCGCTACGCTCTTCCTGAAAGCGATCAAGAGACGCCTAACATTCCAACTTTGCTCAGCGACGTCTCTGAGCATGTGACGGTGGTGAGCAACAGTATGGTCGGCTCGCAAGTGGGGCAAGATCTGGTGGAGCAAGGTAGTTTAGCGTTGATGATCTGCTTACTGTGTATCTTAGGTTACTTGTGTTTCCGCTTTGAATGGCGTTTAGCGAGCGGCTCGTTGTTGGCCTTGCTGCATGACGTTATTTTAGTGCTCGGTTTCTTTGCCCTGACACAGATGGAGTTCAACCTAACCGTGTTTGCGGCGGTACTGGCGGTATTAGGTTATTCATTGAACGACTCTATTATCATTGCCGACCGCATTCGTGAACTGCTCGTGGCCAAGCAAAGTACGCCAACCAAAGAGATTACCGACCAAGCCGTGATTGCGACGTTCTCACGCACTATGGTGACTTCGGGTACGACATTACTCACCGTTTCCGCATTGTGGTTAATGGGCGGGGAGCCGCTTGAAGGGTTTGCTATTGCAATGTTCATCGGTATTATTTCTGGAACTTGGTCTTCAATCTCAATCGGGACTGTGTTACCAGAGTGGTTGAAACTTGAACCTAAACATTACTTGCCCGTAGTGGTGGATTCCGCGCCTTAGTATTTCTGCGCATGTCATTTAAAGTGAAGTAAAAAAATCCGCCTTATGTACAGGCGGATTTTCATTGGTAGTGGACTATAAATTACGGTAGGAAGTGTAATTTATAGTTCTTTATCTTTACTCAATGACAGCAACCAAAGTGAAACGGCGGCAACCACCGCAAAGCCGCCGAAGATAATAACAGGCATCGCGCTGTAACCAAGAATATGCCAAATCACCGATTCTAATGTACTCATGGGTTAATTCTCCTATTGCCAGCCTTCAACGCCTTGCATGTCTGGCAGTTTATGTGCAATACCTTTATGGCAATCGACACAGGTTTTTTCACCACTAGCAAGGGCGGTTGAATGCTGTTTGGCACTGCGTGGACCTTGCTCTGAAAAATCCATGTATTCGAACTCATGGCAGTTGCGGCACTCTAATGAGTCATTATTTTTCAATCGTGACCACTCACGCTCCGCGAGATGTGCTCGACGTGCTTGAAACTTTTCGGGTGTGCTAATGGTGCCTAATACCACATGAGCAAACAACTCTTTGGAGGCTTGCACTTTGCGGATAATCTTGTCTGTCCACTCATGGGGAACATGGCAGTCAGAGCAGATAGCACGTACGCCGGAACGGTTAGAATAGTGAATCGTCTCTTGGATCTCAGCCACAATCGGTGCATGACAGCCTGAGCAGAATTCTTCTGAGTTTGTTGCTTCCATACCGGTGTTAAATGCGCCCCAAAATAGCAGACCACCTGCAAACCCCATGAACAATACGATGCCAACGGCCGCTTTACTTGGGCTTGTGAGCCTTTTCCAAAACGCTTTTAATAATTTCATAAATAGCCTCTTAAGTTATTATCTGGCTACGATTAGCGAAGTGAATCAACGGATTTGAACTCATTTTCCACCAAAGGCTTCGCAATGGCTTGCGGTACATGGCACTGTAAACAGAAATAACGGCGCGGTGAGACGTCAGCTAGCACCGCATCTTCACGGTTAACATAGTGGGTCACACTGATTTTGGTTGCGCCCATCTCTTTGGCATTTTTCCAACTGTGACAAGCAAGGCACTTATTGGCGTTTAGCGACACTTCGTAGCCACGAATGTTATGCGGGATCAAAGGTGGCTGATAGACGTATTCGCTTTCAAGCGCCTGATCTCTTGGGTACTTCTTAAAGTCGTCTGTAGGACGAGTCTCTTCAAGTTGCGTTGCGCCACGCAGCGATTCCAGCCCACCGTTTCCGCCGGGGTTATTCAGTTCCGCCTGTACCGTTTGGCCAAATAAAGCCCCAAAAGATAAAAGGGCGATCAGTAGTTTTTTCATCTTAAATTCTCCGCCTAATGGCTCATTCTGAGATCGGCTCCCCACAGGGCAGCCGATGCATTCATTAACTGGCTTACGCTACTTTAGTGATTTTTACCGGACATTTTTTGAAGTCTGTCTGCTTCGACAGTGGGTCCGTGGCATCTAAAATCAGCTTGTTAATCAAAATGCGAGCATCAAAGAATGGGATAAAGACCAAACCATGCGGTGGACGATTTCGGCCGCGCGTTTCCACACGAACACGAACTTCGCCGCGTTTGTTGGAAATCAATACTTCATCACCACGTCGTAACCCACGCGCTTTGGCGTCATCTGGGTGGATGTAACAGAGCGCATCGGGTACGGCTTTATAAAGTTCAGGCACGCGCCGCGTCATAGTGCCGGTGTGCCAGTGTTCTAACACGCGGCCTGTACACAGCCACATATCAAATTCGGCATCAGGTGATTCCGGCGGAGCTTCATAAGGAGCGGAGATGATCCACGCTTTACCATCCGGTTTGCCGTAGAAATCCCAATCAGATCCTTTTTTCGCATAAGGGTCAGAGCCTTCTTTAAAGCGCCATAACGTTTCTTTGCCATCCACAACTGGCCAGCGTAAACCGCGAACGTTATGGTAGGTATCATAAGGAGCTAAGTCGTGGCCGTGACCGCGTCCGAAGCTGGCGTACTCTTCAAATAACCCTTTTTGTACATAGAAACCGAAGTGATGTGCGTCATCGTTCAGTTCACGCGCTTCTTCAAGCGGGAATTGGTCAACCTGTCCGTTTCTGAACAGCACATCAAACAGGGTTTTACCGCGATATTGTGGCGCTTTGGCGAGCAATTCTTCTGGCCACACTTCTTCCATTTTGAAGCGTTTAGAGAACTCCATCACTTGCCATGAGTCTGATTTTGCTTCGCCCACAGTACCAACTTGTTGATACCAAGCTTGAGTGCGGCGTTCAGCATTGCCGTAAGCGCCTTCTTTTTCCACCCACATTGCGGTAGGGAGCACTAAGTCGGCCGCTTGCGCTGTGGCTGTTGGATACGGGTCAGACACGACGATAAAGTTTTCTGGGTTGCGATAACCCGGTAAACGTTCTTCGTTAATATTCGGGCCTGCTTGCATGTTGTTATTACACTGCACCCAGTAAGCGTTGAGTTTGCCATCTTTGAGCATTCGGTCTTGAAGTACCGCGTGAAAGCCCGGTTTTTCAGGAATGGTGCCTTGCGGAAGCTTCCATGTTTTTTCAGCAATCGCGCGATGTTTGGGGTTTGCCACCACCATGTCAGCAGGCAAGCGATGAGAAAAGGTTCCGACTTCACGTGCCGTGCCACAAGCGGATGGCTGGCCTGTTAATGAAAATGGACTGTTGCCAGGTGTAGCAATTTTGCCTGTCAGTAAGTGCAGGTTGTAGACCAAGCTTTGCATCCAAACACCGCGAGTATGTTGGTTCATGCCCATAGTCCATAGTGACATCACTTTGGTGTTAGGGTCAGCGTACTGTTTTGCAAGCGCGATCAGTTTATCTTCGGCAACGCCTGACATTTGCGCGGCTTTTTCAACCGTATAAGGTGCAACCGAGGCTTTATAAGCTTCAAAGTCAATCGCAGTCACATCACCGGAGTTGGCATTTTTCGCTTTAACTTGCAGTGGGTGCTCGTCACGCAGGCCATAACCAATATCCGTAGTCGCTTGTTTGAAGTGGGTATGTTTATTGACGAAATCCCAGTTCACCGCATTGTTTTGAATGATGTAGTTGGCGATGAAGTTGGCGATGGCAAGGTCACTTTGTGGGTGGAAAATGTAACCGTGGTCGGCCAGCTCAAACGAACGATGATAATAAGTCGAAAGGACATTTACTTTAACGTGTGGGTGACTTAAACGACGATCGGTAATACGAGTCCAAAGAACCGGGTGCATTTCGGCCATGTTTGAACCCCAAAGCACAAAGGCATCAGCGTGTTCAAAATCATCATAGCAGCCCATCGGTTCATCAATACCAAAGGTGCGCATAAATCCAACAACGGCTGAAGCCATGCAGTGGCGAGCGTTCGGATCAATATTATTAGAGCGAAAACCCGCTTTCATCAGTTTAACGGCGGCATAACCTTCCATCACGGTCCATTGGCCTGAACCGAACATGCCAACACTGGTTGGCCCTTTCGCTTTTAGAGCTTGTTTCCACTTTTCAGCCATCACATCGAAAGCCTGATCCCACGACACTGGCGTGAATTCTCCATCTTTATGATATTGGCCATCTTTCATGCGCAGCAGTGGCTGTGTTAAGCGATCTTTGCCATACATGATTTTTGAAAGGAAGTAGCCTTTAATACAGTTCAACCCTTTGTTAACGGGCGCTTCAGGGTCACCTTGTGTGGCAACCACTTTGCCGTTTTGAGTGCCGATTAATACTGAACAGCCCGTACCGCAGAAACGACAAGGCGCTTTATCCCAAGTGATTTTTGTTTGGTCTGAGCTGGCAATCAAGTTTGTAGCGCTGGCGGGTAGAGTAATACCAGCGATAGCGGCTGCGGATGCGGCTGCGTTTGCTTTCACAAACGCGCGTCTTGTCATTTTCATACGTCATCCTCAATGTGGGAATGTTGTGTTCCAGTGTTGGTATCCGTGTCATCCAGCCCACTTTCTATTTGGTGATAAACCAAAGCGGTGCTGAGAACATGTGGTAAGTTGTTAATCGCATCGATGGTGTCAGTAACGAAGCCTTGATTTTCCGTTTCCAAAACGACGATCATTTTCCCTTCGTTGCTTTGGCCATACACTTCGGCGTTCTCAAACGATTCGATTGTCGCTTTGAGCGCTGCTAAATGTTCAGGTACGACGTGAACGATCAAACTTGAAATATGTACTTCATTGAGTGACATGTTTATCTCTCATTATTATTAATATTGCTCACACGGATGGCTGAGGTTGGACAGATGGAAACGCACGCGCCACATCCGTTACAGGCATCAATATCGACATTCGGTTGCGCCACTTTTCCGATCACTAAATTGAACGTTATAGCGCTGACTTCACATGACTCAGCGCAGCTACGGCACTCCACATTGCGTTTAGCCAAGCAGCTTTCTTCGAGCTTTGCTTTAGCCAGCCACGGTTGTGTTGAGCGCGGTGCGAAAATTGGCTCTGGGCAGCTTTGCGCGCACTGATAACAAAAGGTGCACTCATCAATATGAAAATCTATGGTTGGGAAGCCGCCATCACCTAAGGTGATGATCTTTGTTTCGCACGCGTCTAGGCAGCGGCCGCAGCGAGTGCACTCATCTGAAAAGGAGAGGGGGTGAGCAATCCAAGGCAAGCGGACAATGGTGTCATCGACCTGATTACGAGAAAAAAAACGCCTTTTCGAGAGATCAACCAAAGTGCATTCCTGTATTTGTTAACAAATCTTCATTTATCCATACACAAATTGTAGTTTTTGTCCTATTTCTATAAATACCCCCAAGGAGGTAATTGGCTAGTCATGTTGTTTTAGATCAATAAATTCAAGCGCGAGTGATCACATATTGAATGGCTTTAACGACAGCGGTGCCCAATCAGATACAATAGGCAAGGAGAGGTTCACGGAGAGATGTTTTGAGAAAACGATCCAAACAGTCGGTCACCAGCACCATTGCCAAAGCCATGGTGTCGATTTTACTGTTATCGGTTGCCATCACAGGGTACGCCATTTTTACACTCGCTTCCTCACTCAATGATGCGGAAGCGGTGAACGTTGCTGGTTCAATGCGTATGCAAAGCTATCGATTGGCACATGATATTCAAAGTAACTCGGTGGATTATTCATCTCACATTTATCTTTTTGAACGTTCGCTTTATTCACCATCAATGAAAGCATTGCAGCGTTGGCCTGTGCCAAACGACATCACCAAAGATTATTATCAGTTGATCATTCGTTGGCACGAACTGAAAAGCTTGTTAAATAGCGAGAACAAAGACCGCTATCTTGATGAGGTAGCGAAATTTGTCAGCCAAATCGACCGTTTTGTCTTTAAGTTGCAGCACTTCTC
This sequence comes from Vibrio anguillarum, assembly GCF_003390515.1. Classification (NCBI taxonomy): domain Bacteria; kingdom Pseudomonadati; phylum Pseudomonadota; class Gammaproteobacteria; order Vibrionales; family Vibrionaceae; genus Vibrio; species Vibrio anguillarum. The sequence goes on along the minus strand of NZ_CP031478.1, from coordinate 528,591 downwards.
AGAACAAAAGCTGATCCAACTGGCTTGGTTTGGCGGCATGGGGTTGGGTGGTGTGTTATGTATCTCATTGTTTGTGGTGCATTTTATTCGTAAGGAAGTGGTGGGGCCATTGCGTTCGCTAGTGACCGCCAGTGAGCAGATCCAAAACCGTTCATTTGATGTATCGCTCAATGTCACCAGCCATAATGAAATGGGGATCTTAACCCGCACGTTTAATAAAATGGCCACCGACCTTGGTAAGCTGTACCTCGGTTTGGAGCAAGCGGTGAATGAGAAAACCCATAAGTTGCAAAATGCCAACCAAGCACTGCAAGTGTTGTATGACTGCTCGCAAGAGTTAACCGCATCGCGCATTAGCCAAGATAATTTTCAAGCGATTTTGCAACACTTGGTCACCATTGAAGGGGTCACATTTGCCCAGTTAGAAATTGGTGATGACGCGGGTAAAAGTACGCGCTTATCCGAAGGTGAGAGCAATGGATTCTCCCTTTCTCCGCTTTTGCTGAGCTTAGATGGGATGCAACTGGGTTACTTGTATCTGCAATACAGCTTGCCTTGTCCAAATAGCGCCTTGATTGATAACTTCGTACAAATATTGTCGCGTGCCATTTATTATAATCAAGCACAGAAACAAGCCGAACAGTTGATCTTGATGGAAGAACGCGCCACCATCGCACGGGAACTGCATGATTCGTTGGCTCAATCGCTTTCGTATCTGAAGATACAAGTATCACTATTAAAACGCGTGATTGGCCGAGCAGAGACCCCGCACGCTGCAGAGAAAAAAGAGCAAATCATTTTAGATATTGATCAAGGTTTGTCGGGCGCTTACACCCAGTTAAGAGAGTTATTAACCACCTTTAGGCTAACGATTAAAGAAGGCAATTTTGGTCAAGCGCTTAAGGGCATGCTAGAGGAACTTGGCGAGCAAACTACGGCGGAGATAGTGCTTAATAATAATTTGTCATCGATTGATTTAGATGCGCATCAACAAGTGCATTTACTGCAATTGATCCGAGAAGCGACTATCAATGCTATCAAACACGCTCAAGCTAATGTTATTCAAGTCAACTGTGATGAATTAGATGATCAGGTGATGGTGACGGTCAAAGACGATGGAATTGGCTTTGATCAACAGCGTGCTAGGCTCAATCACTATGGATTAAGCATTATGCAAGAAAGAGCGGCGCGGCTGCATGGCGCAGTGTCAGTAACCTCCGCACCCAATGCTGGGTGTGAAGTTATATTGAAATATAAACGTTCAAAGGATACAAATTTTGACGAGATGTAGAGTAATGTTGGTAGATGACCATCCTTTAATGAGACGTGGTATCAACCAGCTATTGAGTTTTGAAGATGACTTTGAAGTGGTTGCTGAAGCTTGTAACGGCAGTGAAGCCATCGCTTTGGCACATGACATCGAGCCGGATCTCATTCTGCTTGATTTGAATATGAAAGGCATGTCAGGGCTCGATACGTTAACAGCGCTTCGTGCGGATGAATCAACCGCTACCATTGTTATTTTAACCGTATCAGACAGTGCGCTCGATATTGAAGCTATGGTGAAAGCGGGGGCTGATGGCTACCTTCTTAAAGATACAGAACCAGATGAGCTGGTGGAACTGCTTAGACAGGCCGCGACGGGTGTAAAAGCGTACAGCGAGTTTGTTACTCAGTACCTCGCCGAACGTCATACGCATGAAGATCTTTTTGAGGCATTAACCGACCGTGAAACTCAGATTTTAAAAGAGGTCGCGAAAGGGTATCGGAATAAACAAATTGCGGATCGTCTGTTCATTTCTGAGTCGACAGTAAAGGTGCACATGAAGAGTTTGCTGAAGAAGCTACGCGTCCCATCGCGCACGGCAGCAACGATTTTATACTTGGAACGCTATAGCGAGAGTAAATAACACCTATTTGGAAATAGCGGTTTGAAAAAAGGGCGTCCTGTTGAACGCCCTGATTGTCTGTCAACGTTATGCTGTCATCGGTACAAGGATTACTGTACCAATAATGACCGTGATTAAACCGAGGATGACAGGAACGGAAGTGCGTTTTACCACTTCAAATGGACTGATTTGACCCATACCAGCTGTTGCTACAACGACGCCTGATACTGGTGAAATGGTGCGCCCAAGGTTTGAAGCTTGCAGCATCGGGATAATGAGAAAGGCTGGATTCACGCCCAATTTAGCCGCCAACGATGGCGCTAACTCAACAAAGGCGTAGAACGGAGCGTTGCCTGAACCCGTCGCAATAGCGGCTGCTACGGTAAGGCCTGTCAAAATCAGCATCAAGGCTATGCCGCCTGCGCCTGCGGTTTCTGCAAGATGAAGCAGGTTATCAATTGCCCCAATCGACATCAAACCTTGTGCGAACACGCCCGCAGCAACCAATAACATCACCACGCCTTTGAATGCTTCGGCCATGCCTGCGTAGCATGATTCTAGATCTTCTAACGTCTCTTTACCTTTAAAACGCTTCGTCACGAAGTCAACCAATGCACCGATGAAGATGGATCCGACCACAATGGTGTAAATATCAAGGCTCAAACCTTGAATGGTTTCTCCGTTGAATAAGAACACACCCACAATAGGTAAGAATGGAAGAGCCGCATAGTAAGCCGGTGCTTTCACTTCGATGGCGGAAACATCGATTTTTTCCATCGGTGTGTTGTCTTTCTTATCGAGATATTTGTTCCAGAAGAAGGCCGCGATCGCCATGACGATAATGGCGCAGATCGAAACAGGAAGAACCGTTTCCACGGCAAAAACGTGTAAAGGTAGGCCTGATTTTTCCGCCGCAATAACCACATCACCGGATGTCGGGGAAAGGATGATCGCAGCAGGAGATGCACATACCGCAACTGCGGCCGGACGAGAGATCCCCATCGCTACCATCATCGGAAATAAAGTGGCCATTAACAGCACGCCAAGACCCGTTGCTGAGCTCACTGCTAAAGACATCAAACATGCCACAATGTAAGCAGCAACCAGCAAGATATAAGGGGATGTAATAACCGAAAGAGGTTTAGAAAACTGTTTTACAACCACATTGTTGGCGCCGATGTGTGTCATGTACGAAGCAAAACCACACAGCAACATAATTTGCATGCCTAAACCGCCACCACTGTAACGCAACATGTATTTCACGAATTCGAGTGCATCCGTTACCGTGTTACCGGTTGAGGGTACTTTGGCTGGCAGCACTGAATAGCCAAGTGCGCCAGTTAATAGCAATAAAACGATACCTGCGGTGAGTAACACACCGGCTGGCTTGTAACCTTTAACAATGAAATAACCCACCGCTACTGTTACCGCCAAGCCAATTAAAAGCTCTAGCATTTAAGTCTCCTGAAATTATGAACAATATTGCAAAAACGTGTATCAATTTATGACAAGGAATTTACCGAAAAGAATGCTGTAGCACGAGAGCAAGTTGAGCTTTAGATGATCTAAAACAATAAAATTATCAATTGATAACCTAGTTGAAAATTCTTTAACTTTGAATATGTTTTAGTCGTTCTAACTATTCATTTAGCAAATATGCGGCTAGAAGTTCTGTTAGAGGGGAGAATAATTTAAGCTAAGAAAAATGAAGCCATTTAAGGCATGGCTTCATCAAATCTGTAAAGTATGAATTTAGGAGTACTGACGCACAATGAGCTGCCAATTGGATTTTTGTAGTGCTAATTGTTGCTTCACTTGTCGATAGCGCAGCATCAATAGGGAGTGTTCATATCTACGAACCATATTGTTTTTTTTACTTTCGATCAGCTGTTTCTTTAATTCATAATACTCTTGCAACTGCATGACTAAAGCGTCAAATTCACGTTGTATGCTGGCCATAACGAGTTGCTGATTGGGTAACGCGGCGATCTGTTTTTGCGCATGGCTTAATGCCATTAACGCTTTCGCTTTTTCTACCTTAAGGGGAGGAGAAGTGCGCAGTTTACCAGCCAACCCAAGCCACGAGCACAACTTGATCAGCCATTTTGTTGGGTCGTATTGCCACCAATAAATCCCATTACGATAATCGTTTTCAAAAATATGGTGATAATTGTGGTAGCCCTCGCCAAAAGTGAAGAAAGCCAAAATACCGTTATCGCGGGCTGTATTTTTATCAGTATAAGGCTGGCTACCCCATATATGAGCGAGCGAATTGATGAAAAATGTTGTGTGATGATTGAGCACTAAACGCAGCGCACCGACGATCAGTAGCATGCCCAGCATATCGTTATAAACAAAACCAAGGATCAGAGGAACGCCCAAGTTCATTGCGAGTGCCAAAGGCACATAATATTTATGCTGCCACATTACGATCTTATCTTTTTGCAGATCACGGCAGTTGGAGTAGTCATTGTACGTGGTTTTATTGTAGTGACGCAGCATCCAACCTATGTGTGAAAACCAGAATCCACGTTTGGCTGAATAAGGATCTTTGTCATTATTGTCTACATGCTTGTGATGAACTCGGTGATCAGAAGACCAATGTAGCGCACTGTTTTGCAGTGCAAACGCCCCACCTAATGCAAACAATAATCTCAGTGCCCAATGTGCTTCATAGGCTTTATGTGACCATAAACGGTGATATCCCGCGGTAATGGAAAGGTTGCAAAAGGAAAAACAAATCATCAACCAAAGCCAATGCTCCATGCCGTAGCCAAATTGCCATCCATACAAAGGGGCTGCAATCGTCGCTAAGCCCAAGCTGAAGCTAAAAATGACGATGTTTATCCAGATAAGTGGTGGTTTTGATGCCGATTTCATGATTAAAATCCTTGAGCTTACAGTTGTTCGCTAGAATATCAGCGAACAACTGTAAGTCAAAGAGGTTTAATGATTCTTTTAAGGGATTGTGACTAGTATATTTTGCTTTTCTATTTGAACCGAATAGTATGAAAGACGATGTTAATCCTTACAGGAAGTAATAAGGACTAGAATATGGAAATAAAAGCAGCTGAATATTGCGATTTTGAAAGAATTGCTCAGCTACACGCTCAAAGTTGGCGAACTCACTACCAAGGCATATTAGGCAAAGAGTACCTTGATAACGACGTTCTAGAAGACCGTTTACTGATTTGGCAAACTCGCTTAATCAATCCACCATTTAATCAACATGTCCTACTGATTGAAGAGGGAGGGCTGCTGTGTGGGTTTATCTGCGCCTTTGGTAACCACGATTTTGACAAAGGCAGCATTATCGAGTCTCTGCACATTGATGAAAATTATCGAGGAAGGGGGATTGGTCGCCAGTTGATTCAAGAGATGGCGGCATGGTTTGAGCAGTATTTCCCTAATAGCGGTGTGTATTTGGAAGTGATGGCAGACAATAAGCAAGCCATCGAATTTTACGACTACTTAGCTGGTCGACCTAAAGGAGAGCGTTTATGGCGGTCTCCCTGTGGGCAAGATATTAAAGAGTGGGTTTATACCTGGACCAGCCCAACAGATTTGCTGGCTTCGGTCTCTTCTACGGTTGATTGAAACGAATAGTGCGCGGGTTATGTCTTACCTATCGGTATTCGTGTGATTCGTTCTTGATGTATTGAGGAAGAGGCGATGACCAAATATGATTGCATCTTCCAGACACATGAGTTTTTAGTGATCTAAAGTTTCCAAATGCTATAAATAGAAAAAGCCTCTGATAATCAAAGGCTTTTTCTTGATATTTGGCGGAGAGATAGGGATTTGAACCCTAGGATAGCTATTAACCATCGCCGGTTTTCAAGACCGGTGCTTTAAACCACTCAGCCATCTCTCCGTGTGGTGCGCATAATAGATAGCCACCATAATATTGTAAAGCAATAAGTTGAGTCATCGACTCGGTTTGGCTAACCACAATAACGTTTTCAGTTACAGTAAAGTACTGTTTTTACCGCTTCCCTTGATTTTATGAGCTATATACTCTACAACCTAGTTATCTAATAAAATGGTGTTTTATTTTTATTTGATTGATTTATATGTAATTTGTGTGTTTCAGGGAACGGTTGTACGCTCGAAAGTGTTTGCAGCTAAGTGTGAAGTACTTCAAAATTACCTCAATCCAAGGGCATTCTAACTAATCACCGAGGTTTAGATGAAAGTCGAGAATCTTTTTAAGCATCGTGGCGATTCAATGAACAAGTACTCCTCTGAGCTTATGCAGTGGGTATCACCTTCAGTACGTGAGTACTGGGGCGAGCTTCTACATAAAACAAACAGTCGCCAGTTGTTTTCTTGGGTTAGAGATTTTCACCAACCAGCAGTGAATGAAGATGCTCCTATTGCCGAACCCTTGATACTCAAACCTGAAGCGCAACGTCTGTATAAACAGCTCCAGACTCAGATTGGTGAAGTCATTCATACAGGTAAATGGCTGGTGGTTGATCAAGAGCGTATTAACCAGTTTGGTCAAGTAACTGAGGATATGCAGTGGATTCATACCGACCCTCAAAAAGCGGAAGTTGATTCTCCATTTAGGACCACAATTGCGCACGGCTTTTTGACCTTGGCCTTGTTACCTAAATTGACGGATAGCGTTGATCCTGACAAACCAATATTTCCGACCGCAAAAATGGTGGTGAATATCGGTTTAAATGAAGTTCGTTTCCCATATCCAGTGAAATCAGGAAACCGGGTAAGAGCCATTAGTACTCTATTGAAAGTTACGCCAATCAAAAAAGGTTTGGAGATCGAGAGAGAAATTAAAGTTGAGATTGAAGGTATTCGTCGCCCAGGCTGTGTCGTGGTTTCAGTGATCCAACTCCATTTTTAATTTTAGAAAAATGGCATAGAAACAGGAGAGTCGATCACTCTCCTTTTTTGTATTTATTTGTTTTTCAAAGGAATATAACCATATTCTTCTATGCGAGCCTTTGCTTCCGCTGATTTTAAAGATGCAATGAAAGCTTGAGTCTCTTTAGTGATTTTTTCAGGGTAATAGACCACTAAAAATGGCATGGAAAGTTTATATTCATGAGTGACAATATTTTTTGCAGTGGCTTCTACTCCCTCAAATTTTATCGCTTTAATCGATTTATCTACCGATCCCGTAGAGATGAAACCGATCGCTTGAGGGTTATGGTTAATCAGTGTTTTAACCATACTATTGCTATTGACCACTAAGTTATTGGAACTGATGTCTGACACTAAGCGATCATTAATCACACGAGTCAGGCCTAATAAGCTTTCAAAGCTATAGCGGGAACCTGATGATGCTTCTCTGGTCACAACTGCGATTTTTTGATCAGCACCACCGACTTGTTTCCAGTTGGTTATTTTCCCTTTATAAATATCAAATAACTGCTCACGAGTCAGATTTTCAATACTGTTTAATCGATTGATTACAACAGCCAACCCATCATAGGCAATCGGCAAGGTGCTCATCGTCTCATCTTGCTCACTTTCTGTGAGGTAGCGCGAGCTCATGGCGATATCTGCGACACCTTTTTTCAGTAATGTGATGCCAGCACTCGAACCTACGGCTTGAACCGCGATATAAGTTTCAGGATGTGCGGTATTGTAGTCCTCGGCGAATACTTCCATGATCCTAGCGACCGAGGTCGAGCCAGAAATATTAACTTCACTCGCGAAGGCAAACTGGGTATGTAGAAAAGTTGAAAGCAGTGTAGCAAGCGCGACTCGAAACATAGTGGCTCCAATATGGTTATTTAGAAAAATTGAGCCATCATAATATGTCGTATAGATGACACTTTTGTGAACCACAAAGGTAAGTGGTTTGTAGCCTTACGGTTTTTCATATCAGAGATAAGCGAAGTCAGCTATAGTCGAGATGTCAGGAAGCCGTGTTTGAGCGAGGGTAAAATGGCGGTAGTGAATTTGTTGCAACGTCAACTAGAACGAAGAGCAGAGCTTGTTTGCCATAATCGTAACCAAAGTGTGTCTGTTGAATTAGGCAAATCCTGTTTTGAGCCGATCGTTAACGGTGTGCACTTCATCAAACACCATTACAAATTAGATTCAACGCATTGCGACTATTCAAGTATCGTAGCAAAAGTGATTTGGGAAGAAGCTAAATGGGCGCTGTATATTCCCAATACGGATCCCGATAAAGAAATTGAAGATTGGTTGCCGTATCCTTTTCTCCCTAAAACAACGGATTTGACGGCGTTGATCCGCGAAATTGAAAAAGATCCTAAATCTTACTTTTGGTGATCAATAAGCAATAAAAAGGCACTCCGAAGAATGCCTGATAGAAATGTCTATGCTGCTAAAATCACTCCCCTTGGGTAGTGGTATTAGCTTCTGAAGGTATAGGTAACGGTTCGAAAACCTGAGTCGGTTTTGCAATCAGACTGCGGTTTTCCATATTCACTTCTGCGAGCACGACTTCGAGCGTATCACCGAGCTTAAAGACGACTTCTTTATCGACAAGCAGCGTTCCACTTTCCGCATTACATTCAATACGTTCTTTGTTGTCTAAGATTAAAGAACCAGGAATGAATGCGGCTGCGCCATTTTCCAAAAGACGTACGCGCATGCCAGCGCGATTGATATCAAAGATTTCAGCCGTAAAACGGGTGCCTTTGCTAGGTTCGTTTACTAACGTTCTAGCATAGAGCCAGTCGCCTACGTTACGTTCGGCCATTTTGTGGTGTTTGCGGTGTAGTGCCAACTCTTCACCAACGGTTCCATCCGGTGTTTGTACGGGCTCTTTGTTTAAAATATGTGCTTTCAACATACGATGGTTGATCATATCGCCATATTTACGGATAGGAGAAGTCCAAGTGGCATAGATATCCAAACCCATTGCGTAATGCGGAAGAGGTTGGTTTCCTATTTCACTGTAAGCTTGATACTTGCGGATACGATTATCCAGATAGCGGGTCTCTTGCTTACATAACCAGCGACGTAAAGAGGCAAAGCCTTCTAGAGTCGCTAAGTTATCGGCAGTGTATTCAAGCTCACCCGTTGGGTTGACTAATTCGACAACATCGGCAATTTTTTCGGGTTTGAACCCCGCGTGCGTATTGAACACGCCTTGGCCAAAATGCGCTTTGAGCGTTTTTCCCGCACAGATATTCGCGGTTATCATCGCTTCCTCAACAAGACGGTTAGCACTACGGCGAAGATCCGCATGAATTGCCACTACGTCGTTGTCTTCACTCAGTTCAAATCGATAATCAGGGTGATCAGGAAACACGACCGCGTATGTTTCGCGCCATTGTGCGCGCGCTAATGAAAAATCATACAAATCACGCACAACGGAAGCGATTTGGTCACTTGGTTGCCAATCGGCAGAAGTGCCCGTCTCTAACCAATCTGATACATGATCATAAACCAATCGAGCATGCGATTTAATGTTGGCCGCAAAAAAGGTAATGTCATCGCCAATCACACCTTCTTTAGTCACTGTTACGGTACAGCAAAGGGCAGGGCGAACTTCATTTTCCATCAACGAACACAAATCATCGGCTAAATCACGTGGCAACATTGGGATATTGCGGCCAGGGAGATAAATAGTGAAACCCCGCTCACGCGCGACACTGTCCATCTCGTCATCTGGCGTGATGTATGCGGTTGGGTCTGCAATAGCAATGGTTAATGTGAAGTCACCGTTCTCGGTTCTTTGGGCGAACAGTGCATCATCCATATCTTTAGTTGATGCCCCATCGATGGTCACGAAAGGAAGGTGGGTCATATCGATGCGTTGTAGGTCGGCATCATCTTTTAGCTGCCAATGTTCAATACCAGCCGGCTCACTGTTAGGCAGGTCATTTTCAGCTAAAGTCACCCACCAAGGTGCAATCTTATCGTTGGCATCCGTAATTTTATGGGTGATTTCAACCATAAAGCCGCTATCGTCTTTCAGTGGATGGTTAATAAGCTGTGCAACAACCCAATCACCTTCAGAGAAATGTTCAGGGTTTAATCCTTTTTGCACCTTGGCTTTCAGCGATTGCCTTTTTAGTTGCGGGTTATCGGGCGTGACATTCAGCTTACCTTTGTACAGCTTTATACGGCCAATGAAGCGAGTTAATGAAGGCTCAAGCAGCTCTTGAGGCTCAGCCACTTCTTTCTCATTCTCGGTGCGAATGATGGCCACCACTTTATCTCCGTGTAGGCATTTCTTCATGTACGGAGGCGGAATAAAGAAGCTGTTCTTACTGTCAACTTCTAAAAAGCCGAAGCCTTTTTCAGTGGCTTTTATCGTGCCTTCTTTCTTAGGCAAGTTCTCTTGGATTTGTTGCTTGAGTTGAGCAAGGAGCGGATTATCTTGAAACATGTTTCTTTTTCTAACAAATGCGATTGGGCACACTATAATCATTGAGCGGGATGATTACTACCGAAAGCGTTATTTTTGCTAGTCTGCTTTAACAGTGCGCTGTAAATGCAGCTTCTGTGTTCGTTTTGGGTGAATTAATGAGCTTAATGGTCATTTATGACGAATTTTTGTGATGTAATTCAATTTTTACTAGCTTTTTTTATGCTTTTAGGGAATAATCCGCGTCCCTTATATGTCCCTAGCGGCTTGATGCGTTTTAAGACTTATCCGCATCTGAACGGAACTCAGCTCTTTTTAATGGATCGGTATTGGAATTGGTAGAGCACGTGGGACCTTTTGTTAATTAATCTAGTGGGATCTCCATGCAAGACTCTGTAATTCAATTTAGTGAATTAGCCCTAAACGACTCAATCCTTTCTGCTCTAAATGAAATGGGTTTCGTTTCTCCAACTCCTATCCAAGCTGCTGCTATTCCATTTCTTCTTGAAGGAAGAGATGCGCTAGGTAAAGCACAAACAGGTACAGGTAAAACGGCTGCGTTTTCTCTACCTCTACTGAACAAATTAAACCTTTCTCAACACAAGCCACAAGCAATTGTGATGGCACCAACTCGTGAACTTGCTATCCAAGTTGCGGCAGAAATCAAAAACCTTGGCCAAAAGATTCAAGGCCTTAAAGTACTTGAGATCTATGGCGGTGCTTCTATTGTTGACCAAATGCGCGCTCTGAAAAATGGTGCTCATATTGTGGTTGGCACACCTGGTCGTGTAAAAGACTTGATCACTCGTGATCGCCTTCATTTAGACGAATGTCATACCTTCGTTCTTGATGAAGCTGACGAAATGCTCAAAATGGGCTTCGTTGATGACGTAACTTGGATCATGGAACAAGCACCTGGCACCGCTCAACGCGTGCTGTTCTCTGCGACTATGCCTCCTATGGTGAAGACGATTGTTGACCGTTACCTACGTGATCCAGCTCGTGTTGACGTAGCAGGTTCAAACCAAACTGTTGCGAAAGTAGAGCAGCAATATTGGGTTGTTAAAGGTGTTGAAAAAGATGAAGCGATGGCTCGTCTTCTTGAAACAGAAGAAACCGATGCGTCAATCGTCTTTGTACGTACTCGTCAAGACACCGAGCGTTTAGCTGATTGGTTATTATCTCGTGGCTTTAAAGCGGCAGCGCTTCATGGTGATATTCCGCAATCACTGCGTGAGCGCACGGTTGATCATATCAAACAGGGTGTAATCGACATTCTTGTTGCGACAGACGTTGTTGCTCGTGGTCTTGATGTTCCACGTATTACACACGTGTTCAACTATGATATCCCATTCGATGTAGAATCATACATCCACCGTATTGGCCGTACTGGCCGTGCTGGACGCAAAGGTAAAGCGATCCTTCTAGTTCGCACGAACCAAATTCGTATGTTGCGTACGATTGAGCGCGTAACTCGTTCTCAAATGGAAGAGATTCAACTTCCAATGCGTGACAAAGTTGCTGAAGCTCGTCTCATCAAACTGGGTGCAGAGCTAGAAGCTGACAAAGGTCATACTGCTTTAGACAAATTTGTTGAGCTCATTGAAAAACTTCAACAAAGCCTAGAGATTGATGCCACAACACTGGCGGCCATTTTACTGAAGCGCCAACAAGGCAATCGTCCACTGTTCTATGTCGGCCCAGATCCAATGGTTGACGCGATCGAGCGTGAAAAATCACGTCGTCGTGATCGTAAAGAGGGTAGTGAGCGTGGTGAACGCCGTGAAGGCGGTCGCGATAGCCGTGATGGACGCGAAGGTCGCCGCGAGTATGGTACTGCGAGCAATGACTGGGATACTTATCAGTTACAAGTCGGCCGCGAGCAAGGCGTGCAAGTGAAAGACATCGTTGGTGCTTTAGCTAATGAACTTGGTTTAACCAAAGGTTCAATTGGTGCAATTAAACTTGCTCAAGGCCATACATTCGTACAGCTTCCTAAATCAATGTCTTCAGATGTTGAAGGCAAATTGCGTAAACTGCGTATTCGCCAAAAAGAAGTCGGTGCTGTTGTATGTGACTTTGATGACTTCCGCGAGTCTCGTGGTCGTCGTGAAGGTGGTAACGGTGGTGGTGCCCGTCGTGAAGGCGGAAACGGTGGCTTCCGTAATCGTGAAGGCGGTGCTCCTGCGGCTGGCGCAGGTCGTGGTGGCCGTGAAGGTGGCTTCCGTGGCAACCGTGACGGTGCAGCGGCGACTGGTCGTGATGGTGAGCGTCGTTTTGACCGCAACCGTGGTGGTGACCATCGTGGTAACTTCCGTGGTGAACGTGGTCACGGCAATGCTAGTGCCAATGCCAATGCGGGTACGTTAAGTCGTCCTCGTCGCGCTGAAGCATAATCAATTATTGAAACTCCAAAGCCCGTGATATTTATCATGGGCTTTTTCTTTTGATTTATATAATTCGATCTTTGCATTTCTAGCGTGAGCTAGTTAAAATCTTCACTTCATTGAAGTTCCGGTATTCGTGTTACCGAGTGAGCTTCGATGGGTTATTTTCAATCAAACTCAACACGTGTTGCTTGGTATGTAACAAAGTTCACTTTTCAGATAAATTTATTTCCTTTCTTTTGCATTCAAAAATCACTATTAAGCCTTAAAAAATCAGCAACTTAACGCTGATTTAATGCTTTAATTTCCTTTCTCTAATAAACTTAAATGCACTCAAATTCGCTTGCATTCATCTTGTCTTTGTACCAAATTTGTACCAAATTTTTGTTTGGACAGGAAAGAATGGCAATCACAGACACTTGGCTGCGATCAATTTACGGAAAGCCGTACAGCGGTAAGGCTGAGATCACTTATAGAGATGGTGTTGGTGTTCGCATAAGCCCCAAAGGAAAAATCACGTGGATCTATCGTGTAAACTTCTTTGGTAAGCCGATCAAGTTAAAGCTTGGTGAATACCCGGCAATGAAAATCAGAGACGCGCTAAGAGAAAGAGACTCAAAAGCCGAGCTTGTCACTCATGGGCTCGATCCGCGAAAAGTACTAACAATAGAAACGGGTGTTAAACCAACCACATTAGATGACGTTATTGACTACTGGGTTGAGCATCACGCAAAAGAAAACGTAAAGCGATGGCAAGCTCTAAAAAAAATGTTCGACACAGACGTAAGCCCTTACCTTGGCGGATACCCAGTCAAGCAATTAGAGTTGTCCGACTTCATGCCAACTTTCCACAAAGCAAAACAGAGGGTTGGGCCTAAACACTCAGCAAACCTAATGTCTAGGCTTAAGCAAGTTTTGTCTTATGCGGTTCGCCACGGGCTAATAAAGAACAATGTCATATCAGAACTAAAAAAGAGAGACGTAGGCCAGCCAACAGAAGTCAAGAGAAGCCGTCAAAGCGAAGATAACGTTCCAGCACTTTGGCGTGCGATATCTGATCTAACAATACACGAAAGCAATAAAAACTTTTTGAGATTGATGGTCATCTTCGCGAACCGATCAAACGAGCTGCGTTTAGCTCGAAAATCCGATTTTGATTTGGATAGATTGGTGTGGACTGTGCCGCAAGAGAACAACAAAACCAGAAAGAAGGATGGTAGAGAAATCAGGCGTGCTATACCTAGCCTTGCCGTTGAAGTTATAAAGCAGCAATTCGATATATGGCCAGAGTATACAATAATGTTCCCGCCTGTTGTGGTAAAAGAAGATCGACCAATGGCTGCTAATATTCCGGTCGATTTTGGAGCAAAGCTAGCGAATAAGATAGAAGAGCTTGGCTATCCTAGAACTACAAACCACGATATGAGGAGAACCGCGCGGAATATCTGGGAGTCACAAGGAGCCCCATACCACGTAGGCGAAACCATGCTTGGTCATAAGGTGCATACTGGCGTACAAAGTCATTATTTAGACTACGACTACCTAGATGAGCAAAGAATCGCTTACGAGAACTGGTGCAGCGTATTGAAAGGCGATAAAAAGGGGAGTTAACACCCCCCGAAGTTCCATTCCATTCCACGTTCTTTCGCCCAATCAATCACTTTTTGGTATGGGCGTTTTCCCTTCATCCCAACAATGGCGGGTGGAAACCCTAGCTTTTGAGTCCAGCGCCACAGTGTGGGTTGGCTAATATTGAAAATACTCTTAATTTCAGTATCAGTAATAAATGGTTTTGGCGCTGCTTTCACTTCGGTCGTATTTGTCATTGCACAATCTCTATTTATCAGGGCCACCACTGGTCAGGTGGTGGCGGTTATTAAAATTTTAAGCGGCTGATGCTAAATCAATTTGATTCAAATTTGCCTCAACAAGCGCTTGAGCCACAGGAGGGCATACCGCATTACCGCATCTTGCTACTTGGCTTGCTTTGCTTATTTTCTTGCCTTGTGAGTTATGAGTAATTTTGTAATCAGCAGGGAAGCCTTGCGCGGCAAATAACTCATGTGGTTCAAGCATACGCATACCGATATCAACAATTTGATACTGCTCACCGCGAACTGTGACTAAACCAAAACGGTCTTTTGTGGTTACAGTGCCAATTGGCGATTTAAGATCTTCACCGAAGCTAGTGCCGTAATACTTAATTAGGAAAGCTCTCACTTCGCCTAGGTGTAACCCGCCGGCTGAAATTGTGTGTAGTGGCTCATTTGTTGCGTGGCCGATATTTGTTCCACGGAGCTTGACCATATGGCTAGTAACTAACGCATTGTGATCGATCGTAGTTACTGTTGGTAAAGGCTTGTTGATACATGCAGATGGACCATCAGTGAAATGACGAGCGATGAACGCAGTAACAAGAGCAAAATGGCCACCCTTTACTTGAGCACATATTGTTCTCAATGGTTCGTCGGCTGGCATATTACGTTGGTTAGATGCGTTTGCGTGCTCAGTAATAAAAGGAACTGCGCATTCACCAGGAGCAATAAAAGGGCTCTCGTTATTTAGTACAAACTTCTCTAATCCTTTAGCTATTCTCTTCATGGTATTCTCTACCAACGGCTTCTTGCGCCCAAAGATGGATTTAACAGGAATTGACCAATCGATGATATCTGCCGCCGTTACATAAGGGAGCAACCCTTCGCCATGAGTTGGCTTCGGCCATTCGATTGGCTGCTTGTCATTCCGAGCGACCAAAAAGAAGCGTTTGCGAATGGTTGGCGCACCGTAATCACAAGCGTGAAGAACTCGATAATCAACCTCGTAACCAAGCCCTTTTTCAAGTTTTTCATACGGAAAGGTTTCCCCTAGCGCATAGCGTATTTCTTCCCATGCTGGGTGTTGTTTCTCCAATCCAGTAGTGAGTACTTTTACAAAAGCCTCGAACGTTTCACCTTTTCGCTCAGTGCATGGTTTAAACTTCCCTTCTTCGGCTTCAACAACTGGCCCCCAAGTCATAAACTCTTCAACGTTCTCAAGCATGATGATGCGAACCGGCACAAGTGCGGCCCAACGAATAGCAACCCAAGCAAGGCCGCGAATGTTTTTATCAACGGGTCGATTACCCTTGGCTTTAGAGAAGTGCTTACAATCAGGTGAAAACCAAGCCAAGCCAACCGGACGCCCTTCGCATGCTTCGACTGGATCAACATCCCAAACCGACTCGCAATAGTGCTTCGTTTCTGGGTGATTCATTTTGTGCATATCAATCGCTGCGGGATCGTGGTTTATCGCAATATCAATATGGCGGTTAAGTCCAAGTTCCATGCCAGTGGAAGCACCACCGCCGCCCGCAAAGTTATCTACAACAATCTCATTTTCTCTTAGCATAATTATCTCATTGCATTAATTGGTTATCAGGGCCACCACTGGTCAGGTGGCGGCGGTTATTAAAGGCTGTCTGTTAGATGTAAAGGCTCTGTTTTTTAGCTGCTTTTTCTGCAATATCTGCAATATTTAGAGCCAAGCGTTTAACTTCACCTCGAATGGTTCTGATGTTCAGCAAGGATTTGTGAATGTCATTTACTTCTGGACTATTATCGAGATTGAATAGGAAATCTCGTAGAGCTCTAAAATAAATCTCTCTCACTTCTTCGTCAGCGAAATCGCCGCGAACAAAAGTTCTTATATAGTCAGCATCATCCCCCTCACTTGACACTATTGATAGTTTTTCGCTAGCTTCAAATTGTTGAGCTTGCGTTAGTTCATGACGTTTGCAAGCAAAGTTCAGTGCGATCATGGTGGTGCTTTCATCATTTAAGCCTACATATGCGCGCCAATCAGAAAGCGGGCTTGGTAGGTTTTTATCATTCCATTCAAATGTTGGGTGGTTGGTGGTTTCATCCGGTAGTTTTTCTGTTGCAGCACATTGCGGTTGTTCTACTGTTTCTATCTGATCTTCTGGTTGAGTTGATTCAACCTCAACTTCAATCGGCTTTACCTCACCAAAGACCTTTTCTTCCATGATGGATAGCCCTTCATTAAGATCAATTTTCATCATAGAAAGTAACTTAGCAGCAGTTAATTTGGTTGCTGTTGCATCTGCTTTCATTGTTTTTAAGTTGGCATCAACACATCGCCCATGAAATACCGTGCTATTTCTTGACCAATCAATGTCACGTAAGATTGAGAAATCAACATTGTCGATTCCTGCCTCCTTTACAGCTAACGCGGCCGCTTTAAGAATTACACCAGTGGTTATGATGCTTTCCTCTTTGAGGCGTTGAGCACTTCTCACGCAATGGGAAAACTTTTCATCAAAACCAATCCCTTCGAACCAGCTCTTCCAAAAGCGAGTGATTAGTGCTTTGTTTTCTTCTGTTGGTGCGCTGTTTTTCTTTATCCCGGCAACTGTTGCACTTACTTCTTTAATTGTTTTGATTGAGAATAGATAAGTGCTTTTCACTGAAACTACATTGCGCTCAAAGTCTACCATGTCGATTAACTGTGGAATGTTTGCGGCGAGTTCCTTAGCAAATAAAGCCATTTCATCTCGGTTGTTGTAAGTATCAGAAAGCGCTTGAGCTGGTTTCGCTACATTGCCGTTAATGTCCGAGAACATAGATTGACGCTCCTGAAGTGTTAAGCTTTCAAAGAGCATCACTGGGGCGCTGTGCGAACCAAGCTCAACTCTTGTGTCGCTATCTTCCATTGCAATAGCTACGCCACTCGCGCGGTGCTGCCCATCAACAAAAAGAAGGGCCGTATCCATAGGAACTGAAAGCGTTCCAACGTTCGCAATATTTGATTCTTTAAACTCAACATTCATGTCACGATCAACGTTCACAAAACCTGTCAGCGCTGGCAAAACGAAACTTTCTTTATTTTGTTTTAAGTATTCCGAAAACTTTTTAGCTCTAACCAAATTGACTTCACGTTGGCTGCGTGAAAGTGCGGATCCATCGCCAGTGTCAAGCTTAAACATATTTTGTACTACACGCATTGGGACAGTGGCCATGTAAAATATTCGGCCAGCTTGATGCCCGCGCACTACTGGAAATTCATAACAGAAATTGTTAGACATAATTCGCTTTCCTTAAACTTGTTCTTTATAAGCCACCACTGGTCAGGTGGTGGCGGTTTAATTAAAACTGGTTATAGCGCTGTGGGGCTTCAACCATTTGCAGAGCATCGCGCCAACAATCATCAATGCTAATATGAGGTGTAATCCAATCGGGTGTGTTCCAGCCATCAATGTAGCCTTGCTCGCCCATAGTGAATGCGTCTATGTAAGTTCTCACATCACGGAATGCGTTGTATTTGATCGGCATTTTCACACCAAAATCTTTGCATAAGCTAGCAAGCTTAGGTGGATCAAAGTCAGTGCCTCGGCAGAATGGTTGAGTGCCTTTAATGAATTCAAAGAACTCTTCTAGTGCTTTCTTTACCGGGTTAGACGGGGCGTAAAATGCGGCGTCAATGGCGTTTTTAGGCTGCTTTAACCAAAATTGCTCAATGCAGCTAGCTTCAATAATGCGGCCTTTTAATATTTGTTCGGGGATGTTCAATACTCGGTTAAAGCTAGTTTCTTGATAGAAAGCATCACCGTGAGGGATTGGTTGAAATCGATCAAACTTAACAGCGGAAAGCGTAAGAATAATGCAGTTATTAGCTGTTCCTGTTGTTTCTGTATCAAACACGCTTGTGTTTGGTTGGTACTCGTTAATGGGTTTGTCTTGCTTGCTCATTGCACGTTTCCTAATTTAATTTTGAGGTTGAAAGCCACTGGTCAAGTGGCCTAGTTGGTTAATACGGTTCTACATCTTGCGGCTGCATCGTGCCTTTTTTGCATTCCTTGCACGTTTCACCAATCTTTGATACTTCGAACCAGTTACCGCAGTCTTTGTTGTTACACTGGCAGTAATATTGACCTTCGTTTGCTTTGGATACCTCTGCGTTATTAATGCTCGGTAAGGCATCGATGAATTCCACAACCTGTTTTAAATTGTCAAATTCCATTTCGGTGCTTAAGTCGCCCCCTTTATCAAAAACCAAGTTTTCAGTTTCTTCGGTGAATTCAAGAGTCCATCCATTTGCATAACCATAAGGAGTAGGGCAACCTCTCTCGTACTCTATTTTGGTTGCGGTAATCCCTTTGCTTTTTAAAAGGTGTTCAATTTTGCGCTTGCTCATCACAACCCCCTCACCAACTGGTCGCGTAAATTTGGTGGTGTGCCTTTGATGGTTAGCGTGTCGGTTTCTGCGTCGTAGAACACGCGCTCTGAAAGAAGAATGCGGTCAAACTGGATGGTAATGCCGCCGCCAGCGCCTCTGAACGTGACAAGTTTACTGATCATCTTCTTGTCTACTGGGAATTGCGCGGCGAGTTCGTAGCCGTTTTCAACCACATAGCTTTCAAATGACTTGCCGTTGTTGAGTGGCAGTTCACCCGAAAGCTCTACAACGTCTAATTCTTCACCGAGGTTCGCGACATCAAAACAGTGAGTTTTTACTTGTTTGCGAATCGCTAGCGCTTCTTCTTGGTCGGCTTGCTGGTCGCTAATGAAGTCTTGCACTGCTTGCATAAGAATTTGATTTTGAAGTTTGGTTTCAAAGCCAATATCAAGCCCGAGGAAATCAAGAAAGAAGTCACTCACGCCGCGGCCAGAACGCCCCTTTAAAAACGTAACGTAGCGCAGTTGGTTAGGGTTAGTTTGGTATTCAGTTAGGTTGATCATCGCAGCGATGGTGATGCTAGGGGTGTTTAAGTAGTTCACTTTATTAACGCTTAACTGGTCGTTAATGTTTACGCCTTCCGCAAAGGGGATTATCGCCACTATCATTAGCTCGCTAGCCAAATGACGGTAACGGGCAAACATTACAAGCCCTGTGTCAGCAAACGGGTATTTGCTCAGCTCTTGAACTAAATGAGTAGATTCGTAGTAAGAGAACTCAAGGAAGTTACAGTTACCTTCAAGCAAGGTGTCTAACTTGCTTTGAAAATCGCTTTCAGGTTTGAAGTAACCAAAGCCTTTGGCGGGTTTGTTGGTGAAGATGTGGTGTGCGTCTTCGACTAGGCGTTCAAATTCAGCGAAGCCTATTTGTGGGCCTAGGTCTTGCGCGAAATGCACAAGGCCGATCTCCTCCATTTCGTTTTTCACTATTTGGTTTACGTGGGCGCTTATAATTTCAATACTCATTGCACATTTTCCTATTGGTTGTTGAGGCCGTTGGTCAAGCGGCGTTTTTGATTGATGAAAGGTATTTATCTACGTTTTGGTGAATCACTTCGAATTCGATTACCCAAACGTAGGGGTTTTGATGCCAGTTCTTATAAATTGAATCCCATAAGCAAGCGAAAGATGATTTAGCATCCTCAAACGTTCCGCCCCATGTTTTAGCCATTTCTGCGAGTTGGTAAATATCAAAATCACCAATGGTATTTTCAATGCCTTCTTTCCAGCATTGGTCTTCTGTAATTTCCTGCACTCGCTCGATGCGAACATCAGTGACTTTCAGAGTAATTCTGCTAATGCCACGGGGCATGTGGATTGATGGAGCCCATTTGCTTTCTGAGTTATCGCCACTGGTCGCTAAATAAATTGGCGCTCCTGTCGGTGGGCATGAGCAATGATCTGAGCACCCACACTCATCTGAATTATTGAATAAGCGAAATGTCTCACGCACATAAATTAGGTCGCCAGTTTGACAAGGTGCGTGCTTACTTTTAACAAAGTTTTTCATTGTTGACTCAGGAGAAAAGCCAAGGCCAAACATATAACCATCACAACAAAAACCACCAAGCTCGCTGTAAGTAACTTCTTTTTTTGTCGGTCTACGCGTTACCGTTTTATCGCCAGAAATCAGGGCTTTCACCATGTCAGTATTAAAAATCATTGGTAGGGTTCTCATCACCTTACCTCCATATCCATGATTGGGTTTTTGCGTTGCTTGCGGTTAAACAAGCGGCGGATAGAATAACTGCGGCCAATTGAGATAATGGTGAAATAAAGGCCTATCAGTAAGTTTTCTTCCAACTTCAAATGCACATCAAAAAGAGGGAAGATCACAAGCTGGCTGACAATAGAAATTCCATAGCCGATCAACACATTCACCACACTTTCAATAAAACTGTTTTGCTTAGTTTGCATCGCGATCTCTCCATGAATAAATGCCGTAGAACACAACGCAGATCAGTGCGTAAATGACTAAACCCATAAATCACCCCTTACCTGGCATATAAAGTCGTACTCGGTTAACGGTGTGCCAGCATTGAGCCTCACCATTGAACAAGCCGCCTTCAGATAACTTGGCACAACCTTGCGGTAGCTGTTCGCCACACTTGCTGCATTTGCCTAGTTCTTGTTTTATGGCATCAATTTGTTTGTGAGCGCGTAAAATACAAGCTTCTATTGCTTCCACTTCCGAGTAAGGCTCGGTTGGGTAGGCATAGAATTCGCGCACTTCTTTTAGCTTTTGGTGCACTACTGGGTGAAGCAATAACCCGCGCACCTCAACGTGTTGAGCGGCTTTCTTATTTTTGCGGTAACGCTTAGCGCGGGCCGCAGCTTGCTCGCGTTTTCTTTCGTCGCTCATGCTGCCTTACCTTTTGCTTTCGCGTTCGCGTTCTTTGCTGCTTTCTTTTTGACAGGGCCAAGCAATTGCTTGGCTTTGGCTAAGCAGTAGTCAAAGCATTTGCCGCCCTTTGCGCCGCCAAATGATGCGGTGGTGCGAAAGGTTTGTACTGCAAGGTCACAAGCGCGGTTTACTTCAAGCGGCTCGTAACCTTCGGCTTCGAGAATTTGTCGAATGTGTTTATCAATAAACGCTTCTCGGTTATCACGAAGAATTAAAGTGCTCATTGCATATTCCTTGTTTTTGGGGTGAAACCCCGCAATCAGGCAATTGCTTGTCAGAGTGGTCAGCCCTGTATATACTTGATTGCGAGGCGTAAAAGTCTCATTGCACAAAGTTAACCCCTGTTGGTTTGGTCACCGATGGGGGTTATCTTCTTTTAGTGGGCATGTTTTCTTGCGTGGATCTGCCCTTGAATATTTGAAATATCCGCGCCAATCTGCTGCATCAATGCGTAGGTTTCATCATCAACCTGCAAATTAACCCCACATAACGACTGTACCTTTTCTTGAACTAACTCCACCGCTACGCGAATGGGGTCGTCTTTTTGCAAGCTGTTTTTTTGCTCATCAAAAGAGCGGGTGCATACGTTCGCCACTTGAATGCCAGTTAGCATTTGGTGTGTTTGTTCTAGGGTTAGTGTTTTCATTGCAATCCTCGTTATTACTTTAAAAAGCGGGGCTGGTCAGGCCGCTGTCTCATTGCACAAAAATTGTTTTTCTGATTTAGAAATATGAGCTAATTTATTTCCTTTTTTACGTGTGGCTTTTTTTTCTTCCCATAGAGCCAAGCCATTAATGTAGGCTTTAATATTTTTTAGACTCTTGTGTTTGTTGGCATCAATCACGCTTTTAGTTGTTCTCACCTCTGTTTCGCAAATCCATGCGTTCGTGAAGAACCTAAAGGTAATGAAGTCTCCTTTTCTTTCGCTTAGCTGAATGTTTTTTGGTGGCGCATTACCTGTTAGCAGGTAATGATTTTCGTCACAGCGTTTGTTTACAAATTCCAAGAGCACTTCAATGCTTCCTGTTAATGTTTCATTTGTTGCATAAATGTGCGCTGTTTTTTGATCGCCAGATAAAGAAGTGTCCCAGTAAACGAGAATGGCGGATGCTGATCCTGTCATTGTTTCATTCTGGTAACCAAACCATCGTTTTTTGTAGGTGCTTTCTCCAACCTGAAACATGTCAACTCCTTGCCCTTCGTGATCTAGCCCTGCTTTATCACCAAAAAGGTACAAAATCTTTCACAGTAAGAAAGTAGTTTGATATAAACAAAACGTAATGCTTTATAGTGCCAGCCAATATGTACCTTTTAGGTATGAAATAAAGGTACAATTAAATTATGGTACTGTAAAGTTGTTTTTGTAACTTTTTTGTACCATTTGTTTTGAGGGGTATTTAATAATGAGATTAAGAGATTACATGCCGAGCACACTGGCATTATCAACGCTGGTTATCGTTGCTGCTGGCGATGCGCCGGGCATAATCGTTTGGGGAGTGTTCTTTGTGGCGCTTTTTGTAATGCCTATAACTGGTAAATTAATAAATAAAGCTAGAGTTAGTAGCGGGTTGCAATCAAAATCTGGATCATTTTATCTTGCTATCGGGATGGGTTTTTATGCTTTGCTGATGGTTATGTATAGCTTTAGTGGCGTCGATTATGATCAATACAAAAATAGCACAATCGCTGAAATCAAGCAGAAACCTATGACATTGCGTCATGATCTGGTTGACGCTTATATGAGCGGAAATGGAATTAATCAAGAAGCGAAAGATGATTTTTATTCCTGCTTTAGCCATAAGACAAACACTAAGAGCAATAAGCTTGAAATTGATAAGGTGTTAGGGTGGTGCAAGGATGAGTACGCTAACAAAAGCGATAGGTTTGGGACTTATATAAATTTTGATGATTTTGAGAAAAACTTAAGCATGTGGGATGGTAGTTACAGACCATTAGAAGTGAAAATCAAATCTGATATGCATAACAAGAGCACTTATGAGCACGTATCAACTAGATATAGATATATTTTGGATGGTGAACCAAGGGCTTTCGTAAGAAGTGAATTTACAGGTCAGAATGCCTACGGCGCAATTGTTAAGCAAACTGCAACTGCGCTAATTTCGCTTCCCAGCGGTTTAATTATTGAAGATAGCATTAATTATTCAGGCATATAGCTGCCAATTACCACGCCGCATATATCAATCCCACCATCAAATATAGGTTGGTGGTGCGGGTTGAGCGGTTTTAAGTAACGCTGGCCTAATTCATTTTCTGCCAACTGCTTGAATGTGTGGCCTTGGTCTGTTTTCGCTATTACTCTCATGCCCGGTTCAGCCACTTTTTCAGGATCGACAAAAATAACCGTGCCTTCTGGGTAAGTTCTGCCATAAGGGGCCGTCATTGAATCACCCACCACGCGCAAAGCAAATGTGCGGTTTGATGCAGCCTTGTTTGGGCACAGTATCATTTCGCAATCGTGCGGCAGAACTTGCGTTTCTGAATTGCAAAAGGCCCCAGCTTGCACCCAAGAGATCAATGGCACCATCGGTGCGTAATTCACCGCTTGTACATTTACGCTGTAATTAGCTTGCGTTTCATTGGTTAAATGTTCGGCTGGCATATTCAGCAAGTTTTCAACCGTGGTACCGACAATAGCAGCAATTTCTGCAATGCGCTTTGTATCTGGCACTGCTTCGCCCACAATCCATTTGCGAATAGCGGTTAGCGATATTTTCCTAGACAATCTTTCTTGTATATAACCTGCTCGGCCTCGTTCTGGAATGCCAGCCTCATCACATGCCTTGTTTAATCGCTTGGAAAAAAAATCCTTTTTATAGTTTCCGTTACCATGATTGGCGTCTAACCAGCCATCCGCTTTACCAAAGCACTGCTCGATATGGCGGGCCATTTTAGGGCCTATATTCTTTGTTCTACCGCTTCCCAAAAAGCGGCTGACTTGGGTTTCCGAGCGGTCTATTTTATTTGCGAATGCACTAATGCCACCCTCGATAAGTGAGAGATATCTTGCATTGTCAATTCTATTTTCTTCGGCAGTTTTCATGCTTATATGTTAAACCTTGTACCAAACGCGTACAGTCCCTTGCGGGTATGGTTGTTCTCGGTTAGTATTACCTCGGAGGTACTATTTATGTACGCAAACTACTGGCGTCAATTAGACGCATGCCAACGGGAAACCTTGGCAAGCCATTTAAAAACAAGCACCGAGTATCTGCGGTTGATCATGTTTGGGCATAAAAAGCCCGGTGCGACTTTAGCGCGTAAGCTGCATGACCGAACCAAAGGCGAAGTCGATAAACACAAACTTCGGCCAGATATTTTCTAACTTAATTGTAGCCAATTCATCACTAAATGGCGGATAGCTAAAATTCTGTACAAATAACCAGTAAGGAAAAACTATGCAGCACAGTTTAAAGAGCGTTATCCGTAACGCTGTGGAAGGGTGGCGAACTGAGGTAAGCAAAGAATACATTGCAAGCCGCGTTGCCAGTGTTTATCACCGTTTTGAGTTGAGGTTTGAAGTAGACGCTCAACGTAAAGAGCTACTAAAAAGACCGGGCATTGATGACAAAAACAATGCGCAAAACTTTTTTCGTTACCTTGAGCGTTATTCCGTGGAAGCGAAATCCACCATTATGGATCTTCTTCCGGCTATTCTCACTGCCATGCCTGTCGAACGTGCTTGTGCAGCGCTAAATCAGTTTTTTAACCCGCTTGGGTTTTCTGTTGCTGCTATTGGTGCAAACCACACTAAATCAAGCCGTGACGACCTGCTAGCAAGCCAAAACAAAGAAACCAGTGAGGCGTTCCGCGCGGTTATTTTGTTACGTGAAAACGCCAGTATTGACCAACTGCGTGATGCGTACCGAGAAGTGCAGGAAGCGCAAAACAGCCATGACCCAATTTTAGAGTACCTAGAAACGTTAATGAGCAAAAAAGCGGCGTAGTGACTGACCATCACACATACGCGTGACGCATAACGCTATTTGATAGCATTGATAACGGAGAACTTTGTGCAATGAGTCTTTATATCGTTTTAACCAGTGGCCTCCGCTCTTGGATGTACGCCACTGCTGAGGGTAAACGTGTGGTTTCTCGCGAGGAAGCTGCGGCCATTTTCCACCGAATGAAAGCAGATAGGGCGGCAGTATGAGTATTAAAATTATGTCTGCCGTGTGGGATGTTTCTGCGTTTAAAGGTAACCAGAAACTTATCCTGCTTTGCCTTGCTGATTTTGCCAGTGATGAAGGTTATGCATGGCCAAGTATTGGCACGGTTGCAAGAAAGTGCGGCGTGTCTAAAACAACACTAAAAAGCCAAATTAAGACACTTATTGATCTTGGCGTTCTTAAAGTAAAGCATCGTAAGAAAGAAAACAGCCGAAATAACGATTCAAATATGTACTGGATTGACCTTGCAACTATCAGAAAAATGGAGCTGACCGAGGTCGAAAATAAACCTAGGTCAAATTCCGACCTAGGTCAAAATACGCTTGAGGGTGGGTCAAATTCCGACCCCAAACCATCATTAATAGATCCACCAATATTAAAAGATAACCCCCTTAATCCCCCTAGTGATGAAATTGAGCCGAAATTGGAGCCTAAAAAACCCAAGCGTTCTAGCGGTAAGAAAACAAACTTTCCAAGTGATTTTAAGCTCACCGATGAAATGAGCGCTTGGTACGCTGAGCAAAAGGATTTTGTGATGGGTATTGTTTACGCTACCGAGCAATGGCGAGATGCAATGATGTCGAGAGGTAGCACCTATGTCGATTGGGTTGCAGCGTGGCGCAGTGGGATGCGGTTACAGAACCAGTGGGCAAGAGAGCGCGGGTTTGTGAAAGGTCAGGCGCTTACTGTGAAACCAACCACCGCGCAAGTTGGTGAAAGCTATCGCGATGGTATGGATGTTTCGAAATACCAATTACCGGAACGCAGGGGGTAGCCATGAGCTCATTACAACAACTTCGTGCCAGAATTCCTGCGCACATTCAGCCATACAGCCGCGCGCAAATGGAAGAAATTCGCAAGCGTGAGGAAGAAGAAACCAGCCGTAAGATCTTCCAGCAACATCAAGTTGCCAAAGTGCAAAGCGCGCTGGGCCGTAGCGGTATTGGTAAGAAACACGCCAAGTGTCGTTTGGATAATTACATTACCGAAACGCAAGGCCAGCGAGTGGCGTATAACCATGCTAACACATGGCTGGGTGACTACCTGAAAGCGCCCCATAACCGCAGTTTTGTGTATTCAGGCACAACGGGTACGGGCAAGAACCACCTTGCTTCAGCCATTGGTAACAACCTGTTGGCGCGCGGTAAGTCGGTGATGCTGCTTTCTGTCCCTGATTTGATGTTGAAGATCCGCGACAAATACAATTCAAGCAGTGTGATGACCGAGGCGAAGTTTATTGAAGTGCTTAGCCAGGTTGATCTACTGGTGCTTGATGAAGTGGGTGTGCAGCGCAAGAACGACCATGAAAACATTATGCTGAGTACGATCATCGATGCGCGCTGGTCGAACGACTTGCCAACCGGCATTCTCACCAACCTTGGGTATGAAGAACTGCAAAGCTTGCTTAGTGAGCGAGTGGTAGAACGCTTGCTCGATAACGGCGGTGAGTGGGTGTCGTTTGCGTGGGAAAGCTTTCGCGTGAAGTCGCGAAATAAACCGGAGGGCGCGTAATGGCAATTTTAGTGAATTCTACATCGCCAGCGGAAGATAAAAACCGATGGGGTACAACGTGGGAATGCTTTGGTGATGGACAAGCGTTGTATGGGCGAGAGTTTAAATTGGATGTCTGTGCAGAGCCAGCAACGGCCAAAGTGAACCGGTTCTATACATCGATTGATTGGTTAGAGCACCGCGCGGGTAACTACTTTCAACGTGGTGTTGGTTTTGCCACTAACGACTTTAACCCGAACGCGAAAATAGTCGGCTTTGATGCACTTGAGCAGCGATGGGAAAATGATTTTTGGTGTAACCCGCCGTTTGACTTAAAGCAGTTGTTTATCAAAAAGGCTTATCAAGAAGCCAGAGTAGGGCTAAGTGGGATGATGCTATTACCCTATGAACCCGCAACCACTTGGTGGCGTGAATTGGTCGATGGTAAAGCTACCGCCATTTATGAACCGGATGGCCGCTACAACTTTTTTGATATTGATGGGAAAACCAAAAAGCGCGGCGTTAACTTTCCTTCAGCTTTTGTACTTTGGACACCGCACCACATGCACTACACACCGAAAATTCCATTTAAAAGAGGTGTGGCGAGTGATATGGGGCTTAACTTTCTTTATCCACTACAGGAGGTGGCATGAATAAGATTAACACGCTGATTCTTGATGCATGCTGCGGTGCGAAAATGATGTGGTTCGATAAGCAGAACCCTCTAACCCTATTTAATGACATTCGTGAATTGGAGACGAATCTTTGTGATGGGCGCGAGTTTTCTGTAAGTCCTGATGTGACTTATGATTTTACAAATCTGGATTTTCCTGATTGCAAATTTAAGTTAGTTGTTTTTGATCCTCCTCATTTGAATAAGATTGGTGATGATGCATGGATGGCGATTAAATACGGGAAACTTCCTGAAGATTGGCGGGAAATGCTTTCTAATGGATTTGCTGAGTGCTTTCGAGTTCTAGAGAATAATGGAATTCTTATTTTTAAATGGAATGAGATTCAGATTAAAACAACCCAAATTTTAGACTGTGTAGAGTTCGCACCATTATTCGGACACCCTAGTGGTAAAAGAGCTGATACTCATTGGATCGTTTTTATGAAGAATGAAAGCATGCGCAAAGACAACAAATGTGAGGAGGCGGCATAATGCGACCTGAAACGTTATTGGCTAAATTTGATTTGAAAGGGCTTAACTACGAACAAATGCACAACGGCGGTGGTAAAGGCTTGTTCTCGCTAGAAGAACAGCTTGCGATGGTTGGTGTGACGTGGAAGGAATCACCAGTTGGTTTTTTGGTGTTGTTTGTAGAAGTTCAGAACAATGCACATTCCAGACGAATGCTTGAGAAAGCTGTGATGCTTGAAGTGATCAGCCAAACTCAAAAGTGGCGCGGCCAGAAATGCGAGCAAGCCTTTGTTGCATTAGTTCGCGTGGCTATTGAAGAGTCGATTAACCCGCTAGGCCAAGTTTGCCCTGCGTGTGGTGGTACTGGCACTTATAGAACAGATCGCCGTCAAACCCGCAATTGTGTTCATTGTCACGATGGTCGTATTGAATGGAACTACGAACAACGCTTTGCTGCAATGTGTTCTGCTGAGTTTGCTTGCACTTACAGCATGTTTAAGCGTTATCACGAAGTGCTAGAACCAATCACGAAATGGCTTTCTGCAAAACGTAACGCAGCAATGCTGGCGCTGATGGAAAGAATTGAACGAGAAGAGGCGGCTTAGATAAGCATTACTAAATGCGACGAGGGAATTACTTTTTGTTATTGCTGTTGTTCTTTAATGCTTTTTTCGATTAAGTTTTATACAAACAATAAGTAACGCCTTCCTTTGCTGTCATTAACCAAAAGCGCCCTTAGGGGCGTTTTTTATTTTTATGCACAACATCTAGTGGGTGAGTGTTGACATTCACCCCTAAATGGAGCAGTATTACCACGATGCAGAGCCTCACCTATTCGGTGGGGCTTTTGTGTTTCTGACATTTGTTACTCTGTTTTGCGCCTTTATGGCGCTTTTTTTGTGCTTGTCATTTCTCATCTAGCTCAACAGTTCTGTGGGGCTTTTTATTTTAAACCAAGTAAGCAAAAGGACACTCCAGCAGGGGGTGGATATGCGTATGAATGAAAAAATTTCCAGCTCAATGTCTTACTGGTGGAACGGTTTAATGGCTTTCTTTGGTGGGGTATCAACGGATGGTTACATAGTTATTATCTCATTAGCCGGTATGTTGTTAACTGCGTGGATAAATAATTACTGGCAGAAGAAGCGGTTTAAAGCGGAATTTGGCAATGAGCAAAGTTAATAACATTACTCGGTCGCTCATCGCTGCTGGCGCTGGTGCGATTGCGATTGCGGTTTCAATGATAAAGCCGCTTGAAGGAATAGAATATATTCCGTATCGCGATGTCGTTGGTGTCCTTACGGTTTGCTACGGCACTACAGGGCCAGATGTTATCGAAGGGAAGGTATACACAAAAGAAGAGTGTGAATACTTCTTACGGCGAGACTTAAAGAAGATCGAGCGACAAATACTTCCGATGATTAAGCCAGCACTTCCAGAGCCAACAAAATCAGCGCTTTACTCTTTTACTTACAATGTTGGTGTGGGTGCGTTCTCTCGCTCAACGTTGCTTAAAAAATTGAACGCTGGTGATATAACAGGCGCTTGCAGTGAACTGAAGCGGTGGGTGTATGCGGGCGGTCAGAAGTGGAAAGGATTGATCACTCGCAGACAGATTGAGGGCGAGGTATGTCAACTTCAGCTTACTGGAAAATGATCGTCGCTGGCGTCATTACTATCGTAATCATCGCACTTTTTAGTTTGTATTCAGTAGAGAAAGCAAACCGCAAGGTAGTGCAAACGAAGCTTGATAAGGCAACGGAAGAGCGTGATTCACTAGTTGAGCTAAACAACAGACAAGTCGCCAAAATTAAATCCTTCAATGAACTCAGCACTAAACATGCGGAGGAAGCCGCTAATGCAAAGAAAGAAATTGACTCTCTTCGTGCTGACGTTCGCAACGGCGCTAAGCGGGTGTTCATCAAAGCCAGTTGTCCTGAGCCAGTGCCCAAAGTCGATAGCGCCAGAAGCGTGGGCGATGCAGGAGCCGCCGAAGTTGAACGAGCAGTTGCAGAAGATATTCTCGATCTCCGAGAAATGAACTCAAAAGCCATCAGGCAGATCCATTATTTACAAGGCTACATTCTTACTCAATGCTCGCTAGCCAGTCACTCTGATTAAAGCGGCCCGCTTGCTGCCTTAAAGCAAGCAAACCTATCACCGCCAAGAGCAAAAGCGTGCATTCTTTTTTGGTGTCGTCGAGCACCTAAGGCTTAGGCCATTATCCACAGTGCTTACGGCGGTGACCCTTTTATAAGTGAGTTAATCATGTTGAAACCTATTTTACCTAGGGTTTTGCCTTCAATCTTGAATCGAATGAATCAGCATGCTTCGGTGCAAGTGTTTGCACTTTCATTTGATGGTTTAGCTCAGTATGTTCAATTTAGTCAGCCAGTTGTCATTCCAGAAAATACCGACTTTGAAATAGAGGTTTGCGTGTCAGGCGTTAGGACTGATGCTTTTCAGTCTATTTTTTCAGGCCCAACGATCAACGATTTTTTTAGAGCGTTAACTAATGGTGATGGCATACAAGTTTACGCAGGTGGTTATGTTGTGAGTTGGACAGGGGCTAATTTAAACGTTTCTGAAACTCATGTTTATGGATTGCGAAGAGTTGGTGTCACGATATCAATTATTATTGATGGCGTAGTGGTTTCAACTCGTACCGGATCCAGTTCGCAGGTCGTGATTGATCGGTTAATGCGTTCTTGGGGGACGTCTTCTTATTCACTTGGCGTTCCTCGGTTGTTTAAGGCTTGGGTTAATGGTGACAAAAGCAGCGGGCAATTAGTTTTAGATTTGCCACTGACTAAGCGCGAGATGGGTGCTATTCAGTACGCCAATTCTCCTAGTAATTTTACCGCTGAAATCATTAATTATACCGACGCTATGTGGACGGAAATCTAATGTATCAAGTTTATGCTTTTCTTACTTTGGCAGGCTGGCAGCAGCTTGCTGCGGAGCAATGGCCGCATGCCGTTGATGTAGGCAGTAATTATAAGTTGATTGTTTTTACCAATGAACAAGAGCCTAAACTTGAGGCTTTGGCTATAAGTCATGGTTTTAAGGTGAAACGCCTAACGGCTGTTCGAACTATTAATGCAATGACCGCGAGTTCTGTTGGTCCGTTTGTTTGCAGTTACGATATTGCTCAAAAAGTCGTACAGCATTTTTCTCCAATCGAAGTTGAATAGGTGGGGCTTATGCCGCTGCATACTAATGAAATGCCGTTTGATCATCTTGGTGGTTATTTGCAAGTCGAAGTCGTTGGTTCTGGGACGGCTCAGCTTCAAGTTAATTCTGGAGAGAACTGGGTAAATTGCGGAGAGCCTTTATCAGAAGGTGTTTACTGTGATTTATTCAAGCCAGCGGTATATCGCTTCTCTCTTACGGATGCTACGGCATTTACTCGATAGTTCCCCCGCGTTGGCTTCTCGCTGTCTTAATTCGTTAGCTATGACCACGAAGCGGTTTACCGCTTACTCCTTACGTGTGAGCGCGAGTTCAGAATCAAAAAGAAGCAAGTCAAAGGTGAGACTCCTTACATTACTGGCAACGTCAACCATAGGCGACAAGGGCGTGACCACTCGGAGAGTCGGGAAAATTTTTATAACTTTGAGGAAGAAATGAACAATGAAAAACGCTTATGGAACTTGTCAGAGTTAGAAGTCTTTGGGTATCACCGTTCAACTATTCGTAAAAAGCTGAAAAACGCAGGGATAGAACCAACTGCGCATAAAGGTTCGACCCCACTTTATGATGTGGTTCAGGTTGTGCCTTACCTCTGCCAAGCCCCTATCAAACAAAGTGATGCGCCGGATTTAATGGGCTTTAAAACGGCTGCTGAGATGCGCGCTTATGTGCAAGGGCAGCGTGAAAAGTTAGCGCTAATGAAAGACGCGGCAGAAATTGTAACCAGAGAAGATTTTGAAAACGAAATAGCCGTGTGTATTGCAGGGGTGAAAGGGTTTAAAGATAAAGTTATTACCCGTATTGAGTCGTCTATTCCGTCGGCTACTCCTCAGCAATTGGAAGATTTAGAACGGCTATTGAATTTTGATTTAAAGGCGGTAGCAGATGAGCTTGGATCAGTTTGATAGTCGCCTTGGGGTTCAGTTCGCAGATGCGAAATCTATTCGTCGTGGACTTGCGTATTTGTGTGAGCCTACAAATAAAACCCCAGTTCAAGCCGCTGATGAAGATCTGTGGATTTCAGACGGCACGGACGTCACTAAGTTTTTATCGACTCAAGTGCCTTACATGCGTGAGCCGTTGGAGTGCCTAGCAAGGCGTATATATGAAGCTGTGATCGTAGTTGGCCCCGCACGTTCGGGTAAAACAAAAGCGATGGTAGAAGGGTGGATTAACTACGCCGTCACTCAAGCCCCCGGCGACATGTTGCTGATCTACAGTACCAAAACCAAAGCAGCAGACATGAGTAAAGTCGATTTAGATCGCTGCTTTCATGCGACACCGGGCATTGCAAAATTAAAAACGGGGCGAAAGTCAGACGACAATATCACCTCGAAGAAATTCAAAAATGGCATGAATCTAAAGTTAGATTCAGCCACAGAAACCAGTTTATCCGCATCGACTTACCGCTATGCAGGCTGTACCGACTACGATCGCGCGGATGATTCTGTTGGTGAAGAAGGCTCTAAATTCGAGCTTATGCTAATGCGCGTTCAAAACGCGAAATCTTCCGGCATGGTGATGGCGGAATCTTCCCCTGGTCGTATTGTCCGTAACCCCAAGCCAGTTGAAGAGTTGGCCCCGCATGAGGCGCAGCCTTGTGGCGGTATTGCTTCATTATACAACCAAGGCGATAGGCGTCGTTTTTATTGGCAGTGTGATGATTGCAAAGCGTGGTTTAGGCCGGATTTTGAAACCCTGAAATGGGAAGAACACAAAGACCCGTTAGAATCGGCTAAAACAGCTTGGGTAGAATGCCCTCGCTGTACGCATCGAATTAACGAGTCACAAAAACAAGATAAAAACCTAAGCGGTGATTGGTTTCGTGAAGGGGCGATCACTCAATATGGCGAAGTGGTTGAGGATGAATCACAGATAAGAAGCTCCAAGTGGGCTACGTTTTGGTTTGAGGGCATTGTAGCCGCTTACGCAAGTTGGGAAAACTTAGTGTATCGCTACTTAAATGCAGACACTCAATACCAAGATAGTGGTGATGAAGAGGCTTTAAAGTCATTTATCAACACAAGGATGGGGCGTTCTTATATTCTGCAATCTCGTGCTTTAGAGGTGGGATCGCACGAACTGATGCAGCGCGCATTAGATCATCCGCGCAGTGTTGTTCCTCATGATGGCCGCTTTATTGTGATGTCGATAGACGTTCAAGGCGGTAAATCTAACCCGCGCTTTATTGTACAAGCGCACGTTTATGGCCTTGGCCTGCAGCGTTGGGTGATTGATCGCTTTGAAATACTTACCACCAAACACCGCAATGGTGATCGCATTAATCCTGCGGTTTACCCAGAAGACTGGGATTTGCTGGTTGATGAAGTGATGAAGAAAACCTACTCGCTTGCCGATGGTTCTGGCCGTGTCATGAAGCCTGTTTTAACGCTGTGTGATTCTGGCGGCTCAGCAGGTGAAAAGGACGGCAAACAAACGTCGGTGACTGACTTTGCTTACCAGTTTTATAACCGGCTTAAATCACAAGGTTTGGCACATTTGTTCCGCTTGGTTAAGGGAGCAAGCCGAGATATTGATCACCTAGTTAAAGAAAGCCACCCAGACAAGCGCAGTAAAATCGCACATGGTGAAATCAAGCTGCTTTTACTGCATACCAATCGCCTTAAAAACCGTGTTACGGCCAGTTATTCGCGCCTTGAATTTGGTTCACGCTATTTTCATTTGCCCGGATGGGCTGAACGGAATTGGTTTGATGAACTGACAGCGGAATACATTGATGAAAAAGGCAATTGGGTTTGCCCGCCAAACACCCGAAACGAAAGCTTAGATTTATGCGCTTACGCGGAAGCGGGTATGCATTATTTAGGTGGCGACGACATTGATTGGAACAGCCCGCCCGCATGGGCCGCACCTTGGCAAATTAACCCGAACGTGGTGGATGCTAACGTGAAACCAGAATTTGAACGCAAGCAGCGCCGATACAACCATTCAAGAGGTATTTACGGATGACAGCATTACCCACTAACCGTGAACGCCTTGCATGGTACGTTGCGGCAGAGCAAAAAATTCTGATGCAGCAAGAAGTGACAACCGCAGAAGGCGAAAAACTGACGCTTGCCAGTTTGGCAACGGTACGCGTAGAGATAGAGCGTTTGACTCGATTGATCGCTCAAGAAGCACTTGGCGGCAGGCGCAGCATGATTAGGAGGAATTACCTTGAGTAATCCGTTAAACCTATTCGATAAGATGGTGGCGGTATTTAACCCCGAAAAGGGTTTAAAGCGACTGTATGACCGAACGCTGCTGAACAAATACACCGCTGCGTTACCTGCCGACCCCAAAACAAAGCAAAAGCGTAAATTTTCAAAGTCCTCAGCGAACGAACTCAATAAAGGCGCGAAAGCGATTTATGAAAGAGCGCGAGATGGCGACGAAAATAACCCATTTGTGACGGCCATTCTTGATGAGCTGTGCGCGAACGTTGTTGGGCCCAACGGTATTATGGTTGAGCCGCAACCGCTTGATCACAAAGGTGAGGTTCACATTGAATTTGCTCAAGCCATTTCAAAGTGGTGGGAGCTGCATTCGCTTGCGCAAAATATTGATAACGAAACGTCCCGCAGTGAAACGGAATGGCTAGCGTGTCGAACTTGGTTGCGCGACGGGGAAGTGTTTGGCCGAATGTACATGGGCCATCACCCAGAAATTAGTTACCCGTCTACTACGCCCTTTGCTATTCAGCCATTTGAGCCGCAATTCGTGCCGCGCCATATTACTGAATTGGAAGGTGGCTTGATTGAAGGGATTAAGCGTAACAAGCTCGGACAAGCCATCAGCTATTTGATCCAAAAGGATTCAAATGGTTTTGAGTTTGCCGAAGTCGATGCCATGTTTATTTGTCATTTGAAGTTTACGCGGCGCTTACATCAAAACCGTGGCATATCGATACTGCACTCGGTGCTTGATCTCATCTCTCGTTTAGAAAGTTACGATAACTCTGAAATGGTGAGTGCCGATCTTGCTTCGCGCTTTTCTTACTACATTAAGCGTGACCCTACGCTTGGTGCTGACAATAACGATGCCCTTTCACGAAGCAGCGACATCTTCCTTGGTATGGGTAACTCGTTTGAGTTAGCGCCCGGTGAAGATGCAGGGATTGTGGAATCTAACCGTAAAGAGGCGATGAGCGCGCCGTTTCGAGGCGGTCAGCAAAAGTTAGTCAGTAGTGCGGTTGGAGTAAACAACTCTTCAGTCACACGAAACTACGATGGTGCGTATTCATCGAACCGCCAAGAACTGGTTGATTCCTACGCCCGCTATCGAGTGCTGCAACGTAAGTTCGTACTGAATTGGACACGCCCGCAGTACCGTTATGCGCTTTCAATGGCGATCCTCAAGGGTGAATTGAAAATCCCAACAAGCGTTGATGCTTCCAGCGTTTACAACGCGATTTACCAAGCCCCTGTTATGCCGTGGATTGACCCGAAAAAAGAGATGGACGGAATCGAAAAAGGTTCGCGCCTTGGTTTGTTCTCTCTTAGCCAAGCCCAGCGTGAACGCAACATTAACCCACTGGCAACCCGCAAAGAAATTCAAGCCGAACGCAAGCAGCTTAATGAGATGGGCATAATTAGCACCGCTGATCCTGCTCATAACATTGCACCTGTTGATCAAATCAAAACCAACGAAAAAGGCGAGGGAGTTCTCGATGCCTAAACCAACCGATAAACGCTGGTATACGTTAACGAACGAAGCCGACGACAAGCCAGCGCAACTTTCCATTCACGGCATTATTGGCAGCAATCACATTGCTGCCATTGATCTTGTTGCTGCTTTGCAGACGATTGGAACCAAAGATATTAAGGTTCATATTCATACTCGTGGTGGTGGTGTGTACGAAGGTATTGCAGTGCATAACGCACTGAAAGCTCATAAAGGTAAGACGACAGGTGTGGTTGATGGGCTTGTGGCTTCCATTGGTACTTATGTGCTGAGCGCGTGTGATGTTCGCCAAATGCCGTCAAACACATCGATGATGATCCACAACCCGAAAATTGGTGCGTGGGGCGAAGAGGATGATTTAGAAGCCGCACTGCAACAGTGGAAAAATTCGCGTGAGTTAATTTCCCAAGAATACGTGGAGCGTTCTGGCAGCAAAAAGACGTTGGAAGACTTCCTTGAAGCGATGAAGAAAGAAACATGGTTCACCGCTGAAAAAGCCCTTGAGTGGGGCTTGGTTGATGAGGTGATTGACCCGGTTGATTTAACCAACTGCTTTACCGAAGACGATATTCAGGACATTTCGAATTACAAAAACGTGCCTGATTCATTAATCAATGGTTTCAATTTGCAACCCGTTAAAGGCAGCAAACGAGAACCGACCAAACAGGCGGCAGACGCCGACCCTAATCATTTACAAAACCATTTAGACGAACAGGTAAGCGATATGCCGAAACCACTAACACCTGAAGAACTGCAAAACGCAGTCAAAGCAGAAAACAAACGCCAGCAAGATATTCGTGCTTTATGTGTAAAGCATAACGTAGGTGATGAGCTGGCCAACAAATTGTTAGAAGATACAGAATGTTCTGTAGAGCAGGCGTCCAGCCAAATTCTACTCAATATGGGTAACGAAAAAGAGAATCTTCGTAACCTTTGCAAAACCTTAAACCTGAGTGATGAATTGACTAATCAGGTTCTCAATAACCCGAACATTACGATTGAAACCGCCAGTGAACAGTTACTGAATGCGTTGGGTGATCATAGCAGTTCGGGTACCAAAGCAAACTTAACCGCAACTCATCTACACATTGGCAATGGCGATCACGTAAAAGAAGAACTTCAAAACGCACTGAATGCCCGTGCTGGTGTGGCTGAGTTAGACAAGCAAAACTCGTTTGGTCATGAATCATTACTGAACATGGCTCGTGCTAGCTTGGGCGTCAATGCGGGTACGGGGTTAACCAAAAACGAACTGGTTAACCGCGCGTTTAACAGTGGCGATTTTGGCGACATCATTACCGAGAGTATTCGCACGGTAATGCGTGATGAAACCAAGGTGCGTGCGCCATTGTGGCGTGAACTGGCAAACGTGGAAAACCTCAGCGATTTTCGTGAAACCGAGTTGGTAATGGTGAATGATGCGCCGGACTTGATGGCCATTGGTGAAGACGGTGAATATAAATCCGCATTGCTAAAAGGTAGCGGTGAGCGTATTCAATTGGCGACCTTTGGCCGAGCGATTCAATTTACCCGCCAAGCGATCATCAATGATGAAATTGGCTTGATTGCTAAGGTGCCACGCAAGTTCATGCAAGCGGGCTACCGCTTATCAGATAAGTTGATGATCAACTCTATTTTGAGCGGGAAAATGGGTGATGGTAAATCTGTATTCCAAGCTGCGCCAAGCGCCGAAAAGTGGGGAAACCTTGTCGCTAACATTCCCGCCAATGATTACGCGGCGCTTATCATGGCACTGCATAAAGTATTCGCTACTGCAACCAGCGTACCGTTTGGCGGTGATAAAGACGGCGGCGGCGATGCGCTAGATTTGCGCGGTGAGTTCTTGATTGCTCACCCAGATCACGCATCCATGCTTGAAGCGGTATTGAATACGGCCAGTAAGCCAGACAGCTTTAACCCTGCTTATAAGAAGTTCAATAAAGTGATTGAAACGGCGCGCTTAACTGACGTGAATGGTGCGATCGCTCTGACATCGAAAGACTTTGATTCAGTAGTCATGGGCTTCCTTGATGGACAGCAAGACCCTTGGTTAGAAACGGGTGACGGCTGGACAAGCGACGGTGCGAAATTCCGCATTACTTACGATATTTCATCGAAAGTCGTTGATCGCCGTGGTATTGCGAAAGCAACCTTTGAGTAAATCAGAAGCAATCAAACCAAGGGTGAGCGTGTCTCGCCCTTTTGTTTATCTAGATAAAAATGGTGAAAACGATGCGTTATAGCGACGGTAAAAAAATTGCAGTGATCGCTCCAACGGGTGGCTTTAAAAAAGACATCCCTTGTTTGGTGGGCAGTTTGTTGGTTGTGCCAATGCAAACCATTAAAGCGGGTGAAGTGGTGACGTGCCACATTGATGGTCACTTTGATGGCCCGATTAAAGTGGGTGACACACCAAGCTTTGATTGTGATGCGGCTTACTTTGAAGCGGGCGAGTTTACTAAAACGAAACCCACGGCAGAAGGTGCGGTTTCGCAACCCGTTGGTGTGTTCGTTGACGGTGGTGTGCTGCTGACTGGCGGTGTGATCACTGAAATCGTCCCTGCTGCTTAAGTATGAGTAGCTTATTTGAATCTGCTCGGGGGTTACTCCGGGCATCTATCGCGGATTGCTTTGGGCATTCTATTTTAGTGACGACAGCAGAAGGCGATCAGCGAGAGATTATTGGGTACATACAAAGTGCAAAGCGCGGTGAGCACACTGTGTATCGTTTACTTACTGATGAAGCGTTACCAGAGCAATGCAGTACGGTTTATAAAGATAAGCCGTATATGTTGGTTTATGAGATGCCTGTTAAATCAACCGGCACGGATAGCCAGATCACACGCGAGTATGTGATGGTGCAAAAAGGCAGCGGGGCGCGTGGTGATGATTACTCCGAGTGGAAAAGTTAATGTAGATACATCTTTTATATCAAAACTAAACTACCTTCCTCGCGATATTGAAAGGGCGGCAAAGGTAGCAACTTGGAGGACGAATAACTGGCTAAGAAATTACTCAATGAATCTTCTTGGTGTTGAATTAAGAATATCAAATAGCGGATCGAGTAAGAAGGTAGATAAACGCACTAAAGAAGTATTCGATCGGAGATTTAAGCCATATAAAAACGTAAAGCTTCTTAGCGGTAAAACTCGGGTTTATACATCTAAATTATGGATAGGTTTAAATGATGTGTCTGTCCATCGTTTTGGGCCTATAAAGGAGTTGGCAGGAAGCAGGATTAAGGATGGCTCTGGAGAAATTCACAATAATGCATTTATCAAGAAATTTAGAACTGATTCTCATCCATTCGCCGTGCAAAGACA
The DNA here is from genome assembly GCF_003390515.1 of Vibrio anguillarum. Lineage (NCBI taxonomy): Bacteria > Pseudomonadati > Pseudomonadota > Gammaproteobacteria > Vibrionales > Vibrionaceae > Vibrio > Vibrio anguillarum. The sequence continues at coordinate 489,344 of NZ_CP031478.1, read as the reverse complement.
TGTAACAGCCGAAACGTCAAAAGCAAGAAGAAAATATAGCGTTATAAAAAAAGATATCGCTGATGAAGTGGAAGAAATTATCTCAAGTTTGGAGCCTGAGATTAACGGAATGTTTGAGGAGTTTTTTTATGCAGAACTTAGACAAGTTCTTTCGAAATCCAAGTGATTATATTGGCTTGGTTGTTTCTCATGTTGAAGAGTGCCTTTCTATTAAAATGAGCTCACACTACAAAAGGAAACCAGAAGAACTAAACGGTTTAGAAGTTACCTATCGGTGCGGTGATTGCAACACGATGGACGAGTTTTCTAACGATGGCAGGAAAAAACACGAAATAGAGATTTTTTTCATTGTTACAGTAAGTATGGCCGATGATAAGTTTGACGAATTAGCACTTGATGTATGCTCTCGAATTGAAAGAGAGTTTGTTTCAAATTTATTTGAACACCCTGATGTACTAGAAGAACCACATTTTATTCAAAGCGATCCGGTAGCCTTCAATGCCGAAAATGGTTATTTCATGCGCGCCATATCGATTCGGCAAGTTATACGCATGGGCCCAGTTGATGAAGTGTATGGTGAAATTGGCGGGGCTGAATTGGATGGATTTAATCAAGAGAGTAGCGGCGCTTCAGAATGAAGTTCGAAAACTGAGAGAAGAGCTTACGGATACCGATAGGCGATTAGCCAATATTATCCGCCTCGGTACAGTTAAAGCGGCCCATGAACGAACGGTGGATATTCAAACAGGCACAAACTTAGCTGAGGGTGTGCCTTTTTTTGTGCCTGCGGCGGGGCGAGTCAAACATTATCGCCGCCCAACCGTTGGTGAGCAGTGCATTTTGATTAACCTTGGCCATGGTGACAACTTAAACAACGCCGCCGCGCTGATGGGGTTGCGTTCTAACCAGTTTCCCTTTCCGACTTTGCAAGAAAACGAAGTAATGACGGATTACGGGGGCGGCATGACCGAGCTGTATAACCTCGATGAAGGTTCGATCACTTGCAACTACCCCGGCGGCATGTTTTTGAATGCAGACTTAACGCACATTGGTAACCAAGAACACACAGGCAATACGAACCGCACAGGCGACAGCATATTCACAGGCAAGTTGATTAATACTGGCCTGTTTAACCACCAAGGCGCGTTTGCAGTTTCTGGTGGTGCAAGTGGTGGCGCGGCTACTTTTGCCGGTTCGATGGAGATCACCGATGGTGATGTAGTGGTTGATGGCTATAGCGTGAAACTGCACTTCCACTATGACGATGAAAATAGGCCGACAACTGAGGCTAAAAAATGATAGTGGGCATTGATCAAGAGTCGGGTTTAACTGTCACTGGGCTTGCTGCATTGAGTTGCCGAATTAAGCGAGTGCTAACCACTCAAGTTGGTTCTCGGGTGAAGCGCCGTGCGCTGGGTAACCGAGCCATTGAGCGTTTAGGGAAAAATCAAAGCCCGTCTGAAGCATTAATTGTGCAAAACCTTTCCATTGAAGCGTTAACTAATCCTAATAATCAATTGATTGGCTTGACGATCGAACAGTGTCAAGCCACGCCAACTGCACGCGGTTTTGTGGTGAGCGTGGTCGGCAAGTGGAATGGTGAAGCAATAAGAACGAGTGTGGATGTATGACAACTCAAGATAACAGGCCGAAAGCGTTTCAAGAGCCCGATTTTGAAACGTTGCTCGCTGAGTATATTGCGTTTGCTGTAGAGCACTGCGCAGCAAGCGATGTAGAGAAAGCTGCTTATTTGCAAGAGGCGTTGACTAATGACAGTGAATTACTCGCACAAGTGCTGCAAGCTTTGGTGCTGAAATACATTGCTGATACCCGTGAGAAAAACTACTGGGCGCTGCAGATGTTTCGTAAGTTCGTGACAGAAAGCGACATGGTGGATTTAATGGCGCTGCAGTACAACTTGAAACGGCAAGTCTTACAGCCAGAAGATACCTCAGTGTTTCCACCTAAACCCGCTGTTCTTGAGTCTAATGATGATCTCTTACGTCGCTTTGATTTAGCGCCGTACCAGTTCCATACCACTGGAACTCGGTTAGGTTACCGCTTTCATGCGTTAACTTTGGATGAGCGGCCAGTGATTAAGATTGAGTCGGAAGCGGATGCGGTGGTTGTGCGCTATGAATTTCCGAAAGCGGCTCAACCCGCTCTTGTGAAAGATGCACAGGCCAGAATGACCGAGCCAAATTCGGGTAAAGTGGCTGTTGCTATTTTGAGTCGCGAAACGCCCAATGGCGTTCCGAGTGCTGCGCTACTTGAACGCGCGAGCAAGTATTTAAACCGTGATGACATTGCTCAGGAAAGTGATGAGATCACCACAAAAGCTGCGATACCTATTCCTTATACGATCAGCGTTGTGCTTTATACCGGCGCAAATCCAAATAACCACGTCACCAAAGCACAGGCACAGCAAGCCGGAATGGCCTTTGCTGAGCGCAAGCATCGCTTAGAAGAAGTGATTGATGTTGAAGAGATCGGCCACGAGTTCTACGAGCTGGGTGTGAAGCGAGTGAAGGTGTTAGAGCCTGCTGCTGATGTGGTGTGCCAATGGGATGAGGCGCCATATTGTAGCGAGGTGATTATTGATGTCAGATCCGAATGAGTTTGTTAGCGTTCAACCTGACAACCGAACGCTCATCGAAGAGTCATTAGAATACGCATGGGCGCGTATTTTAGCGTTAGCCCCGAACCCTTACCCAAATTTAAAGAACCCACAGTTAACCGCTGATGAGTTCGTTGTGCTGCTCGCAGGTGAGCGTGGCGTTGCAGATTGGCAACCTACCGACACGATAGTGCAGCAACGTAAAACGACGGATAAAGCATTCCCTATACACAGCAAGGCCGGAACCAGAACAGGGCTTAAAACAGCGCTTGATGCGTTGGGCTTTGCTTCTGCTGTTACCCGTGGTGATGCAGCGTATTCCATTGACGTTGATGCCAGATTACTTGATCAACCGCTTACAGCGGAGATGTCGCAACGTATTAATGCGCGAATTACGGCTTACAAATCGGAACGAGACAGCGTTACAACTACGCTTTCGCGGTTACACAGCGCAAATAAGTATCGTGCTTTGGTGCTTCACAGTGCGCGTATTGTGCAAGTGAAAGCTGCCGAGCCCATTCCTCCAATATATGCAATGCCTAAAACCAGAGCGATTGCTATTCATTCAGTTAAGTCGGTGAGAATTAAACATGGCTAATCAAGATACAGACTTGCGCTGCTATTTAACGAATGCAGGTATTGCAGCAGAAAACAACTCGATCCAACTAGGTCGAAAGCTACCCGTGAAAGAAATGGTGTTTGGTAGCGGGCTACTTGCTGATGAAAGTGACCCACGTTTGCAAACCACTATGATTCAAGAAGAGTATACCGTTCCATGCGGTATGCTGTTTGACCCTGAAAGCCCAACACTCTTGGTATTTAAAGGCGATCTACCCGCCGATGTGGGTGGTTTTCATATTAATGAAGTGGCGATCCGCTTAGAAGATGGCACACTTTATGGTTACGCTCGCGGAAAAGGGGATTACAAGCCAACCATAGAGCAAGGCGCTACCGATTCGGTTCGCTATGCCGTGGAAATGTACACTACCAATGCGAGCAATGTTGAGTGCAAAATTGATCTGTCAAAAGTGTATGTTGATTGGGAAGATTTGGAAGCGCGCATTAAAGCGCATACCGATGATAATGCTCCGCACCCCCAATATGCGACGGATGATGATTTAACCCAAGCAAAGCAACAAGCCAAAACAGATTGGTCGAATTTAGTCGCGGTAAGTCAGTTTTTACCTTATGACCAAGGTCGAAAATATAAAACGGGCGAAATTTGCTACACCATAAATCAAGCAACTGGTGAGTTAGCGTATTGGCAATGGTATTCCAATGTTGAGTCATTGGCTGGTAAGTGGCCGCTGTCAGAAGGGAATCGTCATGCTGGTTGGTCTGACAATACTAAGCCGTTTTATTGGATTCCCTACACAGGAGATCAGGTAGGTATGCCTTTTTTATGGCTTGCTGAAGAAGCACCAGAGTGGGCAGTGATGGAGATCAATGTTGATTTACCTACAGCAGTTTATTGGCGTTTAGCTCGTCGTTATCCGCATTTAGTTAGTGGTGGCACAATTAATACGGGTGAAATTCGCGGTGAGTTCTTGCGTGTGCTTGATCAAGGTCGAGGCGTGGATGCAGGTCGTGTGCTAGGTAGTCATCAATCTGACGACTTTGAGGCCCACTATCATCCCCTAACAGCGGTGTCTGGAGGCGCAGCAACGTCACCTTCTTTTCCTAGTGCATTTGCTTCACCATATTTCTCCGGCAATGCGGCTAAACAGAACGATGGTTCATTTGCTAACGCAGGAGCGCTTACATACGGTGCCGCAGGGCAAGGTGCATATCAGAGTCCAGAACAACAGAAATCATCTGGCAATGGTATAGAAACAAGACCACGAAACATTGCTCGTTCTATGGCCATTGTCATTTAAGGAATTGAAATGATAGAACCAAAACAGTATTGGCCTGTAGATGGTCACACGAAAGAGATTCAACAAGCTGTTTTATCTGAATATCGGGGAGGAATCTTTCACATTCCCAAAGATGCGTTAGAGGTTCAACCGTTACCACCAAAAGAAGGTTTTGCAGTAGTAGCAATCTTAGATGATTCGGGAAAAGCTATTGATTCGGAATACATCGAAGACCATCGCGGTACGACGATTTATGATGAATCTGATTGCACTAAGTCGGAAGTGGTTTCTGAGCTAGGTCCCATTAAAGGCGGATTTACGCCTGATAAGCCATTAACGATTTTTGATGAACGTATTGATGACAAGTGGGTGACTAATGAAAGCAACAAATACATTGCTGAATATGATGTAGTAGATAGCAAGCGCAGGGCGTTATACACGCAAATTAGCGACCCGCTTTACTTTGAAGCTTATCGAGCTAAAGATGACGGCGATATTGCTAAGTATGAAGATTTTAAAGCGCAAGCAGACGCGGCGGTTGATAAAATCAAAACCGAAAACCCTTGGCCGATAAACCCAGAAACACTTTAGACACCCGCTAAATTAGCGGGTTTTTAATGCTCGTTTACAACCCTATTCAAACCCAACCCGCTTAGTGCTTTGCATTGGCGGGTTTTTTATTGGAGCTAGCCAATGGCGACACCCACAAAGCTGCAAAAGTCAAAAACTCAGAACTACCCGATATTACAGCCGTTTCGATTGAACGGCGAATGGGTTAGCCCTGATTACGAGAATAACAAAACCGTCCCGCTCTTACCTGCTCAAGCTTCCATGCTGCTACTGAATGGCAAGGTGGGCAAACCCGGAACACAAGCGAAAGCGACTGTTGCTCAAAAAGCGGCAGAGACAACCGCAAAACAAGAGGGCAAATAATGCTTTCACCGATCCAAGATTTTGAACTCAATGGCGTTGAAGTCAAAACCATTGAGCCGATGCCGAGCATGGGGCCACTTGCACTGCAGGTGGTTCACATCACTGGAACTGCACCGAATAAAAACGCAGGGTTAGCTTATAACGAGCCGACTCGTTTATGGAATTACCCACATGCGATGTTGATGCTTGATAGTGTTGGCGATCGCGTTGGGACGCTACCTAACGTGGTGCGTTATTTACTCGAGTTCGTGCAGTGCATTCTTTACGTCACCGTTGTTGAAGATACCGAAGTGCCTGCAACGACGGAAGCGAATGTGATTGGCGGTGTTGATAGCGCAACAGGGGCGATCGCTGGTTTACAAGCGGTGAAAGCGTGTCCTGAAACACCGACGATTATCGGCGCGCCGGGCTTTAGCTCTAAACCGATTGGCCAAGCATTAGCGCTAATTGGACGTGATGTCCGTTGCCGACCTGTACTGGATGGACCCAACACAAACGATATGGCCGCAGCGGAGTTCGCGGGCGAATTCGGTGCGGAAGGAACGGGTGAAGATAAGCTTTGCATTATCGACCCTTGGTTTTTGAAAACCTACGATGGAGCACAAGTATTAATGCCCGCTTCCATCGCTTTGATTGCGGCAATGGCTTCGGTGGAAGGGTATGAAAGCCCACAAAATCGCGGCGTTCTGTGTGATGAAACATCGCGTAATGTGTCTTACAAGATCAATGATAAAACCACGCAAGCTAACTTCTTAAATAAGCATGGCGTAGTAACCATTGCGCGCACACGCATGGGGGGCTATTCGATCATCGGTAACCGAACCAATACGGGACGCTTTATTGGTCACGTTGGCTTGGAAGATCTCATGGCTCGTAAGCTTGAAGAGACAAGCCAGCCCCTCATGGGCAAGCAGCTTACCGAAGCTTTCATGAACCAGGTGATTGATCGCTTAACTAACTGGGGACAAAACCTAGTCGCGCAAGGTGTTATCCCGGTGTTTAAGGCATTTCTGCACCCTGACAAGAACAACCTTGAGAACTATACCTCGGGGCGTTGGTTCTTGTGTGTGAACTACGGTCGCTATTCTCCAAACGAACATATGGTGTATGAGATGAGCGTAGATAACGGCTTAATTGAAGCGTGGCTAGAGGAGGTCGTTAATGGCTGATCGTATTCGTAAACGTATTGCGGCATTGGTTGAATCCGTGCCACTTATGAATGAAATCGTGGAATTCACCCCGCCCGATTTAAAAGCTAAGACCGCCTCGAATGATGGCGGTTTTTTTCAATCTGAAGATGTGGTGGGTTTTGAAGCGTTGAAGTGGTCTTTAAAAGTCCATGGTGATCACAAGCTGCTGCAGCTTGCACTTGGCAAATATTTTATGGATAACGCGCAAATCAACGTGACAGAAAATGGCAAAGATACAATGGGTATTGCTTATGTTGAAGCTTACTCACTGTACGGGCCGATCACCAACATCAAGAAAGATGCGTTAAAAATGGGTGAAAAGCCTACGGTAACCATTGAAGGCACTTGCAAAGCATACAAGCTGACGGATACGGGCATCACGATCCACGATATTAATATCGACACTGGCAAAGCGACGGTTGGTGGTGTGGATTTAATGGGATTTTAATTTTATATGGCAAATAGACCTCCTTTACTAGCGATAGTGGGAGGTCTTTTTTTTGGGGTTTCAACATGGAAAAAATCAGTATTCTTAAGTTTTTTAGTTGGGATGCGACAAAAAGCAAAGCACTAGAAGCTCGCCTGTTAGAGCTGAAGAATAAGCTTAAGCAGATCACGACTGATGCGAGTGAAGATGAGATAGCCGCACTGCAGCGTGAAACGGACAGCGTACAAAAAGAAGCACAAGCGCTCAGAACCGTTAAGCTAAAAATCATTTCGACCGCCAGTTTTAAAGCGTTGCCGCACATTAAGCTGACTGAAATGACACCAAAGCAGGAATTTGAACAGCGCAAAGCGGTGATTCTTCATTGTGCTGAGATAACACTTGAGAAATTCAACACACTACATACGCCCGATTTCCTTCAACTTTATTCAGACATTATTGAGTTTATTTTAACTCCCAGTGATGAGGTTCAAGGCAAAAAGTTAAGTGGTGATTGCTTTGAATTTGATTTGCTTGATCCGTTTGAAAATGAAGCGGGCGAGAAGTTTGCTCGGATTAAATTCCAAGTTCCTAAAGTGTCTCATTCTGCCGCATTGGCTGAAATTGAAGATGATGAAGAACGTGAAGATTTTATGTTTCGCGTGGTAACTGGGCTACAAAAAGCGGACTTTCAATACCTCTCTTTACGTGATTACTTGGCGCTAAAACCGCAGGTGGGCGCTTTTTTTCAACAATCGGCGGCATTCTTTCACCCCGCGACGTTGAATCTTTAATCGACCTTATTCCTATGCACCGTAATACGTCTGAATCTGAGTTGCTTCAATGGGCTCAAGACGTTGCGGTGCGTCGTTATGAGTTGATTTTGTCAAAACTCGGAGCGCGCAATGGCGGATAAGATCAGCTTAGTCCTTGATACTACGGTGAAAGGGTTAGAGGACATTGTTTCTACTACTTCGGCGGCTGAACGTTTAACGGCGGCAATTTCTAAACAGCGCAGTGAGGTGATCTCTCTTAATTCTCAATTGAAAAAGGTTGAGGGTTATCAGTCCGCTATTAAGCGCATGGAAAAGCTGAGGGAGCAATCTAAACAAGCTGAGCTTAGTGTTTCGGAGCTGGGCAAGCAGCTTGAAGAAAATAACGCTCAGGCGACTGGCCTACGTGTCGCTTACAGCCAAACGCAAGCAGAGATCAAAGGGCTTAATAGCCAACTTAAAAAAGCGTCAGGTGATGGAGCCGAGCGCTTAAAGGTTCAATTACACCAAGCGCAAAACCGCTTGGAGTCGTTAAACCTTGAGATGCACCAAGGTAAGGTTCGCACTTCTGATCTGAATTCGGCCTATAAAAAAGCGACGCAGCGCGTTACTGAGCTGACGGATAAACAAACGAAGCAGCGCGATAAATTGCGCGGCCTTGGGGCAGCACTGAAAGAGTCGGGTATTAATACTCGGCGCTTGGGTGATGAGCAGCAGCGCTTAGAGCAGAAAGCAGAAAAAGCAACCGCCGCTATTGCGAAGCAAAATGCGCGCATGAAGGAGATGCAGGCTATTCAGTCGCGCATTGATGGACGTAGTGCGAAGTTAGGTGAGATAGGCAGTCAGGCGACATCACTAGCGATCGCCGCTGCGCCCGTTGCCGCGACGGTTTGGAGTGCAGTTAAAAACGAATCTTCTTTTGCTGATGTGAAGAAGGTAGTGAATATGTCGCCTGAAGAGGCGGCGCAAATGCGGCAGTGGTCGTTGAAAACTCAAGCTTCTAAAGAGGGCGGCGGGTTAAACGCGAATGACCTGAATGCGATGCTTGCCGCTGGTGGCCGTTCTGGCATCAAAGACCCTAATGATTTAAAGCAGTTTGTTTTGGATTCAGCGGTAATGGGTGTGGCTTTTGATATGGAAGCGGCGCAAGCGGGTAAGACGCTGTCTGATTTTAAGGCCGCTTTAAACTTAGATCAAAAAGGTGCGATGAATTTAGCGGGTATGGTGAATTACATATCTAATGATTCAAACATGGACCCTAAGCAGCTTGCTAACGTGATGGCGCGCGAGGGGGCGACCGCGAAACTGGCAGGTTTCACCAATAATGACACTGCAGCGTTGGCTACCACCATGATTGCAACGGGCATGGGAGACGAACGAGTTTCAACAGCGGTAAAAAATATTTCAGGCCGTTTAACTATGGGGGATGCGGCCTCAAGCACCCAGAAAAGGGCTCTTTCTTCCATTGGGTTCGATTCTGCTTCTTTGGCGTCGTCAATGCAAGATGATGCGGCGGGCAGTTTGCTTGACGTATTAGAAGCGATTAAGTCTGCACCTCTGGAGGAGCAAAGCGCGTTGATTTCACAGATTTTCGGTGAAGAGGTAAAAGGCGCGGTGGCGGTTCTGGCTGGAAATACGAAAGAGTTTGTTCGCTTGCGTAAGTTGGCTAATGAGTCAGAAGAAGTCCACCTTAAATCACTTCAAGGTGAGTTTAATTCGCGTATTGCGACGAGTGAAATAGGCATTCAGCTTTTCATTAATAAGTTGAACCGTTTGAGTGTGATCGTTGGTACTGCGCTGCTTCCTGCGTTGAACTGGGTTTTACAACCGCTCGGTAATGCCGTTGACATGGTGAGCAATTTCGCAGAAGCCAACCAAGGTTTAACGGCTGCGGTGGGTATTGGCGTTGCTGCGTTGATCACATTGAAAGGCGTGATGCTTGCGGGCAAAGCTGCCTCGCTTATTTTTGGCAACACGCTAGATAAGAGCCGCTTGTTTCGTAAAGGTCTAAACCGTGAAACGAATGAGAGCGGTCGCGCTGCGCAGTTTGCTGCTAAGCAGTTTAGCCGGCTAAATGAAACGTTGTGGAACTCAGGACGAGATAATGGCGGACAAGATGGAGGCAACGACAGAAATAGGCGCAACAGGAACAACAGAAACAACAGAAACAATCGGCCACCACGCCGCAGGTCACGAAATCCATTATTGAGAGCATATGATATAGCATCGAGCTTCTTTACTCATAAGCGCGGCGCTTTGCCGATCGCTCTTGGTGGGGGCGCTTTGGCGATGACTCCGGCAATGGCCATGGCGCAAGATGCGCTTGATATTGGTGGTGATGTTGCTGAGGGCTTAGGGAAAGGCGGACTGAATAAATTGATTAGGCCGCTTTCAATGGCGATCTCTACGGCGAATATCGCTACCGCTTTAGTGGATGGTGACACTAAAGGAGCGATCACCGAGGGAGGTGGTTTACTTGGTGGTTTGGGTGGCGCGAGTTTGGGTGCGGCGATTGGTACCGCCATTTTGCCCGGTGTTGGCACTGTTATCGGCGGTTTAGCCGGTTCGTTTTTGGGTGACTATGGTGGCGAGCTGTTAGGTGGTTGGTTTGGCGATAAGCTGACGAATCCGCCAGATAAGCTAATGGCTTCTAGTGACGTTCAATCGAAGATTGAGGAAAAGGAACGACAAGAGTCGGTGGCACGCTCGCTTCCTCCTATCCAAATATCAACGCCCATTTATGCCGCGCCGGGCATGGATGAACAAAAGCTCGCTTCTCTGGCTCGACAAGAAGTAGCGAATGCGCTTCAGCAGCAGTTCGGCAGTATGTCTGGGCTTTCTATTGATGATTCTTTGTCTATTTCTGCGATTGACCGGAGTTAGTTATGCACCACATCGTGATCGGTGAGTTTGTCTTTGCTGTGGGGGATAAAACCCCCATTAGCAAAATGGATCGGGTAAGCAATGGAGCCTACTCGGAAGTGTCGGTGATGGATGGAAGTAAATCGGAATTTACGGGGCAACCCCTCGATTCTATTGATATTACAGCTAAGTGGACTCGATATGGCGCGGCTAAAAGTGTGGACGCGCTGAGGGCTTTGATTCTTGCTCCGCAGCAAGTGAGTGATGGACAAGGTTTTAACCTAGGCAAGTGGACGATTAAGCAGATCAAAGAGGGCCGTTCTGAACTTGTCCATGATGGCCGTGCGATGGTGACCGAGGTTTCTTTACAACTGATGGAGTTTCGTTAATGCGGGTACAAGCTAAGGCGGGGTATTTGGTGGCTGATTTGTTGTTCAAGCATGCGGGGCAAGATGGAGATCGGATCGAGGCGGAGTTTTACCGCCTCAATCCCCATGTTCGCGCTGATGTTTTTCCACAAGATTGTTCTGTGATTATCCCTGAAGTGAATGTGAATCAACGTTCTATTGGTGTTACGCGGAGTTGGGACTGATGTTGAGAATCGAAGGTAAAAACGCTGAGCTCATGATGAGCTTATTGAAGAGTTGGCAGCTCACAGATGGTAATGGGGTGGAAGGAGACTACCTTTCCATGGCTATTTTTTCAGATGATATTGATGGTATTCCCCCAAAGGGTGAGAAATATCAAGTCTATTTAGGTGATGTATTTCGTGATGAATTCCAGATTTCTAAGCGTTCAGCAAGTTTGCACCCACGTGAGATCAGCATTGTGCTGAGCGTGGCCCCCTTTAATATTAAAGATTCAACGGGTTATCGTGCCAAGAAGTCGTCAAGCTGGAATGATTCGACCTTGACGCAAGTCGTTTCTGACTGTGTTACCCCTCATGGGTTTTCGGTTTTTGTTCATCCTCGATTACAAAATATTAGAATCGAGCATGTCGATCGGACTGATGAGAGTGCATCTGCTTTTGTGTATCGCTTAGCCAAACAATACGATGCCGCCGCGAAGATTGTTGATGGTGTGTATGTGATAGCGCCGAAAGGTGAAGCTTCAAGCGCAAGTGGTAAAAAGATTGAGACTATTACGTTGTCACTTCCTGATATTGCGGAGGAGAAGGGCTCGGCTGACTTTTTGAATGTTGAGGTCGAACTTGATGGGCGTGATGACTTCAATGGCGTTAAGTCTTTTTATTTAACGACGGATTCTGGTGAGAGATTGGAAGTTTTGGTGGGAAATGAGCCGTTCAAAGTGATCAGCAAGGACTGTGGTAGCCGAATTGACGCAGAGCAAGTTTGTTTAACCGAGCTGAGACGAATTCAACGAGAGGGGCGGAAACTGACGATCATCGGGCCACCTAACCTGCGCGCTTTTGCTGAGGGGGTTGTGGTTCTGGATGATTCTTTTCCTAAAGCATTTCGCGGGAAATGTTCTATTGATTCGGTTAATTTTTCTGGGCGTGGACGTCAGCCTAGCTCTATGACTATTAAAGCAACGTTATTGGGGGCGTGATGGGGATTCGATTTAATGCAAACGCGCACGCTCAGTTGACCGTTTCTCTTAGAATTTCAGATGCACAAATCCGAAAGTATTTGCGTGACCCAAGGGTTAGGCAGTTAAAGGACGTGCGTGGTTCTTTGTATCTTCGCTTTAATGCGTCTAGAACGGGCGGCACGTGGTGGCTGTATCAATATAAAAATGGTGAACAGTTTCCTTATCGTATCGGCACTTATCCGACCACGCAAGCTAAGGATGTGATGGACTTAGTTAGCGCGACGACGGTGCAGATCGCTAAAAATAATGTGGTTAACTTTAGGCGTTTTGAGACGGTTGATCAGCTAATTGATTGGCATGTGACACGCCAATTCAAGCTTGGTAACTCTTCAAAAGAGCGCTTAGCAAACATTAAGAGCATGGCTAACCGCCATCTTATGGGCATTTTTCACGGAGAGCCTATCATGACGCTTGATGCGGAGTTGATTGATGAAGAGCTAATCCAACCAATGTTTGATGCCGGACTCTCACTGAGTTACGTGAAGGCCATGTTTAACTTGTTGAAGTCTGCATATACAACAGCGAAGAGGTTAAAGCATATTGGGGTTAATCCGCTGGCTGATGTTCGCTTTCGTGACTTTTTCCCAGACAACTTTTCAATTACTAAAGCGCAGGTTCGCGGTTGTCGCTTAGCGACTGATCAAGTACCTGATGTCTTGATGGCATTAGATTTTGCTGATAATCCAACTCGTTTGCTGGTGATGATGATGCTTGGCCATGGTTCACGCATTGGAGAAACTCGCAAGGCCAAATGGTGCAATGTTAGCTTTTCAACGAAGTGCTGGACGATCCCAAGTGGTGATGCAAAAACCCGTCAAGCGATGGTTTATCCGTTGTCTGATTCGATGATTGAGTTGTTGCAATCATATCGAGATTGGCAAGCTGAGCTAGGCTATAAGGGTGAGTATGTGTTCCCCGTTGATTTGCGTTCAAGTTCTGGCATTTATGGAGCGCTAGCCAGTAACTTAGTTAAGTCAATTTCAAAGGGAGATTGGAGTGGACACGATTTGCGCAAGCGAGCTCGTTCAATTTGGGCCGACTTAGGTATTGATTACATGGTTGCGGAGACGCTACTGAATCACGCAAAGGGTAAACTTGATCTCGCTTATATACACACTCACATCGAACTGCAAAAGAAAGAAGCCGTTTATCGCTACCACGAATGGTTAAAAAGTTGCTGGCGAACCTGTTTTAGACCTGTCTCGACGGATCAACAGATCATCAAAAAGGCTATTTAGATCAATTTAATAGCTCATTTCAAATATAAATCTAAGCGGATGATAATTGCATGTCATTTTTATGCCAAAACGAGCCAATAAACGAGGCTCTTATAACTGCTGCACGTCTGGTTCCGCACCAAGTGGCGCGCATTAAACCAAGCAAGACTCAGCTTAAAGTGCTGAGTTCAATTCGATGGGGCGAAGAGGTTACTTCGTCACAGATTGCTGACAGGTTGGATCTTTCTGAGAGTTGGGCAAGTACGCTGCTAAATCAGTTGAACTGCAAGTTGTTTCTTGAAAGAAGACCTAATGCTCGTCAAAATGGTGGTGTTGAGTTTTTTTATAAACATGCTGGAGGGTGAAATGGAATCTGAATGGGCTATTGATAGTGAGTGGTACTGGCATATGGGTACTGAAGGTATTAGGTTTGTACTAAGAAATGAAGAAGAACGTCACTTATTCGAAATTTCTAGAATAGCATTGGTCGATTTATTTAGAACCGAAGATACCAGGAAGAAAGCTGAGGAGTTGTTTGTTAGTAATCAAGATCGAATCATCGCATTATGTCTTAAGTTGCTAAGCGAGAAAGGCGAGCAAGAGCGACAACTTATCAAGCTTGAAACTCTTCAGCGTCTTGGCTTCTAAACATTTAGGGGTAATAGGTTCTTTTGGGGGCTGTCGGTTAGCAAACGAGGGCAACCCTCGGGAAATAAAAATTTTTCGGTTCTTATGGTCACCACCACCAAGGGTATTGTTTTGTCTGCTTTTCTTGGTGGCTGACTGAGCGTGACGCATAACGCTTAATTATTTTCTGTTGTTTATGCTCAGGTCGGCATGTAGACTTATAAGAAACTCAATAAGAAGTCTTCTTGTTTTTTGGGGTAGTAATCTAGAAGCGGCCAACACGTCTACTTCGCTTGCATTGTCATAACCGAGCTTATCAAGTAATAAATCAATTTCACTGACATTAAGCGCCCTGATAATTGATTCATACTGACTTAGCTTTATATCAGTTTTACATTGCTCTATGCGTTGATATGTCTTTTTACTCATACCGCATAGTTCTGCTACTTCATCCTGTGTTAACCCTGCTAAATTTCTCCGCTTTTTTATCGCTCTGACTAGAGATTCTCGTGACATACAGCACGCGCTACGGCCCAAATGTGACCTTTATTGCGGATAAAAGAGACCATTTTGAATCGCTCTATTGATGAAAGTTAACTAACGAATGAAAATAACCACCGAAAAATAAGAGGTTAATCCCGTTTAAAAATAGACTCTATTGATAATAGTAGCAATAAAGAGTGATTAACAAAACGTCGGCTGGTGGCTTAGAGGTAAAAAGTCTTTATGAGTAATGGTATTTGTTTTGATGATATAGATTTAGGTTTAGTGCACGTAAGTTCGTTAGCTTCTGAATTGCATGATGAACTAATTGAGTTTGGACGAGAGGATTTAGCTGCAAAAGCTGAACGACTGGCCTATTTTTCTTGGTTTCTTTCTAGGGCTAGTGTGAATATAAATCAGGAAGGCGATTCATTTACTAGAAGCATTAGAAATTAAAATAATATGTTGTGATCTGTGTTGCATTCATTAGAATGCACACAAGTACGCAAGAATGTACATCCGTATTTGTACCTAAAAGTGTACCAAATTTAAATAAATTAACCCTTTCTTCAGCTAAGTTGTTGTACTGAAAGGGTTTTAAATTAAAACATGTGTTGCTTGGTATGCAACACCACTGTAAGGATTATACATGCCTATTATTACTCTTCCTGACGGCAGTCAACGTCATTTTGAACACCCAGTATCGACAATGGAAGTTGCAGCTTCTATCGGCCCTGGTCTTGCAAAAGCAACGATCGCAGGCCGTGTCGATGGTGTGCGCGTCGATGCGTGCGATCTTATCGAAAATGATGCTAGCCTTGAAATTATAACGACAAAAGATGAAGTTGATGGTTTAGAGATCGTACGCCACTCTTGTGCGCACTTACTTGGCCATGCATTAAAGCAACTTTATCCACAAGCCAAAATGGCGATTGGTCCGACGATCGACAGCGGCTTCTACTATGATATCGATCTTGAGCAATCACTCACGCAAGATGATTTAGAGCAAATCGAAAAGCGCATGAAAGAGCTTGCCAAGACAAAATATCAAGTTGTCAAAAAGAAAGTCAGTTGGCAGGAAGCCCGTGATGCTTTTGAGGCTCGCGGTGAAACATACAAGATGGAAATCTTGGATCAGAACGTGGCTCGTGATGACAGACCGGGTCTATACCATCATGAA
Source organism: Vibrio anguillarum (assembly GCF_003390515.1). Lineage (NCBI taxonomy): Bacteria > Pseudomonadati > Pseudomonadota > Gammaproteobacteria > Vibrionales > Vibrionaceae > Vibrio > Vibrio anguillarum. Next base: position 473,571 of record NZ_CP031478.1, on the reverse strand, counting down.
GAATACATTGACATGTGTCGTGGCCCTCACGTACCTAACATGAGCTTCTGCCAACACTTTACCCTGCTTAGCATTGCTGGCGCGTACTGGCGTGGTAACAGTGATAACAAGATGCTACAGCGCATCTATGGTACGGCATTCCATGACAAGAAAGCACTTCAAGCCCATTTAACGCGTTTAGAAGAAGCGGCTAAACGTGATCATCGTAAAATTGGTAAGCAGCTCGATCTATTCCATATGCAGCAAGAAGCTCCAGGGATGGTATTCTGGCACCATAACGGTTGGTCTATATTCCGTGATCTTGAAGTGTTCATTCGCCAAAAACTCAGTGAGTACGACTACCAAGAAGTAAAAGGTCCATTAATGATGGACAGAGTTCTATGGGAGCGTTCTGGTCACTGGGATAAATATGCGGACGCCATGTTCACGACGTCATCTGAAAATCGTGAATATGCAATTAAACCGATGAACTGCCCAGGCCACGTTCAAATATTTAATCAAGGTTTGAAATCATACCGTGATCTGCCATTGCGTATGGCTGAGTTTGGATCTTGCCACCGCAATGAACCATCAGGTTCATTACATGGTATTATGCGTGTTCGTGGCTTTACTCAAGATGACGCCCATATTTTCTGTACCGAAGATCAAATTCAACAAGAAGTGACATCTTGTATCAAGATGGTCTACGACACCTACACGACGTTCGGTTTTGATAACATCGTTGTTAAGCTGTCTACACGCCCAGAAAAACGTGTTGGTAGTGATGAAATTTGGGATAAATCGGAAGAAGCATTAAAGCTTTCACTGCAGGCAATGGATATCCCATTTGAAATTCAAGAAGGTGAAGGCGCATTCTACGGCCCTAAAATTGAATTTACTTTGCATGATTGCTTAGATCGTGCGTGGCAATGTGGTACAGTGCAGCTGGATTTCAATTTACCTGCTCGTCTAGGCGCGACATATGTTGGCGAAAGTAACGAGCGTCTTGTTCCGGTTATGATTCACCGTGCAATTTTGGGTTCACTTGAGCGCTTTATCGGTATTCTTATCGAAGAGTATGCAGGTTTCTTCCCTACGTGGTTAGCGCCGGAACAAGCGGTAATTATGAACATTACTGATAAACAGTCAGTTTACGCTCAGGAAGTAGCACAAAAACTACAAAAATGTGGAATTAGAGCCAAAGCAGACTTGAGAAATGAGAAGATTGGCTTTAAAATCCGCGAACACACTTTAAAGCGTGTACCGTATATGCTTGTTTGTGGTGACCAAGAAATGGAAGCCGGAGAGATCGCAGTACGTACCCGCAGGGGCAAGGACTTAGGTAAATTTAAATTGGATGACTTTATTGCGTATATCCAAGCCGAAGTTTCTAGCCGTAAGCTCAATCTGGAGGAATAAACTATTAAAGGCGGAAGACGTGGCCAACAGCCGGCCAAACCAAACCAGCACCGTTTAAACGGTGAAATTCGTGGCGTTCGTGAAGTTCGTTTAACTGGCGCAGATGGTGAATCCGTTGGTGTTGTATCAATCAACGAAGCATTAGAAGCTGCTGTAGAAGCTGGTATGGATCTTGTAGAGATCAGCCCTAACGCCGAGCCACCAGTTTGTCGTGTGATGGACTATGGCAAGTTCCTCTTTGAAAAGAGCAAGACTGCTAAAGAGCAGAAGAAGAAGCAAAAACAGATCCAGATTAAGGAAATTAAATTCCGTCCTGGGACTGATATTGGAGACTATCAGGTAAAACTACGCAACCTGACCCGTTTCCTAGAAGAAGGCAACAAAGTGAAAGTTACTATTCGCTTCCGTGGCCGTGAGATGGCGCACCAAGACATCGGTGTCGATGTTCTTCATCGTTTGAAAGAGGATACTGCTGAAATTGCAGTAGTTGAGTCTTTCCCGAGTCGAATTGAAGCACGCCAGATGATCATGATGCTTGCCCCTAAAAAGAAGTAATTAACGGCTTACAAGTAATGAGACCTCGCCGTTGAAAGACGGTGGGGTGTTATTCGCCCTAATTACATGTTATTTAAACTACTACAATGCGGAGTTATTCATCATGCCTAAGATGAAAACCAACAAAGGTGCAGCTAAGCGTTTTAAGAAAACTGCTGGCGGTATTAAATTTAAGCACGCTACAAAACGTCATATCCTGACTAAGCGTACTACTAAGAACAAGCGTCAACTACGCCCTAACTCAATCCTTCCAAAATGTGAAGTGGCTGGTGTTATGCGCATGTTGCCATACGCTTAATTCTTTTTAGTTTATTTATCGTTTAGTTTAGGAGAAGCATAATGCCTCGCGTAAAACGTGGTGTACAAGCTCGTGCACGTCATAAGAAAGTTCTAAAACAAGCTAAAGGTTACTACGGAGCACGTTCACGTGTTTACCGCGTAGCTTTCCAAGCTGTAACCAAAGCTGGTCAATACGCTTACCGTGACCGTCGCACTAAAAAGCGTCAGTTCCGTCAACTATGGATTGCGCGTATTAACGCAGCATCTCGTCAAAATGGTCTATCTTACAGCCGTTTCATTAACGGTCTTAAGAAAGCATCTATTGAGATCGATCGTAAGATCCTTGCTGATATCGCGGTATTCGACAAAGCTGCATTTGCAGTGCTTGTTGAAAAAGCAAAAACTGCTCTTTAATTTAGCAGTGAAGGTTTAAAGAAAAGGAGGGCAAGTATGCTCTCCTTTTTTATTGCGCTTATTTATAAGCTTTATAAGCGCGACAGTGGGCTTAATACACCGCTGGCGCCTCTATCCAGTACGTGAGTGTAAATCTGAGTGGTTTTTACATCACTATGCCCTAATTGTTCTTGTACTGTTCTAATGTCCGCTCCCGCTTCTAGCAAGTGTGTCGCAAAGCTATGCCTTAGCGTATGGCATGAAACTGACTTTTGTATCTCAGCATCATGAGCGGTTTTCCGAACTGCTCGCTGCAATGCCGACTCATTAATATGGTGCCTTCGTTTCAACCCACTATTCTCATCTAAGGTAAGTAAATTAGATGGAAACAAGTAGTGCCAATTAAACTCATAAGGAGCTGAAGGATATTTTTCTCGCAACGCATTGGGTAACCAGACTCCTCCATAACCTTTGGTTTGCATATCTTTATCATAGTAACGCTTAGCTAATGCTTGTTGCTCAGCTAGTTGTGGATAAAGCTCCTTAGCAAGTGTGACGGTGCGGTTTTTTCCTCCTTTTCCTTGCCATACCCGAACCGCACCATAATCTAAATCAATATCCTGTATTCGGAGTCTGACACATTCCATCAGCCGCAGCCCTGATCCGTATAAGAGCATAATTTGCAATTGATATCGTGGCTCAATATGTTCTAAAAACCGCTTAATTTCAGTTCTTGTCATCACTACTGGTAATTTTTGAGCAAGTTGAGATTTCTTGAAATTCATGCTAATTGATAGCGGTTCTTTAATGATTTCACGGTACAGAAAATGGAGAGAGTTAAGCGCCAACGCTTGTGTTTTAGCGGCTACTTTACCATTAACAGCTAAGTCAGTTAAAAACATCTCAACTTCTTTACTACCCATTCTCATTGGATGTGTTTTGTTATTGAAGTAGATGAATCGTGTTATCCAGTGCAAATATGCCTCTATAGTTTTCTTTGCATAGTGTCGCGCTTGCATATACTCTTTAATGCTTAAAATAAATTGTGATTTCATATTTTTCCAATAAAATTGCCTGTTTTTATATACAGTATTGTTGTTTTTGGTTTAGTCAACAAACTAAGTTGCATAAAGTCGTCTAATGTGAAGTCTGACGCAGTTTTTATTCAACTAACCATCTGATAAAAAAGATTTATATGATAGATTTCTAATTATCAAAGTTCATGATAAGTGGCGGTAGCATGGTAAATTAGGTCGCATTTTGTTGTATAGATAGCGTTATGCATTTTTTAGGAATGTATTGAGCTTAAGGTTTTTCGACATTCAAATGTGGAAGGTAAAAAGATGGCAAGGTTAAGTTTTAGGCTCACCGTGGAGGGTTTGGCAGACGACACGTTGGTGGTGCGTGAATACCAAGGCGTGGAATCGCTGTCTGATAGCGCGCAAGCGGGCCTGCATTGCTACGGTTTTCGCTATGAGATAAAACTGGCCAGTCGCCAATCTGGCTTAACAGCGCTGGAGCTGGTGGACAAAACCGCTCAGCTTGAGATGTTGCGTGATGGCCTTGTCGTGCAGCGCGTGCACGGCATTGTGCACCAGTTCAGTAAAGGCGATATTGGCCATCATCACACCTTTTACTCACTGACCTTAGTCCCGGCATTAGAGCGGTTATCACTGCGCCAAAACAGCC
>NZ_CP031478.1:468412-469130 GCF_003390515.1 Vibrio anguillarum | reverse complement strand
GACGGATATCGACTTCTTGCAGCGCTTAGCCGCCGAAGAAGGCTTGGTGTATCACTTCATTCATGAAGAGGGGAAACACACCCTCTTTTTCAGTGACGACAGCCAAAGCCTGACGAAGCGAGAAACGCCTATCCCTTACAACGCCCTCGCAGGTGGCGTGATGGAGAGCCCTTATGTGTCGCAATTAACGCAACACAGCCAAACCGAAGTGAGCCACAGCGCGCTGCAAGATTACAGTTTTAAAAAGCCGAGCTACTCGTTTGCTCAGCAAGCGCAAGGGCGCGAGATGGATTACCAGCAAGCGACCTACGAGCACTTTGATGCACCGGGTCGCTTTAAAGACGACATCAGCGGCAAAGCCTTTAATCAAATTCGCTTAGAGTACCTACGACGAGAAGCGCGTACCGCGAGCGGAAAAAGTAACCATCCGGGCCTGCAAGCGGGCACAAAGTTCGACTTACAAGAGCATCTTGACGACAGCATGAACCGCGATTGGGTTGTAGTGCAAGTGCATCATCAAGGGCGTCAGCCACAAGCATTGGAAGAAGAGGGCGGCAGTGGCGCGACCACGTACAGCAACCAATTCACGCTCATTCCTGCTGATGTCACGTGGCGTGCGACACCGCAAGCCAAACCTCAAGTGGATGGCCCTTGCATGGCGTTAGTCGTGGGTCCTGATGGCGAAGAAATCTTCTGTGACGAACATGGCCGCGTCAAA
>NZ_CP031478.1:18376-454176 GCF_003390515.1 Vibrio anguillarum | reverse complement strand
GTGATCAAGAGACAGACCCTAATCCTCCCCTTGAAGGGGAGGGAACTAGTTTCGTGAGCGTTGGGAGTATGCCATTTATGATAATCGATGTGGTTTGCTAAAACAGTTTTGCCCCATTATTGGTTTCACCAAAAAACCTACTTTCTCGACCATGTGAACTTTGACCAAATATAACTAATCTGACACCCAAAACTCACAAAGTACGAAAAATGAGTGTCATTGTGCTTTTCTTGACTCAAATGAACACACTGATTTTTGCCCTGTAAATCATCGGTCGAGTAAGTGTATTAAGAGTGGCCGTTATGGGCACTATTTTTTTGCATCCTACGAGTGGATTACTTCTTTGTGGGCTTGTATTTTTTTATCTGCATATACGACTACATCCTTGATAACAATCTTTTGAATTGCAGATATGAGTAGCTCCATTGATGAGTAATCCACTTTTTTTCTGGCTGATGGCAATCGGATATTATCCTTTTGAATTTTCCTGTTACTAATACTATCCCCCCAAGAATACTTGTGACTTAGACTCTTTCTTACACAAGTAGATAAGTAAATCTGAGATAGTTTTGATCTGTAATCATTGTTCTTTAAGGTTAGTGCCAGGTTGTGACTGTCATTAGAAAAAAAATCATATTCCTGATATGTAACAACAAAAGTCTTCCCACCAATAAATATGCAATCGCCTTTATCTAACAATCTTTTATCGTAAGATATATAGGAGCTGATTGCATTATCGTCAGCACTTGCACATAAGTACGGCACTGTCCCACTATTAGGGGTGATGTCTCGGGATAAAATGTTTTTTGTGTTTTTGATATCAAAAACATCAGTAATACTAAAGTCTTCAAAGGTTAGAGAGCCATAATTATCTAAAGCCTTTTGCTCGTCTTCTGTTAGCTTACAATCAGATAACCCTGTCACTTCTAAGTAAGCCTCTAGCTCCGCTATACGCTCCGCCTCTAGCTCCGCAATGAAGCTTCCCATGAAATCAAAGTCTGGCTTTCCATCCTTAACGGGGATTTTTAGTGTTTGGTTTTCAATGATTTTTACATTAAAGCTGGAACTTCCCCAAGAGAAGCTGCTAAATGATTTTTCCATTGCGGTCAGAAAGAATTGAGCATTGTCTTGATTAAACTCTTTAAATTTGGGCTTTAGAATCTTAATTTTATCGCCTGTAAAATAAGGTTCATTTTGATAAAACATCGTTGCTGTATCTTGCCCAAAAGCAATAGTGTTGTTCTCATTTAAGTATTCAGGAGATTCTTGTATATACCCTCTTCTACCATTATTTGTACTTTGCCTAACAATGTACGGGTAGCCCTCTTTATCTGGTGATATTGTTACCTTATTAGCGTCAAATCGCTTTTTTGATGTATTGACGCTAAATAAATCAGAGACTTTATATTCCCCCCACTTAACGGTTTCTAGCTTTTCGTTAAGTGAGGTGGTTACTTTCCCGATTTGTCAGTGCTTCCTTTTTGCTTTAGAAGGTTTGATACTTCCCACGCTAGGTAGTCACTGACTGTCTTTTTGAAATCAGCAATGGTTGGTTTGGTATCAATGGGAATGCTTTGATTCCAATCTGCCCCATTCTTAGGGTCTATCGTGTTTTCGTAATACTCACTTTCAGTAAACAGGCTTAGTTTGCTTTTACCGAAGCGAACAAGGCTCACAAGCTCGTCATATCTAGCTTGGGCTTGATCGGTATCTTTTAAGTTATTACTGGCTTTCTTTCGATTGGTTCGAGTGTACCCATCATTTGAAAAGTCGATAAACTTCACCATCTCGTCTTTATGGTGAGCCTCTCCAACTTTAAATACATACACATAAGTCTGAACACTAGACTTACCAATGAAGAGATCTATCGGCATCTTGATGCTGGCGATGAGTGTATTTGTTTCAAGTATCTTTTGGTTTAAATCTTTAGCTTTACCAGTACCTGCTGAACTTTGAATGATGATCGCAGCATAGCCTTTGTTCATCATGCTTAATGCTTTGTGAACAAAGTTCATTCCGTTACCAGTAGCAGAATACGGAGGGTTTAGAACAAAAGCATCGGCTGGAAAAAGTTCATTGTCCTTACCAAACCCATACTTACCGTCAAAAGTGAGAGAGTCGCCATTTAGGACGTTAGAGCTACCGTCTCCCATTAAGATCATGTTTAACACCGCAAGCATGTAGACACTTGATAGCATCTCTAACCCTAAAAGCTGCTCTGCTTTAATCTGAGCCTCTTTTCTGGCTAGTTTTTCTGGTGATGTTATCGTTTGTTTAGCATCGTTTAGCATTTCATTCATGGCCGCTACAAGTAAGCCTGCTGAGCCAGTGGCAAAATCCCAAACGTAAGAATCTTTGTTTACACGAGCCAATCGGGAAAGAAGCGTCGAAACATAAGACGGTGTGAGAACAACATCGTTTAGCTTGTCTTGAGAAAAGCCTAACCACCCGTACATTTCATTGAACAGTTTGCCTGTGAAGTCAGTCGTTAAACCAATCTTGTAGTAGATACCTAAGTCATCAACAATCTTTATGAAGACACGTTTTAGTTGGCTTTCACCGTCTTTGACCTTATTGATGTTTTCAGTCGTGAGTGTGTTGGTGAGAGTTCTTAGGATTAAATCTCGCTTTTCACGAGGGATATTTTTTTCGCCTAAGAAGGCTTTGATCTTGCGAAGTAAAATATCACCGTCTCGATTACCTTCTTCTTGGGATGAAAGTAATTCAGACTTTTCTAATGGTCTTACTTTTCCAGCCACACCTAACGTAGCCATGATTGAAGCAGCGACTAGGTAAACCCTATCGTTTTCACCTAATCCTTTTTCATTCTGGTAAATGTCGTTGTTAAGACGAGTTAAGCTAATATCAATCTCTTTCTCTCGTTGTTGCTTGAGCTTGTCTAGCTCATCTTGAGATAGGTTGAGAGATTTAACTTTCTGAATAAAGTTGTCGAAGTGTTTTGATGATAAGAAAGATAGGTCGCTATATTCACCGACTTTTTGACCTGCACCAAGGTTGTGCTTAGATACGTAGTAAACGCCTATTTCATGATTTAGGTTGTCTGACTCATCTTTGTAACCCGTGATACCAATAGCGATGATGTCTGTATAGCTAGTGTGGTGTAGAACAGCGTTAGCGTAGTGAACAGCCCCGTTAACCGCAAAATCATTGATGTTTTTTAGGTTAGGCTCACCTTTCGCATTCCTATTATCAACGTTGCCGTTACTATCTAGCTTAACCAGTTTGCCTTGTAAGCCTTTGTACTCAATCAGAACTGGATAGTTATTGGTTAATGAATCTTCCAGTAAAAGCTTAGCGTCAGGTCTATTCCCACCTTGTCCGCCACTCTTTGTAAAGTAATCATTCAGAGCCTTATCAATCTCTGAATTAAGGCTTTCTTGCTCTAGTTTGTAATCCAGTTTGTGGCTTTTAAGCCAGCCATTCGCTAGGTCTGCAATGTTAGGTTCTACGGATTTAGGCATGAGTTCAATTAAATAGGTGTTATTAATGCCGTGCATTCTACTATATGTTTCTATATTTCAAAGTATTTCTGGTGATTCGCCATAAACTCATAGAAGCCCAATTTAACGTAACGGCACTTAGTGAGCACCCTAGTCCAACCTTTTTGCTAGTGCGATGTTATTCATCGCACTAGCACTTCACAACAACTTTTCCATACCCCTAGTTATTCATGATTTGCTAATATTCGATTTTCCGAAACTGATAATTGTCCAATTATATGCTCTAGAGTGGAAGCTGATACCGTTCTGTTCCTCCCCCTTTAAGGGGGAGGTTAGGAGGGGGTGCTGCCAGCAACCAAGAAACACTCCACCCTAACCCTCCCCAATTAGTTTCGTGTTTGTAGGAGTTGTACTAATTGTGGAAAAGGAGGCCTTTTAGGGCTGAAAGGTTTATGGGGCTTGTTTTGAATTATGCGGTTTTAAAATATCAGCCAGCACGGAAAATGGTTTGGGTACTGGCTGAATTTTCGTGGTTAAACGATTTTAGGTTGGCCGTCGGAAGCGGTAGCGCCACCATCGACGGGTAAATTGACACCATTGATAAATGATGCATCGTCACTGGCTAAAAAGGCCACTGCGGCGGCAATTTCGCTCGGTTCTGCGGCGCGTCCTAGTGCGATGCGCTCGTTAAATTTATCTCTAATCTCTTGCGACCAACCATTGGTCATATTGGTTTTAACTAAGCTTGGGCACACGGCGTTAATTCGCACGCCAGCGGCACCGTGGTCTAACGCCATGGCGCGAGTGAGGTTGACTACCGCGCCTTTACTGGCGCAGTAAAATGCGGCACCCCAGTCGCCACCTAAGCCAGAGACTGAAGCGGTGTTGACTATGGTACCCTGCGTTTTTAGCAGTTCAGGTAAGGCAAATTTAGAGCAATACACGACGCCATCAATATTCACCGCTGATATTTTCTTCCAATCTTCAACGCTGCTTTCTAAGACGGAGCCGGGGATGTGGATGCCCGCATTGTTGACTAAAATGTCGAGCTTACCGAAGCGTGATACGGCGTTATCGATCATGGCTTTTACTTTTTTAGGATCGGAGACGTCAATCACTTGCGCCACGACGCGTGTTGAGTCAAAAGCTTCGATGGCGGTGGCGAGCTGCTCTTCATTCCAGTCGGCCAGTACTACATTGGCCCCTTCATCATATAAACGCTGTGCTATCGCAAAGCCGATGCCGTTTGCGGCACCTGTGACTAAAGCGACTTTATGGGTTAAACCATTCATATTGTTTCTCCTTCGATATGCTCAAAAATTGGATCTCGATTTTCTTGTGTTCTGGGTAGCATCAACTTGTAGTTGTCGCTGTAATCAACGGGGATAGCGATGACAGCAGGTCCTTGAGTTTCCATGGCTTGATGCAGCATAGGCATCAGTTGATGACGTTCGGTCACGGCAAAGCCTTGCGCGCCAAATGATTCGGCATACGCTTTAAAGTCTATCGGGCCAAATTTTATTCCGGACGGGCGTTGATACTTTTTCATCTCTTGTATCTCTACCATGTTGTAGGCGTTATCGACCCAGATGATATGTACAATGTTGCATTTTAGGCGGACGGCAGTTTCTAACTCCATGCTTGATTGCATGAAGCCGCCATCACCAGAAACAGAGACCACTTTGGTACTGGGTTTAAGCAGGTTTGCACCAATCGCCCAAGGTAGGGCAACGCCCATAGTTTGCTGACCATTGGAGATCAGCATTTGACGGGCGCGAAAACAGCTTAAATAACGCGCAATCCAGATATGGAAGCTGCCCATATCCAGACACAAAGTGGTGTCTGGGGTAATAATGGATTGCATCGCTTTGATTAAGGTTAATGGATGAAACCCATGCTGAGATTGACGAGTAGGGTAGGATTTTATTATCTGCCGCTGTTGCGCCACTTCCTCTAAAATCGATAAGGCTTTGGGAGAGAGGCGTGCGAAATTGGTGACACAATCGATCATATCATCCAGTGATTGAACGATATTGCCGACAATTTCCACACAAGGTTGGTAATTGAGCTGATACTCTGCTGGTTCAATGTCTAAGTGGATGATTGGGGACTGTTTTGCGTTCCAAAGCTCTGGGTCGTACTCGATGGGGTTAAAACCAATAGTGACAATCAGGTCAGCATCTTGCAGCAATACATCTCCGGGCTGATTGTTAAATAAACCTACGCGGCCAGCGAAATGGTGATAATAGTTAATATCAACTGCCCCAGCGGCTTGATAGGTTCCGACTACAGGTAGTTGAGTGGTGCGCAAAAAACGGCTGATGGCTTGAGCATTTTCAGCGCGACTGGCGTGTAAGCCGAGTAAGACGACGCAGCGCTGTGACTGCTCGATTCGGGTAATGGCTTCTTCGATCGCTTCTGGGTTGGCTTGGCTTGAATGAACATTACGTGATGGAACAATAATATCGGTGAGAGTGTGGTCGGATAACACATCTTGGGGAATGCTAACGAAACATGCCCCCGGTCGGCCTGATTCTGCTGTGCGAAAGGCATTTGCCATCACTTCGCTGGCGGCATCAACATGTTGAATTTCTGCACTGGATTTTGTGATAGAGCGGAAAATACTGACGGTATCCATACTCTGGTGCGTTTGCTTTTGTTGATCTGCTCGTTTGACCGCGCCGCCGATAGCGACCAGCGGGTCACCTTCTGAATTGGCAGTGGCAACCCCTGAAACCAAGTTGCCACAGCCAGGGCCTGAGGTCACCATAGTGACTCCGGCTTTGCCGGTTAAACGGCCGATGACGCCGGCCATAAAGGCCGCATTGGCTTCGTGACGCACTGGGATCATTTGAATATTGGTGTCTTCAATGGCGTCAAATAACCGATCAATTTTGGCCCCCGGAATGCCAAAAATATAGCGGACACCCAAAGATTCCAGCTGTTGAGCGATTAATTGAGCGCCATTTTTAGTGGTAGGTTTTGTATTCATTTTTATACCCTTATTGTTGACTGACGTTGACACTTCTTGACGAAGTGGTGGTGCTATCTGGCGGCTTTTTCAATTCAATTCTTTTTCTCCTGTTCAGCGCTATTTTTCCGCTTTTTCAATCGCGGTTCGGATGTCATTGGGAGCTAGGTTGGCTTTAAGGAAATCTAGCGAAGTCGGGGTATCAATTACCAAGCGCGATACTTTGCCAATTTGTAAAAAGCCCGACGAAATAGAGTAGTCCTGTATGTGGCCGCCGCCTTTTCTATCTTCGGTAATGAAATGTTCGTGATACCCCGGAACGTTAATACCTGTGGTGTACTGCGGGCTTCTAAAACCGGCGATAACGCCTTGTTTGAAGGTGAAATTAAATGTGGGCTGCTCTTTTACAACATCCAACATTGGGCGAAATGGGCGAGTTTGACGCGGCACGGTACGCGTTCTGACAAACTGATATAAACCGTCAATACGTACTGAGCAGAAAATATTGTCACTGGGTACTAGCTCATCAATCAGATGATGAACGTCAGCACGAGACATTTTAGAGGTGATAGGAACTTCGACATCAGGAGTGAAAAAAGTCATGACGGCGAAGGGGGTTTGCTGCGCTAAGTGTGCGGGGTTAGCCGAACCATCGGCTTTTAATTGGAAAACCTCTTTATCAAACGCGATCAGTTCACCGTCTAATTGATTGAATGTGCCCAAGCCAAAATCGCCATGTTGCAGCAGTTGTTCAACCGTTGTTGCGCCTTCATAAACGCCAGCAATCAACGCACTCATCAACGAAGTTTGGTAAATCTCTCCATCCCCCGTTACATGATGATATTCAGCAAACTCTTTTGCTACATCGAGAGAACAAGCACAAAGCGGAGTGTAGAATCCACGCATGAGAATAACCATTTATGCAATAAAGTGTATATTTAGATTGACTTCTCCACGTGGCTAAATCCAATATAAATAAGATTTATTTCTATATGGAAAAGATATGGAGTTTCGCTATCTCAAGTATTTTGTGGCGGTGGCACAAACGCGCCATTTCACACGAGCGGCTGAAGTGTTAGGTATTGCTCAACCACCGTTGAGCCAACAAATAAAGAAATTGGAGCATGAGCTCGGTACGCTGTTATTCAAGCGTTTACCACGTGGGGTAGAGCTGACCGAGGCTGGGCAAATGTTTTATGTCGATGCGGTTACCATCTTAAATGATGTGGATCGAGCGAAGGCGAAAGTAAAACAGCTGGCGCGTGGAGAAAAAAATGAAGTGCGGATGGGCTTTGCTACTTCGGTTGCGATGAATACCCAAATATTATCCCGAGTGCGGGAGATAAGGGACAATTTTTCAAACGTGAATCTCACTGCGGTTGAGCAAGCGATGCCAGAGTTGGTTGAGCAGCTGAAAGCTAAGCAGTTGGATATAGCATTGGTGCGTTTACCTTGTTATGCCAGTGAGTCTTTACAGCGGGTGGTTTTATTTGAAGAGCCTTTTGTAGCGGTGATCCCTTTAGGGCATCCCTTGGCTGAAAAAGATCGCCTTACTTTAGTTCAGTTAAAAAATGAGCACGTTTTGTTGTTTCCTCGTGAAACGGGGCCAGCATTGCATGATGGTATGAAAGCGCTGTTTGACGATGTGGGCATCCGTGTCGATCAACGTTTTTCGGCTCCACAGTTGAGGTCTATGGTTGCAATGGCTCAAGCGGGATTTGGCGTAGCTGTTGTACCCCAATCACTGGCTGAACATATCGATGATTCTGCCGTGATCACTCCCATCAAGGAGATGCCTTTTAACAGCCAAATTGCGGTGCTTTGGGAAGCCAGTAACTTAAATAAGCATGTGCTTAAGGTGGTAAAGGCATTAAGTCACCAAAAATAACATCCCCAGCATGATGATACTGGGGATGAAGCGTGCCAAAGTGGTAAGGTTAATCACGCTTACTTAGCGAGTTGAATGCAAAAACTCCACTGCTTTATCGGGATAGTCCGTAAATAAACCATCCACTTTGACAGTGTTGTAGAACACATCGAGCATCCCATCAAAGCTGTCGGCATAAGGTGCAATACGATCGGGTTCTGCGCGGAAGGTATAAGGGTGAACGACTAATCCGGCGGTTTTAGCGGCTTTCATCAATGGCTTGATGATGATGTTTTCTTTGGTTGAAGCGTCGTCAACCAACATAGGTTTCCACGGGCCAATGCCATCGGCGTAGGTGGCGACTTGCTTCATGCCGTTTGCTTCGAACATCCAATCATAGCTGTATGGCTGTGCTTGGTCGCCATCATAGATCATGGTCTCATTCCAATCGGTGTAGGCCATCAATTGAACCAGTTTGAGGTCCATGTTCATTGCTGGAAGCAGTTCATCATTAATGCGTTTTAGCTCGATAGGATCAAAACATTGCAAGTAAACGTTTGACTCTTGACTGTCGTAACCATATTCCTTCAGCATTTTCAGTACCGCTTTACTGATGTCTTTACCTTCATGGCGGTGGAACCAAGGCGCTTTGATTTCTGGATAAATACCAATATCGTAACCGAGCGTTTTGTTCAGCCCTTGGATCAGCTCGATCTCTTCCGCTAAGGTTGGGACGGTGAAGTCTGATTTCCAAAGAGGGAAACGGTTAGGGAAACCAGCGGTTTTATTGCCTTTGTCATCGATATTAAAACCTTCAGTTACGCGCAGGCTTTTGATCTCTGCCAGCGTAAAATCGATGGCGTAATAGCGGCCATCACCACGTGCACGGTCAGGGAAACGCTCGGCAACGTCAGTGACGCGGTCAAGATAGTGATCGTGCAGAACCACCAATTGGTTATCCTTGGTCATCACGACATCTTGTTCAATAAAATCAGGCTTCATGCCGTAAGCAAGCGCTTTGGCTTCAAGGGTATGTTCAGGCAGATAACCGGAAGCGCCGCGATGGGCTATCACCAATGGTTCTGCTTGAACCCACGCCGAGCTGGCTAAAGTAGCCATGGAAAGTGCGAGTAGTGTCAGTTTCATATTGTTATCCTTAAAAATTCCCCCTGACGTTGCAGGGGGAGAGTTTTGATTCAAAGTGAACAGTGCGTAACGCAAATTCAACACATTTAGGTGTCAGATTTATGATGGCGTTGACGCTTTTTCTTCCGCAAGTCTGTCTTTTTCTTTATGGTGAGCACGCTCGCCAATGTAGGCATACAGCAGACAAAGGATAGAAATACCGCATGAAGCGACTAGGATCATAAAGCCGCCATCCCAACCAAAGTGGTCAACGGTGTAACCCAATACTGCATTTGCCGCTACTGCGCCGCCGAGATAACCAAATAAACCTGTTAAACCTGCTGCGGTACCTGCCGCTTTTTTCGGAGCCAGTTCCAGTGCGTATAAACCAATCAACATTACTGGGCCATAAATTAAGAAACCAATCGCAACAAGAGCCGCCATGTCGATACCTGGGTTACCAGCAGGGTTAAACCAGTAAATGAGTACCGCAAAAGTAACAAGAACCATGAATAAGATGCCCGCAGGTGCACGACGGCCTTTGAATACTTTGTCGGATATCCAACCACACAATAGCGTTCCCGGAATACCTGCCCACTCATACAAGAAGTACGCCCAAGAAGATTTATCAACGGTGAACTCTTTAGCTTCTTTCAAATAAACAGGAGCCCAGTCCAATACGCCATAACGAATGAGATATACAAAAGCGTTGGCAATAGCGATAGACCACAACAATTTGTTAGAGAAAACGTACTTAAAGAAGATTTCCTTCGCGGTCATCTCATTCTCATGAGATTTATCGTAGTCGTCTGGGTAGTCATCTTTATACTCTTCAATCGGTGGTAAACCACAAGATTGCGGCGTATCGCGCAGCGTCATCCAAATGAAAATGGCAACTAAGGTCGCAAAAAAGGCAGGAACGTAAAATGCGGCGCGCCAGTCATCGTTAAATGCCCAAAGACCAAACAAGAAAAGGGGACCAATTAAGCCACCGCCGACGTTGTGGGCTACGTTCCATACAGAAACAATTTCCCCACGTTCTTTACGTGACCACCAGTGAACCATGGTACGGCCACAAGCAGGCCAGCCCATACCTTGGAACCAACCGTTTAAGAACAGCAAAATAAACATCGCAGTAATGCTGCCTGTTGCCCACGGCATAAAACCGAAACAGAACATCACTAACGCAGACATTAAAAGGCCTGCACTTAAGAAGTAGCGTGGGTTAGAGCGGTCAGAAACACTCCCCATTAAAAATTTAGATAGGCCATAAGCAATCGATACGGCGGCAAGAGCTACCCCGAGATCACCGCGGCTAAAACCTTGGTCAATCAAATAAGGCATCGCCAAACTAAAGTTCTTACGAACAAGGTAGTAGCCTGCGTAGCCGAAGAAAATACTGATGAATAACTGCCAGCGCAAGCGGCTATAAGTGCTATCGAGCCGCTCAGTAGCGAGCCTCTCGATATGCGCTTGGGGTTTAAAGATACCAAACATAGTTGACCTCATTAATGTAGTGCGATGGTTCTAAAGCTCGAACGATAAAAAATGTTTCATTCGAAAGAGAACGGCATTGTCGTGTGCAACTGAATGTATTTCTGTGACAAATGTTACAAGGGAATTAATTTGTGCATAAAAACAAATGATTAGTTTTCATTTTTTCATGGTTAGTGCCATTAAATTGAGATGTAATCGTTTTCACTTTTGTTCGCGAGATGTTTGTTTTTGGTTGTTTTGTCGTCAATTAAATCGCAGATAAGGAAAGTTGGCAAAAATTGTTAAACCATGAAGTCACTCGAAACTCACTGTGAGTTCAATGATTCATATCCTTTTTGATTGGAAAGAGAGTGGCAAAATAAGCAAATAGTCCAGTATTCCTACCCAGATTTGACACTGTCTATTGATAATTCTTGCTAGCTTTGATTGGCAATTCATGTGTTACAGAGTGTCGTTCTGTGGCATTGATGCTAATAATACAAAAAGGAAGAATGATGAATAATTTTAATAAAGTCAGTGTATTGGGTTTGCTTTCATTGAGCGGATTGCTTTCTGCTCATGCACAAGCTCATGGTTGGGTTGAATTTCCGAGCGCGCGGCAAAATACCTGTTACTTAGATGGTGGTTTTTGGAGTAATACGATCCCTAATGCAGCATGCCAAGCGGCTTTTGATCAGTCCGGAGCTTATCCTTTTGTACAACGCAATGAAGTGGCGGCCAATGTGGCAAATTATCGTGACATGGCTCATGTTCAAGCTGTTGTTCGCGACGGCTTGTTGTGCTCCGCAGGCAGCAACGCGAAAGCAGGGTTAGATGTTGCTTCACCTCATTGGCAAAAAACGGCCGTGAATTTAGATGCTAATCAACAAATCGAATTAGTCTTTAATGCTACCGCGCCACATAACCCCTCTTATTGGGAGTTTTATCTCTCTAAACCGACTTATACCGGTGAGGCCCCATTAACTTGGGATGATCTGGATCTTATTGATACCAAAGGTAATATCACCGTGGGGACGGATAAAAAATATCGCATAAAGATTACCCTGCCTGCCGATAGAAGTGGTGATGCAGTGCTTTATACCCGCTGGCAACGTATTGATGCCGCGGGCGAAGGTTTTTATAACTGCAGTGATATTAGTTTTAGCGGTGGTGGATCAAACCCAACGGATCCGACAGACCCATCAGAACCTGCGCAGAATCTCAGCGATCTTGGTGGTTATCTTTCACAAGGTTTTGGTCCTGTTGAATCTGGCGATACGGTTCGTTTGCGTACCTTCGATGCCAATGGCAATGAAACGACCGATATCAGCTTAGCGATTTCAGCCAATAATACAGCAACGTGGCCAGCGGAAATGGCAGGTCAGTTTAACCAAGTAAAAAAAGGGGAGTGGTTTATTGGTATTTGGCACCAAGAAATGAATCACTATATGTACGATAGCCAGAATGTGTATGCTAACCGTGTGTTTGCTCCAAACGCGACTTACAGTTATCAGCTTTCTTTGCTAAAAGAGGAAACGCCACAGCCACCTGTTCCCGATAATGCTTGGAATGCGACTAAAATTTATACGTCCGGTGATGTCGTTATGCACAAGCAGCAAACTTGGACCGCACAGTGGTGGACAAAAAATGAAGAGCCCGGAACTACGGGTGAATGGGGTGTATGGCGATAGTATTAAGTAGCTATAGTATCGAGTAGTAAAAAGAGGCCATGGCCTCTTTTTACTCTCTAACTCTGGTTTAATAATGGCTTATGAGATGAGGTTATTCACACAATTTGCCTTGTTTTGCTGGTTGGGTTAACGAGTAATCACCTTCTAAACTGCGATAGATTATCGCATTCCAAATGCTGCCATCATCCATTTCAAACTCAATGGCATAATTCACCCCGTTAACCACTTGTGAACGGACATCGATAATGTCTTTTAATTGTGCATTGCTCTCCATTTGTGCTAAAGCGCTCTTCAACGCTTCTTTAGCTTCGTCGGTAATTTCTGTCGCTTGCCAACCTCCCGGCATCAACTCGCTTGCACAGATGGGTGACGGTACGGCATCTGTTTCCGCCACCACGGTGGTGGGCTCTAGAGCCTTAGCACTTTCTGTTTGCGTTTGTTGATCACACCCCGCTAACGCGAGCAAACCAAAAATTGGGAACATTAACTTTTTCATTGTATTTTCTCAGTTTGTTAGTTTATTAAATGAAGTTAATTTCATCTCAAATGAACACTGCGTGTGTTCTTATCAAGAATGTTGATTCATTGTCTTAATGCTAAATCAGTGAAAAAGCCCTTATCTAGCGCAAAGATAAGGGCTCAATGAGGTTAATTACGATCGTTTTCGCTGTATTGGTATTGATAACTAACGTCAATAACCGCACGGTATTCCACTTGATCACGCACTTTTGAAAAAGGTTCTACGTGAACTTCTAAATCTTTAAGTTTGACGCTTTGACTTTTGAGTGAAGGCTCAAAAATAGGCAACTTTTTCGCTAATTCATCAGGTTGCATTTGCTTGAGTTGATCGACTAAATCGAAACCTGCATTGTAAGCCTGTTCTTGAGTAGTAAAGGCGCCTGTTTTTAGAGATGTCTCTGTTATCGAGGTGTATACACCCGCAAAAGCGGTAGCGCTCATTGCAAATACAGCAGCGAAGATCATGATTTTTTTCATTGGATAGCTCCTTCGTTTGTAGAAAATATAGAAAGTATTAATTCGATGGCGTGATACTAACAATCATGGTGTGAGCGGTGTAAGGAGTCTGTCAGGCTGTGTTAAGAGCATGATAAATTACGATGAGATTTTCTAACAAAGGGTTGCCAGTACAAACTTTAGCCAACCATGTCAGGTTTTGACCACACGGACTTTTGATTGCTCATGAATAGGTAGGCATAGATAAAATGCATCACATTACGGTGTGTTTTTACTTATAAAAGTGTTCGAAGGTTATAAGGGCTACTTGTTTGCCAATGAGATTTACAAATTAATTCTCATCAAAATCAAGCAAAAATTATATTGATAGTTATGCGCACTATTAAATGTACATATAATTATCATTTATGTTTATCTTGTTGACATGCAAGTTAATTATCATAAAAAATCTTCGAGTTATTTTGGCTATTGTCTTTTTTGTGACCATTTTATTTGACGCTCGTTTGGCACTATTTTCCCGTGCTACTGGCGAGGTTGGTTTTCTTGATCCATTTTCAATGAGCGAATCATTCGCAGTCACGTCGCTGGTGGTTGATTGGATGTAAGTCGTCAGCGGATGCTAATAATAACTCTCTAGGATTGAGAAATGAAAAAAGTACAACGTCAAATGAAGTGGCTATTCCTCGCAGCCTCTATCAGCGCAGCACTACCAGTATCAGCCGCGAAAATGGTGCAGGTTGATGATCCAAGTCTACTAGAACAAGCTTTATCCATGCAGGCTCGCAGTATTGTGCCAACACAAAATGGCTTTCAGATGGTAAAAAGCGTCACTCTACCTAATGGTAAAGTCAAAGTCCGTTACCAGCAGATGTACCATGGTTTACCGGTCTTTAATACGTCAGTCGTAGCAACGCAAACTGAGAAAGGTATCGGCCAAGTTTACGGCATGATGGCGCAGCAAATTGATTCTGATGTGGTAAGTACTTCACCACAAGTTGAACAAAAGCAGGCGGTTAGTATTGCACTTACGCATTACCAACAACAAAACCCATCATTGACGAGTGCGGATCTTGTTACAGAAAACGAGCGTGCTCAATTGATGGTGCGTTTGGACGAAAACCAAATAGCTCAAATGGTTTATTTAGTCGACTTCTTTGTTGCAACCAATGAGCCTGCACGGCCATTTTTCTTTATTGATGCGAACTCTGGTGACGTATTACAAACTTGGGAAGGGTTAAACCATGCAGAGGCGACGGGTACTGGACCTGGTGGAAATCAGAAGACAGGTTTTTATCAGTACGGAACAGATTTCCCAGGGTTAGTGATAAATAAAGTAGGCAACACCTGTAGCATGGTGAATAGCGCTGTAAAAACCGTGGATATGAAGCATGCGACATCGGGTGGTTCAACGTTCAGCTATTCATGTACCGACGCGAGTAATTACAACGATTACAAAGCGATTAATGGCGCTTATTCACCACTTAATGATGCACACTACTTTGGTAAAGTGGTGTTCGATATGTACAAAGATTGGATGAACACCACTCCATTAACCTTCCAGCTAACTATGCGTGTGCATTATGATAGCAACTATGAAAACGCCTTCTGGAACGGATCGTCCATGACCTTTGGTGATGGCCAAAATACATTTTATCCATTAGTGGATATCAACGTCAGCGCGCATGAAGTGAGCCACGGTTTTACCGAGCAGAACTCAGGGCTTGTTTACCAAAATATGTCTGGTGGGATGAATGAAGCGTTCTCTGATATTGCTGGGGAAGCAGCTGAATTTTATATGAAAGGCAGCGTTGACTGGGTGGTCGGGAGCGACATTTTCAAATCTTCCGGTGGCTTACGTTATTTTGATCAACCGTCAAAAGATGGCCGTTCTATCGATCACGCTTCTCAATACTACAATGGATTAAATGTTCACTATTCAAGTGGTGTGTTTAATCGCGCGTATTATTTGCTAGCCAACAAAGCCAATTGGTCGGTTCGTAAAGGTTTTGAAGTGTTCACCGTCGCTAACCAGTTATATTGGACAGCAAACAGTACCTTTGACCAAGGTGGATGTGGCGTCGCAAAAGCGGCACAAGACTTAGGTTATAACAAAGCGGATGTGGTTGATGCCTTTAACCAAGTGGGCGTAAATGCTAGCTGTGGCGTAGTGCCTCCAACGGAGAATGTGCTAGAAAAAGGCAAACCAGTAATAGGGTTACAAGGTACGCGAAGCTCCGAAGCCTTCTATACCTTTACGGTCGCAAGCTCAACCAGCGCTAAAGTTTCGATCAGTTTGGGCTCAGGTGATGCTGATTTGTATGTCAAAGCCGGCAGCAAACCAACCACTTCTTCGTGGGATTGTCGCCCTTACAAATCGGGCAACAATGAACAGTGCACAATTTCTGCAACACCAGGAACCACCTACCATGTGATGCTCAAAGGCTATAGTAACTACAGTGGTGTAACGTTAAGACTGGATTAATCATCTTTATTGATTAAATTTAAAGGGGCACGAGTCAGTGCCCCTTTGTTATGTAGGAGGGTATTCAACGATAGGTTGTTCAACAACCACGGTGTTTGTTTCTAGTCTTTTCTTGCCAGCTTCTCCGTCTCCACAAATTCGCCTTGTCTTAAGCATCGAAACACCGATTTGTTGTTATGGCTTGCTATCGATATAACCACAGCACTTTTGTTATATGTAGTGTGAAAATGTCGTTAGATAAATTGATGGACGCAATTGCCGATCAAGGTTGGTACATATGGGATGACTTTTTAACACCAGAGCAAACCAAAAACCTACGAGCGTGTACGCCACCGCAGTTACAAGTGGCGCGAATTGGCAGGCACGATGCCTTGCAATTAGAGGTTGAAATACGCAACGATAAAATCCAATGGATTGAAAACAGCATGGGCTTGCCTGTGCAAGACTATTTGCAACGTATGGAGCAAATTCGGCAAGAGGTTAACCGCCACTTTTTTCTTGGGCTATTTGAATACGAAGCTCATTTTGCCAAATATGAAATAGGGGCATTCTACCAAAAACACCTCGATGCCTTTACAGGCAACGCCAGCCGCAAACTGACGACGGTATTTTATATGAATGATCGGTGGTGTGGTGCTGATGCAGGTGAGTTGGTTATTTACGATGTTCAAGATCAGTATCTCGCGACGGTTGCGCCGATAGCGGGGCGTTTACTGGTCTTTTTATCCGAACGTTTTCCGCATGAAGTACAACCTACCAATGCTGAGCGTTTCAGCATCGCTGGGTGGTTTCGCATTAATGGCGTGACAGGCAACAAGCTCGATATTGCCAGTTAACGCAAAAAAGCTAATAAGTAAGCGTGGCTTTTGTGCTGCCACGCTCTTTTATCAGTCAAATTTGATCAGGGTAAAATGAGGATGTGAGCTTAATGCCTCCATCATCAATAAGGCATTGGTTTCAATTAAGTGTTCACTTTGTTCATTTTTCAACACAATGCACTCTTGTTGGTGTTCATTGCTCAGAGTGTCCATCGCGGTGCCTGAATAGGTAATACCATTTTTTAAGGTGAGCTTGACGGGCAAATGAAACAAACACGCGAGCTCAATGTAATCATATTGACTGCAAGTGACCATTATTCACTCCTATGACGTTACGCGGGCTTATTAAGATACGCGTTTTGCAAAATGTACATGCGCTTTACGTCACGATATTGGCCATTAATGAAGAATTCTTCAACTAAGTGCCCTTCCTCAACAAAGCCGGCTTTTTGGTATAAATGGATGGCTTTTTCGTTTTCCGTCGACACATGCAGGTAGATTTTGTGTAGGTTCAAAATGGTGAAAGAGTAGTCTAAGGCTTTGTTGATCAAGGTTTGTGCAAACCCTTTTCCTTGGTGCTCTGGCGTGATGATGATCTGAAACTCGCCACTGCGGTGAATGTAATCAATTTCAATTAATTCAACGAGACCGATCAGTTCCTTATCTCGGTTCTCAACCACAAACCGACGCTCGGCGTTATCGTGAATGTGCTTGTTGTACAGCTCTTCCAGCTCATCAAAAGATTCATAAGGCTCTTCAAACCAGTAAGACATAATGTTGCGGTTGTTATTGAGATCATGGATAAAGCGTAAGTCACCGCGCTCTAACGCTCTTAATGATAATTGATTATTCATAGCAAACCTTCATTGAACTAAGGCATTCATCTTATGCCGACTTTGTTGCAATACAAGTGGTTAGTCAGCAATTTTTTAAAATGCGTACGCTTACGTCTTGTGATCTGATGCTGCGAGATGAATCAGTTTGGTCAGTTTGTTGATGCTTTCCTGCCATGCCATGTTGTCTTCAAAGTTCGCTACACTGAAACGGATACAGTGTTGGAATTGCCCCTGTGTTGCAAAAAGATGCCCCGGCAGGAGGCTGATTTTGTTTTGCAGGCCACGTTGATAAAGCTCAAAACTATCGATGAATGGCGGAAGTGTCAGCCAGCATAAAAATGAACCTTCAGGTCGACTTAATTGAAACTGCCCTTGCAGCGACGGGTAGTGATTGAGCGAGGTGGTGAGCAATTTGGCAAAGCGCTGCTGGTTCAGTTGGTAAGTGCGGCGCATTTTGGCTAGATGTTGACGGTACTTACCACTTTCGAGAAATTCCGCTACGGCTGATTGGATTAAATTCAAGCTGCCCATATTCTCGCTGAGCAGTATCTTTTCTATTTGCGCTTGATACTTTCCAGCGATGATCCAACCGATCCTCAGCCGTGAATCCAAGGTTTTGGAGAGCGAATTGATGTAAATAACGCGGCCTTTGCCATCCAGCATCTTCAAGCAAGGTATCGGTTTTTGAAAATACAGGCCACCAAACACATCATCTTCAATAATTGGTGTATCACCACTTACAGCCAAAAGCTGTTTACGTTTTTCCAGAGGCATTTGTGAACCGGTTGGGTTGTTAAAATTAGGCGTGACGAGAATCGCCTTAATCGGCCATTGAGATAGCGCTTGTTCGAGGGCGCTGATGTCGATGCCTTCGACACTATGGCTGGGGATCTCCACCACTTTTAAGCCTAATGATTCAAGCAACAGCAGCGTGCCAAAATAACAAGGTGACTCAACGGCCACAATGTCTTCGCGCTTGGTTAATGCACGAAATGCGAGGCTGATGGCCTGCTGACCGCCATGCGTAATGGCGATTTCTTGTGCTTTGATTTGTAGGCCCAAATCTTGCGATATTTTTAGCAGTTGTTTGACTAAATGGCTATTACCTGGCGGTAGCTGATAGTGGCTAGGAATGTGCGTTTGCTGGCGGCTGTGGCGGCCAATTTCTGCATACAAACTACGAATCGCGGCGCTTTGCGTATTAGGATGCGCTGAACCTGCGGGCATGTGATGTTTCACTGTGGGTTGAACCAAAATTGATTTAGATAAAGAGAGCAGGTCAATGCTATTGGGTTGTGGCAGCGGAATCTCCAAAGGGGTTACAGCACCTTGGACTCGATAGCCTGAACGAGGCTGAGAGTAGACGATATTCATTGCTTCTAACTCTTGATAAGCACGAATAACGGTATTTTTGCTGACAGACAGTTGTTCGCATAGCTGGCGAATGGAAGGCATTTTATCGTGTGCGTTGAATAAACCATCGTCGATGGTCTGCTTAAGATGACGTTTTACCTCAGTATATTTAGGTTCAGTATATTTAGGATCCGTGTTTTTAAGCTTACTTTTCATTCTGTACCCACTAAATTATTCAAATCTGTGCCTTTTGCGCATAACTGTACCCAAATAAAGTAGCAGCATAGAATCGATTGTGGCTAGGAATTTTGTGATGTTTGTAAGAATGATCCCGTTCTTGTTTGTCGTGCTATGGGCATCTGGTTTCGTTGGCGCAAGGTTTGGCTTAATGTATGCGGAACCTGCCACGCTGCTCACGCTGCGCATGGTGGCGAACGTGGTGCTTTTTATTGGTTTATTGTTATTGCTCAAAAGGCGCATTCCGCGTGGTCGCCATTTGTGGCATTCCTGTATAACGGGTGTGTTGATTCATGGTTGCTATTTGGGCGGAACATACCAAGCGATTTCTTGGGGAATGCCAGCAGGTTTAAGTGCTCTGCTGGTGGGGACACAACCCATTTTGACTGCGCTGCTGCTGGTTTTTATGAGTACAGAGCGCTTTAATCTGGCGCAGTGGTTAGGGTTAGCTCTTGGGTTTTCTGGGATAAGTCTCGTTTTGATGGGTAACATTGAGTGGCAATCGGAAGTACACAAATGGCCTGCCATTAGTTTGTGTTTGTTATCTCTGCTCGGCATCACGCTCGGCACCTTATATCAGAAAAAATTTTGCCAAGGTGTGGATATGATTGGCAGCGCTACCGTGCAATATGTGGCTGCGTTATGCCTATTTTTACCTTGGGCTTGGAGCTTTGAAACCATGCAAGTGCAATGGACACCGACCTTTATCATGACACTGCTATGGCTGGTTTTGGTGCTGTCATGTGTCTCTATTTTATTGCTGTTGTATATGGTTGAACACGGTGCGGCCTCAAGTGTGGCTTCCGTGTTTTATCTTGTACCACCAACCACCGCCATTCAAGCATGGCTTGCTTTTGATGAATCATTGGATGGGTTTGGTGTTGCGGGCTTCTGCCTTGCCGTTACGGCTGTTTATCTGGTGGTGAAAAAGCCGAATCTGCTGAGAAAATTGGCGAAACCGGTATTTGAGCGTTCATAAAATTCACCCCTATAAACCGAACTTAGAATGGGGTGCTCTGCTGGTGGTTGGGTAATTAATGGATAATTTCTGACTCGCGGCGGCACCTAATGACTTTGCCAATTTTTTCAGATTGATCTTAAGTGATGCACTCAAAAATGCGCTGCCCTTCCTCTGTTTTCCTAAAATATTTTACTGTGTCATCTAGTTTTAAACTAAGTGAAACACAACTGTCATATTTGCGTCCTAAAGTGAGTTTCGTTCAATACACAACGGCAATAAAGCCTCTTAAGGATATTTGTGATGAAAAAGACAGTAATCGGTGCAATCGCTCTTTTAGGTGCATTGGCAGTTAACCCAGTTTTTGCAAAAGAAACCATTTCTGCTGTTGGCTCTAGCAGCGTAACGCCATTGATGGAAGTTTTCTCTGAAACATATATGAAGAAAAACGCGGACGTGTTTATTGAGGTTCAAGGCCCAGGTTCTTCTGCGGGTATTAAAGCCGCTAAGAACGGCAGTGCGGATATTGGTATGTCTTCACGTGGCCTAAAAAGCTCAGAAAAAGAAGCATCATTAGTTGAAGAAAAGATTGCGCTTGATGGTATAGCGGTGGTTGTGCATCCAAGCAATAAAGTAAAAGGGTTGAGTGCTGAACAAGTCTCTGCCGTTTACCGAGGCGAGATCACGAATTGGAAAGATGTCGGTGGTGAAGACAAACCTATCGTTGCAATTACTCGCGATACCGCATCAGGGACTCGTGGTGCATTCGAAGAGATTATGAAACTGACAAAAAAAATCTCAGACAAGACGGTATCTGCTATCTCTCAACGAGCTCAAGTAGCTAACGGTAACGGCAGTTTGAAAACTATGGTTGCGTCTAACCCTTATTCCATCGGTTACATCTCTCTTGGCACCGTTGATAACACGGTTCATGCCTTAGCGGTAGACGGTACTGATGCATCGGTAGATAACGTGAAAAATGGTTCATACAAAGTGGCTCGTCCTTTCCTTGTACTGTACAAAAAAGGCCAACCATCCGCTCAAACGCAACAGTTCCTTGATTGGATGCTAACGCCTGAAGCTCAAAAACTCGTTGCAGAACATCACTATATCGCAGTGAACTAATTGACTCTCCCATTCGACTTGAAGTTGCAGCGGCGTTGTTTCGTTCAGCCCAATCACATGCTTTATCCATGTGGATGGGAATTCACTGACCTGCTGTTTAGCCGCCACTTCAAGTTGTTTGGGGAAATAACTTTAAAAGTTTGCTTGGCCCATCGTTGGGGCTGAGCCTTTTCTATCCACGTCGATTCCATCGAATAGTGAGATTGATACTATGACCATCGCAACAAATAGTGAAAAGCTTATGAACAACGTTTCTACGCAAGCTTCCAAACGTGCACTTCGTGCTAAAAAGCGTGTGGACTGGAAAGAGCGCATTTTCCACGGGTTGTTTCTTACCAGTGCCATTATTGGCATTGTGTCTCTTGCCATCATTGCCTACTTCATTTTCCGCGAAAGTATTCCCGCATTTCAAGAAGTGGGTATCTCGGGTATCGTCCTTGGACAAGATTGGTTGCCGCCAGCTCTGTATGGTGTGGCAACTATGATTGTCGCTTCTGTGGTTTCAACGTTTGGTGCGGTTATCGTTGGTGTGCCTGTGGGCGTACTCACCGCTATCTTTATTGCCGAAGTCGCACCAAAACGTGTCGCGAATATCATTCGCCCAGCCGTTGAATTGCTCGCTGGTATTCCTTCCGTGGTCTATGGTTTCTTTGGTCTTGTGATTATTGTTCCTTTGATTCAGGACATTTTCCAAGTTCCTGCGGGCAATACCATTCTCGCGGGCATTATTGTGCTTGGTGTCATGATCTTACCGACGGTGATTACCGTGTCTGAGACTTCTATTCGCGCAGTCCCTCATGCGTACAAAGAAGGTTCTTTGGCATTAGGTGCATCCAGTATTTTTACTATCTTCAAACTGCTGGTACCAGCAGCTCGCTCCGGAATTATGACTGGCGTCATCTTAGGAATTGGGCGTGCGCTCGGTGAAACCATGGCCATTATTATGGTGATGGGCAACGCGCCAGCGATGCCTGAAGGTATTTTAGACTCAGCACGCACGCTGACAGCCAATATTGCGATTGAAATGTCTTACGCAAGTGGTGTTCATGCCAGTGCGCTTTACGCAACAGGCGTTGTGCTATTGGCATTCATCATGATCTTGAATGCCACATTGCTCTATTTAAACCGTGAGAGAGCGAGATAATAGTGATGGATACAGTAAAACTAAAACGTGCCCGCCAGCTAAAAGATAACGTATTGAAAATATCTATTTGGATTGCGGCCGCTGTAACAGTCGGCTTCCTATTTTGGATTATCTGGTACATCCTTTCTAACGGGCTACAACACGTAGATTGGAATTTCGTTACTGACGATTACACCCGTACTGGCAATGAACACGGGATCTTCCCGATGATCATATCGACGATTTATATGGTGATCGCTTCTATTTCGGTGGCCGCCCCGTTGGGTATTATGACGGCGATTTATCTTACCGAATACGCCAAAATCGGTAGCCGCTTGGTGAAAGTGATCCGCTTTTGTACTGAATCTTTGGCGGGGATCCCCTCCATTATCTTTGGTCTATTTGGCATGACCTTCTTTGTGGTGATTCTAGGCTTAGGCTTCTCTATTTTGTCGGGTGCGCTAACGCTCAGCATTTTGATTTTGCCTGTGATCATTCGGACCACAGAAGAAGCGTTGATGGCCGTTCCTCAAACTTATCGCGAAGGTTCTTATGGTCTTGGAGCCTCAAAAATATACACCATTTGGCGTCTGATTTTGCCAAGTGCAATGCCCGGCATCCTCACGTCAATTATTTTGAGTATTGGTCGTGTTATTGGCGAGTCGGCCCCTGTGTTTTTAACCGCAGGAATGGTGGCACGTATTCCTGATTCATTGCTCGATTCAGGCCGCACCCTAACCGTTCACCTTTACAAGCTCACAACAGAGCTGTTCACGGTTGAAGAGTGGAATCAAGCCTACGGCACAGCAACCGTGCTGATTGTGGTTGTGCTACTGATCAACATGGTGACGAAGCTAATCGCAAGACGATTTAATACCGCTTCTTATTAAGCAGAGCGTTGGGCGCGATTTACAGAATTTTGAGAGATAACAAGAATGAACAAATTTAATATTGAAAACCTAGACCTTTTTTATGGCGATAACCAAGCGCTAAAATCAATCAACCTACCTATTCCAACTCGTCAAGTGACAGCGCTGATTGGCCCTTCTGGCTGCGGAAAATCGACTTTATTACGCTGTTTGAACCGAATGAATGACCTCATTGAAGGCGTGACTATCACCGGTAAACTGGCGATGGATGGGCAAGATATTTACGGCAATATTGATGTTGCAGATCTGCGTATCAAAGTGGGAATGGTGTTCCAAAAGCCAAATCCGTTCCCAATGAGTATTTATGAAAACGTGGCGTATGGGTTACGCGCACAAGGGATTAAAGATAAAAAGCACATCGATGAAGTGGTTGAGCGCTCATTGCGCGGCGCGGCGTTGTGGAATGAAGTAAAAGATCGTTTGAAGTCACATGCGTTTGGTCTCTCTGGTGGTCAACAACAGCGTTTGTGCATCGCACGTACGATAGCGATGGAGCCGGATGTGATTTTGATGGATGAACCAACGTCCGCACTTGACCCGATTGCAACACACAAAATTGAAGAATTGATGGAAGAGCTGAAAAAGAATTACACCATCGTTATTGTCACGCACTCAATGCAGCAAGCGCGTCGTATTTCTGATCGCACGGCGTTTTTCTTAATGGGGGAATTGGTTGAACACAATGATACACAAGTGATTTTCAACAATCCTAAAGATGATAGAACCATGGGATATGTCAATGGCGATTTCGGCTAATCACTTATTGCAGCGACTAACCTGAAATAATAGCGGACTCATTATAACTATAAAGCGATGGTAACTTTGCCCCTCATACAGAGGGGCTTTTTTGTAGAAACTTCATGGCATACATATTCTTATCCGCAATATGTATTAATTGATTAATATTGGCTGAATCTTTAGGAAAAGAGGCAATACCGATACTGGTTGAAAGCTTTGCTCCCACTCCATTATCCACGAAGAAATTCTCTTTAAAACACGCTTTAATGTGGCGTTGCATAATGCTCAGTTCCATCGCATCTACGCTATGGATGATCAGGGCAAACTCATCACCCCCCATACGAAATACCGAATAATCAAAGGTTGGAATCGAATGTGTTAAGCGAAACGCTACTTGCTGCAACACACTGTCCCCTGCTTTATGACCATTTTGGTCGTTAATGGGCTTAAAGCCATTTAAGTCGAGAAGAAAGAGAGAGAAGGGGTTGTTGGTAGAAATTTGATTCAGCTCTTCAAACATAGCAAGGCGGTTAGCAAGCCCAGTTAGAGGGTCAGTTAATGCTAAGGTACGCTGAGCAACCGCTTCTTTATGAAAAATATAGCTAACTAAGCCAATGCAACCCAGCATCAAGAACATCAGCAGAAATTGTACCTGTGTTAGCCTATTTGCTTTTTCTTTTTGCTCTAGATAGATAGGGCTTTGCAGTTGAAAGTTTTGGTTTACATAGCCGATAATCTGGTCGTAAATCAAGTGGGTATGTTTTTCAAATACAGCCAATGACTTTTGATCTTTAACGGCCAGCAATAAGCTTTCTAATATTTTGAAATCATCAAAGTTGTTCTTAAAGAAATGCTGGGAATCCGTTCTGCCCATAAAATTATCCGATTCCTTACTCGTTAGAATCAAGTCAAAACGGCTCCAAATCAGCTCATACTGCAGCCAAGTGTGCGATCTCTTCTCCTGTGAATCTAAGTAATAAGGAATCGAAGCAACCAGCTCAGAATACTCTTTGGTGAGCTGGAATAAATACCAAGTTGCATAGTTACGTTGGTCGGTATAGGAGTTGGCTAAAGAGCGTGTGGTCGAAAGTATATACAAATTAGCGACGATCAAGGTGGCTGACAGGACAATCAACAGTGTTTTTGCCCGGTATAGCAAGGGGTGTAAAGTGCTGTGTTTTGTAAAATTCATTATTTACCGTGAATCAATAGTTTTTCTAACTGCCACACCATTTGGGTGTAATAAATGCCATTGTCTATTTGTGGATATTTATCTAGATTGTAGATCAGCCAAAACGGCCCCTTGTTTCTTATTTTCATTTCATCGCCATTCATGTGATAAGCAATAATGGGTTCATAGCGAGTTAAGTTTTCAATTGCAATATTAGCGGCGTAATCATTAATGGCCAAAAATGATACAGAAGAAACCTGTCCAACTTGCAAATGATTAATTAAATCAATAACTTTAAAACCAGTGAAAGTATTTTCTTTTGGTAACCAAGGAAGCTGAGTCGTGAAGGTTTCACGAGGCAGTATCTCTGCCAATTGTGCAAGAGAATAAGTAACCCGATCTTGGTTTGGGAGGGTAATAGTTAAGCTTGCAGCATGAACAAATAAGCTGAAAAAAATAAGTGGTAAAGCGGTTATCCATCTCATCATAAACTACCTTATTTACTTCTGCTTTTTTCTTAGAGCATAGGCTAAAAGTATAAGGTGATAATTTAATCAATGAAATTATTTTCTATTTATATTTCTGTTAATTTGGTCGAATCAATCTTTAGTTTAGAACAAAAAAATCCCCACATAAGTGGGGACTTGCATATTGAAATGTTATTAGTGCCGTTACTGCTGCATTGTTTACTAAAATATGAGATGTGCTACACCAGCTATCACTGGCAGTGTAATGAGCGTACGCAGAATAAATATGACAAACAGCTCAAGTATGTTGACAGGAATTTTGCTGCCTAACATTAATGCACCCACTTCAGACATATAGATCAACTGAGTCACTGACATGGCCGCAATCACGAAACGTGTCATTTCATTATCAATGGAAGCTGCAAGAATCGCGGGAATAAACATATCCGCAAAACCGACCACAATGGTTTGAGATGCTTGAACAGCCTCAGGTACACCAAGTAATTCTAGAAAAGGAATAAACGGTTGGCCCAATACAGAAAATACAGAGGTGTATTCTGCAACAATCAGAGCCAGAGTACCCAAGCCCATCACGACAGGTAGCACACCAAACACCATATCAACAGCGTTACGCATGCCTTCAGCGAAGATCGATTTCGCAGATTTAACTTGGCTTGCTTTCGCCAGTGCTAATTCCATCCCCCATGAGAACGAGGTATGTCCGCTTGGAACTGCATCGGCATCTTTAGCTGGAGAGGTACCATCAATATAAGTGTTCTTTTTGAAACTTAATGGTGGCAGGCGAGGAATGATGATCGCTGCAACAAAGCCTGCAAGGCAAATGGTGCCATAAAAAGGTAGGAACAGATGCTCTAGCTTAACTTGCGCAATAACGACTAAGCTGAAGGTAATTGAAACGGCAGAAAACGTTGTACCAACAATAGCGGCTTCACGCTGTGTGTAGAATTTGCTTTCGTACTGTTTGCTGGTCAGCAAAATACCGACACTACCGTCGCCCAACCAAGAAGCCATGCAGTCGATTGCGCTACGGCCTGGAAGGTTGAAAACTGGACGCATGATTCTGCTTAATAAACTACCAAATAGCTCCAGTAGCCCGAAGTTAAGTAGTAAAG
This sequence comes from Vibrio anguillarum, assembly GCF_003390515.1. Taxonomy (NCBI): domain Bacteria; kingdom Pseudomonadati; phylum Pseudomonadota; class Gammaproteobacteria; order Vibrionales; family Vibrionaceae; genus Vibrio; species Vibrio anguillarum. The sequence continues at coordinate 427,240 of NZ_CP031478.1, read as the reverse complement.
GCAGCAAAAGCCCTGCAAAAATAAATACAGAAAATAAAGTGGGTAATAAACCCTCAAGAACCATACCGCCAGTGTTTTCTTCCCAGATAGCCTTAGGGCCGATTTGGAAAAACGTCATGATGACGGCGATACCACCAAATACACGGACGGCTAACCAAAGAGCAGATGGATTAAAAAGCCCATTTAAGAAAGGACTCTTTGTAATGAATGCAGGTTGAAAAATTTTACATAAAATGGAAGCTGCAGACATAAAGGCGATGATCACTGTCACTATTGCAACAAGGTAATCGCCCAAAATAGCTTGGATAGATTTAGCAAGGACGGCAACTGGAATGGTTAAGTCACCTTGGTAGCTAATTGGCGCCATAAACAAAAATAGACCAATTAACGAAGGGATGAAAAACATCCAAAAGCTACTTTGTGTTGGTGCTACAGGAGCTTCAATAGTTTGAGCGTTATCTTGCATGTCGTGTCTCGTATTACTGCGGGTCAATAGTCACCAACTGGTGGCATAAAAATGCACTAAATAGCTCTATTTAGTCATTGCAGACAAGAATATCTATTTTTAAGATGGCTTGCAATACTATTCATTAATCAAGGTTAAGTATTCAAACAAAAGCGCTGTTATTCTCAGATAACATGGTCATTTGTTTTGTTATTGTTGCATTGGTTAATAATCTGTTGGTGGTTGAGGTGTGCGTTTTAAAAAGAGTTAAGGAGGGCTGCGGAAAATTGGGTGATTAAGGTAAGAGGGACGGGTCAGTCAAAGGCCTTTAACCGGAGGCTAAAGGCCAAAAATGTATAGGTCCAATGAGGTTTATTGAGCCGTACTGATATTCAAACGTTGTAGGCTAACGCTAAGCGCATCATCGAATTGACTAAAGAAATTATCTTCACCGACCAAATCAACAATCCCCGCTTTTTTCAGTTTCATTGCAACACGAGTATTTGCACCAGAGATCAACACTTGCACATTCTTTTTATGGAAGTTTTCGATCATTTCCTCAATGGATTGCAGGCCAGTAATGTCCATAAATGGAACCCATTTAAGGCGAATAATTAAAATTTCTGGCTGCTCTTGAATGCTGCTCATCACACGCTCAAAGGTTTCAGCCGCAGCAAAGAAAAATGGGCCTTCTAAGGCGTAAACGGCGAGCTCTCTTGGTAACTGAGTTTGCCCATGACGAAGCAGCTCAGCACTGAGCTCATGGTGTGTACTGGCTTTTACCTCAACACTAGATGCCATACGTTTTACAAAGTGAAGGGTAGCGATGATCACCCCGATGTTGACGGCGACAACTAAGTCAGCAAACACGGTTAATCCAAAGGTTAGCAACAAAATAACCACATCGGCTTTGGGTGCACGTTTAACCAATTTAATAAAGTGGGGAACTTCACTCATGTTCCATGCTACAACGAACAAAATCGCACTGAGTACTGCCAGTGGAATATTGACGGCTAATGGTGCAAGTGCAATAAGGATAATGACCAGAGTGAGCGAGTGCACCACGCCCGAAAGTGGGCTTGTCCCCCCGTTGCGTATATTGGTTGCAGTACGTGCAATGGCGCCTGTTGCTGCAATACCACCGAAGAGCGGAGCCACGATATTAGCGATACCTTGGCCGACTAACTCTTGGTTTGAGTTGTGTTTGGTACCCGCCATACCATCGGCAACCACCGCCGAAAGCAATGATTCAATCGCACCTAGCATGGCAATCGCAAAAGCAGGGCCAATCAATAGAATAATTTGAGAGAAGCTAACTTCTGGAAGCGAAAACTCTGGCAGTCCTTGAGGTATGCCTCCAAAAGCCGATCCAATCGTGCGGATCCCTTCAAAGCCAACAAAATATTGCAACACGGTAACGGTGACGAGAGCAAGCAGTGGCCCTGGCACTTTCGAGAGCTTCGGGATCTTAGGACCGAAGATAACCAGCGCGAGTGAAAATAACGCAAGGCCTGTTGTGGCCCAATCCATCTGCGGAAAGGCATGGAAAATAGACACTAATTTTTGATGAAAATGCTCACCTTCGATCTTGGGGAGGCCGAAGAATTCTTGCCATTGCCCAACCCAGATGATGACACCGATACCGCTGGTGAAGCCGACGATTACGGGGTCAGGAATATAGCGGATGATGCTACCGAGTTTTGCGGCCCCCAGAACCAATAGAATCACACCGGCCATCATAGTGGCTATCTGCAGCCCACTGACCCCATACTGGCTAACAATTCCAGCGAGTATCACGATGAAAGCGCCCGTTGGGCCGGCTATCTGCACTCGCGAGCCGCCAAACAGTGAAACGATAACGCCTGCAATAATGGCGGTGTATATCCCTTGCTCCGGTTTCACGCCAGAAGCAATAGCGAATGCCATCGCCAGTGGCAGAGCGACAACCCCTACAATCAAACCTGCACTGATATTATTTAGCCACTGTTTTGGTCGTAGCAGACCGGCTTTATAGGATTCATATACGGCAAACATAATTGATAACCTTATTGAAAATAGGGGAAAATAGAAAGCGCGGTGGATTCTACGCTCATTTAAAATGCTGTAAAGAGGGGTGAATATTCAACGGAGGTTATAAATATAGTGGTTCGGCGGCGGAATTTTTACTATTTAGAGTTGTGGATGTGAGTCTATTTTCTTATGATTCACTAGGTAGGATGTTTTTTATACAGAGATGGAGTTTGTGATGATCAATAAACGTTTTTTTAAAACAAAAGAAGAAGTCGAAGTGACCTTTGAAGTGGACGCCCCAGATACGGCTGGCAATGTTGCGATAGTAGCGGACTTTCTTGACTGGCAACCAGAACCGATGAAAAAGGTGGCGAAAAGTAATAGTTTTAAATTTAAAACCCGTTTGCCTAAAGATGCTGAATTTCAATTTCGTTACTTGTTGGATGACCAACAATGGGTTAACGATCCTAGCGCTGACCAGTACATTGCCAATGGTTTTGGCGAGGAAAATAGCCTAGTAACGACTTATCAATAGGTTGTTGATAAATCTTGTGAAAGCGTGAAATATGATTAGGACAGTACTCATTTTTACGTGTAATTGTTGATTTATTATAAGGCACTCCGGTGCCTTTTTTGACCATAGAATCACACGATATAGGTGACTTTTGAAACAGAAAGTCTTAATCTTGAGGCTCTTTTGACTTAATCCACAGGATAGATAGTGCTTCCTCGTTCTCTCATTCTGCGCTTTTCTGAGCTTTCACTTCCAAAAAAAGCGTCGATTATTGGCCTACCGATTGTCGCGGCCATCGCATTTTCCTCGTCTATTCAGGATAGCTCCTTACAGCGCCAAATTGAGCTCTCTATTACCGAAACTCAAATTGTTCAGTCGATTTTATCTGATGCTATTGAGGTAAAAAATCTTCCGGATTTTGAATATGAGATTAAATCTGGTGACAATTTAAGTACTATCTTTAATCAACTTGGCTTTGGTTACCAAGACTTGATGAAGATTATGGAAACCGATTTAAACTACCTCGCATTGGATACGTTAAAACCTGGCAACATCCTCAGGTTTTGGAAAGCGCAAAATGGAAATGCGCTTTCCAAAATGGAGCTAGAATTTAGCCTAGTCGAGCGCGCGGTATATTCACGTTTAGATGATGGTACCTATGAGTTTCAAGATGTTAAAATACCGGGTGTATGGAAAGAGTTCGCCATGGTTGGCGAGATTCAAGGCAGCTTTTCTCAGTCGGTCAATTCGATAGGGTTAGGCAGCGCTGAGATAGAACAGATCGTTTCTTTACTTAAAGATAAACTCAATTTCTCTCGTGATCTTAGGGTTGGCGATCGATTTGAAGTGGTTCAATCTCGTCAATTTGTCGGTGAGAAATTGACGGGCAATCGTGAAATCCAAGCGATTAAAATCTACAGTCGAGGCAAAGACGTTTCTGCTTATTTACACCGTGATGGGCAGTACTATGACAAAAATGGCGATAGTTTACAGCGCGCATTTCAACGCTATCCGACGACAAATAAACGCATTACCTCTAACTTTGATGCGCATCGCCTGCACCCAGTCACAAAAAGAGTGGCTCCGCACAATGGTACTGATTTTGGTGTACCAGTCGGTACTCCGGTATTCTCGACTGGCGATGGTACGGTGATCATGACGCGTAAGCACCCTTATGCGGGTAATTACGTGGTGATACAACATGGCAGTACTTACAAAACACGCTATTTGCATTTGAGTAAAATTTTAGTGCGTAAAGGTCAGAAAGTATCGCGAGGTGAGCGGATCGGTTTATCTGGGCAATCGGGCCGAGTCACTGGGCCTCATCTGCATTATGAGCTGATGGTTCGAGATCGCGCAGTGAATGCCATGACCGCCAACATACCAATGGCAAACTCAGTGCCTAAAAAAGAGATGGCGGGGTTTGTTGCAAGGCGTAATGAACTCGATTCTATGCTTCAGCAGCAAGAACTGCGGTATGCCACCAATGAGTCTTCGGCTGACCAAGAGTCTTAATGTGATAGCATAATGGATATTAGTAATCCCTCACTTTCAGAGTGAGGGTTTTTTATGCGCGCCGTACATGGCTCATGTTGTTCCAGTGAGTCACGATAGAGTGCGGTGTTTCTGGCTTTGAAAAATAGTAACCTTGGATCTGTTCACAGCCCATAGCATAGAGTTTCTCCAGAGCTTCTTGGTTCTCCACCCCTTCTGCGACGAGATCAACTCGAAGTTGATTTGCCAATTGAATAATCAACCAAACTACGCGCTCCGCTGTTTCGTTACACACCATGTTTTTGATAAAAGTGGCATCAATTTTAATGCAATCGATGGGGTAGCTATGGATGTAATTCAAGCTCGAATAGCCAGTGCCAAAGTCATCAAGCGCGATGGTAAAACCAAGTAGTCTGAGCTTATCTAAGATGTATCTAACTTCACTGGTTTGTGAAAGTAGTACTGTTTCGGTGAGCTCAATTGTGAATTCATTAGGCTCAAAGCCGTATTGAGTAATGGTTTGCATTAAGTGTTCGAGATAGCGCTTGGAGTTGATCAGTTCATGTGCCGAACAGTTAAGTCCTAATTTTACCTTGTAGCCTAAGCCCTCCTCTAGCTCAACTTTTGCTAGGCATGCCAGCTCAACAATGCGTTCTCCTAATTCCACAATTAAACCTGACTGCTCAGCAGTATCGATAAACTCAATCGGTGAAATCGCACCCAGAGTTTCGCTATTCCAGCGAGTGAGAATCTCAAAATAGTTCCACTGTTCTTGGTGACGACTGACGATCGGTTGCGCCACCACAAATAGCTCACTATTTTTACTGGTTAACTTATTGAGTTCACGGCGTAGAGCTTCTGTGATTTGGGTTTGACGATGGTATTGGTCACTCAGATGGGTATCATAGCAACGGATATTACTGCCGCGAGTTTGCTTACACTCTTTGAGTGCTAAACAGGCATTGAGTATCAGTTGATCGGCCGTGATTGTCTCTTGAGTTTTCCTTGAAATGCCAATGCTTAAGCTAATTTTAATGCGATGTGATGCATCGACATAACCTGTATTTAGCTTATCCAATATACAGCGGCAGATTTGCAACGGATCATTAGAGAAGGTGATAAACGCATATTCATCCCCAGCGATTCGAAATGCCAAATTCTCTTCCGGAACGCTTTGAATGATGGCATTAGCCACAAACTTAATGATTTGGTCGCCAATATAGTGCCCATATAAGTCATTGATCGATTTAAAATTATCGATGTCTAAATAAGCAAGAGTAAACGGTTCATTGGTTGTTTCAACTAAGCGTTCTAATTTGTCAGCTAGATAACTGCGGTTCATTAAATCGGTCAGGTTGTCGTGAGAAACTTCGTAACTAAGTTGATTAACCAAGCTGTCAGAGCGTTCGCTCAACCACTTATTGCGCAGACTGTGAACGACTATGTTCGCAATGATTCGGTGGTAGCCAATCACGAATTCCTCATCTTCGATGGGAGAATAGAAGGTAGACACGAGCATTCCGAGTATTTCGCCATTCTTGGCACGTAGGGGAATACCGATATAGGCATCAATCTTATTTTCAATTAGAAACTTGTCATCAGGAAAAATTTTGGTCACTTGTGATGGAAACAGACAGTATTCCTGTTTTGATTTCCACACTTGCTCACACGGTGTTCCCCTGAGCGGATAACCCGTGTCGTTGTTGTCTGGCGTCTCACCAGCATGAGATAAGGTGTGAGCTCTGTAATGCCATTTGTCTAACTCGACGATGCATGTACAGCAGGTTTGAAAATGTGTATGCAGCACCAATGTGGCTCGATCATGTAACTCAGAGCCATCGAGCAGCATGAGCTCGTTAATGGTGTTTAGACTAACTGCATCCCTAGCCAATGATGTTTTAGTCATATGTCGTACTCTGTTTTTTTAGAATATGCACTTAGTGACTATGGTCGACATTGCGCAGTTTTGCCACTCGCAATGATGGGTACTTGAGACGCAAAAAATAAAATATTGGTTATTCAGCGGCTTAGTTGCAGAGTTTTATGAGTACTTTTTTGTCTAGGATAAATTTGCTCTGGTGGACAATTGTGTGATGGAAATAGACGTAACCCCAATTTAGTTACCTAGCTTCATTCGTTAATTTTTCTTTTAAGTAGTTGAGAAATAAATGAGTTCGAGTGTGTTGATAATCAAGTTTAGGGTAATAAGCGTAAACCGTTGCTTGATCAACGGTGATATCGGGTAGCAAACGTACCAGATTGCCCAAACGTAGCTCTTCTTTGACCATCACGTCGTTGGTGACAATCACTCCCATGCCATTTTTGCCTGCATAGAAAAGTGCTTCTGGATTGGTTGTCGCGAAATTACCCGATAACGATAGGCGTTTGCCCGTTGAGGTTTTTAATTCGCGCGTTGTGTGTTCTCCCCAAATCAAGACATTGTGCTGTTGAAGCTGTTCGGCAGATTTGGGCATACCATATTTTTCAATATAGTTAGGAGAAGCATAAAAGCCGGCCCTATGTTCAAATAGGGGTGAGGCTTTAAAACTGAGGGAATTGAGTTGGTCAATTTCTCGGCTGATGAATAAATCAAGGTGAAGTTCGGGCAATTGCCCCGGAGTTGTTGTGGTCAGTTGGATTCGAATGTCAGGGTAGCGCTGTAGAAATTCATCTAAATACTGCACCAAAAATTTTGAGCCCACAGAGAGTGTCGCCCCAATTTTTAGCAGGCCAGCGGGAGTTTGGCTGACAGATCGTGTTTCATCAACCACTGATTGCCAACTTTCAAGTTGTGCTTTTGCTCGCTCATAAAAGAGAGCACCCGCTTCGGTTTGTGTCACCGTTCGTGTGGTGCGCTTAAGTAACTGCACGCCAATTTTCTCTTCCAGCCAATGTACTCGTTTACTGATGGCTGAGCTGGTGGTATTGAGCTTACGTGCCGCGCCGTTAAAGCTGCCTTCTTCAACCACTCGCATGTATGTTTTAACATTTTGTATCCAATCCATCGTTACCCTACTCATTCCTCATTGGAACTAATTCATTTCCTGAGTGCTTTATTATCAAATCTGAGTTGCCAATATATACTGAAAACGTATTTTGACACCACATCTACCGACGATAAGAGCTCACTTAGCAACCCATGAAAACTCTCGCTAGCACACCATTTAAAAAGACGCCGATGTTATTGGCGATGATGATCATTGCCACGGGCCAAGTTGGGGTGAGCATCTATTTACCTGCACTGCCGTTGATCAGCCGAGACTTAATGGTTGACCAAGCCAGTATTCAATGGCTCGTCACGCTCTTTTTAGTGGCGTTTGGAATGTCACAGCTTTTTTACGGGCCATTGTCTGATGCGGTTGGTAGACGCCCGACATTTTTACTCGGGCAGGGGATCTACTTGGCCGGTACAGTATTGTGTGTCTGTTTTTCGGATAATTTTCATGCGTTGGCTGCTGGTCGCCTACTGCAAGGGCTTGGCGCGGGAAGTGCTTCTGTTCTTGGCCGCAGTGTGCTGCGTGACAGTTATGATGGTCTGCAATTAACAAAGGCGCTTTCTTACATCGCCATCACTGCCTCAATTATGCCAATTATTGCCCCTGTGCTCGGTGGGTGGCTTGCCTTTCATTTAAGTTGGCAGTCCGTGTTTGTGTTCGTATTAGTGTATATCTGTACCATTTTTATTTTAGGTTGGTGGATATTGCCAGAAACGTTGCCATACGCGAAACATCGGTTTCAACCGAAGGCCGTATTGCATAACTACTTGCTACTCTTGAAAAATTCCCAAGTGCTGACCAGCGCCAGTTACAACTGGATCAGCTATTTATCTAGCTTAGTGACTCTGTCGGTGCTGCCTTTTCTTTTGCAAAACAAGTTGGGGTTAACGGCCGCCGATTATGGAACCGTAATGATCGTCCCTTCCGCGGGTTTGATGATAGGCAGTGTTGCCGTTAACTTACTCAATGATCGTTTTTCATCCCAACGTTTACTTGCTTTGGCGATTGTCATTATGGCTTTTGCCGGTGTTTGGTTACTGATAACACCGATGAGCGTGTTCAATTTAGTGTGGGGATTTACTTGGTTAACGATTGCGCAAGGTATCTCATTTCCATTATCCACCAGCATGCTGCTCGGGCCACACAAAACTCAAGCGGGCTCCGTTGCGGCTCTATCTGGCTCCATTCAAATGTGTTTAGCTGGATTTTTAGGGGGATACTTGGTGGAAAGATGGATCACGAGTCAGATGTCGCTAGGCTGGTTCTATTTAGCAACCAGTTGCGCTATGTTTTTGGTGTTGTGTTCTTCCTATCGCTTACGTCAAACCAAATTCGCTTAATGCTATTTATACCCTTCCGGTTTGAAGCGGTTTAGGTCTAGTGGTGCATTTACATCGTACATGTCGGCACAAGAGAAATAATTTGAGGTATAATCTCGGCGACATTAATTCGACGGAAAAATCAATGCAACAAGATGAATTTCAAGCATTAGTCAAAAGCTTGTGCGAGCAAAAAACACTTCCTCAAGCGTTAGATATGCTGAAAGTATTTGAAGATCAAGATATTGCTGAAGCAGCCTTATCGTTAGTGGGTCAGTTTGCTTTAGCCGAAGTGGATGGGGAGCAACGCATTTACCACGTCGTGTTGCAAGAAAATGAGCAAGGTGAAGAAGAAGAGTTTGTCGAACACATTATGAATGAAGGCGATGATGTTATTAAGTTTGTTGCTTGGTTTTTTGAAACCATGTTTGAAGTTAAGCAGAAAGAAACTTACTTGGCTGCTGGTAAAACCTATAAGCAGCCTAAACGCGGTTAACTGAAAATTAATTACTTTATTTTGTGACTCAAGTCTTGTTTTTGTTCTTTTTTGGACTAATATACACCTCGTTAGGTAAATAAATTACATGTTGAGGTGATTCATGGGTTATGAATTAGGTGGTGCTTACGTTGGTCAACTGATCGCAAAAAAAGCGATGTATGATGCAATGCATGGCAAACCACAAGCAAAGAAAAAGTCTTTCATTAAAACGCTAGTGAAGAAATTCAGCAAATAGTGAATGCCTAAGAATTAAAAAGCCCTAGCTTGGTAACAAGCTGGGGCTTTGCTTTATTTACTGGGGTAAAAATGACTGTGCAAATTCGTCCACCATTCGTCCACAAAGAGCCCGTATACCATTACTGACTAAAGAGTCGGCGGTTTCTGAGGCGTCAGTACTTTTTCTTCTAAAGTAACCAGATGCTCTGGGGCACTACTGACTTTTTTTGGTTAGCCAATCTTCCAATTTATCACACCCGCCGATATAGCGGCTTTCTAGCCAAATTTGTGGCACGGTGACGGGCGTTTTTTGACCAATGATGGCTTTAACTTCTGGGATCATCCGGTACAGCGCCGCACTTTCTTTGACGACATCATGATAGGTGTATTGAATTCCCGCTTCATCCAGCAATTTCTTTGCTTTGACGCAGTACGGGCAAGTGGCTTTTCCATACACAATATTGCCAGTTAACTCGTCACGTTGTGCCCACTCTTTGATCACCGATTGAACCAAAACACCTCGATTTAACGCTTCTCCTTGGCTGATCACTTTACCTTCAACGACCAATATTGGGGCGTGCCATGCGCCAAGTTTCAAGGGTTCCCACCAGTACGATAGCCAGTCTTTGACTTCTAACTCGATGGGAATGCCCTCCAGTTCATTATTGAAGGTGTCAGTCAAAATGTCCTTGGTGAGCGTACACTCGCCGCAAGGGATGGTGACTTTAAATGGACCCCAACTTCCAGCCCATCGGTATAGTGTGATTTTTATCGGTTTTGCCATCGTGTTTTCCTCAAGAAGCATTGCTTAGAGAATAGGAAAGAGTTGAGTGACTTTTTATTTCAACGCGAAGATTTTTTTGTTTCCCAATGAGTAATAAAGGCCACTGAAGCGATAATGATGGCAGCGCCAAGCCATAATCGCCCGGGTGGTGCCCAGCCAAACACTAACCAACCCGCCAAAACATTCAGTGGCAGCTTCGCGTGATCAAAAGGTTGCACAAAAGACGCATCTGCCACCGCATAGGCTTTAACGATCGCCCATTGAGCCAGTGCTGTCATCGCACCCGCAAAAAGCAATATGAGCCATAGAGTGCTCCCTTGAGGTGTTTGCCAATCTGGTAAAGCGAGCAGTAGATTGAACGGTGTGATCAGTACCAAAAGGTAGACCACCATAGTAGACGGTGAGTCATGGGCAGACAGTTTTTTCACCATCAAAGAGTAACAAGCCCAAAAAAATGCCGCGCCAACAGGCAGCAACGATGCCCAGTTGAAATCGTCAGCCCAAGGTTCAAGGATGATCATCGCTCCGACAAAGCCAGTTAATGTTGCTCCCCAGCGTGCTGTACCCACTTTCTCTTTTAAAAAAAGGCCTGAGCCAATCGTGGCAAACAGAGGAGAGATCATCAGCAGTGCAATACCTTGCCAAATGGGTACGGGATAGGCGAGTGCCCATAACCAGAGTTGTATGCCAATCACAGATAAAAACACACGGAAAATATGCATGCTTAAATGCTCGGTGCGCAGCGAGTAGCGGATCCCTAACGTTGATAAATACGGCAAAATAACGACTAACGCGATGGCATATTGAACCAGCGCCACCGTGGTAGATGACAGGCCATAATTGATACTGGCGACTTGAGCAAGGCTATTGACTATCGCAAAGGCGAGGCCTGCGATTAGCATCCAACTTGCCCCTTGGATTGGGTGGTGAAGTATTTTGGTCATAGAGAAGAGGGCTATAGAAAAAGTCGTTGAATCATACTGACTTATCAGCGTTAAACCAATCTCTGAAATGAATGGAGTGGTTCAATAAATTTGAGCAAGTGTTATCCCTGCTGATTTCCACTTGTCTGAAACGCCAAACATTTTGCGTATGGGCTGTGGTGATGGGATAAAAAAAGCCCCCTAAAAAGAGGGCGAAAGAACATGAACGGCCAGTGCTCTGCCTTAGCACTGAAAAGAAGCACAAACGCTGCCATGCATTTGTACTTATTACATAGCAGGTTGTGTGCCAAATTTAACTTATTGAAAAATAATGAAATTATATTATTTGCTCTATGAGGGATGGTCTAGCCTAGTGCAATGTGTTTCATTGTGGTGCAATGCCGTCAAATAAAAAAGCCAAGCGAGTGCTTGGCCAAAAGGATGATATCCTTAGGGAGTATATGCGTTCGTATGATTGAAATTAGAAGTTGTAACGTAGGCCTAGGCGAATAGAGTCTTTTGCATCATACGCAGTGCCGAGGTCTTTTTTATCTAGGTTGTTCATTTTGTAGGCAACGTAAGTGTAGATTGATTTATTGAAATCATAACGCCCTGTCAACTCAGCAAAATCACTTTTCGTCGTTGTGACGTTTGCAGTTTCATTTTCCGTTTTTTGATACACCCCAATCAAGCGGAAGTTACTTGTGATTTTGTATTGCGCAGCAAATTCAATCCCGTTGAATTCGCTCTTCGCTTTATCGTCCAAATCCCCTTGTGTATAGGTCAGGCCTAAGTACAAATCGTCCAACGTGTAATTTACACCGGCAATAATTTGATTCGCCGCACCTTGGCCTGTGCCATTATCGTTGCTTGCGTAGCCCAAGCCTAAACCAAGGCCGATAGGTAAGTTATAAATTGCAGAAAGACCAATGCCATCGGTGTCTTTTTCTTCGCCTGCAATAAAGCTTGCTTTCACATTGAGGGCATCAAATGTAGCTGCGTAGAGGAAGGTGTTGTTGATTTGCTCATTACCTGCGTTGATGAACTCTTTTTGAGCGCCAGTATAAGTACCGATGTCTGACATTTGAGAAATTTGCACGCCAGCCGTATCTTGGCGGCCGACAGAAATAGCACCAAAATCAGCTTGTAAACCTGCAAATAGGTAACGTTGGTTGAAATCAGAATTCTTATCGTTGCTGGCGGAGGAATTAACCGTTTGCTCTGCTTCATAGGTTGCAAAACCTTTCAAAGAGTCAGAGATTTCTGTTGAGCCTGTAATGTTCAAACGCGCCCGGCTTTTGTTTTTCATCGTGCCTTCAATTTCTTTGCCTTTGTCATCACCACCGAAATCGCCACGAAATTCTGCACGTCCACCAACTTTAAGCTCATTTCCATCCGCTTTGTAAACGGTCGCAGCAAAAGAAGAACCTGATACCAATGCTGTAAGAATTGCGGTTGCGATTGTTGCTTTTTTCATTTTATTTACCTTATCCATAATCAATGAGCTTCAGTGCTCGAACGGTTTGATGTGAGTAAAGTAGATGTTTTAAATGAATGTTTAATTACTGATTCATGATGTTTACATGTTGTTTTTATTGATGATTTATTAAAGAGAATGTTATGTAGTGATGTTCAAAATAGTCAAGGTGCCATGAATTTTGAGTCGAAGATCTTACTTTTATCTAATGAAGATGCAAATCCATTCACTCGCGCTGTAGATGAGGTAAACTCGACGATCTTAGTCATCTCAAGGAAGAGTATATGTATTCGGTTCGTTTGGATAAACAGAAGATAACCCCGTCTAAAGTGTTGTGTGTTGGACGGAACTATATTGAACATATTCAAGAGCTTAATAACACAATGCCAGAACAAATGGTGGTGTTTAATAAACCCAATACGAGCATCACAACCACTCTATCCTCGTTTCACCAAGAGACGCTTCACTATGAAGCTGAAATTTGTTTTTTGATCAAAAAAGGTCAATATAGCGCGGTTGGTTTGGGGTTAGATCTGACTAAGCGGGTACTGCAATCTCAGCTTAAAGCAAAAGGTTTACCTTGGGAGAGGGCGAAAGCATTTGATGGTTCGGCTGTACTTAGCCGATTTGTGCCACTGCATGGTATCGATATCAATAAGTTGCAGTTAGAGCTATTCATCAACTGTGTTCGGGTTCAGTGCGGCGGTGTAAACCAAATGATCTATTCACCCGCCATCATTTTAGAAGAGCTGAAATCTTACACATCACTGCGTGATGGTGACGTTGTGATGACCGGAACGCCACAAGGAGTTGGAGAAGTTCATTGTGGCGATCTCTTTTTAGGGCGTCTTAAATGTGGAGAGCAGACCTTAATCGAGATTGAATGGCTAGCGCAATAAAACTGATTTGCGCTATTCGGGCTGCGGTTATTATCAGTATTCACCGCAGCCTCTGTCTTTAATGGGCTAAGAGCGTTAAATTTAGCAAAAAGAAAGTCGCCATGCTGATGATCGTGGTCAGCAGGACATTCTTGGTTTTCCATGCAATCAGCCCCGCTAATGCTGCGGCCCACAAGTAGGGATTATGGCGATCAAGCCAAAGTGTTTGCTCTGGCAGGAACACAATCGGAGCCCAAATAGCAGTTAATACGGCAGGGCTAGAATAAGTGAGTAAGCGCTGGATAACTGGGTTGAGACGCAGCGGTAATTTAGGCTCTAAGAACAGATAACGGCTCATAAAGACCAAAGCGGTCATGGCGAGGATAGAAAGCAGAATCATCGTTGGTTCCTCCTGCTCGAACAGAGTAAAACTTCAGAAACATAACCTGCACACATTGCGCCAATGCTTGCTAGCATTAAGCTACCTTCAACTTGCCAAAGAGTCAGGCTTACCGATAACACTAGGGCAGTGATGACAGCAACGAGTATCGGTATGTTTTTAATGTTCGGAATGACAATGGCGATAAAAGTAGCCGCGACTGCAAATTCCAACCCCAACTCGTTTAAAGCGGGGATGTAGCTGCCTGCAATAATGCCGACCAGTGTGGCCAAATTCCAAACTAAATAGAAGCTTAAACCTGCACCAAGCGCGTACCAACGGTTAAACTGTTTTTCATTTTGTTGTCCGCAGACCGCAAACAGCTCATCAGTGAGCAGAAAACCCAGAATTAAACGCCAACGTGTCGGGAGTGGGCTGATTTTGCTGCGCATGGAAACGCTGTAGAGAAAATGGCGAGAAGTGATGAAAAATGTGGTGATCAGCAGAGTCAACAGCCCTGCACCTGTTTTAAACATCCCCGTGGCGACGAGTTGCGCTGAGCCTGCAAATAAAACCGCAGAGAGTGCTTGGCTCTCTAATACGGTCAGGCCACTTTCAATCGCAAATGATCCTGCCAATAAGCCCCATGGTAAAACGGCAATACTCAGCGGTAGCATGGCCAGTGCGCCTTGCCCAAAGAGGCGACCTCGAGGTTCTAAATGTATGTGGTTCAATAGTGTGCTATCCATAGTAATTCCTTTGCTGGAAGTGATGAATCTATCAAGCCACAAGGTTGGGTCAAGCGATTGTACAAAATTGCGCATACAACTGTCATCCACTGGAGGGAAAAGATCGTTGTAGTCGCAGGCATTGTTCACCTAAACAGATGAAATAAAAATGCCGCCAACAATGAATTGAAGACGGCCTGTTATTTCGTTGTGCTTGTCTGGCAATGAGCGCTACAAGCTGTGTTGGTGTTCTGCTATGAGCATCGCCATTTGCTCGTCGGCTTTTTTCTCGGCGCTGGCGAAATCTTCTTCTGCTTCGAAGGCTCCGATGACCTCGTAATAGCATTTCAATTTAGGCTCAGTGCCCGACGGGCGCACAATCACTCTCGCTCCGCCTTCCAAGTGATAGGTCAATACATCGCTAGCAGGAAGTTGAATCGCTTGCGTTGTTCCATCGGCAATATAACGTGTTAGTGATTTGAGATCGTCGGTCATGAGCACTTTTCTACCGGCGATTTCCGTTGGCGGTGTGGCGCGAAGCTTGTCACCGATCGGCGGTGAGTTAGGGTCTAACTTAATGCTGCGTTGTGCATTAATGTAAAAACCGTGCTGGCGGTAAATGGTTTCGAGTTGATCCCAAATAGTCTTACCTTGGCTGTATAATTCGGCCGCTAGTTGTGCAAATGCCACCATGGCCGAAAGGCCATCTTTATCCCAAACGGTTTGCCCTATGGTGTAACCCAATGCTTCTTCATAGGCGAATAAGAACTGCTGTTCATCGCTTTGTTGTTGCATCGCCACGTTGGTCAACCATTTAAAGCCAGTCAAGGTTTGGTAGTATTTTGCACCTTTTGCCTGCGCAATATTACCGAGTAAACTGGATGAGACGATGGTATTGCCAACCAACTGCTTTGAGGCATCGGTTTTGGAGAGCAAATAGTCCCCAAATAGTGTGCCAACTTGATCGCCAGTCAGCATTTGGTATTGACCATCCGCGCGTTGTACGGCAACGGCAAATCGGTCGGCATCTGGGTCATTGGCGCAGGCCAACTGGGCATTTTGGGCATGGGCTAGCGCGATGACCATATCCATCGCCCCAGGCTCTTCAGGGTTCGGGAAGTTGACGGTCGGGAAACGGCCATCTGGTTCGCGTTGTTCTTTCACACTGATGACATGGGTAAACCCAGCGTCATGCAGCAAAGTTTCAGCCATCTCAGCGCCGACACCATGCATCGCGGTATACGCAATGGTAAGGCATTGCGGAGCAGTGTTGTGGTTCAACAATGGGCTTTGATTGAGGGTACGACGGTAAGTTTGGTAATACTCTTCTGTTAGCCATTGCAAAAGGCCTTGTTGGTGCGCGTTGTCTAACGGCATCAGAGAAATAGCTCGCGTTGCCGCTAAGTCGATTTCTGCTGCAATACCTGAATCGTGAGGAGGAATAATTTGTGCGCCATTTTCCCAGTACACCTTAAAGCCATTGTATTCGGGTGGGTTGTGACTGGCGGTGACTACGACTGCGGCGGCGGCATTAAAGTGTTTTACCCCAAAAGCGACTACTGGGGTCGGTGCCACTTTATGCGTGAGATACACTTTGATCCCCAGCGCGGCGAGTACGGAGGCGGTATCATGTGCAAATTGCTGAGAATCTGGCCGGCCATCATAGCCAATCACCACCCCACGTGTTTTGGCATTGCTGACTTGTTGAATGAGGTAGTGCCCTAAACCCGTCGCCGTTTCTTGAATTACCAGGCGGTTCATACGATTAGGGCCGCATCCCACCATGCCGCGTAAACCTGCGGTGCCGAACTCAAGGCGTGATTGAAAGCGAGCTTTTATCTCATCTAACTGATGCTGATCGACTAGTGCTTGTAGTTCTTGGCGAGTTTTAGGATCGGGATCTTTTTCTAACCATTCGGAAACGTGTTGCATCATGGTTTCACCTTCTTACATTCATGTTAAATTGATTCTAACTGATATTCATTCTCAATAATGGGGGCGCAATCGCTAAACATCGTTCTTATTTTGTTTCTCATCACGTGTTGCTTCTCTTTGATTGGTTGCGCAACTGACGCTGACAAATTCCGTGTTATCTAGTTAGAGTGATGAAGCGAGAGATGACGTAAACTGCGTAGCTCGAGCCGCCTAAACAGTAAAGATAGGCTTAAACATAAACCTAAGTATGCAGCGCCCACTAACAACCATATTTCAAAAATAAGCCCAGAAGAGTTAGCGATTTCTGTGCCAACAAACGTCATTTCTTGAATTGAAATTAACGATACAATCGAAGAATCTTTGACCAAAGAAATCGCTTGCCCAGCTAAAGCCGGCGTGATCGCCGTCAATACTTGAGGGGCAATGATGTATCGGTATTTTACCCATCGAGACAGCCCTAAAGAGTGCGCTGCTTCCCATTGACCTTGAGCGATTCCGGCCAAACCTGAACGAACAACTTCAGCGATGTAGGCCGATGAAAGCATCCCAATACACACAATTCCAGAGAACAAATTTTCCCATAGATGAGAAGGACCAAACAGCCAATGCTGAATGACATTGGTTGGCTCATGGTGTTCCCGTAGTAGGTTTTCTAGGCCCAACAACGGGATCAGTTGATTGGAGACAAAAAAATAAAAAATGAACACGAAAACCAGCGGCGGAATGTTCCTAACTAATTGCACAAAAGCGTTAGCCGGAATTCTGAACCACGAAAAATGAGAGTGGCGTGCTACGCCAAGCAGTGTGCCTAACACAAGGGCCAGCACCATCGCCCAGACACTTAAGCGCAAAGTAGCAACTAACCCCTGAAAGAAATAAGGGATAGCACCATGGCTCGTTGGGGTGAAAATCAGAGCAAAAGCTTCTTGCCAACGCCAATTATAATTCACCCCAAGCTCGGCTCGGTGCGTTAACCAAATAACGAAGCCTAACAGTGCTACGAGTAACGCATAATCGAGCTTATTGAGCGATAATTGTAGCCATGGTTTAAGGCTCCGTTTTTCATACAGCACGTTTTTTGTTCTATTCACATCCGCCCCTCAGGCTATTGCCCTGAGACGATTTGGTTTTGCCAATCTAGCGTTGAGAACCAATATTCGTAGCGTTCACTTAACCAGCCGTCATTGGTTCGTTCAATAATCCATTGATCAAAAAAGGCTTTTTTGTCCTCTTCACCTAAGCGAACGGCAAACGCTTCGTTTCCTTTGGACAACCGTTCATTGAAAGGAATGAACAGTTTGTCACTGTGTTTCACTGTTTCATGTTCAGGTTTAGGGCTTGACGCAATCACGGCGTGTGCTTGGCCGTTTAATACTTCTTGAAAGGCTTGTGCATCGTCATCAAATTGCAGAATTTTGGCTTTGGGGAAGGTTTCACGAGCGACTTGAACGGTAAATGCTCCGCGTCGCGCAGCGATAGTCACTCGACGAGAGTTGAAGTCTTCAATGGTGGAGAATCCTTTAGCGAGTGACTGATTAGCGGCAAGTTGTACTCCTGAATGTGAATAGGGGGTGGTAAAGAGTACGCTTTTCGAGCGCTCAGGAGTGATGGACATGCCACCGATAATGACATCAAATTTCTGTGCTAAGAGTGCTGGAATAATGCCATCCCACGCGGTAGGTACAAATTCCACTTTCCAACCTGAATCTTCAGCAAGACGTTTGGCAACATCAATTTCAAAGCCAATTAGGTCGCCTTGCTTGTCGCGCATTGCCCAAGGCACAAACGTAGACATACCCACACGCAATGTGCCTCGTTCAGTTATTTTATCAAGGCTAGGCGTTTCACTGGCAAAGGCGGGTATGGAAATGGTTATCCCTAGTAACATGGTCAACCCGAGCGATAGAGCGGCGATAGCCTTCAACCCAGCGCGTTGCCACGCTTTTGGTGCAGATTGCTGCATGATGTTCTCCTTTTAAGGATGATTATTGAGCGCGCCATTGCGCCCCGAGTTTGTGTTCTAACCATGCTGAAAACCCTGATAAAGACAGAGTTAACAGTAAATAAATTGCAGCGACGGTAAACCATATTTCAAATGGCATCGCCGTTTCTGAGACAATATTTCTACCTTGAGTGGTTAAGTCAAAAATAGCCATCACACTGACGATAGACGAGTTTTTAATTAATGACACGACTTCATTGGTCAGTGGAGGTAATGTACGTTGGATAAGTTGCGGTAAGATCACATCAACATAGGTATAAAAACGAGAAAGCCCTAATGTTCGTGCCGCTTCAAACTGTCCCTTCGGAATGCTGTTTAAACCACCACGAAACACTTCGGCAGTATAAGCGCCTTGAAACAGTGCCAAAGCTAAAATGGCAGTAGAGAAGCGATCTAAGCCCAGCACTGGACCAAACACAAAATAGAGCAGGTATATCTGCACCAGTAGCGGCGTGTTGCGGATAAGCTCAATATAAATATTGGCCAACCAACGCCCTACCACAGAATTGGAAAGCTTCAACAAAGCGGTTGTTAAGCCAATGACCAGCGTAAAAAATAGGCTGACCGTTGAGATTTGCACCGTGACGGCTAACCCTTCGAGCAGTTCCGCGGGCCACCATTCCCCCTCGTCGTAAAAAGCGATGAAATCAGGCACACGATGCCATTGCCACTGGTAACCCATAGCATGTGCGCCAGAATCAAGTAGCCATATCATCCCCGCAAGCAATAGAACTATCTGTACTAGAGCGGAGAAGATCGGTTTTATCAGTACTTTTATCATCAATGGCTCAATATTTGGTTGAGAAACTGTTGAGTTCTTGGGTGTTTTGGCTGACGAAATATCTCTTCCGGCGTAGCGATCTCGAGAATTCTTCCTTCATCCATAAAAATGACGCGATCCGCTACTTTTCGGGCAAAACCCATTTCATGAGTGACGCACATCATGGTGATGCCATCTTGAGCAAGATCTACCATGACATCCAGTACCTCCTGGATGGTTTCAGGATCGAGAGCTGAAGTGGGTTCATCAAACAATAAAATTTCTGGTTGCATACAGAGTGAGCGTGCAATGGCAACACGCTGTTGCTGACCGCCAGATAATTGCACCGGATATTTGTCAGCTTGGTCAAGAATATTCACTCGCTGTAAAAAATGGCTCGCTCTTTGTCTTGCGGCTTGCTTACTCAATTTCAGTGTACGAATTGGAGCTAAAATAAGGTTTTCAATCACCGTCAAGTGAGGGAAAAGGTTGAAATGCTGGAAAACCATACCGATTTTTCCCGCAGGCTGTGTGATGTCGGAATGGTTAGAGTTCAGGGTGATCTTGCCCGCGGTGATAGCTTCTAACCCATTGACCGTTCGGATTAATGTTGATTTTCCTGAGCCTGAAGGGCCACAAACGACTAAGATTTCCCCTCGACGAACCTGAAGAGTAATGTCTTTCAAAGCGTGAAAATTATTGTACCACTTGTTTACTTTTTCAAACTCTATCGCATTCATGGTTGAATATCTTGTTGCTATTTTGTTATCACCTACCTTAGCAATATCAACGAGATAATGCACCTACGAAGCTCATATTAGCGTTAATTTTTGGGTTCCAGCACAAGAGTGTAACTATTTTTTTACGCAATGATTGTTTTGTAAAAAAGTAGCTAATATTGCCTTTTGTTGAAAATAATGATTGAAGTTGTGTTTTTTAGTAGATAAGTTACAGGGGAGAGCCGAAAGCAAGGCTGCGTATAGATCCAACCTGTCCGTTGTTCGGTAGGCAGTAGAAAAGAATAAGGAAGAAGTAAGCAATGTTTCAGACTGATGATGTAAAAATTAAACGAGTTAAAGAGTTATTACCCCCTGTTGCGGTTCTAGAGAAGTTTCCAGCAACAGAAGTTGCTTCTTCAACCACATTTCAGGCTCGTGAAGCCATTCACAATATTCTACAAGATAAAGATGACCGTTTGTTGGTGATCATTGGCCCATGTTCAATTCATGATCCTCAAGCGGCTGTTGAATATGGAAAACGTCTTAAAGTGTTACGTGATGAACTAGGTGATCGCCTTGAAATTGTCATGCGTGTCTATTTTGAAAAACCTCGTACGACCGTCGGATGGAAAGGGCTCATTAACGACCCTTATTTAAATGATACCTATAAAATTAACGATGGTTTACGCATGGCGCGTAAGTTACTGCTTGATTTGACCGATATGGGGATGCCAACAGCGAGCGAATTTTTGGATATGATCACACCGCAGTATGTGGCTGACCTTATCAGTTGGGGTGCTATTGGTGCTCGTACAACAGAATCTCAAGTTCACCGTGAGCTCGCATCGGGTCTATCTTGTCCGGTTGGGTTTAAAAATGGGACAGATGGCAATATCAAAATCGCTTCTGATGCGATTCGCTCTGCCAGTGCATCGCACCATTTCTTGTCGGTCACTAAGTATGGTCATTCGGCCATCATTCAAACGGCAGGCAACCCTGATTGCCATATCATTCTACGAGGTGGTAAAGAGCCAAACTACAACGCTCAACATGTCGCGGCTATCAAGCAGGAACTAGAAATCTCCGGTTTACCACAAAAAGTGATGATTGACTTTAGCCACGCAAACAGCTCTAAACAGTACCAGCGTCAACTTGTGGTATCACAAGATGTGAGCGAGCAGATTGCATCGGGTGAACATGCTATTTTTGGTGTGATGATTGAGTCTCATCTCGTTGAAGGACGTCAGGATCTCGTGGATGGTTGTGCGGCCACTTATGGTCAATCGATTACGGATGCATGTATTGGCTGGGATGACACTGAAGTGGTATTGCGTCAGTTGGCTGGTGCCGTAGAGGCGCGTCGCGCACGCTAAATATGGCGTCACTCTATAATATAAAGTATCAACAGAGCTCCCGATTTGGGGGCTTTTCTATTTAGGCTTAGACTCAGCTCTGATCGCGTCACTTTAAGCGCTATGGTTGTGCAAAATGCTCAGATAATGCTGAACGACGATTTTTACTTGGGTCGCCGTTTTCATCGTTTTCTACCGTGCTTTCATAGCCTTGTTTAATAAAGCGTTGTAAAGGCATGACAGGTTCAATACGCTTGAGTTGAGGGGAGTTTGTTGTCCCAGCAAGTTGGTAAATGGTCACGCCACTACCAGTGTTAATCACAATTTTATCCCCATCATATTCAAACTGAGTGCTGACTAAGCGATTATTTCGAAACACGCCATTTGAATTGAGAGTTAGAACCTCAGTGCTATAGCTGGGTGTACCGATTTCGATCCATGAACCATAGACATTTTTGGGGCTTGTATACTCTTGATAGCTCACTAAAAGTAAAGTGGCAAAACTAGCTGCGATAGTGAACAGCACTATCCAAAAAAGACTTTTTAATACCCACTTTTTTTTCATAGGGTGACCTGAAGAGGCTTTATTTGCATGCGTGAAACCCTTAACTGCCATTCCCACTCCATAACGTAAGCAATCAGCGACTAGTACCAGTAAGGCTAACCAATTAAAACAAGGTTAGAGAGTGGAATATGTCGTGTGGTTTAGCAAATGTCACACTGGAAAATATGATCTTTTTTCCAAAACTAGTACTAATGGATGACAAGATGAACATTGCATCATGAATTTTGTTGACTTACTGATCAGTATAGGTCGCGTTTCACTATTTGTTTAATCCCAATTGCCACTTGTGTATTTTTACGATTTCAGATAAAACGGCTTACAAACGTGTTATTCACCATATTTTGGTGGTTTATTTTACAAGGAAGAGAAATGATCAAAGAAAACACATACTTCGATGGGGCTGTTAAATCTTTAGGTTTTGCTCACCAAAGTGGTGACAGTTCGGTGGGCGTAATGGCTGCTGGCGAATACACCTTTGGCACGGCCGCTCCTGAGCGTATGACAGTCATCAAAGGTTCGTTAACGATAAAGCGTTTAGGGGATGAACATTGGTCTACATTTAAAGCGAATGAATCTTTTGAAGTCGCTGAGAATTCGTCCTTTGATTTGAAAGTTGCCGAAGCAACAGCTTATTTGTGCGAATATTTGTAGTTGAAATAGGGCTTAAAAGCCCTATTTCTTATCGAGCTGTTAAGCCAAATTTTGCATAGATAGCTTCGATCCTTCCACTTTTTACCATTTCAGACAGAGCGTTTTGTAATGCATCCGCTTGTGGATGGTTTTTAGGCATACCGTAATAGTTGCCGATAGTGTTTGGATAGTAGTAGGTTGCTACTTGGTAGTTACTAAAATTGATTGTTTTTAATTCCACTTCTAGCGCAGGTAAATCCAATACGATAACGGTATCTATTCTCTTTGCCTCTAGCATTCTTGCTAGGTTGAAGTCATCATTAACAACCGTTCTATTTATCTCTTTGTCTTGATCAAACGCTTCGAAATAAGCGGTACCTCTTTTCACACCGACATTTAGCTCTCGTAAATCTTGATAATTGTTGATTGCTGGCCCATCACTGCGAGTGACAAAAACAATATTCCGTGTTTGCTCACTTATAGGACCGATAAAGCGAACAAATGCTTCTCTGTCTGCTGTTCGTATGACACGTGGAACAATGTCAACAGTACCATTTTCTAAAGTAGCAAGGCTGCGAGGAAATGGAATGTTTCGCCACTCGATATCGAAGCCTATATTTTTTGCTGCTTCTTCAATGATTTCCTTTAATGGGCCGCTGATTTTTTGACCATCTGGACTGATCACCATTTCTGGTGGTCGATGCCTAAAATCAGCTTTAAGGGTGTTAGCAAAAAGCGTTGAGCTGATCAGCACTGCTGCCAATGAAATGAGAATATTTCTAGTCAATACCCACATATTTCGTGCCTCTCGTCAAATTTACTACTTGAGTATAGGCAAACTTTCTGAGAACCCCAAAATGACACTTAAGATCAGCCGGATGGCTACCCTATGATTAATACTGTTCAAACAGACCTGAGTTGTAGTCTTTAATTGCTTGTTCTATCTCAGAAAATGAGTTCATTACAAACGGCCCATAATGCACTACAGGTTCATCAATGGGTTGCCCCATTAGCAACAATACTCCGCTCGTATCATTGGCTTTTAATGTTAAGAACTCACCTTTTGAGAGCAACGCTAGCTCGCCTTGCTTCAACACTTTACTGCCTAGCTGTGCATTGCCTTTGTAGGTAAATGCCATGACATTAAAGTGATTTGGAGTGGCGATCTCTAATTGGCTACCCGGTGTTGCTTGCCAGTCGGCTACACTCAATTTAACGCCCGTTTTTGTTAATGGGCCAGTTACTATCTGGTTGCCACAAGTGACATCACCCGCAAGTACTCTCAGCAGGCCAGCCTCTTGGGAGTGGTATTCGGTAATGGTTTCGGGTTGAAAGTCGTGGTATTGCGCTGGCGCCATTTTTTGGCTAGCAGGCTGATTGATCCAAATCTGAAAACCGTGCAACTGACCTTCAGTCATGATTGGCATCTCGCTATGAATAACACCTCTTCCTGCGGCCATCCATTGGGCACCTCCAGAGCGTAATTCACCGACATTACCCATATGATCTTGATGTTGGAAATGCCCATTTAGCATATAAGTGAGAGTTTCGATTCCTCGGTGTGGATGAGGAGGGAATCCGCCAATATAATCGGCTTTTTGATCAGATTTAAATTCATCGAGCATTAAAAATGGTGAAAAATTAGCGTTATTAAAGCCAGCAACGCGGCTAATTTTTACGCCATCTCCATCCGAAGTGGGTTGTGCGGGGATTATCTGTTTTATTTCACGTTGCGTTAGCATAATGATTCTCCTTGTCGGTATAACATCAGTCTAAGACAATGTGCTGATAAAGAAGAGCGCTGTGTTTTGAAGGTCTTCGTCGAGAAATTCGAACATATCTTGAGGGGGGCTATAATTAGAGTAGGTTGGATCACGAGGAGGATGCCCAATGTCTATGTTGCCCAAACATGAAGATCAGAATCCGCATTATGATCCCAAAGAGGATTTTACGCTTGAGCAGATGCACCGATTTACCAAGGTGGCTAATCAAGCGCAGAAAAATCGCGATACGCTTGAACAGCTCAGTGATAAAGACGTTTCCATTGTTGAAGCAGCAAGGCGTGCGGCAATGAGGCCGGTGATTCACCCTAAACCAAATAAACCTAATACAGCACGCTACGCCGCATGGATGGTGGTGGTATGTGCAGTAGGTTTGTGGATTATGTATATGACTCGCTAGCTTTCTTTATTGGTGTCACTGTTGCTGAATGGGTTGCAGTATATGCGTCAGTATGGTCAAGTGAAATATGTTGGTAATACTGATATTGATTTTTGCCGTTGTGTTTTGCTGCGTACATCGCTTTGTCTGCGCACCGAGTCAGCTCGGCCAAGTTATCAGCATCAGAAGGAAACAAAGCAGCGCCGATGCTGACGGTGAGGTTATTGATCATTTCTGAGCCTTGATATTTATCCTCAAACAGATAACAAATCCGGTTGAGAACGCCATCCAAATCCTTAACCGTTTTGATATCGTAAAGTAGTAGCACGAACTCATCTCCGGCAAATCTCGCGATGGAGTAATCGTGTTTATCGGTCTTCCGGTCTTTATTTCGGACGTTGTTTTTTAAACGATTGGCGAAATATTGCAAGACTCGATCCCCGACCTCATGTCCGTAGCTGTCATTAATGGATTTGAAATTATCAATGTCTAGAAAGACGAGTGCGGTGATGGTCTTTTTATCAGTCTGCTGGGAGAGCTTTTCACGTGCCCAAGTTTCGAAACTCCAACGATTGGCGAGCCCAGTCAGTTGGTCGGTGTAGGCAAGGTCTTCAATTCCCTCTTGATAAAGATGCTGGATATAGCAAACCGCTTTGTTGTAGTAGTAAGAGGAAATATGACACATGCAACAGAGTGCGATGAGACTGAGAAAAAACCGATCTATGGGGAGATATTGAGGAAGAATATCGGCTCCGGAGAGTTGTACTGAGACACCAATCAGCATAAAGAAACTGCAGCTAAAAACTAAGCCTATACGAAAGTCATTAATGAAGATCACCGCCGCAATAATTGGAAACAACCACAGCACATTGCCGACCATATGCTGTCCATATAGTAGTAATATGACCCCTTTTGTTAACAAGATGGCACTGAGGAATAAATCGGCATAGGAGGTGTTATCAGAGTGATGGTAAAAATAAAGGTAATTAGAGGCAATGGCGATCAAGCATAATAAATTAAAAATGCTCAGGTAATATTGCTGTTCAAGAAAATGAAGAATGCCATAAAAGGCGAAAAGTAGCACAGACACAAATGAGCATAAGGCAACGACCCTACGCTTGCGTGACGCTCGCATATTGGCCATCTCTTCTAAATGTCTACCTACCAATTCAGTCATACTCGATCTCGATGCTATCCTAAAGTATTAGATACCGAGTTAAGTCTAGAATAAATAACAGAGTTTTGCGGACGAAGTGCATGGCGTCAGTTAAAAAATACAATGACTAATCATTTGGCGTTTTTGTTAAGTCATTAGGCTATTAATAATCGGTGATCAATGCTCTTATAACTTATTGTATTATCAGCATGTTTTGTCGATTATTTTAACGTTGTTCAAATAAGCCATTATTTAAGCCATTATTTTTTTATAAAAAAATGAATATAAGCAAATGTGGATATAGCAAAAAAATCTAAGCCGTCCTGTAGTTACATTACAAATTTAGTTACATCGCAAATTCTTTTTTGATCCAACTTCTTAACACTAAGATACTCTCTTGTTTCAGTTGCTCTTTGGCACAAACGAAGTAGTAGTCTTGATAGGGATTAGTCACTGCGGAACCGAGTTCTTGTAGTAGGCCTAACTTGATGTCATCTTTTACAAAGAGGCGATGGGTAACGAAAATACCTAATTGGCGGATAGTTGCTTGTACGGCTTGTGCTGAAGAGACAAATGATAGGTTTTTGCGACTTGCTGGCATGGTAAGTTGATAAGCATCGCACCAAATTTGCCAGTCTTTTTTGCGGCGCTCGTTCACAGCGATAATCGCTGGGTGGCATTTAAGTATGGATGAAAGCGTCTGCTTATCACCTTGCTTTATGAGGTCAGGTTTTATGAGTTCAGGGCTGCATACCAGCACCAATTCATCTTCGGCAAGTTTCTCACAATAGTAGTCTTGCCACTCATCTTGTTTACCATGAACAATCGCGATATCAACGTTCTCTGATGTTAGAGAAAAAGTGCCTGTTAAACTCGATATTCTCACGTCTATATGTGGTGCATGCTCTTGAAAGCGGTTAACTCGTGGTATCCACCAGTGCAGCGCTAATGAGTTGACCATGTTGAGTGTCAGTCGGTTATGGCGCTCATCTCTCATAAGCACTTCAGTTGCTTCAACGATTTGCTCCAAAGCAGGCGCAATTCTCCGATAGTATTTTTGACCAGCATTATTGAGTACGACGTGACGCCCAACGCGATTGAATAGCGGCTGGTTTAGCTGGTTCTCTAATGCTTTTATTGATTGACTGACGGCTGAATGACTAACATTAAGGTGCTTTGCTGCATCCGTCATGCTGCCTGTTTCTGCTACGGCAATAAATGAGTAGAGTGACTTGAGCGGAGGTAGTTTTCGCATTGGTAAGTTTCTCTTACAGGTTTGGTTAATATTACTCGTTATTTTTCCTTTCGTCATTGTTCTATGATGGCTGTACTAGAGGAGAGTTGTATGAACCCACGAATTTTGGCTCCATTATTTATGTTGTTCTCCACATTTAGCTTGTCATTGACAGGGCTACTGTCTAAGTTTCTTGCACATGAGATACCGCTACAAAGTCTCAGTTTTCTCCGATTTTTACTCCCCGCGCTTATATTGTTGGGAGTAATGAGCTTAACTCATTTCCGTTTTCCTCCCAAAGGTATGAAACGGGCTCTGTGGGTTCGCTCAGTATGTATTGCAGGCTGTCAGCTCTGTTTTATTTACTCACTTCAGCATCTTTCTTTGGTGGAAAGTGTTGTATTGTTTAGCACTGGTCCACTGTTTATTCCTTTGTTAGAAAAATTAATATTTGGTGTAGTGATGAAAGCAGGCACGGTTGTGAGCTTGGCCATTACATTTATCGGGGTGTTACTGCTGGCTGGCGATGTTTCGGGCATCCATTTACGGATGGAGTTATTGGTCGGTTTACTTGCGGGAGCGCTGAATGCGGGATCGCAGTTAAGCTTATATCGAGCGACGAAAAGTAATATGCGATCTATTGATATCAATGCTTGGACGTTTGTGTGTGCATCAATCTTATTACTACCTTTGTTATTTCTTCCTACCGTAGACGCGAATGTACTTCAACAAACCTGGGGCAGCTTGCAGCAGTTAGCTGTGGTTATTGCCTTGAGCGGAGTCTCTATATTAGTCATTAACACTCAAATTTTTCGAGCCAAAGCCTACCGTCTGGCACACTCTGGCTCGCAGCTCGCTCCGTTAATTTTTACCAATTTGCTTTTTACCGCATTATGGCAACAGTTGTTTTTTAATGTGCAGTACTTGCCAACACAAATGGTAGGATTGGGCTTGATTGTGATGGCAACTTTTACCGGAATTCTTATCCCGAAGCTATTTAAATCCTCAGTATCGTCAAACCAGCTTAAATCAGCTTAACCCGCTTATTGCTACTGTCTGATGAGCCCATAAGGCAGGCTAGAAAATACCTTAGGATTATTTTTCACTGTGGGCGCTTGGTTGGTTTTCTGCCAATCAAGTAACATAATGGCAAGTACATTGCGGTGCTCTCCGTCGGCAAGGTCAAACACACCTGAGGTAGAGGGGATCATCCCTTTCTTTTTATCAATCGCTTGTTGAATTGCGAGGCGAGTTTTTTCTACAACAGGATCCTTTTCTAAACCTGCGAGTAGAAAAGTGATCCCAACTTCAGCAACCACATCTTCCTTCGCTCTTAGTAAAATGGTATCGATATTATTGCGAAAGTAGTCGAAGATCCATTGATGCTGCTGCTCTTTAATGGGATTTTGATAGTATTCCGAATCGGCAAAAATAATGTGTGTCATACCATACAGCTTATTGCCATATTGTTGCGCGGAGAGTGCTTTATCAGCAGAATCTGGGTATGTTTTCCTAAAGCTATCAATGAATGGTTGTACGACATCTTGTTCACCTAACTGGCGTAACCAATAGACTTGGTTAGCAAGTTGTGCGGCCCACGCTTTAATCATTTCTTCATCAGTGGCGTACTTAGTAAAATCATAACGGCGGATCACTTGGCGCAAAAGCTGATCTTCTTTATGTTTCAAACCATATTCGTTGGCACGGGCCATAGAGCCTAATAGGTCGACGCCTAAGTAGAGGTATTCTGGCATATGTTTAGTGGCGATATAGCGTAATTGGCTGCGTTCATCTTCGTCATCGAGGTATACAGCCAAACGTTGCTCAGAGTAGAGAAAAACCTGTTCAGCAGTTGAAACTTCTGCGGAAAATTGATTAAGTCGGCTTGCTACGCGAGCAAGATCACTCCACACCGCTGCTGAATATTTAGGATCTAGAGTTTGGCGATACATCCGTAACCCATAGTGCCCCTCTTTGAATGCCGGCAATGTGAAAAGTTGCTCTTCATAGGTTTGACGAATAAGCTCCGCAGATTCAGAAAAAGTGTTATTCGTTGTTGACGCCGGCTCTGCATAGCCAGAGGCAGGCAACCACAATGTAATAGCTAATCCCAGAAATAGGCCACTCTTTTTTAATAACATGATGAAAATACACCTCTAAGCTAATATTCATAATAACATTAGCATTTAATGGATTTATTATTGTTGGTGATGTGTCAAGTGTGCGTAAAATGACCGCTTTGAGCCGTCGTTAGGATAATGCGTTTAGCTGATTGTGCTTTTTACGCTATGCAAATTGATGAATTAAAATCTTACTATATTAGCAAAAAGCTACGAGTTCATTTGGTTATATCAATAAATTTGTAATTAATTTGGGTATTCCCTCATTAATTACGTTAATCTTAAGTAAGAAGCACTATTCTAAATAGAGCAAGTAAAACCATACACATGTAGTGATCGCTACAGGCTAGTGAGGGAGAGTTGCATGAGACATATCTCAGGCAAACAGTGGTCTGTCAATTTGCTTCTCGTTGCCTTCATCATTTTTTGTGGAGGGTTGATCGAAATTATCAACTTCAATCAACGAAGTTTTATCCGAGATAATCTTCAAACCAGAGCAAAGGAAGAGCTTTCGATTATTCGAGCTCAGTTAGAAGCTGCCATTTTGTCTGACATCTATGTAGCAAATGGGCTAACCAGTTTAATTGCGATTAACGCCCATTCTCAGTTCGAAGATTGGGAAAAAATTGCGGCTAATATTTTACATGAAGGTAGACATTTGCGCGTGATTGGGCTGGCGCCTGATGATGTGATTCGTTACACCTATCCATTGAGCGGAAATCACAAAACAATAGGCTTAGATTACCGTACCGTTCCCAAACAATGGGCCACGATCTTAAAAGCAAGGGAGATCCAAGAGATCTTCATTGCAGGCCCTGTGAACCTGGTTCAAGGTGGGCGAGGCCTTGTTGCTCGGATTCCTATATTTACTGACCCTCCTGATAACCAACAATATTGGGGAGTATGCAGTGTCGTGATCGATTTAGATTCGCTATTACTTTCCACTGGCGTTGAACGTTTTACTCACCGCTTTAATTTGGCGATACGTGGGGTAGACAGTACTGGTTCGGAAGGCGAGGTATTTTTTGGTGAACAAGAGGTGTTCACGAAAGCTTTTGCAAAACAAAGTGTTCATTTTCCCTATGGCGGCTGGGAAATTGCTGTTGCACAGAAAAGCGATGTTTTAGGTCAAGTGCCTTGGTACCAGGTCCACATTGTACGGCTGTTAGGCTATCCGATCTTAATCTTGTTGGTTGCGGCGTTTATTACGATATATCGCTTGTACTCTATTGCTAATGAAAGAGCACTTCATGATGAATTAACTCAGCTTCCTAACCGTCGGTACTTCATGTATACGCTTGATCGATATTTTGAGCAGGCTATCAAAATGGACCAATCGGCTGGTTTTGTGATCCTCAACATTGATATTGATAAGTTCAAATCGATCAATGACACCTATGGGCATGCGGCGGGTGACAAGGTGTTGATTGCTTGTGCGGAGCGAGTGAAAAGCGTATTGCGTTCTTCGGATTTAGTTGCACGCATTGGCGGTGATGAGTTTCTGGTTTTGCTGTCTCGAGTATCGGATAACGATGATATTGAGCGGATCAGTCTCAAAATAAAAAGTGCGTTGTGTAATGCGCCAGTCATTTATGAGCAGCACTTAATTAACCTACATGTCAGTGTAGGCGCAGCCGCATTTAGCCCAGAATTTGATAATGTGGATGCGATGTTGAAACTGGCTGATGAGCGGATGTATCAAGAAAAGAGGCAGCAGTACTACTAAATCGTTTATTCAGATTTGCATTTTGAAATTTAATTGCAAAATGCAAATTTATTATGCGACACGTTGTAATGAAACCGCTCATAAAGTAGACAGATAAGGTGTTTTTTGGGAGTTTTAAAGTTGGCATGCATCCTGCTATATAGTAGGTGACCCTTCTAAGCCGAGGGTCACCTAGCCAACTGACGTTGTTAGTGAACCTTATTTTTGTTCACACTTATTAATAGCCAATCATACTTTTTGTGATTGGCTTTTTTTATTTTTACGCTCTGCAACTAGCCAGCGCATTTCTCATAGCAGCTTGGTTTTCTTGGACAGACAGCACCGCGTGAGCAGATTAAGCGCGCATTATTTTCAATTCCGCGTTCAATCCAATTAATATTAAGAATTTTAGCAATAGTCGTGAGATCTTTTTTAATATGTCTTGGAATAAGAGAGCTTCCGCCGTTGCTGACGCATAACGCTTTGAGCTCCTCAGCAATTGAGTGAGCATCCCCACCTTGTGCATTGATGGCTGGATTCAAATCTATTCCAGCGCATAGCACTCGATTATTGCCTGCTGGATCGGTCATATTGACGGATTCACAGCAATATATTCTCGGCTCATCACCTACATTCAAAATCGAAATTTGCGCAGAGCTGCCACTTTGCGGCTCTGAAAGACGTCTAAACACGGCCCAATGCTGGCAAGGGTCATTCACTTTACGCATATTCCCCCACGGTAGAGGGATCCCATTACCACGATAAACCGCTTTTAATTTGCCTTCACCATAAGCATCGAAATAGTGCCAATGCGGATAGGGTGACACGACCGTCATGCGCCTCATCGCAACGGAAGGAGAAACCCCTGCTTTCAAATGTACATCGATTTCGTAGCCGCTGCGATCAAGAAGTTGTCGATAAGGCACTTTGGGGCACAGTAGTGCGCCAGCAAAAAAACTCGATTCAAAATCTCGCCATGCCTGAAGGATATCTTGGGAATTTAATTCGCAGGTGGCGGTGGCATCAGGCGTTTCTTCCCAACTGTTTGTGTGTCCAACCGTTAAGACACTTTTTAGTCCCTCTTTGCTGTGCAGAATATTGTGGCCAATATACACCGCGAGGTCGTACTTTAGGCGAGTTGGGTACTCACGTAGAATTTCATTGAGGTAGATCGTGCATGGTGGTTCAAAAAAAGAGGTAATAAGTTGTTTGGCGCTAACACCAAGCTCATCAACAACATCTTGCGGGGTTCTCGTGACCCAGCGGATAACCAAACCAAGGCTTTTGGCGATGTCGATAAGATCTTCAACAGCTAAGTTTAAGCGTTTTAAACCCACTTCTTCTGCTGCTCGCTCAAGATCTGGGAAGTGGTTTTGTAAACTCTCTTGGTGAGCACGGATCAATAGATGAGCAAACTGTTTGCCAGTGATCCCGGTTTGGGAAAGCATCTCTGGGATCGCGATTTGTAAAATATCATTTGAGAATAAAAAGCTAGGTTCAAGAGCCATACCGCTGATCCCACCTCTGTTACCCTTGTCAGGAGTAATATCCGTTTGACCTGGTTCATCATCTAAAAACCAAGCGGGATCTTTTTGGAAAACTTGGGCAATGACCTCCAACATATCAACACTAGGCACTCGTTTTCCACGCTCAATCATCGAAAGGTATGAAACGGAGGGGGCGTATTCTGGGTTGATACGAATACAGCGTGCCGATAAATCTTCCATCGTTAGGTGATTACGCTTTCTTAAGTTTCTGACTTTTGTCCCTAAGAAATGTGACTGACGAACTAAGCTTTTTGATAAGGCCATTTTGTAAAATTCACACTGTAAAATTTTTGTTGTGAAATTGTAGTAAAAAATTGGTTAATCTACCAAGTAAGCAAGGTCACAAATTTGCACAAAGGCTAAACGCAAGTTTGGAATAATTGCTCTAGAACACAAAATGTTGAGTTACCTATAAGGAAAAGACGATGAATATGCTGACATTCGATAAAACAGAAATCCAAAAACTAGATAAACCCTTTATCGCTGAAGCCGTCTTCGCCGTCGAGACTATCAGTGCTAATCAACAAAATGAAAAGCAGAGTAGAGCGAAGCAACTACTCGATAGATTGTTCCCTTTGGCGACGGGCTCTCATCAAGATGTGACCAGTTATGTGATCGATTACCGCCATGTGTTGGCTTATTTCAAGGATGGGCGTCATAGTGGTTTGAAGCATCCAAAACATTTTGTTGCCTTCAATGGTGAAAAGGAGTCGCCATGTTCGATCTTATTCCGTGATGGAAGTGGTAGCCATGTTGAAGTGATGTTAGGCTGCACTAAAGGGACTGGGCGCGTTGAACTGATAGAGATTAATGATATTCAGTTAGAAACGTGTACCACATTTACCCAATCGGTGGAAGAAATACCCAGCGCCGCAATGCGCCACTGGGTAAGCCTAGTCAAAGGTGATGAAAAGGGTAAGCCTCAAGCTTGTAGCGAAGATAAGGAGTACACCGCAAAAGATGGTGAAGACTATTACTTAAACTACAGTTTTAACCTTGCTTAGGTTATAGATGCGTATTGGGATTAAATGGGGCGTGGCGCCCCTTTTACTTTTCTATCCATAAATTGAGGTTTATGGAACTTGTGATTGCTTTTCAGCTACCCATAAGCCATAAGAGGTTGAAGCGATTAAAGCGGCATAACACGGTTGCGGCCTAATTGTTTTGCTTCATAGAGCAGTTTATCGGTTCTTTCTATCAAAGACTCGGACGTATCACCTAGTTGTAATTCTGTCACACCAAAAGAGGCGGTAATATTACCAACTTGGTTTCCTGAACGGCGATCCTTCACGCTCATTTTTTCTATCGAACGGCGCAGTGATTCTGCAAACTGTCTGGCAATGCGCAGTGTTTTATTTGGAACAATTAAAACGAACTCTTCACCGCCAAATCGGTAGGCGGTAATACCATCTCGACAGCTACTCTGAAGCTTTTTAGCGATGCCTTTGATGACGGTGTCACCAAATAGGTGGCCATAATTGTCATTAAAAGATTTGAAGTGATCGATATCTAATAAGATCAGGCTTATTGGTTGCTGCGCGCTTATTAGGGTAAAGAGATCATCATTGAACGAACGGCGGTTATATAAACCGGACAATCCATCGAATAAAGCCTCTTTTTGCACCTCGGCAAGCTGCTCTTTCAGTCGATGAATTTCTTTACTGGCACTATTAAGTTGACCATTTAGAAACTGAGTTGAATGGCGAATATCTCGCGATTCAGTGACCAATTGGCGAACCACTTTCATCACCTCTTCGATCGATAAATCATCGTTTTCGACTCGTTCTAATTCACTAAAACTTTTATCAATCACTCTGGCAAATTCGCTGGTATCGGTTAGGGTATCTGACATTGAACTTGCGACTTCATTGACTAACACTTCAATGTTGTTGCGTAGCGTGCTTAAACTGGTTTCAGAGCGCGATGCGACATAGCTGTTATAGAGTTGAGAGCTTGCCGCGGGAGGACAAAGGCCAAAGTTTTCCAATACAGAATCGAGTTCTCGATTGAGTTGAGGTATGGCGTTGTCAACATAGGTATACCAAAGTGCATAGTTAGCAGGTGTCGCCGCCACATGATTTTTCATCATCAACGGTACTGCTTTTTTTAAATTGGCTGTAGATCTCTTAAAGTCGTCGCTGGTCATTATCGTAAAATTAATAGACAGTCACAGATATTCATACCGCTAAGATTAGCGGATATCCTAAAGTTATGCGCTAAAAAAATGCAACTAAAGTTTGAAGTTGAATTTTTATTTACGGTGAACAATCGATTCTTGATGTAGATCAAACACAACAGACAGACATAGTAGGGGGTTTTTTATATATTAAATCGCTGAATGATTAAAATAAGTTGGTTACTGAATCAAGGAGTAATAGATGGAGATGTATGATATTGAATCGTTTTTGGATATTTTACCTCAGGTAGAAAGTAGCTATCCGTTTGGTCCTGACGCGTTGGTTTTCAAAATTCGCGGTAAAATGTTTGCCTATACTTCTCAGTCGAGAGAAGAGCCGTTTGTGACATTGAAGTGCACTCCCGAAGATGGTGAAGTTCTGACCAGTGCCTTTTCCGCTATTCGTCCTGGTTATCATATGAATAAAAGACACTGGATCTCCGTTAAGTTAAACGGAGATGTTGACCAGATGATGTTAGAGGAATTATGTGAACGCTCTTATCAGCTTGTAGTGAGTAAACTGAAAAAATCAGATAGAGAAGCGCTTCAGGCTCTGTTTGTGCAAGCAAAACTTGATTAAGCGGTATCCTTACGTTGTTCCAGTTTTTTTGCGCCACGCAGCATCGCTTCTATTAATTCTGTTGCGTTAAATTTTTCCAAAGCTTCGTGGGCTCCGACTTGGTGAGCTCTATCCAAACAGATCTCACTGGAAAGCGAGGTGTGAAGAATACAATAAGCATGGCTCAGCATTGGATCATTTTGAACCTCAAAGGCCAGTTCATATCCATCGAGGCCCGGCATTTCAATATCACTGACCAGCAAATCGATCGCACGTTGATGTTGAGCGTCTTGACGCATCAGCTCAATGGCATCAAGCCCATTTTTACAGATTTGGTAAGGGATGTTGATACTGTCTAAGGCATCTGACAATTGTTTACGTGCAATAGATGAATCATCCACCAGTAAAATACGCAATGCTTTTAATCGCTCACGTTCAATATCAGTCAGCATCGGGATCTTAGTTGATTCATACTGTGGATAAATTTTTGAAAGTAATAATTCGACGTCAAGTAACTGCACAATCTGTTTTTGATAGCGGGTTATGCCAGTGATAAAAACGTCTTTTCCCGCCACTGCAGGTGAAGACTCGATTGTTCGCCAGTCACACTCGATGATTTTCTCAATGCTACGTACCATAAACGCAACTACAGTTCGCAGGCAGTCCGTCACGATTAAGTAGCATTGTTTATATTCGCTAGGTTGAATTGCTCTAAAGCCAATGGCGGCAGCCATATCAATGACAGGTACCGTCAAGTTACGGATAGTCACCGTTCCGATCACATGATGATGAGAATATGGGATTTGTGTCATTGGCATGTAAGGGACAATCTCTCGTACTTTCAGAGTCCCGATAGCAAAAAGCTGTTTCTGAGTGTTCAATGTGAACATCAACATGCCTTGGGATTGGTTTGCCTTACTGGGGGTTTTAGCCATAACACCTTACTCAACGTTGTTTCTTATGCTTAATACTAAACGATCTCTTACTGACGGCAATGCGTTAAATGCAAATAAACAGTATAACCGTATGTTTATTGATCTTTTGCACTCTTACATTGGGGTTGGACTCTTGAAAAGCATCCGTTACACTATTTGCAGTAGCAAATTTATTGAGAAAAATGATGGCAAGAACGGCAGCGGCTCTTCACATTTTAGTGAAGCATAAAGAACAAGCTGAAGATATTATCGCTCAGTTAAAAAAAGGAGCGAAATTTCAAACATTAGCCAGAAAATATTCTACCTGCCCTTCGGGTAAAAAAGGGGGCGATCTGGGTGAGTTTCGTCAGGGGCAGATGGTACCTCAATTTGATAAAATCTGTTTCACTGGAGAGGTACTGACACCCCATTTGGTGAAAACCAAGTTTGGTTGGCATGTTGTAAAAGTTCTATATCGGACCTAGCCTCAATAGGGTGATTTTCTCATCGACGTTGATTTTTAAAGTAATAGCCAATGAGCAGTGAGTGCCACGCTTTTTCTCAAAACCAGAAGTGCGTGGTGCTTTTCATTCGTTAGGAATGACACTCGATTCTTTATCTTTTTATTCCATTACCTTTTATAGAATGGCCTACTACACCAAAACTACTTCAAGTAGTAAGGTATATAAATAAAACAGTCATTTGTTCTCATAAATAAGAATGCACAATAACTTCATGAATTAAATGGATTTATTCATGAGGTTTTTTATTAAAATGAGAGCAGGTTATTTTGAGATATTGACTTATAGTCGCTTAACGTTAGTTTTATCAAGTGAGCGGTATGATCTAGGAGTTTAAAATGAGTGAAGAAAAAAAAATTAACGTTCGATTGCTTTCTGATGTTTGTATGCAGTCTCGCTTACTTAAAGATTCGCTAGAGTCAAAGTTGCCGATTAGTATTGATATCTCTCCGCTTTGCGATACGTGGATGAATGATAACAGTCTATCATCCTATAAAATTCAATTGGTTATCATCGACTATTCTCGCGTTGATGAAAATAATTTTGCTGATTACTCAGCATTTAAACGCTTATCCTGCCCTGATGCAAAAGAAGTGCTTATTAATTGCCCGCTAGATATTGAACCTAAAATGCTCTTTAAATGGCAGAATCTTGTGGGTGTATTTTATACCAATGATCAGCTTGAATCTTTAGTTAAGGGCATGGAAAAAGTGCTTGATGATGAAATGTGGTTTAATCGAAAATTGGCTCAGGAATATATACAGCATTATCGTGCAGGTAATTCATCTATTACCTCTCAAGCTTATGCTAAATTAACGAAAAGAGAGCAGCAAATAATTAAGCTACTTGGCTGCGGTGCATCTAATATGCAAATTGCAGATGAGTTGTTTGTAAGTGAAAATACAGTAAAAACACATTTACATAATGTATTTAAAAAGATAAATGCTAAAAATAGACTTCAGGCATTATTATGGGCAAAAGATAATATTGGTATTGAAGAGTTTAATTAAATTTTATTTATTTTTAAATAAGACAGCCCCTTTGATAGGGGCTGTCTTATTTTCTTAACTGAATTTCTTTTTATTCGGCTTCGATGCCTTTTTCTTTGTAAAGGCGGCGGCATGCACGTCCATCGCTGTGGAAGAGGTGGCAGCGATGCCCAGGAATACCAATTGTCAATGTATCACCTGTTTCAACGCCCAAAGTATCAGGCTGGCGGTAAATTACATCAGAATCAGAGCCTTTCAAGTTCATGTAGACTTGTGTTTCATTGCCGAGTTTCTCAACTATCATCACCTTGCCTTCAATTTTCGCGTCACCATCTTCAGCGCTCAGCAAGTGCTCTGGACGTACACCTAATGACATACGCTCGCCGCGAGTGATCGTGGTGCCATCGACCAAAATCCAAAATGAGGTTCCATTAGAGAGTTGAACTTTCACGCGTTCGGCTTCGACATCTTCGATGAATACGCTCATGAAGTTCATTTTAGGAGAACCGATGAAACCTGCGACGAAACGATTTTCTGGGTAATGATACAACTCAAGTGGTTTGCCTACTTGTGATACGAAACCAGCATCCAAGACCACGATTTTGTCAGCCATTGTCATTGCTTCGACTTGGTCATGGGTAACGTAAATCATAGTGCAGCCCAATTTGCGTTGCAGTTTGGTTATCTCTGAACGCATCTGTACGCGCAGCGCTGCATCTAGGTTAGACAGCGGCTCATCAAGCAAAAAGACATTCGGTTGTGAGACTAAAGTACGCCCAATCGCGACACGCTGACGTTGGCCACCTGAAAGAGACTTAGGTTGACGTTCAAGCAAATGGCTGAGCTGGAGAATATCGGCGGCGTGCTCAACACGTTGCTCGATCTCCTTTTTATCGGCTTTGGCCAACTTTAGGCCAAAAGACATGTTGTCGAAAAGATTAAGGTGCGGGTAGAGCGCATAGGATTGAAATACCATGCCGACGCCACGTTTAGAGGGTTCAACATCATTCATTCGCTTATCGCCAATAAACAAGTCACCCGAGGTGATATCTTCTAGGCCTGCGATGCAACGCAGTAGGGTGGATTTCCCACAACCTGACGGACCGACAAAGACGACAAATTCGCCTTCTTGAATTTCTAAGTCGACATTTTTAGAAATTAATACATCACCGTATGCTTTACATACATTTTTTAACGTGACACTCGCCATAGAGCTCGTCCTCGATCAATATTTTTTATAAATCACTGCCCATCATTATATGAGTTTTCTTGCAGGCAATGACAGCAGGAATTGGGTAAGGTGGTTAATAATGTAAGAAAAAGGGTGATGTCTTCAAATTAAGGGAGTTTGAAGAAAGCATCACCCATCCATGCCAATGATTTAGTTCACTTCCCCTGCACATTGAGCGTCTCCCCCGTTATAAAATCAATTACCACGAACGCTCATTTATGACAGCAAACCAATCTAGCGATGTAAGCCAGTAAACGATGAGTTACTGGAAAAGGCTCTTACTATCCACTCTGGGATGACTGTATTTTGTGTGATGTGTGTGTTTGATACATCCTCCTAATTGAGTTTTTTATAGGGGGGAGTAGCGATGGATGCGATGGAGGAGGGGTTTAAGGGCTGAGTTAGATCCAGTTCAAATAATTAATGGCTGTTAAGTGGAAGCATGTCACAAAAAGGTATTTTTTTGTGATTGAGCTCTCTAACCTTGAGCGATGATGATCACGAAAATAGTCCATAATATCGAGGGCGTAGGGCGTAGGAGGATGAGTCAAGTTAGGTTTTCTCTGATTATATATGACGAAATACGGCGAAACCTGTTGGTGAGCCCTACAACACAAAAATAAAAAGGATATGAACATGAAAAACGCCCTAAGCACAGTCGCGCTAAGTACTCTAGTTGCTCTTGGTTCGTTTGGTGCACATGCTGCTATTGAAGAAGGACAACTCACCATTTGGATTAATGGTGATAAAGGCTATAACGGTTTGGCTGAAGTGGGTAAGAAATTTGAGGCGGACACGGGTATCAAAGTGACCGTGGCTCACCCTGACGCACTTCAAGATAAATTCCCACAAACCGCAGCAACGGGTGATGGACCTGATATTGTGTTCTGGGCTCATGACCGTTTTGGTGGTTATGCAGAAGCTGGCTTGCTGGCTGAAATTAAACCTTCAAAAGCGATTCAAGAGGGTATCGTGGATTTTGCCTGGGATGCGGTGAAATACAACGGTAAAATCATCGGCTACCCAGTCGCGGTAGAATCCTTGTCTCTCATCTATAACAAAGATCTTGTGCCAAACCCACCGAAAAGCTGGGAAGAAGTGGAAGCGTTGAACGCCAAACTTAAGAAAGAGGGCAAAACGGCCATCATGTGGAACTTGAAAGAACCGTATTTCACATGGCCTCTTATGGCAGCTGATGGCGGTTACGCATTCAAATACACGATTGATGGTTATGATGTGAAAGATGCGGGTATCGCGAATAAAGGCGTAAAAGACGCGATGAACTTCGTGAAAGGCTTAGTGGACAAAGGCGTGATCTCTCCGGATATGGACTACTCTGTTTCTGAAGCTGCGTTTAACCAAGGTAAAACGGCAATGACGATCAACGGTCCGTGGGCTTGGGGCAACATTGAAAAATCAGGCATTAACTACGGTGTGACGACATTACCTAAATTTAACGGGCAATCTTCCAAGCCGTTCGTGGGCGTATTGACGGCTGGTATCAGCACCGCTTCTCCAAATAAAGATCTCGCGATTGAGTTTATCGAAAACTACTTACTTACCAATGATGGTCTGCGCATGGTCAATAATGACAAACCTCTTGGCGCGGTGGCTCTTAACTCTTTCCAACGTGAGCTTGATGCAGATACACGCATCGCCGCGACAATGGATAACGCAATGAATGGCGAAATTATGCCGAACATCCCTCAGATGAATGCATTTTGGGGCAGCGCGAAAAGTGCAATTATCAATATTGTAGATGGCCGCCAAACTGTCGATGCCGCACTGGCTGATGCAGAAAAACAAATGACTAAATAATTCGGTTTTGGTCAAGCCCTTAAGGAGAGGGTAACCTCTCCTTCATTTTACGTTTATATCGCTAGCAGGTTCTTCTATGCAGTCAGTTCAAGGTACAGATGTTTTGTCAGCACCCGAAACGGCACTTCCTTCCAGTAAAAATGTGCTCATTAAATGGGCATTATTAGGTACGGTTGGTATCGTTAACGGTTACGCCACTATTCTTATGTATTCTCGCGGTGAGCTCGCCTTTGCGCTGCTTACTCTCATTCTTACCGCTCTGGCCCTTTATATTTTCGGCAGTAAACATACTTACGCACACCGCTATATTTATCCGGGTATCGCGGGAATGATCTTATTCATCCTCTTTCCTTTGGCCTACACCGTTGGTCTGGCTTTTACTAACTACAGTGCTAAAAACCAACTCTCTTTAGAACGTGCACAAACCGTGCTGTTGGATCGAACTTATCAGGGCGGGGAAAGCTATCCTTTCACTCTATACAAAACGGAAAGTGGCTATCGAATTGCAATCGAAGATGGAGAGCAGACGCTCGCTACCGACGTATTTTCCTTAAATGGCTTATCGGTGACCGATATGGACCTTCAACCTATTGAGGGTATTGAGGGCACCAAAGAGCCGATTAAAACCATTATTAATCACCGTGCTACGTTGAGCTCAATTGATCTGCATTTCCCTAGTGGTGAAGATGTACGCATGAGTGGCTTGCGCAAGTTTGCCGCCGTATCGCCGCTTTACACCATGCAAGATGATGGCGAAACGCTGGTCAATAATCAAACAGGCGAAATACTACGGCCGAATATGGATGTTGGCTTTTATCAACCAGTGGACGAAAGTGGTCAATTTATCGGTGCGACAGTATCGCCTGGTTTTGTGGTGAAAATTGGCACACATAACTTTGAGCGTGTATGGAAAGATGACGGTATTAAAGAGCCTTTCATCAATATCTTTATCTGGACGGTCGTTTTCTCAACCTTAACCGTGATTTTCACTCTTATGATAGGGTTAGTGTTGGCTAGTGTTGTGCAATGGGAAGAGCTTAAAGGCCGCGCCGTTTACCGAGTGCTATTAATCCTGCCTTATGCTGTTCCTGCCTTTATTTCTATTTTGATCTTCAAAGGCTTGTTCAACCAAAGCTTTGGTGAGATCAATATGGTGCTCAACAGTATTTTTGGCATTAGTCCTAGCTGGTTCTCAGACCCCTTTCTCGCTAAAAGTATGGTGCTGATCGTCAATACTTGGCTTGGTTTTCCTTACATGATGATTTTGTGTATGGGTCTTTTGAAAGCGATTCCAGAGGATTTATATGAAGCATCGGCGATTGATGGTGCAGGTTTTTTACACAACTTCACCCGTATCACATTGCCGCTCATGATCAAACCAATGACTCCGTTACTTATTGCGAGCTTTGCGTTTAACTTTAACAACTTTGTGATGATTCAACTTCTGACACAAGGTGGCCCTAATATGATTGGTACTTCAGAGCCAGCCGGTTACACCGATTTACTCGTAAGCTATACCTATCGTATTGCGTTTGAAGGAGCTGGTGGTCAAGACTTCGGTTTGGCTAGTGCCATCGCAACCTTGATCTTCTTACTGGTTGGTGGGTTAGCACTACTCAACTTACGTTTTACGAAGCTGTCACAGAATTAAGGAGTAATCGTTATGGCGATGGTACAAGGTCAATCTCTCAAATATCGCTTATGGGCGACTCATGTTGCTCTGTGGGCATTTTTATCGCTGATCATTTTTCCACTATTGATGGTCATTGCGATTTCATTTCGTGAAGGGAACTTTGCCACGGGCAGCTTGATCCCAGATAACCCATCTTTAGAACACTGGAAATTGGCATTAGGTTTTGCTGTCACTAATGCTGATGGCTCTGTTACACCGCCGCCATTTCCGGTTCTGACTTGGTTATGGAATTCAGTGAAAGTAGCAGGCATTACTTCAGTGCTCATTGTGGCTCTATCGACAACGTCTGCTTATGCCTTTGCGCGCATGCGTTTTAAAGGTAAAGACACCATCCTAAAAGCGATGATGATTTTTCAAATGTTCCCAGCGGTACTGGCACTGGTTGCGATGTATGCACTGTTTGACAAATTAGGTCAATACATCCCATTTCTTGGCTTAAATACGCATGGTGGTTTAATTTTCTCCTACCTAGGTGGTATCGCACTGCACGTATGGACGATCAAAGGCTATTTTGAAACGATAGATAACTCATTAGAAGAAGCGGCTGCTTTAGATGGAGCTACACCATGGCAAGCCTTTAGACTGGTGCTGCTACCACTCTCTGTGCCGATTCTTGCGGTTGTGTTTATTCTCTCGTTTATTGGGGTGGTTGGTGAAGTACCAGTGGCATCTTTGCTACTTTCTGATGTAAACTCATATACATTAGCGGTGGGTATGCAGCAGTATCTTTATCCTCAGAACTATTTGTGGGGAGATTTTGCAGCAGCAGCAGTGTTGTCTGCTTTACCTATCACTGTCGTATTTTTGCTTGCACAGCGCTGGTTAGTCGGAGGACTTACGGCCGGTGGTGTGAAAGGATAATAACGATAGGGCGACCGTGAGGTCGCCCATATTGTATTAGCTTAACGTATTTGGTTTGGCCGCCGATCAGTTAAGTAATATGCAAATCTGGCGTTACGCATAGCTGGCTGTTAGCTTTATTCCTTACTATCCAACAAACTAACAGTTTTTGTAAC
Source organism: Vibrio anguillarum (assembly GCF_003390515.1). Taxonomy (NCBI): domain Bacteria; kingdom Pseudomonadati; phylum Pseudomonadota; class Gammaproteobacteria; order Vibrionales; family Vibrionaceae; genus Vibrio; species Vibrio anguillarum. The sequence goes on along the minus strand of NZ_CP031478.1, from coordinate 383,776 downwards.
CAAGACCCGAGCATTGCTTGGGTTTTTTTATACCTGTACTAAAGGGTGCTATTGGTAACGCGCATGCAGTATATGATGAATTGAATGTCTCAAAAGTGAAATGGTGTTTGGATGCGACCCACATCTGAAATCTTTGTGTAACGTCGTAAAGGAAGGCTAAAAAATTAGAACTCACGGCTAGAAGGGGCGCAGCCTAAGTATTGCAAAAGGACATACAAACTCTCTTGTTGCAACGCAACGCGGCGAAACAGATCGGCGAAGGTATCATCTCCGCCAAAGCAGGCACGGATATAGTGGTTAATTTCTTGGGGTTGGTAACCTTCAACGTAAAGCGTTCGGACCCAGTGATACTCAATTGATTTTGGGTCGACTAACGTCGATTCGCTCAAGGTAATCTCTCTGAGAGTCAAAGTTTTTTCCTATCATCGATGCAAAATGTCAGAGGGCTCGATTTAAGCAAATAAAGATGAAGAAAAAATGACAACTGAGCGCATCATGGGTGGTTATTTTAAGTACTTAACGTGAGCTTCCATCTCTTCCCCTATCTCTTTACGCATGTTCATTAAGCGTATCGCTGATTGGCGTAGGGCAATATCTTCTGCTGTTTGCGGCACCCATTCGGGTATAGGGGTGGGCTTGCCTTGCCCATCGACAGCCACCATGATGACAATACAATGGGTAGTCAGCTGGTTTTTCAACTCTTTTGGATCGCTCGCTTGCACATCAATGGCAATATGCATTGAGCTCGTTCCCGTATAAATGACTTTTGCGCTGACTTCAACGAGGTTCCCTACGTGGATAGGAGCGACAAAGCGGATCCCTCCAGCATAAGCGGTGATGCAATATTTACCACTCCAGCCTGCTGAGCACGCATAGGCCGCTAGATCTATCCATTTCATGACAGCACCACCGTGGACTTTACCACCAAAATTCACATCACCGGGCTCTGCTAAAAAACGCAAAGTTATTGCACGTTGGCCACTACTCATTGAGGAATCCTTGTTTTTTATTAACGGAATCATAAATAACAAAGCGTTAACCAAACTGCAATATTATTTTGAATGCAGCAGATATAAAAAATCCTCTTAGTTGCCTAAGAGGATTTTTAAAGCCGAGCGGTACGAGTTATTTACTTTATGTTGTACCTTATTGAGCCAACTGAGCGTTAGTTATTCAGTTGCGTTAATAATAGTTTAAACAGTATTTCGACGTAACTGTTCGATCGAACAGGTTCTATCTCTGATGAGATTGTTTAGCGTGATTTCTCCAATAACCTAAGGAGAAGTCACATGACTATTTCAATTTATTCACATACCTTTCAAAGTGTCCCTCAAGCTGATTATGTGTCATTGCTGAAGTTACGCTATAAGGTTTTTTCGCAACGCTTGCAGTGGGAGCTAAAAACAAATCGAGGAATGGAGACTGATGAGTACGACGTTCCAGAAGCACACTATTTGTATGCCAAAGAGGAACAGGGTCATTTAGTGGGGTGTTGGCGAATTTTGCCAACGACGTCGCGTTATATGCTTAAAGATACTTTTTCGGAATTACTCGGTGTGCAGCAAGCACCCAAAGCAAAGGAGATTTATGAGTTGAGTCGTTTTGCGGTCGATAAAGATCATTCGGCGCAATTGGGCGGCGTAAGTAATGTTACGCTGCAGATGTTTCAGTCGCTGTATCATCACGCCCAGCAATATCACATCAATGCTTATGTAACGGTCACATCGGCCAGTGTGGAAAAATTGATTAAGCGGATGGGGATCCCATGCGAAAGACTCGGTGATAAAAAAGTGCATCTTTTGGGAAGTACACGTTCTGTCGCTTTGCATATTCCAATGAATGAAGCATATCGTGCAAGTGTCAATGCATAAGCCTTATAAATAGGGATTGATATAGCCACCTAAAATAGCTTTAGTGATCGCTTGGTAGCGATTCGTCGCGCCAAGCTTTTTACAAGCATTACTGAAATGGAACTTCACGGTACGTTCTGACGTATTAATAATCGTGGCAATTTCCCAAGCGCTTTTGCCTTCGGCCGCCCAAGCTAAGCATTGTACTTCACGTGCGGTGAGCACCGCTCTCGGTTTTGCGTCTTTATGGTAACGGGTGATGTTGCCAATATTATGAGCCAGTAACGGTACAATGAGCTGTGAAGTATGGATACTTTGTTGATTCAAATCGTAAGACTTGGTATCTGAGGTTGCAAAACTTATCATGCCAAATTCCCCCCTAAGTCCATGGATTGGAATGCTAAATCCCGCTTTGAGTCCATTGCAACGCGCCTCTTCGAAAATGACTCGTCCATCATCATTGACCCGCTTAGCGTCATCCCAGCGAATGGGCAAAAAATTGGTAATGCTGTATTTGACAATCGGATCGATATGCATGAAGCCTGATTCATCATATTGCTGTCGCCAGCTATTGGGGTAATTGTCCGTGACAAGCGTTTCACTGGTTTTTAACGTGGGTTGAAAAGAGAGGCCAAAGAGGAAAAATTCATGACCAATTAAGTTATTGAGCCCATTGAGTACATTTTCCAAATCATCGTGGCTAGTGATTTGTTGGTTCTCTTGGATCAGTCTCAGAATTTTGTACATAAGCCGAAAGTTCTAAATTGCGTCGTACTATATTGGCATTTATATCAAAAAAAACCGTAACAGTACGAGCAAATAATGAAATAGTTTATCTATTTGGCGGGAAAATCTAGTTCAAATGTCGGTTTGGCCTCAATCTATCTATACCACCTGAATGGTTACTTCATTTTCACGAGCGAATGCATCAATTTCTTCTGGTGGTTGAGCATTGGTAATGATCAAATCTACGTCGGCAATTGTGCCTAGCTTAACCATGGCATTACGTCCGAATTTGCTGTGGTCGACACCGAGATAAACACAGCGACTATTTTCGATGATCGCCCGTTTGACTCTCACTTCGTGATAATCGAAATCTAAAAGTGAGCCATCATAGTCAATGCCGCTAATCCCTAAAATACCGAAATCGAGACGAAATTGTGAAATGAAATCCAAAGTGGCTTCACCCGTCACGCCACCGTCTTTATTGCGCACTTCACCGCCCGCTAAGATGACATTGAAATCCGGTTTGGCCATTAAAATCGTCGCCACGTTAATGTTGTTGGTGACAATGCGCAGATTTTCGTGATTGAGCATTAATGCCCGAGCGATAGCTTCAGGTGTCGTACCTATGTCGATAAAGAGCGTTGCGCCATCGGGAATGTGTTTGACTAGCTCGGCAGCCACTTTCTCTTTTTCTTGCTGATAAGTTACTTGGCGAGTGTGGTAAGAGGAGTTTTCAGAACTAGACGCGATGGTGGCGCCGCCGTGATTGCGTCGTAACTTATTGGCATCTGCAAGTTCGTTGAGATCTCGGCGGATGGTTTGTGGACTGACATTGAATCGCTCGACTAAATCATCAGTACTCACAAATCCGTGTGTTTGAACTAATTCGATAATTTCTTGATGGCGTTTAACTGCTTTCACCTTAAATATCCTTATTCATTGAAGCTTAAATAGGCCAATACCTTGAATGCTTATTGTGCGTAAGGCACTACGACTTTGTGAGTGTACGGTTTAATCGACCAAATTCAATCATTAGTGAATGGGATACGCGAGTATTTGCTCGTTTTAAGTGATAATTCACATTAAACGAACATTATAGGCCCTTTATGGAACATAGTTATGTTTCTTGGAATGTGGCACATTGATTCCGTCCAGCGAGCTTGGCTTTATAAAGTGCTTTGTCTGAGCGGCGATAAATTTCGAAAAAATCGGCATCGTTGCCCGCAATTTCAGAGATACCGCAACTGATACTAAAGTGTGCGCCGTTGTCAAAAAATGCGTATGCATAAAATTCTTTACGTAAACGATCTGCCACTTGAAAGGCCTCATGCGCATTCGCCTTATGCAGAACAATCAGAAACTCTTCACCACCAATTCTACCGCAGGCATCGCCATGGCGTGTGTGCTTTCTCGCTATCTCTGCTAACTGCCAAATCACATCATCTCCTCGCTGGTGGCCATAGGTATCGTTTACTAACTTGAAGTTGTCGATATCAATCGCGATACAACTTATCGGATAATGATCACGCTGAGCCAACGTAAATTCATTACACGCTTCTCGCCACAACTTGCGGCGATTGTAGAGCTGCGTTAAGTCATCGGTATTGGCTAGAGTGTGAAGCTGTTCTCGCAGTTCGACAATATCGGTAATCTCAGTAGAAACACCGATAAGGCCAATCACTTCACCCGTTTGTGTACTTAGAATAGGTTTCTTTATTGCGCGGTAGACGCGTACTTTGGTATCAAATTTTGCTTGTGCACGTTCTTCACTGATGAAAGGCTGTTTGGTATCAAATACCATTTGATCGCTGTGTAAAATATCGGCGAGTAGGTCATCTTGAAAAAAATCGTGATCAGTTTTGCCTCTGAGTTCTTCCAAAGTTGTGCCAAACAGTTTAAGTGTTAGCTGATTTGCATACAGATACTCACCTTGACGGTTTTTTACGAATACGTATGAACCGAGCTCGTTGAGAACAAGCTCATGCAAGGCAAACAAATTATTGCTATACACATCTTCGATGTTATCAAGAATCATTATCTGGCCACCAAATTTGCTAGGTTGCCTAACGGATCTGACGTAAAGGATCCCTCAATACATTTCATTTTTGTTTATTTTTATTCTTCTTCCATAAACATAGCTCGAATCGATGCTAGATGCTCAATTTTATGGTTGTATTGCGCCCTCGATAGCTGTTGTACGGCTTTTTGTCAGTTTTATTTGGGATAAAATAACCCCGGAAATTACCATCGTTCCACCTAAAAGATGGTAGTTTTGCACTGTTTCACCTAACAGGGTTGTGGCAAGCGAAACCGCCACCACAGGTAACAAATTCATAAACATCGCACTAGAGTCTGCACCAATTAAGTCGATCGCTTTTACCCACATCCATGGAGCCAATAAGGATGCAGCGACAGAAGCGTAAGCGATTAGGGGCAGCGAGCCTTCCGTGGGTAGGAGATGTTCACTGGTCAACCATAATGGTGTCAGCATTAAGACAGCAAACAACCCTTGCATATAAATAAGCGTCCAATTGCTTAGCGGCATTTTCCACCGTTTAAGTAACACACAATAAAGTGCGTAAACGGTTGCAGCCACCACCATTAATGCATCACCATGTGTAATATCTTGATGCAAGAAGAAGCTCATATCGCCTTGACCTAGCATAAAAGCAAGCCCCGCGAGAGAGAGGACTCCTCCGACAACACTCAAAGCTGAAATGCGCTTATGGAGCAGAGGAACGCTGATGAACACACTGAGCAGTGGTACCAGCGAAGTGATCAACGACATATTTGATGCAGTAGTCGTTAGCCCTGCGTAATAGCCAAGAGACTGATTCAGTACCATGCCTAACATGGCTAAAAAAGCCAGTTTAGTTAAATGGGGTTTGATGATTACCCATTGACGGATCACGGTAGGTAAGCAAAAGGGGGTTAGCAACAGCATCGCGACAAACCAGCGATAAAAACTCATCGCACTTGGTTCAATGGTTTCTGCGGCGAGCTTGTTGATGATAGAGTTACCACCCCAAATTAGAACCGTGAATAGTGGAAGAAGATATACCATGTGAGCCTCGTCGCAAATTGTGCTGTGAAGTATAGTGTGGCAGGTCTCTATAATTATATATATCTCCAAAACGACATTGCGAGCGATAGGAAGACAAGTTTGAAAAAAGCGCCCAGAAATCTTCACCCTTCATTATCGATTGACAGTGCGCCATCGGATGTCTTTATGAATTTCGATGCGTTTTTGTCAAACACAGAAACGCGAACTCATAGCCATCCATGGGGACAAGTGCAGCTAATTTCCGGCGGGATTTTGGAAATGGAAGCGCAAGAAACGCGATTTCTCGCACCGCCTCATCTCGCGATTTGGGTTCCTGCGGGGGTGAAACACTGCAGCTATAATCGTAAGCCAATTGAATATTGTTCGCTCAATATTGATCGGGCTCTCACCCATGGTTTTCCCAAGCACACCAGTTTGATAAAAGTGACGCCCATCGTTTCTGCCATCATTGAGGATTTTCGATCGCGTGAAATCAGTGTGGCTCAAAACGCGCAAGATAAACGTTTAGTTCAAGTATTGCTCGATCAATTGGCAACGCAAGAAACGCAGCATCATTTTTTGCCTTCCACTAATCACAAATATTTAGCCCCGATTTTAGCGGCGGTAGAAGAAAACCCGACCGATGATACGACATTGGCTTTGTGGGCTGAAAAAGTACATACCACAGAGCGAACATTAGCGCGTCATTGCCAAACGGAACTCGGGATGAGTTTTACCGAATGGCGATTAAGAGTACGCTATCTCTATTCCATGGATTTACTGCGCACAGGACATTCAGTGAAAGAGGTAGCATTAACTCTTGGCTACAACCAAGCCAGTCCTTTTATTACTATGTTTAAAAAATACTCCGGCCAAACGCCGGAACAGTATAAAAATCGTTTGTTATAATATTGCTTAAGCGTATGTAAGCACTTTGTCGCTGATCAAACCATAAAGAAGAGCCTTAGACTTGATGTGGTGACTTTTTACAACGTTAAGGGAAAAATTATGTGCGTTCGATCTCTTACAGACAATCTTAATTTATCAGTTGGTGAAGTTATTAAAGCAGTATTGCGTTTTATTGGATAGGTTGTACTAATACATCTTTAGATGCGCAGATTAATTAGCACTCATGATTTGATGTGAAAAGTTATGAATATTGTTGAAAGATTGAGTGGCACATGATATATAGCTGATATTTTTTAATATATACAGGTGTTCGTTGAATATGATTGATTGTCGATAAAGTCAGGCTCATGTTATGTATATTAAAGCGTGCTATGTATGCTAAAAAATAGTATTGCCGTATCAAAAAAATCAGAAATAAGTCTTATCAAAATCGTGCGGCTTGAATTAACTATAGATTAATGCAACTTTTTTCATATATAATCACAAAAAAAAAGATGACAATATAAATCACTTTGTTATTTTTCCGTCAATGTTTGTTTAAACAGGATGATAGCATAAATAACCCCATCTCCATACAGTGTTGGTTCATTTCTTCTAAATTCCTTTTTATTCTGATATTCCCAAGTCTAAATATCGTTATATATCCATTAATTTATAAGAGTTGATAATAGATGCCTTCCATACCAAAACCAACGTCATTAGAACGAATAGATTCAACATCAAATCTAGCCAGTAGTGGCACAACCATACATCCTCATGTCAAAGTTATATCTGTTCAGCATGTTAATAAACCTAAAAGTAATTCACAAACAAAAAATAGGTCAGAGAAAATTTTAAAAAAATTAGATTCGGAAATAGAAAACAGTAAAGGTAATACGAATAATGAACGTAAGCATAAAGAAGATCTACAACGTATCAAGTATTGGGTAGAGAGGGCGCAAGTTGGAGAAGTATCTGATGAAAGCCATTATGAGGAAGTATTTATTAACGAAGTGGATAGGTGTTTAGGTCAAGGTAGGAAAACATACATTGAGCAAAAAGCCCGTGAGTTAATACTTCAAATTAAAGCATACGATGTCGAAGGCGGTATAAGGCCAAACCGATTAAACACCAGTGCAGGCGGCGTAGCCTTAAGAATTCTTTCCGTGTTCAGTGGCCACTTATTTCCAGAGCCTATGGTTTTGGACTCTGCTAGGAACGGTTCAGTATCGACTAGCCCATCCTTGCCTTTTGGGGGGCAGCCAAGGATACAACCTTCGCCACAAAACGCTATGAAAATGAAAACAATAAAGGTTGAAAGCTCGGTTTCGCCTGTTGAACAGGACGTTAATGTAGTGGCAAGCCGCCAAAATTCAAGCCCCGCTCTTGGAAAAAGCACGGCTGCTCCTTTGTCGGGATACAAGTATGGAAAAGAGATAACAACGCACTTAATGGCTACTGAAAACAACATGCATGGTCATCAGGGAAATCTAGAGCTTATCAAAGAGACTCTCGAAAACTACACAGAAAATTTGATGACGTTTGAGGGGGGGGAGATTGTTGAAAATACCGAGGTGAGAGAAAAAATACAAAATTTATTCTCTTCCATATCAATTGAAGACATCGAAGAACTTGAAAATCAAGCTGTTGAAACCGCTATTGATGAAGACACTGATGATGAGAGTGTCATTGATAGTCATACTCGGCAAAAAAGGTCGCTTCCTTCTGGCAGGAAGCGAAAAGATTACGGTGGAATAGAAGAACACTTTGTCAAAAGAATCAATGAAAAAATGGAGCGTAAAGATATTTCCATACATCGAAAACGCATATTTGTTAAGAAAAAACTTGCACAGATTAAGATCAATGTATTGCGTTTAAATACACTTCAAGAAAAAGGCATTAAAGTATCCAAGCCACGGATTATACATCTAAACTTCAAGCAAAAATTTTTGCAGTCAAAATTAGATCAATTGGTCGCTTTTAAAAAATCCAAATCGACATTTAGCAATCTACTTGATTTATGGAATGGAGAATTGGATAAAAATGCGTTGAATGAGCTATCAACAGAATTGTCTGAATTAAGAGCTAATTTTATAAATCAGTTGTCAATATTGAGTGTTTCCTCCACTGATAGAGAAAATGATCCACTCCCATTCAACAATACCATTTTAGTACTGAATGAAAACATCGCAATACTAAGTAACCTATTACAGTTAGTCTCTAAATTACCCTATTTTAATGATGCTAAATCACTGAAAATTTTAAATGAACGCAGTATTGAATGGCAATCTTTAGATAACAATTTTAGAAAGCTGATAAAAAAAATATCTAAGAGCGGAATAGATTCAATCAATACAACTAGCGCAATACGAAAACTGAAGAGTCTGAACTACTTCATTGACGAGCAAATTCAAGAAACTAAAAACTATGTAAATACCTGTACTGATGCCTTATTTGTCGGGTGGCTAGGAGAGAAAAATCGGCAAGGTGCGACGCCACTTTATTTCAACCGAGAGTCGCTTTATCGAGATATTATTGAATTCAAATCTAAAATGGCCGTTCAAGATAGCATCGATGAACGTACTAGAAATTCCTTAGAAATTGAATCACTTGTAATGAAGTCATTGCCTAGCACCGAGCTAACTGAAGTAGAACTATCAAATACAGCCGCCGCTCTATATTTAACCTCAAGAATTTACGATATAAAAAAAACTGATCCCCATGCAGTAGAGAATATTGATATCGATAAATTTATTTTTTCAGACCTTATATACAGCTTCTCAGACCATTTAGGTCGAATTAAATACGATGTAATTTCAGTCGTCGACTACCTGTGCAGTGAGGCAACAAACCATCCAATATTAAAACGTAAGCAAGTCAGTGTTTCTTGGCCTAGTGAAGTTCATGACAATTTACTAATATTTCTTAATGAAGAGAAAGTGAATGTTACTAAGTTTTTAAGATTTATGGAGAAGCAATCTAGTGTAGAAGCGAATAAAGATAAATTGCTGAGTAGCATTGAAACTCCGATGAGTTATTTCCAACACACATTAGATAGACTTGCCGTGAATGAACCCGGTGTTGAACTGTCAAATACAGTAACATACCGCTATACAGTATTCAGTCATCATCCTGAAGCGCACTCTGTAGCGATGCGTGAAAACCCTCCGGTAAAAAAAAGCTTTTCTATTGCAGATATTCTAACGGGTAGGGAACGAGCATGGCGAGCAGAGAATACGGCTTATAATGAACGAGAGATCATTAACACATCAGGGATTTCTAATTCTTTGCTCCACAGTCTTGAAAATACTGACACACAAGCTGAATTTTTGCGTTCAATGAACGCATTAAGGTCTGATTTACAAGTAAAAGAGCGTTTTTATGATTACGCTAAGTCGGCACTTGAACTACACCAATTGGACATTAATCATTCATATTCAATCCGTGAGGCTCCTATGCTTCTCATCTATCCATCGCCTGAAGATGGGCCACATTTTTCTAAAAAATGGTCATATGATTTAAACCCAGAGTATAGCCCTATAAAATTATTCTCTTTATTAACGAATAAAGTCCTCATATTTGCATCAATTAATGATTTTAAAAGACAAATAAGAGTAAATACAGAATTACGAGAATGGGTTCAGCTTCATTTTCCGGCCGAATTTCATGGGAATTATGACCAAATGACGATTGATAAAAAAGGCATGGATTATTCTAATCTTTTTGAACGTACAATTGATAAATATTCAAATGATATGGATGTATTAGTTAGTTCGCACTTAGAATCGGCAGCTTTGGGTATGTTGAATAGAATCGAAAAAATATCACATATATTAGCACTTCCAGCAGTGGGGATGGGGACTGTTGCTGGGTTTTTATACGGTACTACAATGTCAATTGGTCCATTACTTGGGAAAGCCGCAATTAGCGATACTGAAGAAGAGCGAAATAAATACTTAAAAGAAGTAGCGATCTCTGTAGCGATAGAGTTGGTATTTGAAGGTGGTGGCAAGCTAATAGGGACGGCCACAAAAGCCGTAAAAGCGACAAAAGATGCCATTGATACTGTTGCAAATAACTTTTTCAAGCATCAATGGCAACGAAAAGCGATATTTCAGTCGCTCGATATGCCGAGTGACATCGTAGATGTAGGCCGTTTGTTGACCAATAATGAGCTAGAAAATGCGCTCTGTTCACGCGTGAAGCGAGCTCCTGGTGCGTTATGTACGCTATTGAGAAAAAGGTTACTTGATACATCGCGGGAGGTTATGAGTAAAAAGTCATTCGAAGCATTTGCTCACATTGCTCATGAGCAGGGGGTTGATCTCTCAGGGATTAAAACTATGACTGTAGGTTATAGAAAAGCGAACAATGAAATAGGCTTTGGGGCGATAGGTAAGGTATACCAGCTTGATGACAATTTTGTTGTGAAAGATTATAGCGGAAACATTCGCTTGGATGAGAATCCTGCTCGCTCATCGCTGTGTAGACTTTACGCTGCCAGAAACACTGAAGCCGCATTCAACAGATTGTATGGGGAAGGTTCTGCTGAGGTGATACTTCATGACACTACCGATCCCATGGTAAAAACTGTCTCGGTCAAAATGAAAAAAATTCATGGGGATTCGTTGAGTAACATCATTAGAAATGCTCGACCAGAGCTGTCAGATGTCGTTCGAAAGTTCAAAGAAGAGGGTATAGTTAATGAACTTGTGGAATATCTAAGATCTAATGGGATCGACCATAATGATATAAATTTGGGTAATATTTTATACGATCCTCATACAGGTAAGTTTGCGCTTATCGATTTTGATAGTGCCCAGATAATTCCAGTGGTTGGGGAAAGCCTTTCAGCAGGAAAAGTTAAAACTATCAGGCAGAATCTAAACCATGTATTTAATGAAGCTGAAAGAGCATTAAAAAGCAGTCAAAGCTCGGTATTATCTGACTTAGATGAAGTAAGTGGAAATTCATGGGGTTCTATGCTTGAGCGTATACCCATTATTGGAAACATAATACAAGTACGAAATATTAAAAGAAGTTTAGCTAATGCTCTGCCTATCGCTAAAAGTAAGCTTGATAATACCTTATCTGCTATGGATAACACGGCACTAAATGATGATGTTAGGCTTGCTCAGGATGTATTTTTTGGTAAAGATTTTTATGATGACCCTAGTAGTCAAGAGAGACTGAGATCCATTATCGAAGCAATGCGTTCCGATACTGAACGGTTGTCTGTAGTGAATTTTGATATAGGTAACCAGATTGAGGGTAGCTCAGTCATAGTCGCTGCGTTGTCGCGCTCTGAATACGCTAAGTTTGGATTAGATCAACGAGTAAAATTTATTAAAGTCAACAAAAGAGGATTTAATCAGTACTACCAAAAAATGGGGAAAAGTGACAGAGCTGTGGCGGATGTATTAATCCACGAACTCTCTCATGGTGCGCCGAATAGTTTGGATTTTGTCTATGTTGGTACTAAAAAACAGGCAACAGGATATGTTGATATTTATGAATTAGCAAACCTTGCAAATGACAAAATAGAATATCGTAGTGATTCCATCGGGCTCAACCCAACTAGCAGTTTAGGTGGTCCACATCTTAGATCCATAAACAGTATTTCAGGAAAAAAAGGTATTAGGAATGCAGACTCTATTGCTCAGTATGTTTCCTTGCTTGATAAGTTTCGTAGCAATTTTGGTGGATTTGATGTAGATATGAAAACATTGAGAACGTTGCAATTAGAAACAAATGATTTTTCTCAAAGAGCTCACGAAGGCGTACGTGTTAACCGGATGCAACGTTCTATAGTCGAAAAACACTCTCGCATTTTGGTTGCTATTGATAGGGATAGTGGGGATTTTGATCTCTATGTCCCAGTAAGTGAAGGGGCCCTCAACTAAATTCTACGTGTTAAAAATGCATGAGGATAAGTTTCTCTCTCATGCATAATAACAAGTTCTGCATACACGCTAACCTAGAATTGTTAGTTTATGTTGACAGCGAGTCAATAGGTCATATTTATTTTTTCAAGTATAGACGTGTATATTTCATCTGGTCTATAAAATATTATTCCTATGTACGAAAAGAATAAGGTTAGACATTGAAGTACAACCTAATTTGTCCATTAGTCTTTTTTTATACGTGCTAACGGTTTTCTCGCTTAGAATCAATAAATTTGCAATTTCTTTATTTCTATAACCTTGAGCCAAATATTTTAGAACTAGAATTTCTCTAGCAGATAGACTGTTAACTAATTCATTTGCATCTGATGAAGTATCAACATATATATCACAATGGCTATTAATATATGATTCTAATTTTGTTTTTATATTAGAGATATCATCTTGTTTTGATATATATGCTTTTATATTGATTTTTTCCAAATGCTCTTTTATTAAACTATGTGGCATAGAGGAAAAAATAATATAATTTTGATCAGTATGAGGGGGGCATCGTTTGATCACTTCAAAACCGTCGAGATGAGGTATCCCAATATCAAGAATGATGAACTTAGGATTTAAAGTGTTTATTTTCTTAACAGCTTCAATACCACTTTTTGCTTCTCCTATCACCTCATGCCCTATTGAGGTGATAACATTTTTTAAACATTCTAGTACAACGGAATGATCATCGACTAAAAGAAAACTTGCCATAAAATTAAGCCTTATCTTTATTTTTAATAATAGAACTAATGCTTGTTATTAATAACGTCACTCTTTCCGCTATTTTAGCTAGTGTGACTGTTTGATTGTCTTTTTCAAATAGTTCACATTTCTCCAATAAATCAAGGTCGCCTATAATTCGCGTAATACCCTTCAATTTATGCACAATAGACTGAAATTCTTCATTACAATTGGTTTCTGACAATTGACTTTCAATTTCCTTCAATGCGGTATGCAATAAATGGGTCAGCTCTTGGAATGATTGACCTGTCTCGTAAGAAAAACGGCGAACATTAACGATATCAATATGTTCATCTGCCAGTGTTAGATTCCTGTAAATAGTGTCCTGCAAGTCTTTAAGATTTATTGGTTTAAATATGCAATCGTTCATGCCTGATTTCAAACACAATTCGAAAACCTCAGTTTGGGAATTGGCTGTAAATCCTATAATTGGCATTGATTTTGTCCTATTTTTTATTTCCCATGAGCGAATCACTTCTGTTAGTTCAAAGCCCGTCATGTCGGGCATGTAACAGTCAGTGATCAACATATCAAACTGGGTTTCAGATTGGTTGATCAGCCGCCAAGCTTCTAATGCACTATGACAAGTTACAACATCGATATCTAATATACTTAGTTGTTTCTCTACTAGACGACGGTTAATATCATAATCATCAACGACTAATATATTTTTTCCGCTTAATTTAGCCTTATAAGTATTTTTATCTATTGAATGAAGATTATTGTTGTGACTATGTTCACATACACTGTTCAATGTCGATGTTTTGGGAATGGCTAATTTGATTTCCGTTCCCAAGTTAATGCCACTTTTTATATTTATATCTATATTTAGTATAGAGCATAATTTGTGTGCAATAGCTGAGCCTAAGCCATAACTATCAGTATCTTCAGAATCTGTCACGAATGGAAGTGCCATATCGTTAAGTTGACTATCGCTCATACCTACACCTGTGTCAGAAATAATTATAATTACATTCTCTTGTTCAAGATGGCATGCTATCGAAACTGAGCCAGAATCTGTGTACTTTATGGCATTACTAAGTAAATTATTAAATATTTGACGAATATAAACTTGATCAGTATAAATATATGTATCTTCATCCACATCAACACTAATAATGAAGTCCAGATTTTTTTGATTACACAGAGCAGTAAATATACTGGAGACGCTATTTATTAATGTGGTTACATTGATGTATTCTATGTTTAGATTGCTGTTTACCACCTCCATCTTTGATATTTCAAGGATGTTATTAACTATGTCAATTAATCCTAATGAGGCATCATATGCTTGCCTAATATATTTTTCTTTTTCCTCAATAAATGAAACTTCTAACGATCCAATAATGGCATTTAATGGGGTTCTAATTTCATGGCTCATGACGGCTATAAAATTAGATTTATCTCTGTTAGCTTTTATAGCTTCATCTCTAGAAATTATTAATTGAGAATTAAGATGGTTGATTTCAGTCAAATCTATCCAACCAGTAATAAGTCCTTTAGTTTTTCCATCTACATGATAGGGAACTGACCATTCTTTCAGTACCATCTCCTCATCATCTCGTATGAATTTAATGGTATTGTGAGTTGGTTCAGGTGATTTAAGCATTTCAAAAAATCGTACTTCTTCATTATCCAAAAAGTCTTTACCTAAATGTTTATTCGGATACTCGGAAGTTTTTTTTCCAAGAATACAGAAATCACTTGTATCCTTAGAACTGAACTCAGAAAATGACTTATTGAAATGAACAAACCTAGATTCAGTATCTCTAACAACAATAGGAATAGGAATGCCGTCAATGAGGTTTGCTTTAAATTTCCATTCTGATAATACTTTCTTTCTTCGTATTTCTCTCAGAGAGAAGATAATTAAGTATATAAATATTAAAAACAAAATGACTAATATAATATAGAAATATTGATTAACCTTATCTTCTTTTTCTACCCAAACAGATTCCGAATTTACAAGATAAGAATCCCATTTTTCATTTGATTTATCAATGTAACTGAATCCTAGGCTTGCAATGGATTTATCGAGTATGCTTTTGAGCATCTCATGATGTTCATATTTTTTGCTAATCACAAACCTGAGGTCGCCTTGATATTTTGTTGATATGACTTTATAAGTAAGCTCCTTTTGAAAGTATACATTGACTAAAAAATTCATGACTTCACTGTAACCATAGGCGGAATCAGCACTTCCTTTCGCAACGAGTTCCACTGCCGTTAATGTATTGTCTGTAAAAATTATTTTTGAATTGGGGTAGGTATTTTCTAAATATTTTTTTAAGTTGTAAGTACCAGAAACAGCAATTGTGTTATTTGTATTTTCATTTTTCTTTTTACTGGTAACCACTGAAATTTCGGTTGATGCATAAGGGATGGTGTAAGATAAATAGTCGTCCACTTCCTTTGAATAAGATGCTGATGGGCTCATGTTAACACGATTACTCATTATGTTACTCACGATGTCAGGAAGTTTCGTAATTCTTACCCACTGAAACTTCAGCCCCGTTTTTACACCAATTGTTGAAAGGAAATCTGAAATTATACCAGCTTCATTTCCTTTTGAATCGTAGAAAGTATAGGGTGGCAAAGAACTATTGAATGCGACAGAAATAATGGGTTTTTCTTCGGCTATCCATTTTTTTTCAGCTTGTGTTAATTCAATGGGATAGCTATGACTAGCATCGATGTGCCATATAGATTTAATCAGTTGGCTTTTATATCTTAAGTGTTTTAAATTAACCATATTTTTATATTCTGGGTTTTTGTAAATAAGGTATCGTTCAAAATTTTTGTCGAAATACTTAAATATATTTACAGCCTTACTATCAATTTTGTTCATTAAATATATGGCAGAAAAATAATTTATTATGGCGAAATCAATATCACCGTTGATCATGGAAATATAAGCATCATTGGCACTATCGAAATGAACACATTGGAAACTATCATACCCAGAGTCTTGTAGCTCGTTACTAAAGCAATGATTGACATAACCAATCGAAAGGTTGCTATCAAGTTCAGGTCTATCATTAACAGTTAATGCGACATACTTTTCTGAAATGACGGTTGTCTTTTTATAATCGCCCTCATCAAAACCGGATCCTGCAATTGAAAATTGAATCAATCCATCGTCCATAGCTCGCTTTAGTTCATCCATCGAAGCGTAAGAAATGTAACGGATGTTATCTTTTTCACAGGGGAAAATCGTCATAAGGTAATCTGACTCGATTCCAGAAATGTAATTGTCAAATTTTATTCTAAATGGTTCATCCAAGTCATCAATAATACCTATATTGATATTTTCACTACTCTTCTGGCAGGATCTGTCAAGTGAAGAATAAAGCCCACTACTTGGATAAATTTTGCTTATTGAAGATTGTGATTCTAATTCAGAAAAAGCAGATATTGAAAACATGGTGGAAAGTATAATCAATGCTGATTTTAATATGTTGCCCATAGCCTATACACCACTTAATAGCTCTGACTATTGAGTGTAATCTTTCATTAGGAATTATCAAGCTTATCCCTTGTGAGTTCGTGTAAAGCTCGTGAAGAAAGTCTCATATTTTTATGGTGTGGAAGTTTTTTTATGGTGTGGGAATTTTCTTAAGTCATGAGCTGGCTATGGTCTGCTTTGACTGATGCTCATATTATGATGTCACCGAAGGATATGTGTGAATGCATGTGAAATTATGTGAAATTCTCAACCTTGAGATTATTGATGTGGGTGCATGGGTGCATAAGCAGTTTGGTTATAGCTCAATTGACTGAAACTGAAGTGTTTTAAAGCACTAGAATAGTATGGCTCTGTCTGTATTAAAAGCTAAGACTGAACACGGTCATGCTGTATGTACGAATGAATATCTCTGCTGTTTATTTCCTTAATTGATGCTAGTAAGTGATTTCTTCTTTGTAATTGATGGAATCACTTTTTTATTGTAACTAAAGTGTTAATGATATTTTTAAATATAATTATCCATATGTTGGTTTCGATGCATGATTATTGATGTGCATAAATACGGGAGAGTATTATTTGTGAAAAAAGATAAAAGAGTAAGCATATATACGGTCGCTATATTAGCTGTAATAGCAAGTCAATATGCGCAATATGCGTTTGCTGCCGATGAATGGCAGGCAAAATCCTATGTAACTCATTCCCAAGTTTGTTATCAAAATGGGTTATTTAAAGCCAAATGGTCAGCAAGCCCACATAATGTACCTGACCTTGATGGCCCTACGTCCTCTTCAGAACTAGGATGGGGTATACAGCCTTGGTTGTTACTTGAACGAGAATCAGGGCAATGTTTAGGTGGTGAACCGCAGAACCAACCCCCATTAGCTAATGCTGGTCAAGATGGCTCTCATGAAGCACCTACACAAGTATTATTACAAGGTAATCAGTCCAGTGATCCTGATGGTGACGCCTTGACGTTTCTCTGGGAGCAGGTCAGCGGCCCGACAGTAACGATTGAGAATGCAGCTAACGATGTGGCTATTTTCCGCCCTGGTGATGTTACTTCATCGACAAGCTATGTCTTTAAGCTAACCGTGAATGACGGCAAAGCCGCAAGTAGTGATACGGTGACTCATATCGTTAATCCCAAGCCCATCATTGATCAAAATAAACCACCTAAAGCGAATGCGGGGTTGGATCATACGCATGAAGGCTCAAGTGAAGTCTGGTTATGGGGACAAAATTCGAGTGATCCAGATGGCGATGAATTGAGTTTTAGCTGGCGTCAAATTGGTGGGCCGTCGATAAATATCGAGGATGCAACGAGCGATGTAGCAAAAATTCGCCCAAGAACGCCCGGTACAACGCAATATGAATTTGAACTGACTGTTGACGATGGCCGTGGTGGTATCGATAAAGATACGGTAGTACATACGGTCGTTCGCCCCGAAGAAGTTGATGACTCAAATCTTATTGTTCGTGCACCTCAAAAACCTGTGGATGCGAGTGAACATTTGCGCGCACTTAATTTAGTATCAGGAAGCGAGACAGTACCCGCAGATTTTATTTGGGGTATTGAAACGGGGTTAAATATTCCGCAAGGAACCTATTCGGTTAAATTTCCATTTACACTACGCAGCATTCCAGAGCCATATAATCAAACAGAAATTGTGGTTGATTCAGCGCAAAATGCCCCAAAAGTTGCATGGACGTATAAAACGTTTTCTAGCATACAGGGTTATGGTGAGCATTTGCTCGCGACGACTTGCGCTAAATGTCACGGTCCGGGGAAAAATTTAGAAATCAGTGCGGATAGATCACCATCAACCCAATTGATTGAAGCGTTCCAGTTTGACGATAAAGCCATTGAGAAAAAAATCGCCAGCATGACGACAAAATCAGGTGTTTTTTGTGATGAAAATTGCCAAATCACTATGTCTGACTACCTTGAAGAACTATGGGCTGATTATTGGTTAGAACCGGAAGTTGCGTCGGGGTATGGCCAGAGAAACATGCTGCTGCTTTCACGTCAAGAATATATCAATACAGTCAAAGATTTACTGAATGTTTCGATTGATAGTGATCTCTTACCCCTTGATGACCGCAGTACCATGGTGGAGTATTTTTACTCTAACCCTGCCAATATGGGTTATATGACCAATGATAAGTTTGATAGTTACCTTAATGCGGCTTTAGCCGTAGGCGAGCAGTTGGATATTGCCAGCGCGAGTGGTTGCGCTGTGGGTGGAAATAGTGTTGAGGCCTGGAATGCCAGCACTATTTATGAAGGGCATACCAAAACACAGGTCCACTACAAGGCGAAGGAATACTTAGCGGTAACTTGGAGTCGTGGATCTGAACCAGATCAAAACTACGTGACTTCCGGGTCAGCGAAGCCGTGGCTTCTGATCGGTGATTATGAAGGTAGCGATGAAAACTGCCTTGATTCTTGGCTGACCAGTATTGGCGAACGTTTATTCCATCGCCCACTCACTGAACAAGAGCGAGATAAATACCTTATTTCAGATGCCAAAGGTTCAATATTAAACATGTTAGTTTCACCGGCATTTTTATACAGAACTGAGTTTGGTACGCCAAATGATCAAGGTAAATATAACCTAAACGCTTACGAAGTTGCTTCGATGGTGGCTTACCGCTTATGGGGTTCGGCGCCAGACCAACCACTGTGGGATAAAGCAAAAAATGGAACCTTGTTAACGCCATCGGTATTGAGTGCGGAAATTGACCGTATGCTAGATGACCCCAAAGCGATTGATAATTTTACCCGCTTCGTTATGCAAACGTTAGATTTTGATGAAAGTCGAGTTGTAGTTAATCGAGGAGATCTAACAGAAAAGCTTGGCCGAGATATGCTGGAAGAATTGAAACTGTATGTGGCTGATACTGTATTTAATGACAAGAAAGGTACCTACAGCGATTTAATGTCTTCCGATACCACTTTCATTAACAAAGACCTCGCGCAGTACTACGGTTTTGGCACTGTTACAGGAAACACCTTTAACCCTGTGAAAGTACCAGAAAGTCGTGGTCTAGGTTTGCTCAGTTTAGGTGCGGTTGCCGTTGCTTACGCCGATGACAATAAAACCCGTCCAATTCCACGTGGCCGAATGGTACAGCGTTCATTACTTGACTGGAATGATGCACCACCGACAGGAGCCACTCCCTCAAGTATTGAAGGTGATCACTCGACACGTGATTATTGGACTCAAGGCACTGGGCCTGCGAATCCTCAGTGTTGGGCTTGTCATGAAAAAATGAACCATGTGGGTTTTGCGATGGATGTTATCGATAAAACAGGTAAATACCGTTCAACAGAGAATTATATTTCTATTGAAGGCACAGAATACCCGAATGTTGCTTTATCTACTGACGGCACCTTAGTGAATAAATTTGGTACCACTGTTGGTCAATTTTCAAACTTACATGGTTTAGCGAACTTAATGTCTGATGATGAGTTAGCGAAGAATGCGTTTATCAAAAACTATTTCGCCTACTTAATTGGTGAAAAAACAGAAATGTTGACTGACCTATCAGCTGACTATTCAAAAATTGAAAAAATCAAAGACTTAATACGTGATGTCTTGATGTCTGAAACTGTATTGGTAAGAGAGTAAGTCGCATGAAAGAGAATATACAATTAACTCGCCGCCAGCTGATTAAAGGTTCGGTAGCACTAGGTGTAATGGCTGGTTTGGGTCTCCCTAGTTTCAATGTGCATGCTGGCCGTTCTTCAACAAGCCCAAAGTTCATCTTTATCAGTTTTTCTGACGGTTACCCACGAGGAACTTGGCACCCAACTATTAGTGGTGGTCAACTTGCCATGAATGCTTGTACCTCACCACTTGAAAACTATAAAGATTATGCTGTTTTCATTGAAGGCAATAAATCTCAAGGAGGCAGCGGGCATGATGGTTATAAGGGCCAAATGCAGGAACGAGAAGGCCAAGGATCGCTCGATTACCACTGTGAACAGCAATACGGTTCTGGAATGGCCAAAAAAGCTTTGCGTTTAGGAGTAGACACCAATTATTGGGGGCATGGTGGTTTTGTTGCCACCCGATCACCCAATGGTGCTTTACGCGCTACGGATTCGCCACATCAGGTTTACAATGATCTGTTCGCTGGAGAAAGTGGTAGTGGTGAATCTCCGCAGGACGTAAAAAAGTTGAGGTTACTGGCAAGCAGCTTAGAAGACGTACAGATTCTACAAACTCAATTGGAACAAGTGGCGGCAAGCAAGTTACAAACGATGGACAGTGTAGGGGCTTCACTTCAGGAAGAGTTACAAAGTTCAGGTATTGTAACGGGTGAATGCCCTACTTACATTTATGATCAGTTAAATCAGGGTAATGGCCGTGACCTTACGTTGAACTTGCAAGTGGCGAATACCATTTTGGCTTTGGCTTGTGGTAAAACTCGCGTAGTCACGTTGTCGCTGGGTACATCTAACGATTCAGCGCAAGTGGCAAGCGTCAGTGCTATGGTTCCGCATGATGCTTCACATTACGGGAGTAGCACGATTAGGGAGACGTACATTAGGCACCGCCAATGGTATTTGAGCAGCGTAACAAAACTCATTGATCAGTTGAAAAAAATCCCTGATCCAGAGGTGGGTGGCAGCTCGCTGTTTGACAATACCATTATCATGATCTCGTCAGAAATGGATGATGGTAACGCACATAGCTCTAATGATTTACCTGCTGTATTACTCGGTGGCCAGAATACTCAATTGAATACGGCCAACGGCGGACGTCTGGTTCAAAATACCACAGGGAATATGGGGGGAGTTTTGCGTTCATTCTCGGATGCTTATGGATTAAATGCCCCGTATACGAATAGCCCCATCCCAGGGTTATTTAAATAAAATCGATGATAAGTTCATGAGTGTTCATGAACTAGAAATATAAAATGAATCACACACAGGTTATTTGAAAATAACTTGTGTGTGATTTATAGCCAATTACATCACATGGACAAGGATGTTGTTGTGTAACTAAGGTGCAGAGAACAAAGATATGAATGATAGACGTTATTTTTTGGGTAGTGAAATAATTTTCGACTCATTAAAAAGAGAAATTATAGCTAATCAACAAATTTTACGCTTAGGTGGTAGAGAGTCAGAAATCTTAAAGCTATTGTGTGAAAATCCTAATATGGTATTAACTAAGGAAGATATCCATATAAAAGTTTGGGGTAGTATTTACGTTAGTGAAACATCATTAACGAAAGCAATTTCTAATTTAAGAAAATCTCTTAGCATAATGGATAATTTATGTTTTGAGATAAAAACCATCCCTAAAGAAGGATACATTTTTATCTCTGATTCAATGAGCACCGTAGTGCCAGAAGAGTTACCAGAAATGTCAGATGAAATAGAGAAAAACAGTTCTAGTTACTTGAGTGATTTAAAAGTTTTCGGGCAAAAATCGGATTCAAACATTAGTTACTTTAGAACACCGCAAGAACTTAGGTTAATGTATTTTGTATTATTATCTTCAATTTTCTCTTCGTCAATGACTCTTTTTATTAATAAAATATTAATGTGACTTATAGAAGCATATGTTTAATGGTTTTTCATGAAAAATAAGTGAGTATTAACAGTAGTAATCTAAACTTAAATCCCCATTTAAATAGCAAGCAGCTAATAATAAATTGGCTGCTTGCTATCATCATGTGCGACTTTCGATGACTATTTTAAATCGAAAAACTAACACCTTCATTGCGCGAACAATAATGATTTTTTTAATCATAACATGATACACGTAAAGCATGCTTGCATTGAATTCTTGATCCGCCTTAGCCTTGCTCGGCTAATCACAGAGTCATCATCCTAATGGAACTTCCGGTATTCATTTTCATGGGTTAAAAATGCACCTCACGTTGCATTAAGCTCAACTAATTGTTTTTATTGGGTTTATTTTTATTCACAATCACTCTGAATGATTCACGTGTTCAATGTGATGATGTGTGAGATTTTAACAATGTAATTAACCGTGTATTAATGAATGTTGGAGACAAAGTTATGCATATCAAAGTTATTAGTCATTTACAGTCTTGGGTAAAATCGAGAGGGTCGAATCATAAAAATTCATTTGATGTACTGTCTGTTAAACAAATGAAAATTGAAAATCGTATTAAAGAAATGTTGTCCATCGCAGATGCGAGTGCTTGTTATGAAAGAGATAAAGAAAATTATAATAAACAGACTAATAAACTTAGTATACTAGTCTGTTATGCTAAAGATAGCAAAAAAGAAATTAAATTAGAAAAAAGAAAAGTAAATAAAAAATTAGCTGAAGAAATGAAATGTGTGGTTAGGAAAGAAAAAGAACTCAACAAGTTGTTAGATAAACAAGCGAAATTGAATATAAAAATAGGAAAAACAAAAGAAGAAAAAGCAAAAAATGCCGTGAAGCAGTTATGTGATATTATGGTGAATAATAGAGTATTTATAAAATCTGAAGGTATTTTTAGAATATCGCCTATCCAAGCTTATGGAAATAAGTACAAAAATAATATTGCTAATTTGTTATCAGACATTGGAGAAAATAACGTCTCTGATATGAATGTGGTGGCTCTTGCAATTAAGGCTCAACTAAAAGATTCCTTGACAACTTCCGACCACCAAATAATCGCAAGTTGTATTAAAAGATTGAATGCGGACAATAATATTGTTTTTCAACTACAGGATTTACCCACTAGCATTGTAGATGTCGTAAAATTATGTAAAAAAATAATCGATGAGCAAGCTAATAAACCAGATATTAAAATGAATGCGGAAAGTTTGGGAATTGTTTTAGGGCCAAATATTGCCCCTAATATGCCTAAAGATAATGAAAGTTTTACGTATTATGAGGTTTATCAGAAATTTTTTGAAAAGCTGCTTGAACAACGTGAGATAGCATAAATTCCATATCATAAATATAAAACATGCCAAAATTGTCGTGTTGTTGATTTAAGCGATACGACAAAATATTTAAATAATTAACTTTGAATTATTGATGGGTGTGATACGATATTTTTCAGGTATGACACTAGGCGCATAATTTAAGGGATATTTATGAAACCATCATTGAATATAGTTAATCTTGAAATACTCTCCCACACGATTTGTGATAATGATGCAACGCTAAAGAAGGAGATCGTTACAATAAGAGAATATACAGAGAAAAATATCGTGCAGCGTCAACAATGCCGTAATCATTCTTCACCGAAATTAAAACCTTTGAAAGATAGCAAGATCATCCAGCCTTTGACTAAGTCTATTTTGACGGATCATCTGCTGCTTGTACCTTATCGCTCCTTTTGTTTGGCCGTACATACTTATATCAAATCGACACAAGATTTAGACAATAAGAGTAAGAAAAAGGCTTTTTATCATATTCACCACTTTTATGTAGAGGATGATGTGGCTCCTAATGTTTGGCGTGGAAAACTTCGTGGTCAAATTAATGTTGTTGCTAACATTGAAAAAAGCAGTCGTTTTCGAACCCAAACTAAATTTAGAACAAGCGTAGAAGGCGTTAGCGATATTGATTCAGATGATTAAACCGTTTGGCTTTTGGCTCCTCACGCCATGTTTATCGGCCATGACGAGATTTTCATATTTTTTCGCATATTAACATTTTCAAAAATAGACAGAGGTAGGGATGATGTAACCGAAACACAGCAAACCCTATTTGTATCGAGGAATAAAGTAATGAAAATTTTTAATTTTGGTGCATGCACTTCGTCGGAAACCAAACAGATTAAAAAAGACATAAAGAGTATTAACGAGAAGATTAAACTTATAAAGCAAAGCAAAAGTGGTGGTGCTAACAGTCCAATTTCTAGTTTTTTGTTAAATGGGGAAATTACATCTACAGGAAATAAAATAGCGAATATCAATCTAGATAAGTTAGATGCCAAGCATCAAGGTAAGGTTAAAAACTCAGAAGGATATAAAAAAATGGAAGTGGGTAGTCGCGAGATTAAAAAAATCGCGAGAGATCGTAATCGAGCTAATTTACCTGCAGCACCCAAAACTACTACTAAAGCGGAAAAAAGTTATTTAGGTACCGATAATCAGAAATAAGGGTAATCAACCCATTAACCAGTAAGAACGGTATATCTAAATTTTTTATGATAAAAATATAGACGTTTCAACTTGTTTAGCCACCGTTAAAAACGGTGGTTTTTTGCCTGACATTATTTTAGGTTCGTTTAGAGGGTTTTAGCCACCAACGAGTTTACCAACGCGATGAGTAACCTTATGTTCGATGGGTGTATTACAAGTCATTTTTTGGTTTAACTATCTGATTTGTATTTGTTTCATGATTATTCAACTTTGTTCAATAGTGATGTGAAGATGAGTTCGCTAAGTTACTTAATTGTCACTCAGTGATTTTTTAAGCGGAATACACACACTATTAAAGGAGTTTTAAGTATTCATATGAAACAAAAAACGATTAGTTTGCTCATATCAGCAATACTGCTTTCGCCACCGTTACTTTCGGTACCCACCGTCAGCGCAGAAGTGCAACGTTCGACAAGTGTCAAAAGCGAATCCGTGAGTAGTTCAATCTCGATGGGTTCGGTTGATACTTGGTATTCCCAAGGCGAAATTTTATTAACGAACACTTCTGGCCAGTCTCTGGACTTCAATGGGGCTGAGATTTGGCTCGTTGCGGATAAAAATATCAGCATTGAGAATGTTTGGGGCAGTACTGGGTTCTCAGTTCGTCGACAGCAAGGTAACACGTTCATCTTTAAACATGACAGCACGTCGTTACCTGTTTTATCTGGAAATTCCATTAAGCTTATTTTTGGTGTGGATGCTGCGGATGGCAACTCGGTTGATGCCAATGATCTCCATGTAGAAAAAGTGATTGTGAAAAATGACCCAGCGATGCAGGGTAAAATAGAGATCGTCGCTCCCACGTCGCCTCACTCTAGCCTTAGCAGTGCTTCTGTTCAAGTCGAAGGGCAAAGCTATAGCGAGACGGTTTCAGTACCATGGGGGAGTACGTTTACCTTAGATCATCTTAGTGATGGTGAATATCAGTTGACAACATTGGATGTTAGCAGTGAGTTTGGGCTTGCTAACGCAGTGTCACCAGTGATGAGTGTGACAGTAAACAGTGAACAGAGCCCGGCAAGTTCTCAACTTCAATATAATGCATTCATTTACTATGCGGGTATAAATTTGACCTTGCCTGCATTAGACAGTATCGCAGGAAACCCAACCACAGATGTTGCAATACACCAAGCGGGAAGTGAAGAGGTTTTGCGTAGCGTTACTGTACCTTTTGGTAGCCAATTTGATATCACTAAGTTGTTGGATGGCGATAGCTACGATCTCTCTTATGCTCCTGTCACTGTGAATAATTCGGTGTATCAATTGCAGCCAAGTTTGGGTGTGACAGTCAATAAAGACAGCCTAATGCCCGTTTCGCCTGACGTTGATGTATCGCAAGTTGCGACCGACGGTTTTCGCCAAGTTGAAGCGCAAATCACTGGTCTCCCTAGTGAAGCGCTACCCGTAATGGTCAGCTTGATGGCGCGTGATGGTTCTGTAAGCTACCGTTACGAAATTTCTAGCCATAATGAAATCTTGCCAGAGAGCATCAAGCCTGGTGATTACTTAATTCAAATCGAACCTGTTTCCACCGATGAAACCCGTTATGCGTATGAAGGGGATAGTGTGGTGACTATTGATGAAAGTATTTCACCGTTTGCGCTGGTTCTGCCATTTCGCGAAAGCATGAGTTTAGCGGTCAAAGGTTTCCCGGATTTTGTTGCTAACGGTACGGTTACCAATGACGGAGAACAGGCAACCAGCGCAATTGGCGCAACCAGTGTTGATGCCATTTTCAAATATGCAGGCTTCAGTGGTTCAGGTGATCCGGGTGTTATTTTGCAAAAAGCGGAGCTACCTTTGCACCGGACCTATCAAAATGCGCAGACGGCGTCTCAAATTTCCGGTAAACACGTATTACCTGTCATGGTGGTATACACCGCCAATGCGAGTGGTGGTGCATCGTTTGGAGATTTGGAAGATAACGATACGCTTTATAAGCACTATGCGACATTTATGACTCAAGCCACCGCCGCTCAGGAATATGCTGCTGGTGACGGATCTTCGCCTATGTCTTTCGTGCTGAACCCCGATTTCTTAGGTGAGCTACAGAAAAACCCGGATCACGTTGAGCGGTTGAATGAGCAGGGTGCAGTGAAAGTTAATGAACAGCTTGCGCATGCACTTCAATACATGAAAGACACTTACGGTTATACGCTACCCACCGAGTTACCGACTTTTGACAATACATTGAAGGGGTACATTGCATCTTTGAACTTCATCATGAAAGGGATGGCACCGGATGTAAGCTTTGGTTGGCAGATTAACTTATGGGCTGTCGGCAGTGCTAACTGGATCCACAGCACTGAAGATAATTCTCAGAATACGGGTAAAGATGTCGCTGATTTTGTCAATTCTCTTCAAGTGTATTCGGGCAATTATGTTCCAGATTATATTGTGTTTGATAAATACGAGCGTGATGGTTTCGGGTCAGAAGCGATTGCAAACTACGCTTATAACGCCACCAGTTGGACTCGTTATCTCTCTTATGTGAAAACCATCAGTGGCGGCGTTGATGCCCCAGCGATGATTTGGCAGATCCCCGGTGGACACATGCCAACCGTTGATGAAAGTAACAGCATGATCATGGAAGAGCATGAAGCGTCCGGTGGTTCTTACTTTATGGGAGACGCACGAATTGGCTCTGACATTAGTAAGATTCGTGCTGGTTTACTTGATAAGCCACTGAGTGCGAACATCTATAACGGCGCAAGTAATGTGGGCGAATTGCTGGAGAAAGATGCTGGCTATGATTGGTCTAACGCTGGGATACAAGATTTACCTAAGAATAACGTATTCGCGGTTTTTTGGGGCGGTGGTTCGACAACGGCCGTAGTCTCTATCGGCTCCAATGGTTCGGATAACGGTTGGTTACAAAGCAAGGTGGATGCTTATGCACAAAACCCAGTTTGTTTATCTGGCCATGAGTGTGACGGCTCCATTACGGGGGGGAGTGGTGGTGTGACACCACCTCCGGGCAATAAGCCGCCAGTCATTCAACTTGCTCCTTCTTTTGAAGTGAAAAGTGGTGAGTCCGTTACGATCTCTGCAACCGCAAGTGACCCTGATGGTGATACGGTAAGCTACCAATGGACAGTGCCAGCTGATGTCGTCGTCATTGGTGATATGAGCAGCAATACGCTTCAAGTAACAGCACCAGTCACTGCATCCGACATCACGTATACCATTGGTTTAGACGTTTCTGACGGTGAGATCTCTACAACCAAAGCGACACAACTGATTGTAACGGGTGATGGTAGCGGTGGCGGTGATGATGGCCTCTGTGCGGATATTACGCCGTTTGTACAAGGCCAGTATCAACCCGGCGAACAAGTTACATACGAAGGAAGTTTGTATGAAGCGGAACGTTGGACTGATGGTGATAAAACGCCAACTACTCCTTATGCCGGTTGGGTACTTATCGGTAGTTGTAATAGTTAATTAAATAGATAAAACAACCAAAAGCTCCCTGTTTGGTGGGAGCTTTTTATTGAAAGCATGGCATCTCGTTTTTACCTTTGGGTTATCACAAATCAATACGCAAGCTGCACCGAGCAAAGAGTGCCATTTTTGAAAAAAACGTGCGGATGGGCTGGATAATTATATTTATTCTCTTTTTTTCAGAATGATTCCGTTTTATCCATTGGCATGTCTACGTCGTTCCTCGTTACGATACTCAGTATTACAGCACTACAACACAGTGTGCAGAGCAAGTTTCAAGTTCAAATTATTGTATTATTTTGTGGGAGTCGTTTATGACAGGTTTAAATATAGAGCAGATACAACCTTCTGTTTTGGAAGATACGTTCAATAATATAGGAAAAGGGTTTCAAGAAATCTTAGATTCTCTTGATAAAGCGAATGCTAATGGCAAGGCGCTAACCGTTCAAGATACGCTATCACTACAGCAGTCGGTTTTTCACTATACAATGTTCCAAGAAACGGTGACTAAAATCGCTTCAAAATCAGCGAACGCGATCAACGAAGTGACGAAGGCTCAGTAATGAATAAGCTGTATGTCTTGTTGTTGCTTTTTTTATTTGGCTGTGGCGAACAAGGTTCTACACAAATTGCTAGCTTTGAGTCTGCCGATATTGCCAATAAAGTCATTGTGATGCTGTCTCAATACCAAGTACCAGCAACGCTATCGAGGCAAAAAGAGAGCTTTTTGGTGTTTGTTGATGAATCAGCCGAAGAGAAAGCTCGTACTTTACTAACAAAATTTAATTTCTATTTCCAGCGTGAAGATCTCAATGACCTTCTTGAATCTAAATTTGCCAGCTTAAGCAAATTAGAAATGGTAAAAGGAAACTTATTACAAAGCCGAGAGATATTTAACAAGTTGAGCGTAATTCCAAACGTATTGCGTGCAAGTGTAGTGGTTACTGGTGATGTAAATAAACGCGTTTCAGTACTCATCATGAGTTTTCAAGATATTGAACAAGAAAACAAAAATAATATCGAACGTTTTTTAAAAGGACTGGTTTCCGAAAAAGACACGTTGACCATTAGCTATTTTGTTCAGAACGTTATAAATGAAAATATCTAAAAAACGTCATCAAAAACTACTTCATTATTATCTGAGTAAAAGGATCTTGTCTCAAGAGGTGTTCTCCGTCTTAACGTCTTTAACGGAAGAAGAAATTGAATCTTGGCTTTCTATCTCTAAATTCAAAGTGAGAGAACACGTCTTACGTTTGGGGTTAGTGCTGGAGTACCAAAAATGTCGGCTAAGTAATGAAAGTCAAAACTTCGCATCACTGCGGAAAAAATTAGGACAAGAATTATATCTTTGGTCAGACACTGTTGGCTTTAACCAGATTCCCAGCATGTCATCAACTTTGTTGTCTGGATTGGTGTTGTTGACTGAATACAACAACAGGCAGGCGATCGTATGGTCGATTCGATTGGGGCTAGACATTCCAGAAACATCGATTGACATTAAATATCCTTATCGCTTAACGGGTGTGATGCATAGAGCGATTGGCTCTTCATTAAGCCGAGCAGATGGCTAGATAATCACAGTTCAGGACAAAGAATATGAAAGAAACAACCTTTGATTTTGTAAATAATGAAGAAGAAAACTTATCTTTATTGGATAGTAAAGGAATCGAGCAGAAACTCGCCCAATTACGTCAGTCTAAAAAGGTAACAGTGACGCAACTTAAAGAAATTTATGATTTGGGTGTTAACTTTTACAACCAATTACAGTTTAAAGAAGCCGAAATTGTTTTTTCTGCTTATACCTCTCTTAATCCTTATGATCACCGTGGTCCCGGTTGTTTAGCGGCGATCTATTTAGAAAAGGGACAATTTAAAAAAGCACTGGATATACTCAATGTATTAAAAACATACCCCACCAATGATTTGGATGAAACGGTATTAAATATTGCGTTATGTCATTATAAGTTAAATGAACATCTGCAAGCAGCGGCAATGTTATTAATTGTACAAGTTCAAAATTTAAATGAATTTTACGAAAAACGTTATGCCTACTTGCATCAACAGTTGCAACCCTATATTTAATAGGCTGATGGTTGAATTAAATTATAGCTTATGTTTGATGTGTTTGCTTTATGTGAACATTTTTAATATCAAATAAGAAAAATGAAATGGAAAAATAGGAGCAGTAATGCAAGTTAATTTATTTAATAGACCACTTCAGTCGTTTAATGTTCAAGACCAACATGATGAAGCGCACAACATCTCATTAGAGAAAAACCTTAAGACTCTTGATAAAGCACAGGCTGAATTATCTAAGATTGATAAGAAAATTGCGTCATTGAATAAGCAATCGGCCAGCGTTGAAACGTTAGCAATGCTCGCAGCACAACAAAAGCAAGTCGTGTTGGCGATGTTACGTGGAAACCCAGAAATGGCCATCGCTGCACTATTAGCTCAAGGCATTGAAGGGTATGGAGATCAATTAGCGGACATTCAAGCATGGACGAACGGTGGCGCTGCGATGTTTGATGCGGCTATGTCGGAGATGTTTGATAGCTTAGTCGCAAGTGGATCAACCGACGGCTATACACTGGAAGATTTATTCCAACTTGCAATTATGGATTTCATGTCTCATGAGTACCCATCTACATCGGTACTGGATTCGATTATGGGGCATTTCCTTGAGAGTACTGGATCCGGATCTCATGGTTACCACGAAGGCTGGGATGGGGATGGTTTCGCCAGGGAGTCCGATGCGTTGTTTGATCATTTATTAAATAATGCGCCAGCGGGTAGCTTGTGTCATGACATTCTGACCTACATGAATGGTACGTGTGGTGGGAAAAGCGCTTTAGCCAATCAGCTTCGAAATAATTTTGATAATGCGGGGGGCTTTGTTTGTGACAGTACTACCTACCCGTCAGGTATGGGGCTCTCCCCAATGTTACGGTTTGCGATAATGTCAGGTTATCTTGCTGCTAACCCTGATATTGACCAAGCTACGATTGAAATGTTTTTAACGATGCCGATTGTGGATTTGAATACTTTCATTAGTGATACGACGACATACTCTTCTGCAATAGAGTTTCTTTTTGATAATGATGGTTATCCTGGTAACGATGGTTCTGGTACTCCATTGGGTTGGCGCCCTGCTGGTCCTCAAAATAATCATGCAGTTATTGACTGGAATGGTAACGGCCTGTCCTTGCCGTATTTTGAAAATTTATACGCCACTTTCCCCGCTCGTGAGCTAACAAAAGAAGAATTAAAGGAAGTGAATCGCATTGGCGATCAGATCCAAATGCTGCAAGAAACCTTGAAATATTGGTTATCGATAATGCGTGATGAACAGTTAGCTGCGGCACGGAATATTTAAGCCTAAGAATCCAATAAAATAAAAGGGCATGCCACTGCCGGGGGACATGCCGCTCGTGCCACGAGAAATGTGTTGCTATCAAAGAGGACGCAAAATCCCGGCTAATAACATGAAGGGAAAACTCATGAGTACATTCATGAATACCATCTCAGCGCCGGTCTATGTCAGCGCGGTAGAAGATGAAAGCCAAGATGTTCAACGTCAACCTGCGCAACGTGCAGCAGTAAGTGATATGACGCCAAATCAACCACTTCCTGGTAGTGCAGTTTCACTTAACGCGTTATGGCGTTTGATTGAAGATGCAATGAAAGAAGTGGCCAATGCGACCTCAGGGACTGGTAAAGAGAACTCTGCGGCGAAAAAATCACTGATTGATGTGCAAAAAGAGTCGCAAATTAAGCAGCTTAAAGATCGTGAAAAGCAGATTGAAGACCAGAAAAAAGCGCAAGCGAAACAGAGTTTTTGGAGCAAATTCACGATGGCTTTGGGTTTCATTGCTGCGATTTTGATTGCACCGTTTAACCCTGTGATGGCGGCCATTATGATCGTTACTATGGTTGCGTCGATTGTCATTCCTAAAATTGCCGATGAAATCATGAAATCGGCAGGTGTTCCGCAGAATGTTCGAGATAAAGTCAAAATGGGGCTTGAAATCGGCATTGGCATCGTTGGTATGTTGGTCAGCTTTAACCCAGCGCAATTGGTTAAGAATGTGGCCAAAATGGCTGCGGATACGGCGATAAAAGCGGCGACGATGGTTGAGCGCACTGTTGTTGCTCTACGCAGTATGTTGGTGAATTTAAACCCAGCTAAATTAGCGGCAATGCTCGGTAAGTCTGCGGCTAGTAGCGCTTCGAAAGCGACTAAGTTGTTAGATACAGCGATTGATGCGCTTAAAGCTTTTAAAACAACCGCACTGACGGCGACTAAAGAGGCGCTATCTAAAGCGGCTGATAAGGTTGCTCAGGTTGTTGAGCATGCATTAAATGCGATTAAACAGATGAAAGCCACCTTGCTTAAAGCATTGGACAGTGCGGTTGATAGTATTAAGTCAGCAGGTTCAGCACTGAAAGAACAGCTAACCAGCTTAAGCAAAGCTGTCGATAAAGTATCGGCGTCTATTGATGACTTACTCGCCAGTCTGAAGAGTTTAAGTCCTTCAAACTTGATGAATAAAATGTCGCAAATGGTCGATAAAATGTCTGATTTGCTCAATTCACTCAAAGCGATGCGCCCAAGTCAATTGGTGACTAAAGCCAAGCAAATGCTGGATGATGTCGCAGATGCACTCAAAGATTGGATGACGAACAGCGAGAAAGTCGCTCTGCGTACTACTCGTGTAAATCAGGCTGTTGAGGTGAGCTCAAATGTTACGTCTGTCGTGAGTATGGGTTATGGCATCAAATCTGCCGATATCAGAAAAGATATGGAGATTGCACAAGCAAAACAGGAAGCATTGGAGACTCAAATCCAACAGATCTTAATGATGCTTTCTCAAGCGATGCGTGCCGTCACTCACGCCTTTGAATCACTGTCTAAAACCAACAGCGATTTCCGTGAATTTAACGATAAAATGATTTCGACCCATATGTAATCTGGAGATAACTAAATGAGTTCTATTGTATTTAATACCCAACCTTCGGATATTACATTTGCTGAAAAATCACACGCTCGAAACGCAGTAGTGGTTAATGAAAAGCAGTGGAATAGTTACAGTGAGAAACTGGACAAAGTTGAAACAGGCTCAGTTTCAATGAGTGACCTTCTGGCTTTGCTTGCTCAAATCATTGAATCATCTCAACGTTTACGTGCCCAAATGATGCAAAATCGCATTACTGAAGCGGTGGCGACGAGTGATTTAGCGGTTAAGCTTTCGGGCGATAAATGCAGCGACGCACAGCGGAAATTCGGTATTACACTTGCCGCTTCCGTTGCGACGATGGCCATGTCTACGGCGGCAACAGTACGCATGGGTCAGAGCAAAACATTGAAAGATAAGCATGTTACGGATTTAACGAAAGGTAAAAATACCTCAGTGAGTTCATTGGATTCACGCTCGGTGAATAAGTTTACCGCTAATCTGCAAGAAGGCCGTACTGCCAAATACCGTTCTGTTTCACAAATGAGTGAAATGGCCAGCAGTATGGTAGGTAATGTCAATGAAATGCAACATGCCGATCAAGTTCGCAAGCAAGAGGAAACTCAAGCGAGCAAAGAGTTGAAAGAGAAATTTGACGCACAACTTGACCAGTATATTCAAGATTTAACCCAAGAAGCGGTGAAACTGAATGAGATCTTGGATTCAGTAGCCAAAGCAAGCTTGGTACACAACCGATAACCGGAGTAGGAGCGAGCTTCGGCTCGCTCTATTTTATCTATGCGTAGTGTGTCAATTTCTATTTTAGCGAAGACTGAACGGGTCTCAGATGTTTCTCCGACAAAGCAAACTCGTGAAGATAATCAGCCCAAGCGAGTAAGAGATGTAAAGCAAGCGGAAAAACGAACGAAGAAACATCCACGGTTGTTTCGCATTCGGCGTAAGTTGATGACGCCTCAACATCAACGCCAGTTTGCTAGGATGTTGAACAGTTATCAATTAAAAGCATTAAGAGATTGGCAAGGTTTTGCCGATACCATCACTGATATCAAATCACTCAATGATGCGCAGCACTTTATTTTGCAAGCCGCTCAACATTCAGAACACCTTTATCCTGCAGCTCTTCGTAACAAGATAAAACAATACCTCAATTCTTTGGGAGTTATGGCTGAGGAGATGGAAGCAGACAGTGGAACGTTGCAACAGTTAGTGGCTTATGAACATTATCTTGAAGGCCTACTTTCGTTGCTGGCATTGTGCAGGAAATACGATACACGAGAACGTAGCGGTCCGAAATTAGCGCGTAAAAAAGAACATGATGATGAAAAATAAGCAAACTCGCATGACCCATTGTCAATTAGAAAATAAGTCACTGGATCCCTACGAGATTTTGAAAAGTAAATCTCAACGTTTGAGTTGGAATCGCTTATCGGATGCCGAGATCTATCTCGATAAGAAAGCTGTGGTTTCTTGGTTTGAACGACTAAGAAATTATTCAGAAGGAACCGTTAAGGCCATTATTGTCGAAGGAATTCTAGAAAGTCAGTTCCACAACATTACTTTTATTCTGCGTCTTGTTCAGAGCCCGGATTTTAAAACGATGACCTCAAAAGAGAGTTATCAGTTGTTGTATGAGATGGTGTGCGAAATACCACAAGGTATCCGGGATTGGATCGACGAAAAAGATTATTTAATGAGCCGCGATGTACTTGCGCTCCTTTCACGAAATCGGTGACGAGTATGAAACAACAGACAACAGTAACGGTAGAAGCCCGTTATCAATTGACATCAGAACTTTGCAGACAAATCAACAACGTTGCAGGGCATCAATTTGATAATCAATCGATAACGCTTGATTTTATTGCCCCCCATTTTGCGCCTGATTTTGCCGAAGATTTGCTGGAGATTCGTGTTATGCACATCGGAATCGAAGCGAAAGGTTATGTTCGTGCCTCAGAAGCGGAACGCTTGATTGGCGTTGAAGTGAAGTATTTAGACAACGATTATCTCGCCTACTTAATGACGCAAACCGTAGCGTCGAAAGGTGTGCATTATCAAGGTTACCAGTCTTATCCGCATGAGTCGGGGATTGCTCCATTATTTGAATGCGTCCTAACCTGCGATGATTTGCAGGCCACGCTTTATTTGGATATTGCATCGTTGGATATTGATGATGATGGGCTTGAATTACAACCTATCCAGCTGTCGGAGGATCTGCGTTTGACGGTGAATTGGTCACCCTTTGAGACCTATCTTGATACTCAGGAGATCCTTGAGTTGTCTGATGAAGATTTAGTCTGGGTGTTTTCGAAATAAATGCCAGTGACACTCAACGAAATAGAGCAGTTTTTACTGCACATAGAACAGAATGAAGAGGTTGTATTTGAACAGTATACAAACTACTTACTTCTTCCTATCGTGCCTTTTTTTCAGTTGGTTCATGTACAGAATACGCAGCAGGTTATTAATGGCTTACTGTGTTTTGAGCCAGCATCAAATGGTTTTTTGATCCGGGTGGATGGTTATCTGACCTTAGCTTGTGAAGATCACAGCATAAGAGACGATGACCTTCGCCGCATCACTATTCAATTATTAGAGACAATGAGGTTTTAGTATGCCGCATCCAATTAGTCATATCAGTTCAGTATCACCAGCCCAATCTCTGCACTCTGCAACAGATTCTCCCGTTTCTTCGGCGAGCCCAGAGCCGTCTGCGCTTGGGAGTCAAGAGCCACACTTAGCGTCAAATCAGCCTCCACAGACTCCAGATAGTGCTTTACCTACCGCCTCAGTAATCGATGCAGAAGATCCTCCAGCAGAAGGATCGACAAGTTCTACCACTGACTCAGAAGCACAAGCGAATAAAAAGAAGACTCACAAAAAATCGAATCGATAC
Organism: Vibrio anguillarum; assembly: GCF_003390515.1. Taxonomy (NCBI): domain Bacteria; kingdom Pseudomonadati; phylum Pseudomonadota; class Gammaproteobacteria; order Vibrionales; family Vibrionaceae; genus Vibrio; species Vibrio anguillarum. The sequence continues at coordinate 347,670 of NZ_CP031478.1, read as the reverse complement.
GCTAATCAACCCAAAGCGAAAGCTCATATAAGCGCTTGTGCGGTTGGTGGTATTACCTTGGGTATTCTGGCAGGCCCGATAGGGCTAGTTTTTGCCGCCGCTTACATTAATGCTATGTGTGGAGCCATGTATGGTGGCTCAGAATATTTTACCGGGGATAAAGCTAAGCATCCAAAAACAGAGCCAGAACCACAGCCTGAAAATACCCCCCCTAGGCACAGGCCAAATCCTAACTCGGTACCATCTGAAGAAGGACGTAGGCCCGATGAGTCAGACACCGAACAGGGAAGGGAACATGTTGGTCAACCGAATGCAACCATTGGTAGTAATAACTTTATTTTTGCTCCGACTAATATTTTTGCTCCAACTACCATTACTTCTCCAACCACTACGGAAGGTAATGTTTATTTTTTCCGTGAAGATGATAAAAATCATAAATCGACCACCGAGCAGAAAACGTCATCTACCGCTTCTCAAACCAACAATAGTTCACAAGGTTTTTCAACTTCGGGAGTAAAAAAAGTAGTCGGGGTGAGCACGCTAAATCGTCAGCAGGCAACTGCGGATAAACCAGCGTCAGTCGCGGCTGCTGTTGAGGAATTTTTTGATAGTTTTGATGGTGATACCGCATTACATGTTAGGTTTGATGATGGTGTAAATGCCTTTGTACACGCTCCTGAATCGATGACAAGTGGTATATTGACTAAGCATTCTCATCTTTTAAATAGGCCATCGTCGACGGTTGTCACTACAGGTAAAGAGAACGATCAAACTGATACTAAGGAAGTTCAACACCCTAAAACGCCTCAACACCATCGAGCGGATGGTTTTGATCAAATGTTGGATGCGCAAATAACCCATTCACAGAATAGTGCGCGCCTAGTGGCTAATGAAGAAAAACCATCGATAGGTAAAAATGGCACTCATAGCTGGCAGCTACAGCAACAAGGAAGTTGGGAGTTAAAATCCATTGACTCAGTAAATGCTAAAACAGTTCAACAGCAGGGATTCGATAGAGCTGATGGTGTGCCAACTTCTTCAGGAAGTGCGTTCGAACGGCTTGATATGGAGTTAAAGAAACGTAATCCTCAACCATTTGACACTTTGCCGATTACGCCGCAAAACATAACAGAAAAGTTGGAGGTTATGCGAGAGAGCTCCGAGAAGGTGATGAAGCTAGAGCGACAATATTCCAAGCCGCTAGCAACTAAGGAGTTAACGGTGGAGACTTCTTCAAACCAGTGGACTAAAGAGATCACCGAAAACGGCCAATCTCGCTGGGTTAAACCAAAACAATCTTCAGGTAATGATAAAGTTTTGCTCACGGGTGGTGCAGTCAGTGGCCTAGGCCAAAACTATACTCAGGGAATTCGTAACAATTTGAAACCACTTGATGAATTGAAAATGGCGCATTTTCAACAGTTAAAAAAAAATATAAAAAATAATAATGAAGCTACACGACAAAGCGTTTTCCATAGTGGAGGGTTGGTTGTGGCAGGCCAGTCAGTCAGTGAGCGGAATTTAATTCGGGCATCAAATTAAAGATATCAAGAAATCTCATTCTTATTTTTAGACCAAATCAGGCTTGTTCAGATTTGGTCTTTTTTTTTCTTTTGTGGTTAAGCGAGAGTCTAATTACATTACGCTCAATAATGAAGTGAGGTGCACATTGTATATTGAAATTGAACCTGCAGAAAAACGCATTCCGCAAATCAGCTTGAAACGTAATCGAGATTCTAATGTTATTAAAAAAGCAGAGTTGCGTATTTACCACGAAGCGCGTGCTTTGCTGATGGCAATGGAAGAACGAGTGTCCGAATACCAAGCGATTGTGGAGCAGCAAGTTGTACAAATGATCCAAGACAAGGAACAGTCTTTAAACTCTCACATCAATGAAGCTTCTCAATCGGTCATTGATGGTTGGTTTGTCCAACAAAAGCATTGGTTAGAGACGGCAGAAGAACGTTTGGAACATTTGTTGGCAGAACAAGAAGAAAGTTTGGCACTGTTGAAAGATGAAATAAAGCATTCAATTATTTCGGCCATCCAATCACGTCTAACAAAACTAAGTCAAAGCGATAACTTAATTTGCCATCTAATTGAAGTGCTGCATGGTGAAGTTGAGGATGAGATGAAGTTACTGAAGGTTGAGCAGGTTCGTGATAATCATGGTGTTACACTGACCATTGAAAACCAAGATAGCATCATTAGCATTAATACTGCTGAGTTGGTTAACGAGCTACACACTGGTTTGGGGCTGATATGATCCCGCTTCTTAAACGTTATCCAATACTGTTCAACCCGAGTAGTGTGATCATTACGCTGTTGCTGCCCACCATCATTTTGGTCACCTTGCCAGGCGTAGTGATTGATTCCCTTATTTTACTCAGCTTTATTAGCTCTATATTGCTGTTGGTCATCATGTTAGAAAACGATCAGCCTTTAAGAGTGACTTTTTTACCCACGGTCGTGTTGCTATTAACGACTTTCCGTTTATTGCTTTCAATTGCGACAACTCGAAACATTATTGCTAACGAAGACGTTGGCCATGTTATTGAAACTGTTGGTGAATTTGTTATGGGTGGCAACCTTATTTCAGGGTTGTTGATTTTCGTCATTATCACCATTGTTCAATTTTTAGTCGTCACGAAAGGGGGAGAGCGAGTTGCCGAAGTCGGTGCGCGCTTTTCACTGGATGCATTACCTGGTCGACAAATGACCATCGATGGCGACCTAAAAAGTGGCTTGATTAGTGGCGAACAGGCACAAAAACTGCGTGCCGATTTAAGTACGGAAAATAAGCTGTTTGGTTCTCTAGATGGGGCGATGAAATTTGTAAAAGGTGACTCGATAGCTGGAATTTTGATCAGTTTAGTCAACCTTTTTGGTGGGATTTACGTTGGTATCAACCAATTTGATCTCTCATTATCGGAAAGTGTCAGCCGCTTCTCTGTACTCACCATTGGTGATGGTCTGGTGTCTCAAATTCCAAGTTTGCTATTGTCCTTAGCGTGTGGGGTTTATTTAACGAGGATCAAAGGTTCTGAAGAGGAATCTCGTCCTTTTATCGGCCAATTGATGACGCAAATTCGTTCATTTTGGAAAAGCTTGTTGATCATCGGTGTCGTTATCTTATTACTCGGCGTATTCAATTTGGATTTATTGCATGTCTGTCTTCCTTTGGCGTTATTGTGTGCAATTCTCTCCTTTGTTTTGCGTGGTAAGCATGATGCGCCTGCGGCATCGATTACTTTCGATCCGAAAGGCAGTGGTGTATTCGAATCTCTCAAATTCGTTTTGCGTGATAGCCAGTCGCAAATGGTCATCCAACGTCGGCTGGAGTTAATCGAGAGCTCGATTTGGGGTCAACACGTAGGGATTCCGGCTATCATCGTTGATGAAGCACAACAGTTTGATATTGAAGTGTTTGTTTCCGACATTCGTATGTTTGGTTTTACACAATCTGATGCGGACGATTTGGTGGAGATCATGAATGACGATGTCTTTGTGCGTAACCATGATGTGCTGGTGAATATCGCGCAGATAGCAGACTATTTTTTGCGTAAGCGTTTAGTTGAAAAATACAACTTACAGTACACCAGCAACATCATTGCTGATCTGTCTAATGAAAGTGAAGTCATGAAGAGTGAAGTTGACGCGGCTATTGGGTTAAATCGCGTCCATGATGTATTGAAAGAGATGATCCGAGCCCCAGAGTTTTATCTTGATCGTATCAGTTTTTTTGAGGCCTTGATCTATTGGTCACGAATGGAGAACGAGCCCAAAAACTGGCTGACTCGTATTCGCAGTCAAGCTAAATATGAAATCACTTCGCGTTTACTCAATAAAGAAAATCAGATCCACGTTGCACTTTTAGAGCAACCACTCACGGAATTGATCGAATCATTTGTGATGGGTGAAATGGAAGATGTAGACCGATTGCTTGAAGTGCAACAAGAGCTTCGTGCTGAAGTTCTTCGCTTAACTACGTTAAATGGTAATAAGCCGATCCTTGTGGTGAACGATAATGAGATAACGGCAGTGAAGGCTTTCTTCCAACAAATTGTTTCAACCATGCCCGTCTGCAGTCATGGTGACATTGCCGATTCCGCTTGTGTTGCTTCATCTGAAGCTTTGCAAGTTGCGGTTTAAGAGAATCCCACATGGAATCGACAGAACCCAAAAAATATCCGCCCACGGAAAAGAAACTGCGTGATTTGAAAAAAAAAGGACAGTTTCCCAAAACAGAACTTGCAGAACCAACGTTGGAACTGGTTGCTTTCGCTCTGATATTCAGTGGGATGCTTTTTCTTATGTTTGAGCATAACGATGAATGGTTTGAAGTGATCCTCTACGCTGACACTCAAGTTGGTTTTCATCTGGTGGTGTCGGTTCTGAGTTTATGTATCGGCAGCATATTCATGATAAAGCTGGTCATGGCCGTGATTAACTGGGTACTGATTAATAGCACGGTGATCAGTACCGAGTCGCTTGGATTCAAAATTGAAAAGATCCATCCAGTGACCGGTTTCAAAAACATTTTTGGTATAGAAGCGCTTTCGCGCGCCTTACGAAAGGTGCTAGAGCTATTGTTTCTGCTCTTTCTGCTCAAGTATGTTTTCGATATTACTGGCGGTGAATTAAACATGCTTAAAGAGACCAATAACAGTAGTGATTTCCTATATAAGCTAATGTTTTATATTGCTTTTGTTTCAATGCTCTATGTCGTTTACGGTGTGTGTGTAGGCTGCGTCGATTTTTTAGTGGAGCGTTATCACTTTCATAAGAAAAACCGAATGACCTTTACGGAAATGAAAAATGAAATGAAAGAAACCGAGGGGTCGCCAGAAATCAAGTCTGAACGGAAACGTAAAATGCGCGAGGTCATGGACGCACCAATGGTGAAAGGGCGTCGTCCAACCTTTGCTTTGGCAAACCCTACGCACATTTTGGTCCCAATCTGTTATGACCGAAATATAGATCGTGCCCCTGTTGTATTGCAGATTTGTACTGATTCATTAGCTCAAGAGGAGCGTAAGCGGTTGCAAGAGATGAATGTGCCGATTATTGAAAATAAACCGTTGGCTCGTGCGTTTTATCGCAAGATGAAAAATGGTGAGGATTTTATTCCGAAGGAGTTTTACCGCGACGTCGCTATTATTCTTTCCGCACTTAAAAGGCATCAGAATGCAAAAAAATCATAAGGTGAGTTTTATTTTGGCAGGCTTGCTTGCTCTCACAGCTTGTAGCAATCAAATACGTGATGACAACCTAGCGCTGGATTATGACTGGGAACCGGATGTGTATAACCTAGTTTACTCTCATGTCGCTGATGCCGATAACCTGCGTTTTTGGGTACGTCGTGCACCCGAATATGATGAAGGCTCTCCCCACCAGCGCGGGTGCATTGAAATTGCCCAGCCTCAAAGCCCCAACCGTTTTTACATCGCTAACCTTAATACTTATGGGTTGATAGAAGTAAAGAACTGTGACGGAGATTATTCAGCATTTAGTAATTTGATCGCGCCCGAAAAGAGCCGAGCTTTTGATGTGTCTGCGTGGCAGCGTTCTTATGGCATTGTGGTTACAGAACTTGATGGTGCACATTGGTTACTGAAATTTGAAAACTTATTTGTTGTCAATCAATACCAATTAACTGTGCAAGGCCGTCACACTTTGCTTGCGATGCTCAGGGAACTACAAACTCTCCCGGTGGAGAGCCTTTTAGTGTATGGCGTTGCTGATTCATCGGGCTCATATGCCAAGAATCGACAATTGTCCGATCAACGCTCGAGAGTGGTGCGCGAGTTTTTAATTGAAGAGGGGATGAGAAATATCCCTATTGATATTCGGGCAAGTGTTGAAAACGCCCTTCCAACAGCGCAAGAGCGAGTTGCTCAACGCCGTTTTATGATTGAGGTTAAGCTAAAAAACAATGAAAAATAGAAAATTCTCTTTATTAGTCAGTGAGTTTATTCAGTTCACTCAAGGTACGGCGATGAAAGTAGAGCTCGGTGACGCTTTAGCTTGCCACTATGGAAAGCGCTTGTGTCGAATTGAAGATGGCCAGCGCGTAGGTTTAGCTAATCAGTTGCTGATTTTGGTGGAAATGCCGGAATTGGCAACACAGCCTGAGTTGGCACTGCGTCTGAACGGTGAATTTCATCTTAGTCTTGATGGCTATTTGGCACAGCTTCGCCAAGGTGGTTTTCATTTCATCCGTCATCGGCCGATGACCGAATACCCGCAAGAGCTTGTACGTTATTTGAGTGAGAGTGTCACGTTTGCAGAACGGTTGAGTATAGAGATAAAACAACATGTGGCTGATTGAGTTTGTTGGGGGCCATTTACAAGGAGTAACACTGCCGCTTGATTCATCACTTGAAATAACAGGGAATAAAGAGAGCCAGCACCCTGACGCGTTAATTGCCCCTGAAAGTTTGCCAGCGGATATGACATTGTTGATTGAGCTCAAGGGGTCGGTTCCAATAATTAAAGGGTTCAATAAAAGTCATAAAGTGAAGCGGTTGATCGCCAATCGGGTATATCGTTTTAAGGGATTGAGTTTTTTTCTATATAAGGAAGGAGCGCGTAAGCCTTGTTTAAAGCGTTATCGTTTCAGAGAGTATCGTCCTTTAATTGTGTCTAGCCTGTTGCTCAATATTATAATGACGGCGCTTGTATTCTTGTTATTTCAAATGCAACAGCAAGCGTCAATCGTTGGTTATTTGCAACAGTTGGGATCGGGTTACCTCAAAGACGGAAAATTTTATGTTTTTGAAGAACAATCGCTAGTAGGTTTACCCAATAGCTGGCTTGAGAATATCAATATTGTGAGTTCAGATAATTATCTACAGGCCTCTCAACTGACTCTTGAATTAGTATCAGCATACTCAGGTCAACCTTTGGTTGGGAAATTAGTTCAACGTGAAGGACGAGATCAAATACGCGTTGAAACTAATGAAATAGATCATCAGGTTATGGCGTTATTTGGACAATATGGTCTTGAGTTCAAGAAACAAGGCGATGATTGGTTTGTGTCCAACCGAACCAGTGCGACTCGGCTTTTAAAAGAAGCGGGATTGAATCAGGTAATAAGCCGTGTGAAATCTCGTGAAGGTGAAGAGGAAATTATTGACGATCAAGCTTTTCCTTATTCCGTCTTTTATTCAACAACCGCAGGTCGTTACCTTTATGATGCACTTGACCGTTATTGGGAAGGTAGCGAGGTTCCATTGCTGGGAGTAATAGAAAGTATTAGTCCCAATAAAATAGTGTTCAAAGAGGGTTTAAAGACCCGAATATATTTAATTCAACCTTAGTAGGAGTATTGTATGACAACCATCAGCCCCGTTATGTCTACTTTTTTGGATACTGACGATAGAGCATCCTTAGATAGTGCCACAAGACGACTGTTAGATAGCGAAGTGGTCAAACGAGCCACAACTGGCCATCAGAGCAATCAGATTCGAAGCTTATTTTCATCCGGTACTAAAGATCCATTATCGTTAATTGATGATATTTTGTCGAAATACACGAGTGATCAAACATTGAGAGCGGATCAAGCGGCTAAAGAAATTGAAAAGAAAGCAAATGCTATCGCAGAAATCAACCGCTTATGGGGTTTGATAATGCAAGATAACTTACCGAATGTTAACCCGACAAATAATGATAAAACACCGTTAGGAGATGCTGCTTCTTCTAGTTATCTAGACCAAATACAGGCAATTATCGCAAACGATTTGAATGATTCAAGAGGCATTGCTGCGATTACTGGCAAGAATTTAGCAGACTCAAAAACTTATCGAGTGAGTTATAACGATCTACAAGCAATGAATGCGACCATGACTGCATTCTGTGACACGATTCAAGTTGATCTAGATACCGAGCAACAACTGTTTAAAAATATTATGACGGACATCTCTTCTGCGCAAGAAGAAATTCGTGATATACGCAGAGCTATTGTTGCTATGGCGAAGGGGTAAAAATAATGAAAATTGCCATTGACGTTGTGATCGGCCATTGCACGATGACGTTAAGCGAACTCCATCAATTACAAAAGGGACAGATAAAATCATTTTCAGATTTCGTTCAATCGCAAGTGATGTTGAAAAGTGGTAATGAATTGATCGCAGTGGGGACTCTGGTCAAGGTCGATGACCAATACTGTGTGTCCATTGAGCAAGTAAATGCAATAGAAAGTTAATTTTTAAAAAGAAAGTTGGTGCCGTTCACTACCTTTCTTTTTATTCCGTGTTCCGTATCCTGTTATTATTAATGCATTAATTTTTTTTTTGCAAAATAACACGTAATTCACAGGTTCACGGGGGTGCAATTTATCGGTTTTTGGTGGATTTAAGGACTTTAATTTCGAAAAAATAGAAGAGGGTAGACCTATGGAAAGAAATTATACGTTGGGAAAAGAAGTTATTTTTGATGCCCTGAAATGTGAAATTCTAGCAGATGAACAAATTGTTAGTCTCGGTAGCCGAGATGGTGCTATTTTAAAATTGCTATGTGAACAAAGTAATACAGTTGTTCTTAAAGAAGAAATTCATGAACAAGTGTGGGGGAAAGTATTAGTCAGTGAAACCTCATTGACTAAAGCCGTGTCAAATTTGCGTAAACATTTGTCATTGTTTGACGGAGTGACATGTGAAATTAAGACGGTTCCTAAAGAAGGGTATATGTTAATTACGGAGGTTCCATTTTCAGATTTATTATGGGTTGATATTCCTCCAGCAATAGAAATAAAACGTGTGACGAGTAGTGAACGGAAATTAGCGGCACGACCTACCTTGAGTGCTGTAAATAGATCGGATTCTTCGACAATGCAGATGGAATATAATGATTCATTTATTGATTTATTTGTTAGAGGTCATTTGGTTTTTTTTGTTGTCTTTTTTGCAGCGCTAATCGCTTCACTTTGTACGATCGGGTTTATGGTCCTCTGGTCGTGAATGGGTTGAATATTTTAAGTTTTATCTTAAAGCAAGTAGTAAGGTTAAAGGTATTTTGCTGCTTGTTTTGAGTGAGCACCATTTTTGTTTTTTTAGTTATAAGTGTTGATAGCCATTGTTGTTCTCTTTTTTTTAAAAAATATGTTATATGGCTATTAATAAGTAATTGTGCAGGCATAGATTGTATTTCTTATTCTACGAAGAAGAGTGGTAATCCCTATGGTTACGAATGTACCGGCTACGCAGATCAATTCTATTCATCAAGACATAAACGAAAACGAAAATGGATTAATGTTTAATCCTATTCGTCCAGATACTATTAGTGCTCAGCACTTTGTAGACCTTACCAGTGTTGATCAACCTCATGGTCTTAAAATGATGGCTTCAATTCAAGATGGTAAACTCATTCTAATCACGGGGAAAAACCGTGGTTTATTACGTGAGATGTGGCATCGTCGGCCATTCCATCATCGTAAAGCTGATTATTTATTCGCACCCATTGAAATCCCTAATAAGCGAATTACTCAACTTTGGATTGACAAAAAGCAAAATCTTCAAGCCGTTTATACGGATATAACGACGGGTAATACGCACTGTAGCCACATTAAACTTATGCCTAAATTGACGAGTCAGGGTCAATTAGTTGTTGATGTTCATACATCGGCGAATACTGAAGTGACATTGGGAAGTGATAACACGCCACCCGTAACGCTCATGCTGAAAGGTGAACAGGAAGCAGATGTAAAAATTGATTCCTTAAACAATCGCAGATTAAGTGTCGCTAGTGGTAAGGCGCAATTGGCTCCACCCTTGTCAGACCAAGAATATATTCAGCACATCAAGCCTTGCGGGAAATGGTTACAAGTCACTATTGCAACCATTGGCGAAAATACAGGTAGACAACGAATTATTTATCTCGATACGCAACATTTGGAATTCCGAACAGAAACAAATGCATTACCTGAAAAATGGCAATCGGCGGTTTCTGATACGCCACCAATTGCTTTTGCGCATTTCGCGGCCAACAACAGTAGTCATTTTGTCAATGCTAACCCTTTTGTTGGCAACAAAGTGAAGCATATTGGCAATCAATTTGTGCCACTGTCTGGCTGGATTGATGGAATTAAGCATCGAGTCTCACGCGGCAACGAAAAGTGGCAACGAGGTAGAAAAGTCGATGCAGCTAAGTCTTATGCTAAATCGATTGATCCTGGGTTACATACCATGGCGTTATGGGGAAAACAGAGATGGAATCATCGCCATCTGCCCGCTGAAATTGTAATGGCTGAACAGCGTTTGGCTAAGCAGCTGAGTTTGAAGTCGTATTTAAGACATGAATGGAATAAGTGTTTTTTAACGGATGAATTTGATAAGGATAGATCACGATTAGATTCACGGCTTCGTGTTGCACTCAGTATTTCTTGCGTTGGAAATAACACTAGAGATAGCGATAAAATAGAAGAGCTAACAGCAGAGAAACTCATTCTTGACTCATTGAAATCGAGTGAAAAAGTGCTCGATCAAGTAGTGATTACCAGCGTGAGTGGTAAACGCTTAATGGATTCTGCCTTAAAAGAAAATATATCAATATTAAACAAACAGCTCTCGGATTTGCTTTTACACTCCGATGCTCAGAACTTATCAATCGAGCCTATCCACTCAATCCTACGGTCAATGCAGAATCAGTTAACAACATTGACAGATTCGACCCATTCTTCGTTTAAATATAAAGAGATTGACCTTTATCTCTCATATATTGAACGAACGCTGATCAATACTCGGCTTTATCTCGCCTGTCAGGGGGCTTCTGAATCTATTAAAATCCAAACAAATCCGATGGATACCCTAAAACATAAATTGTTGAACGAGAGAAGTGACGAGTTGAATAGTGCTATCCAAACGGGTTGTCCTTCGATGAAGGCATGGCGGTGTGCTAATAAAATACATTCTCGTATGGCTGAGTCACTAAACAACCAGCAGAATGGTTTGGGGAAAGTATGGACGCATGTTACAGGCAATCAAACACCCGCTCACCAGATCTTGGATCAAATCGTTCAGCGTATGCATGCCTTGCCCAAGGGAGATGCGTTAACGTTAAGCGCACAGCAGGGGCTGAGCGGCTTTGCTGGAATTGCCCATTTTGGTTTACCTTTTGCCGGGGGCTATTTTGCAGGTGTAATGGCTTATTATGAAAAGCACTATGATTGTAAGTTAGTGGCGCTTGGTGATGAAAAAACGCAAATTCAGTTCGTTCGAAAAAAAGATAAAATGGCAACAGCGATGCTTGGTACGGGGGCGGGCATGGAAGACATTGCCAACCTGGTGAAGGATCAGTATGGATCTGTGGTGACTGTGTTGCCTTTTGAAGCAACCTTAGCTTTAACTGCGAAGAAAGAACATGAACAAAATTTCGCGTTTAATGTAAAAAATGCCGACTTATCAAAAACGCTAGGCTACCTCTTCAAACTCGAAGATGGGGATAAAGTTCTGCAAGAGTATCAAGATACGATAAGTCATCCCCAATATACGAGTGAGCAGACAAAAACACTTAAGGTGACGTTGGCCGAAAACTCTGAAGTTCGGCTGCAAAGGGGGATAAATGTGTCACCCAATATGTTTATGGTGGCACCACGGTCTTATATCAAATTTGGGGCCGATGTTTCGGTGGCCAGAGAGAATAAGCGCATCACTAAAATAGGAAATGAGAGCAGTTTACATGTCCAAACTGACTACGTTGCGAGTTTAAATGTCTCCGCGGGCTCTGGAGTGACAGCGATGGTGTTTCCACTTGCTCCCCCCTATGCTTTCCCCACCGCAATCGATGAAAAAACGTTTGCAACCACCACCCCTAGTTTGGCTCAGCATGGTTATGTTACACGTTTTAACCAGTTAGGCAGCCATGAACTGCCTTTAGCCTCAATGCATGGCATTAATGGACCAATTGATGATACGCCTGCGGTCGTGCTCCAAAGTAGTAACGTGATACAAAACGATTGGATGACTCAGAACGACGTCAGCAGTAATGATCTCGATTTGTTACAACCCATTCAAACTGACCACCAAAATCATATTCAGTTGAACCAACTTTATCATTGGTTGAACACGAACGGTACAGGAGAAAAACAGCTACAAGCTAGGGGGGTAAGTATATTGACCAAATTGGCTATAGCAGAAAAAATGGGTTACCACGAAGTCAACAAAGAGATTGCTGCCGATAAAATAGAACACTTGAAAGTGAGTTATGATCAACGAATTCATTGGCGTTGTCGTTGGGCTGATAATATTCGTCGTCATATTCATATCAGACCTAAATATTCGCGTTCTCTTAGTCAGATAATTGGTGGTGAAACATCAGCTACAGGACGTAAATTTCTGCAAGAAATTAAAGCATCGAGCCAAAGTCAAAGCCAATTACTCAACGCAGGGCGAGAGTCTTTTGTGCAAGCGACGGCAAAATATCGCTTAGAACGAAACCTGTTAGATGTACTGACAAAGGAACTTGTTGAGCAACTTACTCGAAGTAAGAGCACCAAAGCTGCACACAAACTATTGGCTAAGTTCGATCAACAGCTTTCTCGTAGCAGCAAAGCGGATCGTAACCAGTTTCAATTGACCGAAATCGCGTTTCAGCGCATTTCTTCAATGAGCCGACACCCAGCGGGTATTCTCCCCATGATTAAAGTTAAACAAAAAAGTCAGATAATGATGACAGAGTCTCTCGGGGAGATAGTATTTACACCATCAAGCCCAGAGATGGATAAAAACAATACTCCTTTATTTATCAATCAATTAGATCCTTCATTGTTTAGCGTAAGCTATTAACCTTACGGATAAAATAGGGTTGTGAAAAATGTTGAATTTTTATACCTCGCAAATAATCAACATTCTTCATTTTATGCGTCGGTGAATCATTGTTAGTGTTGGCCATCGCAAATTGATGTGGGCTGTGAGCATTTCTTACATCTACTTCATCTTTTTATTACTTAAAGGAAAACAAAAAAATGGCGGCTATTAGAGCTATTGTTGCTGATGATGCACTGACTACAGGTGAAGTCGGCAGTACTTTTCAAGATTTTATTGCAGAAGCTGATGGTGCAATCGAGACGTTCATTACGGCTCATACTGATGCCACTACGGGAGCACTGGATCTTTCTGCATCGGATTCTTTGGAACTGCAAAAATTGATGTCAGATCAGAGTATTGCAGCACAGACAGGGACAACAACCTTGAAGTCACTAAAAGATTCGATTATTGCAGCAGCAAGAAATATCTAATTTTATAAGAGGCATCATGCCTGTTTTTTGATGTATTTAATGACGGTGAAATATGCTTCAGCTACTTAGCCCTGACAATGCCTATTCAGGTGCCAACTTATTACTTTTATTGGTATTGGTATTGTTGTCAACGGTGTTTTTCATCTGTTTTTCTGGTTTTGTTAAATACAATATAGTGTTAAATATTATCAAAAACGCGGTTGGAACACAGCAAATCCCACCGGCGATTGTGGTGAATTTATTGGCGGCACTCATGGCGCTAAATAGTGTGTGGCCCGATATAAAACCCGGTATAGAGCGCATAAAACCTTATTTTTCTGAGCAATCAGAAAATGAACAGATGTTTGACGTGTTTTATGATCAAAGCTTGGAAGAAGAAAAACCGCAAAATATAACGATGTACTATTTAGCAAGTCATATGTTTGAGTTTTTTCCTGAGCTGTTGGAACGATCTAAAATAAAGACAAATCAGTTACTTTCCATGATTGATATTCCGCTGAACTTTGATGAAACCACGGATACGTTTAAGTATTTTCTGGGCAGTTTAGTATTAGATCTGTATCAAGGGTTTGAACTTGGGTTGAAGTTGTATTTGATCTTCGTGAGTATCGACTTCTTAATTGCTGTGATATTGAGTGGGGTGGGGATGACGATGTTATCACCAACGGTAATCTCTACCCCAGTTAAGCTTGCTGTGTTCTATTTTTCAGACAGCTGGACTCTTTTGTTCAGAGCGCTTGCGTGATATGGAAGCGGTACTTTTTCCCGATTGGCTTTTATTTGCTGGGTTGTTTTTATTCCTGAAAATTTACAACCCTACTCGGCTTTATTTGGATAATACCACGTGTTTAGCCATCGCGATTGTGCTTGCGATTGGGCTAGACGCGAGTGATTTGGCACAAGTTCCAACCCCTTGGTGGGTTGCAAGTGTTGTATTTTTTGCGCTTTTTTCCTCAGTGCCATATTGGTTAAGTGGCACGATAGGTAATGTTATTCAGCAATTGCTCTTGCTGAACGAGCAGTCTGTACAGGACCGTCGTTTTACTGATGAATCAGAAGCACTTGCTAAAATTAGCAGTCTTATTTTCCTGATGTATGCACTAGAGAGTGGTGCTTTATTTCGTCCACTCTTTGATGTATTTACGCAAACACAGAATCAAGACATCAACAATCCGTTTGAAACACTCTACTTCATGATCGTCGATAGTTTATCGATGATGATGGTTGTATCAGGGAAATATATAATTTTGATGCTCACGATTACGGTAGGTTGTGGCTATGTGGATCTCTTTTTTAAAAAGGCGTCATTGTCTATGTTTGTTACGACAAGCATTAAAGCGATCGTAGTTATTATTATCATTAATCTCTGGTTGTTGAGTGACCAGTTTTATGTGTTCAAACAAATGATGCAAAAGGTAGGTTATGAATAATAGAGTAGAAATGACAAACAGGTTGGCTATTGCTCAAACGCATAGCGGTATGGACGATTTTGATACTGTTGCTCAGGAAGTTTCGCGAACCACGAAAGTACAAAATGAAGTAACAACTAATATCAAGGAAGAGGGAATTACTGAAGAAGACATGCTGAGTCAAGATGAGATTGTGGAGATGATACTGAAACAATCGGTTATGAATGAAACAGTGCGTCAAATGAAGCAAAACCAAGAACGTTTAAAAGAGATACTTAATGAAGATTAAACTGCTGTCATTGGCTTTATTCTTGTGTGCAACGATGGCACAAGCCAGTGTACTAATTAAACAGCAAGATATTGATTTAAAAGGAGCCTTATCTGCAATTGCCAAGGATATGCAAGTCAAACTAGTCAATGATCTTGATGATAAAACCCAACGTCAGATTCTGACTCAAACGTTATCAGGGGAAGGGCCTGAGCTATTGAGACGACTTTCTGATGTGTATGATTTTGACTGGTATGTTTATGGTGGAATGCTAACGGTTGAAGCCGGAAAAACGTATATTAATTACGCTTATAAGCCACGTAATATTTCATCTCAAGCGTTACTGAAAGAATTGAAACAAACCTTTGATACCAACTTAACAACTAAGCTCAAATTAACCGAGCGAAGAAATTCAATTTTATTCTCTGGCACACGTAAATTTGTCAATGATGCCGTCAGTTATGCCAATATGGTGGATAAAAACCAATTTCTTGAAAACGGTAATAATTTAGAATTAGCGCGAATTGAATTTCATTTTATCTCAGTCATTGATCGCAGTGTCAGCACTTTCGATAGTACGGTCACCTTTCCAGGTGCTCAAGCATTGATTGCAGCGGCCATAACCAACATTGGACAATTTCAGAATGTCAGTGATGGGGAAATGGTACAGCGCACTTATAAAGTTAAGTTGAGTGAAGGTGAAAAACAGCAATTAGACGAGGAAGAAAAAACGTCTAATGTGCAGGCTTTACCTGCGGCCAATGCCCTTTTAGTCCGAGGTACTCCGGAAGAAATTAAACTGGCGAAACGCATCGCAGCTTTGATTGATGTCAAACGACAACAACTGCTTTTTTCGCTAAAAGTGTATGACGTCGCCGCTGATCGTAATGAGAATTTTGGTATTGATAGCGCTTGGTTGAGCGGTATCAAAGGGATTTACGATATTGTGATCCCACCTTTTACCCAGACAACTGAGTTTTTAAAAAATTTCCAAGCGCTGTCTTCCAACGGTATTGCTCGTGGTGTCTATCAGACCAATCTTTTAGTGCTTGAAAATCAAAAAGGTCACTTTGGTAAAAAAGAGACAGCGACTATCACCTTGATCTCTGAACGCCAGGTTGAAACCCAAAAAATAGAAGCCGATAACAGTTTGTATGTGACTGGCCGACTATTACCATCTGGCAATGTGCAGGCCAAAGTTGAATATATAGAAGAATCTTTAGGTGATACGGCAGATTCTGAAAGTACCAAAAGTGAGCCACCAAGAGTGAGCTCACAATCGTTGGAAACAGAAGTTTATATTAAGCCGAATCAAACGGTGATTCTCGGTGGTTTTGATAACACTGTTACTCAATCGACAACCAACGCCGTGCCAGTGCTTTCAAGTATTCCTTTCTTAGGAGAGCTGTTCAAAAACACATCGCAGACAAAACGTAAATTCAAACGCTATGTGTCTATTTCATTTGAGGTGATTGAGTAATGTTAAATCACTTCTTTAAGGTGAAAGAATTGTATCAAGATACAGTGGTTTGTCATGTTTCTATCGATACCTTTGTTGGCCAAGAATGTTTCATTCACACAGTGAGTGGGGACAAAATTCGTGGTGAAGTGATGAAAGTTGCGCAACCGAGAGTGGAGATCAAACTACTTCAACCCGGTGCGGTACAGCGTGGTGGACGAGTAGAAATCACCCCTCGTCGATTCTGTTTTCCTTTGAATGAAAAAGCATTAGTAGGGAAAGTGATCAACTGTTACGGCGAGTCACTCTATGGTGATGATTACCTAACGCAGCCTGGTGAATTTGTTGATTTACCGATCATTATTGAGCCGATCCCGTTGCAGATGCGGGCGCCTATTGAAACGGTTTTTCCAACTAAACTTAAGATTATCGATGGGTTGTTTACGATTGGTGAAGGGCAACGTGTTGGTTTATTTGCCCCAGCCGGTGCTGGCAAAACGACAACCGTATCTATTATGGCGAATAACATGGAAGCTGATGTTGTTATCTTCGCCATGATTGGAGAGCGAGCCCGCGAAGTCATCGAATTTTTAGAGGGAGAGATTGGCCCAGAAGTCATTCGTAAATCCATCACTGTGGTTTCGACATCGGAAGCGAATCCTTTGGAAAAGGTGCGTTCTGGTTTAGTTGCCGTATCTATTGCTCGCCATTTCATGGAACAAGGTAAAAAAGTGGTGATCTATTTCGACTCGTTGACTCGTTTTGCTCGTGCGCAAGCCATGCTGGATGGTACGCCGATTAAAGGTGGTATTCCGATCGGTGTGTCGCTCGCATTGTCGCGCTTGGTTGAAAGTTGTGGCAACTCAGTGTGCGGTTCAGTAACGGGTATTTTCACCGTCTTGATTGAAAAAGAGATAGATGATGACCCGATTGCTCATGAGGTGAAATCTCTGATTGATGGCCATCTTGTGTATTCAACAACCATTGCTTCGACTGGCCGTTATCCCGCTATTGATGTATTGAAAAGCAAAAGCCGTCTACAAAATAAGGTTCAGGATAAGAAATACGTCCGTTTGTCAGAGCAAATCAAAGATATGGTGTATCGCTATTTCAATGTTGAATTGTTGATTCGGGTTGGAGAGTACGAAAAAGGTAACGATTTAGAAACAGACAAAGCGATTGATCTTTTCCCGATCGTGATGGAGTTTTTAAAACAAGGTTTTGAAGGTGTCGAGTATGAAGAAACACTCGAAGCGATGGAAAGAATTTGGTCAGATTATTGAGATCGTTGATATTCGAATCGATAAACAGCAAAGAATGTTAGTTAAGCTGAGAAAACGCAATCAGGAACTGCAAGATCAGATCGAGGAATTTTGGCGGCGTATTGAAGTGTTACAGCAAGAGCTTAAAAGTTTGGTCGTGGTAAAAGAGAACAACGCACTGAGCCGTCTCTTTATGCGTCGCGAGAGTGTCAAAACGAACATTGAATCGGTTTTTTTCGACGCCTCGATTACTCGACAAAAAGCGGAGGATTTAGCTTCTGAAATAGAGCTGGTTGAAGCGGAAAAACGACGCCTTGAAAAGCGCAAAGATGCGCTTCATGAAATCCGAGAAGAATTGAGGTATGAGAAAGCATGTTAAGTAAACTCAATCAAATCACGTCAACCCCCTTGGCGTCGAAGGATAACAATTTTGAAGGTATGTTGGGTGATTTATCCGATGAACTCAATACCGTTGATGCCAGCTCTGCCACTGATACGAGCCTATCTAAGAGTAAAGATAAGTATAAGAGCGTTCTTAAAAAACGTCGTGATGCAATAGAGAACAACGCTAGCTTCGAAGGCTTGATAGCGAATACAACCGTAATGCAGAAGAACGAGCTCTCTTTTAAGCCTCAAATAAAAACAGCGGCTGATCAGAAAGTACGAATGATGGGAGTAAACGAAAATCGACGGATCACACCTTCTCTTATAACAAAAGAGACGCAGTTATCGTCACTAAGTGAAACAAAGCACCCTGTATGTGGTGTAGAGAAGATGGCTCTTAAAGAACAACCGTTGATGGTGTTGAATCGTGTAAAAATACAAGGTGATGGAATCAAGCTAACGACTGCCCATTCGGCCCTTACGTTACCGTTACCTCACGTTAAGTCGAATTTTGGCGGTTATATGTGGTCGCATTCTGAAGCATTAAGTCAGGCGCAATCAAAGCAAGGAGATGGAATAAAGTCTGCCTCTCCGCACCTTACGGTGATGCGACCCATGCAGGGTAAGGTGATTTCTGAGCAGGGTGCAAAGAGCCCTTCACCAGCATTAGCTCAGACGCAATCAAAGCAAGGAGACGGAGCCAAGCTTGCCTCTCCGCACCTTACGATGATGCGACCCATGCAGGGTAAGTTGATTTCTGAGCAGGGTGTAAAGAGCCCTTCACCAGCATTAGCTCAGGCGCAATCAAAGAAAGGAGACGGAATCAAGTCTGCCTCTCCTCACCTTACGATGACGCGACCCATGCAGGGTAAGTTAAATTTGGAGTCGAATGTCGGTTTACGTTCTGGAGCACAGAATCGAGAGTGGGCGATAGCACCTAGTGCGTTTAAAGAGATCCAATCTCAAATATTTATGGGTAGATTTTCTGGCGGGGATTCAAATAATTTGAAAGGTTCACCTCTTACTCTATTTGAGGCGGAGCCAAAGAATGTGCATACAGGCAGTGCTAATTTGAATCCTAGATATTCGGTCTTACAAAACTTTCCAGTAGTGAGTTCGAATTATCTAAATTATTCATTATCACCTGACCTATTTTGGCAATATCCGAAGGTAAATAGTTACCGAGTTTTTTTCGCAAAAAAATACTACTTATTTAAATTTGAAAATAATAAAGTAACCAGTTTATTAGAGGAATATTATGACCGTACTTGATGTCACTGCTGCATGCCTAGATATTGTGAAAAATGCGATTATTATTTTTTCCTTAGGTTTTGTCATTACAGGTGTGGTTGTTGGATTATTGCAAACGGTATTTAGCGTCCAAGATCCTGGTCTTCCAATGTCAGCTAAATTAGTTGTATTTATCATTTTGCTTACACAGGTCGGTGGGAACATTTATGAACAGTTCCACCTGCTTTTTCATCAGTTATAGGATAAAAAATGAACAGATTAAGAGAGCTCGTTTATAAAACTTTAGTAGATAATTTGGGCGTGCAACCGAATTTGCTTTCAAGGATTGAGGGGAATGAACCGATCGGTATTGAATTGATCGGTGGTGAGGAGATTTTTATTAATTTACAGGAAAATGCGATACAAACTTTTGTCGAAATTCCAATCTTTGATACACGAGTTCTTCGTTTGAAATCTCAAAAAATAATGGATTTGTTATGTTCAGACGAAAGTGTTTTTATGAATGTAAAAAAGAATAAACTCATTATGATTTCTGAATTATCTGCAAATGTAATGAATGTAGACCGTGAACTTGCTGATAAATTACAATTCTTTAATAATGTGATTCACCAAGTTAAGAGTTGATAAAAGCAGGCCGTATTTATGCGGCCTGTTTTTTTTCGTTATCACTCATGAATCCATGACATAGGGGGTTGGGTGTTTTATCGTTTTAGCGGCACACGTAGTCCAAAGCGCCAACAATGGCGGCGACTTGTGCGTCATTACACTCTTGCGCTGTGACTTTTGGGCTATCTGGGTACACTTCGGTGGTGGTGCCGAAGTAGCAATTTGTGATGCCACCGCATAACCCTAACGCTTTCATGGGGTAGTTGATCACCCCTTCTTGAGTGATGGGAGAGCCGATGATCTCGCCTTTACTATCGGCTGGTGCAATGTGCGTGACTTTGCGTACCGATTCAATAATGGCTGCTTGGAATTCTGGCTGCGGATTTTCCGTATCGCCGACAGTATAAAACCCATCGGGAATCGTATCGGCTTCATATCTAATCCCATCGCGCGCTGCTAGTGCAGGACGAAACTCGCTTTCATCACTGTCTGTAGTTTCATGTAAATCAATATGCACCAACACGTCACCTAAGCTTGCGACCCAGCGCATTAAGCTTGCCGACTCTTCGGCTGGGCTATTGGCGTAAAATGAGCGATTAGGGTCAAGCGCTGATGGGTTCCAACGATTGATCGTTTCATAGCCCCAAGGGCTTACGCACGGGGCAACGGCAATGTTGAAATGAGATTGGTACTGCGGTGCTTGAGTCGCTAAAAACTGCAACGCGCCGTGCACTCCGCTGGTTTCGTAACCGTGTACACCACCTGTGATCAACACCGTTGGTTTGTCAGGGTTCCATGAGCGACTTTTTAAGGCAAATAATGGGTAGCGATCTTTGTCTATTGATAGTGCACCGTATTGTTCTACCTCAAAATCCGTTGCCAAAGCGTTAATTTTCGGCACGACTTCTTGCTGATATTCTCGTTTAATCGTCGTTTGCGCGAGCCACGCTTCGCGTTCTGCTGCTTGCCAAGGTGTGCCTGGCGTACCGATAGGATAAGTATAAACAGAGTACATGAGGGTTCCTTTCTGACTAGTTGCCCACAGAGTAAGAGGTGTTAGTGTCAAGAGCAATCAAAAATACCAAGCTGGATTTACCACAGCCCGTTAACAGGGTTCATTACCTCAACCTGTTTTTGGGCAATGCTGGTTTGTTAGAGCAAGGAAATAGTCCAACTCTGGCCTGATAACTGAGGTAAATCATTGGCTAAACCGAACGGTCACATCTAAACTGCAACCAGACCAATGCAATTGAGTGAGAACACGATTGGAGAATAGTTTCCCCCTTTCTGAACTAATGATTTCGCTAACGACCGCCTTAGACATGACGGAAGGCCAGCCACCGGAGCACTGCATTCGCTGTTGCTGGGTTGGTATGCATATTGGCATGCAATTAGAGCTCGATCAGGCTGAGCTGCATGATCTGTTTTTTACCTTGCTATTGAAAGATGCCGGCTGCAGTAGCAACGCCGCGCGAATTTGCGAGTTGTATGCCACCGATGATCTCGCTTTCAAACGGCGTTATAAAACCGTCGGAACCAGTCTATCGAGTGTGATTAACTTTATCGTCAAAAATACTGGTTCAGAGCAGAGCTGGGCAGAACGTATTTTAACTACCATCGACATTTTGAAAAATGGTAATGATTATGCACAAGAGCTTATTCAAACTCGTTGTACTCGTGGGGCTGATGTGGCGCGAGAGTTGCGATTTAGCGAAGTCGTCGCGCAGGGGATCCACTCACTGGATGAACATTGGAATGGTCAAGGGCGCCCTCAACAACTAAAAGGTGAAGCCATCCCCCTTTTCTCGCGGATTGCGTTATTAGCTCAAGTGTTTGACGTTTTTCAAATGGAACATGATTTGGACGAAGCAATACGCGAGGTTACAGAGCGTAGTGGTGTATGGTTTGACCCACAATTGGTTGAGATTATTGAGCAGTTGGTGGATAACCCGCACTTTGTAGCTAGCCTCAAAGCCTCTGATATCAGCCAACGAGTGATGCATTTACCACCGGCACAAGCGCATCAGCCTTTGGATGAAGCGTATTTAGACTGTATCGTCACGGCATTTGGCAAGATTGTTGATGCAAAAAGCCCCTATACCGCAGGGCACAGTGAACGAGTGGCTGTGTATACTGATTTAATCGCACGACAATTAGCCATTTCGGAAACTGATCGATCTTGGTTGAGACGCGCGGCATTACTGCACGACATTGGTAAGTTAGGGGTCAGTAATGCCATTTTAGATAAACCCGGTAAGTTAGACGATATGGAGTGGAAAGCCGTTCAGGCGCATGCCGCGTTTACTGAACAAATCTTGCGGAAATTATCGCCCTTTAAGACGTTGGCACGTATGGCAGGGGCGCATCATGAGAAACTCGATGGTACTGGCTATCCGCGTGGTGTAAACGGTGATGAGATCAGCGTGATGACTCGAATCATCACGACGGCCGATATTTTTGATGCTCTCAGCGCGGAACGCCCTTATCGCTCCGCGATGCCAATTGATAAAGCACTTTTGATCATGCAAGAGAATCTACATACTGCCATTGATCCTGACTGCTTCGCCGCGTTACAGAGCGCTCTGGCTCAATTGCCAGCCGAATATACTCAGTCACTGAGCTAGTGTTCTTTACTGCTTTGCTACTTGAAGCGTCAGCACTGTTGGTGGGATTCTTATCGCTGTGTTTCCCTTCATCAGCGCTTGGTGTTACATTTTGTCACGCTTTGAATAATGAAAATGAATAAGAGAGAATTTGCATGGCAGGCGCGAGCTTACTTACCCTTCTTGATGATATTGCAACCGTGCTCGATGATGTGGCGTTGATGTCAAAAATGGCCGCGAAAAAAACGGCAGGCGTATTGGGGGATGATTTGGCGCTCAATGCTCAGCAGGTGTCTGGTGTTGCCGCTGAACGAGAGATCCCAGTGGTATGGGCAGTGGCTAAAGGCTCATTTCGCAACAAATTAATTTTGGTTCCCGCCGCCTTGCTGATGAGCTCATTAGCCCCTTGGCTGATAATGCCGCTCTTGTTAGTCGGTGGACTTTTTCTCTGCTTTGAAGGGGCAGAAAAAATCTTAGAAAAAGTGTTTCATACCAGCCATCACAGCACCGCTGACGCGGATGAGCGCATGCTCACTGACGTATCGATTGATGACTATGAAAAACGTAAAGTCGCTGGGGCGATTCGGACCGATTTTATTTTATCGGCCGAGATCATCGTGATTGCGCTGGGGACAGTGCAAGGCCATAGCATGGTGACACAAATTTTGGTGGTGAGTTTGATTGCAGTGGTCATGACCATCGGCGTTTATGGTTTGGTGGCAGGCATTGTGAAATTGGACGATTTAGGTTTCTACCTAGAGCGCACTTCAGATGGCGCAGGGCTGCGTGCTCGCTTTGGTAAAGGGTTGATCAGTTTCGCGCCTAAGCTCATGAAAGCATTAACTGTAGTGGGTACCGCCGCGATGTTTTTAGTGGGCGGTGGCATTGTGGTGCACAACGTCCCTTTTATTCACCACGTGCTTGAACCTGTGATTGCAGTCGTTGCTGAACTCTCTTTATTAGCAGTAGTGATGCCAACCTTGCTTAATGGTTTCGTTGGCTTACTCGCCGGGCTGGCTGTGGTTGCAGTGTGGGGGATGGTGAGTAAATTGAAACCGTCCCATTAATTTCTTTTATGGTGATGATAATCATATTGAATGGTGATTTGCCCGCAGACGAATAGACTAGCGCTTTTCATTTTTGGCAGTTCCCATTATGCAGTGTGCGTTTTTTGATCAACAGCTGTGCCGTTCTTGTACTCATTGCGCGGTTTCTTATTCAGAGCAGGTGAAGCGCAAAGATTTGGCACTAAAAGCGCTGTTTTCAACGCAGATGCCACAGCAGTGGCTAGAACCTGTCATAAGTGAAGAGACGGGTTTTCGTAACAAAGCGAAAATGGTGGCTCTTGGCGCGGCTCATGCACCGATTTTGGGTGTTGAATCCATGGTTGATGGGCTATCAACGCCCGTGTCGTTAGTGCAATGTGCTCTCTACCCACAAGAGACACAAGCGCTATTAACTTATCTACAAGATTGGATCCGTAGCTCGGGTATTCCTCCCTATAATAAAACCAAGAAGAAAGGCGAACTCAAATACATATTGCTCACACGCAGCGAATATTCAGGTGAGTTTATGCTGCGTTTCGTATTGAGAAGTCGCGAAGCTTTAGGCCGAGTTGAGCAAAACCTCGCGCGGCTTCAGGCGCAGTTTCCAACCATTCGCGTCGTCTCAGTTAACCTTCAACCCATCCACATGGCGCGCCTAGAAGGTGAAGAAGAGATTTTTTTAACCGAGTGTGAGTATTTGATTGAGCAGTTTGATCAGGTGCCTATGGTTATCCGCCCGAAAAGTTTTTTCCAAACCAACCCGCATGTAGCGAAGCAGTTGTACGCGGCGGCGCGTGATTGGGTGAGAGAGATAAACCCAAGTCACATGTGGGATCTGTTTTGTGGCGTGGGCGGTTTTGCCCTACATTGTGCCAGTCCCACTACGGCAGTCACAGGAATTGAAATTGAACCAGAAGCGATCGCCAGTGCTAAACGCTCTGCCAAGACGATGGGCATTACCAATTTAGACTTTGCTGCGCTGGATTCTGCCCAATTCTCACAGGCTCAATCAATCGCGCCTGAGCTGGTGCTAGTCAACCCTCCGCGTCGTGGTTTAGGAGCTGAATTAGTTGAGCGATTGGTGGCTTTATCACCCAAACACATCATTTACTCAAGCTGTAACCCGCAAACGCTAATCACTGATATGCAAGGTATGGTGGGCTACTTACCCAAAAAACTGCAATGGTTTGATATGTTTCCACATACCGATCATAGCGAAGTGATGGTGCTGTTAGAGCGTCAGCCTAAGCTGAGATAAGCGCTGTGTGGTGCAAAAATGGTAAAGAGAGGGAAGCCGCGGCTTCCCTTTTTGATGCATTAATGGGCTATTTTACTGCCCACGCGACCATTTCACCGGCGCGGATCGGCACCACAATATCTGAGCCAAATGGCATACTTTCAGCAACTGGCCACTCTTCTTTGACCAAAGTAACGGTGTCGTTATTACGGGGTAGGCCGTAAAAATCAGGGCCATTGTGACTGGCAAACGCTTCAAGGTTGCCAATTTTACCAACTTGCTCAAACACCTCTGCGTATAACTCCAAGGCTGCGTGCGCTGTGTACGATCCAGCGCAGCCGCAAGCGGCTTCTTTTTTGCCTTTGGCATGAGGCGCAGAATCAGTACCCAAGAAAAATTTCTTATTGCCCGATGTCGCTGCCTGAATCAGCGCAAGCTGGTGGGTGTTGCGCTTAAGGATTGGCAAACAGTAAAAATGAGGGCGAATACCACCAGCGAGCATGTGATTGCGGTTATAAAGTAGATGGTGCGCCGTGATCGTTGCCGCTACATTCTGGTTCGCATTTTGTACAAACTCGGCAGCATCGGCGGTGGTGATGTGTTCTAACACTATTTTCAGATTTGGGAAATCATTAACAATAGGAGCAAGCACTGTATCGAGGAAGGCTTTTTCTCGGTCAAAAATATCCACATCGTGAGCGGTTACTTCGCCATGAATCAGCAGCAGCATGCCAACGTCTTGCATCGCTTCCAATACAGGGTAAATATTTTGAGCGCAGGTTACGCCAGAATCTGAATTGGTGGTCGCCCCAGCCGGATAAAGTTTGGCTGCCACGACAGCGCCAGAAGCTTTGGCTTTGCGGATCTCATCAGGTGTCGTGTTATCGGTGAGATAAAGCGCCATGAGTGGCTTGAAAGAATCACGTGGTTTTTGCGCCATGATGCGCTGTTGGTACGCTAATGCTAATTCTGTGGTGGTGATCGGCGGGACCGTATTGGGCATGATCAGTGCGCGGCCGTTGTAGCGACTGATGTCTCGTACTGTATCGGCCAACACATCACCATCACGTAAGTGAACATGCCAGTCGTCTGGACGAGTAATTGTTAATGTTTTCATTGGTTGCTCCCACCGGAAAATAAATTGATTGGAGCTTAAACGGGCTTCGCTTTTAATGTGCGCGCAATCGCTTACGTTTAAGCGACAGGATGATAGAGGAAACAGGGGGGAATTTCATCCTTTTATTTTCCATAGAGTTAGCCAGCTTTGGCGATTTCCATTATCATCGCGTTATAAAAATACCTTTAAAAAAGCATAAGGATAGGCCATGTCGTCAGCTCAACTCTCACAAATTAACGTCTACCCGGTCAAATCGATAGGTGGCCTCTCGCAGTCCACCGCTTGGGTTGAAAAACAGGGGCTGGCTTTTGATCGGCGCTTTATGATCGCGTTAGCTGATGGTTCAATGGTCACTGCACGTAAGTATCCAAATATGGTTAAGGTGAATTCAATACTGGTTGCGGATGGTTTGATCTTTACGGCAGCGAACCAATCTCCGTTAAAACTGCGTTATGCAGATTTCAAAATGCAACCTTCTCCAGCGCAAGTGTGGGACGATAACTTTACCGCTTACACCACAACCGATGAAGCGGATGATTGGTTTAGCCAAGTGTTAGGCCAGCGTGTTGAGTTGCTGTTTACCGGAGAGCAATCAAACCGAATGCGTGAAAAAGTGGGTCACAATGTCAGTTTTGCTGATGGCTATCCAGTGCTGGTCATCAGCCAAGCTTCACTTGATGAACTCAATCGCCGCAGCCCTGAAGTGCACAGCATGGATCAATTTCGTACCAATCTAGTGGTACGAACCGATGAGCCTTTCGCTGAAGACAGCTGGAAGCGGATCCGAATTGGTGAGGTAGAATTTGAAGCGGTAAAACCTTGCGAACGCTGTATTCTCACTACTGTTGATGTGAATAAAGGGGCTTTTCGTCCAACCAAAGAGCCGCTAAGAACCTTGTCACAATTTCGCGCTAACGAAAGAGGCGGGGTGTTTTTTGGGCAAAATTTAGTCGCAAAAAATGAGGGAATGATTCGAGTTGGCGACAGCGTTGAGGTGCTTGAGTACAAAGAGAAAGAGTTTTATCGAGATTTGGGCATGAGTCACCATGTGATGACCTGTGTTGAGCGTGAAGCGATTGCGCGTGATTTTGTCACGTTCTGGCTAGAGCCGAAAAAGGGTGAAATGCCAAATTATCAACCTGGGCAGCACCTACCAATCGAAGTTGTGATCGATGGCGAGAACGTGGCGCGCCGCTACACTTTGTCATCTAGCCCATCGCGCCCGGGTCGGTTAGCGATTTCAGTCAAACGTATTGATGGCGGTAGAGTTTCTAACTGGTTGCTTGATCACTTGCAGGTAGGAAGTACATTGACCACGCAATCACCGGATGGCTCGTTTCATCTGTCGACTCAGCACCAACAACCGTTGTTACTGTTGTCGGCTGGAAGTGGCGTGACGCCTATGTTATCGATGTTGCGCTATCTTGCCGATAATCAACAAATTCAAGATGTGGTCTTTTATCATCAATGCCGCAGCGTTGAGGATATTCCTTGCCGTGTTGAACTTGAAGCGCTTAAGCAGCGACATCCGGGGTTGAAAGTCTTCATTTCTCTGACTCAAGCTCCAGTCGATTGGTTTGGGCTGAAAGGCCGGCTCTCTTTATCTCACCTTAAGCAAATCCAACATGTGACTGCTCGCCAAGTGTTTGTGTGTGGGCCTGATGGTTTTATGCAGAAAGCAAAAAGCTTATTGTTGAAAAAAGGGCTTGCGGAAGAATCTTACCACCAAGAAGCGTTTGGTGTGGCGCACACTGTCGCAGCTGAGCTGAAAACGTTACAACTGAGCGTCAATGGCAATGTATTTGAGGGTAATAACCAAACGACCTTATTAGATCAAGCCGAAGCCGCTGGCATTGCGATTGCCAACAGTTGCCGAGCAGGGTTCTGTGGTGCGTGCAAGGTGACTGTGCAGTCGGGCAAAGTGCATCAACCTGACGTGCCAGCACTGCCTGAACATGAGCGTCATCTTGGTATCGCTTTAGCGTGTTGTTGTATTCCTGAAACCGATATTGAGGTTGTAAACTAGTTTTCGCCTCACGCTGTTGCACTACAGTGACTTTGTCCAATAAAAATGCCTCTTGGGTCAGTGTTGACCGCAAGAGGCGTGACGTTGCTAGTGATTTTTATTCGAAACCGTTTCAGTCTCTTCAAAGTGACTCTCTTAAAGCTAGTTGGCAAAGTGCAGAAATACCAATTATTCGTTTTTATATAGTTAAATTAGTTTAAATTTGTGATGAAAATTCCATATTTTTTTGTTTGTTTTCCATCCAATCTTGCCTGTGTTTGATGTTTTTTTAGAATAACTGTCGAATAAATGAGCGCTTGAACGTTTGCGTAAAAATATGTGATGAAACTCTCATTTTGTTCGCTATACTTTCCGCCCGGTTATGAGCCGGTGCTCAACCCATACAAGCCGTCACACGGAAATGTGAATGACCCCAAGGACTGGACCAGCTAAGTTCCTCTGCTTGTATAAGGTGATCTTAGATGAACAATATGTTCGCATACCCCTCTTTTTGTCATGCTTTTGTTGTGCAAAAGGACAATGATTCCTCCTTTGCCAAGTTTTTTGGTTCTACCCTTATTTCCAAATTTCAAACTAGGTAAATACAATGAATATTCTTTTTGGCCTCGTCGGCATTTTAGCGCTGATCGCTTGCGCCTACCTGCTCTCTGAAAATCGATCTTTCATCAATTGGAAAACCGTATCACGTGCTTTATTGCTGCAAGTTGGTTTTGCCGCGCTGGTGCTCTACTTCCCATGGGGACAAAGCGCACTAGCCAGCATCAGCGGCGGTGTGTCGAGTTTGCTGGGTTTCGCCGATGCAGGAATCCGCTTTCTATTCGGTGATTTAGCCGATTCCGGATTTATTTTTGCTGTTCGTGTTCTGCCTATCATCATTTTCTTCAGCGCTCTTATCTCTGCCCTTTATTACCTTGGTATCATGCAAAAAGTCATCGAGTTTATCGGTGGTGGTATTCAAAAATTTTTAGGTACGAGCAAAGCAGAATCTCTGGTTGCTACGGGTAACATTTTCCTTTCACAAGGCGAATCACCACTGCTTGTGCGTCCCTTTTTGTCGCGCATGACACGTTCAGAACTGTTTGCCGTCATGGCCGGAGGCATGGCCTCTGTCGCAGGTAGCGTGTTGGGTGGCTATGCCGGTCTAGGTGTTGAGCTTAAATACCTTATTGCAGCCAGTTTTATGGCGGCACCCGGCAGTTTAATGATGGCAAAAATCATCGTACCAGAGCGCGATGTTCCACTTGATCAAACCAATATTGAGATGGATAAAGCGCAAGAAAGTAATGTGATTGACGCACTGGCGAGCGGGGCGATGAATGGCATGAAAGTGGCGGTGGCCGTCGGTACAATGCTGGTTGCATTTGTGAGCGTGATTGCGATGGTTAACACTGGGCTTGAAAGTTTCGGTGAGTTATTGGGTTTGAACGGCATTACCTTACAACTGCTGTTCGGTTATCTATTTTCACCACTGGCTTGGTTGATTGGTGTACCAAGCCATGAAGTCTTGATGGCGGGCTCTTACATTGGGCAAAAAGTGGTGATGAACGAATTTGTGGCTTTCATTGATTTTGTTGACCACAAAGCGCTGTTGTCGGAACACACCCAAGTTATCATTACTTTTGCTCTGTGCGGCTTTGCCAATATTGGTTCTATCGCGATCCAATTAGGCTCTATCGGGGTTATCGCTCCTGAACGCCGTGCAGAAGTCGCGAATTTAGGTATTAAAGCGGTGATTGCAGGTACGCTAGCTAACTTAATGAGTGCATGTCTAGCGGGCATTTTCATTCTGCTTTAAACGCCCTGTTTGCTTCTCTCAATGCTCACTGCGGTGGGCATTTTTGATCCCTTTTTTGAATGATTGATACCTCAGTAATTGCTGAAAAGCTGATTTATAGCAAATTCCGTTTCTGATGAGCGCGTAGTATAGCTTGCAATTAACTGCGTATCCCAACATAGGCGATACGCTGACATGCTAACTTATTGAGTGCTTGCTATGGAAAATCTTGTTGAACGCTTTTTGCGTTATGTCTCTTTTGATACTCAATCTCACCCCGCCAGCCGCCGTTGCCCGAGTTCAGTAGGGCAAATGACGTTTGCCCATACACTGCATGAAGAATTAATCGCATTAGGCTTAACCGATGCTACGGTTGATGAACACGGCTATGTTATGGCGAAGTTGCAATCGAATGTTGATTACCCTGTTCCTGCGATTGGTTTTATTGCACATATGGATACCGCGCCAGACGCGTCAGGCAAACACGTTAAGCCGCAAATTGTGGAGAATTATCAAGGTGGGGACATTGCTTTAGGTAAAGGGGATGAGGTGCTGTCACCTATTCAATACCCGGATTTGCATCAACTGCATGGGTACAATCTGATCACGACTGACGGCACCACACTGCTTGGTGCCGATAATAAGGCAGGCATCGCTGAAATTATGACGGCCATTGAGCGGTTAATTGCTGACCCAAGCATCGCACATGGTGATATTTGTATCGGTTTCACTCCCGATGAAGAGATCGGCCGGGGCGCGGACTTATTTGATGTGGAGAAGTTTGGCGCACAGTGGGCTTATACCATTGATGGTGGCCCGCTGGGTGAGTTGGAGTATGAGAATTTCAATGCGGCGAGCGCTGATGTTATTTGCTATGGCGTGAATGTTCACCCTGGGACCGCGAAAGATAAAATGGTGAATGCCATCAACATCGCCGCACAATTTCAGCTTATGATGCCAGCCGATCAAACCCCAGAGACCACGCAGGGCTATCAAGGCTTTTACCATTTAAAATCCGCAGAGATGAGTGTGGCTCGCTCAACCTTGGGTTACATTATTAGAGACTTTGAACGAGAAGGCTTGGAAGCTCGTAAAGCGTTTATGCAGCAGCAAGTGGACCAGTTAAATGCCCGTCTTGAGAAAGGACAAGTTGAGTTGGTTGTGACGGACAGCTATTTCAATATGAAAGAGATGGTCGAGCCTCATCCACAAGTCATTGAACTGGCTAAACAAGCCATGATTGCTTGTGATGTTGAACCGCTGATCAAACCTATTCGAGGTGGTACGGATGGTGCGAGGCTCTCATTCATGGGCCTGCCATGCCCTAATATTTTCACTGGCGGTTATAATTTTCATGGTATTCATGAGTTCATTACCATTGAAGGGATGGAACAAGCGGTAAACGTGATTGTAAAACTGGCTGAAAAGACAGCGTTGGCGAATCAACACTGATAACAAATTTTTCCTTTCGCCAATCTCAAAGGGAGTTTCTCTTCCAAAGCTATGACAGGGCGCATAATAATTGCGCCTTATGCCGACGTTAACTATTCACTCAGTTACAATACCTTTCGAAAATTCTAACACGATCTCAATCAACTGCTCTCTAGTCGCTGTAGATGTGTTGCTGCTCATTATGCATAAAAATAAAAGAAGGGGATTGATATGGAGAAAGTGGTCGCAGTGTGGGACTTTCTTATCACTCATAAATTGGTGTTTAGTATTTTAATCATGACGTTGATTATTTTGACGCGGCGAGTTGTACTTTCTCAAATTCGTGGCGATGTCGCACTGATTACCGAAAAGCAGCGTAAATGGATGTCACGCACCAAGAATGGCACCTTTGCGTTTACTTTGGTCATCCTCTTCGTATTGTGGCAATCAGAGATCAACGAATTTGCACTGTCAGTGACTGCGATAGCGGTCGCCATTGTAGTCGCATCAAAAGAGATCATCTTGTGTTTTACGGGTTCAATTCAGCGAGCGAGCTCTCGCTCATTTCGTATCGGGGATTGGATTGAAGTCGGAAAACTAAGCGGTGAAGTGATCGAACACAACTTGATGGCAACCGTGATCCAAGAAATCGACTTGAATCATGGTCAATACCACTACACTGGAAAAACTGCGACCTTGCCAAACAGTATGTTCTTCTCGTTTCCGGTAAAAAACCTTAATTTTATGAAGCGTTATGTGTTTCATAACTTTTCGATAGTAGTGCCTGAATTTGTAAATTTGTACCCTTTATTGCCGATTATGCATGAAAAGATTGAGAGCCACTTTGCCCACTTTATTGATGTTGCAAGGCGCTATAACAGCATGATTGAAAAACATGCGGGTGTAGATTTGCCCAGTGCTGAGCCGCACATTCAGATCAGCAGCGCAGCCGCAGGAGAACAGATCGTGCATTTCATGATTTTTTGCCCAACAGAGCGGGCCAACCATTTAGAGCAACTGATCCGCCAAGACTTTATGCAAGCATATGAAAACGCATTTCCACGTGCTTTAGTTGCAACAGAAGTGTTGCCGAGTGAAGTGGGTAGCTAGCGGCTGAATAATGAGCGCTCACACAGTATGGTGAGCGTCTTACCTGCAATTACTGTTTGGGTGAGAAAAGATATATTAGTGATGAAAGTGAGATTAACGCTCAATTGCGTGTGTTTTTTTCACCGAAATCCCTAAGCGTTTTGAAAGCCGAGTGAGATTCGCGCGATCCACTTGCAATAATCTTCCCGCTTTTGCCCAATTAAAATCGGATTGGGTCAATGCTTCACTGATCAATTTACGCTGATATTCATCCGTTGCTTCTCGCAGCCCACGTTGCCACACCTTCGCTGTGACCTCTTTGTCGCTCAACGTACTTGGCGTGTTAACCAGGGGTAGGCTGAAATCTAACTCACCTATGTCGTAGCTGTTGACGGTGATCAACGCTTGTAAGCCTTGTCTGGCTCGTGCTTTCAGCGCTGCGCGGTTGATCACGTGTTCTAATTCGCGAACATTACCGGGCCATGAGTAGTTGAGTAACCCAGCCAGTGCGTTGGGATCGATTTTGAGCTGTGTGATACCGAGCTTGCGACGCGCTTGCTCTAAAAAATAACCTGCCAACAAGGTAACGTCACCATTTCGCTCTCTTAGCGGAGGGATATGAACAGGGTATACGCTGAGTCGATGGTAAAGATCGGCTCGGAATCTTCCCGCTTCCACCTCTTGCTTTAAATCTCGATTTGTCGCTGCCAATATCCGTACATCAATAGTTTGGACATGATCTTGTCCTACGGGCTGAATTTCATTGTTCTGCAATGCACGTAAAATCTTGCTTTGGGCAGCCAGTGGCAGTTCACCGATTTCATCGAGAAATAAGGTTCCACCGTCGGCTAATGCAAACTTGCCTAAGCGATGCCGTTCTGCTCCAGTAAAGGCTCCTTTGACATGCCCAAATAGTTCACTTTCGACCAAGTTTTCTGGAATTGCGGCGCAGTTGACATAAATAAGAGGTTGGCGTTTACGCGCTGATAGTTGGTGCAGTGTTCGTGCGACCAGCTCTTTACCGACACCCGTTTCACCATGGATTAAAATGTTGAAATTAGAAGGGGCGACCACTTCCAAATCGGCTTTCATGGCCAGCATCGACGCACTTGAACCGATGATCTCTCCACCTTCTCTGTCCCATGCTTCTTCATTCAGCTCTTCTAAGCGTTGCTGTGATTGTTTGGCTTGTGCTTCAAGTTGAGAAAAGGTCAGTGCCATTTTCAAGGTAGAGGCCGCGATTGCCGACAACGCTTCTAGGCTGCGTTTGGGAATATGCTCAAACATGTTGGGATTAAGGCTATCAAGCGTCAATATACCGAGCAGTTTATCACCAAATAAAAGGGGTAGGCCCATACAAGAGTGCATGGGAAGGTCGCCATCATGATCCATTAATAAACCATCGAAAGGATCGGGTAGTGGTGAATTCGCATCGAAAATAACCGGCCCATCAGCGTGGCAAATCTCACGAAAGCGGGGATGTTCATCAATTAAAAAGCGTCGGCCTAAGGTATCGCGAGTCAAGCCTTGCATCGCAAGGGGGATTAACAAATCACCTTGGCGTGAAAGCAGCATCACACAGTCGCATTGAATGGTTTTACGAATCGCATCAAGCAGGCGATTGAACCTATCTTGATCGTTCAAACCACTTGCGAGTCCTATGGTCATTTCAATCAAGGTAGAGATGGAAAAATCTTGCATGGTAAGCACTCAGGTGATGTTTTTGGATATTGTAGTGTCATAATGACATTTTTTGAAGTGTTATTTTGACCTGATTATTTAATGATTTATTATTTTTTATTTAAAAATCAATGGATTAATGTTGGTATGCTTTGTGCTATACAAGCTTCAGTATCAGAGCGAATCTAATTCGCCATTTATAAAATCTGAGGAGAAAGCTCAATATGCTCAATAATCAACACATCGCCATTGTCAAAAGTACCATTCCTTTGCTTGAATCTGCCGGGCCAGCGCTTACAGCTCATTTCTATCAGAGAATGTTTACTCACAATCCTGAGCTAAAAGATATTTTTAATATGACCCATCAACATACTGGCCGTCAGGGCGTTGCACTGTTTGAGGCGATTGCCGCGTATGCGAAAAATATTGAAAATCTCGCCGCATTAACCAGTGCAGTGGAACGTATTGCCCAAAAGCACACCAGCTTTAACATTCAGCCAGAGCACTATCAAATCGTCGGTCATCACCTTATTGAAACGTTGCGAGAGCTTGCTGCCGATGCCTTTACTCCTGACGTTGAAGCAGCATGGACGGCGGCTTATCTCTTTTTAGCGCAAGTCTTCATTGATAGAGAAGGAGAGTTGTACTTACAGCGTAAGCAGGCGATCGGTGGTTGGGAGAATGCGCGTGAGTTTGTGTTGCAAGATAAAGTGAAAGAGTCTGAATTCGTCACTAGCTTTATCTTTGAGCCTGCTGATGGCAAAGCAGTATTAGATTATCAGGTTGGTCAGTATATTGGGATTGAACTTAAGCCGGAAGGTGCGTCATACAGTGAAATTCGTCAATATTCCTTGTCACAAAAACCCAATGGAAAAAACTACCGCATTTCTGTGAAGCGTGAAGGCGTGGATACTGGACATCCTGGGACAGTCTCTAACTATTTACATGATTACGTTGAAAAAGGCAGTCGAGTGAAACTTTATGCGCCAGCGGGTGATTTTTTCTATGTTGAGAAGCTCGCTCCCGTTGTACTTATCTCTGCAGGTGTCGGGGCAACACCGATGCAAGCCATACTTCAACAGCTTGCGTCAGTAGGAAAAAAAGAGGTGACGTATCTGCATGCTTGCAACAATTTATCACAACACTCCTTTATTGATGAAACCGCGACATTAATGGCGGTGCATCCATCATGGCAGCAAGTGGTCTGGTATCTGGAAAGTGAGCAAACACCAGCCAAGCAAGGTTCTATGATCTTGCATGAAGTTTGTGAGCAACTGCCGCTAACACAGGGGGATTTTTATATCTGTGGCCCCGTTGGTTTTATGCAGTTCATTGTTGAACAGCTTGAATTGCTTGGCGTAGCAAGAGAGCGTATCCATTACGAAGTCTTTGGTCCACACGCCTATTTATAAAGTATAAAGCTCTATCTAAATCTAGGCTCTTTTAAGGGCCTATACCCTTCCCATTTAAAGCTGCAGCGGTGTTGGTTACGTTCGCTTACCCCAATCACATAGTTTATCTATGCTCATGGGGATGAGCTCACTTGCCGTCTACCTGCAACTTCAAGTTGTTTGGGTATAGATACTGAAAAGTGGGCTGGGAATTAATGCTCACTTTTTATTTGTAGTGCTTGCCAAGTAATTTCATCGGAATGGCTATCGCTATCAATAAAAATAGAAGAGCCACTAATCATCACTGAAATATCCATACCTCGGTTCAAGGAAGTAGAGAGTTTTTCAATCGCTGCAGCATCAAAGCGAAATAGATCGACATTGAGGTGAGAGAACTTTCCCTTATTTTGTTCCCACCAAACCTGTGATTTCGTGTTAAAGCTGTAGACTTTCACCTGTTTTGCAAGCCGTGTGGCTTTTTTAATGCGATCAGCATCGGGTTCGCCGACTTCAATCCAGAGCTGAATTTGGTCATCTAATGATTTTAGCCAGAGATCAGGTTCTTCAATGGAAGAAAGTCCTCTAGTAAATGTTAGCTCGGGTGAAGCATTAAGACAAAACGCCAAAATGCGCGCCATCATTCGTTCGTTGCTTTCTGAAGGATGCTGAGCAATGGTGAGATTTAAAGAGTCATAATGATCGCGATTAGTATCCGTCAGCGCAATACGGAACTTATAGATTGTCGGTTTAAGAGCCATTGGAAGAATGCCAAGAGGTAAAAACGAAAATAGCCAGCAAATTGCTGGCTATTAGAATACTTAGTAAAAAATTATACTAGGCGGATGTTTTCAGCTTGAGGGCCTTTTTGACCTTGAGCTACTTCAAACTCTACCTTTTGACCTTCAGCAAGAGTGCGGAAACCGTCACCTTTAATTTGGCTGAAGTGTGCGAATACGTCTGGACCGTTTTCTTGTTGAATGAAACCGAAACCTTTAGTTTCGTTGAACCATTTTACTGTACCAGTAACTGTGTTAGCCATTTTTATACCCAAAATCAAAAAAAATTTTACAGCCGAATACGGCGCGGATAGCGTGGAAAAGTAGATTGCTATTGCGTACGACACGACGGGGGAGTTACAAGTAATCCAACGAGACGTATGTGTATACAAAGAACTGCTTTCTAGCTAGTGCAAAGTCTAGTTCAAACTTTTATCTTGTCAATCATAACTCGATAAAACTCGAAAAACTTTCTTAAAATTGTTAGGTTTTATGCTCTATGTTGCATTTTCTTATGATGAGGCTTGTAATTAACATTACTATTCTATTACCCATTGACATAGTTGAAGTTTTAGCCAGAGTTAGTGGTCAGATGAGTTCGATGGTTGAAGCCGTTTATTACTGGCCAACGTTCATTGAGTGAGGAGAAGGGTTAGGTTTACTTTCCTATTTAATGGCTCTCTTTTTGGGCTGAATGACTCTCCTCAAAACTGAGGCAATTTTTCCCTATCAAATAGCATCTTTAAGTTGTTTTGGCGACAACTCGGAACGTTGCGCTGTACGCATCACAAATTTGTACTTTCAATGAAATATTTACTCGGTTAAATAATTGTTACAATT
This sequence comes from Vibrio anguillarum, assembly GCF_003390515.1. Taxonomy (NCBI): domain Bacteria; kingdom Pseudomonadati; phylum Pseudomonadota; class Gammaproteobacteria; order Vibrionales; family Vibrionaceae; genus Vibrio; species Vibrio anguillarum. Next base: position 310,787 of record NZ_CP031478.1, on the reverse strand, counting down.
AGTTCCATTTTGAAGTGTTTTTTTGGGTAATGCCTTGTCCCATCTAATTTTTGGGTTTTTTGTTGTTAACCACTGATTAACAATTATTTTATTCTAAGCCAATAAGGAAAAGTTGCTTATTTTTTGAACTTGAAATTCTTATTTAATGGAGGAAAATGTATGTAAACTGAGTTTTCGAAAATGAATGGATACTTTCTCATAAAAAGAGAGGTTTACAACATGAAACTAATACTGATTTTAATGGCGTCTGTCTCGGCGGGTGTGGCCTCTTCTGATCACTTTCATTCATTTTTGCTTGGACTTTACATCGCGTCACTCGCAGTAGGCAGTTGTTACTGGTTTGCTTTTCGAAGTACTAAAGTGCCGGAGTTTGCCCTTTTTCTTCTCATCTGTGGGCTTCTTGCTAAATTGACAGTGACTATTATCGGTGTTGCGTGGGGGATATCGGCGCAATTGATCACATCGCCTTTTATCTTTGCTTTGTCGTATCTCTTCTTCTCTATTGTCGTGACATATCTCTGGTTCAGTTATCGAGATAAATTAACCTCTGCAATCTCTAAAACAACGGCGCATCACGCGTAGCGCACTTAATACATAGCGTCTTTATGCGTAACTTACGCGTAAGATGGTTAATGTGACAGTGAACTAAATTATTTCTGTTAATGCAAAAGGGCTTCCTCACTGGGCCCTTTTGGTGCTTTTGCACTTTAGACTTTTGTCCAAGAGTGGCGCTCATCTTTTCGATATACACTATTACCAATGATTATTTATCTCCTGAACAAGGAAGTACTATGGGCATCGGATTATTTTGGGCAGAGAAAGTTATCTTAATACTGGGTATCATTTTTATTGTGACGAGTATTGTGCGGTATGGTAAACGTAGCCATGACTGGAAAGGTGTCATCACGATGTTTTATCGTCGCATTCCCATGTCAATTGAGGAATATAAGTGGTACCGCTTGGGAGTGGTATTCATTGTTACCGCTATTGTGTTGCGGATTGCTGTACTGACCTTCTGGCCCTCACTATGAGGTTGAAATGAGCGAGCATTGTTGTTTGCTAACCGATGTTTCGCTTGAGTGTGTAGCCTTTTATAACCCCTAAAACTTTTTAATTAATTTTTTGCGCAACTCGCATCTACGCGAGGTTTAGGTATACACTCTATTTATCGAATTAATAAATAGAAGGTGATTACATGTCTTTCCCCGTACTCATCTGTGATGACTCTGCACTGGCTCGGAAGCAGATGGCTCGTTCACTTCCCGCCTCTCTAAACGCCGATATTACTTTCGCAGTCCATGGTTTAGATGGCATCAAAAATCTTGAAGAGCATGATTTTAAATTAATGTTCCTCGATTTAACTATGCCTGAACTGGACGGCTACGGAACGCTAGAAGAGATGCAACGCAGAGGGATGACAACGCCTGTTGTTGTTGTTTCTGGTGATATACAGCCGAAAGCGAAAGAGCGAGTATTGGCGTTAGGGGCGCGTGCTTTTATTCAAAAGCCGATTGATAAGGACGTGTTAAATAGCGTACTACGAGAGTTAGTCGAACCGCCAACACAGCCTCGTATCGTTACGCCTATCTCTGTTGAACTACCTATCTTAAAACGTCGTGACATCTATATGGAAGTTGCGAACGTTTCGATTGGTCGAGCAGCTGATGCTCTGGCGCGACACTTTGATGTATTTGTTCATTTACCGCTACCAAACGTCAATATTTTTGAAGTGAGTGAGCTACATATGGCACTTCGTGACTTGGCGGAAAATGATCAAGTTTCTGGTGTATGTCAAGGCTTTAGCGGTGAAGGCATTGCAGGTGAAGCACTGGTGCTCTTGAGTGATTCCAGTGTTTCTGATCTGAAAAAATTAATGAAAGTGCCAGCAGACAGTGAAGAGCTTGAAGAATTAGAACTGTTAATGGATGTATCAAACATATTAGTTGGTTCTTTTCTGAATGGATTAGGCGAGCAATCGGAGGTGCGTTTTTTTCAAAGCTCTCCAGTATTGCTTGGGCAACACATCTCCATTGACTCTGTGATCAATTCAACCGCTGGATCATTTAAAAAAACGATGACGTTTGAAGTGAGCTACAACATTGATCAAACGACGATCCGCTGTGACTTGCTCTTTATGTTTGTCGATGAGTCTCTTCCGTTGCTAGACAGTAAATTAGCGTACTTGATGGAGGATTTTTAACGATGAATCTCCCTGCAGAATTTGAACAGTTCCACTGGATGGTGGATATGGTGCAGAATGTCGATATGGGGCTGATCGTGATTAATCGTGATTACGAAGTGCAAGTGTGGAATGGATTCATGACACATCACAGTGGTATTCAAGGGCACGATGCGATTGGTAAAACCATTTTTGAACTGTTTCCTGAAATCCCCCAAGAGTGGTTTAAGCTCAAAACTAAACCTGTGTATGACTTAGGTTGTCGTAGTTTTATTACTTGGCAGCAGCGCCCATATCTCTTCAAATGTCGTAATGTTCGCCCTGTCACTCAGCAAGCTGATTATATGTACCAAAGCATTACTTTAAACCCGATGCGAACCACGACGGGTAAAATTAATTCATTGTTTTTATCAATACAGGATGCTACATCTGAAGCGTTAGCCTCTTTACAAATACGTTCATAGAATCAGGGTGTTAATGATTTCGAAGCCTCCTTTTGGTGTTTCATCAAGGAGGCTTCATATTAGTGATGGGTTTAATTAATCAAGCGTTATAAGCTCATTTCCGCAACGTTGATTGTTTGCAAAGGAACGAATGTTATCCAAAGTTGTCTGAGCGATATTGTGTAGTGCATCTTCAGTCAAAAAGGCTTGATGTCCCGTAAATAGTACATTGTGGCAAGCCGATAGGCGTCTGAATACATCATCGACAATCACATCATTCGACTTATCTTGAAAGAAAAGATCCTTTTCATTGTCGTAAACATCTAAACCAAGAGCGCCGATACGACCTTGTTTCAGTGCTTCAATTGCTGCAACTGAGTCGAGTAACTCACCTCGGCTGGTGTTTACAATCATCACGCCATCTTTCATTTGGGAAAATGCGTGGCTGTTGAGTAAATGGTAGTTCTCTGGCGACATTGGGCAGTGAAGCGTAATCACATCACTTTGTTGGTAGATTTCCTCAAGGCTGCAGTAAGTTGCACCGAGTTCAATCGCCAGAGGGTTCTGATAAGGGTCGAAGCACAGTACCTTCATTCCCAACCCTTTCAAAATACGCATTGTGGCAATACCAATTTTTCCTGTGCCAACAACTCCCGCGGTTTTACCGAAGAAGTTAAACCCGACCAACCCCTCTAATGAGAAGTTAGCGTCTCGGGTACGTTGGTACGCCTTGTGAAAGCGGCGATTCAAACACATCATCATTCCTACCGTGTGCTCTGCCACCGATTCTGGTGAATATGCGGGCACTCGCACCACTTGAATACCCAGCTCTTTTGCGGCATCGAGATCGACTTTATCAAATCCGGCACAGCGCATTGCGATAAGCCTCGTCCCATTTTCATACAATTGGCTCAATACTGGGCGACTTAAGTCGTCATTCACAAAGGCACACACCACAGTGCATCCTTGGGCCATTTTAGCAGTGGCTGGGGTGAGTCGAAAATCGTGAAAGTGCAGCGAGAAGATCTTTGTATCACTGACCTCTGAGAAAGAACTCGCGTCATAAGATTTTGCGCTGAAAAATGCAATGTTGATCATGTTCTCTTCCTAATTAGACTTATAATTTTCACTATAAATACGCCTAATATCACAGAAAATAAACCACAAAATAACTATGTCTTTGGGATGGTAGGAGTTGCGGTGTGATGTCACTAAAATCGAAAACGGACGGATTAATGATAAAAATTCACCACAATCTGTAAAAGTCGCCGATAGAAATGTCTGAGTCACCTCTTCTGTGCATGTGATTTCCCTCACATTTTCGGCGCAATGCTGAACAAGGTAACGTTTGCTTATTGTATGAAAGCTTTCGCTAAAATGATGCGTTCTTTAATAACGTATTGAAAAATAAAAATTTACACGATGAGTATTTGAGAGAGATGAACTTGAGAAGTGTCGGATATGAAAGTTTCGAGATAGTACCACAAAAAAAATGCAAATATCAGACTTGCCGATAAGAAATCCGGGCCTATAATGCTGAAAACCGGAGCGTCTGCCAACGCTCCGGTTTTTTTGTGTCCAAAATGTACTGACGTCTGCCAACGAAGGTACTACGCACTCTGCAAAAGAGACACAAATGGTCAATTAATCAAGGAATTACATAATGCGTATCGAACAAGAACTTAAGTTAGGTTTTAAAGATGTCCTGTTTCGCCCTAAGCGTTCAACACTAAAAAGCCGTTCTCAAGTAAATTTAACCCGCGATTTTACATTCAAGCATAGTGGGCGTCAATGGTCCGGCGTGCCTGTTATTGCGGCGAATATGGACTCGGTAGGCAGTTTTGCTATGGCGAAGTCACTTGCTGAACATGATGTAATGACAGCGGTTCATAAACATTACTCAGTAGCTGATTGGGCTGAGTTTGTTAAAAACGCCGATACATCAACACTTAAGCATGTGATGGTTTCTACTGGTACATCTGATGCTGATTTTCAAAAAACCAAAGACATCATGGCGCTTAGTGACGATCTGATTTTCATCTGTGTTGATATTGCTAACGGCTACTCTGAGCACTTGGTCGATTACGTACAACGCGTGCGTGCACAATTTCCAGATAAAGTGATCTCGGCAGGTAACGTTGTCACCGGTGACATGTGTGAAGAGCTCATCCTTGCGGGTGCGGATATCGTAAAAGTTGGTATCGGCCCAGGTTCGGTTTGTACCACGCGCGTGAAAACAGGTGTTGGTTATCCTCAGCTTTCAGCCATTATTGAATGTGCCGATGCGGCGCACGGATTAGGCGGGTGTATCATTGGTGATGGTGGCTGCACATGCGCAGGTGACGTTTCTAAAGCCTTTGGTGGTGGCGCTGATTTTGTCATGCTTGGTGGCATGCTTGCAGGCCATGAAGAATCTGGCGGCGAAGTGTTTGAAAAAGATGGCGTGAGCTATATGAAGTTCTACGGCATGTCGTCACAGTCTGCAATGGCGAAGCACTCTGGCGGCGTTGCAAAATACCGCGCAGCGGAAGGCAAAACTGTATTGCTACCTTTCCGTGGCAGCGTTCACGACACCATCTCTGACATTCTTGGTGGTGTGCGTTCAACTTGTACTTATGTCGGTGCAGCTAAGTTAAAAGAGTTAACTAAGCGCACCACATTTATCCGCGTACAAGAGCAAGAAAATAACGTGTTTGGCCGCGAGTAAATCAATAGTTTTAACAACCATAATTAATCAGAGCCGCTTTTGCGGCTCTGATTAATTATGCCCCTCACTACGAAGAGTGTATTGCGCTGTTAAAAAGGAAATAATTGCCTAGCAAGAAAAAAGCCGCCAAAAATAGGCGGCTAAAAGTGTGCAAGCAAAGGTGTTGTTTAAGTCGAACCTGTCTTTCGCTACAAACAATAGACTGAAAAGGTGCGGTGCTCAACCCTGTCGTTCATGAAATGAGAGGTGAAACAAGATGCATATGTAATTATTGCATGTATAACTTGCATGGGTTCATTAGATATTCAGCTAGAACCACTTGGGATAGCTCAGGTCAAGGCTTGGCGAGTATAGGTAGTAGACGGTTTATAATAGATTATGCGGTTTTAAAATGTCAGCCAGCACCGAAATGGTTTTGGTACTGGCTGAGTTTTTCTCTGGATGTTGGTGTCTTCAATTACGTCAAATAACCGTTCCACTCTTTGCTGTATGAGCATTGGGTACAACGTCTCTATTTAACCAATGGCTGATTACTTGCTGTAACGCATTTAATGACGTCGGTTTCTCTAAACGACCGTCCATCAGCTTGCTAATCATTTCTAGCTCACGTTCGCCAGATTCACCTGACAGCGCAATGATCGGAACCTGCGGAGAATGCGCCTTAATGATTTGGCTGGCTTCAAAACCATTCATAACTGGCATTTGAATATCCATCAAAATCAAATCGATGGAATTCGCTTTAAAGATTTCTACTGCATTTTCACCGTTGTTTGCCTGCAAGTTGTTAACACCAAGTTGGTTCAGATACATTTGAACTAGTGAGCGTTGTACTTCTTTATCGTCAACGATGAGCACCGTGGGTGCTTTGTTATTGATTAGAAATGGCTGATCGATTGGTTGTATATTGTCAACGGTTCTTTGCTCGGTATTCGGTTTAGGTTGTTGCCAACTTTTGAAATCAGGAGTACGAAGCGAGTCGGCTTGGGGAGCATTGGGTACCATAGGAAAGTATAAGTGGAATTCCGTAAACTCCCCCAGTTTCGATTTGCATTCAACTCGGCCGCCAAAAGAGCGCATGACACGCTGGCAATAGCCGAGCCCCAGACCGCTACCTCCGCTTTTTTGATAAGAGAAAAAGTCATCGAAAATTTTATAAGAAATGGCGTCGTCAATCCCCGGGCCTGTATCTCTGAAGATTAAAATATTTTCATAAGTACCGATTTGAGTTGTGATCTCAATTTGGCTATTTGGGTAGGAATCAAAATAATAAATGGCGTTACGAATCAAGTTGAAAATAACAAAGTTGAATAAGGTTTCATTAAGTTTTGCTACGAAGTCATCTTGTTGTGGTAAGTGAATTCGCTCAATTACTTTCTCGTTCTCAAAGCCATATTGACTGACCGCCTGATCAACGGCTTTGTGGATCGACGTCATCGTAATCGGTTCGTGTTCAGGTGAACTATCGCTGACCTCGCGCAAGATAATATCAATCAACTGCCGCCCACGTTGAATAGCCGCTTGGCCGTTCTCAATATCCTGTTTAATTTGTTGTGCAGGCGCTTGACTATCAATATGTTGCTTTAAAATTTCAAAATGTAATTGTACTTGAGCGAGCGGGTTACGCATTTCATGCGCAATTGAATTCGCTAATGCACGACTTTGGCAGACACGTCTATCCGCTTCAATAATACTTTGTATTCGGGTTAGCAAGGTTTGAAGTGCAGCGATTTCTTCATTAGAAAACATCTGATTATTGATTTTGTGTGGCGAGATTAATAAATGTGTGACCAATTTGCTGTGGCCAAACAGTGGCATAACCAACGCTGTATTGTTTGAGCTCATTTTGTCATAAAGGGCTTTGATCGAGTTTTTTGCCGCGGTTTTGTTGTCTAATTTTTCAAACAATTCATCAAACACTAGTGCGGTTTGTTTGGATGAAAGGTAACGTTCGTAGACGGTTTCGTTATAGTTACTATTAACGAACTGCAGCTTATCATCGGCGATGTATAATAACTGGCCTAAACGGCGCATCGCATCATCAATTGACCGCTTGAAATCGTCTTCCAAAGCGAGAATTTGCTCTACAGGAGTCTGCTGATTGCCGTAAATGAGTAAAGAGGCGTAACGGCTCAAGCGTTTGTAGAGTGGATTCCAAGCAATACCAATAAGCGCACAGAGTGGTATTGCAATCAGCCATTGGTTGCTGTCGGTGAGAGGGATGAAGATTGCGCCGAGCGGTATGAATAAAACCCCACATACTAACGCAGTATTGAGACACAGGTAAGCAAGGTATTTCACACTGTAGAAGCGTGAAGTGATAAGAGCATAGCCAACAAACATCATTTCGCTGATGGAGAGTGCCGGAGGTAGCCAAGTGAGTGAAAAATCTTGAAAGAAAAAGGTAATTCCGACTTGGAGTATGAGCGTTGAAAGCATGTATACCAGGATACCTGCAATCATATAGTTGGTTTTGGCCAGTGTTAACTTACTGCTATTGGCTCGCATTGAGATCAAGTTGAACAGTGTCATTATCATGGCGCAAAGTAGAGCACTAAAAAAGTATGGGGTGTGTGGCCCAAACTCAATGACAAATTTGCTCGGCCCAGCGATATCAACATGTCGGACCGTAAGGTTAGGCTGTAAATTAATGACCAAGAAATACATAACTATGGCAATGAAAAACAGTTGTTGCCAAAGGTATATTCTGCCTCTTCTTTGCTCGGCAGATAGCTGACATGAAAAATAGTAAGCAAAAGCAAACGCAAAGGATGATACGACGTTGGCAAATTTGGCCATAAATATAGCTCTATCTGCGCCAAACTCGGCTAGCCAATCAGTATGGAAATACGCATTACTCCCTATCCATGCAATGATAAAAAGAGAATAAGCAATATAGGCGACATGGCGTGTACCCCAGATCATTTCATTTTTTTGCTTAAGACGATAGCAATAGTAAGTTAACCAAACGAGCACCATGGCTACTGCTGCGATAAGCGTTATCGCTTTAGGATAGAGAATTGGCTCTAAGCTGAAATCAAGCATACTCTTCCCTTTTGATTAAATCGTATTTTCTGCTTTGAGAAACCGCATGTTTATAGTCACGAAAATCGGCATCACTGAAGACGCGGTCCATTGATTCGAAATTCCAGAAACCACGATAAGTTTTTACTCCGTCGTTATTCAGATCGCAATTTCCACAATGGAAATACGCTTTCGGGTCAACCGCTTGATAAAAATTGAGCATGAAAGATTGAGCAGTAGCGAATAAACCAAGTTTGTATCCTAGCTGATGCATTACTTGCATGAATTTTTTTTGAGCAAGGTAGAGGAAGTAGAGCTTTTGCTGAGCGTTGCCACTGACGGTGAAACGCAGCACTTCACAGACTGCTCGCGTATCAACCAATTGTCGCCGAAATTGATGATCGAATTCTGGGAGAGAGTCGCACTTTAGCAGTGCTGGTTTGAAAAGCTGTAATTCCATCAAGGCATCGTGGCCATGATCGGGTAAGCAGAACTGCCACTGCTTATTACTGAACTGCGGCACATAGCTGAGCCAAGTCTGATTTACTGACCAATCTTGTACCAACATTGAAGCGACCAGTGTGGGAGATGCTTCGTTATCAGGATGCTTGAGTAAAACAAAGTGCTTCCCTTTTTGTGATAAGGACAATAAAGGCAGCATCTCGTACCACTTTTCGCCTTTAATAAATAGCTCAAGATTGCTCAAGGTGATCGCATCTTTGATAGGCATTTTTTGCGGGTGACTGGGCATTGTGACCCAAAGTTCAGAATCCTCTATCTGGTCGATCAAAAAACCACGGTAGGCACAGTCTTTAAGTGGCAGTTCGATACGAGGAGGAGTATCCGCTTCGATAGGGAATAGTGTTTTCATAGCCGCAATTTCGCATTCACACCAGAAATCTAGCCAATGCGAATAACACTCGCTGACGGCTTGCTCAAGATGTGCTATCTCTTCACCTAATGTATTCGGATAGCGCCGGATGAGTTCTCGGTAGTCCATCAATTCAAACAGTACTGAGAAGCTTTTATTGTGATGTTCAGGAAATAGGTTGAGTAATTGGTTTTTGCGGTGATCTGTAACGGCGCGAAAAAGATCAGCCCGTTGCTGTGGTTGATAAGTATTGATGACGAACTCTACCAGAGCCCGCTGTTTTTTTTCAATAGGCAGACTGCTTGTCAGCCGTGAGCCTAAAGATGATATTATTTTCATAGAGTTAACCTAGCCTAGGTTTATTTAATTATTTTTTATTAGTTTTATTAGATAGGCTCCAGTAAATGAGACTTTGATTTAGGAGGGTATTTGGCGTCACGTCAGTTAGTAGCAGTAACCGCGATTTTATTTGTACCTAACATCCTAAGTACCAGTTGCATATCCGCAGCAAGTTTACTACTTGCACTTACCCTCCACAACAGAGTTTTATAATAAAAGCCTTCCGAAGAAGGCTTTATCTATATGGTTAATTTATCAATTATTATCGTATCAATAGCATAGGTACGCTTGATTCGGCTAAGAGCCGAGTGGTGTTACTGCCAACAAAAAACTGACGAAGTTTAGAGTGTCCAAACGCGCCCATGACGATCATGCCAAGTTGGTTTTGTTGTTGGTACTGAAGAATCGCCTTATGAACTTCGCCAGATAAGCACGCTTCCACAACGTGAATACCGTGTTCACACAATTTTTCGGCGGCAGCTTTAAACGCGATCGCTTTATCGTGGTTATCTTCCACCATCACCAAATGGCACTCCAGCCCTTTTAGCAGCGGTGTTTTAATGGCTTTATCCACTAGTTTTTGGCTAATTTCACTGCCATCAAAGGCTAATAGATAACTTTGTGGTGGCGTAAAATCACCCGTTGCCACTAAGGTGTGCGACTTCATTGTACGCACGATACTCTCTAATTGAGATCCAACAGCCATGGCGTCGTTTTGGTGCACTTCACCTGATTTACCGACCACCAATACACGAATTTCGTTTTCAAGATCAAGCAAAGTCTCCAGTAGGTTGCCGTGCTTTTGCAGTTTATGCACATCTTGTAAACCTTGTTCATGAGCTTTGGTTTCTAGCTCATTGAGTAACGCTTTACCGTGCCTTAAGGCTAGTTTAGAACGCTTTTCGTCTAGTTCAATAAGCTCTTTCAACAGCTGTTCTCGGCTGCCTAAACCGATATTACCAGATAACTCACTTTCAGTTTGATTGGCCGCTTTATCAAGTACGTGCAATAAGGTTAACGGTGCTTGTAAGCTTTTGGCGGCCCACACGCTTAAATTGGCGACCGACTGTGAATAAATCGATCCATCGATGCAAGCAATAATATTGGTCATAATCTGTTCCTTAATGTCCGCCCATCAGCTTTTCAACTTCTTCTGGCTTACCATGCACGCCGAATTTATCGACAATCGTTGCTGTTGCTTCATTCATACCGATGATGTTTACATCGGTCCCTTCGCGTCGGAATTTGATAACAGCACGATCTAGCGAAGAAACCGAAGTAATATCCCAAAAGTGCGCTGCAGAGAGGTCGATAGTGACACGCTCTAAGACCTCTTTGAAGTCAAACGCGTTCATAAATTGATCTGACGAAGCAAAGAAGACTTGCCCAACAACACGATAGGTACGCTCTTCTCCATTTTCAGAGAGTTCACTTTTAACCACCATGAAGCGGCCAATTTTGTTAGCAAAGAAGAGAGAAGCAAGCAGCACGCCGACACCGACACCGATCGCTAAGTTATGGGTTGCAACCACAACAACGACGGTCGCGATCATCACGATGCTGGTAGAAAGTGGGTGAGTTTTGAGATCCTTTACCGAACTCCAAGAGAAGGTCCCAATGGAAACCATGATCATTACCGCCACTAAAGCCGCCATCGGGATGAGCTTGAGCCAATCACTTAAAAACACCACCATGATGATCAGTAGAATACCGGCGCAAAAAGTAGAGAGCCTGCCGCGTCCGCCGGATTTAATGTTGATGATCGATTGACCAATCATCGCACAACCGGCCATGCCGCCAAGAAAGCCAGTGGCAATATTGGCGATACCTTGGCCTTTACATTCGCGATTTTTATCACTGCTGGTATCGGTTAAATCGTCAACAATGGTTGCTGTCATCATTGATTCTAATAAACCGACAACGGCCAATCCGGCTGAATAAGGAAATATAATCCATAAGGTTTCAAGGTTGAGCGGAACATCTGGCCATAAAAATATCGGTAAAGTATCTGGTAATTCACCCATATCGCCCACAGTGCGAATATCAATGCCAAAGCTGATAGCAATCAGAGTTAAGGCGATAATGCACACTAATGGCGAAGGTAGCAATTTGCCAATCACAGGAACGTAGGGGAATAGGTAGATAATCGCCAGCCCACCGAGTGTCATGGCGTAAACGTGCCATGTTACATTGGTCAGCTCTGGTAATTGCGCCATAAAAATCAGAATCGCCAGCGCGTTAACAAACCCCGTCACGACCGAACGTGATACAAAACGCATCAAATCGCCCAGTTTGAGGTAACCGGCCAGTATTTGTAGAACCCCGGTCAAAACAGTGGCTGCCAGTAGATATTGCAAGCCATGCTCTTTGACTAAAGTGACCATCAACAACGCCATTGCTCCAGTGGCTGCTGAGATCATGCCGGGTCGTCCACCGACAATTGAAATGATCACGGCAATACTGAATGAAGCGTAAAGGCCGATTTTAGGGTCTACACCTGCGATGATAGAAAAGGCTATTGCCTCAGGAACTAATGCTAACGCAACGACAGTGCCAGCTAGAACATCCCCTCGCACATTGGAAAACCAATCGCGCTTAATATTTTGTAGCATACTTGATCTCTAAAAAATGAAATAAAAAGGTGAGTTGTGAGAGGTAAAGATCAATCTAGGGCGGCGTAAGCAGCATTCGCAACGTCTCTTAGTTGATTTTTAAAATGTGATCCTAATCATTGATGTGGTATAGGTCAACCAAACGATCGTTATTTGTATTGCAGTAATCATTTCTCCCGTTATCACGCTGCTTTTCAAGCGCCGCCCGTCGTGCGCGAGGATAGTTCTGGTGTTTGACTTCTACTCTTTTGCTCCTTACACTAAAACACATTCGATATTCCATATGTATTGTTTATGTGTCGCAGTTTATCTTTTTATAAATCCTTGTCTGAAGAAACGAGACTTAAATCCTTGCTGTTGATGAAGCACAAAGGGCAGTTGTGTGTGTGTGATTTAATGAATGCGTTGCAATTAAGTCAGCCAAAAGTGTCTCGTCATTTAGCTGAACTGAGAAAAAATGAGCTAGTGATTGATGAACGGCGCGGTAAGTGGGTGTACTACCAAATCAATCCTGAGCTGGAAAGTTGGATGGTGCAGATATTGGACATCACGCTGAGCCACAATACCGCATTGATTGCGCAAGAGCTAACGCGCATTGCTGGCCCATCTTGTCAAAATGAATGAAATTTTAGCGTTGCTATTTCTCCATGGCTGTAAGTAGAAAGTTGTGTGCGGATCCCTTTTTAGACTGACCGAGAGATGTGATGTATGAGTGAATTACCTGTCTGCGCAGAAGCCTCTGCAGCCGAAAAAATGAGTTTTCTCGATCGCTATCTAACCTTGTGGATTTTCCTTGCGATGGGGCTCGGGGTAGCGATCGGTGTCTTCTTTCCGCAAGTGGCGCAGTGGAATGAGAGCATGTCGGTCGGTTCGACCAATATTCCGCTGGCGATCGGTTTGATTTTGATGATGTATCCACCACTGGCAAAAGTGAATTACAGCCTACTAGGTGAAGTGACTCGTGATAAACGCGCCATCACACTCTCTTTAGTGATGAACTGGATTATCGGGCCTATCTTGATGTTTGCATTGGCGATCATTTTCTTACGCGATTATCCCGGTTATATGGTCGGACTGATCTTAATTGGTCTGGCGCGTTGCATCGCGATGGTATTGGTGTGGAATGATATCAGCGGTGGGAACAAAGAGTACGGCGCAGCGTTGGTGGCGCTCAACAGTGCATTTCAAATTGTCACTTACAGTTTTATGGCGTGGCTATTTATTACTGTTTTGCCGCTATATTTTGGGCTCGAGAGTGTTGTAGTTGATATTACCATTCTCGATATCGCCGAAAGTGTACTGATTTATTTAGGCATCCCATTTTTAGCTGGCTTTTTGAGCCGCAAATGGTTGGTGGCCGCGAAAGGTGAGCAATGGTACAACGAGGAGTTTATTCCGCGTATTTCACCGATTACGCTGGTGGCACTACTAGCGACGATAGTTTTGATGTTCAGCCTGAAAGGCGAGATGATCATTGAACTGCCAATGGACGTGATACGCGTTGCCATCCCTTTAGTGATTTATTTCTTAGTGATGTTTTTTGTCAGCTTTTTCATTGGTAAAAAACTGGGCATTCCTTACGATCAAAATGCCTCAATTGCTTTTACCTCATCAGGCAACAACTTTGAACTGGCGATTGCGGTCTCCATTGCCGTGTTCGGTTTAAATTCCGATCAAGCATTTGCGGGTGTGATTGGGCCCTTGGTTGAAGTGCCGGTGTTGATTGCCTTGGTCAACGTCGCGCTGCGTATGAAAAAGAAATACTAGCGCTCTCTGAGTCCGAACTTCAGGATATTTTTCTCATTAAATTTCATAACCGTAGACTGTTTTAAAAATGTTAAGTGTTTGTGAATGAGTTGGAAACGTCATCTATGTTCTGCTACGCACGAACTCTTGATCCCAATGTTGCGATGCATCGGGGTATGATCGGCGTATCAAAAATAGATCTATTGGGAAATCGATTGTAATCAAAATGCCACAAAAGCCCTGCAACATACCATCAGCTATTTTACTGCTCGCTTTAGCATTGTTCTCTGAAGTCAGCGGTAACTTTTATTTAGCGGTAGCTTTTCTATTGACAGCGATTTCTTTTTATATAATACATATGTATATCCGCATATGCAGAGATAAGTAAAATGCTACCTCATCAGTTTTTTAAATTGCTGTCCGATGAAACGCGGGTGCGCTGTTTACTCATGATTGCACGTGAGCAACGAGTGTGTGTCGGCGAGTTGACACAAGCGTTAAATGAGAGCCAACCGAAAATTTCTCGCCATCTGGCTCTACTTCGTTCCAGTGGCGTGGTGGTTGATACAAGGCAAGGCCAATGGGTGTTTTATCGGTTATCGGACCAACTACCCGGATGGATGAAAAAACAAATTCAAGGGCTGGTGGAATCCAACTGCCTGAAAAAAGAATACCAACAAGATATGCAAAGGCTGGCAGAGATGGAATCTCGCCCAGAATGCTGTGTTTAGAAGGGATAAAAGGAAATAAAGATGTCGATTAAAGTCGGAATTAACGGATTTGGCCGCATTGGTCGTTTAGCATTAAGGGCGTCATTTGATTGGCCAGAGATCGAATTTGTCCAGATTAACGACGTTGCGGGTGACGCGGCGACCTTGGCTCATTTACTCGAATTTGATTCAATACAAGGCCGTTGGCATCACGAAGTGAGTGCCAACGAGCAAGCGATGGTTATTGCTGGCAAAGCGATTCGCACTTCACAACAAAAAGCGATCAGTGATGTCGATTGGTCTGGTTGTGATGTGGTCATCGAAGCCACGGGAAAACACCGCAAGTCTGAGTTTTTGAATCAGTATCTCGCGCAAGGTGTCAAACGCGTGGTGGTATCGGCTCCTGTGAAAGAAGCGGGGATTGCCAATATCGTGGTTGGGGTCAATGACCACATCTTTGATCCACAAATACACCAGATTGTGACCGCTGCGTCTTGTACCACCAACTGCATTGCGCCTATCGTCAAAGTGATTCACGAGCAACTTGGTATTGAACATTCATCGTTTACGACCATTCATGATTTAACCAACACGCAAACTATTTTGGACGCACCGCATAAAGATCTACGCCGCGCACGCGCGTGTGGTATGAGCCTTATCCCGACCACAACCGGTTCTGCGACTGCGATTGTGGAAATCTTCCCTGATCTAAAAGACAAAATTAACGGTCACGCGGTGCGTGTGCCGCTGGCCAATGCGTCGTTAACCGACATTATTTTTGATGTTAAACGTGATACCAGCGCAGAAGAAGTCAACGCGCTACTTAAAGCGGCTTCAGAAAATGAGCTCAAAGGCATTCTCGGTTTTGAAGCGCGCCCACTGGTGTCGATTGATTACAAAGGCGATCAACGCTCAACGATTGTCGACGCACTCTCGACCATGGTGGTGGGCAAGCGCATGGTGAAAATTTACGCTTGGTATGATAACGAAATGGGTTACGCAACGCGTACCGCAGAATTAGTACGCAAAGTCGGTTTGGCATAAAGGAGCAAAGAAATGACACATCCTACATGGGAACTGCCTGTTGCAGAAAACAGCGCTGGTTTGGTATTGACGCCTTGCCCGGGGACAAAAGATCTTCCTTTGGTTGAGAGTATTGAACAACTGAGATCTCAAGGTGTTACCGTTGTGGTGACGGCTCTAAGTCATGAAGAGATGCAAGAGAAAGGTGTTGGTGACTTGCCTAAAGTGGTTGAGCAAGCGGGGCTGCAATGGTTTCACGCCCCAATTGAAGATGATTGCGCGCCCGACCACCAGTTTCAAACGCATTGGCAAAGTATCTCCCCGTCACTTCATCAGGCGCTTACCAAGGGAGATAAGATTGCCATGCATTGCATGGGTGGATCGGGTCGTACTGGTTTACTTGCTGCTCATTTATTGCTGGAGAAAGGTTGGGAACTGCAAAACATTATTACTCACGTTCAATCATTAAGACCGGGTGCGTTTACCAAAGATGTACAAGTTGAGTACATCAAACAATTTGTTAATCAATAACAGTCCCAAAGAGCTGCCTTAGGCGGCTCTTTTGCAAAGAGAGTGATTATGCTGTCTCAACTCAAGCAAAACGTTCGCCAGTACATGCTAGTGACTTTTAATTATTGGAATTTTACCGTCACTGACGGCGCGCTGCGCATGTTAGTGGTGTTGTATTTTTATGATTTGGGTTATTCGACCTTAGCGATTGCGTCTTTGTTTCTCTTTTATGAATTTTTTGGCGTGGTGACGAACCTGATTGGCGGTTGGCTTGGTGCGCGTTTAGGGCTGAATCGCACCATGAATATTGGCCTTGGCATGCAAATATTCGCGCTCTTGATGCTTGCTGTACCTGCGGCATGGTTAACCATTCCTTGGGTGATGGCGGCGCAGGCGTTATCGGGCATCGCAAAAGATCTCAATAAAATGAGTGCAAAAAGTGCGATCAAAACGTTAGTCCCTGAAAATGCACAAGGCGCACTCTACAAGTGGATAGCCATTCTTACGGGTTCAAAAAACGCTCTAAAAGGGGCCGGCTTTTTTCTCGGTGGCGTCTTGCTCTCTTGGATCGGCTTTCAATATGCGGTAGCGGCTATGGCGGCGGTATTGCTGTTGGTTTTTATCGGCAGTTTGCTTAGCTTGCAAGCCGATATTGGCAAAGCCAAAACCAAACCGAAATTTTCAGAGATTTTCTCCAAATCGCGCAGCGTGAATATTTTATCGGCGGCTCGCCTATTTTTATTTGGCGCGCGAGACGTTTGGTTTGTGATTGCCTTACCCATTTATCTGGGCAGCGTTTTTGGTTGGGATCACAGTGCCGTGGGCGGCTTTTTAGCGTTATGGGTGATTGGCTACGGCGTGATCCAAGGGTTTGCTCCTAAAATAACGGGCAGTGCTTCAGACCAAGTGCCAGATGGGCACTCTGCGCTCGGTTGGGCGGCGTTACTGGCGCTGATTACCGGTTTGATCGCCTACAGCATTCAAGCGCAGTGGCATCCGGAAGTCGTGATCATCGCGGGGTTACTGCTTTTCGGCGCGGTCTTTGCGATTAACTCATCGCTGCATTCCTATTTGATCGTGAGCTATGCCAAGGGGGATGGTGTATCGCTTGATGTTGGTTTTTACTACATGGCAAACGCGATGGGGCGTTTAATCGGTACCGTGCTTTCCGGGTGGGTTTTCCAACTTTGGGGATTAGCGGCGTGTTTGTGGGTTTCGTTTGGTTTTCTGCTGCTGACCACTCTCATTTCATTGGGGCTCCCGAAAAGCAAAGCTGTGTTGACGAGCGAACCGTAGCTTCACCAGCAGATCACTATTCCAGTGGATGGAGATTGTGATAGAGTCCGTGCTTTATTGAATGAATTGAGTCAGTCACATGAGAGCTTTTGTTGTAAGGGCCCGCGCCGCTTCCACGGATAAACAGACTTTTTTAGCCTCTGTTGGGCAAGAAGCCCACACCGAAATTTTGGCCCACGTGCTCATGAATGCTATTTTTACCGCGCAGTCGCATCGTGATGACGTGGTGGTCTATTTGGTGCTGGAAAGTACGCAAGATTTCTCGCGGACTTTATGCTTTGAGTCGAGCCAGTTGCACAATATCGGTGGCTTTCACGAGCAAGCCTTGCTGACCAAAATAGGCCACGCTTTAGATGTTTCTGTGGGTATGGGCAAAGAGCAAACCCGAGAGGTCGAGCAAGGACTCACGGTTGAAACCATCAGTTTTGAAAAGTTGGTGCAACGCCTTTCTGAAAGTTACCACTTGTATTTACTGGATAAAAAAGGCGAAAGTGTCCGTGATCATCAATTTTCTGACGACAGCTGCTTTTTACTTACTGACCACATCCCGATGCCGAAAAAAAGTTGGAACAGTTTAAAGCGCCTTAATACACAGAAAATCAGCCTTGGGCCTCGAATGCTGTTTGCCTCGCAGTGCATTGTGCTGATCCAGAATGAGTTAGATATTCGCGGTCTTTAAAAAGTCTTCTTCAAACTCATTTTTACTTTTTTTATCTGTGCTTCTTTATCAATTGGGCTGTGCTGATTGGAGTGTAAAAACCGATCCGCATAGTCTTGATAAATCTCTTTTTCTAAAAAGAGTAAGTAAAGCTTCGGATCAATATGGCCTGTGGTGGCCATGGTGGTCATGATCGCGATCGATTCGCTGAGCGTTTTGGCCTTTTTATAGGGGCGGTCGCTAGAAGTCAGTGCTTCAAACACATCGGCTATTGCCATCACTCGAGCGGGGATGGAAAGCTGCTCTTCATTTAAACCTCTTGGATAACCCGCGCCATCCATTCGTTCATGGTGGCTTCCTGCAATATCAGGAACGTTTTTCATATGTTCAGGATAAGGTAGCCGCTTGAGCATCATGATGGTTTGCACAATGTGATCATTAATCATAAAGCGTTCTTCGTTAGTGAGCGTGCCACGGCGAATGGACAAATTATAGAGCTCACCTCGGTTATAGCGCAGTTCTCCCGGTTGTAAAATAAAGTTTTCTTGCCACAGATCTTGTGGACGGCAACCGTTCACCCAGTGCAACTGGTGTACGGGTTTATCATCAAGCAAGCGCTCCATAGTGGGTAATGGTTTTGACTCTCCTGCACGTTGGTTCTCTATCCAAGAAGTACCGAGTTGATCATCCAAAGTCCGTTTCCACTCTCTTTGCGCAATTCGCTCTAAGCGGGAAAGGTCATCATCGCTCATAAACTCACTGCCAATATTACACTGCGCGACGAAAGCAAATTCCTCATCGAGGATTTGTTGGTTCGTCAGCAACTGCTGCTTGAGATCTGACTCGTTCTTGCCCTGCGCAACACCTTGCCAGTAGTCCGTTTCAGCTTGACATTTGAGCAGCTCAAAACGCATTCTAATTTCGTGAATTCTGTCGTAGATCGTTTCTAATTTGGTCGCTTTATCAATCACATATTCAGGCGTGGTCACTTTTCCACAATCATGCAACCAAGCGGCGAGAGTGAGCTCTTCCCACTCTTCATTGGTCATGGAAAATTGTGGGAAATAGGTGCGATCGTTTTCCGCCGCTTTAGTGATCATTTTGGTTAATTCAGGAACTCGCTGACAATGGCCGCCCGTGTAAGGGGATTTGGTATCAATGGCTGATGCGATCAATTCAATAAACGAGTTGAGCATCTCCTTTTGCCGTTGCATTTTGTCGATATTGTCTTTAGCGATTTCGGCAAAACTGAGCAGCTCTCGTAAAAATGCATGTTTGTCTTGCTGATCGGGAGTGATGGCCCGTTCGTAGCCTAGGTTTAATACGCCAACCAACTGCTTGTCTCGGTTGAGCAGTGGGAAAAGATAAAGATCAGAATTATACAGCTCATCTTTATGCTTACGCATCGAATTATCGGTTTTAGATAAGTGAACCGTTTGGCCTTTTCGCAGTTCAGAAAGTAGCCACGGCATCTCTTGAGACAACTGGTTGATATCAAGCTTAAAGGGAATGATGGCGTGGTTTGCTGCGGTGATAAATTGGTTATTTTCGTTGGCATAAGTGTAGAGCAAAATAGTTTCAGCTCGAGTGATCAAATAGCTTTGATGGGTAATCGTTTTGGCTAACACACCGAATTCTTGATTGCTGGCGGTTTCGCGTAATAGTCGCAGCAAGTCGTGCAGTGTATGCTCCATGAGCTCTATCGATTGGGTTAAATTGGCAACTTCACGGATCCGGCTTTTTGGGTAGCGTGTCTTTTTAAATTCAAAGCGCGTGATGTTGTCGGTCAATTGCACTAGGTTACCTAAAGGGCTGGCGAGCCTTTGCGCCACAAAACCAACCACTGCAAAAGCGATAGCGAGCATGATTAACGCGACAAAAATCTGCTGATCTCGCATCGAGAGCAAATCTGCGATCAAATCGTCTTGCGGTACCGCTTCTGCCAGCAACAAGCGTACATTGTCGTTTAAAAGTACCGGCGTTAACGTCACCGACCACGTTGTGCCATTCATATTGACCGTTTCATACAAAGTTTGGCTGCTGACCCGATTCAATATTGGTGCAAAAGTACTTTGCTGCAGCTGCTGTGCAATCTGTGAGGGATCTTGTTGTAGATCGAACTTAGTATTGTGTTGGGCGAGTGGTCTAAATTGATTATCGAACAAAATAAGCTGAGCACTATCAGAAAAACCCATCGTACTCATCTGTTTTGACAGTGAGTCAAGCGTGAAATCAGCGCCAAGCACACTCTTTCCATCGGCCGATCTACGTGACAGTGTGACGCCACTCGTTTGTAGGAAGAAAAAGAAATAAGGTTCCGTTAAGCGTATCGCGCCATCTTGACTTGCCGAGGTAAACCAAGGACGCACGCGAGGATCAAATTTATTATTGTTATCTTGTTTGTCGAGCAGGCTTTTAAGGTTCTGGTCTAAATAGATAAAGCGGTTAGTGCCATCAACTTGAGTGTAATGAGCCAATAGCTGAGCTTGCGCGGGGG
Source organism: Vibrio anguillarum (assembly GCF_003390515.1). Taxonomy (NCBI): domain Bacteria; kingdom Pseudomonadati; phylum Pseudomonadota; class Gammaproteobacteria; order Vibrionales; family Vibrionaceae; genus Vibrio; species Vibrio anguillarum. Next base: position 290,175 of record NZ_CP031478.1, on the reverse strand, counting down.
CATCAAAACGCTGTTTGGCTTTATCAAAGCTCAGCGAGCGAAATGTAGTACAAGCTCCGGCTTCGTCACAATAATAGAGCGCGACTAACTGTGGATTACGTTGGAAGGTCAGCCAAACGGTGGCGAGTTGGCGTGGGTCCGAGATGACTTTATCCGGTTGATCAATTACGTTACTAAAAGCTAAAAAATCGAGCGTAGTCAAGATAGGTGCGGCACTTTGTTTAAATGCTGATTCCAGTTTTTTGCTGTTTTCGCTACTTAATCCTTGTGCACTTACCGTCAGTAGTTGCTGACTATGGTGATAACTTATGCCAATCAATACAATGCCGATCACCATGGCGAGCACTAAAAAGAGACTCGTAATGTGAATGCTCAGTGAGTAACGACGTCGTTTCATAACCAACTCCGAATTGGATGACATTGCTAAGTATTGTTCAATGTGGGTAAGTTGCAAAAAACCATTTCACATCGGTGTGTTTTCATCCGGTCAAAAAGTGTCGATATGGTGAATATATCGCCCTTAGATTGAAGTGCCATCAGCGAGGCTGTTACACTGAAGCATCGCTGTTGGAATGGAATAATTAAAATGAATCTTGTCGTTGATACTCATACCCACACTTATGCAAGTGGTCACGCTTACAGCACGCTCATTGAAAACGCGCGTTCAGCTAAAGAAAATGGATTAGCAATGTTTTGCACAACCGATCATGCGCAGTCGATGCCTGGAGCGCCGCATTATTGGTTCTTCTCCAATCAACGTATTTTGCCGCGCTTTTTAGACGGTGTTGCCATTATCCGAGGCATTGAGTCCAACATCATGAATCGTGCTGGCGAGATTGATGTTCACCCTTCGGTTGATCAAAACTTAGATTGGGTTATCGCCAGTTTTCATGAGCCCGTATTTCAGCCTGCCGATAAAGCAGCGCATACCGAAGCGTTGATCAATGTGATTAAAGGTGGACGAGTGGATGCGCTAGGGCACTTAGGTAACCCTAATTTCGATTTTGATTTTGATGAGGTGATCGCCTGCGCCGCCCAGCATCACGTTGCGATAGAAATTAATAACAGCACCTTAAAAGGACACAGCAGGGTAGGGAGTGTCGATCGCTGTTATGAAATTGCTAAGGTGGCGAAAGCGCATGGTGCTTATGTTACCACTGGCAGCGATGCTCATTTTTGTCAAGATATCGGCCAACTTCAACTGGCCAGTGAACTGCTTGAGAACGTTGGTATTGCTGCTGAGAAAGTGATTACGCACAGTGTCGAGCAGTTTCTGGCCTTTTTAGCACTGCGCGGGCGAAAAGCGATCGCAGAATATCAAACACTATAAGCCGTAAAGAGGTCATAAAAAATGACAAAAATTTGTCCCTCTTTTATCTTGAGATCCATTAAACTTGGCACTTCTTGCCAGAATAAAAAGAAATAATTATGAAAAAAATAATGATATTAACAGCTTGCGCATTATTTGCGGCTAGCGTGTCGGCGGCTAATGTTGACTTAAAACAGAACATGAAACAAATGAAGCTTGAATTTAAACAAGCGGCAGAAGCGACCAGCGTTGAAACAATGCAAGCACCCATTGAGAGATTAAGTCAGTTGGTTGAAGAGTCAAAACGAGGAAATTATCCACCGGAGAAGCAAGATCTCTATTTAGAAGGGTTTAATAAGCTTTCAGTGGCATTAGACAAAATCGAAGTGGATCTTGAGCAAGGAAATTTAGAGCAAGCTCAACAAACGCTGCGGACGGTAGACGAACTGCGTGTTGAATACCACGAGCAGCGTAACCCAAGTATCTGGAAGCGCTTATTTGGTTAATCAGCTTTGTGGCCCCCTCACGATAACGTTGGATTAGTTATAACGTTCAATGGTTCGTGGGGTGGTCGCTGCCTGAAAACTGAGCTTGTAAGAAAGGCAGCAGTAGTAAGCCGATCACAGCGGCGCAAACAGAAATGGTGACAAAAAAGCCTCGCCATTCGAATTGCTCGACAATAATGGCTAACGGGTAACCGGCGAGCGCTGCGCCCATATACGCAAATAACCCCACAAACCCAGTTGCTGCGCCAGCCGAATCTTTGTGAGAACATTCCGCGGCGGCCATACCAATTAACATTTGTGGGCCAAAGACAAAAAAGCCAATCGTAAAAAAGCCAGCGGCTTGGAATACAAACCCCGTTAACGGCATCAGCCACAGCGCTGCCACCGAAAGAAAAATGCCCATTGAAAAAATCAGGTTCATTGGCCCACGGTTGCCGCCAAACAGTTTGTCTGAGCCCCAGCCTGCGACTAACGATCCAATAAACCCACCGACTTCAAACAGCGAAAGCGCGCCATTAGCCGTGATCAAATCATAGCCTTGTTGCTCGGTAAGGTAGATATTTCCCCAATCATTGATGGCAGTACGCACTATGTAGACCAGTACATAGCTCAAGGCGAGTAACCAAATGTACTTATTTCCTAACACATATTTGTGCAAGATCTGTTTAGTGCTAAGGCCGAGGCCTTCATTTTCTTGCGCCAGTTCAAGGGCGTCATTACGCCATTGACCAACACTGGGTAAACCTTGGGTCATTGGTTTATCACGCAATCGCCAACATAAGAAAACCCCACCAATAACGGCTAAACAGCCCGGTACAATAAAACCTTCGCGCCAACTAAAATGGAAAGTGAGAAAGCCAACCAGTAATGGGATCAACGCGCCCCCCACGTTATGAGCGGTATTCCATAACGCCCACCAAAAACCACGTTCAGAGCGCGAATACCAAGTTGTCAGGAGTTTAGAGCAAGAAGGCCATCCCCAACCTTGGAACCAAGCATTGAGTACCCAGAGTAAGATGAACATACTGATTGAGCTTGAAAAGCCAAACAGAATATTGATAAAACCCGTTGCCATTAACCCTAGGCCCATAAAATAGCGCGGGTTGGAGCGGTCCGACAAAATCCCAGACAGAAATTTTGAGATACCATAGGTGATGTAAAACAACGTGCCCATGATGCCAATATCACTCTTATCTAAACCGAGGTCAGCAATCATCGCGGGCATGGCGTAATTCAAACTTTTACGCGTGAAGTAGAAAAGCGCATAACCGACATACATCGCCATCATGATGTGAAAGCGCCAATAACGGTACTGCTGGTTAACCTCTTGCGCTGATGCAAGAAGCGGTTGCGGTGGTTGAGAGCGTAGAAAATTTATCATAGTGCTTTATATTCCACGATTATAAGTGGGGCAGTGTGACGGTAAGCTGAGTGCCATTCCCGCTTAGATCGTGGTTGGCTGTTGTAGACTGACAGTGGCTAATAATCTGAAAGTGGCCACCCAATGCCTCGACTCGCTCACGCATCCCCCGTAAACCAAAGCCGTTCAGCTGCGCTTGTGCTTTGAAACCGATGCCATCATCGTGAATGCGCAGTGTGACATCACTTGCCAACGAAAACTCAATCACAATGTGGCTAGCTTCCGCGTATTTTAAGGCGTTATTGAGCGCCTCTTGGCACAATCGATAAAGGGTCACTTTGGTGGCATCACTTAACTTTTGCAGTTGAGTGGTTGAGTTCCCCGTCCAAACCACTTGGGTCTGAATGCCGTGCGTCTCAAATTCAAGGTCACGCAGCAGTTGATCCAGTGCTTCGACTAGGCCTAAATCATCTAAGGTTTTAGGGCGTAAACGGGTTAGCAAACTTTTAGTTGTGTCGTAAACATTTAAAGAGAGAGATTCAATGGTTTTAGCACAATTGCTGGTGACGGGCTGAGATTCGACGCGTTGAATAATGCTGGCTTGAGTACGGATAGCGGTAATGTTTTGACCGATCTCATCGTGCAGCTCGCGAGCAATATCGCGCCGAACAGATTCTTCAGCTTTGACTAATTGGCGGGACAAATTTTGGTTACGATCAAGCTGTTGGCGCAGCTTGGTGTTGAGATCTCTTTGTCGCTGCACACCCATTCCCAGCAAAATGCCGGTTAAACTTTGTGCTGAAAGAGAGAGCAGGAGATCAGTGACTTCCATATTAGAGACACCACTACGAGCCGCGATCAATGCAATGCTATTGAGCAGAGTACCGAGCAATGCACCTTGCCAGCCGTAGCGAAAAGCGAGCAAAATGATCGGGATGGCTAAACAAAATGGCGCAAAACGCCGAAGTTCATCAGGTAAACCAATTTGCAGCGCAATGCTTAAAATAAATAGTAAAGAGTAGAGTAAGACGTGACGCGTGCGAAATTCGATATGACGAGAGACTAAGTTCGCCGTCAGTGGAACCCAAGTGCTTTGGAAAAGATAATTCCATATCAAATAGCAGCTTGGCACAATCATTAAGCCAGCTGTGATGCTGACTAACATCACCATTGACGCGGCATGGCCGTGGTAGGTGGTGGCCAGCGTATTAATGATAGCGCTGGCGAGGATCAACCCGCCCATCACAATAAAGCGACGCCACTGACTTCCGTGGTAGTAGCGTTGGGCGAGCAGGTTTAAGGGCAGCGTTGCGATACTGGCGGCGAGTACTGTCAGCCATTGAGGTTGTTCCATTAGCATGGCGAGCGCAATCGTCAGCCACCATTCTGCACCATAAATCGCGGGCCAGTAACGTTGTGGACTGTGCAGCGCAGTGCCTAAACGCAGAGCAAAAGGAAAGAAGAAGATCGCCAGTTCCGGATCGTTGACAAAATAGTAGGCGATAACCCACAAGCAAAACCAACTGCAAGAGAGCAGAAACCAAGCGCAGAGTGACGTAATAAAATAGCGTGGCATTAGAATGAGTCAGAAAAATATTTCGCTAAGGCCACGTTATTGCTCACACCTAACTTATCCATGGCATTGGCGCGATGGACATGAATGGTTTTGTGGCTAAGTCCAAGCTCATTGGCGACCGCTTTCACATCCAGCCCAGCAGCCAGCATTTCACTGATTTGCCGCTCACGTTTGGTCAACTGTGCTAATAGCTTTGCCTCGCGCTTGGGAGAGGTGAGTTTAAGCGCAATATCGGGTGTTAAGTAGCAACCACCATGGGCGCTGGTTCGTACGGCTTGGATAAGTTCATCTGGGCTACAACGTTTGCTTAAGTAGCCTCTTGCTCCAGCCTCCAAGGCTTTTTCGACCATGGCCGCGGAATCGTGAACGCTCAGCATAATGCATGCTATCCCAGAGGGGAGATCTTGAAGCAGCGACAGCCCGCTTTCATCAGGCATTGAAATATCAAGAATACAGACGTTTGCCCCCGTGCCGGGAAGCCCTGCGCGCGCTTCGGCCGCCGAGCTAAATTGGCCGACCACTTGAATGTCGTCTTCAAGGTTCATGAGTTGGGCAAAGCCTGAACGTACCACGATATGGTCATCCACTAGTGCTACTTTGATCATCACAATCCCCGCTGTTTATATTGCCTGAGTAAAAAGGGAGCTTAAACTAACGCCACAGAGACAATTAAACAAGCAATATATCCCTTTGCTATGGATGCCATTGTAGAGGAGTCTAGCGCGTCAAAAAGGAAGGGGTGGCACAATAAAACGCGACACACTCATAAAAGAGAATATCGCGTTTGATTTTGCTGGGAGCTAAGCGGCAGCTGCGGCCAGCTTTAGCCTTTTCTCATGGCGGATCTTACGCTCTTCTGCGATCGCGACAAAAATCAGCAGTACGATACAGATCATCGCTGAAGTGTCGAGCGCAGCAAAGGTGCCCTTCCAGCCAGTGAGGCCAAAAATCGGTGTACCGTCGGCGATCATACCTAGGCCAAGTTTGGCAAAACTATCACCAATTAAGTAAGCAAAGGTGCCCTTAACGCCATCGGCGACACTGATCGCTTTTTTCGGCACAAAGCCAACCGCAGCAACACCAATCAGTAATTGTGGGCCAAAAACAAGGAAACCTAGCACAAACAGTGACCCGAGATACATAAACTCGCTGGTGGCGTGCTGATAGAATTCGAGCGCAACAATGATGAGTCCCAGAGAGACACAGGCGACCAAAGCTCGGCGGCCATTAGCAAGATCGGACAGATAACCCCACATTAAAGTGCCGACTAATGCGCCCACTTCAAAGAGAGTGAAGCCTGAAATGGCCGCTTCTTTTGACAAACCAAGTTCTTGATAGGCATACACAGTAGACCACTGGTCGATGCCGATACGCACGATGTAGAGGAAGATGTTGGCAAAGCAGAGTAACCAAATCACTTTGTTTTTCAAAATGTATTCAACAAAGATCTCACGTTTGGTCATTTGGTTTTCTTCCGCAGCAATATCTTCCTCGCTGACCGCTTCATCAAACAACTCTTCGACCGTACCTAAACCGTATGCTTCAGGAGAGTCACTACCGTAACGCAAACCAATGAAACCCACCACTAACGCGATGATCGATGGGAATACAAACATGCCCACAACATGACCATTAAAGAGATAGTTTGCACCAAACAGTGCTACGCCTGCCGCACCTGCGCCGCCGACATTGTGCGACATATTCCATAAACCCAAGTAGGTGCCGCGTTTATTTTTGGGCGTCCATTTGGTGATAGTGGAGTAGCTTGATGGCCCACCAGTACTTTGGAAAAAACCGCTTAGCGCATAAAAAGCAACCATTAGGAAAATGCTGACGCTTGAACCGCCCATGCTCATGCTAAATCCAAGCATTGCAATACCAGAAAGGATCAGCATAAAAGGTAGGAACTGTTTCGTGTTCTTGCCATCGGCGTAGTAAGAGACCACTGTCTTACCAATCCCGTAAGTGATGGAGAAACCAAGACCAATCAGCCCTAGCTGTGTCATCGACAAGCCGTAGGTTGAAATCATATCGTTTTGTGCAACGTTGAAGTTTTTGCGCACTAAATACATCGCCATGTAGCCAATAAACACCACAAGGTATGATTGTAAAAATGGTTTGAACCACATTTTACGGCGTTCTGCTGCGGGGAGATCGAGGGTCGGTAGCCGAACCTGTTGCAAAAGTTTTAGCATGTGAAATCCTTAGAAAATCACGTCAAAGAAATCTCTGCTGTCAGTCAATTCACACCAGAGTCGAATGGCTAGCAACCGTCTGGCTGCATTATAGAGTGATTGTAAAAATCGGCTTGGCGATTGACTTGAGGGCATGGCCTAACTGAGCTAGGAATATTTCCTAGTTTGGGTGGATTGATAGACAAAGCGTGAATGGAGTCACATTGATATGCATCTTGAAACGTCGTCTTTAAGCTAACGATTTGTAGCGAACTTGAGGGTATTTGTTAAGTTTTTAGCGCTGCCGCACTGTTATTTTTATCATTGCGTTATATAGTGTCGACAAGAAAAAATTGAGTGTTGCTATGATTCGCCTAAACCGTTTTAACAGAATAATGTTGCTCACCAGCGCGCTCAGTTGGGTGTTGGTGTCGCTTATGCCTGTAATAAACGCGCATGGCAATACGGCGGGGGTTTGGGCCACACTGTGCACCATTAATGGTTTTGAGCTGGTTCAAATTGAAGAGGGAAAAGTACAGACACAGCATACGAAACCCTGTCCCTTTGCTCATTTCTCCACCTTTCATCAAGATTCACTTCCAACGACACCTTTACTGACACGACTGAACTTGTTTGTTTCATACAGCTACACTTTTTTGGCTCTAAGTGTACGATTTGAAAAACAAGTTCCTCGTGCGCCACCATTATTTAATCTGTTGTACTGACGTTAGAAAATAGCCTTGATTCCTTCCTCTATTCACTATTCAGAATAAAGCTCTAACGGTAAACCATCTGGGTCGGCGAAAAATGTGTATTCGCGACCAGTGAACTCATCAACGCGGATGGGCTCGACGATAACGCCTTTTTCCTCTAAATACGCTTTGACTTCACTGACACTGTCCACCACAAACGCTAAATGTCGTAGCCCTTGAGCTTCAGGGAAGCTTGGTCTTGGTGGTGTATTTGGAAATGAGAACAGCTCAATTTGTCCACCATCGGGCAGAGCAAGATCCAGCTTGTATGAATCGCGAGCGGCGCGGTAATTTTCAGCAATAACAGGCAGCCCTAAGATCTGAGTATAAAACGCTTTGGAACGTGCGTAGTCTGAACAAATAATTGCCGCGTGGTGGATTCGTTTTAGCATGATTACCCTTTATTTGTTGAGTTGGCTGACCAAATGTTCAGTGACGTAATCAATGAACACCCGCAGCCTTGCTGGCATGTACTTGGTTTGCGGATATTGCATGGCAATCGAGCCGTAGTAATTACTTTTGATCGTCCAATCGGCTAATAGTCGGACGACGCTGCCTTCAACGAGCGCTTGCTGAATGACAAAATCATGGAAGATGCCGATACCTAAGCCATTTTTCACGCCGTTCAAACGCATTTGTGAGTGGTTTACTGCATAGCGGCCTGAGACGGCCACCGTATGGAACTCATCTTCTTTATGAAAATCCCAGAGATGGTCACGCTCGGTTTCGGCAAGATACAAGCAGTCGTGAGCCGTTAATTCGATAGGGTGGATTGGCGTGCCTCTGGCCGCTATATATTCTGGGCTGGCGCACAACACTAAGTGGGTTTTGCCAATTTCACGCAGTACCAAGTTTTCATCTGGCTTATCAGTCAGCTTAAACGCCACATCAATATTGTGTTTGAATAAATCGATCGCGCCATCTGCAGCTCTCAGCTTAAGTTGAATTTCAGGGTATTGAGTTAGAAAAGGAAGCACAAGGGGTTGCAGAACTGAGTTCAAAAATGCTTCAGGTGCCGCAACAGTGAGTGCGCCTGCAGGTTCGGTGTGGTCAGAGGTGGAAAGCTCAACCGCTTGCTGCGCAGCGTTGACCATCAACAGACTTTGATCATAAACGCGCTTTCCTGCCTGAGTGATTAAGAGTTGGCGCGTGGTTCGCTCAAATAACTTCACTGATAGTGCTTGTTCTAAACGGGTAATCAATTTACTTAATGCCGAAGGTGTTACCCCCAGCTTTTGAGCTGCTGCCGTAAAGCTACCTTCATTGACGACGAGAATGAAAGCCGCTAAATCAGGCAGCAGGGCGATAAGACGATGCGTGATCATAATTGTATTTGTGCCTGAAGTTCACGAATGGTTTTCCATGTCATGGGATAATAGTCGTAAATGGGATCAACTAAAATACCATTAAGCAATTTTACAGTGTAAATGAAGGGTCTATTTTTCGTTTAGGCTGCCCTACACCATAGCTATTGCGCTATATAAAAATAAGGACGTAGCAATGTCTTCTGCATTTTATCAACAGATCCAAAACCAGCTTGAGGAAATCAAAGCGGAAGGTCTGTATAAATCTGAACGTGTGATTACCTCGCAACAACAAGCGGCGGTCGAAATTTCTACTGGTGAAGAAGTGTTGAACTTCTGTGCCAACAACTACCTTGGTTTGGCTAATCACCCTGCGTTGGTTGAAGCGGCGAAGCAAGGCATGGACAGTCACGGCTTTGGTATGGCTTCGGTACGTTTCATCTGTGGTACGCAAGATATCCATAAGCAACTGGAACAGAAGCTCTCTCAATTCTTAGGTAAAGAAGATACGATTCTTTACACCTCATGTTTTGATGCAAACACCGGTTTATTTGAAACTATTTTAGATAAAGAAGACGCGATTATCTCTGACGCGTTGAACCATGCCTCAATCATTGATGGTGTGCGTTTATGTAAAGCGATGCGTTTTCGTTACTCCAACAATAACATGCAAGAATTGGAACAGCAGTTGATCGCAGCCGATGCGGCGGGCGCTCGTAATAAGCTCATCGTAACGGATGGTGTATTCTCAATGGATGGCGTAGTCGCAAACTTGCCCGCGATTTGTGATTTAGCGGATCAATACAACGCGCTCGTCATGGTGGATGATTCACACGCGGTTGGATTTATGGGTGCAAATGGCCGTGGCACGCATGAATACCATGATGTGATTGACCGTATTGATATCATCACCGGTACCCTTGGTAAAGCGATGGGTGGTGCTTCAGGTGGCTACACTTCCGGTAAAAAAGAGGTGATTGATTGGCTTCGTCAACGTTCACGTCCTTATTTATTCTCTAATTCGGTTGCGCCAGCGATTGTTGCAGCATCGATTCGCGTGCTGGATTTACTGGCAGAAAGCGCCGCGCTTCGCGACCAACTTTGGGATAACGCCGCGCATTTCCGTACTCGTATGGAAGGCGCGGGGTTCACTATGGGTGGTGCGGATCACGCCATCATCCCGATTATGCTCGGCGATGCTATCGTTGCAGCAGAGTTTGCAGAACGAGCACTAGCTAAGGGCATTTATGTTGTTGGTTTCTCGTTCCCTGTTGTGCCCAAAGGCCAAGCTCGTATTCGTACACAAATGTCAGCCGCGCATAGCCGCGAGCAACTCGACCACGCCATTGATGCGTTTATTGCTGTTGGCCAAGAAATGGGGCTCATTAAATGAAAATTAAAGCATTATCCAAACTCAAACCAGAGCAAGGCATTTGGATGACCGAAGTGCCAATGCCTGAACTTGGTCACAACGATCTGCTGATTAAAATTAAGAAAACCGCAATTTGTGGCACCGATGTTCACATCTATAACTGGGATGAGTGGTCACAAAAAACCATCCCAGTACCAATGGTGGTTGGCCATGAATACGTCGGTGAAGTGGTTGGCATTGGTCAAGAAGTTCGCGGTTTTGAATTAGGTGATCGCGTGTCTGGCGAAGGTCACATTACTTGCGGCCATTGTCGAAATTGCCGTGGTGGTCGTACTCACTTATGCCGTAATACTGTGGGTGTTGGTGTGAACCGCACTGGTGCATTTTCTGAATACTTAGTTATCCCTGCGTTTAATGCTTTCAAGATCCCAGATGGTATTTCCGATGATCTAGCCTCGATTTTTGACCCATTTGGTAACGCGGTACACACCGCATTGTCATTTGATTTAGTCGGCGAAGATGTGCTGATCACTGGTGCTGGTCCAATCGGTATCATGGCGGCCGCAGTGGCGAAACACGTTGGTGCTCGCCATGTGGTGATCACCGATGTCAACGAATACCGCCTTGAGCTTGCACGTAAAATGGGCGTGACACGCGCCGTGAATGTTGCGGAACAAAAGTTAGAAGAGGTCATGAGTGAACTTGGCATGACAGAAGGTTTTGACGTCGGCCTTGAAATGTCAGGCGTACCGAGTGCCTTTAGTTCTATGCTGAAAACCATGAATCACGGTGGTCGTATTGCTTTATTAGGTATTCCACCTTCAGATATGGCGATCGATTGGAACCAAGTGATCTTCAAAGGTTTGGTGATCAAAGGTATCTATGGCCGTGAAATGTTCGAAACTTGGTATAAGATGGCGAGCCTGATCCAATCTGGCCTCGATCTAACGCCGATCATCACTCACCATTACAAAATTGATGACTTCCAAACAGGTTTCGATGCTATGCGCAGCGGGCTTTCTGGCAAAGTTATCCTTGATTGGGAATAATCGAATATTGAAGTTGAAGCGCTCCGGTTGGGGCGCTTTTTTGAACAGCATTTACTCTGAGACTACAGAATAAGCAAGCAAGTTAACGGCGGTGGCAAAATATAGCGCTAGGAGAAAACTAATACCGACGTAAGAAAACGAATAATTTTCAAACGCTCACTTCATTTAGCGTACCAAAATAAAAATCCATGTAAATGCAGCAAAAAGTAGTGCAATCAAAACCGCAGCTGATCCTATATCCTTCGCACGGCCACTGAGCTCATGCCACTCACTACCTACGCGATCAACTACAGCTTCCACGGCTGAATTCATAAGCTCAACGATGACAATCAGTACTAAGCTACCGATCATCATTAACTGTTCTAATTCATTGACCGGCAAGAAAAAAGTGATCGCAATTAGAATGATAGAAGCGACGATTTCTTGCCTAAAGGCGGCTTCATTTTTCCATGCAGCCTGAAGGCCTTTCATTGAATAACCTGTAGCGTAAAATAAACGACTTATTCCTGTACGGCCTGGTTTCATAAAGTGAGTAACCTAATAGTTAATAATGAGATAATAAAAATGTCGATAGCTTGAGTTGACTCTCATCTTATTAAAAAGTGCTATCGGATGTAGCATACTGTATCTATCTATTATTTTTCTATATGAAAATTCATTGCCATGTCACTTTTTTGAAATAATACAAAGTTGATGTTATCCCTATTAACAAAAATCGCCATAGTAATGATTAAAATTTAGACGGCCTCTTCAGTCATGAATACTAATTAAAAGTTAAATAGAGCATTAAATACGGATCTTTTTGTAAAGACACCCCTGTTACTTAGTCGATTAAACCTGATGAACCTAAGCACTCAGGTTTAATGAACATATTTCTATTTTTTATGTAACAGCATATTTTTTAAATAATTGTGGTCAGTCCAGTGGCTCATTATCACAATGGCGGCTATATGGCTTATCGTTGCCAGCATCGTCAGATTTGCGAGCGCTCCATGCAATTCGCTGAGCCAGTCATTTGCCGATAACATGTCCAGTTGTGTTGCCCAGCCGCTAAGTCCTGTTAGGAGGAGGCCAGACCACAAAATCCAGACCATCACAGCTCCAGCTGGGTTGTGCCCTTCATGGTGATCTTCTTTTGTTTCTATTACTTGCTTTATGTGAATAAACGCATTGTGTATTGAAGGCTTAAAGGCAGACAAGCGAGCAGGGGAATGGACAATAAGACCCCAAATGAGACGAAGGCATATCGTGATCATCAGTAGATAGCCAATCCATTGGTGTGTTTTACTACCTTCTTCTGTTATGAGGTAGTTGGTTAAGAAAGATCCCGCCACAATCCAATGTGTCAAGCGAACAAATAGATCCCATTTGTAAGTTTTAGGCATTTTAGCGTTCCTCTATTTTGTTTATATTATCAAGATTGAAATGGATTTCTGTCGTTTAATTCATCTAAATAAATCCCGCCATTCTTAATTCTATCAGTGTTCGATAAAGGAATTTGCCATATTAATCTTAAGAAAAACTTAAGACATTTAACGCATGAAGATAAAATAGGCGATAGTTTTTCGTTTTACAAAATGAAATGGAACTTATTTCTTTTATCAATGCCTTAACGTATTATCTAATCATTCATTTAATCTTAATAGTTGTTGAAATTTATGCTCAATAAAATCAAACCCTACTTAGGGCCTCTCTATCCGATTGCTGCCGTATTCGTGGTGGGGCTAGTTATCTTTTTTGTCTCTCGTTTAGGACTGGCTATCTGGCATTTTGAACGGGTGAGTGATGCTGGTGGATGGCTGACCATTTTCTTAAGTGGTCTGCGAGTTGATATTGTTTCTCTTTGTTATTTGCTTATTTTACCAGCGTTGTTATCTAGCCTACTGTCTGGCGATCATGCTGTCGGTCGGGTTTGGCATTGGTTTTTACGTGTGTGGATTACCGGCGGTTTGTGGTTGATTGTTTACATGGAAGCAGCAACACCGCCATTTATTATTGAGTACGATCTGCGACCTAATCGAATTTTTATCGAATATCTCATTTATCCCAAAGAAGTTTTCAGTATGCTTTGGAGTGGCTATAAATTTGAACTTTTCCTTGGTGCCGTAGTTTCCACGTTCACACTTTTTGTCGGTTGGAAATGGAGCAAGCAGCTTGTTTCGAACTTAAGCTTTCCTAAATGGTACTGGCGTCCGCTGATTGCTATTTTTGTTGTGGCTATTGGTATTTTGGGGGCGCGTTCTTCACTGGGACACCGTCCATTAAATCCGGCGATGGTGGCTTTTTCTAGTGACCCTTTGGTGAATGATTTAACGTTAAACTCCTCATTTTCAGCGATTTTTGCTGCCAAACAGATGAAATCTGAAGCGAGTGCTTTCGAGTTTTACCCGAAAATGGATAAGGAGGAGATCGTCCAAGAAATTCGTGCATCCATGAATGTCGACAATAAAGACTTTGTCTCTGCACAACAACCTAGCATGGCAATGCACCAAGCGACCTATCAAGGCCAGCCTAAAAATATCGTAATCCTACTGCTTGAAAGTCACGGTGCACGTTATGTTAGCCGCCTTGGTGGTATCGATGCGTCACCCAATATCGATAAACTGATTGATGAGGGGTGGGCATTCACCCGTTTGTACGCAACGGGAACGCGTTCTGTTCGTGGTATTGAAGCGGTGACCACTGGGTTTTCTCCGACTCCTGCACGTTCGGTGGTTAAGTTAGGTAAAAGCCAAACGAATTTCTTTTCAATTGCGGATTTATTAAAGTCTCGAAATTACCACACACAATTTATTTACGGTGGTGAAAGCCACTTTGACAATATGAAGAGTTTCTTCTTGGGTAACGGTTTTGTCGATATGCAAGACTTCCCAACTTTTGATTCGCCTAAATATGTTGGTTCATGGGGCGCGTCAGATGGAGATCTCTACAATAAGGCAGATCAGCAATTTACGAAGATGAGTCGTGAAGGTAAACCGTTCTTTAGCTTAGTTTTTAGCTCATCGAACCACAGCCCATTTGAATACCCTGATAACGTGATTGAACCGTATAATGAGCCAAAGCAAACGGTGGAAAATGCGGTGAAATATGCAGACTATGCGCTTGGACAGTTCATTGAAAAAGCGAAAAAGTCACCATATTGGGATAACACGGTGTTTGTTGCTGTGGCAGATCATGATGCTAGAACACAGGGTAATCAGCCTGTACCAGTCGATTACTTTCGAATTCCAGCAGTGATTTTTGGTGGCGGCATTGAACACCGCATTGACGATCGTCTAGTTAGTCAAATTGACCTTGCACCCACACTGCTTTCTTTGGCCGGTATCAGTAGCCAAAACCCAATGATTGGGTTCGATTTAACTCATGATGTTCCTGCTGAGAAGCAGCGAGTAATGATGCAACGAGATAAAAACTATGGCTATATGACAGCAGACAACCAACTGGTTGTTATTCGGCCTGAGCAAGGTATTTCTACTTATCAATATGATTTTAAATCAGATACCCTGACAGAAAAAGAGTTGGATCCAGAAGTGGTTAAACGTGCTCATGCCAATGCTATGTGGGGAAGCTTAGCGTTTAAAGAAAACTACTACACTGCATCTGATTCATATTGATTATATTTTTATCCACCTACAGCGTTATGCGATAAATCAGTACCCAAAAGTGGCTGAGAAACATAAACTGGTTGGACTTAAACAAGTTTAGCCAGTTTGTGAGACGCAAAATGTTAGAAAAAGAGAACCTGATTAAACTTGCGCGTATGCCAATGCCGTTTGGTAAGTATGCAGGGCGAGCGCTTATCGACTTACCAGAAGAGTATTTGCTGTGGTTTGATAAGAAGGGCTTCCCTGAAGGGGAGCTCGGGCGTTTGCTGCAACTTTGCTTAGCGTTGAAAATTGAAGGATTGGATAGCGTGGTTAAGCCACTAAAGCGTATGTGATCTAGTGGCTAACCGCGTTATTTTTTCATCAGTTTGGCGAGATCGGCAAAGGGGTTATAGGTCGCGCTTTGATGATCGTCTAATCTCGCAACAGGCTCAGCGCCAAATCGGTCGTGGTCTGAATATTTAGAGTGCTCATGATCGTGACAATAGAGGCATAAAAGCTCCCAGTTACTGCCATCTTCAGGGTTATTGGTGTGATCGTGATCTTTGTGGTGCACAGTTAATTCTCGTAAATTTGAATAAACGAATTCACGCGCGCAATTGCCACACACCCAAGGGTAAAGTTTAAGTGCTTTTTCTCGGTAACCGCTCTCTTTACGAGCATAATTGGCACTTGAACCATAAAAATCTGACGACATGTTAATTCCAACCATTGATTAAAAATACTTTTTCGATATTAAAAACCAAAAATCTGCGCTAATCAAAGTTTGTGTGATTTATTTTAATGCACGCCCTCACACCTTAGCGTAAGTGTCACTTTTACCACTCAATCTCAATCGGCGTGCCTTCTTTGACTAGGCTCAAAAATTCATCCATTTCTGAGTTAGTCAGTGCAATACACCCATTAGTCCAATCAAAACTTTGTACATATTCTGGTCGTTGCTTGTCGCCATTTTTTAGGCCATGGATTTTTATATCACCACCGGGATTGATGTTTAAGCGCTGTGCATGCACTTTATCTTGATGATTCGGGTAACTGATATGAATCGAACGATAATAGCCAGAATCATTACTTATAGCTTCAAGATAGTATCGACCTTCTGGGGTACGTTGATCGCCTTCTTGCTGTTTATGTCCTTTGGGTTCTTTACCCAAGGCAATTCGATACTCTTGAATGATCTGCTGGCCCGAGATCAAGTACATGCGACGCTTAGATTTATCCACTTTGACCAGATCAATCTCAGCCGCTGCGCTGTTGAGTGAAAAACATAGAAACAAAAGTAGCCTAAAGTATCGGGTCATAAGAGAGTGTCAGTACTGATAAGGTGGCAAATAGAGAGACATTATGCAGCGGAAGAATGAACGTGGCTAGTTGTCAATATTGTCTTGCAAATAAGACAATGCTAAAAATAATAGGGCTAACCATGTAATAAATGGAAACAGAATCTCAAAAATGTAGGTTAACTCTAGGATGTAAAAACATAGAGTGCAAATTTGCGGCCGACTTAACAGCGACCTTTTTAAGAGTTTGATTGCACATGATCTTTTGTCTAATTTTGCAATGAAAATTATTAAAATGTCAGGCCGCTCATATGTTCTCTCGTACTTTACTCAAACAGATTTCTTCTGCTCGCAACCATCGTATGCTCGCGGAAGCAACGTTTGATTTTCTTCAAAGTTTCATTTCTCCCAAATCAATGCGGATCTTTCATGCACCGACATTAAACAAGCGCCATGAGCCATTATTTGAGTACAACTTACCGACTGCTCTGCAAAATTATCCAAATACCTTTTGGAATTGGGCCGCACAATTTGACACCTCTGATGGTCTAATTCCACTAGCGATCAACACCTGCAATTGGGACTACCGTAGTGTGATGGGCGGTGAGTCTTATCTTTTTATGTTAGATAACCACCCTGATTTAAGAACCTATTTGCTGCTTGAGGCAATTGATAACGTCAACATTCATGCGAAAACAGAATCCGGAGAGCTCGATTGTTTGCAACTGATTGCGGCTCGTTGGCAATGTCTTCGCGCGGAATCTGAAGCGGCAAAGGAGTTTAAAAATAGAGATATCCGCGAAGCAAAGTATTTGGATGAAATTAAACAGCGCGAAATGTTCATTGATAACATGAAGCTGGTTCATCAATTAGCGATTGAACTGGCTAACCCAGACAATTTAGATGCGCTGCACAGAGCGGCCGTTGATGTAACGAAAACACGCTTAGGGTTTGATCGAGCCGCTTTTTTAGTTCTTGATATGAAAAAACGTTGTTTTAGCGGAACTTATGGTACGGATGAAAGCGGAAAAACGGTGAGCGAACACCATACCCAATACGATTTGCACCAGCTAGAAGAAAGTTATTTAAGCGGTCTTTCTGATGATACTAAAAGTTTGGTGCTGATCGACGATGCCCCTCTATACACGGCAGGAAATGTGGTAGGACAAGGGTGGAATGGGATGTTAATCCTACGTGATGGTAATGAAACCATTGGTTGGATCGCGATTGATAACTACATTAATCGACAGCCCATTACTGAATACCAAAAGCAGATGTTGGAATCTTTTGGTTCATTGCTTGCGCAAATTTATATTCGCAAGCGTCAGGAGCAAAATGTTCGCATGTTGCATGCGAGCATGGTTGAACTGTCACGTTGTATGACGGTGAGTGACGTGTGCAAATCGGCGGTCAGTTTTGCGATTAACCGCATGGGTATTGATCGGATGGCAGTATTTTTGACCGATAAACACTGCTCGTACATTCAAGGAACGTGGGGAACCGATATCCAAGGCAACATTGTGGATGAATCCTATTTTCGTTCTGGGACCACCAATAATATGATTGTTGATATGGCCAAAGCCAACCCCAATGAGGTGGTGTTTGAAGAGTCAGTCCCTATTTATCATGACAGCAACATTGTTGGTTTTGGCTGGACAGCCATGACCATGCTTACCAACAATGGCGAACCTATTGCTTTTATTGCTGCGGACAATTTGATCCGCCGCTCACCACTGACTTCACAACTGCGAGAAGTGATCCGCATGTTCGCCTCGAATTTAACCGAAGTATTGATGCGCACCAGTGCTCAGCAGGCGATCAGTGAACTGAATGAGAATTTAGAAATTGAGGTGCGTAACCGTACCTATGAGTTACAAAAAGTGAACGACAAACTGGACTTAATGGCCAAAATGGATCCATTAACTCGCCTTGGAAATCGTCGGATGTTAGCTCATTTATTGGAACGCATCGGTTCGAGAGTACAAACGGAGACCGTAAGCTATGGTTTAATTCTGCTTGATATTGATCACTTTGGTTTATTTAATAATTACTACGGTCACTTAGAAGGGGATATTGCTTTGATTCGTATTGGCCATATTCTCAACCAACATGCTCAGGCAGAGAATGAACTCTTTTGCCGAATTGGTGGTGAAGAATTTATATTGTTGGTGGCCAACCGTGATGCAGCAGAAGTGAAAGCGTTGGCTGAAAGCATACGCTTTAGTATTGAACGAGAGCAGATTGAACATAGTGAGAACCCTGATGGTGACTGCTTAAGTGTCTCGATTGGTTACACTATTGCCCAGTACCTTCCCAGTGAACTTAAGTTTGAGGAGATGTACAGCAAAGCAGATAAGGCACTTTACCAAGCAAAAGATAATGGCAGAAACCAAGTCGTTGGTTACTCTGAGCAAAAACACCATACTCGAAGTGATAAAGTCGCCGCGCCAAATTCATAGTGTTGGCGCGACGAGCCATGACAAAAATAATGAGAACAGCAGATTATTCAGTCTGAGAGGTAATATTCAACTGTTGAAACGACGCGTACTTTTTTGATGTAAGGAGTATTGTTATCACGATCCACAATACTAAATTGTCCCTGTGAAGCGCGTTTAATCTTGCCAAGTGAGCTCTGCGAATCTTTGGCAAATTTCTCTGCGACTTCTCTTGCTTGTTTGGTCGCTTCTTCAATCATGTCGGGTTTGATTTCATTCAGTCCAGAGAATGAATAATCAACGCGGTTGTTGTAAGGATCTTGATTAAAAACGATGCCTTGTTTTCCTAAATTGCCGAGCTTATTAATGGCCTCGCGCACTAGGCCAACTTGATTGCTGTACACCGTAATGGTTTGATTCGCTAAATAACGAAACTCGACTAAATTTTCTCCACCATACTGCTGTGCTTTTTTGTCGATCACCGCTGGCGATGATAGCGAGACACTTTTTTCATCAATGCCTTGTTGAGCTAAAAATGCGGTCACCAGTTGGCTCTGCTTTTCAATCGTGTTGAACATAGTGGGTAAATCATTGTCGGCCACACTAAATTGGATCGGCCAAACAACGGTGTCGGCGGGATATTCTCGCTCTGATAATCCTTTAACGGTCACCACGCGCTCATACTCTTTATATTTCACAGCCGTTTGCTGCACAAAGTAACCGAGGGTTGCGAGCCCGAGTATTAAACTCAAACCGATGATCAATGAAGCGCTACTTTTTATTTGCATGCCTTGTTTTCCTTTTGTTGGCAACAGTCCCAAAATGACTTGAAGTCACAGCGGTTAGTCGTTTGAATATAACAGCATACCTTAGATTTGAGATTGTGATTTCGACAGCCATTTTCGGTTAGAGTTTTGCCAGAGATTCTAACTTTTTATGCTGGCGCTTAGTTTGCTTTTTTTGAATGGCATCAATCATAGAGATTAACGCTGAGCCATCCCAATCACTTTTCTGAGGTGCGTACAAAGTTTTAAGTTGCTGGTTGACTTGTGCATCTAGTGCGGTTTTCTCTTCATCACTTAATACGACTGAATCGCGCCAGAGGGTGAAGTAATAGCTAATTTTGGCACCATCTTGGCTTTGTACAGCTTCTTTTAACTGTTGATATGGGTGGCCTTCAAGCGGTTGATTATGAGCGTTGGTTTCCTGTGTTGCTGTCTGTGGTGCGTTACGAAATGACCAAGCGACTACCATAGTCGCCATCCATAACAGTGCAAAAAATGCGGTAAAGTAGGGCCAGTATCCTGCATCTTTAACGGTGACGGTTTGTACTGTTGGTGGTGTCAGCACAGAGGTGGATGGGTTGAGTAATTCACCTGGCGAAACCTCTAGCGTTAGTCCTTTGGCTTGCGCGCTTTGCTGAGATTCGTTTTTGGTGTCCCACCAACTGACGGTGAGATCCGCCAGCTCAACCTTACCGACGGTTTTTGGGATGAGTACTTGTTTTAGCGTCATTTGCACATCGCCATTATCTAAGCTTTTAAACTGAGGCTTTTCAGCATAGAGCCGAATTGAGTCTGGATATTGCACTGAGAGGTTAGGCAACTGCGTCTGCGTAAGGCCTTTCACTGTCAGAATCCATTCACGAGTCAACGATTCACCTACTTTGGTTTTAAAGCTCTCGGCGGTGATGATCTGCCCTGTGGCATCTCGCCACGTTTGGTTGAGTGTTAGTTTTTGCGTAGGTAGCCAAGTGCCTTGATAGCTACCCGGTTTCGGCAGTACGGTGAGCGAAAAGGTTTTGGCCGGAATATCGACTTGCAGCAAGCGGGTGCTGCCCGTTTGGTTGTTACCATAGATGAGGCCAGCTTTAAACGCAGGGCCGGATAACGTGAAAGTTCCTGCCTCTTGGGCTGTGACTCTAAATTTTTGGTCTACAACGGTGACTTCAACCCCATCCAATAAGCTTTGGTATTGGTTAGCTTCTCCCTCGGTCGTCAGTTCTAATCCTTGTACAGCGGGTGGCGTAATTTGTGGATTTTGCAGCCTTCTTGGGTCAGCTTTGATGATTAGGCGAGCATTGAGAAAAGTGCTTTCACTCGGGTAGAGTTTGCTACGTTCTAGATCGGCTTGTATTTCAACAAGGTCAGATTGCTTGGGCGCTTCACCATCAGCGATAACTTGAATCGCGATCGGTTGAGTAGTTGCCCCATTGACGCTAAAACTAGGAATGGTCAGTATGCCGAGTTTGTTGGCTGCCAACGATACATTCCATTCACTGCGCGTGCTGCGATCGCCATTGATGATGTTCACCGAAGTACCAAAACTTGGGCGGCCGAGAAAAAAATCGCCTTCTAACACCTTAAAGTCGATCGCATCGGTCGATACTTTTTCATCGGCAACAATTCGTAATTGGAATACTTCATTTTTCGCGACCTTATTTTTACTGACGCTGGCGTAAAGTGCAGCCGCGTTAGCGGCCGAGCTCAATAGAGCAACAGAAACTAGGCTGATAATCGCAGCCCAAAATGAATGCTTGATCGATTTCATACTTACCACTTCTTGCTGTTGTTTTGTGGAGGTTGTGCTTGGTCTTCTTGCCGTTGTCTTGCTTGTAGCAACAATTGTGCTTTGAGTAAGCCACTAGGATCTCGTGCACTTTCGACTTGTTCTAGCTTGCGAAGTTGCGGGTCAACAGTTTGGCTATCGCTTTGCTGTTGCGATTGCTTCTGTGTTTGCTGCTCAGAGGCTTCTTTGTCACTGACCTCATCTTCGTTGTTCATTGATCCATTTGTTTGAGTCGCTTCAGTCGGCTGTTGAGAGGCAGGCGATTCATCCGCCGTGTTGGTCTTGGATCGCTCACTTTGCTCATCTTTACTTTGTGCCGATTGAGGCGAAGACTGAGAGCCGTCGTTCTGCGGTGAGCCATCGCTTTGGTCGTCAGGTTTATCTCCGGTTTTTTCGCCATCTTGTTGTTGTGCATCGTTTTTATTCTGTTCATTATTTTTATTTTCCGACCGATTTTTATCTTGATTTGGATCGGAAGGCTCACCAGACTGTTGCTGTTGCTGTTGCTGTTGCTGTTGCTGTTGCTGTTGCTGTTGCTGTTGCTGTTGCTGTTGCTGTTGCTGTTGCTGTTGCTGTGCTTTTTTTATGATTTCCAAATTATGCTGAGCATCTTTATGGTTTGGGTCGCGCTTTAACACCTCTTCATACAAGGTTTGGGCCTTTTCCAATTCTCCATTTTGCGCGTAGGCGTTGGCCAAGTTGTATTGCACTCGCACATTGTCTTGTGGCAGTTGAGAGAGGGTCTCCACCGCTGCCTGATATTCTCCAGCCTGATATTGAGCGATGCCTTTCCACTCTAAGTCTGTAAATTGTTCACTGGCCGCTTGATACTCCTTTGCATCAAACGCTTTTTTGGCTTGTTGATTGCTATTTAGCCAAGGTGAAGCCTGTACACTATTGCTGTGCAGTGTAGGGATGAAGAGCAGTAACAAAGAAAAAATGACGCTACGGCGAAACAAAAGCAAACACGGGATAATGAGGATCAGCACTAACCAATAGCCATTGTTAACGCGCTCTTTCACCATTTGTTGACTCTTGGTTGTACTGTGTGGTTGTTCGTTTTGGTCTAGCTTAGCGATCATTGCGACATCGCTATTGTCTAAGCTGATTGGCGTAAATAATCCATTTATATTCTGCGCGAGCGACTGCATATTGGCAAAGTTGGTCTTGGCCACCACGGTCTGCCCTTGTGCATTTTTCAGTAAGCTGCCATCGCTGAGCGTAATAGGCGCGCCCGCTTGTGTACCAATGCCTAAGATCACTAATTTCCAACGCGTATTGGTAAGCTGTGTTTCAATCTGAGCTTGCTCTTGTGAGTCGATGTCATCGGTCAATAACACAATGTCACCTTGTGCAAGGCCGGCATTTTTCATCATGTCGATGGCTAATTGAACCGCGCGATCCGCATCTGCGCCGGGGTAGGGCATAATATCGGGCGATAGATTGGGCACTAAGTTGCTTAGGGTTGCGGTGTCGGTGGTTAATGGGCTAACGGTATAGGCATCACCAGCATAGGCGACAAGCCCTGTACTACCTTCTTGCCATTGCATGAGTAAGTCGAGCGCTTTATAACGCGCTTGCGTTAAGCGGTTGGGTTTTATATCAGTAGCGTACATCGATAGTGACATGTCCATCACTAATACGCGCGCGTTACTATTGCTGTAACTGGGGCGTGTTTGAGATTCAAAACTCGGACCAGCTAGCGCCAGTACTGCGAGCAGCCAACTGATGCTGATGATCACAATGGCCGCGTTATGCTTTTTATCGCTCAAACCCATCGCCTTAGCCAGATGAGGTGCTATCAAAGAGTGTCGTTTGGCACGCAGAGTGAACCAGCCCAGCAGCAGTGCTAAGGGGAATAGTGCGGCTAACCACCAAGGTGTAAGAAAAACAAACTCAGACATGATTTCTCCTTAGTAGCGCTAAGAGTACAGAAAGCGCGAGCGCTATCGCCAACGGATAACCAAACCATTCGCTTTGTGGACGCCAAGTTTGGCTTGCTTGGCTTATGGGTTCTAATTGATTAATGGTGTCGTATATTTTGGCGAGATCTTGGCTATTTCGTGCGCGAAAATATTGGCCACCAGTCATGGTCGCTATTTGTGTTAACGTCTTCTCATCTAAATCTTCCGCGGTATTTATTTTTCGAGTCATAAAAAACTCTTTGACCATCATTTCGCCAGCGCCAACACCGACTGTGTAAATGGTGGCATTGTATTTTTGGGCAATTTTCGCAGCTTCGATTGGGTCGAGCACGCCAGCGGTATTGCTGCCATCACTGAGTAAAATCATCACCCGCTGTGGGGCATCACTATCGATAAACGTTTTGGTCGCAAGCCCAATCCCTTCACCAATGGCGGTTTGGGTGCCGATCAGCTTAAGGACGGCTTGATTAAGCTGCTGGCGAATGGTGTTTTTATCCAGAGTCAACGGCGTCTGTAGATAGGCGTGATCGGCAAATAAGACTAACCCAAGGCGATCACCTTCGCGCTTGTCAATAAAATCAGAGAGCACATTTTTAACGGCGCTCAAACGATCAATGTACTGATCGCCAAGCAGCATATCTTCTTGGCTCATGGAGTAAGAGAGGTCAACCACCAGCATCAGATCTCGGTGTTTGGGCTGAGCAATAACCGGGTCGCCAAACCACACTGGGCGGGCTGCGGCGATCAATACTAAGCACCAAATAACGCTCGCAATGATTTTAGCGATGATCTGGTTTGGTGCTTGACGCTGATTATCTTTAGGAAGGTAGGGCAGGTGAATCG
Organism: Vibrio anguillarum; assembly: GCF_003390515.1. Classification (NCBI taxonomy): domain Bacteria; kingdom Pseudomonadati; phylum Pseudomonadota; class Gammaproteobacteria; order Vibrionales; family Vibrionaceae; genus Vibrio; species Vibrio anguillarum. The sequence goes on along the minus strand of NZ_CP031478.1, from coordinate 266,117 downwards.
CTGCCCTTTCTTTTGCTGGTGGTAAGAATCGATAAACGACCAGCGGGAGTGGCAGCAGACATAGCATCCACCACCACAATAACTCTATATTTGCCAAAGCCTAGCTATCTCCGTTTTTTAGGCGGCAAAGCATCATTAACCCATTGATAGCAGTGATTAATCAGTTCTTGACTGTTTTCTGTTTTCTGCTTTTGGTATAACGCTTGCTGCCACAATGTTTCATTGGGAACAAAAAGAGGGTAAGAAATTTGTGAATCTAAAAAGGTGTACCACTCTTTGCCGGTAAGATGTGCGATTTCCATTCGAGGGTAGTAACAAAGTGCGGCTTGACGAAGTAGCTCAATCGCTGAAGAAGGAGTTAAATGCCCAAATTGGGGGTTGAGTAAACGCAGCGCCGTTTTTTTCGGGGCTAAGCGTTTACGACGCCAACGAATGGCTAACACCAGAATCAGCAGACAGAGCAGTATGCCCGCCGCGCTTGCCCACCATCCCCAAGCCAAGGGAAACCAAGAGGGTAGCTCAGGCAGTTGCATCGCGCTTAAATCTAAAAGTGTAGCTATTGATGATTCCTTCATTCTTTATATCCGGATAGTTGTTGCAACAAAGGTTTCTCACTAGAGAGTGAGGTATAAGAAATTGCCATAGTTTGACTCAATGATTTTAGTTTTTCTTTTTGAGATTCAAAGGCTTTTTTTAACCCTAAGCGCGTACTATTTTTCGAAAAGTTGAGCCAGCTCGTCTGTTGGTCATCGGTTACGCGTTCTACACCGCGAAATTGGGTCTCTCCTTGCTCTAATGGATCGTAAATGTGCACAATTTTTACACGATTATGTCTCTGCAATTGGTTGAGTATTGGTTGTAATGTGGCATTGAAATGGACGAAGTCACTGATCAAAATCACTTCACTGCCTTTAGGGCACAAACGATTCAACGCAGTTAGGCCGCGCTGCATGCTGTGTGATTTCGTTTTATCAAGCTCCAGCAGCTGTTGGTTTTGTAGTGTCACCAACTGTTGCAACAGCTGTAATGGCCCTTTTTGGCGGCTAGTCGGTTTTAACTCAACCAGTGTCGAACCAGTATCAATCACCGCGCCCACTCGGTCCTTATTGGCAATGCTTAACCAACTGAGCAAGCTTGCCATGTGCGCCGCTTGCACTGATTTGAGCATTAACTGCGATCCAAACTGCATAGAGCGGCTCAGATCAACGTAAAGAATGACGGGTTTTTCTCGTTCTTCACTGAACAGTTTGGTATGAGGTTTTCCCGTACGCGCAGTAACGCGCCAGTCGATGGTCCGAATATCATCTCCTGCTTGGTATTGCCTGACCTCAGCAAAGTCCATTCCTCGGCCGAGTTGCTTGCTCTGATGCTGCCCCAATACTTGCGCCCATAAACTTTTAGCCGGTGGCAGCCAGCGAATAGCGTGCTGCTTGTAAGGCAACAGTTCAGCCAATGAAAGTGTGACACCCGTACTAAACGGTGGAAGTGACTCTTGCATAGTAAACCTTAGTCTTAGTGCTAAGCACTACCAACCAGTGAAAGTAAGTGAGTGATAACTTGGTTGGGATGCACGCCCTCAGCCTGTGCTTGGTAGCTCAATAATAGCCGGTGGCGCAAAACCGGAAATACCATCGCTTGAACATCTTCAGGGCTGACAAAATCACGCCCACTGAGCCATGCATGAGCGCGAGCGCATCGATCAAGCGCGATGGTTGCTCGCGGGCTGACGCCCATCTCTAGCCATTGTGCCAACGTGGCATCGTAGTCTGCGGGTTTACGTGTTGCCATGATCAGGCGAATAATATATTGCTCAATAGGTTCGGCCATGTGAATGTTCAGCACCGCTTGTCGAGCACTGAAAATATCGCTTTGGCTTAATGTTGGCGGAGAGACTTTCTCAATTCCCTGCGCTTCCCCGCGGTTCAAACGTAAAATGGCGAGTTCATTTAATCAACATTTAAATGCAATAAAAAACGATCCAACTGCGCTTCGGGTAGAGGATAAGTACCCTCTTGCTCGATCGGGTTTTGGGTAGCCATCACTAAAAAAAGTTCAGGTAACGGGTAGGTTTTTCGACCTGCCGTGATCTGTTTTTCAGCCATCGCCTCGAGCATCGCAGCTTGTACTTTGGCTGGAGCGCGGTTGATTTCATCAGCCAATACTAATGAGTTAAAAATCGGGCCCGCTTGAAAGGTGAACTCACCTGTTTCAGGGCGGAAGATATCGGTACCGGTTAAATCGGCGGGGAGCAGATCAGGCGTAAATTGGATTCGATGAAAATCACCTTCTATGCAATCGGCGAGTGATTTCACGGCACGGGTTTTTGCAAGGCCAGGAGGCCCCTCGACCAAAATGTGCCCATCAGCAAGAAGTGCAACTAATAACTGTTTAACCAAACCTGTCTGGCCTATGACTTGCTGATTTAAATAGTGTTGTAGCGATTGAAACGCGTGCGATGGCATTGAATGGGTCTCCTGCTGTTTTGCTGAATTAGTAATTTATTGATTCGAAAAGTTCCATGAAAAGTGTGATACATCAACTGATTGGCGAATTATTATCCATTTGGCGAAACGAAATAATGTTTGGTCACCATACTCGACTATGCTTAGGAACAACCATTGTTGGCCATGATCACATTCTACGTGAAGATAAATCGATTCTATCAATAAATTTCTCAAGAGAGAGGGTTTGTTGCCGATACAAAAAAGTTATTCATGACAAGCCAATAATAAAGAGCGCAAATAATGTTCAAACTTAATTCGATGAGTATTAAGCAAAAGGTTGTATTAGGAATTACGTTCGCGGTACTCGCTTCGACGGTTATCGTTGGTGTAATGGCGCAGCGTCAAGCACGAGAGGTACTGGAGCACCGATTAATTGATATCGAACTTCCCTCGTTACTTGATCAAATCAGTAGCCAGATAGATCGAGAAGTATCGCAATTGCTCTTTTCTGCTGAGCAACTAGCCAATAATGAATTCATCAAGCAAGCCGTTCAGACGACCAATATTAATGCTGACGCAGAGGCGATGCTGATTAAGCAGCTCAATAATGTACGCGATCAATATTCGTTGAATGATGCTTCTGTGGCTAACCGAAAAACGGCGTATTACTGGAACCAAAATGGTTTTCTGCGTCAGCTTAATCAACAGCAAGATGGCTGGTTTTTTGGTTTTACGCAATCGGGACAAAAGACCATGGTCAGTATGTTCCAAGAGGCAAGTGGCGAAGTAAAAATGTTTGCCAACTATCAAAATGTCAGTGGCGATACGATGTCTGGTTTGTCGAAATCAATGGATGACATGGTGAACCTGCTCAATGGATTTAAAATCGAGGACACAGGTTTTGTCTTTTTGACCAACTCGAAAGGGGAAGTGCAAATCCATCGCCAAAAAGAGAAAGCTAAAGCCTCATTAACACAATTGTACGGCTCAAACGCAAACCAACTATTGAATAAAAGCCGCTTCAACCTGATTTCGACAACCTATCAAAACCAAGATGTTTTTGTCGCTAGTGTCTACGTGAAATCGATGGACTGGTTTGTGATTGGTTCAGTACCTGTGTCGGAAGTCTTCGCAGAATTAAATGCCGTTGCGCAAAAAATGTTGTTCACAACCTTAGCTGTGGCGGGTTTATTTATTTTGATGGGTCTTTTTCTCGCGAATAGTATTGCCAACCCAATTAAACAGATTGCACAACGCTTTACCGATTTAGGTAAAGGCGATGGTGATTTATCGCAACGGATTGAGGTATTGGGCCGCGATGAAATCGCTCAATTATCAGCGGGCTTCAACGGTTTTATTGAGAAGATTCATCAATCGATGAAAGAAGTTGCTTCTACCAGTCATGCATTGCAGTCGGCGGCGGGTCGGGTGTCGGAAAAATCGACGCGAACTCATGACAATAGCCAAGAACAGCGTGACCAAACTATACAAGTGGTGGCGGCGATCAATCAAATGGGGGCCACTATCAGTGAGATTGCTTCTAACGCGGCGACGGCAGCTGAAACAGCAAATCACGCGGCTGATAACACTGAAGTAGGACGTGAAGTGGTAAGCAAAGCCAAAGATGCCATCAGTCGTTTAGCCGCGGATATCGAAAATACGGGTAAAGTGGTGGAGCAGCTAGCATCGACCACTCAAGATATTGGCTCTATTTTAGGTGTTATCCGTGGTATTTCTGAACAAACCAACTTGCTGGCATTAAACGCTGCAATTGAAGCGGCGAGAGCTGGAGAGCAAGGTCGAGGTTTTGCTGTGGTGGCAGACGAAGTACGCAATTTGGCCAGCCGCACGGCCTCTTCAACGGAAGAAATTCAAAAGATGATCAATCAATTACAAAACGATGTAAAAGATGCGGTCTCGGCGATGTCTTCTGGTAAGGCTGTTACACAGGAAGGGGTTGACGCTTCCGATGAAGCGGTGAACGTTTTAGTGAATATTTCAAACAGGATCCACGATATTTCCGATCGGAACACTCAGGTTGCCACGGCGACTGAAGAGCAATCAACGGTGGTGCACACAATCAATCAAAATATTGAAGAGATCAACGCCATCAATGAAGTGACCACCAGCACCGCAGAAGAGTTGGCAGAAGCGAGCCAAGAGCTGCGTGATCTGTCTGGCCGTTTAGATAAAATGGTGGGTAGCTTTAAGCTCTAGAATCATGAGGGGGAAATCGGTACACTTCCCCCATTACGTTTATGTTTAGGTAAGTAAAATGAGTGATTTCGAAAAAGAGTTAGCACAATTGTCACAACAGGTGGCGGGTGAACCTGAAGTGAAACTGCCTTCGTTGGAAGAGCAAAAAGCGATTGTGGCTGAGCTTAAGCAGCTAGAAGCGGAAGGCAAGCTGACGCCAGAAGTGCTGGAAAAGCATTTTGGACAATTCTTTACAGAAACGGATACCCCCGTCCATTAATTCAAACCCACTTTATTTAATTTAGAGCACACAAGTTTATTTAGAGTACACAATAGTATTTAGGGCACACATTAGTATTTAGGGCACACAGTAGTGGTGCCCTTTTTTATCAGAAAACGTTATTGAGTCATAGGAAGCTGTTGCGCGATATCTTCGAGTGCCTGTTGAAGGATCTCTGTCGTTTGCGCGCCTGAGATAAGATGGCGTTGCTCAATGATCAAGGCTGGCACAGCTTGAATTCCTGCCTCTAACCACTGTTGCTCTGTGACAGAAACGGTTTTCGCCCACGACTCATCAGTTAAAACTGCGCGGCAGATTTCTCTGTCTAAACCAAGGCTCTGTACTAGGTCGAGCAAGACATCATCGTCATCTAAGGCTTGCCCGAAAGTGAAATAAGCACGAAATAGTGCCATTTCCAGCTCTAATTGTTTTCCTTGGCTATTCGCCCACATTAATAATTGATGCGCTTTACGGGTATTATAAATACGCATGTCGTCACTGAAGTTGAATTGAAAGCCGACTTCTTGCCCTAGGGCGCTGAGGGTTTGGCGTGCTTGTAAACTTGCTTCTATCGACGTGCCATATTTTTTGGCTAAATGTTGCTGTAGGTGTTCACCACCTATAGGCATAGCAGGGTTGAGTTCAAAAGGGTGCCAATGGATGTCTACATCGATCGTATCGCTGAGAGCCAGCAGCGCTTGCTCTAACCGCTTATAGCCAATGATGCACCAAGGGCAGACAACATCTGACACGATATCAATGCGTAGTTTTTTCATTTTCTTCCCTACCGCGATTGGCAATTCACTGACCTTAATTATAGCGAGATTATCAGCATAAACTGTGACTTGTTGTGTAGCCCTTTGGAAAGCTAGGCGCTTTTTTATCGCTCTACGCCTTTTCTCTCATACAAACAATATTGCAATAAGGCTGATGGAATTGCTGAAACGCTCTCTATACTCTAAAAACGTTAAATGCAGAGAATTAAACTGCGCTTTGAGAAACAAGTGACGTATTGTGAGGTTTCGCCTCTTTCAACTTGTGAGTTAACCATGATGAACAGGGACATTGACGTATGACAAATGTTCAACCAACCGATGTGATTTTGCATGCTTTTGATTGGCCGTATCGTTTAGTCGCTGAGCGTGCAGAGCAAATTTTCCAACTGGGTTATAAAACGGTGTTGATTTCACCGCCGATGAAATCGTTCAAAACCGCTCAAGGTACAAAATGGTGGCAACGTTACCAACCGCAAGATTATCGCATCATTGATAATCAACTGGGCAATACCCATGATTTTAAACAAATGGTTGAAACCTTAACCGCATTAGGCTTGCGAATTTATGCCGATGTGGTGTTCAACCATATGGCCAACGAATCCAAATTGCGTTTGGATTTACAATACCCGAGCGCACAAGACTTAGCTTCCTACCAGAATAAAAGCGATGAGTACCAAGCGCTGCGCCTCTTTGGTGATCTGACCCAGCCACTCTTTGATAAAGATGACTTTGTGGAAGCGTTTGGCATAAAAGATTGGAAGGATCGTTGGCAAGTGCAAAATGGCCGCATTACTGGAGGGGCGCATGATCCGGGCCTACCGACGTTGCGTGATAATGAACATGTGGTTGTACAACAACAGGCTTATTTAAGGGCGTTGAAAGCGTTAGGAGTCAAAGGATTTCGAATTGATGCTGCTAAGCATATGTCTATTGAGCATTTGAAGAAAGTATGGGCCGATGACATTACGCAAGGCATGCATATTTTTGGCGAGATCATTACTGATGGCGGTGCAACCAAAGAAGAGTACCAACTTTTTCTCGAGCCTTATCTGCAAGAAACAAAGTTGGGTGCTTATGATTTTCCACTATTTCAAACGGTATACGATGCGTTACAAACAAAAGGTAGCCTGAAATGGCTGATTGACCCTTATTGTTTTGGTCAGGCGCTTTCCAACAACCGAGCGATTACGTTCACCATTACGCATGATATCCCCAACAACGCTGTGTTTGCCGACCTCGTCATGGATGAAGCCTTAGAAAATATCGCCTACAGCTACATTCTTGGTCGCGATGGGGGAGTGCCATTAATTTACACCGATTTAAACACCAGTGGCATTCTGAACCATGCTGGTCTTCCGCGCTGGCAAGAGGCATGGTGTTCGCCACAAATGGCGGCGTGTATTGCTTTTCATAATAAAATGCATGCGTTGCCAATGAAAACGCTAGAAGCGAGTGATGACTTGTTAGTGTTCAGCCGCGGTAAGGAAGGGATAGTGGTTTTGAACAAATCTCAACGCAGTCAGCGCGTTGAAATTGATTGGACAAATCCAATGCTAGAATTGTTTACGAAGCAGCAGTATCAACCCAATAACCAAAAGATTGTCATGGATATCGCCGCTCGCTCTAGCGCCATGCTTTGTCGGCTATCAAATGTCTGATGGTGAATAAAACGGTGAGTCGTTAGAAAAGTAAAGGCGCGTAATCAGCGCCTTTACTGAGTCTACCCAGTTGCTGTGGTAGAGGATTAAACGATAAATTTATTCAATATAGCATCTTGCTCTCTGATATTTTCGGTTTGAGCTTGCATGGCTATGTTGGCATTGTCAGCGGCGTCTGCAACTTGAACGGAAAGATCTTTGATCTTAACCGTGTTGTTGTTGATCTCTTCTGCTACCAAGCTTTGTTCTTCGGCTGCCGAAGCTATTTGGATATTCATATCACTAATTTGCTGAATAGCATCGCGGATTTTCAGCAGAGCATTATTCGCTTCTTCGGCACGATTGACCGCCTCAGCTGCCGTTGTTTTACTCTGATTCATCGCATTGGCAACAGAAGTAGCGCTCGACTGCAACTTCTCAATCATATTACGGATCTCCGTCGTGGATTGCTGCGTTCTTTGCGCCAGCGTACGCACTTCGTCTGCAACGACCGCAAAGCCTCGGCCTGACTCTCCAGCCCGAGCCGCCTCTATCGCTGCGTTTAGTGCCAGCAAGTTGGTTTGGTCGGCAATGTCGTTGATCACTTTCAAAATGGTTTCGATGTTTGCCGTTGCATTTTCTAGTGCACTTACCTCTGTTACTGCTTCATCAATACGCGTCGAAAGATTATCAATCGCTTGAGTGGTTTGGGTCACAACATTGGTACCAAATTCTGTCGCATCATCAGCATCTTTTGCCGCCGACGCCGCGCCTTGCGCGTTGTTGGCGACATCGCCAGAAGTGGTGGCCATCTCATGCATGGCTGTGGCTAATTGCTCAAGTTCATGGAGTTGATCACGCATCGCTTCGGCCGATTCTTGCAACCCCATCGAGGTCATTTCCGAACCGCGTAAAATTTCTGAACCGATGGCTTTAGACTGGGTAATTTGTTGTTGTAAGGCTTCAGTAAAGGTATTGAAACCGACCGCTAATACCGAGAATTCTTTATCCGTGTCGGTGGCTAAGCGTTGGGTTAAGTCACCACTACCAGAGGCAACGTTCTGTATTGCATTATTAAGTGCATCAAGCGGTTTCATCAACAGACGGATAAGCACAAGCAGTATCGCAATACTGAAGACTAAAGCGATTAACGTATAGATGATCGAACTGTTGCGCAGTGTTGCTAAAGACGCATAGGCGATCTCTTCATCCAAAACGACACCGACATACCAATTCTCTCCGGGTACTTTTGAAAAATCGAGTGTGTAGTGTTTGCCATCAATCAGCACTTGTTTAGGCTCTTCGGCGATAACCGCATTGCCTAAGTATTCTTTCATTGGCTTGCCGTTCATCTCTGCTCGGGGGTGGGCTATGGTTGTGCCGTCGGATGAAACAATAAACACATAGCCTGCATCAAATAATTTTACGGTGTTGACCAATTCTGCTAACCCAGCAAGGCTAACATCGTAGAAGATGGCGCCGATAAATTTGCCGTTATCTTTAACTGGGGTAGCAATAGACACCAATATTTCATTAGTGGCAGAGTCGGCGTAAGGTGCAGTAATAATCAGTTTGTCGGCATTTTTTGCATCAATATACCAAGGGCGCACGCGTGGATTCCATGATGCGCCTGGGTTCCAAGTAGGATCATTACTTATGTAAGAGCCATCACTCTCAAAACCGACCCCAGCCAGTAAAAAAGTTTGTTTGACAATCGGCCTTGTGATGACCTTAGACATACTTTCTCGGTTAATGTCGACTTCCAACATGCTGGTGGCGTAAGCGGCAATGGCCTTGCGGCTATTGATCTCTGCACCAGCGGTATTGCTAACCCCATCCACTATTTCAGTTACACTCGCTTCAACTTGTGACTTCACTTCTTTTTGGACGGTGAAGTATTGTTGTATCGTCAGCAGAGTAACGGTGACCAACAGCAGCAAAGATGACGCCGCGACGATCTTATGGCTGAATTTCATGGCAATCCCTTCCATCAATAAATATTAATATTATTAATAAATGTATAGTTAGGGATTAATCATTCAGCCAGTAAACAATCCATTTTTAAGCGAAAAATTACAAATTTCGCCCGAGAACTAAAAGCGCAAGTTGTTGGCACTCTTGTTCATTTCCTTGGAAAAGCTCATCGACGATTTGGTTCAGCTTGATGCCAGACAGTTTGCGCTTTTGTGCCTCACGAACACGTAGTGCTATTTGACATTCAATTGGTAGCTCACTTACTTGATGTGGTTGCCACGCTGATAGCTTTTCGCTGAAGTTGTTTAACGATAATTTGGGTTTAAAATGCGTGGCTTCACTTTTTAGTACATGAAGAAGGTGCGAATAGATTTCATCGTTAGGTTGACATTGGCTCAGGTGATCACAAGCGGCTTGGCTCAGTTCAGATAAGGTGACGTAACCCGCTTGATGGGAAAAATCGGCGGTTAAACGTACTGAAAAATCGACACGCTGCCACTGCGTATTAGGAAAAATAGTCAGCGAGCATAAACAGTCAAAAGGGATCCAAAAACTCTGCTTTGCTTCAACTGAATATTCATGTTTGCCAAGTTTACACAGTACTAATCCGCTCATTACTCGAATCAAACTGTGCTTGATGACTTTCTTGCGAGGGGTGACAACTAAGTTAGCAGACAGTAAGGCTTCAAATTGAATCGCGTAGTTCATGGTACTTCTCACTGATTTTGGGGCGCTAAGAGTACCTTGTCTCACAGAAAATGCCAAATATGCGAACTAAAATCACCTTATTCTGGTCTGACCTTAGTGAATCTGTTACGACTGTAGCTGCGAGCTACGTCAACTATGCGTAGAATGAGCCAGCTTTTTATTTGATGTATGAATATATGACCACCACAACTGATCCTTATGTAGATATCCGTCCTTACAACGACGATGAGATTCCAGCGGCTATTGACCGTTTAATCAATGATGAAGAATTTATCTCAGCTATTTTGCAACATCGTTTTGATAAACGATCTGCTTGGCTAAAATCGATACTGAGCCCTTTTGTAAAAGCATACTTAAAGTTTAAATGGGCCAAACTCACGTCCGTGGAAGCAATCCAACTTGAAGTGAAGAAATATCTCACGAAAACGCTAGAATCAACGACACAAGGTGTCACCTTCAGTGGTCTCGATAAATTGGATAAACAGACGGCTTATTTATTTATCTCGAACCACCGTGATATCGCGATGGACCCAGCATTGGTCAATTATGGTCTGTATATGTCTGGGCATAAAACTGTGCGTATTGCGATTGGTGATAACTTATTGAAAAAGCCTTGTGCTACAGAGCTGATGCGTCTTAATAAGAGCTTTATTGTGAAACGCTCGGCTAAAGGCCCGCGCGAGATGATGAAAGCGCTCAGTACCTTATCTGCTTACATTAAACACTCACTTGAAACTGGAAATTCTATCTGGATAGCGCAAAAAGAGGGACGAGCAAAAGATGGTAACGATTTTACCGATCCGGCCATTTTGAAAATGTTCCATGTGGAAGGGCGCAAGCAGAAAATAGAGTTTGCTCAGTATATTCAATCGCTCAAAATTGTCCCGGTCGCGATTTCATATGAAAACGATCCGTGCGATATGGCCAAAGCGTGTGAGTTGTATGAAAAAGCGACGCATGGGCGTTATGAAAAAGGGGAATTTGAAGATATTGAAAGCATTGTCCAAGGCATTGTCGGTGAGAAAGGCCGAGTGCATGTTGGTTTTGGTGAAGTGATTACTCAAGCATTTGAAACGCCAGAAGCATTGGCGCAAGAGATTGATCGCCAAATTCACGCAAACTACAAATTATTCCCGATCAATAAGTTAGCGGCTGGGATAGAAAGTAGTGATATCACGCCAGATATCCGCGCTCACTTAGAAAGCAAGCTGACTCAGATCCCTGAAGGGGCACAGCGCTATTTACTCGATAGCTACGCCAACCCAGTAAAGAATCAGCAATAATCATTAAACGATGAAGAGAGGGGCTCACGGCTTCTTCTCTTCTCTTTTTCTAGCCTATCTTGCGACCGCGCCGCCAAGGGTCAGTTTGCTTGGCCATTTACTGATGACATTACCTCCCAAATAAATATTGCCATTGACGGTCATCGTGTCAGGAAATTCGGTGATTTTGGAACCGCCAATAAACAAACTCCCTTCCACAACCAAACCTTCGGGCAATTGGGTTAATGGCGTTCGAATTACGCTCAAATCCCCCTTGACTAAGAGATTCGCAGGCAGCGTTTCAAGCGGTGTATCCGTGAAATTCAGGTAACCACCGACCTTGATTCTCATTGGCCACGATTTGATTTTACTACCCAGTAAGTTCGCATAACCACGAATGGTGGTACCTTTTGGAATATTCTCTAGCAAGCTATTAGATGCTTCTAAACTACCCTGCACATTCAAGCCCTTAGGCAGGGATTTTATCGATGTCTTAGCAATATTTAGGTTGCCTTTGAGCGTGAGATTTTCGGGTAGTGTTGTGTAGGGTTTATTACGCAAATAGAGATTGCCATAGTTATCAAGGTGGTTAAGGATTTGATATTGATCGAGCGGCTGTGACCATGCACAAGAGGCATAGAGAAGGTTGCATAATGTTAGTAAAAGCGAAAACTTATTCATAAAGCCTGCAGATGAAGACACGATACCTAGAGTATCGGCAGATTACGGTTAAGCTTCAATAATGCATTGCCTAGGATGAGAAAGCAAAGTGCTTGGGCGATAAAAAAGCGAGCCATGATTAGGCCCGCTAAGAGCAATTAGATTAACGAGCCAAAGAGCGCGACTTCAGTTCAAAAATAAGTTTTTCGGCACTGACTTCAAATTTGAAACGTGCATGCAATTCAGTAGAGTTATCGTCTAACGGTGAAACTTCAAACTCAACATTATCTGAAACCTGTTTGGCAAGAGCGAGGTACTTCTCAAATTCAGCTTCTAGCTGAGCTTTGTTGGGGGCCATGACCATCACTTCGGCAACTTCATCACCTTCTTTGATAATAAAGCCAATTTCGCCAGCGCAGCCACATGCTTCGCAGACTTGGATATCAACGTCTTTTTCGATACTCATTGTGAATCCTCTTAGTAAATGTATGGACATTCTAACGGGCAAATCGTTTATCAGCCACAAAAAGCCAATCAGGTTTGGGGTAAATCGCGTCTTATTTTGGTTGTTCGAAAGTTTTTAACCATCGTTATGAATTAATGAGTGTGATACTGCTCAAATAATCACTAGTTTTTGTGTCATAAATTTGTCAGAACAGTGTTCAGTTCGTTGCGAATTGTTGATGATTGTAAGATTATTCGGTTGAAACAATTATTAATATTATAAATTGCGCTTCATCCATTAGTGGTGATGACTAATAAACTGGAAATTTAAGTTTTATTAGTGATAGCTAAAGGAGTGACAGTAACAAGCCAGTAGATAACGCTTTTAACAAGATAATTCTGGTTTGAATTTACTGTTTTAAAGGATGGTTTTTTAGACAGAAAATGCCATACCACGAGGGGTGATTCGCGAAACGGCACTATCATCGCAATTGAGTTAGATGGATTAATAAAAAAGAGAAGAGTCTGGACCATGCCAAAGCGTAGTAAAGAAGATACTGAAATCACCATTCAGAGAATAATGGATGCTGTTGTCGATCAGCTATTGAGACTAGGTTACGACAAAATGTCGTATACCACGTTGAGTCAGCAAACAGGGGTTTCACGAACGGGGATTAGCCACCATTTTCCAAAGAAAACCGATTTTACGGCCGCTTTAGATGGGCGGATTTTTAAGCTGTTTGTTGAGCATTTAGATTTTGAAAATGACCTTTCAAGCTTTTCAAATAGCTGGATAAATGCGCTGGAAAATGCACAATTTTTGGCTATTTTGCGTTTATTATTTCATCATGTTGTGACGACTGAAAATGCGGATGAATTTGCAGCAAACGGTGTCGATCGGTTATACAAAACGGTGGCTGTACAGTTTGGCAAAGAGAGCGCAAGGGAGCTTGAGTGGCTGATTGGTAAATCACTGATTAAAATGAGTCAATAATTTGGCACTTTGTGCAAGCTTGTATTGTCGACTTTAACACTAAAGCCAACTGAGAAGTTGGCTTTAGTGCTTTTTGTAGAGAGTTATAGAGAGATTGTGTCGATCAATCGTACAACGTTGGGATCGGTTGACGTTTATGCTGAGTTGCTGTGTAAATCGCGACAAGACGGTCAATCACGTGCTGTGAAACAGGCTTCCCTTCTAAAAAATCATCGATTTGGTCATAACTTAAGTTTAACGCATCTTCATCTGCTTTTTGTGGTGCGAGCTCTTCTAAATCCGCGGTGGGTGTTTTTTGAACCAATTGCTGTGGTGCGCCTAATTGAGCCGCTACCGCGCGCACTTGACGTTTACTCAAGCCAAAAAGTGGTGCTAAATCACACGCGCCATCACCAAATTTAGTATAAAAACCGGTGATGTTTTCTGCGGAATGATCCGTGCCGAGTACTAACGCACCAACAAAACCTGCAATTTCGTACTGCGCGACCATGCGAGCGCGCGCCTTTACATTTCCTTTCACGAAATCAATTTTGGCACTGTCAGTTGGAGTTAAGCTTGTGCCTTGTAGCGCATCAAGAGAGGCTGAGTGCAGGCCATCTACACCCGCTTTAATGTTGACCGAAATTGAGTGAGTAGGTTGAATGAAGGAGAGAGCAAGCTGCGCTTCATCCTCATCTTTTTGTTCGCCATAGGGTAAACGAACGGCGATAAACTGATAGTCGTTAACGGCGTATTCTTGGTTGAGTTGTGTCACGGCGAGCTGGGCTAGACGGCCGCACGTTGTTGAGTCGACGCCACCACTGATGCCAAGCACTAAAGACTTACAACCAGATTCAACCAATTTGCGTTTAATAAACTCAACGCGCCGTTCAATTTCATAAACAGGGTCAATGGATGAGAGAACACGCATCTCATCACGGATCATTTGTTCCATTAGGGTTCCTTTTCCTGCAAGCAATATAAATCTTTGGTGTATCATACCGAAATCATCAGATTAGAAAACCGAGAAAATGGTTTTCAGACTTGAATAGGATTGCTATGACCAAAATTGCCGTCTTTGGGAGTGCTTTTAACCCTCCGAGCTTAGGACATAAAAGTGTGATTGAATCGCTAAGCCATTTCGATTTAATTCTGTTGGTACCGAGCATTTCACACGCTTGGGGTAAGCAGATGCTCAGTTATGAGATCCGTTGTGAACTTATTGATGCTTTTATTCATGATTTGCAGTCAGATAAGATACAACGCTCAATAGTCGAAGAGGATAGTAAGTTAGAGTGGAATTATCTGAAATGACATGCTTTTCTTGTTTAAAGTTGCCGTTTTTGATGTAAGCTGCTTCAAGCGGTTTGGAAAGCTACAACATCACTAAACTTGCTGTGCCCAAGAAGGCAAAGAAGCCGACAACATCCGTTACTGTGGTTAAGATGACAGAGCCCGCTAATGCTGGGTCAAGCTTAAACTTATCAAGCGTGATCGGGATGAGTACCCCAAACAGCGCGGCGGTAATGATATTTACAACAATGGCCAGTGAAATGGTGGCGCCAATCATCGCTGACTGGAACCAGAGCCCTGCCAAGGCACCAATGATCAACGCCCATAACAAACCGTTAATGGAACCAATACCAATTTCATTTTTGAGCAACGCAAAACGGTTACCCGGTGTAATTTGGTTCAATGCCATGGCACGTACCATCAAGGTTAAGGTTTGGCTTCCCGCAATACCGCCCATCGAGGCAACAATTGGCATCAACACCGCTAACGCGACAACTTGCGAGATGACCGTTTCAAACATACCTATAGTGACCGAAGCGAGGATGGCGGTCAGCAGGTTGATCCCGAGCCAAAGGCCTCGTTTTTTGGAACTTTTAATGATGGGTGCAAATAAGTCATCTCCTTCATCCATACCTGTACCGGCCATTAAGCGCGATTCGTAAATCTCTCGTTGTGTACTCAGGGCAAATTGCCAGTCAATTTCACCCACTAAGATTTCATGGTTATCAATGATGGCGACGGTCGGCAATTGGGAATGTTCTAACGCTTCTACTGCTTCAGAAAGTGATTGGTGAGCATTCAGCGTAAAGAGATCATCTTGCTTGATGTTTTTCAGTAAAGTTTTGCTTTCAGCAAGCAAAATTTCTGTATAACTCACGATACCTTGGAATTTTTTTGCTTTGTTGATCAAATAGATATGTTGTGGAGAGTCATAATGATATTTCTCCAATAGTATCTTGGCTTTGTCGACACTGATGCTGAAAGGCAAGGTATACACTTTACGGTTTGCCCAGTGGCCAACTTCAGTATCTTCATAGGCATTGGCTTGATCATACAATTCAAGCTCGTCGCGACTAATTAAGCGCAGCGCTTCACTGATGATTTCATCAGGCAGAGAATCGGCCCATTCGAGCAGAGACAAGTTATCGAGTTTGGCGAGAGTCAGTTTTAGTTCTATTTCTGACAGTGCGTTGATGATAGAAAAACGTACTTCAGCACGCATCTCTGTCAGTACATCAATGTGTAGCTCTAAGGGTAGGCTACGCCACAGACGTACCCGCTGCTCGACAGGAAAAGCTTCTAGGATGATTGCGATCGAGCTTTCATCAAGCCCACTTTCCACGTACTCGCCGAGTAAGTCGATTTGTTGCTGCTCATCGGCTTTTGAAATCGTTTCAATATGCAGTGAAAGGTCTTGATATTCGTTCAACGTTTTACTCCGATAGGAAGTTGTTTCTTCTCGATTTTTTTCACGGCTTTTTCTGGAGTTTTGTTTAATACAATTACAGGGCGAACAATAAAGAGGTTGTTTGGATAGAGCACTGTATTGCCATCAACATTCTCTAGTACGACATTGAGTAGGTTCATGTCGACGATTTTACCTTCAACAAAATTTGCACCATCCACCACTCGCACCCATAAACCGATGCGACAGTGGTTTTGTACAAATAAAACCAGAAATGAGGTGACGTTGCTCAGCAAAGACCAACCTGCAAACAAACCGACGCCAAGCAACGCAAAAAGTGATGAGCCAACAACCAATAACCCACGCAGTTCCACGCCCCACATCATTAGCAGAGTCAACACTAACACCAAGAAAAGTAAGGTCTTCACCAGCCAACGTGCTCGTTTAAGCCGATGAATATCGACTTTGCCTATGACCATATTCTCAAACCATCGCACGGTGTAGCTGGCTGTTTTAGGATAAATAAGCAACGCCATGATCGTGATGATCCATTGATAATTTTTTTGAAATAAGTCTAAGTATTCCATGACGAATCAGAAAAAGGAGATTTGGTTCAAAATAACCGAAATTCAGTCAATTACAACCTCTAATCTGGCTGAGGTTGATAATTGGAATTGGGTTGAGAAAAAAGTAACCAATTTGCTTTAGTCGGTCGAATAAAAACTAGAGAGGATCATCGGGTTCTAGACTAGACAATAGCGTCGATGCTTCTATTTCTGGTGTTTTCATCATCATCGATAACCGCTGTAAAGTGGAGAGAATGAGAGTTTGTTCCCATGCGTTTAATGCCTGAAATTGTTCAATAAAGCTATCTTTTAGCAGTGTGGGTGCTTTGAGTAATAATTCATCTCCTGTTGGGGTCAACAACGCATGAACTTTACGTTTATCTTGTTGATCTCGCTCTCGAATGATCAGTGCGCGCTTTTCTAAGCGATCCAAAATGCTGGTCGCTGTAGCTTGGCTCATATTAGTATGATCGGAGAGTTGCTTTATGGTCATATCGGCCGAGTTTTGGATCGCACGCATTAACAATAGTTGGGGGCTAGTGAGGCCAAAATCTTTGTTTATTTTTTTGGAATGGAGATCTGTCGCACGAATAATTTGGCGTATAGCGACCAGTACTTCTTCATGAATATCCAATACTTTCCTCCTTGAAAATAAGCAGAGCCACCCTTTTGATATGGGTGGCTCCATACTCTCTTACTTAGCGGCTTCTTTGGCGGTTTTTATCCACGAATCGAATTCAGATTGGTGAGCTTTTATCCAACCATTGGCATGAGCTTCAATATCTTTGGCAGAGTTTTTACCTTTACTCATGATCATGTTTTGCGCACTGATATCATTAATATTCAACTTCATGATTTCAAAAAGTTTTGCTGCGGCTGGGTTTTCTAGAGCGAATTTTTTATTGGCGACAATCAGCATGCTGTTCATCTCAAAGCCGAAGTTCTTTCCGTTGGGTAGGGTTGTATCGATATTTTTGCGCTCACCAGGTAGGGCAGAGAAAGGGACTTCAAGCCAAGTGACATCTTTACCAGGGACCAACACCCCACTCACCCAATAAGGTGTCCAAGTGTAATAAAGGATAGGGTCGCCTTTTTTGTAGCGTGAAATTGTATCGGCAATGATAGCGGCATAGTTACCTTGGTTGTGAGTAACGGTCGGTCGTAAACCGTAGGCGGTTAAGTGCTCCTCAATCACCATCTCACAACCCCAGCCGGGTGTGCAGCCAGTTAAGTCTGCTTTACCATCGCCATTTGCATCAAACAGCTTGGCGATTTTAGGGTCTTTTAACTGAGCAATATTGGTAATACCGTATTTATCTGCCGTTTTTTTATCAATCAAGTAGCCTTGCGCTGCTCCTGATATATATTGACCTTTTCGATAGAACTTAGCGTCGCCGCCCGCCATCGAGTATTTGTCGGCGTGTAAAGGAAACCACCCAACGGCGAGATAGGTTGCATCGCCTTCGGCAATCGAAGTATAAGCCACGTTGTAGTCGACTTCTTTGGTCGGTTTGACATCGTACCCCAGCGCTTCCATCGCTTTGTTCACGATGAGAGTTTGAAATGTTTCTTCAGCCACTGTCGATTGTACGGGTTGTACACTAATACCTTTGCCAGGAAGTTTATCAGCCCAAGCGCTGATGGGTAATGCCGCCGATGCGATTAAACTGGTTGAGATTAACGTCTTCCATGCGTAATTCATTTCTGTTCTCCTAGATTGTTGGCACTCTGATGAGCCAGTTTTTGCTTCAGTAAATAAAAGGGTGAGATAGGGCCGGTTTGATACCAGCGTACTTTTTGATCGCGATTTTCTGTACCGATATGCTGAGTTAGGCGATCAAGTAAGATGGCGAGAATGACAATGCCAAGTCCCCCCACGGCAGCGAGTCCCATATCAAGTCGGCCAATACCACGCAAAACCATTTGCCCCAAGCCACCGACAGCAATCATGGAGGCAATCACAACCATCGACAGCGATAGCATCAGTGTTTGATTGACACCGGCCATAATGGTCGGCATGGCTAGTGGTAACTGAATACGGTAGAGCATCTGTTTTGGGCTTGCGCCGAATGCATGGCCTGCTTCGATAAGCTCTTCGGGAACTTGTTGAATACCTAAGATGGTTAAACGGACAATTGGTGGCAGGGCGAAAATAATGGTTACCACCACGCCAGGTACGTTGCCAATTCCGAACAGCATCACGATCGGGACTAAATACACAAATGCGGGCGTGGTTTGCATCGCATCCAAAACGGGGCGGATGAATTTTGCAGCCGTTTGATTTCTGGCCAGCCAAATCCCAAGTGGCAAGCCAATCAATAGGCAAAAGAATACCGAGGTCATGACCAAGGCGAGGGTGACCATTGCTTGTGACCACGCTCCGATTAATCCAATCGTAATCAGTGAGGCTAATGAAGCGATACCCATTTTAGGTCCAGCAAGTTGCCATGTGATCAAAAATAAAATCAACAACATCACAGGCGCTGGCGTTGAAACTAACGTGGTTTCAAATGAACTTAAAATAAAATCAACAGGTACTCTGACAGCTTGAAATAATGGCCTACCGTGTTCCACTAACCAACCCAGCCCGGTTTCAACCCAGTGATCAAAGGGGATAATTGCATCTTGAAATGGGTGCAGCCAATCGAAAGGCGCGGGAGCGTCGGTTGCGCCATTTAACCAATCACTTGCTGTAGTTGGGGATGCAGTAGTCGCTGACCAAGGATCGCTGCTGACAGGCGTTTGCGCGGCAGACGCCCATGGGTCAAGCGCCTCTGTGGATTGAATGTTGGTTTCCGTTGTCATAATTATTCCCTATCCAAAGTCTGCAATAAGCGTGATTTGGTGATCACGCCGTAATAATTTCCCTGCTGATCGACAACAGGCACGGCGTAGGGGACTTCAGCCACTTGGCTGATTAATTCACTAACAGACAGCTTCGGATCAACCGTCACGATGTCAGGCAGTAGAGCTGCGCTAAGCGATGTTTGTTGCTTGAGAGCTTGTTTCAGAGAGTCGAGCGACACAATGCCAGAGTATTTATTCGTACGGTCAACTACAATTCCGTAGTCTCGGTCATGATCCATCAGTAACTGCATTGCTGCAGCCGGACCATCATTATCGTGTTTTTTAAAAACGGCCGCGGGTTTTTTACGGGCAATGTCTTTAGCTGAAAAAACACTGGCAACATTAACGCCACGAAAGAATGAACTGACGTAATCGTTAGCAGGATGATGCAATATTTCATCTGGCGTGCCCGTTTGTACGACGATGCCATCTTGCATGATGGCGATACGGTCACCAATTCTCATTGCTTCATCAAGGTCATGAGAAATAAAAACGATGGTTCGCTTATCATCATTTTGCAGGCGGATTAGTTCATCTTGCATTTCGGTGCGGATTAAAGGGTCGAGTGCGGAAAATGCTTCGTCCATTAACAAAATGTCAGGGTCGTTGGCGAGTGCACGGGCCAAACCAACGCGTTGTTTCATCCCACCCGATAACTCATCAGGGAATGACTCACAGTAGGCGTCTAAGCCAACCCGAGCGAGCGCTTCTTTTGCACTTTTATTACGTTCATGA
Organism: Vibrio anguillarum; assembly: GCF_003390515.1. Taxonomy (NCBI): domain Bacteria; kingdom Pseudomonadati; phylum Pseudomonadota; class Gammaproteobacteria; order Vibrionales; family Vibrionaceae; genus Vibrio; species Vibrio anguillarum. The sequence goes on along the minus strand of NZ_CP031478.1, from coordinate 245,917 downwards.
GCCACCACTCCTGATAGTTCTAATCCAAAGGCAGCGTTTTCAAGAACGGTCATATGTGGCATGAGTGCGAAGTTCTGAAATACCATTGAGATATTTTTACGTCTTACATCGCGCAGCTCTTGCTCTGAAATATGAGCAATATCCTTACCCTTCAGTAAAACACTTCCTTGGGTTGGCTCAATCAGGCGGTTCAACAATCGAACTAAAGTGGACTTGCCCGAACCGGACAAACCCATAATGACAAAAATCTCCCCTTCATTGATTGAAAGAGACACATCCTTGACCCCAACAGTGAGCCCGGTTTGCTCGAAAATTTGGTCCTTATCCAACCCTTTTTCTAACAGCGGGAAAGCTTGTTGCGGAGTCTCTCCAAATACCTTGTAGAGGTTCTTAACTTCTAACACGGGTGACATGATTTACATCCTTTGTTCTTCATGGCTATTTAATGTTTAGCCGTAAATATGTATAGTACACTAAACATTAATTTGACGGTTTTCAAGTTTTAACCCAGTTGTCATTAGCTATTTTGTCATTAACTTACTGATTTTTTATATCAAAAATAAATTTAAAAAAACAAAAAATAGTTTGAGTTAAAATGGTTATATGTGGATGACAGGCCAGAGAAATTTGGGTCCATCGGTGTGCAGATTTGAAAATGGCGACGAATAAATCGACAACGTGTCTGATGAAAGAGGTAGAGAGTGAGAAAAATAAATGAGCAACCGATTGTGCGGCAATTATTGCCACTATTCTTGTTCCTGATAGTGCTAACGTCTTTCCCAGCACTGGCACAGGAAGAGCCTTATTCTGAATCGCCAATATTGGATCGTCCTTTGGTTGAGCGCTACATATTGGATGAGCTGAAAGCGTTAAGACAAGATCAACAAGATCTTGAACGGCGACTCACGATTCAAATTACCGACAGAGAACTGTCCGTTGCAGACAAGTCACTGAATTACTCGAATGTGACGGTGACCTATTTTTTCTATGTCATCGCTGGTGTTGCCTCGTTAGTTGCATTAATTGGTTGGCAGTCACTTAAAGAAGTGAAGCACAACACGCGTGAGCTGGCCGATAAACGGCTAAATCAAATTGCGCAGGAATATGAGAAAAAATTCCTCGCCTTGGAGCGAGATCTTAAGCGCAAAACACGCATCATTACCGAAAACAACCGTGAAATTGAAATTATTAATGAAATCCATAACTTATGGTTGAGAGCACAAAGTGTCCAAACACCAGAGCAGCGTATTGAAGTGTATGACGAAATTTTAAAAATCCGTCCCGGAGATTTGGAAGCGTTGACATACAAAGCAGATGCTGCGATGGAAATTCGAGAATACTACTGGGCACTGAGTCTATGTAATCGCGTGCTAGAGTTAGATGATGCTAATGCGCCAGCCTTGTACCAACGAGCATGTGCGTATGCGCGTATCGGAGCCGAAGAACAAGCGATTGAGGATTTACAAAGAGCCACGGAAATTAGCGCTTCATTGCGAGATTTAATTGCAGAAGAAGCTGATTTAGAAGGGCTACACGGCAATAAGAAGTTTGACGAGCTTATTAGTAGCAACATTTGATTTTGTATTAAATTTCATCCACTTTTTATAGCGAACTGGTGATAATCAAACGTAATCTTAACGACAAATTATTATCATTAGACACACATACGCTTTTAACCGTTAATGCGCCTGACGTTACAGGCGTCAAGTCGTGATATCAGACTTTCTGATTCACTTTTTACTCTCTGTTTTTGTGAGATTAGATGTGGAACAACCATCCAAATTAGATCGCGTTCGCGCTGACTACAATGTTCATTATTGGAGCCAAGGCTTCTTCGGTATTGACAATCAAGGCGAAGTTTATGTTTCGCCGCGCCATGATAAGGCGCACCAAACCCCCTTGAGTTCGATCGTAAAGCAGCTTGAAGCGCGTGATTTAAATTTGCCTGTGCTTGTACGTTTTCCGCAGATCCTGCATCAACGCGTACATAACATTTGTGACGCCTTTAATCAGGCGATTGAAGAATACCAATATCCAAACAACTACCTGTTGGTCTACCCAATCAAAGTGAACCAACAAAAAGAAGTGGTAGATGAGATTTTAGCCAGCCAAGCGCAGCTAGAGACTAAACAGCTTGGATTGGAAGCGGGCAGTAAGCCAGAATTATTGGCGGTATTGGCTTTAGCCCAACAAGCAAGTTCAGTGATTGTATGTAACGGCTACAAAGACAGAGAGTACATTCGTCTGGCCCTGATTGGTGAAAAGCTTGGCCATAAAGTATTCATCGTTTTGGAAAAATTGTCTGAGCTGGATCTCGTGCTGAAAGAAGCGAAAAGCCTAGGTGTGAAACCACGTTTAGGGCTCCGCATTCGTTTAGCTTCTCAAGGCGCGGGAAAATGGCAGGCGAGTGGTGGTGAAAAATCAAAGTTCGGGCTCTCTGCATCTCAAGTGTTGACCGTTATCGAACGCCTTAAAAAAGAGCAGCAATTAGAAGCGTTGCAACTGGTGCATTTCCACTTAGGTTCGCAAATGGCGAATATTCGTGATGTGCGTAATGGCGTGAACGAAGCGGCGCGTTTTTACTGCGAGCTGCGTGATATTGGTGCGGAGATTGACTTCTTCGATGTGGGTGGCGGTTTAGCGGTGGACTACGACGGTACACGCAGTCAATCATCCAACTCGATGAACTATGGTTTAGCTGAATATGCACGCAATATCGTAAGCACGGTGAGCGATGTGTGCCAGTTATATAGTCAGCCAAGGCCAGTCATTATTTCTGAATCAGGCCGCTCGATTACCGCGCACCACGCCGTACTTATCACTAATGTTATTGGTACAGAAGCGTATTACCCAGAAGAGATTCCAGAAGTCGGTGAAGAAGCTCCGGTATTGCTACAAAACATGTGGCGTAACTGGCAAAGCTTAAGTGAAGGCTCTGATGCGCGTGCACTGATTGAAATTTACAACGACACGCAAAGCGATCTGTCGGAAGCGCACAACCAGTTTTCGACTGGCGTTATTAACCTTCAGCACCGTGCTTGGGCTGAACAGCTATCGCTGCGCATTTATCACGAACTGACACTGCAAATGAGCACCAAAAACCGCTTCCATCGTCCTATTTTGGATGAACTGAATGAGCGTTTGGCGGATAAGTTTTTTGTTAACTTTTCACTGTTTCAATCATTGCCAGATGCGTGGGGAATCGACCAAGTTTTCCCTGTGTTGCCATTGTCTGGCCTTGAAAAAGTGGAAGATCGCCGCGCCGTGATGCTGGATATCACCTGTGATTCTGATGGTGCAATCGAGCAGTACGTCGAGGGGCAAGGTATTGAAACGACGCTGCCAGTGCCAGCATGGAATGCCGATGAACCGTATTTGATGGGATTCTTCCTTGTAGGGGCCTATCAAGAGATCTTAGGCGATATGCATAACCTATTTGGCGACACACACAGCGTGGTGGTGAACATGGCAGAGAATGGCGAAACCGAAATCGTATCGATCAACGAAGGAGACACGGTTGAAGATATGATGCGCTATGTCCATATTGATGTGGATGCCATCCGTAAAAACTACCGCGAATTAGTTAGCCAGCGTGTGGCGGTTGAAGAACAAGAAAATGTATTGCAAGAGCTTGAGCAAGGCTTGAGCGGTTATACCTATCTAGAGGATTTCTAAATGAATGATTTGTTTACTAAAACTGATTATTCCCTGTATTCCAATGCGATGACGTTTGTACGTCGTCCTTATGTTAAAGACCCAGTAAGTGCAGATGCCGATGTCGTGGTACTGGGTGTACCTTTGGATATGGCTACATCAGGTCGCCCAGGGGCGAGAATGGGTCCAGATGCGATTCGTCGCGCTTCAGTGAACCTTGCATGGGAAGGTAAAAAGTTTCCTTGGAACTTTAACTTGTTCCAAGATACCAAAGTGATCGACGCGGGTGATTTGGTGTTTGATTGTGGTGACGCTGAAGATTTCACTTATCGCTTAGAAGCAGCGACTAGCGAAATTCTAAAAAGTGGCAAAACCATGCTTGCTTTAGGTGGTGACCACTTTATCACGCTGCCTATATTGCGCGCTTATGCCAAATATTATGGCGAAATGGCATTGATTCACTTTGATGCTCATACAGACACTTATGCCAATGGCAGCGCTTATGATCACGGCACTATGTTCTATCATGCGCCGAAGGAAGGGTTAATCTCAGCCAAGCATTCTGTGCAAGTGGGTATTCGTACCGAATACAAACAGGAAGGCCACGGCTTTAATGTCATCAATGCGATGCAAGCGAATGATATGTCAGTGGAAGAGATCGTCGCTAATATTCGTCAAACTATTGGTGATAAACCCGTATACCTAACGTTTGATATTGACTGTTTAGATCCCGCTTTTGCTCCTGGAACGGGTACGCCAGTATGTGGTGGATTGAATTCCGATAAAGTGCTGAAAATCATTCGTGCATTGGCCGGTATTAATTTGGTGGGAATGGATGTTGTTGAAGTTTCTCCTCCGTACGATCAAAGTGAGCTAACGGCTTTGGCTGGTGCGACAATTGCTCTAGAGCTGCTTTACGTTTGGGCTTCTAAGCCAAATGTGGCGTCATAAAAAATAAGTCAGCGCGCAGCATCACCACTGCGCGTTTTTCTTAACCATCATCTCAACGTATTTCCATTAAAAATCATCATGTTGTCTTCTAATGTAAAATTCACTTTGCGCACTCAATAATAAATATTAATGACATAACTTGCATAAGTGTTCGCCGTGTACCAATTTTATTAGGTTGGCTAGGTGTCTCATTGGTCTACCATTCATATTAATAATATGATCAAGTTTCACCTTAATCTTTCTAGCTGTTACACGGTGAGGGTGAATCTATGACTTTAGGTTTTAAAAGCAGAATATATGTGAGCGTAGCACTGCTCGTTGCGATTTCTTTAATCGTTTTGGGCACCATCAACATGCTGTCGTTAAAAGAGAAGATGATTACCTCTTTAACCACAGAAACTCAAAACAAGCTCAACTATCACGTTTCTGAACTCGAATCTTGGGTGAAAACACGTTATCAAGCCGTAGTTAAAGGTTCACAACATTTCCGATCTGCTCTTTCTGATCAAGAGAATGTCAACTTGGTTCGATTGTTAGCTGAGAGTGCACAAATTTCAAATGTCATTATGGCGTATGACGATGGCCGTGCCTATATGTCGTTTGACAAAGACAACGGAGTTGTTACAGGTCAACAAAATTTCACCAGTAGGGATTGGTATCAGCAAGCAAAAACCTCTCGAACTGCTCAGGTAACTGAAATTTATGAAGATAAAATCACCGGTAAACAGGTTATTAGTGTAGTTATGCCTGTCTACCAACAAAGCCGTTTCATTGGTGTTTTGCTGGGAGATATCCAACTGGATGAGGTTATTGTCCAAGTCAGTAATATGCGCTTTGCCGGCGGTGCAGCGACACTAACCGACAAGAATGCTGTCTTTTTTGCTAGTGATGATCCTAGTGATATTGGACGAACGCCCTCGCAAGTCAGCCCTAATTTCCTCGAAATGGAGAAACTTTTTAGCCAGCAGGATGCTGGTCACTTGTCATTTCCTTATTTAGGCATTGAATTTGATGGTTATTTCAAGCGCGTTAACCTAACCGATAACATGTACTGGACCATGATGGTGTTCGTCGACAAAGGTACGGCGTTAGCTAATGTGTATGAAGCGCAAAGTAGCGCTATTTACACTGGGGTGATTTTGCTCATTATCAGCGTCGCGGCAATCTTCGTCATTCTTAATTATATCTACAAGCCTTTGCTACGCCTGAAAAAAGCGGTACTTGATCTTTCGAAAGGCTCTGGTGATTTGACACGCCGCTTGGAGGTGAATGGTGATGATGACTTAGCGCAGATAAGCCAAGGCTTCAATTTATTCTCAGAAAATCTACAAAAAATGATGTTGCAAATATCTGATGCCAGTCAAAACATCTCCTCTAATATTGAACAGTTAGGTCAAACGGCAAAGGAAAATGAGCGGATGCTGCTTTCGCACTCATCTGAAACAGAGCAAGTGGTGACGGCCATTACTGAAATGAGTGAAAGTGCACGTACTGTGGCAGAGAGCGTCACTCAATCGAATCACATTACTGACTCGGCGAGCAAAGAGGCCAAACAATCGATTATTATTGTGAATAATGCGGTTGAAACGGTCAGCTCATTGGTGAGTGATGTTGAACAGATGTCTGAGCGCATTGCCAATATGAACAAAGATGCGATCAAGATCAGCGAAGTATTGACCGTGATTGGCGCTATTTCAGAGCAAACGAACTTGCTTGCGTTGAATGCGGCGATCGAAGCGGCGCGTGCGGGTGAGCAAGGCCGTGGGTTTGCGGTGGTTGCAGATGAAGTTCGTGCTTTAGCGGCAAGAACGCAAAACAGCACTACTGAAATATCAGATATGCTGGCCAAGCTACTTGAAGGGACGGATAGCGTTGTAGCCGCAATGGACAAAACTAAAAACCAATGTCAAACCACAGCAGATAAAACGTCTGAAGTTTCTGGCAGTTTAAACATCATGAGTACTTCCGTTTCCGAAATTGATGATTTGAGTACGCAGATCGCAGCTGCGACCGAACAGCAAAGTACAGTGGCAGAAGAGCTCAGCCGCAATATGCTAGCGATAAGAGACATCGTTGAATCATTGGTGGTGAGTGGCAGACAAACCGTCAGTGCTACAGAGTCACTCTCTTACTCAAACCATGAGCTTGACCGCTTGGTCTCCAACTTTAAATTAAAGTAATAAAACGCCGCTAACGCGGCGTTTTATTTGGGATTGAGCATGGAGAGAGCATCATGAAAACAGCGTACTATAGCGTGTGGCTAGATGAGCACGCCAACCAACTGAACCCTGCGTTTGAGCAAATTTTCCAGACAGTGAAAGCGCATTTTTTTGCTCGTGATCCCAATCGTTGGCCTTTGTATCGTATTCACGAGATTGCCCGTTGGCTTGAAGAGCGAAAAATTGATGCGCCAACCGTGGTAAATACTGCATTGCAGCAACAATTACGGCATTCAAGCACCATTCCTCGACACTCGAGCCACGCCATCCACCCTTTTAACGACTTAGCGCTTTATGCAGCCAAACGTTCAAAAAACTGGGATGACCCTCGCTCAGTGGAAAATGTGATCTCGACACCTTGTGACCCGGCCATTCACGGTGCGCTACTTGCGACTATTGCCAACCCTAACTTGGTTTATAGCGAATATGCGGGAGATGCCATTGAACTGGAAAAATTAGTCGTGCGGCAAATCGCGCATTTAGCTGGTTATGATAGTGATCAAGCGACTGGAGTATTCACACAAGGAGGTACATTTTGTAATTTGTACGGCTATCTATTAGGTATTCGAAAAGCGTTGCCAAAGTCAGCTCTGAATGGTTTGGCGGGAGAAGATTACAGGATATTCAATTCAGAAGCAGGTCACTATTCAAACATGACAAATTTGTCGTTGTTGGGGGTTGATGTTCAAGGTAAAGCGATTCGGATCAAAGTTAAAGATAACAATGAAATGGATTTGGCTGAATTAGACCAACAATTGATTTTCTGTTTTAAAAATGGCATTGCTGTTCCTAGCATAATGCTGACATTTGGCAGTACCGATACCTTTGCAACTGATGATATTGAACAGGTTTATGCGATAAGAGAAAGAAGATGCCAAGAATATGCGATTTCGATAAAACCACATATTCATGTTGATGCTGCTGTTGGGTGGAGTATGTTGTTTTTTCAAGAGTATGATTTTGAACGCAACCCTTTATCGCTTAATCGGGCAACACTGACGGGTATTGAATCCTTATTGCCGAGGATTAAAAGTTTACAATTAGCGGATTCATTTACGGTCGATTTTCAAAAATGGGGTTATGTCCCTTATACTTCCAGCTTGGTGATGCTCAAAAACAAACACGATCTCGCGGTATTAAAAACAGATCCCGGTTATTACTCCTACTTTGAACATGCTCAAAGAGAAGAGAGCCATTTGCAATCGACCATTGAATGTTCACGCAGTGCCGTGGGTGTTTTTTCTGCCTATTCAGCACTGCAACATTTAGGTATCGAAGGCTACCAAACCGTGATTGGTCATACATTGCAAAATGCTAATTATTTACGCTGCCAATTAGTCGCTCTACCACACTGCAAGGTGGCAGCAGTAGAAAACCAAGGGCCAAGTGTTACTTTTCGTCTCTATGACCCACAGAAAGTGACGTGTGCTGAATCGATGTTTGAGCAAGAAATGAACGTCGCCCGTCAGGGTTCTATGGTTGATTCGATAGTAGAGAATACGCTCTACCATCGTCATCAGTTCTTATCTCATAAAGGCCAGCATCTCAACACCAATTGGGTCGATTCGATTGCGCGCACTCATTATGATGATACTGGACATTGCTTACATATTCCGGGAGAAAAAGCGGTTTTAATGAACCCCAATACCACCCGAAAACATATCGAACAGTTTTGCCAAAACATTGTTCGGCGCTAGCCATGGAAAGGGTGAGCGCGAACTGAAATGAATGACTAATCACGTCAATGTAATGTTATTTTTCACCACGGATGCGGTATGAAGAATGTATTACCATGTGCGCGTGATATTAACCTGAATGTTACATTTTAGATAACAAGCTGTCTCAAGGAACGATAATGAAAAAACAACTGTTGACCCTAGCAATTAGCGTTTGCTTTACCTATGTGGCGCAAGCAAATGAATGGGGATATGAAGGTGAACGTGGCCCTGAACATTGGGGACATGTTTCTAAAATTTGTGAAATGGGCAAAAATCAAAGCCCAATTGATATCAATGGCCTCGTTGAAGCTGATTTAAAATCTTTAGATATCCACTATTCAGGCGTTGTGGGTACATTGACCAACAATGGACACACGCTGCAAGCCTCAGTTTCAGGGAAAAATACACTGGTAGTGGATGGTACAGAATTTGAACTCAAACAATTTCACTTCCATACCCCTTCTGAAAACTTAATTAAAGGACATCAATATCCTTTAGAAGCGCATTTTGTGCATGCTGATGCGGCTGGCAATCTGGCAGTTTTGGCGGTGATGTTTGAAACGGGCGCACAGAATGAACCATTAGCCCAGCTTACTGCAGAGTTGCCTAAAGTTGGGACGAGTGTGCAGTTAGCAAAAGGATTAGCAGTACAGTCACTGTTACCTAAGCTAGATGAGTATTACCGTTTTAATGGGTCACTCACAACGCCACCTTGCAGTGAAGGCGTGAGATGGTTGGTGGTCAAGCAGCCGAAAAGTTTGTCACAGCAACAAAGTGCAGCACTACATAGTGTGATGGGAAATAACAATCGGCCCATACAAGCTCACAATGCTCGCTTAGTGCTAGAAAAAGAATAACAACGCTCTTTGAGCGATTTGAAGTCGCAGTCGGGCTCACAGGGTTTACTATTTCCTTTCCGCTCTGCTTCTTCAAATTTTAGGTGTAAGTGCTTAATTTAGCTAAGCTATTTTTTGTGCTTATTCATTAACAGCATTTAATGTATAGCGGCTTGCACTGGCTAAAGATAGTGGTTTTGAAAACCAATAGCCTTGTAAATAAGTTGCCCCCATCTCTTTAAATTTTTGGTACATGTCGCCATTTTCAACCCCCTCAATAACAATGTCGACGCCATTGGTGTGACAAAACTGGATGAGAAAGGCTAAATATTGTTCTGATGCTGGGTTAGTCAGTGTTTTCCATACAATGCTTTTGTCTATTTTAATTTGATTGAGGGGCAAATCAAAGAAGCTATTGAGTGAGCTAAAACCAGCTCCAAAATCATCCAGCGACAGTTGAAACCCCATTTCATTTAAGGAGTGAAGCTGGTTAATCGCATTTTTATCGCCATCGAGTATGACAGTTTCCGTCAGTTCTAACACAATAGAAGAGGGCAATACACCGGAAGTCTTAGCCATTGTTAGTATCTGTTGTGGGAAGTCACTTTTCAGAAGTTGAAGGACTGAAACATTAATATTAACCCGAATATTGACCCCATTTTGTTTATTGTAACGGCCAATAAACTCACAGGCTTTTTTGAAGACAAAATAGCCTAAATCAACAATCAGCCCCTTTTTTTCTGCAACGGGAATAAATTCGTCCGGGAAAATCTCACCAAACTCTTTTGAGCGCCAGCGGACTAAGGCTTCAAAGCTGGATACCTGTCCTGATTGTGCATGAATAATGGGTTGGAATTTCACGGACAATGAACGTTGATCTAATGCTTCCTTTAAGCCTCTTTCGATGAAGAAATAACGATCAACGTTTTTTTGAATTCGGCCACTGTAAATTTCGATACGAGAATGATTTTTGGCACTAGCAAATTGGCAAGTTCGTGATGCAATATTTAACAACTCATCGGCAGATATAGCACGGTTTATCTCAGGATAGACACCAATGCTAATATCATTACCATAGAGGTGCCCATGCTCCGTGGCTGATTTCGAATAGTGCTTCATTATTTGAGAGCAGATATGCTTGAGCTCATCGTATGAGCGTTCTCCTCTAAGTAATATGGCAAAATCGTCAGAGCGAATACGGTAAAAATCAGCAAATTCATCGGGCAGTTCACGCAGTGCACTGACGACGTGATTCAGTAAATCTTTAACAATGTCTGAGCCGTATTGATTGAGATAAGACTTAATATCTTCAAGTTGGATGTAGATAAGTGAATAAGGCTCTCCAATTTTGAGTGCTTTCTCATCAATATCGAGCAGTAATTTACTTCGATTATAGAGGCCTGATGAGCTGTCAAAAAATGCAGCTTGATGAATGTAATCTTCCATCAATTTTTGATCGGAGATATCTTTATGGCTACCCACCATAAAATGTTCACCGTTCACACTTTTTGTGACCGCATTCCCCTCCAACCAGATATATTGACCATTTGCTTTTTTGACTCGGTATTGAATCGATTCCCTTGATTCAGTGGTGCTGATATGCTTGTCGACGCGGCTGTTGAGCAGTGCACGATCCATAGGATGAACCAAACTCAGCCAATCAGCATAGGAAATAGTTTCGCTGTTTACACCAAATTGTACATAAAACGTTGGATTATAGAGCACCATGTTTCCATCGCTGCTCATATAAAACAGACCTTGACTAAAAAAATCGAGAATATGAACCAGACGCTGCTTTGCAACGGCACTGTCTAGGTCTGAAATTGAATACTCTTCCTGCGGAAATGACATTGTCATGTTAATCCTAATTCAAGCGAAAGCAGCAATGGATGATAATTGTGAGTCTTGATCCAAAACCTTTATGACTCATCTTTAAAGAGTACTATAACGCTTGTACTAAGATGTCTCAATTATAAAACTATTGATTCATCAATTAGGCACAAGTTATCAGTTTATTTCACGGAAGTTGTTATTTCTGAAACGAAATGGTGAGACTTAAATAACGTAGGATCGCATCGTGCGGTTTATTCGTTGTGGAAATAATAAAAGCGACAAATTGTCGCTTTTATTCATGTAGAAGTCATACGATTTAACGATCCCAATACGCTTCTTCTAGGCTATCTTCACGTTCTGGTAATGCTCGCGATAAACGAGGAGAGTGCTGTGTGAGTACTTCGTAGCTGACACGGTTTGCATATTTGCAGATCTGAGATAACGAAGAGTAAGTGAGGTACGGCACATCATGTTTGGCAGAGTTTGGAACATTGCGTTGATGATAACTATTCGCGGCCATATCGTGCAATAAAGCCGATAGCGCTCCGTCTCCCGCTCCGTTAGTGTTTTTGATTTCCAATGGGCCACCCAAGTAAGGGCCAATGTGTGAATACACTTTTATTGGGTTGAGGCAGTCTTGTTTTCGCATCGCACGGCTAAATTCGTACTTGTTAAATTCAGCAATATTACCCGGTAGGAGAGGTAATTCAGTTTCGCGCTTTGCGCTTTCATCGGTGTAGCTAGCCATATAAAGACCCACGGGCCCCGCGGTGCAGAGGATTAAATCTACCCACTCGAGTGCTTTGTTAGCCGCAAGCAGTGGATCTTTCTCACCAGTTAACGCTTCGCCTTCTTCTTCATTCATGGCGACGACTGTGATGTTTTCTTTGATGTAGTCTTGCCACCACTTCGCATTACCTTCAATTACATACTTAGTGCCTAGGGTTAACACCACTGGAATGTGCTTGGATTTAGCGATCTCAATAGCGCGTTTGACCGCAAGTGGCATTGGATCTTCGGGCTTTCCACGCATTAAGTAAGAAGAAACAACTAAAGCGGAAGCTTTTTCAAAAACCTCTTCAGGAACACTATCGGGGCGAAGTTTATTCATATGCCCTTCATTAATGGCGAAGGTGCGCTCTCCATCATCAGAAATTAGGGTGTAGCAACGCCCGATAGGACCATCGACAGTTTGAAGATGGTTTAGGTTCATGCGCGATGAGGTTCTACACAAATAACGATAGCTGTATGAGCCGACTTCAATATTTTTGGACATCACGCCGAGCAAAACGGATTTGCTATCGGCCAACACAGAGTAGTTGTGCAGTGTGTTGCCAATCGTATCTCCCGGGTATTGGTGAGTAATTAAACCTCGTTCGACTAGCTCTTCATAGAGCGCATCGGCTTTGCTCTCTTCGAGCACCAGTGAGTGACCTTTACTCAATTGATGTTTCTCTAAGAACTCATTGTCTACACGAGCTTCAATATCAACAATGGTTTGCCCAACACCGACCACTGTTGGGCGGTGGAGCATAGCCGTTTGTTGAATTTGATTGACGAGAGGGTCACGAGCATGAGTCGGAAAATAGTGCTTAGATTTACGCTGTCCAGGAAACTTCATGTTGAAAAATGAGAATTGAAAATTTACCGCATCATATCACGGATATGAAAGGTTCCTTTCATTTTTATTACATAAAAAAGTGAGCTAAATCCAGATCGCCGAGGCGTTAGCGGCTATTTAGTGAGCGTTATGTCCGTACTATAAGCCTTAGTCCCCCAAAGCGGTACGGTCGATAGGCTGTGCTTGAAGCTACCATCTGTTTCTTTGGTAGTATAAGACAAGTAGATCAGGGTTTGATTTTCTGCATCGTAGATACGTCTGACTTTCATTGACTTGAAGAAAATGCTTTTTGACTTCTTAAACACGATTTCGCCTGATTTGCTCTTATCAATTTTTGCAATCATCTCTGGCGTAATGTCACCAGTCTGACGACACGAGATTGAGCTATCACTTGGATCAGAAAGACTCAAATTAGCCTCAATTGAAGCAATATGGCACGTAACACCAGTCACAATATCATCACTTAGATTTTCGATTTTTACGTCTTTAAGCGTGAAAAATCCGAGCGATACATCGCCAACTTCATTGCTATCGCAGCCAACTAAACCAAAGCTAAGTATGAATGCGGTAGTGATGAGTTTCTTGTTCATGTCTATAATCCATTTATCCATCTTTCTGTACATGATAGCAGCATCAAAGGAGAATGATATAGGCTGTTATGTTGATGTTTTGGCCAGCATATCTGCAGTTTAGATGAGGATAATGTGAGTAATGGCTTGTCGCATATCGATCTGGTCAGTATCCTGCTTGCAACAATTAGAAGAAGAAGTAAATAACAATGATTAACCAACCTGACGTTGCCGCCATTAAAAACCAATGGCTATTTGACCAAGTGAATGTCGAATTTCCAACAGAAGAGAGCTTACAAGGTCGAGATCTCTACCAAAAAGCGGTTGTTCAACGCAGTTTTCGCCCTTTTATTGAGCTCACTGAGGAGCCTAACCTATCGTTGCTCGAAGAGGTTTATTTGGTTGATTTTCATCGGATGACAATATGGTTTGCTCTGTTGCAAGCAAGCTTATGGAGCGATAAAAACGATCAATCAAAAGTTATCGAATTCTTTACCCAAATCATTTATTCAGCACCTTGCGAGCTTTACTTAGGTTTTCAAAATGGGGAGCCTGTGGCTGCTGGTATCGTCACCTCCACTTCACATGAGATACTCATCTCTGACATCGTGACTCTGGATAAAAATGCATTTGGAGGTGAAGATGTATTCACGCGGTTGTTGCTCGCAAAATGGCGTGCTAATCATGAGTGCAATGGTAATGTTTTTATAGAACAGTAGCTTGTCCTGATGAAATTGGTACTATAGCGCCTGGTTTGGTATTAATTTTAGCCTGCACGGAGAGCTATGTATGAATAAACAGCAAATAACATATTGGCTTAGTTGGACTGCTATGGTCTGTTATGCGCTGTTTTTGTCGTTTCCTGCTAAGTCAACTCGCTGGGAGCCTAAAAATATTCTTGTGCTGCATTCATACGAATCATCTTATCAATGGACATATGAATTTCAAAAGGGCATTGATGCTGTAGTTAAGAGCAGAAAAACACCGATTAAGCTCTCCATTGAATACCTTGATACAAAAAGAATTTATAGCCAAGAGTATCTTGAGGAGGCCAAAAAATACCTCCACGTTAAATATCGTGATTATCCATTCGATGCGGTTATTATTACCGATGACAATGCGTTAAAGTTCACTAAAGGGCTCTCAAGCCTATTTAAACCAGATACGCCTATGGTTGCGGTTGGCATCAACGACAAAAGTGCCACACTCGATGACATGACTAAGTACAATAAAATTATTTATGAATCTGAAGCTATTATAGAAAACTTCTATTTAATCAAAATATTACGTCCAAAACTCAAGAGAATCTATTATTTATCAGATCAAAGCCATACTTCGCAATTGATCCGAAAAAAAGTCGATGAAGTGCTGGCTACGGATCTTTTAAAAGGTATCGAGTTTATCGATATTAACTCCATCACTTTGGCTGAAGCAGAAAAGGTGCTATTCCAGATCTCCCCTGATGATGCGGTACTGCTATCGCACTTTAATACAGAGATAAATCAAGGTGTTTACCATACTTATCAAGAGATTTCCTACCGCCTAGCACAAGCTAGCGCTGCCCCCATTTTTGTACTGTGGGAGTTTTATATTCGTGATGGTATCGTTGGAGGGCATGTTAATCGTTCTGAGCAACTGGGAAAAGATATCTTGATGGCGTTAAACCAATTTGTATCATTAGATTTGGCCTCCGCAGTTGACATGCAAATCAGTAGTGCAAGAGCGGTTTTTGATTACCAAGCCATGCAGCGACATCAGATTGACATGAAAGCCTTGCCGCAGGATGTGTTGGTTCTTAATCGTCCTCTCTCTTATTTTGAACAGCATTGGAAAGTGTTACTCGCGGCTAGCTTTATTATTCTCTGTTTGCTGGTTGTGATTGTTATGCAAGGGGTGACCCTCAGACAAAAAAGAGAGCTTGGCGTCAAAAACCGTAAAATAGTGGTATTGCAAGAG
The DNA here is from genome assembly GCF_003390515.1 of Vibrio anguillarum. Lineage (NCBI taxonomy): Bacteria > Pseudomonadati > Pseudomonadota > Gammaproteobacteria > Vibrionales > Vibrionaceae > Vibrio > Vibrio anguillarum. Next base: position 230,560 of record NZ_CP031478.1, on the reverse strand, counting down.
CGTACATTAGCCGTACAGCGGGAAATGATTCATTTACTCGGAGAAGCAATAGAAACGCGCTCTGGTGAAACGGGTAATCATGTTAAGCGGGTAGCAAGGCTCTCTGCGCTGCTGGCTCGTTTGTGCGGGTTAACGCAGCGCGAGGTAGAAATGATCGAGATCATCAGCCCAATGCACGATGTGGGAAAAATTGCGATTCCAGAGTCGATTTTGGATAAGCCTGGAAAATTAACACCAGATGAGTGGGAAATCATGCAGACTCACACTACCGCTGGTTATAACATCCTCAATACAAGCGAAGGTGATATAACTAAATTAGCTGCGATTGTCGCGCATGAACACCATGAGCGTTGGGATGGTAAAGGTTATCCTAATCAGAAAAAAGGCACAGACATTCATATATTTGCTCGCATTACTGCGATAGCGGATGTGTTCGATGCTTTGCTAAGTGAGCGTTGTTATAAAGAAGCGTGGCCGCTTGAGAATGTAGTAAGTTTATTTGAACGTGAATGCGGTTTTCAGTTTGACCCTACTTTAGTCAATTTATTGCTTAATCATTTGGATGATTTTATCCAAATCCGTAATTTGTATCCCGATACGACAAGCTATTACAGAGCCGGCTAAATACGCCCCATTGAGTATCAAAGAGTGATGTGGCTATAAGTTATGTATATCAACTCTTATCTTCGTTTCATTCTGTTAACTCAATCATTTTATACATTCACCCAGCGGTTAAAATTAAGCATTGGATGAAGGAAGTGTTTATGACTGAGAAAAAAATAAAATGTATTATTTTCGACTGTGAAGGTACTTTAGTTGATAGTGAGCGTTTGTGCTGCGAAGCGCTAGTCAATGTATTGAACCAACTAGGAGCCCACCTTACTTTTGCACAAGTGAGTAACCATTTTGAAGGAGGGAAGATTGCGGACATACTGTTTCAGGCGCTTGAACATACGAACATTAACGCCGATCTTGATCTTTTAGAGAACCTTTATCGGGATAAAGTTAATGAGCTCTTCCAGCAATATCTTTCACCCATGGATGGTGCGATAGAACTACTTGAGTATTTACGCCAGCAGGGTATTGAATACTGTGTCACCTCTAATGCACCTAAAGAAAAAATATCATCAATTTTACAACGGAGCGGTTTGCTCCCTTTGTTTGAAGGACGCATTTTTTCAGCCTTTGATGCGAATAGCTGGAAGCCTGAACCTGATTTAATTCGTTATTGTGCGATGAATATGGGATTTCTTTTGCAAGAATGTATTTATGTGGATGATTCAGCAAAAGGGGTTGAAGCGGGTATCAATGCAGAGGTACCAACCGTTCAGCTAGCACCTCTTAACCCACAGGGTTTTTCTCAAGCGCCTAATGTCGTTGTTATCGACACATTACTCGAGCTTAAACCATGGCTCAATGCACATTGTTGGCCAAGCAATGAATGTGTTTATGACTGATTAGCGCTGTGTGTACACCAATCATTTGCTGGACGTTTTGTAAGTGGTCGGTTTTAAAACCACATTGTGCGCAGATAAACTTTTCATTGTTTGTGGAAATAAAGTATTCGTCATGTTGACAAAGTGGACAGCAGTCTATTTTTTCAAGTGTTTTATTTATATTTTTCATAATCAATTCTCAGCAGCAAAAAGGGAGAGTCATGTTCTCCGTACTCACAGAATAAACACTAATCAAAACTTGCTCTCGGTAATATTTACCTTAGTTCCAAAAATTAGAGGCATTTCATACTTCACTGTAAGGAATGTTTGATTTTGGCCTAAACCATAATAGGCAAAGTGCCGTCATTGCCCCAAGGGTATCGCATAACATGTCTTTTTGTGCGTCCCAAATGTCGCCTTGTGAACCCAGAAAAGCGATTCCCTCATCACCACCCGCGATTGAGGCATACCACCATTCAAGAATTTCGTAACCTGCTGCGATACTCATGATAGAGAAAAGCCCGAACAATGAGGCAATTAGCGGTTTACAGAGCTGCTTTCTAATTAAATATTCAGCGATAGGGTAGGCATAAAAGCCAATTGAGAAATGAGCGACGCGATCAAAATTATTACGAGATGATCCGATCAGTTCGTTGAACCAAGCAAACGGAACATCTGCAAATGTATATTTAGCCCCAATGGTATGCAAACTAAGCCACACAAACATCAGAATATAAGCCGTTGAGCTAAAGCGTAGTTTTGTTGAAGCCCAATAGACGAGTGCTAAGATCCCTAGCGCAGGGATGATTTCTGCTAACCAGACAGCACGAGAAACCGGCGCGATCGCTGAAAATAGAAAGAGTACACCGTAGATCGCCGTCAAAAATAAAAGCGTGCGTGAGAAGTTGAGAGACATGTTTTTTCCTATGACAAAATACCGATGGATAGTGCCACTATTTTGCACGATGTTCAATTTTGTTGAATTCTGTATCTTATAGACGTAGAAATTTGTGTTTGAGATGTGCGTATCTACCTTCGTTTTGTGATTGATTTTCGCATTGTCTTGGCAAAGAGATCTGCAAGGTGGAGAAGATCATGCAACAACTCGATCTTTCTCTTTTTATGTATTGATAGATAGTGCGTGTGATAAACGGACTCTAGTTCAAAAAGCCAAGATAATATGCGGTAAGAAACTCGACAAAAAAGCGATATTGGATTTGAATGAAGAGAGAACCTTAATGTGAACGTCGAGACTATGTCCCAAAGTAGGCCCGAAAGTATGTCTGAAAGCTTAGAACTTACCGCTCAGTTTCAATCTTACATGGAAAATCCGCTGCTTTGGCCAATGTTGGAGGTGTTGCGTAAACAGCCTTCCGGTTGGAAAGTCCATACGTTAGCGGCACATTTAAGTGAACAGGGATTCATGCCTGTACTTGATAGCGCACCTGAAAAAGACCTCTTTAAGCGTAATTTTTTGATCATGAACGCGCTCTATCAGCTTCAAGAGACGCTTTACCCTGAAAAGTGGTTACAAGTATCAGCAATGGACATTGTACTAATGCCTGCGCATCGTGCCGTTAGTTGCGAAATCGACCCAGATGATCCATTGCGTGATTATTACACTCAGTGGAAAAATTATGAGGCTGATGAAGGAGAAGTGCGCCGCTTGTTGAACGAATTTTGGACTCGTTACCGTAAAGCAATGGGTGGAACGAGTAACCTTAATATGAATCGTCTTCAAGCATTGAGGCTGTTTAAATTACCAGTGGAAGCGACGCAAATTGAAATCCGGAAAACATGGCGCAAGTTGGCACTAAAGTGGCATCCAGATAGAGACAATGGCAATGCTGAAACGTTTCGAGTGTTGTGTGAAGCATGGAATATTTTGCGGCAAAATAGTTAAAGCCCAAACCTTAAACTCTAGACAAGATATTTGTCGAATAAGGTCAACTGGCACTGTAAGGCATACCTAAGCTAACTACCTGTAATGTACTGAAGCAATAAGGTACTGAAGTAAAAAAGAAGCGATCTCTCGCTTCTTTTGGCTTTTGTTGTAGGGGAGTTAATCTTTACTGGTGGTTTTTAAATTGCGACTTGCGCATACGGTTCAACGCCGCCATCACATCGATGACACGTGGTTTCGCCAAGTCACCGTGGTTTGGCATATTTTGGTGCCATGTTCCTGCTAATAAAGCCATCATCTCTTTGCTTGGTTGCGCTGACCACCCCGGAGTCTGCGCAAACTGGAACCAAGTCCAGCCAATCGCATTGACTTCAGAAGGTGACTCCAATTGTTCTAACGCATTTAAATCCGTAAATTCTTTGCCAAAGCGAAGCGAATCAACGCCTTTGGCAGAGACTCGGAATTTACCATCAACCAGTAATTTTTGCAGCGCAGTGCGATTCACAGCGCGTTCTGGGAAAATAGCCAGTGGCGTTTCACATTCGTTGTGACGAGCAGTTGGGTGCTGTTTGATGACTTCTTTAGCTTTGTTAGTCACATCAACGGCGTGGTAGTCATGCATCTGGATGACAGTATCGGCGACATCTAAGTAATCACCGGATCCCCCCATGACGATCAGTGTTGAGATATCCAAATCATCGCGAAGTTGCCCGATACGATCAACCAATGGTGTAATGGGCTCATCACCTTTACTAACCAGCGCTTGCATACGCTCATCACGGATCATGAAGTTGGTGGCGGAAGTATCTTCATCAATTAGTAATGTACTAGCGCCAGATTCAATGGATTCTTGTAACCACGCTGCTTGCGATGTTGAACCGGACGCATCTTGAGTGCTGAAATCGGAGGTTTCTTTACCCATAGGTAGGTGATTGATGTAGTTGGACAAATTTAAATTATGTACGCAACGGCCATCTTCAGCGCGAATTTTCATGGCTTGATGATCCGTAACAATTCGCTCACGGCCATCGCCGGGAATATGGTTGTAAATTGAACGCTCAATCGCCGTTAACAAAGTCGATTTACCGTGAAAACCACCGCCGACGATAAGGGTTATACCTTTGGGGATACCGAGTCCTTTAATTTTGCCTTGGTTTGGTGTCTCAAGCTCGACTTCTAGCGATGTGGGGGCTTGGAAAGTAACGGCGTCTTTCATCGGCAGATCACAGTTACCTGCCAAGCGAGGTAATACGCTGCCATTAGCCACAAAAGCAACCAGATTGTGCTGTGCCAGTTGTGCACGCATTGCTTCTTGATCTTCGATCACAGCGCAATGCTCAAGTAGGGCATCTTTATCCAGTTCACGTTCAATGGTAGCTCGGCGAATGAATTTTGGTAGGTAGAAGGTGATGATGTTGAGCGCTTTCTTGGCCAGAATGTCACGACCTTCAGCGGGTAAATTGATGCGAAAACGAAGCTCAATACCATGCTCCGTAAAGAGAACAGCGGTACTATCAAGCACCGTTTGGCCCGTCAATGCGATGGAAATATGGTTCTCTTGCTTAGCAAACTCCGCAAAACTACGAGCGATAAAATCTCTTGCAGCCATTTGATAAGCAGGTGATTTCTCTTTTAACCATTCCAGACCGGTCAGAGACCATGCTCGAGTAGCGCGAAAGCGAGATGCAGAAGCGTAAGGGTCCGCTTGGATATGATCGATATGCAAGGTGAAATCACCAAATTCGTATTGACCTTTGATCTGCTGATAGGCGCGGTAGTTCTGTTTTTCTAGCTTTTTGAGAATTGATGTTAATAAATCCATCTCGATATCGCTCGTTTGGAAAGGAAAGGCGGCGATTATAGGAACCGCCACACTGAGAGTAAAGACATGATAAGGGATTCCTTTATCCTACAAAACCTTTGTCTCGATAGGGTGTGCATAATTTTGGTTCAGTAGCCCAGCCTCAAACTCGTCACAAGGCATCGGTTTACCATAGAAATAGCCTTGGCCAAACTCACACCCTTCACTGATGATAAAGTCTTCTTGGCTTTGATTTTCAATCCCTTCGAGGATCACTTTCAGCTTTAATTTTTTGGCAACGTGAATGATTGAGCGAACAATTTCTTTATCTTCCTCACTTTGATCCAATTGATGTACAAAGCTTTTATCTATTTTTATGCAATCGAAGGGAAATTTTTTCAAATAGCTGAAAGAGGCGTAGCCCGTGCCGAAATCATCAAGTGACAACGTCACACCTAGTTGGTGTAGAATTCGCAGTGTGTTGCGAGCCACCACTTCATCCGCAATCAAACAGCTTTCTGTTACTTCCAACTCTAAGTACCGAGCTGGAAGTTGGTAGGTGTTCAGTAGCTCACGAACTTGGTCTGCGAATTGGGCATTCTTCAATTGGACGGCTGAAACGTTAATGGCCATTTTGAAATTATCGACCTGTTTTGCCCATTGGCTCGTTTTTTCGATGGCCGATCGCAGGACAAAGTTACCCACTTCAAAAATCAGTCCATTTTGTTCGGCCATGTGAATTAAGGTTTCATTGGATATATCGCCCAATACGGGGTGCCGCCAACGTAGTAGCGCTTCTGCCCCCGTCCAGCGATGAGTGGTTGGAGAGACCTTAGGTTGAAAATAGAGCATGAGCTCATCGTTGCGCACTGCTCGTAATAAGTAGCTTTCTAATTGGTTGATTTGCCGGAGTGAGTCACTGAACACTTGCGAGTGATAGCAAAACTTATGACCGGAATCTTTGCAAGAGACCATGGCAGCAGAAGCTTGTTTGAGCAGTTCTATAGCATTGTCAGTGTCTAAACTCGTTGCAATACCAATATAGGAATGAAGATGAACATTATGGTCATCGAGCTTAAATTCAGAATGACCGATTTCGACCAATTTATGGCACAACTTTTCCAGGTGACGCGCTAATAGTTTTGTTTTGACGATCAAGACTAAATCTGTCGACGTGGGTCGAGCGGTCAATATTTCAATTTTATCGCAGCGGCCTAATCGCTCACGATATCGAGCGATGACTTGATCCCATGCTCGGTAGCCAAAGTGAGATTGAATATGACGAGCATTAGTGAAACCAATATGAATGGCGGCAACTTCGGTGTGCTGTTTTGTTGCTTGTAAAAGGCTATTTTTGAGTTCCAATTCAAGTGCGTTGCGATTTAAAAAACCTGTGCTGACGTCATGCCACTTTTGATATTGAATCTGTTGTTCTGCGGCGCGGCGTTTATCGATCTCTTGCGTGAGCGAGTAGTTGAGATCAGCAAGATCTTGTGTTCGGTTATCGACACGAAGCTGAAGCTCATCATTGAGCTGCTGAAGTCTTACTTGTTGGTATAAGGTGGTGAGATGGGATTCAATGGTATCGCGAAAACTCTCCAGTAACTGCCGATAGGTGGGGCCAAAATGGTTCTCCTTGTTATCGAGTACGCAAATGGTGCCAAACATATCACCATTCGGCCACTTTAATGGGATGCCACAATAGGCAATCATGCCCAGTGGTACATCTGGATTATGCATCCATTTTTTATCGGCTAAAGCATTCGGGACCAATAGTTCCTGCTGTGTTTGCATCACAGTTTCACAGTACAGACCTTGTCCTAAGGGTTCTTTATGTCCGGTTTGATAGGGGTTGTCGACGTTGGTATTTTTACAGAATATTTCGAGTTTTTGCTGGCTAGCACGCATGATCAATGCGCTCGGGACGTTTAAAATTTCAGCGAGTAAATTCACAATGCGCTGCCATCCATCCATCATTGAAGAGGGGATGAGCATCTCATGTGTCTTTATTTTCGACATATTATCAAATTCCTTTGGACGACAAAGCTTAAAAAAGCCGAGCATTCATTGCTCTAGACTGACGATGACAAGATCCGCTCCTATGACCATAGTATGGTATTAAGAATAAGAACGCGCCGCCAATGTAACAAAAAAAAGCCCCAATAAAATATTGGGGCATTGAGATAGTTAGCTGTGTCTCGTAAATGATACGGAAGGAGTTAATCGGCTTGCTTGATATAATGGTCGATATTAATTTCTTGAGCATAATCAACACAATCAAAGTCGAAGCCATTGAGCTGCATGAATTCTCGCTTAAAGCCCTTATAGTCACCTAGTTGCTTAAAGTTGTACTGATCCATTTTCTCCAGTAAATCGGCCACTTTTTGCTGAGTATCTGGGTTGAGCTCCCAATCATCCATACGGATCAGTCGTTCGCCATCAACGGGTACTTTGCCTTTGCTAGAGAGTTTTTCGCTAAACAGACGCTGCATCTGCTCGATACATCCTTCGTGCGTCTCTTTTTCTTTCATCACCTTATACAATGCGACAATGTAAGGGCTTAAATTGGGAATGAACACGCTCGCCTTCGTGACTAAAGCTTTACAAACAGTCGCATAAGCCCCGCCGCCATAGTTAGACAATTTTAGGTTGAGAGAGTGGCTGGTTTGGTGCAAATCAATTTTGGCGCGTCCCAGTGTACCGTCAAGATAAATGGGGTGAGTAATCTGAGGGCCGATGTATGAAAAAGCAATGGTTTTACACCCTTGTGCAATCGATTCAGTGTTGATCAGCGTATCTATCCAGTTTTCCCAATCCTCGCCACCCATCACTTTCAGTGTACTTTCGATCTCTTCGTCATTTGCAGGGGCAATGGTGGTTTCTACCCACGTATCGTTTTCTAGTAATATCGTCGCACCAGAAACGGCCTCACCAATCGGTTTGATGGCGGAGCGCCAATACTGATCTGAATTGGGTTTTGGTCTCATGCCGCTGGCGATACTGTAAATGACTAAATCGACTTCCCCTTCAAAATAGGTCTCTATCGCTTCAATCACTTGCTCGCGTACTGATGGTGAAAAAACATCCCCATCGATATTGACGGCGACTCGACCCGCTTGCTCGGCCTGTTGTTTAAAAAAGAGATTGTTGTACCAACCAGCACTACCAACCCCTTTTTCTGATGGCGTTTTTTCAAAGGAAACGCCAATCGTATCGGCTTCTGAACCACCAAAGGTTAGGGCAATGCGGGCGGCGAGCCCAAAGCCTGAAGATGCGCCTAAAATGAGAACTCGTTTTGGCCCGTGAGTGATCGGTCTGCAAGATTTTACGTAATTAATCTGTTGTAACACAGCTTGTTCGCATCCGAGTGGATGAGCAGAGCGAGCGACCACACCTTTGATCACAGGTTCAATGTGCATAGTTTGTACCTTTGCGGTTAGGGGAATGGTCTAAAAAATATCGTAAAACTAGGTAAAGTTCATTGAGCTGAGGCATTAAAATCAGAGATGCTCTGCTAAATGTTGCGCAACAAAATTGGCGATCCACGGCTGAGCGTCGACCGTCGGATGTAAGCCATCGGCCATCATCCACTCGGGTTTAATGATCACTTGCTCTAAGAAAAAAGGCAGCAACGGCACAGTGTGTTGGAGGCTAAGCTCAGAATAGAGGCTATAAAAGGCATCGCTGTAGCGTTTGCCATAGTTTGGTGGAATGCGGATCTGCATCAAAAGAGGGGTTGAGCCTGCTTTTTTTATTTGGCCAATGATGGCGGTTAAATTGCTGCTGATCAATTGAGATGGAAAGCCACGCAATCCGTCGTTCGCACCAAGCTCAATAAGCACCGCATCAGGGGTATGTAGGGTGAGTAGTGACGGTAAGCGGGCTAGGCCATTGCCCGTTGTATCGCCAGAAATACTGGCATTAATGACATCAATGTCTGATTTACCTTCAGCTTGTAACGCATTAGGTAGCAAGCTAGGCCAAGCTTTTTCAATCGGCATTTGGTAACCGGCGCTTAAACTATCACCCAATATCAAGAGTGTGGTACTACTAGCGCTAGCCGAGAATAATAAAATACAAATCAAGGAAAGAAGTCGAGTCATGCAAACATCCGTTATTAGGGCACATTCATTATCTAAAACAGTCTCTACCAATCAAGAGCATTTAACAATCCTAAAAGAGGTAAACCTAGAGATCAAAAGTGGTGAAAGCGTGGCGATAGTCGGAACGTCTGGTGCGGGGAAATCAACCCTGATGACGCTGTTGGCTGGGCTTGATACGCCGACACGCGGAGAGGTAGAGCTATTGGGTCAGCCATTGTCTCAACTGGACGATGAAGGACGTGCGGCGATCCGCAGTCAATCGGTTGGCTTTGTGTTTCAAAGCTTTTTGCTGATCCCAAGTTTGTCTGCGTTAGAGAACGTGACGCTACCTTGTTTGTTAAAAGGCGAAAAAGAGGATGTGGATCGTGCTAAATCCTTGTTGACGGCCGTTGGTTTATCGCATCGAATGCATCACTCTCCTGCACAACTTTCAGGGGGCGAGCAGCAACGAGTCGCGCTAGCAAGAGCTTTTATGATCAATCCGAAAGTGCTGTTTGCCGATGAGCCTACTGGCAACCTTGATCAAGAAACCGCGGCAAAAGTGGTTTCATTATTGTTTGAATTAAATAAGCAGCACGGAACGACCTTAGTGCTGGTTACTCATGATCCCGCTCTTGCGGATCAATGTGATCGTATTTTCCACATGCAAGCCGGTATGTTGGAGGAGCGGTAATGAGCGAGATGTCGAGCCGTTCACTCAATAAACGATTAATTCGCTGGAGCTTAGGTGAAATCCGCCACGGACAGCTGTGGCCTATTTCAGTGGCGTTAACCTTGATCATTGCTTGTATTTTTGCGCTGACTGCCTTAGCTGAGCGTATGGAGCAAGTGATTGTTAAACAAGGTAAAGACGCACTCACTGCCGATAGTGTGTTTGTTTCCGCAAACCCACCCCCAGCGTCATTGCTCGATCAGATCGAGCGCTTGCAATTGCCGTCTTCACTACTTACACGTTACGCGACAATGGCATTCAGTGAGCGCGGTATGCAGTTAGTCACTGTCAAAGCAGTGGATAGTGCTTATCCGCTACGCGGTGAAATGCGTCTTTCTGATGATGTGACGACATTTCAGCACCTTGCGCCGAATCAACTGTGGTTAGATGAACGAGTATTTGCGCAATTAGACGTTCAAATTGGTGATCAGGTCACGCTGGGCGATGCCGACTTTACGGTCTCGGGACGCATCCTTGAGGAGCCGGGACTCAGCTTTAATCCATTTCAACAGATGCCCGCGGTGTTGATCCACCAAGACGATGTGGCTCGTACTGGTGCACTTCAATTGGGGAGCCGAGTGCAATTTAGCGTGTTCATTAATGGTGATGATGGACAGATTGAAGCAGTAAAACAGCCCGTTACTTTAACGCCTAGCGATCGTTGGCGCGACCGAAATAGCGCCAGCCGAACGAATGAGGTTTTTGAACGCACAGAGCAATATTTGTCGTTAACCGTAGCGATTGTGATCATCATGGCGGCAACCACATTAGTCCTGACTTGTCAGCACTATGTTTCTACGCGGCAAAAAACCATCGCCATGTTAAAAAGCCTTGGAGCGAGCAAACGTTGGATCCGCCAATGGTTGATCGTACAAGTGGTGATTTTGTTTGTTTCTGCTGCGGTGCTTGGGGTATTGATCGGCATTGGCCTAGAGTCTTTATTACGCGTGCCGCTGGTGGATTTATTGCCTACGCCTTTACCGAGTTATGGCGCTAAACCCGCTTTTATTGCGCTGATGGCGAGTGTATTGATCGCTTTTCCTGCACTCGGCATTCCTTTACTGCATTTGCTAGATACCAGTGCGCTCAATGTCATGCAAACAGAGCGAGCGAAACCGAATCATCGCCGTAATGGGTTGCTCATCTTGATTCCGTTAGTGCCGATGCTGTGGGCTTATTGGAATAATCTCTTAGTGTGGATTGTGTTGGCTGGGATCGTGACGCTTTTTGCAGTGCTTGCTGTGGTCAGTGTTTTGGTGGCTCGTAGTTTAGGACGTCTTCCGCTCTCTACCGCGCTTAAATTAGCGCTCAGCCGAATCAATCGTTCGGCAATCACGACCGGAGTCCAGTTCGGCGCGTTAGGACTATCGTTAATGTTATTGGCGATCATCTGGTTAGTGCGTACCGATTTACTCTCTGATTGGCAGCGAACCTTACCCAGCGATGCTCATAACGCATTTGCACTCAACATTTCACCAAATGAAGTTAACGATTACCTTAACACGTTAGACAGCGCCAACATTGTGCGTTCGCAAGCCTATCCGATCATCCGAGGGCGTTTATCGACTATTAATGGCATAGAGGCCAAGCAACAAGCTCAAGGTGAAGAGGGGAGTGATGCGTTGAGGCGAGAGCTCAATTTCACTTGGGGAGAATCGCTACCCAGCAACAACCAACTGACGGCAGGAGCGTGGACAGAGCAAGGTGGCGTTTCGGTTGAATCCGACGTTGCTCGTGATTTGGGGCTGAAACTGGGTGATAGTTTGGGGTTTGTGATCAATAGCCAAACCGTGGAAGCGAAAGTAAATTCCATTCGCCAAGTCGAGTGGCGAGAAATGAAGCCTAACTTCTATTTCATTTTTACCCCAGACCTATTGCAGGAGATCCCTGCCACGTGGCTGGTGAGTTTCAGAGCGCAAGATCAAGATAACGCCTTGCTTGCCACCCTTGCTCGCACTTACCCTACGGTCAGTTTGATGGATATCCGGGCAATGGGCGATAAGATTCAAACTTTGCTGACGCAAATTATCTGGTCAGTGACAGTGCTGGCCGCAATGGGCGTTATTGCTGGTATTTTGCTGATTTTTACTCTGTTGCGTTTAAGTTTAAGCCAGAGGCAACAAGAAATTCGCTTATACCGCACTTTAGGGGCCAGCAAGCGCCGCGTCGAGCAAACTATTTGGGCTGAATACGGTTTGATGGCGCTCATTGCCGGAGTCGTCGCAAGCCTTGGCTCTGACGCGGTGGTGGCCAGCGTCATGAAGTTCGGTTTTGAACTAGAACCTATGGCGCATTACAGCATGTGGTTGGTGCTACCCTTGGCGACGTTTTGCACATTATCGCTGGTCGTGAGTAGTTTAATTAAGCGGCTGTTAACCCCTATAAATAAAGACTTTAACTAGCGGTATCCATAATCCCAGACGGAGTTATCCACAAAAACAGTGGATAAAGTTTGGGATAACTCGACGGCTTGATAACGGCCTATTTGCGCTTAGCCCCGTAGTTACCTTGGGTTGCGCAGTTTTGTTATTCACAAGGTTGAAAAAACGTCGTTTTGGCTTTATTGAGTCAAGCAATTTTTTAAGTTATTTGTCGATTATGCGTATTGCTTGTTAGTCGTAAAACAGATAAGACCACGTGAAAAATGTGATTTTAATAACGCTTTACAAGCTTTAGAATGCATCCGGGTTTTCCAGAGTACTCGTATCTTATGTCATATAAAAAGTTCAATACAGATTCTCCATGTGTCGCAATTATTGGTGGGGGTGTGGCTGGTGCCACTGCCGCCGTTCATATGGGAGAACTGGGGCTCAATGTGCTGCTTTTGGAAAAAAGCGCTGGTCTCGTTAATGGGCCGCCGATTTGCCATCTGCACGCGGGCGGTAACCTCTATCGCGAAATTTCGCAGCAGCAGTGTCTTGAGTTACTTAAGCAGTCGATTGAAACCGTCAGGCTCTACCCACACACGCTGAATAAGCGACCGACTGTGATCGCTGTTCCGCATAGTGATGGCGGTGAGCCGCAAGCCTTATTACCAAGGCTAGAGCTTATTCAGCGCAGCTATCAACAATTGGTTGATGAAGACCCACGTAATCAGCAGCTTGGTCAACCCCAAGAGTATTTCAAACTCTACAGCCGTGAAGCACTGCAGGTATTAGCAACTCAGCAACAGAGTGATCAACCGACATCATTCGATGATTGGGTGATCCCTTTTGCTCAACATGCAGATTTAAATCAGTTGAAGTACCCAGTCATTGCGGTGCAAGAATACGGTTGGAGTGTTTTTCGGCTGGCGGCCAGTGCTGAGCTTGCGTTAGCGGCGATGCCTCATTGCCAAGTTTTAACGCACGCTAAATTAATCAAATCTGATTTTATTGATGAGCAATGGCAGCTCGTTTATTTGGATGATCAAGAGCATGAACACGTTATCCATGCCGATTATTTAGTCAATGCATGTGGTTATGAAACGGGAATAGTCGATGATTTGGCTAAGGCTCCGCGTCAACGCTTGGTGGAATTTAAAGCGGCCTACGTTACCCGTTGGGCAGAATGCGACCAGCAATGGCCAGAAGTGATTTTTCACGGGCCAAGAGGCACCCCACAAGGAATGGCTCAGCTAACACCGTATGCTGATGGTCTATTTCAGTTGCATGGTATGACCGAGGGAATCACGTTATTTAAAGATGGGTTAGTGGCCTCGCAAGCTGGATCATCACAGCCCGTATTGCCTGATTATCTCGAACGCAAAATTAAGAACGGTTGGCAACAGGACGCACTGCAAGAGCGCAGTGAACGAGCCATACACCACATGAGTCAGTTCATCCCACAGTATATTCAAGCACAAGTAGCTGGTAAGCCACTGTTTGGTGCGCAGCAAATTCCCGGCCAAGATGCCACATTACGAGCCGCTGATGTTACGTTTGAAGCTCATAATTATGCACGAATCGAAGTGGTCAAAGGTTCATCCGCGTTGGAAGCGGCAACTAAAATTGTTCAGCATTGGCAGTTAGTGAACGATGAAGACTTGCTACAATCGATAGAAGCTCGTCACCCAATCAGCATGAGTTTGGCTCTTGAACAGGTGGAAGAGAAAGCCATCGCGTTAGCTAAGGCACGCGCTTATCCTGAAGCATTGGCAAAAATTGTCGGTATGGTTTGATTGGTGACACCTTGCGGTTTTCTAAAGGAGCAAGGTGATAGTTGTTAGTAGCCGAAATAACGCGCCCATTGGCACCAAACCTCTTGCAGGCCTTGTATATCACCTTTGACAAAACGTATTTTCTGCCCTGGTTTTGCTTGTGCCAAACGGGGCAGATCAATGCGAGCCACACACCCTAATTTAGGGTAACCGCCGATGGTTTGGCGATCGTTGAGTAAAATGATCGGTTGGCCATCTGGCGGGATTTGAATCGCCCCCAAAGCAATTCCTTCCGATAAAATAGGTGTCGCGGGTGGGGTAACCGTATCGCCATTAAGACGATAGCCCATGCGATCGGCATGCTGACTGACGGTGAAGCTGGTTTGATAAAAGCGATCGAGTTGCTGCGATGAAAATTGCAGGGCTTGGTAGCCTTCAATGACGCGTAATTTAAGTGGCAGATTATAATCAGGCTTATAACGAAAAGTAATGTGTACGGGTTTGTTATCGATAGCGTGGGGATTAAAGTGCAGTGAATCGCCCGCTTGCAGTGGTACACCGTTTTGCGTTAACCCACCAAGCTGTTCTTTGGGTACGGTGGCAACACTACCTAAATGGTGAGGCACAATGAACCCTCCGCGCACGGCCAAGTAAGCTCTTAAGCCATTTTTGGCTAGGCCAAATTTCAGTGTTTGCCCGGCTTGCGCGCTAAAGCTTTGCCAATTACCAATCAGTTTTCCATCTAACGTGGCCGATAAATCACCACCTGCAATTGCCAGCATACATGGGTGTTCAACATGAAATTCCGCCTGACCAAGCGTGATTTCAAGCGTTGCTAAATTGACTCGGTTACCCAGTAAATGGTTGGCCCAACTGTAGGCGTAATCATCGACTGGTCCTGATTGAGTAACACCGATATGACTGAGACCAAAGCGTCCAAAATCTTGAATTAAGCTCAGTTGACCGGGTTTTATCACCTGTAGTAGGGGGCTCATGAATGGTGCTCCCACTGCGCGGCTAATTGAGGTATTTCACCTCCTAATGATAAAAATTCCTCGCGAGTCATCGCTGTAAACTTCACTTTAGCTCCAATCGAAAAAGGCGTCATTGGTGTTTGATGAGGAGAAAAGAGCGCATGGGGGCAATTGGCGATGATATTCCATCCTCCGGGAGAGTTGTTCGGATAGACGGCCGTTTGCTGTTCTGCAATCGCGACGCTGCCTTTGGCCACACTAAGGCGTGGGGTGGCATGGCGCGGTAAGCGTAATTGTTCATCTACTTCAGCCATAAAGGCAAAGCCTGGTGCAAAACCGACGGCACAAACGGTGTAGACCGTTTGAGTGTGCAGCGCGATAACTTGTTGCGTGGATAAACCAAGCGCATGGTAGCGCTTCAAATCTGGGCCGACACTTTCATCGTAGTAAGCGCTAAGCTCAACCAAATTGTGGGTGGCTTCCACAGCTAAAGATAAGGCCGCGATCGCTGTGATCAATTGCTGCTCTAGCTCCCTTTGACTTATACGATAAGGAAGGTAATCGATCAAAATGGTAGTGTAAGAAGGGGTGACATTCATCAGGTAAGCAGAAAACTGCACCATGATCTGTTGCGCAATTTGTCCGATATCGAGTGAGAGATCGGCCGATGGCGGGTGAGCAAAACGCAATAAGAGGCTGCATTCCGCAACGGGCTCAATGCTGTAGTTCAATGTCACTTAACACTCCTTGTGATGACGTTGTGGCTGCTAGGAGATATACGAGTAATGGTTCAACGCTCTCGTAGACAAATTCGGATTTTCTCTATCAGTTCAATCGCTGCCGGATTATCGCCATGCACGCAAATTGTATCGGCTTCGATAGGGATCACAAAGCCATCCGAACTGGTCACTTTTCCGTAATCAACCAGTTGTTTAATTTGATTGATGATCGCCTCTTCATTAGTCAGCACTGCATTGGCTTGGCCTCTTGGAGTGAGCATACCATTAGCGAGATAAGTCCGGTCGGCAAAGGCTTCAAACAGCAATGGCACGTCATAAATATCGGCGATATCAAGGTAATCTTGGTTATTGCCTGAAGCTAAGATCATCAAGGGCACATTGAAGCAAGAAACTGCATCGACCACTGCGCGAAAGACAGATTTGTCACGCATCATATCGTTATATAAAGCCCCATGAGGTTTGACGTAGCTTATCTCGGCATTTTTGCTCTCACATAATGCCTTGAGTGCGCCAATCTGGTAAATCAGTAACTCGCATATCTCTTCTTCGCTAAAACTCATTGAACGGCGACCAAAACCTTGCAAATCGGGGTAACCCGGGTGAGCGCCAATCATTACATCAAATTGAATCGCCAGCTCAATCGTTCGGCTCATCACGTGTGGGTCAGAGGCATGAAAGCCACACGCAATATTGGCCATGTCAATCCAAGGCATCACCAACTCATCAGCGCCCATTTGCCATGCACCGAAGCTCTCGCCCATGTCACAATTGAGAGTGATTGTTCTTCTTGTCACGGGTTGCATCATCCTTGAGTATCCATGTTGAGTAACTTGCCGTAATCAAAGGCAATATACAGTGATCTGATTCATTGTTTGGCGATAAGTATGGGCCGAAAGAGAGCGAATTGGCCTGATAGACAAACATTAAAGCAGATTGATTTATAAGTGAAGTTTAGGTTGAAAGTCGTTAAACTTGCACAACCAATGTCAGAAGGTAAAAACAATGAACGTATTAGTGACAGGCGGGATGGGGTATATCGGCAGCCATACCTGCATTCAAATGATCCACGCCGGTATGACACCCGTAATTTTTGACAACTTATACAATAGTAAAGCATCGGTTTTAGAGCGCATCGAAAAAGTGTCCGGTGTGAAGCCGCTGTTCGTCCATGGTGATGTACGCAACCAAGCACAACTGGTTGAAGTGATGAAAGCGCAAAATATTCAAGCGGTGATCCATTTCGCAGGCTTAAAAGCAGTCGGTGAGTCAGTAGAAAAACCATTGGAATATTACGATAACAATGTGAATGGCACATTGGTACTGGTGGCGGCCATGCGTGAAGCTGGCGTGAAGGCACTTGTTTTTAGTTCATCTGCAACCGTATACGGTGACCCAGCCTCAGTGCCTATTACCGAAGATTTCCCAACCAGTGCGACCAACCCTTATGGCCGTAGTAAGTTAATGGTTGAAGAGTGCTTGGCCGATTTCCATAAAGCCAACCCAGATTGGAGCATTACACTGCTGCGCTATTTTAACCCTGTAGGTTCACATCCATCAGGCGAGTTAGGTGAAGATCCACAAGGTATTCCGAACAACCTAATGCCTTTTGTCTCGCAAGTGGCCGTGGGTCGAAGAGCATTTCTCTCTGTTTTTGGCAGTGATTACCCAACTAAAGACGGCACAGGGGTTCGCGATTATATTCACGTAATGGACCTAGCCGATGGTCATATTGCTGCGCTGGAAAAAGTAGGCCAACAAGCAGGCTTGCACATTTATAACCTAGGCACAGGAAATGGCTACAGTGTACTAGAGATGGTGAAAGCGTTTGAACAAGTGTCAGGTAAAAGCGTGCCGTACCAATTGGTCGAACGCCGCGCTGGTGATATTGCGGAGTGTTGGGCAGATCCAAGCAAAGCGATGGCGGATCTAGGTTGGAAAGCGACTCGCAGCCTAGAAGCGATGACACAAGATACGTGGCGTTGGCAGTCAAATAATCCACAAGGTTATCCTGAGTCTTAAGCTCTTGCTTCAACTTCTCTGCGATGAATGAAATAAATAGCCAGTCAAATGACTGGCTATTTTGATCTGACTTGATTACTCAAGCAATCCAATGATCAGTTAGTCCGATAACGGCTTAAAATTTCACCAAGGTTGCGCGAAGCGTTTGCAAGGCTAGCGACACCTTGCGATGAGGTTTGCGCAACACTGCGAATCGCATTGGATTGTGTACGAATATCGCTCAGCTCAGCAGCAATATCATTAGCAACGGCGCTTTGTTCTTCGGCTGAAGTTGAAATTTGAATACTCATGTCATTGATCATTTTTGCTGATTCAGCAATTTGATTGACGTTATTGCCGATGTTAGCGACTAAATTACTACTGGTTTGAGCTTGACTAACCGTTTGCTCAGTAATGCGTGCGATATCTTGACTTTCGGTTTGCAGCTTCTCAATCATGGATTGAATTTCAACAGTAGCCGCTTGCGTGCGGCTAGCTAAGGTGCGAACTTCATCGGCTACCACGGCAAAACCGCGTCCTTGTTCACCAGCACGTGCCGCTTCTATTGCAGCGTTCAGTGCCAATAAGTTCGTCTGTTGCGAAATGGCATTGATGGTGGTGATCACATCGTTAATCTGCGCCGTATTTTCATTCAATGTAGACACCGAATGAGAGGCTTGTTCAATGAACTTTGACAACTGGGAAATTTCATTAATCGCTTGCTGAACTAGCTGTGAGCTCTCTTCCGCTTGTTTTGAATCTTGCTCGGCTTGCTGATTGGCTTGTTGGGAAATGGTCGACACTTCTTGCGCCGAGGCCGTCATCTCTTCCATGGCCGTGGCGACGGAATCCAAGGAAGCGTATTGGCTACTGATTTGTTGCTCGCTCTCTTTCATCTCATGGGCAAAAGAGCTGGATGTTTCACCGAGAGTGGTGGCGTTTTGTTTTACTGAAACTACCAGTTCGGTCAAGGTGTCCATGGCGTTATCGAGCGCGCAGCCAATGGTGCCAAACTCATCGCGACCGGGATGAAAACCTAATCGTGAAGTTAAATCACCTTTTGAAATTTTCAAGGTTGTTGTGTACAGCACCCACAATGCACCGCCAATAAAAGTAGCGACCCAATAGAGGAAAATCGCAAAAGGGATTGCCCACAAGTAGCTCAACAGAAAAGTCGAGAGTGCCGATCGCTGAGCGTCTTTTTCAAGATAAGAGAGATTCTCTGTTAGCGCGTAAACTTTGCCATCGCTGTGTTTTACTGTGGCGGTAATCACCCCTTTTTGATAACTAGTTGCGGCTAAAGAATGGCGAGTTTCAACCGCTGAAAGGGTTTGTGGATCTGCGCCGCTGGCAAGCAGACCTTGCAGTTTGTACTCAACGGCCAACTTCGATTGCGCTTCTATCTGGGCCAGTGAATCAACATAGCGATTTCCTGCGACAAAGCTTAAAGCGGTGAGGAATAAAGCGAAGATCACCCACATCTTGTCATTAATTGACATTTTAATGAACACGCGGTCAATCGTCCTGAACTGAACTTCTTTCATTGCTGCTCCGATATGCAAAAAAGTAATAGTAAATTTTATAAATATACTAAGGCTAAATGTGTGTGTTCGTGCAGAATTTTATGAAATGAATGTTGACTTAAATATCAAGATTGAGACTTTGATCTTATTTTAGGTTAAAAAAAGTGGGGAGAGTAATATTACTCTCCCCACTTTTAACTTTAATTGATTAACCCAGAGCGGGTAGTACACCAAGGCTAATAAAGATTTGCGAAGTGACGATCATCAAACCAATGGTTGCTGTCATGGTCAGAGCCAGTTTACCGCCTCTGACTTGATATTGTGTTCCACCCTGCGGTTGGAATACTTGGTTTGAACGCACTTTAATCACCATCACAATCGGTAAGAATATGGCCAAAATAGTCAATGCAATAGCCGCGTAACCGAGCGCCATAATAAAGCCTTGAGGGTAAAATAGCGCAAAGACTAACGGTGGCAGATAGGTGATGACGGAGGCAGCCATACGGTGCAATGGAATGTTCTTTTTCTTAATCGTATCGCCCATGAATTCAAACAAGCCCAAGCTTACGCCTAAGAATGACGTCAAAAGTGCAAGGTCGGCAAACACGCCAATAATGCTGCTTAAATTGGATTGATGAACGGTTTGTCCTAATGTCACAATTAGCGCACTCAGGCCGGAATTCTCAACCAGCTGAGGTTGGCTAACGACACCTAACGTGACGATCTGCCAAAAAATGTAAATAATCAACGGGATAGCAGAACCAATTAAGATGGCTTTGCGCAGCGAAGGGGTGTCGCCATCTAAGTAATTCACAATCGCCGGAATACTGCCATGGAAACCGAATGAGGTGAAAATGACGGGAATTGCAGCAACGATTAAGCCTTGCTCAAGTGGCATACTAAGCAAGTATGACTGAGAAACATTAGGTGCAAGAAATGAGAGCACTATAATCATCGCGACCATTTTACCGGCAAACAGCAGGCGGTTCACTTTATCAACCGTGCTGGTGCCGATCGTCACCACAAGTGCAACCAGTAAAGTAAAAAGCAAGGTGCCCAACGGATTGCTGATCTCAATGCCAGCAAACTCTGTCAGGCGATGAGTGAATTGTGCGCCGCCACCAGCAATGTAAGCTGCACAAAGCGAATAGAACAAAAATAGCATAGCAAAGCTCGCTACCCATTTTCCTTTTTGCCCTAAGATCTGTTTAGCCAATGTATGTAAGGTGGCGTCTTTGTCTGCATATTGATGGATTTCAACCATTAACAATGCAGTGAAAGCCATTAATGCCCAGAGGGCGATCATAATCAGTAATGATGTGCCAAAGCCGATACCTGCAGAAGCGAGCGGTAGAGCTAGCATGCCTGCACCGATAGTGGTCCCTGCGATGATCAAAGTACTGCCGAAAATCTTTGATTGAGTCATGGTGTAAAGTTCTTTATACGTTATGTTGTGTTTCAGGGAGTGATATATATGAATACAACGGGGTGTTGACCATTAATCCACTCATTTTGGGCTATATTGTAGAACTTCGGATTCATTTTCAACAGCTTTGTAAAAATAAAAATCCATGAGTGTATTTTTTTGTTTACATGGCAAGGTGGCGGCTAAATAAGAGTGGTCGAAATCGTTTCGCTGTGATAGATATTGTGGTGATGATTAATTTGACCATTCGCTTTCAAAAAACTGTCATATAAATCATTTAAAAAGGATCTTGCGACGTGATAATCCCGTCTCAGTAAATATCAAAGGAGGTCGATTAATGAGTGACCAATATAAAAACGATGAGTGCTTAGAGTGGCTCGACGCCATGGAGATCGGATTTGATTTATCCGATTATGACTCTGTATCTCATGAATGCTCTGAACAGAGCGCAGAATAGTACCAGCCAGCAGCCTATGCTGGCTATGCTGGCTATGCTCCTTACATTCCCCCCTCATGTATCAATTCCCTAACACTGTTGATTTCCGCTGATTTTGAATAGGCGATTACCTTGCGCTTTGTTACAATCCGCGCCCTGATTTCCAATAGGTAAGCTGCAATGTCTGATACTGTGCACCCATTCCAACGTTTAGGACTTTCAACCACATTAGTTAGCGCTCTGCAATCTTTAGGTTTTGAACAACCGACGGATGTTCAATCTCAAGCTATCCCGCATGTTTTGGCTGGTAAAGATGTCATGGCTGGGGCGCAAACGGGTACCGGCAAAACGGCAGCTTTCGGTTTACCTATTTTGCAACGTTTTCTTGATAACCAAGCCGAGCGAGAAACCAATAGTAAAGTTGTGCGCGCGCTTGTTTTGGTTCCGACTCGTGAGCTGGCTCAACAAGTTTTTGATAGCTTAAGTGCTTATGCACAAAGCACTACATTGAAGATCGTCACCGCGTACGGTGGAACCAGCATGCAAGTGCAAACACGTAATTTACGTGGCGGTGCGGATATTTTAATTGCGACGCCTGGGCGGTTAATTGACCATCTGTTTGTGCGCAACATTATCCTGACGCAAACCGAAGTGTTGGTGCTGGATGAAGCCGATCGCATGCTCGATATGGGTTTTTTGCCTGATATCCAACGTATTTTGAAACGCATGAATGATGAACGCCAAACGCTGTTTTTCTCGGCCACCTTTGATGACAAAATCAAAGCATTAGCACACAAAATGATGCGCGACCCTGTCGGCGTGCAAATTTCACCAGCCAATGCGACCGCTGATACTGTAAAACAGATCGTTTATCCAGTGGATAAAAAACGTAAAAGTGAGTTATTAGCTTATCTAATTGGTTCACGTAATTGGCAGCAAGTCTTGGTATTTACCAGAACCAAACAAGGCAGCGATGAGCTAGCCAAAGAACTGAAATTGGACGGCATCAAAGCGGCCTCGATCAATGGCGATAAAAGCCAAGGGGCGCGCCAAAAAGCATTGGATGATTTTAAATCAGGTAAAGTTAGAGCGTTGATCGCTACCGATGTTGCGGCTCGTGGAATTGACATTCAGCAACTTGAGCAAGTGGTTAACTACGACATGCCCTATAAAGCGGAAGATTACGTGCACCGGATTGGTCGCACAGGCCGGGCCGGGCTAACGGGCTTCGCGGTCTCTTTGATGAGCCGAGATGAAGAGTATCTACTTGAAGCGATAGAGGCCTTACTCAATCAACGCCTGCCACAAGAGTGGTTAAAAGGGTTTGAGCCGAGTTTGTTGGAAGCCTTACCGACTGAGCGTAGCAGTCGTAAACCTAGCCGTTCAGCGGAAAAAAGAAAGATGAAAGCAAAACTAAACATCCATGCAGGTAGAGGTAAGCGATAAAGCGCCCGCTTTATCTGGCCCAGTCACATTCAATATCATACAGCAACTCATTGATGGAGTTCGGACAGAGCGTCTGAGCTTCGTCGATATGGAACTTGGCGATCATCAAGTCATTAAAGAGTTGCCAATGTTTTAGTAAGCATTGGTTCACATCTTGAGTTTCATCTGACCATGTTTCTTTTAAAAATGGCGTGAGGCTCGCCGCGCCGTGCGCGTACATGATCATCTGCCATTTTATCTCCCACACCTTTATTGGTGTGGCTGAAAATTCACGGTTGTATTGCTCGGCAAGTTGTTCGACGAGCTGCTCAATTTCACCTGCACTGTCGATAAAATAATCAAAAAGAGCATCTTCTTGCCTTACCGCATCGGCGATCAGTTGAATCGGCTGTTTGACGGTCAGCATATGCGCGAGCAGCCGTACAATGAACAAATACAACTGCACGTTGGCGGGGGTGTTGGCTGGGATCTCTTTCAATATATGACGTAAATAATTCTCCATATAAAGATGGAGACCATCGCTGATACTGCGCCATATTTGCTCTTTACTACCGAAATGATGACGCAGCAAACTGTGCGAAACCCCAGCTTTTTCGCTGATCGTTCGTAATGACACTCGTGCATAACCTAGCTCGCAAAACAGATCCGCAGCGACCACTAGAATGTCTCTTTTGGTTTTTTGGGCATCAGTGGCACTTCGGCGGCCTTGTCTTTTGGTCATTTTTTAACTCGTCTCATTTTTTAACGAGCGCAGTTGTACCAGATTTGAGAGGTAGTTTCACGGAAAAAACGCTTTGGCAGTCATAGCCGATGATAAGGTTATGACTGCACAATGTTAATTGGATCGGAGATAAAGGGAGAGTTTGCTGATTAGAAAATCAATATCATCGCGTGAGACGTCTTTATGGGTCACAAAACGTACCGGATTACCTGGCGAAACTTTTATTCCATCTTGCGCCAACTGATTGGTAATTGTATGGATATCGATAGAATCAGCTAATTTGGCAAATACGATGTTAGTTTGCACTAAATCTGGATTGACGGAAAACCCGTTTAAGTCCGCTAATTTGCGCGCTAAATATTGGGCATTGTCGTGATCAGTCTTCAGCTGAGTGACTTGTTCAGTCAATGCAAGATGGCCTGCTGCGGCCAAAATGCCTGCTTGACGCATGCCGCCACCGAGCATTTTTCTTAAACGTCGAGCCTTGGCAATGTAGGTTTTTGAACCTAGTAGTAGCGAGCCGATAGGAGCTGAAAGCCCTTTAGATAAACAGACCGTCATTGAGTCAAAGTATTGCGCAATCTCTTTAACATCCACATCCAGCGCTACAGCGGCGTTGTATACGCGCGCGCCATCTAAATGCAGTGCCAAATGGTGTTGATCAACAAACGTTCGTGCTTGCGCTAAATAGGCGAGTGGTAGAACTTTGCCATTGATGGTGTTTTCAAGGCTAAGTAATCGAGTGCGAGCAAAGTGGGCATCATCAGGTTTAATGGCCGCGCGCAGTTTATCGAAGTCTAACGTGCCATCAGGGTTATTTTCGATTGGCTGCGGCTGAATAGAGCCAAGAACCGCGGCGCCACCCGCTTCATATTTGTAGTTGTGCGCTTGTTGGCCACACAGGTACTCATCGCCACGCTCACAATGTGACATTAAACCCAGCAGGTTGGCTTGTGTGCCTGACGTGGTAAATAGCGCCGCTTCAAAACCGTGTCGCTGCGCGGCCCACTCTTCTAAGGCGTTGACGGTTGGGTCATCGCCATACACATCATCACCCACGTCGGCATTAGCCATTGCTTCACGCATCGCAGCGGTGGGTTTAGTAACGGTATCTGATCGAAAATCCATATAATCTCCTCATGCGTTTTTCTATTTTTGCTAGAAGCATTTTCACTTCAATGTTTATCTGTGCTTGTGCTTTATTGATAACTAAGCACTTTATCGATAGCTAAGTATTTTATAGATAGCCACACAGCTTCGCCTTACTTAGGCAGGCAATGGTTTTTGAATCTGTGATTTGCCCAGTGATGATTTTTTGCTCCAATTCCTGGATCGAAAGCGTCACCACCTCAATGACTTCATCATCGTCGCATGATAATCGTGCAGTTTTGCTCAACTGTTTAGCGACAAACAGGTGCTGTATTTCGTCACAAAATCCAGCTAATGGTGTGACTTGCCCTAAAGTGATCAGCTCACTTGCACTGTACCCTGTCTCTTCTTCAAGCTCACGGTGCGCGCATTCGGCTGGAAGCTCTCCCTTTTCTAAAGTGCCTGCTGGGAGCTCTAACAACCACTTTTTGAGTGAGGGGCGAAACTGATTAATCAGAATAATATCGCCTTGTTCTGTGATCGGCAAAATCACGGCCGCGCCCGGATGGACTATGGTGGTGTGCTCAATGCTTTTGCCCGTAGGAAGGGTGACATCCTCTTGCACTAATGAAATGGTTTTCCATGTATGTATGGTTTTGCTCATGCAAACTCTTCTTTAATTGTGGCTAGCCAATGACTGATAAGGGTTCAACCTTACCGAGAATCTGTGGCTAAGACAAAGTAAAACGATAACCTAAGTATCAATATTGCTTGCACAATCAGTGATGTCAGTCTCATATATGCAAACATTGATTTCGAAGAATTTCACAGAAAAGAGATCTGCTATAAGTGGGCGCTTATACTAAAATCTATTTGTAACAAAACAATAACAGTCGTATAAAGTTATGTATACAAACCACTTGGAGCGCTTAAGTGATCAATTTTACTCCTGCATCTCATGCGCAAAAAGCGCTACTTTCAGAGCGCATAAATAAGCTTGCTAAGGCTTTATCGGATGGTGTTTATGAGCGTGAAGACACCATCAAACTTTGTCTACTGGCTGCTTTAGCGGGGGAAAGTGTTTTCCTACTCGGCCCTCCTGGCATTGCAAAAAGTTTGATTGCGAAACGTCTGATCCAAGCCTTCGATAACAGCAGTTATTTTGAATACCTCATGACGCGTTTCTCAACACCAGAAGAGGTATTTGGTCCATTAAGCATTCAAGAATTAAAAGATAATGGGCGCTATGTTCGCCTAACCAAAGGCTATCTTCCTACCGCACAAGTGGTTTTTCTTGATGAAATTTGGAAAGCAGGCCCCGCCATTTTGAATACCTTATTAACGGTAGTGAATGAAAAGACCTTCAAAAATGGGAGCGATATTGAACGTGTACCAATGCGTCTTCTGGTTTCGGCATCGAACGAATTGCCGGATGAAGAGAGTGGTTTAGACGCCTTGTACGATCGCATGTTAGTGCGTGTGTTTGTCAATCGTATTCAAAATAAGCAGAATTTCAAATCGATGCTAACTGTCGGTACGCCACAAGAAGCGCGCATCCCTGAAGGGCTTGCGATTACCGATGAAGAGTATCACTCATGGCAGCGACAACTTGACGATTTACTGTTGACAGATGACGTGTTTGAAAAGTTATTTGAGCTGAAAAACATGCTAGAGCATGCCGTTGAAAACCAGCCCGCTGCGGCAAGTATTGATATGTACGTTTCAGACCGCCGTTGGAAAAAAGCGGTGAAGCTGCTCAAAGCGAGTGCGTTTTTTAATGGCCGCGACTCAATCAACCCGCTTGATTTACTGCTGCTGCAAGATTGTCTTTGGAATAGCCCCGATTCTCGCGATATTGTGCGCCGCGTTATACGCGACTTTGCGTTGAAACATGCTTTTGACCAACAAGAAGTTGAACATCAAATCGTAGTGTGTCGTGAAGAGCTGGCTGAGATTCAAGAAGAGCTAGAGTCTGAATTTGGCATGTTGCTCTCGCTGGAAACATCATCCGGTTTGATTAAAAAGCAAGTGCATCAGTTTGATACCAAATCAGCAAAAACCTATCAGGTAGGCACCGCTCATGACTTGGTCAAATTGGTATTGCTGCAAAGCAATATGTCCGTCTCTGAGGCCGAAAAAGGCGATAGCCGCTGGGTTTATGTGCCTAAAAGCGAGCTTGAAAGAACGATCAAAGAGGGGCATGGCGATGTGTATGGTTATGTGAATCAAAATACCAATTTGTGCCGTTTAAGGTTTGATTTAGATGCTGGTAATAACCTCGTTCTTAAAGATATTGCTAATCGCTCGGTGTTGGTGAGTTTGGTGACTGAGCAAGGTTTAGACGAAAGTCTTTATCAAGAGTGGCTTACGAAAGCGGATCAAGCCGTTGCACAGTTGCAACATGCCGAACACCATTTGCGTAAAGTACGTTCTAAGTTTCACGGCGCTTTGCCGCATAACTTCATTGATCCGGAGCTGCCCACCGCTATGGAAGCGACGCTGCAGCATCTGCAGCAATTACTTGAATCGACTCATACCGAATGCGAAAAAACGGTGCTTCGTTTTAAAAACCTAAACCAGTTTTTTGCGTAAGGAGAGAAGATGCTTGGTGCCGATGGTTTAAATTTAGCGTTAATGATTGCCGATTCGGGCATCATTGATACGGCAGTGAATGATTTGCTTGCGCGCTCGCAAGTGATGATGATGGCTGAAAACCGCGGCGTGGCGAATTCAGTTAAAAATCACCTAACTAAGTGGCGTGGTAGTGTCAAAAAACGCATTACAAAAGTGTGTGAAACTGAGCGTTTTCAACAAGAGCTGACCTTATACCAAGAAGTAATTCACTGGGATGAAGAGACCTTCTTTACCCGGATTAACGAGATAATCAAACAGTTGGAATGGCACTCAGCATTTTATCTCCAAGCACGTCGTTTAATCGAAAAAAACAAGGGGTTGCATAACCCCATGTTCCCTCATTTCTTTTGTGACCAATGGTATCAAAGCCTTTGCCATGCGATTAAACAAGCGCAAATCAACGAACTTGAAAGTAACAAAGAAAAAGTGTTGGCCGATTTGTACCAGCGTATGGAAACCATGAAAAACATGGATAAAGTCACGGAATCGGGTGATGAAAGCAGCGTCGGTCGCTTGTGGGATATGGCATCGGCGAAGCTCAGTAAAACAGACATTAGTGTCATGAAACGCCATGCGGAATTTTTGAAAAAGAACAAAGGATTGCAAGAGATTGCTGAACAGCTTGGGCGCATGGCTGGCGAAGTAGATGACCCGGATCTCAACCGCACTCCAGCCGAAGCGCTGCAAATGGTGGAGGAGAAATCGGACGAAGCGACGGATGACATCGTCGGCATCCACGAAAGTGATGATCTGAACAAGCTACTGCCCAACGAAACCATGTTTCTTGCCTATCCTGAACTTGAGGTGGTTTTCTACAAGCATTTAGTGGATAAGCGCTTGATGAACTATCGCATGCAAGGCAAGTCTCGCACCTTGCGTAAAGTCAAAGCGTACCAACCAGAACACAAACAGTTTGAGATTGAAAAAGGGCCGTTCATCGTATGTGTGGACGCTTCTGGTTCCATGAGTGGTTTCCCAGAACAGTGTGCAAAAGCGATGGCTTATGCTCTGATGCAGATCGCGCTTGCTGAGAGGCGCGAGTGCTACGTGATGCTGTTTTCTACTCAGCAAATTACCTATGAGCTGACCAAGCAAGATGGCTTGCGTGAAGCGAGTGATTTTTTAAGTTATTCATTTCACGGCGGAACGGATTTAGACCCTGTGCTAGAACAATCGGTTGAACTGATGAACAGTGACAAATACCACAATGCAGATTTGGTCGTATTGTCGGATTTCATCGCACCTAAACCGCCGGAAGTTCTACTAGAAAAAATCGCGACCTTAAAACATCAAAAAAATCGTTTCCATGCGGTGAGTTTGTCTCGCTATGGTAATCCACAGTTGATGGCGATGTTTGATCACTGCTGGGCATACCATCCTAATCTCGTCGGGCGACTGATGAAAAAATGGTAACGATCACTTGATAAAAACTGATGGATTGTTGCTCTAATTGTTCGCCTTCTATCCTTTGCGGGTCGATTCTTAGTCACTTGATTCATAAGTGGAAAATTTATTGTTGACTCATTTTCTTAATCCGTTAAAGTACGCCTCGTTCTCACGGCAAAGCTCGAAAGAACAATGTCAGGAGTTAGTTGCTCAGCAAGATGAGCAAAGTTATTAAAAGCTGCAAAGCAATGTTTAATAACAAATGTTATTAATAATAAAGCTAGCGAATGTACTTCAAAAAATTTTCGATGGTGTGTAACTGATTCAGTTGACGGCATCGCAATCCAGAATTGCGTGCCCTGGTGGTGAAATTGGTAGACACAAGGGATTTAAAATCCCTCGACTTTCGAGTCGTGCCGGTTCAAGTCCGGCCCGGGGCACCATCTATTCTTTGCTCATTAAGAGCAACAAAAAATTAAAGGCGCGATGGCAGACTGGTTATGCAGCGGATTGCAAATCCGTGGACCTCGGTTCGACTCCGGGTCGCGCCTCCAAAAACAAAAAAAGACGCTTTTTAGCGTCTTTTTTTGATCTATGTGATTAAGAATCAACAGCCTGCTTAGAAAATAACGCCATCGGTATGATGGCGTTAACATGACATTGACAGCAATGCACAGAGGTGAGTGTTAAGCCGCCTTTTCGGTTTGATAATTTCCCAGTAGGGCACTGTAAATTTCTTGGTCGCTTAAGACGCCGACGAGCTGATTATTTTCCATCAGAAGAATCGGATTTTGAGTTCGATGTTTCAACTCAATCGCACTACGCATATCAATATCAGGTGTTGTAATGATCATCATCGATGAATCAATGTTCGACATATCGCTGACTTGGGTATCCCAGTGGATAAGAGCGGTCGACGTTGCTCCATATAGTGTCAGAGTTTTATCATGTTGTGCGACCCAAATATCCTGTTTTTTGCAGACCTGCCAACGTTCGTCTTGTTGTTTTAACTGTTCGATGGGCTGCATTAACGAACGTCCTTTTAGTACGTTAAGAGGGTTAGTGTGTGCCACGAACTCTTTAACATAGTCCGTTTTGGGTGTAAGGACAATTTCTTCTGGCTTACCGTGCTGAATCAGTTTTCCTGACTCCATAATCGCGATGTTATTGCCTATTTTTAGTGCTTCATCTAAGTCGTGGCTAACAAATAAGATGGTTTTGTTGAGTTTGCTTTGTAGATCTAATAACTCATCTTGCAGTTGCGCACGAATCAGCGGATCAAGTGCTGAGAATGGTTCGTCCATTAACAGGATGTCACTGTCCATTGCAAAAGCACGTGCTAAACCGACACGTTGCTGCATGCCGCCAGAAAGTTCGTGGGGGAATTTATCTTCCCATTCAGCAAGACCAACCATTGTTAGCTGTTCACGAGCACGTTGGTGGCGTTTTTTCTTACTCATTCCTTGCATTTCTAAGCCAAAGGCCACGTTATCTAAAACCGATAACCAAGGCATAAGGGCAAACTTTTGAAACACCATCGAGACACGATTTGTTCTTAAATGCTGAAGCGTTGCTTTATCACAGCTGGCAAGGTCAACAAAGCGTTCGCCATCTTTTAATTCTAATGATCCCCGGCTGATGGTATTCAAGCCATTCACCGCGCGCAGCAAGCTCGATTTCCCTGAACCAGACAGCCCCATCAAGACGCAAATCTCGCCTTCTTTAACAGTAAGGCTGACATTGTTTACCCCTACGACTTGACCGCAGGCATCGATAATCTCTTGGCGAGATTCACCCGCGTCGAGTCGTTGCAGTGCTTCATTTGGGTTCTGACCAAAGATAACATCGAGGTTTTTAATGGTAATTGCGTCCATGATTATGCGTCCTTATTATTTTGATGTGGGGTTTTGCATAAACGATCAAGAATGATGGCGACTAAAACGATGGCTAAACCAGCTTCAAAACCTTGAGAAATATTGACGGTGTTGAGTGCACGAATCACGGGTTTGCCAAGGCCGTCAGCACCAACTAAGGCGGCAATCACAACCATTGAGAGTGATAACATAATGCACTGAGTGATCCCTGCCATTATGCTGGGTAGCGCTGCTGGCAACTCCACTTTGAGCAGTAAGTTCATACGGCTAGAGCCGAATGCTTTACCCGCTTCAACTAACTCTTCCGGTACCTTAGTAATACCAAGATAGGTGAGGCGAATGGGGGCTGCGATGGCAAAGATAATGGTCGAAATGAGCCCCGGAACAATACCCAAACCGAACAGAACTAGCGTTGGAATGAGGTAAACAAAGGTTGGTACCGTTTGCATTAAGTCAAGAATTGGGCGCATCAGCGTATAAAGCCATGGTCGATGCGCGGCGATAATGCCCAATGGTACGCCAATTAATACGGAAATCGTTGTCGCGGCAAACACCAAGACAAAGGTTTCCAGCATTTCTTGCCAGTAGCCAAGGTTTAGAATAAGCAGTAGGGCAGCAATAACAAATACCACCAATGAAATCTGACGATGCAGATACCATGCAATGGCTGCGGTGACTAAAATCGGCACGGCAGGGGGCATCCATTTAAACACATCAACTAAAGATAAAATGATGGTCTCAAGTAAGTAGGAAACAGTATCAAAAAATGTGGCTGCATGAATGGTCAGCCAGTCAACGCCACTTTCCATCCAACGACCTAAGGGGATTTTGTTATCTGTAATAAAATTCACGATATAGCCTTTCGGAAGGTGAAATGCTCACCTCCTCCTCTAAATTAATTTATGCTTTAAATGGCGCTAAATAGTTGCTGATAGCTTGTTGTGCAGGTGTTCCAGCTTTGGTTTTTACATTCTTTAGCCATGGAACAATACTTTCTGGATGTTTGATTAACCATTGGCGAGCGGCTTGTTCTGGTAACACGCCTTGGTTGAGAATGGATTCCATCAGTTGGTTTTCCATTTCAAGCGAGAAGGATAGATTTTTTAATAAATTACCGACATTTGGGCATTGTGCTAGGTAGTTTTGACGAACATTGGTGTAGACATTTGCACCACCGTAGTTTGGGCCAAAGTAATCGTCACCGCCATCAAGGTATTCCATTTCAACATTGCTGTTCATTGGGTGCGGAGCCCAACCTAGAAACACAATCCACTGATTACGACGTACTGAGCGTGCCACCTGTGACACCATGCCCGCTTCACTTGACTCAACAACGCTAAAATCTTTCAGCTCAAAAGCGTTTTCATCAACCATCGATTGGATCAAGCGATTACCGTCATTGCCCGGTTCAATACCATAGATTTTGCCGCGAAATTTATCTGAAAATTGAGCGATATCAGCAAACGATTGGACACCGGCATCATAAACGTACTTAGGCACAGCGAGTGTGTATTTTGCTCCTTCCAAGTTAGCGCGCAGAGTTTCAACCGTTCCAGCTTCACGGTATTTGGCAATATCGCCTTCCATGGTTGGCATCCAATTACCGAGGAATACATCAATGTCACCGTTTGCCATAGATGAGTAGGTCACGGGTACTGAGAGTAAATCGATTTTTGTCTGATAGCCTAACCCTTTGAGCAGCTCTGTGGTTATTGCTGTCGTGGCGGTAATGTCTGTCCAACCCACATCAGCAAAGCGCACCGTATCGCATTGATTGGCGTAAGCG
The DNA here is from genome assembly GCF_003390515.1 of Vibrio anguillarum. Taxonomy (NCBI): domain Bacteria; kingdom Pseudomonadati; phylum Pseudomonadota; class Gammaproteobacteria; order Vibrionales; family Vibrionaceae; genus Vibrio; species Vibrio anguillarum. The sequence goes on along the minus strand of NZ_CP031478.1, from coordinate 198,434 downwards.
TTGGCGCTGAGCAGAGTCGTCATTGTAAGTGTGAGCACGGTTTTTTTAGTAATAGACATGTTATTTCCTTGTGTTTTTGACTGACTTTATAAATTTTATGAGTAAGCGTCCGGCTTTCTCATTGGTGGTTTTATTCTTTGTTTGGTTTGCCAATCTGGTGCAATCCATACTGGAGCTTCAGTACTGGCTAATAGCGGTTTGCCTAAAATAAGATCGGCGGCGCGCTCTGCGACCATAATGGTTGGCGCATTCAGGTTCCCGTTGGGAATGCTTGGGAATATCGAGGAATCCACCACGCGTAAAGCTTGAATTCCGCGCACTTGGCATTGGTCATTCACCACGGCCATTGGGTCGTCATCTGCGCCCATTTTGCAGCTGCAAGAGGGGTGATAAGCGCTTTCCACATTCTGTTTGACCCATGAATCAATATCGTCATCGCTTTGGATCTCTTCCCCCGGTTGAATTTCTTCGCCCCGATAAGTATCCAATGCTGGTTGCGCTAGAATTTCGCGGGTGAGACGAATGCAATCGCGCCAATCTTGGCGATCTTGTTCGGTTGATAGGTAATTAAATGCGATAGAGGGTGAAACCGTTGGATCGCGAGAGACAATTTGTACTTGTCCTCGGCTTTCTGGCTTATTGGGTCCCACATGAACTTGGAAGCCGTGACCATCAAAGGCCGCTTGACCGTCGTACCGCATCGCAGCAGGTAAAAAGTGGTATTGAATATTTGGCCATTTGAGCCCTGCGCGAGAGCGAATAAACGCGCATGACTCGAAGTGGTTGGTTGCCCCTAATCCTTTACGAGTTAAGATCCATTCAGTGCCGATAAGCCCTTTGCTGATTAAACCGAGTTTACTGTTTAGTGTGATCGGCTGTTTGCAGTGGTATTGAAAATAGATCTCTAAGTGATCTTGCAGGTTTTCGCCCACACCAGGTAGGTCTTGCTCCAGTTTCACACCAACTTGTTCAAGCAGCGCTTTAGGGCCAATACCCGAAAGTTGCAAAAGTTGAGGAGATCCTATAGAACCAGCACTTGAGATCACTTCTCGCAGGCAAAACGCTTGTTGGATCTTGCCCGATTTTTCAAACTCAATGCCGATGGCCTTTTGCTCTTCAATCAAGATTTTATGTGCCACAATTCCTGTTTTTACGGTGAGGTTCGGGCGCTTCATCGCGCGGCGTAAATAGGCATTGGACGTTGAGGCGCGAACTCCAGAATCTACCGTCATATGCATTGGTCCGAAACCTTCCTGCTGATAAGCATTGTAATCGTCAGTTTCTGGATAACCGGCTTCTTTGCCCGCATCGATGAAGGCTTGATAAAGTGGGTTCAATTGCATGTCGTTACCGTTACAAGTACCGACGGGCCCGTTGCCGCCACGATAAGCGTTCTCGCCACCTATCCAAGATTCAGCGCGGCGAAAATAGGGTAAACAATTTTGATAATTCCAACCCTCAGCGCCCAGTGATTCCCACTCATCAAAATCGCAAGCGTGACCACGAACGTACACCATGCCATTAATAGACGAGCTGCCACCGAGTACTTTGCCCCGTGGGCAATGTAACTGACGCCCGTCGAGATCGGATTCTGATTCGGTTTCAAATTGCCATGCGTATTTTTCGCTGTTCATCGGGTAAGAAAGGGCGGTTGGCATTTGAATGAAAATGCTTTTATCGCTACCACCAGCTTCGAGCAGTAAAACTTGATGTTCGCCAGACTCGGTTAAGCGATCGGCAAGAACACAACCTGCTGAGCCCGCACCGACGATAATGTAATCAAAGTGATTTAACATAGAAGGCTCCTTTGACGATTAAGCATATGGACTAGAAAAATCATCTAGCTCCACTAAAATGCTCTTGGTTTGGGTATAGTGCTTAAGGGTTTCTATGCCATTTTCACGACCAATTCCGGAATGCTTATAACCACCAACAGGCATTTCTGCCGGAGAGTCTCCCCAAGTATTTATCCAGCAGATCCCGGCTTGAAGTTGGTGAATTACTCGGTGTGCACGTGAAAGGTTCTGTGTGAACACTCCTGCAGCTAAGCCATATTGAGTGCCATTCGCGCGCGCGATCACTTCGTCTTCATCGCTAAACTTAAGCACTGACATCACAGGGCCAAAGATTTCTTGCTGCACGTGAGCCATGTCATCAGTGCAATCAATGAAAACAGTTGGTGCAACAAAATTGCCCTTATTTAGGCCGTTATCGGTAACTTGATAACCGCCAGTGAGCAAAGTTGCTTGGCTGGTTTTGGCTTGCTCAATCGCTGTGAGCACTTTGCTTAAATGAGGCTTGGAGATCAGTGCACCAATCTGTGTGTTGATATCCATAGGATCGCCAATCACTAATTGTTCAGTACGCAGCTTAAGCTGAGCCACAAACGCATCGTAGAGGCTGTCGTGCACGAAAACGCGCGTCCCATGGGTACACACTTCGCCTTGGGTATAAAAGTTTGCCACCATGGCAGCAGAGACAGCTTGATCAAGCTTGGCATCATCAAAAATAATGAGCGGTGACTTGCCACCCAATTCCATGGTGACAGACTTCAAGCTGCGAGCGCTGTCCGCCATTACGGCTTTCCCGGTACCCGATTCACCGGTAAAAGAGACTTTGGCAATGTCAGGGTGGGCTGTCAGCATTTGACCTACGCGGTAATCACCTTGAACCACGTTAAAGACGCCGTCTGGCACTCCGGCTTCACTGAAGATCTCTGCCAGTTTTAATGCGCTTAATGGCGTTTCCTCTGAGGGCTTGAAAATCATCACATTGCCGGCAGCCAGTGCTGGCGCTGATTTCCACATCGCGATTTGAATCGGATAATTCCATGCGCCAATGCCCGCGCAGATGCCTAATGGCTCGCGGCGAGTATAAAAAAACTGATGGTCGTTGAGCGGTTGTTGCTCGCCTTGGAGCGATGGGGCTAAATTCGCAAAGTACTCAATGACGTCTGCGCCAGTAGCAATATCAACGCAATTGGCTTCTTGAATCGGCTTGCCGGTATCGAGAACTTCAAGTACAGCAAGTTCATCGTTTCGTTCTCTAAGTATTTTTACTGCTTTTAGCAAAATACGGCTGCGTTCTGTCGCGGTCATTCTTGACCATACCGCGAATCCTTGCTTGGCTGAGGTGATAGCTTGTTCAACATCATTGGCACTGGCGTGCTGCAATCTTGCTATCACTTCACCTGTTGCTGGGTTGTAGGTATCGAAACGTTCTCCTGAAGTCGCAGATCGGAGCGTTCCGTTGATATAAAGCGATTGTATTTCCATTTTAAGGCCTGAAGTGAGTTGTTATTGCGCGTAAAACGCTAATTGTTTATTGAGGTAATCGTTAATGATGGAATGTGCTTGAGCAGGGTCTATCCCCTTGGGGTTTAATGCTCCGCGTAGCCAAATGCCATCAATCAGTGACGCGATACCATGAGCCACGAGGTTGACTTGTTCTGATGGGAGCAGCGGCTTGAGTTCAATCTTAAGATGAGAAAGTAAACGCTGTTCATTGACGTATTGCAGGCGATTTAACTGTGCGTCGTGCATGGAGTAAGCCCAAAACGCTAACCATGTTTTAACGACTTGGTTTTCCGCTTGGAACCCTTTGAAATTGCCGGTTACGATGGCATTAATGCGTTCGTAATGAGCCTCTTTTGGGAGTTGGTTTAAATGCTGAGTGATGGTGGTTGAAAGCTCACGTAAAACAACACGCATTGTCTCTTCCAATAATCCATGCTTGCCGCCAAAGTAGTGATTGATAATCCCTGTCGAGACACCCGCTTCTTTGCTGATTAAAGCGATACTTGCGCCATGTAATCCAACGCGCTCAATGACTGTCATTGTTGCGGCAACAAGTTGAGGTTTGCGTATGTCTGGCATCCCTACCTTTGGCATAATTCATCCTGATTATTTTATATTGAACGATTAGTTAAATATAAAATGCCACGATAATGCTTAGAGTTCAAATCTATTTTTGAATGATAATTGCCATTGAATTTATATGGTTAATGATAAATATTGCTTTAATTCAATTAATTACAATTAATTTTTCATAATTGTTTAGTGTGAGAAATATTTGAAGTCACTGTGTTTTTTGTTCGGTGCTAGCTTCTATCGTTCATCGAAGAAATCCTTATTGCGGATGTATTTACTCATGAGGTGATAAGAGAAGGGGCGAACTAGCCAGCTCAATAAAGATCGACCTAACCGGATTAGTGTTGGTGTGTTTTCGTAAATTCGCCCATTGTAAAGCCATAGCAATTTACCCACATGCCAATAGATTAAAGGGATGGGTGGCATGAAGGTGACGATGTCGAGGTCACAACAAATACGATAGGTTTTGTGACTAAGCGCGTAGCGTTGACGAAAACGCCAATTACCAATCGCGGGTTGGCCGAATGTCACAATGCGTTTGATGCATTTTGGGTATTTCTTTTCGATGTAGTCAGCAAAGATACACCCAATAGCCCCACCCGAAGAGTGACCAGTAATGGCAATGCGTTTGCCACTCTCGATCAGAGGAACAACGACGGCTTCCAGCCGTTGTAAAACCGATAAGCCGAGTTTATCTTCGTTGCGCGTTGGCAGGCTCTCTTGATGCAGGAGATGGTAAAAGCCCGCATGAATACGGTAATCCAATCCTAAGTGCTGACAACTGCGTGTCCACATTGCAAAGTTCAAAAGCCAATCACTGACACTGTGCGAACCTTTGATGACGACCACGGCCTCTTCTTGGTTTTTACTCCACAGCACTCGAATCATGATTTTACCAAACTGGTTACGGATGATGTGCTGACCGTTCGGGTCAAAACCGTAACGTGTCTGCCTAAACACTCTGGGATAAGCAAGGTTGCACAGCACGGCATAGCGTTCGTATTGATAGCGTTTAAGTGGTTTCACATGACAGCTCTCGAATATATTGAGCTAACGTAGCGATTGAATGTGAACACTTTATGAATGATGCAGTTTAGGTTGGGGGAGTCTTTGTATCTCAATGTTGGAGCGTTAGCCGTTTGAACACGAAGGCATTGCTCGTAGCGAGCGAGCTTTAGCGGATGGCAAGGTCGTCAGCTATAAAGATGCTAAGGAAAGAATGTCACATTAATTATGTGGGATTCGTCAAGAAAATCTTTCATAGAAAGATACCGCTACCTCTCAACGCTCACGAAACTAATTCCCTCCCCTTTAAGGGGAGGGGTAGGGTGGGGTGTTTCTTGGTTGCTGACACCCTAACACTTAACCGATTTGTGATTATTAGGAAGAACGCCTTCTCACGATTTAGTTCCGGCCCGGTCTAACAACTGAGTTTCGTTACATTGTCGGATTCGCTGCTTTATTCAGAATCCTAGGGCCATCTGGTGATACGGATGGTTCACTCTTATCGTGGTGAACAACGCTTCATACTACTTCTGGTCGTACGGACATTTGTGAGTTAAACGTAAAATGCTTGTTTAGTGAGCGGTTAAGCTTCCTTAATTAGCTTTCTTCTACTATATCGGTAAAATGCTCCAGTCAGATTATAGGTAGGTTTTGTGGTATATGAGTGTAATTGATTTATTCGCAGGTGCAGGTGGTTTCAGTTTAGCAGCACAACAAGCTGGTCTTGATGTATTAGCAGCTATAGAACTAGATGTGTCTGCCGCTCTGACATATAAGAAAAATATAATTGAAAGATTAAACCAGAAGACCAAGCTGATTAATGATGACATTTTAAAGATAGAACCATCTGAAATAAGGAAAGATCTTGGTCTTAAAAAAGGTCAGCTACAACTTATCCTTGGTGGCCCTCCTTGCCAAGGCTTCTCAAGCCACAGAATAAAAGATGCAGGTGTCGATGACCCTCGTAACAAACTACTATTGCGTTACTACGATTTTGTTGAAGAATTTCAACCTAAGGCATTCTTAGTAGAGAACGTTGCAGGCTTATTCTGGAAAAAGCATGCCTCTTACTTAGAAAAGTTTAAACAACTGGCTCAAGATAACGGTTACATCATACATTTCTGCAATACACTAAATGCGAAAGACTACGGAGTACCCCAAACTCGCAAACGTGCTTTTATATTAGGTGTACGTGACGATATTAATCGTGAAAAAATAGTTTTTCCACCAGTACCAAATTTCTTTAACCCCAATTCAAGAGAAGTGAAAGAACAAGATGCGAAACCTTGGAAAACTGCATCTACTGTTTTTGAAGCACTTACTCCTGAGTTGATAGAACAATATGTAGAGAAACATTTTCGTCCTCATACAAAGCTATCAGATGATGAAGCTAGAAAGTTGCTTCAAAGCTTAGAGTCGGGTGACCTAGTAGATGAAGATGATCCTTGTAATGTTCATATGAAGCCGACAGAAAAAATGCGACGACGCTTCAAATCAACGCGCTTAAATGGGAGTCGAATTGACGCTGATCCGGAGTTTGAATTGGCATGTCATGCTAACGGTTATGGTGGGCATAAAGATGTATACGGCAGAGTTAATATCCACACACCGTCAAATACCATAACAACTGGCTGTAACAACCCATCAAAAGGCCGGTTTGTACACCCTTGGAAAGATCATGGTATTACATTAAGGCATGCAGCCAGGCTTCAAACATTCCCAGATGACTTTATTTTTATTGGAAGTTCAACAAATCAAGCGAAGCAAATTGGTAATGCGATCCCACCAAAACTTGGTGAAATTCTCATAAATACTATTATGAATGGAATGGAATAACGAAAGAGCCTATGATACGGGCTCTTTTTATTTTAATAGTTTTTTGCCGATTCCATTGAGGCTTTATTATGGCTTATAGCACCTCGTCTTTTCAAACCAGAGCTAGGACCATTGACCACTTAGGTCGAGAGCAAATTGCAGACATCCCTACAGCCATTTCCGAGTTATGGAAAAATGCTTATGACGCATATGCGAAGAATGTATCACTAAATATCTTTGATGGTGAACTTCCCGTTGCAACCTTAGTCGATGATGGTCATGGCATGACTATCGATGATGTTAATAACAAATGGCTTACGGTTGGTACAGACTCAAAAGTAACAGCCTCTCAAATTTCTGAGAGTGACCGAAATGGTTTAGATATACGAGTACGTCAAGGTCAAAAAGGAATTGGCCGCTTATCATGTGCAGCTCTAGGCTCTCTTACCCTTCTAATTTCGAAGAAAAAAAATGAACCTTTCGTAGCTTGTTTACTCGACTGGCGATTATTTGAAAATCCTTACTTAATGCTACACGATATAAAACTACCAGTAGCAGATTTTACAATCCACTCAGAACTCAACTCTATGCTTCCTGATATGTTTGACGCATTGATGGGTAATATATGGGGCGATGGAGAAGACAAGGCAAGAGACGCCAGAATCAAGGCTGCTTGGGATACATTTGAACTGTTAGAGTTAGAAGATAAGAAAGACTCCACCAAGCTTTTAATAGAAAAAACAGTCATAGGGACTTGTTTTACAGATAAGCATTTTGAAACTTGGGACGTTTGGAATAAACGTTCGGAGCATGGCACGGCAATGTTTATTGGTAACATTCATGATGATCTTATAGCTCAACTATCTTTTGACTCTGGTTCAGAAGCTGACGGTACCGAGGTGAGAGCAAAAGAGCGCTTTGTTCAAACTCTAAATAGCTTTGTTAACCCTTTTGTACGAGATGAGAAAGATCTAATAACGGATTTCTCTACAAGCGTTATTGCTTGGAATGGAAGCTTGCAAAGATTTGTTATTGATAAAGTAAGGAACTTTGATATTTCAAATTTTGACCAGTTGGAACATATCGTTGAAGGAAATATCAACGAAAATGGATTGTTTGAAGGTAGAGTGAAAGCATTTGGAGAATGGCACGAAGATGTCATCATCAGGCCTAAATCAAAATATAAAACTAGAAAAGATAGCCGATTTGGTCCTTTTTCTTTGCGATTAGGTACCTTTGAAGTGATGAAGAAGAATACCTCTCTCTCTGAAGAGTTGTATGAAAAATTTTACACGGCAAGGGAGACCATTGGCGGTGTTATGGTGTTTAGAGACAATCTACGTGTTATGCCATATGGACGCGAAGATAACGACTTCTTTGAAATGGAGAAAAGACGCTCAAATAATGCTGGTAGATATGTTTTTTCTAATAGAGCTTGTTTTGGTGGTGTTCAAATTACAAAGGAAAATAATCCTAATTTGAAGGACAAAGCTGGTCGAGAAGGAATTATAGATAATAAAGCTTCAAAACTATTTCGAGAAATTGTCGAACATATACTCGTTGAAGTCGCATTGAAGTTTATCGGCCGAGAGTCATCTATTCGTACTGAAAAGTTGGAAGAGTTGAATGCTATACATGCTGCTAATAAAGTAGAGGAAGATAGAAAGAAGATTCTGAGAAAAGAACAAAAACGAATAAAAAGTTCAATAACAAAGAATAAACCATTTTTAGATGATCTGCTAGATGAATTAGAATCTACAGCTGAAATTCTAAAAAATGAAGAAGACATAAATGACCAAGAAAGGTTATTGAATTTAAAGAGAAGCATCAATGAACTTGATGGGAAATTAAAAGGATTTTCTCTTTCACCAATACCAAGAACATTAGGAAGTGTTGAAAGCCAATATAGAGAATATCGAGATATTGAGCTAACTTCAAAGCAAATCTTAAAAAACATAAATGACTCAATTAACAGCGCTCTAAATAAGCTCATCATCAAAGAAGATACCGAGATAGCAGAAAAGGAATTACAAAGTAAGGCTGGCATTTTACATTCAAAAATAAAAAACCTTGCAAATGAGGGGCGTAAGTTACTTAAACAAGAGCAAGAGTCTTTCGAGCAAGAAATAGATTACCTAAACAAAAGTTTTCATAACAAGTTAAAAACTCATATTGATCAGTTAGCAGCTAAAAGAACCAGTTTAGATGAAGTTCTTAAGACTATTGATATTGAATACCAACTCCATGATATTGAAATATCTCAAAAGCTCTCACCGCATATAAAAGCGATAGAGAGTTTAAAAGAAAGAATTGATATGGAAGGTCTAACTATCCAATCAATCAATGAAAACTTCGCACTGAAAAAACAAGTCGAACAAGTCAACTCCCTAGCTCAGCTTGGCATAACAGTTGAAATCATAGGTCATGAAATTGAAGGGTTTGATATGACAATCGAAAGAGGACTTAATAACCTTAAGAGCTCAGGCTTAAATCAAACTCAAGAAAAGTATCTCGATAATGCCATTCAAGCACACCAATCACTAAGTGACTCCTGGCGATTCTTAAGCCCATTAAAGCTATCTGGAGAAAAAGTTAGAACTCTTATTTCTGGAGATGATATTTATAACTATGTTTGTAACTTCTTTAAGAACAAACTTGAGATGAATAAAATTTCATTTATCCAATCTGAGTCATTTAAATCCATATCCCTCTATGAGCAGCCATCGAAAATATTTCCTGTTTTTATTAATCTAGTGAACAACTCTAGATATTGGGTAAAGGAGACAGAAGTAGACCGAACAATTAGATTTGATTTTGTTGATGGGCTTGTCTATGTAAGTGATAACGGACCAGGTGTAGATATAGATGATATAGACAGTTTGTTTTCAATATTCTTCACTAAAAAACAACGAGGTGGTAGAGGAGTAGGTTTATACCTATGTAAGCAAAATTTATCTTCTGGCGGACATCAGATTTTCTACGAAAAAGAATCTAATAAAAAGATACTAAGTGGTGCTAACTTTGGAATTATGTTTAAGGGAATAAAACATGTTGGCTGATTTTGATTATACCCCCTTCTTAAAAAAGGCATATATAGATCCAATTCGCACTGTAACAGTGATAGATGATGAGTACCCAACATTAGATGAGCTCGTTATATCAGGAAATGCAGGCTTCCACGATGACGATCTTGTAAGGCTTTCAGATATAATAGATGTTAGTCGAAAGAATGAGTTTAATTGGTTATTAGATGTATATAATGGAAAAGAAGAAAGCATCAATTCTGGTAGTATTACATCTCGATTAAATCATAGCGATCTTCTGATTCTAGATTATCATCTAGATGGTAATGATGATGGCTACTGCAAGAAGTCAATTGATATTGTAAAGAATCTCTCATCTAACAGACACTTCAATCTTGTAGCAGTGCACACAAAGGGTTATGACAATAGTAAAGGAGCTGTAAACGATGTTTTTATCGATATCATTATTTCTTTGCAAGCTAAACCTAAGTTCCTAAATATATCACCAGAAAAGATAGCTTCTATTGAAGAACAGCTAGATGATTGGAATTTTGAGCATGATGATATATCTCAAGAAATTGTAGACTCGATAAGTACAATTCATCTCCTTATGCTCATTAGAGATTATTCTAATAACATATTAAAACCAGATTTCTATCATGATGTTTGGAATCATTTTTCCTCTATTTATGAAGACAAACCTTTAGAAATAGAAATATCAAAACCAGACCTAGTAAAATGGCTCTGTAATAAAAAGTTTGAAATGTATAAAGGTTGTTTTAAAGATAAGCCAACTGAGTTCTTCGACTGGGGAGTAGATGAAGATGTAAACTGGGTAAAAACTGAAGATCTATTTCTAACAGTAATTGGAAAAAAGCAAACGCCAGTATCTGAGATCCCAACCAAAATCTTGCATGCAATCAACCGATGTAATCCCCATCCGCATGAACTAATTTTGTCAAAACTAAGATGTGAAGTTGAATCAAACGGAATATCTGCATCGAGTAAAATTCTTCAAAGAAAGTTTCTTCAGGCTGCTTGGCTGACAGAGCTTCTCAAAGAAGAGACTGATCAGGGCATCATGACAGTCTCATGGTCTGTGATTTCTAAACTATGGGAAGAGCTAGCACAGGAGATTCGCCCACAGATAGGAGAATTCACGGTAGAGCTGGTTAAAGGGTTAAAGACTCTAGATGACCCCCTCGCTTTGTTTGTAGAAGAGCACACCCGTGAGAACAAGAATGAGATAGTTAAGCATGCAAATTGCTTTAGCTGTTCAAGAAAAATTAGCTACCATCATCTAATTACTGGCCATGTGGTTTTCTTTAAAAACAACTATTGGCTTTGTTTGACTCCGATGTGCGATTTGGTTCCTGGGCAGAAATCTGAAAGTTCACTAATGCCTGTTACGCTCGTACAAATGTATGACGCAAAAAGCGCTCATAAAGTCACGCGAAAAAACATGATAAAATCACTAGGGATTGACCTTCAAGATCTTCCTGATCTTAAAGAAGCTGAAATTATCAACCAAATAATAGAATACTCTACAGAGAATAATCTTCTATTTATCGCCCCTAAAGATGATAAACCTGATATAACGATATTGAGCTTTACATATGGTTTAGATGGGAAATCAACCCCTAAGGCCAAAGACTATTTTGTTGAAAATCATGGCGTCTTTGATTATCAAACTAAAGAGTTAAAACTCCAGTACGTTGAGCCATCAAGAGAACACGATAAGAATGACCTACAGAAATTATCAGACAAAGCAGTTGTTGTTGCAGAGCTAAGGTATGAGTATGCGCTGAATTTACTTCGTAGACTCGGTGTAGCCAGATCTAGAGTTGGCCTAGACTTTATTCGCTGATAAATCAATTTGTTAAATGAAATATGGGCTCAGTAGCTAGAGCCCATATTTTCCTTTATCTATTGGTTTTATGGTTAGCAAACCGCACCAATCATCATAAATAGAATACCTAATACTCACGAAATTAATTCCCTCCTCCTAAAAGAGGAGGAACAGCGCCGTGATGATCTTCCACTCTAAAGCATAATAGGGCAGCGTGTTTACGTTGCGTATATAACTTCTGCCAAGTGCTTTGACAGAGGAAAACTGACAAATTTTGTTGTAAATGACCAGGTTTGATTAGAAGCGATCATACTATATTAATTATTTTCCTATACCTGTCGGCCCTTAGTATTCACGGTAAGGTGTTTATTTCTCTCTGATATTCCTCTTTATGGCTACCTCTTTAGGGTAGTTTGAGTTTGTAATTGATTTACATCAGTAATTCATTTTCTTTCATAATTAAAAATCTCGCTCAATGAAACGTTACCATAATTAGGAACCCATATGAGCAGGATAAAGCTGGTTGTCATCGGTAATGGCATGGTTGGCCATCGCTATATCGAAGATTTGGTCGAAAAAATGGAGGCATCAGCTGTTGATGTCACGGTTTTTTGTGAGGAACCGCGTGTTGCCTACGATCGCGTCCATCTTTCTTCCTACTTTTCGCACCATACCGCTGAAGAGCTTTCGCTTGTTAAGCCGGGTTTCTATCAAAAGCATGCGATTAATGTCTTGATGGGCGAGCGGGCGGTTAACATTAATCGCGAAAAGCGCGTGGTCTATTCAAATACTGGCCGTGAAGTGAGCTATGACAAATTAGTCTTGGCGACGGGCTCTTATCCTTTTGTACCGCCGATCAAAGGCAATGAAAGTAAAGACTGCTTTGTCTATCGCACCATTGAAGATCTAAAGGCCATCGAAACGTGCGCGAAAAAGAGCAAAAGTGGTGTAGTGATAGGCGGTGGTTTACTTGGCCTTGAAGCGGCTGGCGCGCTGAAAGCGTTGGGCGTACAAACCCATGTGATTGAGTTTGCTCCGGTATTAATGGCTGAGCAACTTGACTTGCAAGGTGGTTTACAACTGCGTAATAAAATTGAGCGGATGGGGGTGCAAGTTCACACTAGCAAAAATACGCTAGAGATCGTTGCTCAAGGCGAGACCGCTCGTAATACCATGAAGTTTGCCGACGGTTCGGATTTGGAAGTTGATTTCATCGTATTTTCCGCAGGGATACGTCCTCAGGACAAATTAGCTCGTGATATGGGCCTAGACATCGCGCCGCGTGGTGGGGTTGCCATTAACGATCACTGCCAAACATCCGATCCTGATATTTACGCGATTGGCGAATGTGCTTCTTGGAATCAAACTTTCTTCGGTCTGGTCGCTCCTGGTTACAAAATGGCAACGGTTGCGGTTGATCATCTTGTGGGCAATGAGAGCCAATTTAGTGGTGCAGACATGAGCGCCAAGCTCAAACTGCTGGGTGTGAAGGTGGGATCGATTGGCGATGCCAATGGGCGAACTCCGGGTTGTAAAAGCTACGTCTATCAAAATGAAGAAGATGAAGTTTATAAGCGCATTATCGTTTCTGAAGATGGTAAAAAACTGCTTGGTGCAGTTTTAGTCGGCGACACGTCAGATTACGGCGATTTATTGCAACTCAAACTCAATGATATTGAGCTGCCCAAACACCCAGATACCTTGATTCTACCCGCGCATGCTGGCGCTGAAAAACCGGCATTAGGCGCGGATGCACTACCTGATAATGCGGTGATCTGCTCTTGTTTTGATGTGACTAAAGCGAAAATTGCCCAAGCCGTGGCCGATGGTCATCATACGCTCGGCGCGATTAAAGCGGTGACAGGGGCAGGAACAGGTTGTGGTGGTTGCGTGCCTTTAGTGACGTCGGTTCTGAATGCGGAACTGGCTAAATCGGGTGTGGAAGTCAAAAACGATATTTGTGAGCACTTTGCGTATTCACGCCAAGAGCTGTTCCATTTGATCCGCATTAACGGTATCAAACGTTTTGATGAGATGTTGGCAAAACATGGTCGCGGCTATGGGTGCGAAGTCTGTAAGCCAACAATTGGTTCGATTCTGGCCTCGTGTTGGGGGGATCATGTGCTCTCGCCATCGCTGGTCAGTTTGCAAGACACCAATGATAACTTCTTGGGTAACATGCAAAAAGACGGTACTTATTCGGTGATCCCACGCATGGCGGGTGGCGAAGTCACACCACAAGCGCTTGCGGTGCTAGCGAATGTCGCTCAAGAATACAAACTTTACACCAAAGTGACGGGCGCGCAGCGCATTGGTCTGTTTGGTGCTCAAAAAGACGATTTACCTGAGATTTGGCGCAAACTGATTGATGCTGGATACGAGACAGGCCAAGCCTATGCCAAAGCTCTGCGCATGGCAAAAACGTGTGTCGGTAGTACGTGGTGTCGTTTTGGTGTGCAAGACAGCGTCGGTTTGGGTGTGTTGATTGAAAACCGCTACAAAGGTATCCGTACACCACACAAGATGAAGTTTGGTGTCTCAGGTTGCACCCGCGAATGTGCCGAAGCGCAAGGGAAAGATTTAGGCTTGATTGCGACCGATGCGGGTTGGAATATGTATGTCTGCGGTAATGGTGGTATGAAGCCTCGACATGCGGATCTGCTGGCCTCTGATTTAGATGAAGCAACACTACTGAAATACATCGACCGTTTCATGATGTTCTACATTCGCACAGCCGATAAATTACAACGCACCTCAGTGTGGCTAGACAACCTAGAAGGTGGCGTTGATTACCTGCGTGAAGTGATTGTGGACGATAAGTTGGGCATTAACGATCAACTCGAAGCGGATGTGGCGAAGCTTATTGTTGATTATCGCTGTGAATGGACAGAAACGCTTAATCATCCTGAGCAATTAACTCGTTTTACTCACTTCATTAATTCTGATTTACGAGATGAGAACGTCGTGTTCGTCAGCGCTCGTGAGCAGCACCGTCCTGCGACTTATAGCGAAAAACACCCAGAAGCGAAAGGCGATATATTCCACATTGCGCTTGCTGATTCGGCAATCTCTACCCCTGCCTTGGAGAAATAACTATGGCCAATAACACAGTATTTCAAGCCATCTGTGACATTAATGACATTGTTCCCGGAACGGGTGTGTGTGCACTGGTGAATGGTGAGCAAGTGGCTCTCTTCCGTCCGACTGAGGCGCAAGAAGTGATGGCGATAAGCAATATGGATCCCTTTGCTCGAGCCAATGTGTTGTCACGCGGTTTTATTTGCCAACATCAAGAGCAGTTCTGGGTAGCAAGCCCGCTTAAAAAGCAGCGTTTCAATCTCATAACAGGCCAATGTATGGAAGATGAACGCTTTAGCGTGAAAGCTTATGTCGTGCGAGTCACTGACGGTGTGGTCGAAGTCGCGGCTTAACAGCCGCTTTTGAGACAATGAGATTCAATAGCAAAAAGGTTTCTTGTTCATCGAGTTCTCTTGGTGAAGCATCGATGGCTGGGAGCCTTTATCTATTCAATTTCCCTTTTTAATTTTAACTTTGGTGACAATAAGGACCATTATGTCTTATGTAAAACCTGCCGATTTTGTGCAAACAATGATTGACGCTGGCGAAAGCAAAATCTTCATGTCAACGCGCGATACCCTGATTCGCGGCATTATGGCGGGGGCGATTCTTGCTATCGCCGTCGCTGTGGCCATTACTGCGGCTGTGCAAACCGGAGTGCCTATTGTTGGCGCTCTGGTCTTCCCTGTGGGGTTTTGTATTTTGAACCTAATGGGCTTTGATTTATTAACGGGTGTTTTTGCTTTAGCGCCTTTAGCTTTGTTTGAAAAACGCGCCGGAGTAACCAAAGCGGGCGTTCTACGGAATTGGGGCTTGGTTGGGCTAGGTAACTTAATCGGTGCCGTTGCCGTCGCCTTTTTAGTGGCGCTAACCTTCACCATGAATTTCAGTATCGAGCCGAGCGCTGTTGGGCAAGCGTTTATCAAAGCATCTACTGCTCGCACACTTGGCTTTGCCGAACACGGTATTAATGGCTGGATCACCGTGTTTGTGAAAGGCATCTTGTGTAACTGGATGGTGTGCCTAGGTGTTGTCGGCGCCATGACATCAACTACAGTGAGCGGCAAAGTGGTCGCGATGTGGCTACCTATTTTTATTTTCTTCGGTTTGGTTTTTGAACACGCTGTAGTGAACATGTATCTGTTCCCACTTGGCATGATGTTGGGCGCTAAATTCACCATCGTCGATTGGTTAGTATGGAACCAAATTCCGGCCACATTGGGTAACTTAGTGGGCGGCTTGTTATTTACCGGGTTAAGCCTTTACATGACTCACGGTAAAACCTTGCCACAACGCAACCTTGGCTAACCATTGTTAAGTGAGGTTTAACCTCGCTTAATGACGATATCCTTTTGTCGATAAGGTAGAGAGTAATCATGGTAAGCAGTGTAACGAGTCGCGGTTTTGTCTCTTTAGTGGGCGCAGGGCCGGGCGATCCCGATCTACTGACGGTTAAGGGGCTACGCGTGATCAGCCAAGCGCAAGTGGTGGTGTATGATCGTTTAGTTTCGCAAGCGATTTTAGATCTGGCGCCAAGCAGCGCGGAGATGATCTACGTTGGCAAACAGTTGGATTTTCATTGTGTGCCGCAAGATCAGATCAACCAAATTCTGGTCGATAAAGCCAAAGAAGGTAAAAAAGTTGTCCGTTTGAAAGGCGGTGATTCCTTTATTTTTGGCCGAGGTGGTGAAGAGCTCGAAACGCTAGCTGAACATCATATCGCTTATGAAGTGGTTCCGGGGATCACGGCGGCGGCAGGCTGCACGGCTTACGCGGGGATTCCGCTGACGCACCGTGATTACGCGCAAAGTGTGCAGTTCATTACGGGTCACTTACAAAAAGAAGGTAAAGCGATCAATTGGCGATGTTTAGCGCAAGATAATCAAACCTTGGTTTTTTATATGGGGTTAAAGCAGTGCCCGAATATCACACGAAACTTGTTGGATGCTGGCCTGAGCGCAGAAACGCCTTGCGCGATTATCGAACGCGGCACTACAGATAAACAGAGAGTATTGACGGGCTCGCTCGACGATTTACCCCTTTTAGCGCAACAAGCACAAAGCCCAGCCTTGATTGTGGTCGGCAGTGTGACTCGCTTGCACGACAAATTGAAGTGGTTTGGCGTATACTAAGCGCAATTTGCAAAGCAGCGGCGAACAAGCCGCTGTTTTTGTTTCTATTTGAGAAGAGAGCTCATGGAAAAAGTTGCCATTCTTGTCGACGTTCAAAACGTCTATTACACCTGTAAAGAGAAGTACCGCCAGCATTTTGATTACAACCAATTTTGGTATGTAGCCACTCAAGGGCGTGAGGTGATTAAAGCCAATGCCTATGCGATTGCTAGCCAAGATCCTAAGCAGCGCCAGTTCCACCATATTTTGCGCGGTATTGGTTTTGAAGTTCAGCTTAAGCCCTTCATTCAGCGTCGTGATGGTAGTGCAAAAGGGGATTGGGATGTCGGTATTACTCTCGATGCGATTGAGCTGGCAGAGCAAGCGGATGTGATTGTTCTGGTATCAGGAGATGGTGATTTCGAGCTATTGGTCGAACGGATTAAACAGCGTTTTAACAAAAAAGTAGAAGTGTACGGAGTACCAAGGCTGACGGCTCAAAGCCTTATTGATGTCGCCAGCCAGTTTGTTCCAATCGAGCAAGACTTACTGTTGTAGCTCACCTTCAGCAGGCACAATCTCACTATGTTGGGTATCTACCGTGCTGGTTGAAGCGGCTTGCTCTGCGTCTAATTTTTCACGTTCAGCTTTTGAAATATAACGAGGCTTATTGCTGCCGTGCAGCTTGGCATGCTTCTTTTTAAGATGCTTTTGCAGTGTTTGGTTAATTTTCTTTTTGCGGTTCATAGTCGTCTGCTCTTTGACACAAAGTCTTGGGTACATGAGGAACAAGGTGGCGCAGGATACTTGTTTTTATCTGCGATCTCAATGGGAGTTATTGGCAATGGAAAAAATGCATAGCGATCTTTTAACGGGAGAGCTGCTCAGTGAGTTTCGCACCGTAGAGGCGATGGTGAACATTTATTGTCAGCGCCATCATCGCTGTCAATCTGGACTCTGTACGTGTTGCAAAACCTTGTTGGAATATGCGCAAGTACGTTTAGATCGCTGTCCTTATGGCCAACATAAACCCACCTGTAACCGTTGCCCAATTCATTGCTATAAGCCTGAGCCGAAAGAACAAATGAGATTGGTGATGCGTTACGCAGGGCCAAGAATGTTGCTCTCTCACCCTATATTGGCGATCCGCCATCTACTGCATGAAAAACGTGCACTACCAGAAAAACCAAAGGCGCATGCATCAAATCGCCATCAACGATTGAACCGTGCGCCTTGCGATAAAATATGATCCGCTTTGCTGCGACTTATTTCCCCGCCACCCACTGGCGTTTGGTTTTGAGGCTTGAAGCCAACATATAAATACAAGTCGCCAGTAAAGCAATGAAGAGATAGCCCATTAAGCCTTGCGATCTTTGCATAAACCAATCAGCGATCACGGGGCCAACCACAGAGCCGATACTGTAGCTAAACAGCATAACTTGTGTCGCTGAGACAATGTAATTGGCATCGAGCTTATCACAACCTAAGTTGATGGCGATTGGGTAAAGGGCAAACGTCGCCATGCCTAAAAAAAACAAGCTGGCAGCTAATATCATCATCGTTGAATCGAACAAGGTTATGGTAATCGCCGCAGAGCCAATCAAGCAAAACAGCGCCATTAATAGTGTTCGGCCCAAAAACTTTGATAGCCAAGGCACCATAGGTTGCACCGCCATGCCACCCAAAACTACAAGCGCCATTAAGCTGCCAATATCGGTATGGCTGATACCACGTTGTTCTAATTCAACAGGCATTAGACCGTAGATAGCCCCCAAAGTGAGCCCTGAAACTCCGCAACCGAGCAAGGCGGCATGGTTTAGTTTGAGTGCCTGTTTCAGTGATAGGCTGACGGCATGCTGAGTTGACGGTTGGTCAGATTCGCCATAAATCAGCACCATACTGGCGATTAATAGCAAGGTAATGATGGCAATGAAAGGCACGCCGCCTGATACGCCTAAATAACCAATCCCTAATTGGCCCAATGCCGTGCCGCCGTAAAGCGCCGCCATATAAATACCAAGGCGTTTTGCTCGGCCTTTTTCATCACCATGCAATAGCCAAGACTCGACGACTACAAAGACACCAGCCACCGCAATACCAGCAACAAAACGTGCCACTAACCAAGCACTGGCATAGCGCAGAGCAGGTAAGGCAAAAATGGTTAACATGAGTAGCGCTAAGCACCATACAAAAGCGTTTCGGTGGCCAACGCGGTTGACAACAGGTTCAACGACTAATGCGCCGATCAATAAGCCAGCGTAAAAGGCACTGGCAAGCCAGCTTGCCAATGAGCTCTCAAGCCCGTAGTGCGGCAACATCAATGGGATCAGGCTCATTAAATAGCCTGAGGCAATCGCATAAAGCGATAGCGCAATGACCGGAACGGAAATGCGAGGTGAAGACGCGTTCACAGTAATGTTGTCCATTGACTTTGCCTCAAAACCAGAATTGATGGGATATTTTGCGGCGAATATGGAGCTGATATTGAGAAAGGTAAAACGAAAAATTATGTTCTTAACGATTAATTTTATTAATCGAAAATAAAGCAAGAGAAATGAGCAGTAAAGTTGGCATAAATCGATAAAAAATGCCAACTTTATTATTGGTTATAATGATGGATTATTTCAATATGGCTTGGTTTAACCATTGATTAAATTGACTTTTTGGTAAAGCGCCATTGATCATATCGACTCGTTGACCATTTTTAAACACCATAATGGTTGGAATGCTGCGAATTTGAAATTTTGTGGCGAGGCTTTGTTCACTTTCAGTATCAATTTTTATAAAGCGAATGTTTCCTTTTCGTTCCGTCGCAGCATCACTGAATACCGGAGCAAAACCCACACACGGATTACACCAAGGTGCCCAGAAATCGACGACAACGGGTTGGCGACTATTAAGTAGTGCTTCGAAATTGGCTTCCGTTCCTTCAATGGGCGCTCCATCAAATAGGGGAGCTTGGCATTTACCGCAATTTGGGCTTTCTGTCACTCGTTCTATCGGAACTCGGTTCATTGCGTGACACGAAGGGCAACGAGTATTGAATGTTGACATGGTTTCCTCTCTTTATTTTTGTGTTTTGCTCCAGTCGCATTTAACGCACTAGACTTAACGTCGGAGCAAAAGCGCGTATACTGACTGACATCAAAAGGACCTTTTGAGTCTCATTTCTCTTTCATACGATGAGTTTTTAATTTTAGGTCTTTGGATTGCATTAGAAAATACAACAAAAACAGGTTAACAATGACAAAATTCTATGCCGAAATTACAGGTTGGGGTAAATGCCTACCACCTGCAACGCTCTCAAACCATGATCTTAGCACCTTTATTGAAACTTCCGATGAGTGGATTAAAACTCGCACCGGGATTGAACAGCGCCGCATTAGCCATGTGAATACCTCGGATTTAGCTACGGTGGCCGCCCAACACGCCATTGCTTGTGCTGGGATTGATGCAACTGAGATTGATCTCATCATCATCGCAACCTGTTCGCCAGATTCTCTTATCCCAAATATTGCCTCGAAAGTGCAGCAGAATCTTGGGATTAAAAATGCAGCCGCTTTTGACTTAAATGCAGCCTGTACCGGTTTTGTTTATGGATTAGAAACAGCGACGCGTTTAATGCAAGCAAGCCATTACCGCCATGCGTTAGTGGTGGGTGCTGAGCGTCTCTCTTTTTACATTGATTGGACCAAACGTGATACCGCCGTGTTGTTTGGTGACGGTGCTGGCGCTGTTGTCTTGAGTAAAACCGATAAAGTAGTGGGTTTGCAAGATGCACAAATCGGCTGTGATGCAGAAGGGCGTGATATTTTGGCGGTGCCTAGATTTGGCTCATCGATGGATCGTTTTGCCGCTGACAATGGGTATTGGGATTTTGATTTTGTTGGGAAAGAGATTTTTAAACGTGCGGTTCGAGGCATGGGCGCAGCGGCGCAAACTGTGCTGGCGCGTTCCGGTCTTTCAACCGAGCAAGTTGATGTGGTGATCCCGCATCAAGCGAATATTCGTATCATTCAAACCTTGTGTGACTTATCAGGTATTAGCCAAGATAAAGCATTCGTTAACATTCAACACTATGGTAATACGTCTGCCGCGACCGTACCTATTGCATTGTGTGAAGCGGTTGAACAAGGGAAAATCAAACCGAATGATAACCTGCTGGTGGCCGCTTTCGGGGCGGGCTTAACTTGGGGGGCTGGGCACATCAAATGGGGCGAGCGTGTTACCGCGATTAGCCGTAGCCAAGCGCAGTTACCAGAGTGTCAGTCCAGTGCGTTAGAATTATTGGCCAATGCAATTGAGCACTGCCAGCAGCGCCCGCTATCTAAATAACGTTTAGAAAACGAATGTTCACACAGTACAAGCAGTATGAGAACAGGCCACAATGTGGCCTGTTTTACTCTCAATGCTAGGTGTGTAAACTAGGCAATCGCCATGGCGAGCAGGCTAATTGGATGAATGGTTTCTAACGCGGTATTTTCTTCAATTTGCCATTTACAGGTTTCACAATCGGTAATCGCATAGTCAGCTTGCGATGTTTTGATTGCATCAAACAGGTGTGCGCCAATTTTCATTGAAACGTCATAGTTCTCTTCTTTAAAACCGTAGGTTCCCGCTAAGCCGCAGCATTCGCTGTCTAAGACCACTAACTCCAATCCTGGGATCATTTTTAATAATTCAATGGTAAAAATGACATTACCGCTGCGTTCAAGGTGGCAAGGGGTGTGGTAAACCACTTTCAAGTTAACGGGTTTCATTTTAGGCGCATTACCGCTCATGAACTCTTTGAGTAGAAAGCGCGTGACGTACTCGATTTGTTTGACCACCTTACTATTATCAACCCCTAAAACATGAGGATATTCTTGTTGCAAGGTAAACGAACACGTTGATGAAGTGGAGAGGAGCGTCGTTTGACGATCAACTACCGCGGCTTCGATATTTTTCACATTCAATAGCGCATTTTTACGTGCTTTATCGTGAAAACCATTGGCAATCAGCGGTACACCACAGCATTTCTCGTTATCCAGTAACCGTACGCCGATATTCATCGCATTCATCACAGAGACAAAATCTTTACCCAACTGCGGGTGGTTATAGTTAACGTAGCAGCCGTGGAAATAGGTCACTTGCCGGTTATACAGGGGTTGGCGTGTGCAGTTCTGCTTAAACCAACGACGAAACGTGCCGTGTGAGTATTTGGGAAGTGATTTATGATCGTGCACACCAATGGTCTTGTGCATCAGTTTTTTTACCATCGGCATAGCCGTAGCAGCGTTCACTATCGGTGCAAATGGTGTGGCGATCGTGCCAAAAAGATCGGTATGGCTCAGCACGTAATCACGCACCAGCTTTGGACTCAGCGTTTTTTTACCATGTTTGCCACGTGCCACAGCAATGATATCGCCAATTTTCACTCCGGAAGGACAGGCGGTTTCACACCGTTTGCAGTTGGTGCAGAGCTTGAGTAGGTCGTCATAATACTCTGCGCTTTTAATCCTCAAGCGTTCGCCATCCGGTCCGCACTGTTTTGGCCCCGGATAGAGTGGGTTTGCTTTAGCAACCGGGCAATAAACGGTACAAACAGTGCATTTGATGCATTGATCAAAAGAGGTATTTTTGGGTGCGGCTTCAACAAAAGAGGTGCTCATGCTAATACCTCCTGAATGACGGGTCGAGATTGAGTTTGAGCCATAATTTGAGAGGTCGCGTGGTAAGCGCTGGCAATAGCAACGCCTCCACCGCTGCCTTCAAAGACAGGATCATAACCCGCGAGCATCGAACCACAGCAGTATAAATTGGTAATGATATTACCTTGATGAGTTGGGTTCAGTGACGTGTTGGTCAGCACACCAAAGGTCATGAAAGGGTGAGAGTTTGCTGAGAAAAAGGCATGGTTTCGCCATAGAGCGCGATCATGACAGCTCTCCGTCTCTAATTGGAACACGGGTTCGCTAATACCGTGATGAGAAGCCTGTAAACCTTGGCTGAAATAGCTCCCTGTAGCCATCACGAAATGGTCAGCTTGAATCGGCATATCATTGAGATTTTGAGTATGAATGGCGGTCAAACGGTTACCATCAAATTCACCACTGATGACTTTATCGCCTTTTAAATGGGTACCACCCATAGTTAAAAAAGCTCGGCTGAGTGTCTCTTCAATGCGGATGCCCATTAATGATGGCGGCATGGTCGGGACTTCATGCAACTGCAAGTTGGTTTCCAATTTAAGTTTGTTCAGTAAGGTTAACCCATCACCATTGCCCATGATGGCAGGTAGGATCACTAGATCTTGCACAGTGGCATGACGGATCAGTTGATCACAAAAACTGCGCCATGCATGTGGTTGTTTGAGCAAACGAGCAATATCGATGGAGCGCAGTTCGTTGGGGTTATGGCGAAGTGCTTCGAAACCCGGAATCGTGATATTGATGATCTCACTTGGGATAGCCGAAAATGCAGGTAGAGCGCGTAAGTTATCTTGCAGCATGTGTGGTTGAAAATCTCGGTAACCATCGATGGCGAGTAGCACAATACGCTTGAAATCAGCATTCGCTTTATGTTGATAAACATAAGGTTGTGATAACCAAGTGGCTTTCAATGTCCCCATCGGAGTAATGCGATAGTGGTTACTGTTGTCCGCTTGGTGTGTCAGCGGCATGCCGCGCTGCTGCAGCGTTTTTTGAAACCACATTAACCCTTGCGAAATAGTGTCAGTGCCAATTTTACTGTAAGGGTGATTCGGGGCTTGTTGACGTAATGCTTCCATGGCGAGCAAAGGGGATTCAACCGCTTCGCCGCTAGGCAGTTTACCCAGAACATCGATGGAACCGGATGAAAAATGCAGAGCACTTTGGCCTTGACTGATCAGTGCTGTTTTTAGGCCCGCTTGTAAGCAGCGAAGACCTGCACTGTAACCTGCAATTCCACCACCGATAATTGTGACGTCGTATTTCATCATAACGTCTCCTCACTTTCATTTTGCTTGTGTTGCGTTGGAATGTCATTGGCTCCGAACAAGCCTTCGTAAATCCAGTAACTGAATTCAGCCTCGCGCAGTGCATCTCCCCAGAAAATCGGTTTAATGCCTTTCCAGCGCTCTTCTAAAAACTCAACCAACAGTTGGCTCGATTGGTTTCCCGAAACGTGACCATATTCTTGAAATAAGCTGGCGGCGCGATAGCTGCAAAGCTCTCCTTGGCACGGCCCCATACCTAAACGAGTGCGGCGACGTAAATCGACCAAGTTATTTACATCGAGTTGTTTAATTGCGTATTCAATTTCGCCCGCGGTCACCATTTCACATTCACAAATAACCGCTTGGCTCTTTGCATCATCAGATAAGAAATTTTGTGCGCGCTCACCATGGCGATAAATAGCCGATTCATAGACGGGCTTGGCAATGCTGGCGGTTTTTTTCACCTGTTTTGGGGTTTCGTTGGAGCCGGGTAGGGCGCGAGTATGAGTTTCGCAAGGGGTATTGTTGCCCAGTTTTTTAGCGACTAAATCGGTCGCCCATTCTGCCATTAGGCGGTAAGTCATTAATTTACCGCCTGTAATCGTGGTGAGGCCTTTCAATCCATCGCGTTGTTCGTGGTCAAGTAATACGATGCCGCGACTGATGTTTCGGCCGCTGCCATCATCATTAATAGAGACCAATGGACGCACACCCGCATAAGCGCGTAATACACGAGTATTCGCCATGATGGGGGCCAGTTTTGCGCCTTCGGCCAGGAGTATATCAACCTCTTTTTCAGTCACGTGCAGGTTGTCAATTTGGTCGTAGTCAATGTGTTCAGAGGTAGTACCGATCAGTGAAATGGTATCACCAGGGACAAGAATATCGGCATCAGAAGGCTTGCGACAGCGGTTGATCACAAGGTTGTTGATACGATAATCAAGGATCAACAATGAGCCTTTCGCGGGGAACATTTTGATGTTGAGATCGGCGTATTCACAGATGTTTTGTCCCCATATTCCAGCTGCGTTAATCACTTCTTTGGCGAAAATCTCATATTGTTGATGAGTGTTGAGCTGTAAACAGCGCACGCCTAATACTGTGTCACCTTGGCGGATCAGCGACGTCACAATGGTTTTGTTCATGATCCGCGCACCATGCTCTTTGGCGTCTAGCACATTGGAAGCGCATAAACGAAAAGGATCGAGTGTGCCATCGGGTACTTTGATCGCGCCAACAAGGTTTGGATTAACGTGAGGTTCTAAACGCAGTGCTTCTTTGGCAGAAAGCGGCTCGGTTGTAATCCCAGCTTGAGCGCACGCGTCGATAAACGTGCTCTGAAAAGCAAGATCGTCTTCAGGCAGAGTAATGAACAGGCCGTCGGTTTTCTCTACACAATGTCTGGCGATATTTTTTAAAATTTGATTCTCTTGGATGCACTCTTTGGCCGATTCAGGATCGGTAACTGCGTAACGTGCCCCTGAGTGTAATAAACCGTGATTTCGCCCGGTGGTACCAGAAGCAATATCATCCTTTTCTAGCAAAATACACGCAATGCCGCGCAGTGCGCAGTCGCGCATGATCCCAGTACCGGTTGCTCCGCCACCAATGATAACAACATCGGTTTCAAATCGTGTGGTTGTGGTCATGGTGAAACCTTATTCGATGAAAAACTTATATTTAGTGTGGCATTTTCAATAGAAAATGTTCGATATGTTGCTCACAAAAGCGCGAATGAGCGAAATTGTGTTTCATTTTGGCGGTAATTTTATCTTTGTATGTTATTTCATATCAAAATGATGAACGGTTTAACAATTTAGGTTGTGTTAATTTAACAACTGGAGTGGATTTTAGAGAACAAATGCGCTTACGAGCTGATCCGATGACTTCATCATCATGCCTCTCTTAGCAGTATGAAATCATATCTCTATCCGTTATTGCACTTGATTATGTCGTTGTTTATAGAGACACCCTTAGTTTCCTATCATTTGTTAAGCTCTGCGTTAATGAGCAGAAGATCAAAATAATGAGTTAATTAACAAAAAACGATATTGCAAGTAACAAAATTGTGTTCGAACGCTCATAAATGCTGTTTTTTAATTTTCGTGGGAAGAAAAATGTGCAAAATTTGCCACACACAAACATTGTGTACACAAAAAATAAACAAGGACACTTACTATGACTCGAACAAAACAACATACTCTTCTCGGAGAGTGTATCGCGGAGTTTATCGGCACCGGATTGCTGATTTTTTTCGGTGTAGGCTGTGTTGCTGCCTTAGTTCTTACTGGCGCACAATTTGGTCAGTGGGAAATCAGCATCATGTGGGGCTTAGGTGTGGCAATTGCCATCTATTGCACTGCGGGTGTTTCTGGAGCTCACATTAATCCGGCGGTGACCATTGCACTGGCCGCCTTCCACGGCTTCAACAAAGCAAAAGTACTTCCCTATATTGCGGCGCAAATGCTCGGTGCATTCTGCTCTGCTGCTCTGGTTTACGGCTTGTACAGCAACCTTTTTACTGATTATGAAATCGCACACAATTTTGTACGTAGCAGTCAAGAAGCGTTAGCCACAGCGGGTATTTTTTCTACCTACCCTAATGCTTCATTATCATTTGTTGGTGCATTGGCGGTCGAATTTGTAATCACAGCAGTATTAATGTTCGCTATTTTGGCACTAGGTGATGAAAATAACGGCGCACATCGCAATGCAATGAACCCATTGCTGATTGGTATTCTGATTGCGGTTATCGGCGGTTCACTTGGCCCATTGACTGGCTTTGCGATGAACCCTGCGCGTGATTTTGGCCCTAAATTGTTTGCCTACTTAGCTGGCTGGGACTACGCACTAACAGGTGCAAAAGATATCCCATACTTCATCGTACCTATCATTGCTCCTATTGCTGGTGCCTGTTTTGGGGCATGGGCTTACCCTAAATTTATTGGCGCGTACCTACCCACTGTCGGCGTAGGCTGCACCATTC
The DNA here is from genome assembly GCF_003390515.1 of Vibrio anguillarum. Taxonomy (NCBI): domain Bacteria; kingdom Pseudomonadati; phylum Pseudomonadota; class Gammaproteobacteria; order Vibrionales; family Vibrionaceae; genus Vibrio; species Vibrio anguillarum. The sequence goes on along the minus strand of NZ_CP031478.1, from coordinate 171,740 downwards.
CAAACCAGTGTGATGACGTAGAAGAAAGTGAGCAAGCTCACGTCTAAAATAACGACAACACTTTATAAAACGATTAACGTGAAAGATAAGGAAAAGACCATGACTGAGCAGAAATATATTGTTGCCCTTGACCAAGGAACAACAAGCTCACGTGCTGTAGTGTTAGATCATGATGCTAACATTGTCAGTGTTTCTCAGCGTGAATTTACCCAGATCTACCCTCAAGCTGGCTGGGTTGAACATGATCCACTGGAAATTTATGCGACGCAAAGTTCGACGCTAGTAGAAGCACTTGGCAAAGCTGGTATTCGCAGTGATGAAATTGCGGCGATTGGTATTACCAACCAACGTGAAACTACGGTGGTGTGGAACAAAGAAACGGGTAAACCAGTCTACAATGCGATTGTATGGCAATGTCGACGTACCGCATCCATTTGTGAAGAATTGAAAGCCCGCCCAGGGCTAGAAGAGTACATTCGTGAGAATACAGGCCTAGTGCTTGACCCTTACTTCTCTGGCACCAAAATCAAATGGATTTTGGATAATGTCGAAGGGGCTCGTGAAGACGCCGAGGCTGGAAAACTGCTGTTTGGTACAATTGACTCGTGGCTCGTTTGGAACATGACACAAGGCCGTGTTCACGTTACGGATTATACCAATGCCTCTCGCACTATGCTTTTCAATATCAACAACTTGCATTGGGATGAGAAAATCCTAAAAGAGTTTGATATTCCTTTGTCTATGATGCCTGAAGTGAAGAAATCTTCCGAAGTTTACGGCCAAACCAACATTGGTGGTAAAGGCGGGACACGTATTCCTATTGCTGGAATTGCGGGTGACCAGCAAGCTGCGCTTTATGGGCAGATGTGTGTTGAGGCGGGCCAAGCAAAAAATACTTACGGCACTGGCTGTTTCTTATTGATGAACACAGGTAAAGAGAAAGTCACCTCACATAATGGCTTGCTAACAACTCTAGCTTGTGGCCCTGCTGGTGAACCTCACTACGCGCTTGAAGGTGCAGTCTTTATGGGCGGTGCATCGATTCAATGGTTGCGTGATGAATTGAAACTGATTTCAGATGCGCATGACTCAGAATATTTCGCTACGAAAGTTGATACGGCCAACGGCGTTTATGTTGTGCCAGCGTTTACTGGTTTAGGCGCACCGTATTGGGATGCTTATGCCCGTGGTACGATTGTTGGTTTAACGCGTGGCGTGAATTCGAACCATATTATTCGTGCGACCTTGGAAAGTGTTGCTTACCAAACACGTGATGTACTTGATGCAATGCAAGCTGATTCTGGCATCAAACTGTCAGCATTACGCGTAGACGGTGGCGCGGTAGCCAATAATTTCTTAATGCAATTCCAATCAGATGTGCTTGATACCGAAGTACACCGTCCTAAAGTGACGGAAGTGACCGCGCTAGGAGCAGCCTATTTAGCTGGTCTTGCGGTTGGCTTTTGGGGAAGCTTGGATGAGCTTGCTGATAAAGCCGTGATCGATAAAACATTCGTTCCTCATCAAGATGAAGAGAAGCGCGATCGTCGCTATAAAGGTTGGAAACGTGCGGTGAAATGTGCTCAAGCTTGGGCAACTATGCACGATGACGAAGAGTAATACTTAGCCTTATGGCCTCTATGTATCCCCCTGCTAGAGGCTTTTTGCTTGGCTATTTATGCTTTTGCTCTCTGATTTATCGATAAAAAATGCTCTGTCATCGTGGCAGAGCATTTTTTTACACGTCAATTTTCATTATTTAGGGTTTATCATGCAGCGCTTTTGGCGTCAGCCGTTTTTTTTCTCGTTGCATCTTTGCTAAAAAGTAGATGTTTACGCAGGCGATAAAACCGTTGGTGAGCACTACAGGCCATGAATCAATCATTAGTCCGTAGGCGGTAAACAGTGCACAACCAACAAAATTAAGAATACGCAGTTTAACGATATCTTTCATTGTCAGCGAGATTGCCACCATGATCGAAGCTGCATAGCCCAAAATTTCAACCACATTCATTTCCATAATTTGACCCTCTTAATATATGCCGAACGATGTCGGTACCAATCTTCTCGCCGTGAGATAAGTGAGGAAGCTCCGTGCCTCGAATGGTCATAATTGATTTACTGTGTATAAATATAACAATAGCTAATATGTGATAAAAGACTCAAAACTAGGTTCGGTGAAGGTTAGCGATTACGCAAACGTTTAATGTCTATCACATAAAATTTATCGCACTTTTTGTTGATAGAAATATTGATTTGTTTTGTGAATGTTTTGGCCATAAAAAAACCCGTCTTATTAGACGGGTTTCGAAGATAGTCGGCATCAATTTTACTTTTTGCCTTGAGTCATTTGTTTATCTTTATCGGTCAGTTCGCGGATACGACGGCTAATATCACGGCGCTCTTTTGAAATTTCTGCGCTTTTGATGATGTGATCATCGACGCGATCTTCGTAATCGGCTTTCATGTTATTGATGATCGCCATGACTTCTTCGTGGGTCATATCCGGTTTCATGTAATCGAGTAAGTTTTCAAGCAGTTCAACTCTTTTACGGTTATCACGAACTTTTTTCTCGTTATCTAGCAGTTCACGTTTCAGTTTATTTTTACGGCGAGCTTGGTTAACAATTTCAAATACGATACTCATAGGTTCCTTTTCCCAACTTGAATGTCAATGCCATTGATTAAATCATATCGAGCTGATTCATAACAGCCTTTAGATCAATCCTGACTCACTCTTGATTAAGAAATAATCACTCTAGTCATGAGTGATTGTATTGGTACGGATAGGCGCTATATCATGTACCTTTCAAATCGCTATCTTATGGTATTTAGAGATGCAACTTTCAGAAATTTTAGTACCTAAAAGAAAGGATGTACCTGCAAACGCTGAACTGCATCACAGTGTTAAATTGCGTGAAGCTTATATTAGCGAACGTGAGAAGCTGGAGATGACCGAGTTAGAGTTAAACCGTGCAAAGATTGTGATGATTGATAGCAATGGGAAAATCATCCGAATTTCACTGTTGTTAGAACACTAATGCAACATCGATTGTGGCCTCGATTAGGAAACTCCGCTTAGAAAAAAGGAAATTATAATGAACATTGAGCTCTCTCCCCTAGAAGCACGAATTATTGGCTGCTTAATTGAAAAAGAAGTGACCACGCCTGATTACTACCCATTAACGCTCAACAGCTTGACCACCGCATGTAACCAAAAAAGTAACCGTGAGCCAGTGCTGTCATTAACCGAAGCTGAGGTTCAAGATGCCGCTGAGGGCTTGATCGCTCGTCGCCTGATGAGTGATGAAAGTGGTTTTAATAGCCGAGTGAGCAAATATCAGCACCGTTTCTGCAACACCGAATTTGGCGATTTAAAGCTGTCAAATCAAGAGCTTGGTTTGGTGTGCTGCATGCTGCTGCGTGGGCCACAAACGCCGGGAGAGTTGCGCACTCGCACTAACCGATTATGCAGTTTTACCGATGTAAAAGAAGTCGAAACTATTCTAGACGGTTTAGCCAACCGTGAATCAGGCCCGCTGGTGGTGAAGCTGCCGCGTGAACCGGGCAAGCGAGAGTCGCGTTATCAACATCTCTTTTCTGGAGAGGTTGACGTTGAAGATTTAGAGCAAACCTTTGCTCCGGAAGGTGGGGCGACTGCTCGTATTGATCAGCTTGAACATGAGGTTCACGCACTAAAAAATGAAGTCGCCGAGTTACGCGCTTTGGTGGAAAGCTTACTGTAAGTGAATAAGGTTCCCCACAAAGATAGCCCGGACTGGTGGGTTTATTTGGTTCGAACCCGCCATCAAGCACTGTATTGCGGTATTACAACGGATGTTGAACGACGCTTTGTACAACACCAAACAGGTAAAGGTGCAAAAGCGTTACGAGGTAAAGGACCGTTATTATTGGTTTGGTCTCAACGTGTAGAAGGCGGTAAAAGCCTCGCTTTAAAAACTGAGCTAGCGATTAAAAAACTGACCAAATTGCAAAAAGAACAGTTGGTGGCAGCGCAAGAGAATTTTCATTTCTCTGTTAGTGGCATGGATGATTTTGGTGACGATTAGGTTTGGTCAGCGGCATTATTCGCCAATTTCATGTGCAATGTAAAAAATTGTATTAACCTTGTTTAGGGAATAATAACAACAAGGTTGGTTGCAATATGAACAGTTACAACAAATGGTCAGTGGTCTCGTTGCTCTTGTTGGCTTGTGCTTCTGCGCAAGCGGCGAACACGATAGCTGACGCACGTGGTAATGGAATGGGGAATACTGGCGTAACAACGGCCGATTATCTGCTAGCCCCATTCTATAATCCTGCTTTGGTGGCCGTGTATCGGAATAATGACACGTTTGGCGTGCTTTTCCCTGCGGTAGGTGGTGCGGCTAGAGACCCAGACAAAAGCCTAAAATCCATTGATGACCTGCAAGATAGCATCAAAGCGTTTGAAAATTCCGGTACACCCAATCAAAGTGATATTGATAAACTTAATCAGTATTTAGACCAGCTTGCCGATGACAAACCTCTTGCTGCATCGGCGGGCATTGGTATGGCGATAGCAATTCCTCTCGATCTAGTTTCACTTAATATTTTTGCGCGTGGGCACGCGGAGGTGATTGCGCGTTCTGATATTGCGGCAAATACAGGCAGTAGCGGCACCGACGTTGAGAATCGTTATAAAAATTCAACCGTTGATCTGATTGCATTTGGTTACTCAGAATTTGGCCTAGCACTGGCCAAAATATACAACATTCGTGGCCAACAATTTTCATTTGGCATTACGCCTAAAATTCAACAATTAAGAACCTATAAGCAAAATGTTTCGGTAAAAGAATTCGATCTTGCTGATTATGACAAAAGCGAAACGAACGATAATGCCTTCAATCTTGATTTAGGGGCTGTATGGTTAATTAACGATTTTCGAGTGGGTGTTGCGGTAAAGGATCTTTTTGCTCAAGAATTAAAAACCATTGATGGTTTAAGCTCATATGATTTGGATACGCAAGTCACAATCTCGGGTGGATATGTCACTGAGTTTTTCACTGCTGCAATCGATTTAGATGCAACAAAGCAGAGTCGTTTCCAAGACCAAAAAGATGATACACAATACCTACGCTTTGGCTTAGAAGGTAATGCTTGGGGATGGGCACAGCTTCGTGCGGGTTATGAAATCGATTTAGAAGATACTTTGGACAACGCCGTGACGTTTGGCATTGGCATCAGCCCCGGAGATCTTGTTAGTTTCGATCTTGCAGGAAACTATGCTGGAGATAATCAATTTGGCATTTCTGGAAATTTAGCTTTCACCTTTTAAGTATAGGAAAGCATTCTGATGCTTTTGTTTAGTAAATGAGCGGTTATGAGTGCAAGTCAGCTTTTTTAGTGGTTTGCACTATCATTTATGAGGAACATACTTAATAATCAAGATGATATACGGGCTACTTGTTTGATCCTTCATTGGGTAGTCCGAGAATATGATGAGTGCGAAATCAGCCATTGTGTGTCATTAAATCCAGAAGTTAGTGTAACGAGAATGCCATGAGAAAAATCCTGCTCCTTTCATTTGTATTCAGTGTCAGTTTGGCAGCCTCCACTCAGGCTGCAGCGCAAGTTTTAAATGGCTATTGGCGATATCAAGAGTTTTTAGATCTTAATCCTGCGCAACAGGCTCTTACCGACCAGATGATACAGGCAGTGCGTCAACCTCCCGCTGTACTCTCAATAGAGCAAGATAAACCTATTCATATTTCTGTTGTTTATCCAGGTCAACAAGTTTCCGATTATTGGGCGCGCAATATCAAAGCCTTTGAGATGCGTTTAGACGAACTTGGGATTAGATACCAAATTAACCAAGTCTTCACTCGTCCGAATGTCGATATTCGCCAACAAAGTTTATCGTTGATGGAAGCGATCAGAAACAAATCCGATTACTTGGTGTTTACGCTTGATACCATCCGCCACCGTAAATTTATCGAGCAGTTGTTAAGTTCAAATCAAACCAAAATTATTCTGCAAAATATCACTACGCCGGTAAAAAGTTGGGGAGATCGCCAGCCTTTTATGTACGTGGGGTTTGATCATGAAATTGGCACAATGAAACTGGTGGATTACTACAAAAAGTCGGCGCCAAAGAATAGTGCTTATTCCGTACTCTATTATTCTGAAGGCTATGTTAGCGATGCTCGCGGTGATAGTTTTATCCAAGAAATGAGTCGAGACAGCAAATATCACTTGGCCTCTTCGTTTTATACAAAAGCGACACGAGATAGTGCATTTGATGCAACTTTGCGTATTCTTAAACAAACACCAGATATTAATTTTATTTACGCATGCTCTACTGATGTTGCACTCGGTGCCATGGATGCGTTGCAGCAGCAAAATAGAGAAGATATTACGTTAAACGGCTGGGGCGGTGGTGAGGCTGAATTGGACGCGCTGCAAAATAGCACACTTGATGTGACTATCATGCGTGTCAATGATGATGCCGGTGTTGCTATGGCGGAAGCCATTAAGTGGGATCTTGAAGGAAAGCCGGTACCTACGGTTTACTCTGGTGATTTTGAGTTGGTAACCAAAGAGGTCTCTTCAGCGTATATTGAAAAGCTCAAAAAACGAGCATTTCGTTACTCTGACCATTGATATATCGAGTCATTAATGAGTTTAAGGTCAAGCACCGTCAAGAAAAAACAAAAGATAGCTACCGTGATCACCAAATCAATGATTGCGGTGATTGGCGCATTGACGCTCAGCGTTTTATTTCAAAGTTATCAGATCAGTAGCAAAATCATTGCTCAAGAAGTGCAACGTACGGCTTCTCAAACCTCTAGTCTCATCCAGAACCTCTTTAACTTCCGCCTTTCATTACTGCAGATAAACCAAGATAGCAGCGCAAAAAATGCAGGTTTAGTTAAAGCAATTCGTAAGGGCGATAATGACAGTATTGATCAGTTCTTTTTTGGAGTTGACCAGCTAGAAGTAGCCAACACGCCTGACATTCGTTTCATTTCTGATTCTGACAGCCTGATGTGGGAAGATGGCAATGCTCAGTTTTATGGTATTGAACAAAACGAGCTGGTAAACATGTCTCGTAAAGTCGCGTTAAGTAATAACTGGCATATGATCAAATCGCCCTCTCAATTGGGCTATGCCTACCTAATGGTCAGACGTACTCCCGTTATTGACTCGCAGTCCGGAGAGGTGATTGGTTTTTTGCATCTTGCTACCGTACTTAACAACAATTACGTGCTGGCAGAAACATTACGTGAAGGGAGTAACTCAGAAAATCTCGTGATGACGACGGGTGAAAAGGTCTTAGCCTCAACAATTAATGGTGATGAGACCTACACGGAACGTGATGTTTTAGAAGATAATTTTGACGCCTATAGTTTTGCCGATTACATGGTAAGCCGTACCGCGTTAACCATAGAAGGCGTACCAATTTATATTAACGTCCTCAGTGTGCAGAGCAATGAGAACGTATTGCAATTACGTGAAAATTATTTTTTTTGGATGATTTTTGCCCTTTTTGCGATGGTGATAGTCTCTATTTTGACACGTTGGTGGTTACAGCAGCGTGTCAAAAATGAAATCAGTAGCTTGATGAATTACACCCACAAAGCTGCAGAAGCTGGGAGTTATGAGCTTTTTTCTGGTTCTAAAATCTATGAATTTGATCACTTCGGCAGAACGCTAGAACACACATTTCAACGTTTATCTGAGCAAGAAAAACAATTTGAAGATCTGTTCAATTTTTCACTTTCGCCCATCATAGTATGGAGTATCGACGGTGATATCATCAAAATGAACCCATCAGCAAAGAAATATTTCATGCGTCGCAATGATCAACAGCAATGCATTCTTGATGCATTAAAGCAAGAACTGCAGCCAAAGATACGCCTTGCGGTTGAACAAGAAACGTTCCGAGAGATAAACGTTGAAGTTGGCAACAAGGTTTTTCGCTGGAATTTATCGCCCATTATTTTTGAGCAGAGAATTGAGTCAATCATCACTCAAGGACAAGATATTACGACAATCGCTGAGGCGGCCAAACAGAGCCGACTCGCAAGACAAGAAGCGGAAGAGTCGGCGCGTATTCGTGCTGAATTTCTTGCAAAAATGAGCCATGAGCTGAGAACACCATTGAATGGAATTTTAGGGGTTTCTCAATTACTTAAGCGTGAAATCAGTGACCATGAGCAACTTGAACAAGTGAATGTGTTATGCAGTAGTGGTGAACATTTATTGGCGGTGCTGAATGATATCCTTGATTTTTCAAAGATAGAGCAGGGACAGTTTAGAATTCAAGAGTCTGACTTTAAGCTGGTTGAGGTCATCTCTGCCGTGGAAAGTATCTATCGGCCATTATGTGCGGAAAAAGAGATTGAGTTCAGCCTAAAGAGCAATATTCCGCCTGATATGATGATCCATAGCGATCAAGTCCGCCTGAACCAAATTCTGTTTAATTTATTAAATAATGCGACTAAGTTTACCCATAATGGGTTGATTAGCATTGAGTTCCAGCAAAAGAATAACCACCAATTGTTTATTTCGATTAGTGATACAGGTATCGGCATCAGAGAGCAAGATCTCGCGCTTATTTTTGAGCCTTTTACTCAAGTAGAATCAAACACCACACGAGAATACGGCGGTAGTGGTTTGGGGCTTGCGATTGTCAAAAGCTTAATTGAGATGCTTGGTGGTGCCGTAAACGTGAAAAGCCAATTTGGAGTAGGTACTACATTTTCTGTTGAACTCCCGCTGGTTGTCGTGAGTGACTGCGGGAAGGATATATCATCTTATGAGCGTGCGCCGCCACATGAAATGTTTGAAAAACCAATCAAAGTGTTGCTAGTCGAAGATAATCATACCAACGCTTTTATTGCTCAAGCATTTTGCAAAAAATACGGTATGGAAGTGACAAGAGTAGAGGATGGTCTACAGGCGATTGATTATGTGAAAGATCATCCAGTGGATCTTATCTTAATGGATAACCAACTGCCTTACTTAGGTGGGGTTGAAACAACACATTTGATCAAACATGAGTTGATGATGGATGTACCTATTTATGCGTGTACAGCTGATGGTATGCAATCGACTAACGAAGCATTTATGGCCGCAGGTGCAGAGTATGTGATAGTTAAACCTATCAAAGAGAAAGCATTGCATGAGGCTTTTTGTCACTTCCAAAAACGGCAGAAATAAAGCACCGCGCAACATTCTTATACACTACCAGCCATAAAAGCGCGTTCTAATATTTCTTTTTTCAATGCAGCTGTCATTGCAATTGATTCAAGAAATTTAACGCCTACTAACATACCTTTACCTTGTTGACGCACACTGACGATTTGGCAAGCGAGATCTTGTGGTAGAAGTGGGGAGAGTGTGGACTTTATCTCAATAAACATATCTTTTTCTAAATGGTGCAAGCCAGGAATAAATAGCGCGCAGCCAGAAATAGAAAAGTCGATCAATTTCCCTTTAAATTGATGCTCTCCTTCATGCATAACGGCTGGCAAAGAGAGTTTATAGCGCTCGTGCTCACGGATTGGTTTGGTCACAAAGTGCTTAGGAAACTTGATAAACAGTAATCCGAACGGTTTAGAAATACTACGAATAATCGAGGTTTTGAACGCGAGTATATGACCTAATTCAGTGTCACAAATCCCACGCAAAATGATTTGGATATTAACTATTTTTCGCATCACCAAGTCTTCACGAGCTTTAACGGGCATATCGATCAGTACGTATCTTTCACGTTTGCATCCGACAATTGTCGTTGAAAAGCTGTAAGAATCCTCAGGTCCGAATTCAATAGTGACGAGGATTTTCATGCATGGCTTAAGGAGTTTGATGAGATCGTCGCTGTTAGTATTCGGAATTGGCATTGAGTGGCATCGTCGTTACGGAAATATAGCTTTACTATACCCCGTGATTTTTACGTCACCTACTAAGAAAAAGTAAAAAACTCTCAGAAGATCATGTTTCTAAGAGCTTTTCTCAAGTTTAATTCTAGTGGCTACATCTTGTGTTAAGCACTGATGCGTTGACATTCGCAAGTTGATGATTGGTCGATATAATCATTTAACTGATCAATTTGTTCAGTGTTAAATGTTAAGCCGAGTTTACTTCTGCGCCATAGTATATCTTCACATGAAGAAGCAAATTCATAATGTAAGAGATAATCGACTTCGCATTGATAGAGCCCAAACGCAAAATGTTTACCCAGATCAGCACTACTTTGAACATTATCGAGCATCACCGAAACTCGGCTACCATAATTAGTGATCCAGCGGTTAATGGTCGCTTTATCAAGATCTGGGAAGCGCTGCTCAAGCTGCTGTTTGAGCTGTGCTGGATAAAAGGCTTCTCCACCAGGCAGTGGTTTGTTTGCAGTCCAACTGTCAGACATTTGATTAAAAAATGGTTTTAATTGACCCATAGCAGATTCAGCTAACTTGCGATAAGTGGTTAACTTTCCACCAAAAATAGAAAGTAGTGGCGCATTATCAGCTTGTTGATCCAATGAGAGTGTATAGTCCCGAGTAATGGCTTGTGGTGAGTCAGACTCGTCATCACAAAGCGGGCGTACACCGCTGAAGTCAGCCACAATATCATCTAATGTGAGCTGATGGATAAAGTGCTTATTCACCACATCCAATAAGTACTGTTTTTCTTCGACGCTAATTTTCACTTGACGAGGATCACCTCGGTATTCGACATCGGTGGTGCCTATCATTGAATAGTGATCAAGATAGGGGATCACAAAGACGATCCGTTTATCTTCGTTTTGTAAAATATACGCCTGCTCTTCATCGTGAATTTTCGGCACGATAATATGTGATCCTTTGATAAGCCGGATACCGTAGGGAGAAGTAATTTCAATCTGCTCATCAATGAACTGTTTAACCCAGGGACCTGTTGCGTTGACAAGCGCGTGACTGCGGCGAGTAAAACGAGTTTGTGTTTTTTCATCAAACAAAGTCACATGCCATAACTCGTCAACACGACGAGCTGATTCAACGCGGCAATAGTTTTTTACTTCGGAACCGAGTTCACGTGCTTGCATCGCATTCAGTATCACTAAACGAGCATCATCGACCCAGCAGTCTGAGTATTCGAAACCCATTTTCATCTCATTTTTAGTCACCACACCCGCGTTAAGGGCTATTTTTTTGCTGGCAGGTAGTGAGGTGCGTTTGCCTAAATGGTCATAAAGAAAAAGTCCGGCACGAATCATCCAAGCAGGTCTTAGAAAAGGGCGGTGTGGTAGACGAAATCGCATTGGTTTTGCAATGTGAGGCGCTTTGCGCAACAGTACTTCGCGTTCAGCCAATGACTCACCGACTAAACGAAATTCATAATGTTCTAGGTATCTCAACCCACCATGAATTAATTTTGAGCTCGCAGAAGAGGTAGCGCTAGCAAAGTCTTTTGCTTCATACAGGCCAACTTTCAGCCCTCGGCCAGCAGCATCTACGGCGATGCCTGCCCCATTGATACCGCCACCGACAACAATAATGTCGAGCACATTGTTTTCGGCTTCAATCGAGTTGCAAACAGAATGGTTGTTCATTGAGCGTACCTATTTCGTTTTTGTTCTGTAATGTTCGTATGAAACCATTTTTTAGTCGAAATAGTTAGTTTTTTGTTTTTTTATTTTGATCTCGATCATTATTTTCTAATGCATATGCTCACTTAACCAATAAAAAAGGCGTTACGTGAATACGTAGCGCCTTTTTTATTGTGAGAGGCAATACCTTAACGAGCGAGTTTGCGATGGGCGCGTGAAAAATGGCCAGCGCAGAACGCACCGACAATAGAAAGTTCACCAGCCAGACAGAGTGATGCTGCCACTTCGGCTAACGCTTGCGAATGACCAGTACCGTGCAGACCGAGAATATCCAAACATGCTTTTTGACTCGGTAACCCTGTACCGCCACCAACGGTCCCTAACATTAAATTGGGTAAGGTTACACTGGCGTACAAACCACCATTTTTGTCCACTTCCATGCGTGTCATACCAATTGCCGATTCAGCAACGCAAGCGGCGTCTTGCCCACAGGCAATATACAAAGCAGCGAGTGCATTAGCGTAATGCGCGTTAATGCCTATCGCGCCGCTTAATGCTCCACCAACAGTCGTCATTTGGCCAAATTGCATCATAGACTGTGGCGTCGTATGCAGATGTTTATGGATGAGTTCGGCAGATAAATGCACCTCGGCAGTCACTTTTTTTCCTCTCACACTACGCAGTGTTTGGCTAGTGGCTTTTTTATCACCCGATAGGTTGCCATCAAGGAATGCGTATTCAGGCTGCACAGGAGTATTCGCCAGAATGGTTTGGAACACGGCATTGGTGGCAATAGTGACCATGTTTTGCCCTGATGCATCGCCGGTTAAAAACTCAAACACGAGGTAGACATGGTTCCCTTCAATATTGACATTAATGTCTGACAGTTTTCCGTGTGCTGTCGTGTTTTCTGCAACTTGTTTAAAGTGGTCATATTGAGTCACTATCCACGCCACAAACTGCCCAGCTTCGATTAAGTTATAAAATGCAAAGCCTGGCGTGCGAGTAACGCCTTCATTTAACAACATGGCGCTTGCACCTCCTGCCGCAGTAAGCAGTTTTGCACCACGATGATAAGAGGCAACCAAAGCGGCTTCGGTTGTAGCTAGCGGGACGAGATAATCACCTTTGGCAAACAGTCCGTTGACTCGTAATGGCCCTGCGATCCCAACTGGAACTTTGACTGTGCCAATAAAATGCTCAATATTTTTGTGGTAGCTGAGCATATCTTGCTCTGTTGAGTCATCTAAAAGCGCACTTTTGTTCGTTCGCGTGTTAAGTACTTGCCAACGGCGTTCTACATTTTTTGCGGTTAAATACGGACTTGGTGTTAATTTGAGCGTTGGAGAAGTGAGTTTGGGTTGAAGTATTTGCTCTAGCTGCTGGGCTGATATATCACCACCCAAAATAGAAACATAATCTCTTCGATGCAGGTTTAGCTTAGGCATAGCGAATCATGGTAAAGAATTTGCGGGCATTGTACTAACCATGCACATAAACACAATATTTGCTTGTGTTGCAAGTTGTGTGAAGAGTTAGGCTTGGATATCCAATATTGAACCCAGCATGTCTTGATCTCGTTGGATAATATTGGTGCCAATGCGGTTATATTGTGTAGCTTGGTTCAATTTTAGTAGGCTATCAATTTCTTCAGGTTTTTCTTCAGCTTTGGCAACAACTTTATCAAACTCAACTTTATTAAAAGCAAGCGCTTTGTCCGCCTTATCAACAGGAGAGATGTCTTTTTCCATATTGAGCTCACGAGCCGCATCCTCAGCCATTTTATTTGACTGATTGATCAGTTGATAGCCAGAATGAACACCAGATATAGACATAAGCTTACCCTCGTCGATGTCTAAAGTTTAGGCTCCGTTTACTTTTTGCACAAGAAGAAATTCGTGACTAGGAAAAGAGGCTCGAAAGCACATTCAGCTCATCATCAGTGAGCAAATTATTCGATTCATTTTCCAAAGAGTGCTTTATCTCGCCTTGTAATAAACGCAGTTGTTGGGGTGTTAAATGCTGTAATTGTGATTTTAAAGACTCAAATTGATTATGCGTCATCGACTCATGCCTCAGTAAAAAATGCGCTGCCTTCTCACCACGGTAAGTTTGATGTCCTTTCATGGCCTTACACCTGTAAGAAAATACTTAATCTGAGATTATTCTCGACGTGGCGATTTTTTGTCCGAAAAATGTCAAGTTATAACAAGAGAAAGGTGAGAGCAGCCCGAAATTGAGCCGCTCTCATTATTACGACAATTGCTAGTTTACACGGACGGCAAACTTACTGGCGAGAGAGTGAAGCTCAGGTAGCATGCGATAAATAAGGTGCAGCTGTTGTAAGACCATTCTTACCGAGCTTTCATCTTCTTCACGCCATTCGGCTAAGCGTTTCTCTAAGCCTGCATCGTCAATGTCGCTGGTATCGCATTCATCACAATGTTCATAAAGTTGTTTGTGCAACACATCTAGGTGTTGGTGGATCACTCGGTGAGTTTCAAGTACCAGCTGGTGCGTTGCTTCATCTTCGATGCGTGTCCGATGGGCCCCAAGAGCGGAGATATAGCTGAGCAGTGCATGGTTCAGTGTCAGAAAACGGAAACTTTCATCGATTGCCGCGCGATATTTACCCGGTTCTGCCAGCATATTACTGATCGCTGCGGTTAAATTTGCGTCTTGGTTGTGGGCATTGCGCCGTGAGATGCGATAGCTCAAGTTGTCTTTTTTACCGATGCGGTACTGACCAATAATCTGTCCCAAATAGGCTTTGTTGGCATCGATCGCATCCGCCATGACTTTATGTAATCGTTTTGATTGCCAGTCAGGGAGGATCAGCACTACCGCTGCGACGGCCAATGCGCAGCCAATCAGAGTATCGGCAAGCCGAGGTAGTACCACGGCGTAACCTTCACCCAATTGATTAAAGCAAAACAGCACTAAAAGAGTAATAAAGCCAGTCGCATAGCCGTAGTTGTTTAATCTAAAGGCGAAAAACATCACACCTGATAGTACGATAAAGACCAATTGGCTTTCTGGCGATGGGAACAAGGTTAATAGTAGTACGCCTAAAAATAGCCCCGATAACGTGCCAATGATTCGGGCCGTCAGTTTTTGCCGAGTGGCTGAGTAGTTTGGCTGACAAACAAACAGTGTCGTGAGTAAAATCCAATAGCCTCGTTCAATACCAAAACCTTGGATGATTCCGTAACCGATAGTGAGTGCGATAGACATACGCAGCGCATGACGAAATAGCATGGAATCTTTATGCAGATTTGCCTTCACCCGTAACCACATGGCTTTAAGAGTGTGGGCTTCTGTATCATACAACATACCCTCTTCGAGCTTGTTAGCATCAGGGTTGTTAACGTTATTGAGTTGCTTTTCTACTGTTGCTAAGTTATTGAAAAGATAACCTAATTGCGCTAATGACACCCGCCAGTCAGGGCGTTGTTGTTCTTGTAGGTAGTTTAATGAGCTTTGCAATTCATCCAGAGCCATGATTGACTCTGAATGGTGCTGATAGCTTCGCCCTAACTGAATCGATTGGGCTATTTCACGGCAGGCTTTAGCCTGTGTTTCTAATAAATGTTTAAAGCGAAACAGCACATCTGAGCGGCCAAAGTGTTCGGCAAGCTCTTGATAGCGATAATGACTTGAATTGACACGTTCATGGATATCTTGTGCCATAAAATAGATGTTGAGAAATCGGTCGCTGGCACCATCAATATGGCCTCTTTTTGAACGACTCAACAAAGTGGCTTTACATTGATTGAGTGCGGTAACCGTTGCCGCGTTTAAATTGGCTTCAGCAATTCGATATGGCTGAGGGACTAAGTTCGATACGGGATGGAAGAGATGGCTTTTGGACTCAAGATAATTGGCCAATTGCAAAAAAACATTCGCTAAGCTTTGCTGTACTGGTTGCATTGGCCAAAACATATGCCAAATCATCGACATGAAGTAATACCAAGCGGCACCCGTCAGGAGCAAAACGGGTTGAAACCACAAATTCACGCTTTGGTGTGCACCCAACATGGTGTAGATGGCGATAAGTAAGGAGCCAAAGGCGATGCTGGCATAACGTGGGCCAATTGCGCCAAGAATGATAAAACCAAACGAGGAGATAAATAACCCAATCGCAAACAGTGGCGGGGTATGGAAAAGCAGCTCGATGGAAAATGCAGCGATAGCAAAGCAGATAAATGTCAGAGTGAGGGATTTTAACCGTCCACTGAAACTGTCATCACTTTCAGCCAGTGCTGCGGCAATCACGCCAAGGATCAGTGGCGTAATCCAAGTATTGAGGTTGTAGTGCCACGCAGGAATGACCACGCCTAATAGAGTGATCAAAATGAGAATGCTGTAATTGACAGTTTTATTCGCCCAATAAAGGCGAATTTTGCTAGAGAGCGGCACGATACTTCAACATCCAAAAAGAAAACCATAGTGTAGCAGAAGCGTTGATTAACACTCTGATCAAGATAAAGAAAAACGTCTACTTGATTACAAAATCAACAACAGTAATCTTGACATTAATTTTTCAATGCCCACTGTGATTGGTATATCATATTCACATTCTTATAAAAGAGCATAAAACCATGCAGCTGAGCGCAAATAAGCCTGCACAATTTCTCATTCAAGACGAATATAACCAAGTTGAACTTGACCAACAGCGTTTGATTATCTCCTCGGCTGTCAGCGAAGAGCGGATCCCGTTCACGGTTTGGAACGGTAAAGTCCGTGTTAAGCGTGGTTTGTTTTGGGGAGCATTGCAGTTTTTTGCGCATGAAGATGAAGGCGTTCAGCAATCATGGTTGGTGCAAGGTTTGCCTTGGCCCGAGTGCCGACAGTTTGCCCATACGGCGGTAGCGGCTTATCAACAATGGCACAATCGTCAATGTGTGCAGTTAAGTCAGTATCTGCCTCGCTGGGAGCAAGAGCTCAATCGCTTGAAGCGTTTACCCTCTTTTTTGCCACACTCCTTATTAGATGTTTGGGCTTTGCAAGTGGAAGCTGATTTTTCGATGATGGACATGAAATTAGCCGAAGCACGTCAACGGCTACCTGATGCTATTGCTCAGCTCTCGCCTTGGCTTACGGATCGCTCGGCGTCCCTTGCCCAGCGAAATCAACACTGGCTTGAATTGGAACGTCAAAACTGGGAAGTCTTATTCTCTCAAGTTGAAAGTTCTCCACTTAATTTGTCGCAGCAACACGCAGTGCTACTCAATGATGATCACAACCTCATCCTAGCGGGTGCAGGTTCGGGCAAAACCAGCGTTTTGACGGCGCGTGTTGCGTATCTACTCCAAAGTCACCTTGCACAGGCCCACGAAATTCTACTGGTGGCTTTTGGTCGCGATGCGTCGAAAGAGATGGAACAGCGATTAGATAGCAAAATCGGCATGGCGGCGGAACACGTTCGCGTTAATACCTTCCATCAGTTAGGGCTGAAAATTTTAAACGAGGTCGAAGGGCGAGAAGCGATCATTTCGCCAGTGGCTCTAGACAGTAACTTAAAGTTGGCATGGTGCATTGATTGGTTGAAGAAACATTGGATGACGCCGACCAATTTTAAGCGTTGGCAGAAGCATTTATCTAAATGGCCAATTGCTTATTTAGCTGGTGATGATGAACTGGGCAGCCATGTTGAAAACCCAAAGCTGATTGCATGGTTGGAAAAGCAGCTTGAGCAACTGGCTATGCTTGGTCTTGGGAAAAAGGAGTTGCAACAACGTTTGATTGACCATCCAGACTATTCAAGGCTGAACAGTGAGCTCTCTTTGTGCTGGCCATGTTACCAAGCTTGGTTACAAATGCTCAAAGAGCAAAATCAAATCGATTTTAATATGATGATCAGCCGCGCAACGGAATACGTTGAAAAGGGCAAATTTAAATCGAATTGGAAATTCATCATGATCGATGAATACCAAGATATTTCACCACAGCGATTGGCGTTGATCCAATCTTTGTGTGAGCAGCAGCCAGGAGCGTGTAACTTATTTGCAGTGGGTGATGATTGGCAGTCAATCTATCAATTTGCTGGTTCTGACGTTGATCTTACGACTGGGTTTAGTGAACGCTTCCCACACTCGACGGTTCATTATCTGGATACGACTTATCGTTTTAATGATCAGTTGGGTGCGGTGGCTAACCAGTTTATTCAAGCTAATCCGAATCAGTTACCAAAAACACTTAACAGCTTCAAGCAGCAAAAACAAAAATCAGTTTTTATTGCACCAAGCAACAACATTGAAAAGATCTTGGATCAACTCAATCGCCAAGCGAATAGTACACAATCTGTGCTATTGCTTGGACGAAACCATTATCATAAACCAGAGCGGCTTAACGACTGGAAAAAGCATTACCGCTCACTCAATATAGAATTTATGACTTGTCACGCCAGTAAAGGTAAAGAAGCCGATTTTGTTATTGTGCTCGGTGTTGATGAGGGGCAGTTTCCGGCTCGAGTGAAAGCGCTGCATATCGATAGTGCATTGAGCCAATCGAATGATGATTTCCCCTACGCCGAAGAGCGCCGTTTATTCTACGTTGCAATGACCCGCGCTAAAGAGAAAGTGTGGATCACGCACTCGGGCAGTGGCTCGGTTTTTGTTCGCGAATTGCTATCAGGGGATTACCCAGTGGTGAAGCAGAAATAACGCATCCTTTGAAAGGGGATGCGTTCACGCAGGCGATCATGGTGATTTGGATTTTGACTGTGTGTCTCTGTGCGTATGTGAAGGTTATAGGTTACATGCGTTCAGCTAGATAAGCTTGGTAATCAGGGATCTCGATATCGACCTCTTGCTCTATCAACTGTGAAGAGAACAAAAATTTAGCACTGGCGCGGTTTGTGGCAACTGGAATGTTCCAAACGCTGGCAATACGTAGCAGAGCTTTTACATCGGGATCATGCGGTACGGCATTGAGTGGGTCCCAGAAGAAGATCAATACATCAATTTTGCCTTCAGAAATCAACGCGCCAATTTGTTGATCGCCACCCATCGGACCGCTGATCATGCTTTTTATAGCAAGGCCAGTCTCTTTGCTGAGCATGCTGCCAGTGGTTCCTGTCGCGTATAAAAAATGGCGCTGTAGTTTTTCTTTATTTTCTTTTACCCAGCGAAGTAGTTCCGGTTTGCAGTTGTCGTGAGCGACGAGAGCGACATGCTTATGCGCAGGCATAGTCCGAGTCGTTGTTTGCATTGAAGAGTCCCTATGATTCAAATCAGTATGTTAAATAGCGAAATCGCCACTTTTATTCAATCTCTTTTACGCTAAAAGTCGGCCTATATTCAGATGGAGATAACGAATCTGCAATTATCTGCGGATTGAGTGACATAGGCGTTAAGGATTCGATAATCGGTGCGGCTTTTTTTTCATAAGGTTGCTGATTGAAAAAAGCCGCAGCTTGTTGAATGGAAAGCCTGCCTTGCTCGACCATTTTATCCGTTGGCGCAAATTCGACTCGGCCACGCAGCAGCCCGCGGTAGACGCCATGACTTAAATAGGTTGCCACCAAACCGATGTGGTTTGTCATCCCTGAGGTTCTCAATTCGCTGATCGCCGCTTCAATCGCGACGGCGCTGCCCACAATATAGCGAAGGTCAGCTCGCTCCAGCGCTTGTTGTACTAAATTACGCTGCAGTTCTTTATCATTATCTGCCCATAGGCTTTCCACTACGTTGATATCGCTGTCTTGTATTGCGCGATAAAAACCTTGGCTAACGGGTTGAGTACCACCACTGGTTTTCGGGCCAAGTAGCAAGGCTATATTGGTTTTCCCACTGCCTTGTGGGTGCTTATCAGCAAGATATTTTCCCGCGTAGTATCCCATCCAATACCAATCGACACCCACTTGACCTTGTAGCCGTGCAGCCTGCTGCTGATTGAGAATGAGCTGATTAACCGTTGCAAACACAGGCGTAGAAGCGACGTATGTGCTTAAGTCCGTTGTGTAAAGATCCGGCGCAACAGTACCGAGAATGATCGCATCAGCGCCCCAACGAACGCACAATGAAAGCTGTTCTTTTTGTCGTTCATGATTAGGATAACCACCCGATTCTAACACGCGTAAATTCAACTTCTGTTTTCTCGCCTCGTCAACCATTCCATAGTTGACTGATAACCAATAGGAATCTTTGAGGTGAGGGTATAAAGCGCAGACTTTCTTATGGGGTTCGGCGAATGTTGTGCTGCTAACCAAGCTTAAAATCAGCAGTAAAAGCGTTGGGGAAATAAGGTTTAAGATCAATTGCATTCGCTATTCGTTGGCATAACGTGAGTAAACACTGCAAAATATAGCCCATTCCGTGTTGCTTAAGAAGTAATGTTTGAGGTTGGGTGCCATGTTGTTAGCCAAAGCCAGTATTGGCCGAAAATTAATGTTGTCCTTTTCGGCAATGGCCCTGCTCGTTTTGTTATCGGCGTTGATCGGTGTGTTTGGTTTTTCGCTGGTGGCTAAAACCGAACGTAATGTGGTGAATTCTGCCATTCCTTCGATGCTGGAAGCGCGTCAAGTGTCGGAGTTAAGTACACGAATCATTACGTCTGGGCAAATGTTAACCAACTCTAAAACAGAGCAAGAGCGCCAGCAGTATGGCAAAGCGCTTTTCGATCAGCTTCAATCTTTGCTTAATCACATCAAGCAGTTGGGTGCCGATTCCTTTGATTCAGAACTGCTGACGCGCCTAGAAAATGATGTTCAAAGCGTTATCGATACATTGGCTCAGCTTGGTATTACGGTTGAGCGTAAGTTGTATCTGGCACATGATTTAAGTGTTCGAGTGGAAGAGATGCGACAACTGGCGCTGCAATTGGAAGAGCTGACGCGCACTCAAGTGCTCAATACCAGTACCATCGCAGTGGCGAATGTGACGCACATTTATGATTTGTTACAAGCCGATAAAACATCACAAGCGTACAAAGCGTTAGACGCTTTAGTGGAAGTGGACCTCGATCTTTCAGAGCGCTTGCATGAGCTTCATTTGCTGGCGTTCAAAATGCTCAGCCACATCGAAGAGACACGCACGGTTACCGATGTTGAGCGAATCCAACAAATCCAAACAGAGTTTTTGCATAACCTCACCATCATGCAGCGCAGAGTACGCGCGGTAGAAGACCCGACGCGTTCGAAGCAAATGACAGAGCTGCTTAATGAGTTAGAAAAGCGCAAAGTGGTTTTTAGTGTTTTGCAGCAACGTTATGATAACGAACAGGTCTCGAAATCGCTCACACAAAACACCTTAGTACAGTTTTCAGATCTCAATACTACCGTCAGCCGCTTAGTAGATGACTCCAATCGTACAACGACTCACGCTGTTGCGCAGCTCTCTACAACCTTGAATATGGCACAGTATACATTGACCTTATTAACCTTGGTTGGCCTTCTCATTGCAGCTTTCATTATGTGGAAGGTCGTCTATCTGTCGGTGGTAAAACGTTTAGCCGAATATTCATCGGCACTGTTATCCATCGCAAAAGGGCAACTGCAGGTGGAAGTGGCAGTCCAAGGAGAGGATGAACTGGCGCAAATGGGGCAGGCGATCATCACGGCTCGCAATACCGCGCAGTCTCTTAAAGTGGTGGCGGAAAGTGAAGCGCAGGCGAGAGAGGCGTTACAAGAACACAAAGAGCACTTAGAGGAAGTGGTTACCGAGCGAACAGAACAATTACAACACACCAA
This sequence comes from Vibrio anguillarum, assembly GCF_003390515.1. Classification (NCBI taxonomy): domain Bacteria; kingdom Pseudomonadati; phylum Pseudomonadota; class Gammaproteobacteria; order Vibrionales; family Vibrionaceae; genus Vibrio; species Vibrio anguillarum. Next base: position 150,477 of record NZ_CP031478.1, on the reverse strand, counting down.
TGAGAAACTCAATATGGAAGTGTTGAATCATGCCAAAGCTCGCAACTTAGCCGAGCAAGCCAACCGTGCTAAATCGGCATTTTTGGCCACCATGAGCCATGAAATCCGCACACCAATGAATGGCGTATTAGGCACGGCTCGTTTATTACAAGAGATGCCATTAACCGTTCAACAGCGCCAGTATGTGGACGTGATTAACCGCAGCGGCCACACCTTGTTGTCCATTTTGAATGATGTGCTGGATTATTCAAAAATTGAGGCCGGACACTTAGAAATTCGCAATGCCAACTTTAATTTGCATCAAATGGTGGACGATGTTTACCAACTGATGAAAGGACGTGCTGAAGAAAAGTCGCTTGAATTTACCAAGCAGATTGAACTGGATGTTGCTTCTTTTTGGGTGGGTGATATGACTCGCTTGGGTCAAGTGCTGACGAACCTTGTGGGTAATGCCATCAAATTTACCGATCAAGGTTATGTGGATATTTATGTCAGTCTTGATGCTGAAATGCCTAATCAAGTGACATTTGAAGTGTCGGATTCCGGTGTTGGAGTCAGTGAACAGGATCAAATCAGGCTGTTTGATGCGTTTACTCAAGCTTCCAGTGAGCAAAGTTACAAAGGCGGTACTGGGCTTGGTTTGGCTATCAGCAAACGGCTTGTTGAAGCCATGGGCGGCGAGCTTAAGCTTGAATCAGATTTAGGCAAAGGAAGCCGTTTTGAGTTTACTGTTCCTTTACAGCGAGGAGAGGCAGTGAATGAAGTGGTTAAAAGGCCGATAGCCGCGACGCGAGAGGCCAACATCTTGCTGGTGGAGGATAACCCTGTTAATTGCATGGTTGCTGAAGGGTTTTTGACCAGTCTCGGCCATAATGTGCTCACCGCGAAAACAGGCGCTGAAGCTCGGGTTCTGTTTAGTGAACACAGGTTTGATATCGCACTGCTCGATATTAATCTACCTGACATTAATGGTGTTGAGCTGTTGGCGCAGCTCAAACTTATCGAACGTGAACAGTATTCGCATCTACGCCCCACACCGATGATTGCTATTTCGGCGCATGTGTTTAATGAAGAGGTGGAAAGCTATTTAGCGGCTGGTTTTGATGGCTATTTGCCCAAACCTTTAGTCAAAGAAGATCTTGCACAACTTGTCCAGCAACGTATTGAACACAATACCTTACCCGTTGAGTTGATTGTGCCTACGCACGTAACCTCTGATAGCCAAAAATCCGCTCGTCCGATTATGGACGAGCGGATCCTACTCGCGGATATTGAAGTGCTAGGGCGTGACAAGATGAATGAAATCATTGAGTTGTTCGCCGATTGCACGCATGAATACCTACACGAGTTTCGTCAATCCAGAGAACAGGCTCAGGTCGTTAAGTCGTTAGCACACAAATTGAAAGGTTCAGCTGGCAGCTTAGGTTTGCATGCCTTGTTTGATCTGTGTTTAGTCATTGAGAAAAGTGCTGACTCTGCGCAAACTTATCAAGAACTACAAGCGGAATTAGAAGCCTTAGCCGATCAATCCATTCATTCACTCAGGTTACTGTTTATATAAATAATTGGCTGTTGGCATCATTAAAAAGGGCCTGCGACAAGCGCAGGCCAAGTTCCCTGTGGAGCAAGGTTTTTTAGGGGGAGGTGTTGAGATCACTGAATAATTTTAATGATCTCATGATTAGCGGCGCAGAACCCTACATTCTACGCGGCTAATTCTTTTATTACTGGCAACGTCAGTAAACGACAGACGTTAATATTACCCACGCCTTCGATCGATTCTAATTGTGTCATCAAAATGGATGAAATATGGCGGTTAGCGGCGTCTTGTGCCAGAGCGTTAAGCACTTGCTGAGACAGTAAATCTGCTTGTGTCGCTAATGATGGAATATAGGTTGGTGTAACGCCGCGCAAAATGGTTAATTTACGCAGCAGTTCAGGCCTGTCGGAGAGTGCCCAAATGGTAGCTTGGCTTTGACAGCGAGACATCAACAGGGGTGTTTCTCCCTGTTGAGTTAAAATGGCGACCCCAAGATCTTTATGAACCTTAGTCGCCGATATCATGGAGGAAAGCGCGAAGCTTTTGCCCGCATCGCTGCACAAATGATGCAGTTTATCCCATGAATTTTGCGCACAGCCTAACTCTTGTTCTGCACCATGAGCGATACGCACCATCGCTTCCACTGCTTCAATGGGATAGCTTCCCGCCGCTGATTCTGCTGACAGCATAATAGCGTCAGTGCCATCAATAATCACGTTCGCTACATCAAGCACTTCTGCGCGTGTTGGCAGCGGGTTGTCAATCATCGACTCCAGCATTTGTGTTGCGGTGATAACGGGTTTGCCTAAATAGTTTGAGCGCGCAATCAACGCTTTTTGTACGCCGGGTAGGCGAGCATCACCGATTTCAACGCCTAAATCACCACGAGCAACCATCACTACGTCGGACGCATTGATGACCGCGTCCATATTTTTTTGATCGCTCACCACTTCGGCTCGCTCTACTTTGGCGACAATGTGTGCATGACATCCGGCTTGTACCGCTAACCGGCGCGCTTCATGTAAATCCTGGGCATTACGTGGAAATGAGACGGCTAGAAAATCGGCTTGGAGTTTCGCGGCAGTGATGATGTCTCGTTTGTCTTTGTCCGTCAGTGCCGGCGCGGAGAGGCCACCACCGAGCAAATTAATGCCTTTGCGATTAGACAGCTTACCGTTGTTTATGACGCGAGTTTTTACCCACTGCTGTGGTTTGTTGAGTTCTTCGACCCGGAGTTGTACTCGGCCATCATCAAGCAGTAAAGTATCACCCAACTTCAAGTCTTGAATCAGCTGCGGGTAATCTAAGCCCACACGTTCTTGGTTACCAGCCATTGTGGGGTGAAGCCCATCGAGAATAAATGAGTCACCCGCTTTTAGAGTGATCGCACCGTCTTCAAAACAGGAAATACGGATCTTAGGTCCTTGTAAATCGACTAATATGCCGACACTGACACCAAGCTTTTGTGAAATGTCACGTACTAACATCGCGCGTTCAATATGCTCGTCAGCGGTGCCGTGAGAAAAGTTTAAACGTACAACGTTAACACCAGCATTAATGAGCTTGGTGATCATCTCACGGCTTTGGCTTGCAGGGCCAAGCGTTGCAACGATTTTTGTTTTACACATAGTGGTATCCTATAACGACACTCGCTATAGCCATTTTACTTGAAGTTATGGTGGTGCTAATTGCACTTGTCCATTGCTCTCGGCCGACATTTAGTCGATTTTTCAAGTGATTTGGATATAGAAAATAAGAATGAAAATAAGAAAATAACAGGGGGGATTATCCCCCTGTATCAAGGGTGTTATAGATTAGAGACTTGGTTTCGTTTCCAGTATCTGGCCCGTAGGAGCATCAATATCCGTTACTTTCTTGGCATTCCATACCGTAGTCGCAAGCAGTAAAGAAACCACGCCAGCGGCCAACCAGAAATATTGTGCTTGAGTAAAGTCATATTTGGTTACGCCATCCACTTCCGTCATTTTAATCAATGATGAAGACACCAGTTCTTGAGCCGAAGCGGCTAAGTAAGAGAACAAACCAATAAAGCCCTTTACGGCACCGACGGCATTTTTAGGCATTAAGTCACAAGCCGTTAGGCCAGCAAGAAATACGACAAGCCCACCAATCGCAAAACCAATTAAGCCTAGAGCAACAGCATCTACCATACGGTTATCGGGGCCGAAGAACATCAAGCACATACCTGCAATGTTGGCAAATCCGTAAAGTAGCGTTGGGATATGACGGTTAGCGTTGAATACTTTATCTGAAATGATACCAGACAAAATAGCGCCCGCGAGGCCTGCAATAGGGTAAGTGGACATTGCAAAACCAGCATCAATCAGTGAATAGCCTTTGGTTTCTTGTAGGTATAACACCGCCCAAGAAGACATCGCATAGCGAGAGATATACATCGCGGCACAAGCAGCGGCAATCAGCCAGACAGTCGGCTGCTTCAAAATGAACAGTTGAGCGCGACGTGTTTCCTTTGGATCGTTGGCTTTTTTGAACTCGGGCTCTTCACCAAATGCTGTTGCAACATCAGGTAAACCATAGGTTTGGGGACGATCTTTCAGTACAAAGAACATAATCAATGCAGCGATGATGGCGGCAATGCCCGCACCGATGAAACCCGCTTGCCAGCCTAAATAACTCACTAGCGTTGCTGTTAGAATCCAAGTGATGCCTTCGCCGATATTTCGAGATCCTCCCCAAATTGAATAACGGCTTCCGCGTTGTTTAGGTGAGAACCATTGGAAAAGCGAGACGCAAGAAGGCGCAGAACCCACCGATTGGAACCAACCATTGACGGCCCAAAGTAACACAAAGAAGAATGCCGTGGTATTCAACCCCATGAATATGGCAGTGGCACCAGAAAGCAGTAGTGAGAACGACATAAATCGGCCGATGTTGGCGTAGTCAGAAAGGAAACCGTTCGAAAACTTACCAAATGCGTAGGTGAAGAAGAAGGCTGATCCCATGATCCCGAGTTCTTCTATCGATACGATGCCCGCATCAAGCATCGGTTTTTTAACGACGCCTAAACTCATACGAACCACATAGAACATGGCGTATCCAAAGACTAAGCCTAAGAATACTTGCCATTGAAAACTTTTGAAACGCGATTGCATTGCGCCCTCAGAGCTATCCGATAGCGGTAGATCTGGGCGAGTTTTAAAAAAGTTAAGCATGGAGCTCTCCATTCATCAAATACTAAATAGGGTTATTACTAAATAGGGTTGTTTCGTTGTCGGAATGCATCTTCAAACAAATGGGTATGGGGCTCAAAAGTGCCAATTTGAGGCAGAAATGACTCAAATTGAGAGTGTGAATGGGTCAAAAATGGGAATTCAGCGAAGGGTAAATTATGTTTTGCTGATAAAATTGAAATTGTAATACGCTGTTTTGCGTCATAACTGACACAAATGTTTAATAATTTATTTTTAGCTAAACGGTAGAGTTTTGAGTGAACGCACAATTTTTAGGGTTTTGTGATTTAAAAGCGGTTTTCCGTTCTTGTACCTTATTACGCTGGTGCAAATGGATGGTGCTACTAGGATCGATAGCGGCGGCTATCAATACCGCTTATGCAAAAGAGAATGAGTTAGTCATACTGACTACATTTTCACGTGAACCCTTGCTATCTCTTATTGAAGAGTTCAGCAAACAGTATCAAGGGGTTGATGTGCAAGTTGTCCACCGTAGAGCACAATCGAGTATTCAACTGCTTAATAAAAGCTATATCCAGAATATTGATGTAGTGCTGAGCTCATCGCCTTTTTTAATGCAGCATTTAGCAAATAGCAATAAGCTCGCAACCTTACCTGCCCATTTGCAACCACCAGAATGGTTAAAACCCTACATGTTACCGCCAACTGATAAAGTCGTGACGATAGGCTATTCTGGCGCTGGTTTGGTATGGAATCGTGACTATCTCAGCTTACATCATTTACCGACGCCTACGTCGTTCACCGATCTGGCTAATTTTATCTATTTTGACCACATCACGATGAGTACCCCAACACGTTCGGGTACTACTCAGTTAATGGTCGAGAGCATTCTTGCTAAATATGGTTGGCAACAAGGGTGGCGGATTTTACTGAACGTGGGGGCAAATTTAGGGACAATTTCCTCACGCAGTTTTGGTGTGAGTGATTATGTAGCCAAAGGGCAATTTGGGATAGGCCCAACGATTGATAGCTATGCCAGCATATTAGAACGAAAATTTGAGCACGCTCAATTTCGCTATGATGAAAGTTTTACCCTAATGCCCACATACGTCGCCCAAGTGAGCCTGCGTGAAAATGATCAATATGCGAAGGCATTCATCGATTTATTGATGTCAAAAGCGGTACAAACGAATATGGATAGCAATGATTTTTCTAAACATGCGATAAACGATAAATCCCTGTTTAATGAGGCATATACACAGTTGTCCATGGCATCCATTACACATCGTGAGGAGTTAGTTAACTTATTGTTTGAAATTGCGATTACCAAACGCTTACCTCAGTTAAAAGACACTTGGCTCGCAATCAATCATGCTAAAACCAAGTACGCACACAATGAACCCGCTCTGAAGCTCATTGAAAATATTGAAACTCGAGTGTTCTCTTTACCTGTGACCGAAACAGAGTTAGCCGTGGTATATCAGTCATGGCAACAAATCAGTGTTGATGATGTGCAGTATGAGACACACTCCGCCGCCATTTCTATGCAAGTAGCGGAACTGACGCATCGTTGGAAGATGCAGTTGGCATTAACCTTAGAAGAAGCTTTGTCCGATCTAAAAAACTTGGACCGGGTCGATACGCCATGATTTTTCCGAAATACAACACGATTGGCGCGAGACTGGTTTTAGCCTTTGCTTGTAGTACCTTGCTGTTGACGATTGTCAGCATCGTCGCATGGGGAACATGGAATAGTTTAGATAATCAAGTGAGCGAGCTGCTTGATAAAAGTGTTCCTAAATATAATGCCAGTTATCTGCTCGAAAGCAGTAGCTCGGAAATTAAAAGACGGATCGAAATCATCTCAAATACGCGTAACAAAGTTGAGTTGGATGAGCAACGGCAACGTTTGGATAACGATTTAACGACGATCAGCAAAATATTAAACGAGATTGAATTGAACAGCGAGCAGCAACGGCTGCTTACTGGGTATCAACGGCTACGTAATCTTAGTGAGCAATTTGGTCTTCTGGTCGGGCAACGGATTGATCAAAGTCGTCAAATTGAGTTACTTCAAGAGCAGATCCAATGGCTACATCAAGATATTGGTTCTGAGTTGACTCCGCTGCGCCAAGAAATACAGTGGCAGCTAGAGCGTAAAATGAAAGGTAATGAAAGCGACATGCTGTTTGCGAGTTTAGGGGCTGTCCAGTCTATCCTAGATGGTGAGGCTCAAACGTTTATGTTCGCAAAAGAGCTCATCCAATCTAAGCATATTAGCCAAGTGAATAATGGCATGAAAGTACTACAGTTCCGCCTTGAAGAACTGTACGCACAGAGTGCGCCGATTTTTTCACAACCTGCAACCATCGCCTATCAACAATTACTCAGTGAGCTAATGGATGTATTGAGTTTGAATGGCTCTTTCCATCAAAACTTACGTTCTATGGTGCGTTTAAATGCCCAGCTTGATGATATGCGAGCTGAAGTTCAGCAGCAGCTTCTCCACCAACATACTGATATTGCGATGTTGGTCGCCAACGCCGATGAGTCGTTTGTTCAAGCGAAAAAAGAGACCACGGAACTGGTTTCTCATGGTAACCGTATTCTGTTTGTCTGCTTTAGCTTATCGATCATTATCAGTTTGTTTTTGACTTACTATTTCATCAATCGTCGGATTGTGGGCCGACTTAACCGCCTTAGCGACAGTTTAGATGCCATCATTCATAATGATCTTTCACACCCTATTGTGGTAGACGGCAGAGATGAAATTGGCCGGATCAGTGAAAAATTGGTTCAGTATGGTAAAAAAGTGGAGGAAATGGACCGAACCAACGCACTGAGTTTGATTAACAATACGCAAGCGAGTTTAATCACTTGTGATTTGGATGGTTATATTGAATCGGCTAACTTAAGCGCTCGTGTTCGCTTGAATATAGACCAGAATGAGGACCCGAAAGCCTTTTGGCTCTGTTTTTCAACGTCAACTCAATCGCAGTTGCAAGCACTGTTTAACCCAGAGGCTAAGTTGATCGAAAATGGTGCAGATGTCATTACGCTATCGTTAGGCGATGTGGATAAACCTTATTACTTGCGCTTGTATTTACGTAAGTATACCCACGGTTTAAGCGATAAAGTTATCATCACGATTACGGATGTTACCGATCAAGAGCACGCTAATCGATTATTAGAAGAGCGAGTTCGAGCAAAAACTCATTCATTACGTGAAAAAAATCATCAGTTACTCGCTGAAATCGAGCAGCACCACCGGACCGAAAACCATCTTAAAAAAACACAAAGTGAGTTAGTACAAGCCGCTAAAATGGCGGTGGTCGGGCAAACGATGACCAGTTTAGCGCACGAATTGAATCAACCATTAAGCGCGATGTCGACTTATCTCTATAGCGTAAACCTTGCTTTAGAGCAGAAGAAAACAGAGCAAATCAGACATTCCATCGATCATATTGAACATTTAACAGAGCGAATGGGCAAAATCATCAATGGGTTACGTCATTTTTCTCGTAAAAGTAGCAGTGATGAAACCCTTACCCCTGTCTTGATTACTGACGTTATCGGTCAGGCTATGTTGTTGGTTGAAACGAAAGCGAAACGTCAACAGATAGTATTGCAAAGCCATATTCATCAACCAATTCAAGTCATTGCAGATCAAATCGGCTTGGAACAGGTATTGATTAATTTGTTGGTAAATGGCTGTGAAGCGGTTGTGGGATGTGAGCACAAAAAAGTTGACGTGATATTGCTGTCGAGTACGCCAACGCATCACGTTGTTGCAGTATGCGATTCAGGGGCTGGATTTGCTCATGATGTCGTTGAAAAACTCTTTACGCCCTTTACCACGACCAAAGAAGTAGGGTTGGGCTTAGGGCTGAATATTTGCCGCTCGCTCATAGGAAAAATAAAGGGTCAAATTTATCTTGCCTCGACAGTCAGTCGAGGTGCAATGGTCGTGCTGGAGTTGCCTTATGAATCATAATTATTCTGTTTTATTGATTGATGATGACCAAGATGTCCTTGACTCATATTCGCATCTTATGTCGATAGCTAATTTGCCGTCAAAAGCACTTCTTAACCCCACCAAAGCGTGTGAGTTTATCCATTCTGATTGGACTGGAGTGATATTGCTTGATGTCTATATGCCACAAATGAACGGCATTGAATTGCTTAAAGCGATTAAATCGATTGATGAGCATATTCCTGTGATTGTCATTACTGGCCACGGAGACATTCCTATGGCGGTAGAGGCGGTCAAAATAGGGGCATGCGATTTTCTTGAAAAGCCAATCAATCCTGCGGAGTTATTGAGCTTAGTGAAGAAAAATCTCGATATTCGTCGTCATTTTGTACAACAAAAAACGGCTATGGCCAACTCAATCAAATGCGAACTCATCGGAAAATCCGCTCAAATGGGGCAAATTCGCCACCATGTTGCTCAGTATTCAATGCTCAACAGTCATGTTGTTATTTGTGGAGAATCGGGTGTTGGGCGGCATACTATTGCATATCTCATCCACCAACTGACACAGGGTAATCATGCTTCATCGCTGGTGGAATTAACCGTTTCATCAGCGACCACGCTCGCACAGATTGAACAAAAATTAGATGCAAGTGAAAACGGTACATTGCTAATAGACCACATCGAATTACTTTCTGAAGAATTGCAGCGTTATTTGACTCAGAGGATGCTTAACCAAGAACGCCTAAGCAAAGCTCGAACGCGCGTGATTGCTATTTTAGGTACGGAACCTGAGGCCTTGATTACGGCTAATCGGTTGCAGCCAGAACTCTATTATTTGCTAAACCAAGGCGTGATAGAGGTGCCTGTACTTCGACATCGTCCCGATGATATCGCTACTTTGTTCCATTATTTTCTCAAGCAGAGCTGTAATAAATTGGCGAAACCTTTGCCAGCGGTAGAACTGAGTTATTTGTCGCTACTGCGTGCACATCAATGGCCGGGAAATGTACGAGAGCTGAGAAATGTAGCTGAATTATATGCGATAGGTATTGTAAAACTGACGGGAAAAGAGCGTTTGTACAATCAGTCTGATCTTTTATCACCGCTTGATGAATTGGTGGATGATTACGAAAAGCAAATTATTGAAGATGCATTATTTCTCCATTCTGGTCGCGTCGCTGATGCCGCAAATTATCTGCAAGTACCGCGTAAAAAGCTCTACTTACGAATGAAAAAACATGGTTTAGAAAAGGATGACTTTAAAAGTCGTTATTAGTTTTTCAATTTTAGGTGGTGGATCAGTTTGATAATGCTGGCATGGTAATGAAAGGCCGCTACATAAAGTATCCAATACAAAAAAAGTACAAAAAAAGCAGCGCTCAATTGCGCTGCTTGATGTAGCTGAATCTATGCTATTGGAATGTGGAAATCACTATTCACTCGTCTAAAAAATGAGGCTAAATGATAGCTTGTTCCAAAATTTCCCGTGATTTTTCAAGCGTGATGGCTTGCTGTTCACCCAAAACAAGCATTCCATGTGCGTTCAGTTGAGCGATAACTGCGTCTATGGCCGCTTGCTTACTGCTATTATGATCCGCAAACTGGGTTGGAACATTCAAGCTGTGGTAGAAGGCTTCAATCGCATCGATTGTGCGTAAGGCAAGATCGCTAGTTTGATTGAGTCCAAAGACATTTTTGCCCATTTGCTCAAGTTTAGCGCGTTTGTTCTCAAGTTGATTGCGCAGTAGGGAAGGCTGCACAATCGCTAGCGAACGGGCGTGATCAACATGCCATAATGCGGTGAACTCGTGACCAATCATATGAGTCGCCCAATCTTGTGGAACGCCAGTACCGATCAGGCCATTTAGTGCTTGGTTCGCTGTCCACATCAGGTTTGCTCGCCATCCATCATTATCACGTTGGTCATATTGCTGACCTAATACCAGCAAGTTTTTAAGTAAAGTTTCGGCATAGCCGTCTTGAACCATCGCATTGGTTGGCAAGGTTAAATATTGCTCACAGACGTGTACCCAAGCATCAACAATACCGTTGATCAACTGGCGCTCAGGCAGTGATTTCATTACATCTGGATCAAGCACTGCGAACTTAGGCTGTACCGCTGGAGCCATAAAGGCCAGTTTGTCTTGTGTTTGTGCTTTGGTAATGACCGCGCCCATGTTGGATTCAGAACCGGTTGCTGGCAGAGTCAGAATTGCACCGATAGGCGTAGCTTCAGTAACTTGATGTTTACCCACCATGATGTCCCAGCCATCCCCATCATACTTAGCCGCCGCGGCAACGTATTTTGAACCATCGATAACCGAACCACCACCCACGGCAAGAATAAAGTCGATGTCCTGTTCTTTGACGATAGCAACCGCTTTATCTAAGGTTTCTTTGGTTGGGTTTGCTTCTACACCTGAAAACTCGACCCATTGGTGGTCAGTGAGTGCACTCACGACTTGGTCATAAACACCATTTTTTTTGATCGAACCGCCACCGTAGATCACCAGTACTTTTTGGTCAGTTGGAATCGCCTGACTGATCGCCGAGATTTGGCCTTGGCCGAAGTGAATTAGAGTAGGGTTAACATAAGTAAATTTCATTATTCTCACCTTTGCTTATAGAAAAGGAGGCGGCGCCTCCAAGGCAGTGTTTTACGATGTGCATATTAGTATTAATTATCCAGTCAATATAGACCAATTTCTCGAAATTAATTGCCTAATTCTCTAATTGTCGTATTCTTCCTTCAGTTTTGATAAGGGGGCATTATGAGTAAACTGGCGCAACTGATGCAGCAATACATTGAAAAACAATCTTTAGATCATTTGGAAGGTATTCACCAAACGGCAGTGCCGGGCGTATTGTTTTATCGCAGCAGCCGCGGTAATGGTAGACAGCCCCTTGTGTATCAATCCGGTATCATATTGTTGGGGCAAGGACATAAACGCATTCATATTGGTAGCCAACCCGTAAATTATGGCCCCAATGATTACTTGGTTGTTGGGGTACCTTTACCACTTGAGTGCGAAGCTTTTGCGTCAGAAAGTGAACCGTTATTGGGCTTGACTATTAATATCGATCACTCACTTCTCCTTAAACAGGTTGATCGACTTGAGGCTTCTGGTTTTTTATCTGATTGCATAGACAAATCAAAATGCGGGCTGAAATCAGTAGAAATGGGCGCAAAGATGCAAGCAAGTGCGATTCGTTTGATGTCTGCATTGGTTGATGATCTTGAAGCTAAAGTGCTTGGCGAAAGCTTAGTCGAGGAGATTGTGTTTCGGGCATTAACCAGCGAGCACGGTTATGTGCTTTTTGATCTCGCTCATCAAGAAGGACACTACGCCCGGATAGCCAAAGCGTTGAGTAAAGTACATCAAGAATATGATCAGTCCATTACCGTTCAGTTACTCGCCGAAGAAGCCAATATGAGTGTTTCGGCGTTTCACCACGCCTTTAGGCTGGTGACGTTAGAATCTCCTTTACAATATTTAAAAAAAGTCAGGCTTAACAGAGCGAAAGAGCTGATTCGTGTGGAAGGCAAGCGTGTGAACGATGCCGCTCGTTTAGTTGGTTATGCCAGCGCATCTCAGTTTAGTCGAGAATATAAGCGACATTTTAATGAAACCCCAAGAGGAGTACAGCGTTAGAAATAGCGCATAAAGTTAAACTCTACATTTTTGTAACAATTAGTGTTGTTGCATATTTTTTGCTCTTTTTGATAGTGTGTAAGTTAAATAACCGGCAGGCAGTCCGTACATTGTTCTGATTTCGGCGCTTTTTTTAGAATCGAAAAATTAACCAATAATTAGTTGTTGATGCAAAATAACGATGCCTCTTTTGCAGAAATAGTGCAACTTGTTGCGAGTGATTTTTGATATTTGAACAAATTGAGGTGCTTATTTATCGCTCTGTCCTACAGTTGTTTCACGTGAGAATTAAAGTCTGGTTTCTTCTTGATACGAGGCTTTTTATAGTGAAACAATAACTTAAGGAATGAGCAGCTATGCATTTAAACAACAGGACAGTGGCAAAGGGTGTTTTTACACTGAGCACTTTAACGGCCTCTTGCTTGATGGCTTTTAACAGCTATGCAGCCGTTGATTGCACGACACTAAGCCCTTGGGAATCGTCAAAAGTTTATACTGGCGGTAACAAGGTTCAGCACAGTGGTACCGCCTACCAAGCTAACTATTGGACTCAAGGTAACGATCCAGCCAACTTTTCTGGTGATTATGCCCAGTGGAAAGTGTTGGATGTTTGCGCCACTTCCGGTGGTGAGAACCAGCTACCGACCGCGAATCTCTCTTCACCTTCCGCAGCAGATGTGATTGCTGTCGGTGATACCGTAATATTAAGTGCGAACGCAACCGATAGTGACGGCAGCGTTGCTCGAGTCGAGTTTTCTGTCGATGGTGCAATTGTGGGTATAGTCACCACGGCACCTTATAAAGCCACGTGGGTCGCAACCGCTGGTCAGCATGAATTCAGTGTTGTAGCCATCGATGATAAAGGTGACGCCAGCGTGAAAAGTGCAACGACCTTAACGGTGAAAGAGGCACAACAACCAGGCAACAAGGCTCCAACCGTTGATATTACGCTTTCTGCGGCTTCCGTTGATGTGGGGGCTTTAGTCACCTTAACCGCAAACGCTGCTGATACTGATGGAAGCGTCGATAAAGTTGATTTCTTCGTTGCGGGAACGCTGGTTGGAACGGCTGTTAGTGCTCCGTATACCTTAGAATACACCGCGACAAAAGCGGGTAACTTGGCGGTGTTTGCACGCGCCACTGATAACCTTGGTGCGACGACAGATTCCACGTTAGCGACTTTAACAGTCAATGGCGCGCCAATAGCTAATAATTGTCGTCCTGATGGTTTATATCAAACCGAAGGTGTGAATGTACCTTATTGCACCGTTTATGATGCGGAAGGTCGTGAGATCATGGGGGCGGATCATCCACGTCGTGTGATCGGTTATTTCACCAGTTGGCGTGCGGGTGATGATCCGCAATCGGCTTACCTTGTAAAAGACATCCCGTGGGAGCAGCTCACGCACATTAACTATGCCTTCGTCAGCATAGGTTCCGATGGCAAAGTGAATGTGGGCGATGTGAACGATCCCAATAATGCGGCAGTGGGCAAAGAGTGGCCAGGGGTTGAGATTGATCCTGCATTAGGCTTTAAAGGTCATTTTGGTGCGTTGGCAACAGCGAAGAAAAAATTTGATGTTAAGACCTTAATTTCTATCGGAGGCTGGGCTGAAACTGGCGGGCACTTTGATACGGCAGGCAACCGTGTCGCCGATGGTGGTTTTTATACGATGACAACCAACGCTGATGGCTCTATTAACCACGTTGGTATTGAAAAATTTGCAACATCGGCTGTTGAAATGATTCGTAAATATCAATTCGATGGTGTCGATATCGACTATGAATATCCAACCTCAATGGCGGGCGCAGGTAATCCAGATGATAAAGCGATTATGGAACCTCGCCGTGCTTATTTATGGGCGTCGTACCAAGAGTTAATGAAGGTACTACGTCAGAAGCTTGATCAAGCATCGGCACAAGATGGTCACCATTACATGCTGACGATTGCAGCACCGTCTTCTGGTTATCTATTGCGTGGTATGGAGACGTTTGATGTCACTCAGTATCTTGATTATGTGAACATCATGTCTTATGACTTACACGGCGCATGGAATGATCACGTGGGTCACAACGCGGCTTTGTATGACACTGGTAAAGATTCAGAGTTAGCACAGTGGAACGTATATGGTACGGCTCAATACGGTGGTATTGGTTATCTCAACACTGACTGGGCTTATCATTATTTCCGCGGTTCTATGCCCGCAGGGCGCATCAACATCGGCGTTCCTTACTACACGCGCGGCTGGCAAGGTGTCACGGGTGGAGAGAATGGTTTATGGGGGCGAGCGGCATTACCTAACCAAGCTGAATGTGCTCCGGGCACTGGTGAGGGTGAGAAAAACAACTGTGGCCACGGCGCGGTGGGTATTGACAACATGTGGCACGACACCGATCCGAAAGGAAACGAGATGGGCGCAGGTTCAAACCCAATGTGGCATGCCAAAAACCTAGAGAAGGGGATTTGGGGCTCTTACGCCCAAGCTTATAACCTTGATCCAGTGAATGAGCCTGCCGATCAACTTGTCGGTCTTTACCAACGTCACTACGACAGCGTTGCCGTCGCGCCTTGGCTGTGGAATGCCGATAAAGGGGTGTTCTTATCAACTGAAGATAAAGAGTCTATCAACACCAAAGCCGATTATGTCATCGATAAAGAGATCGGCGGCATCATGTTTTGGGAGTTAGCAGGCGATTATAACTGTTATGTATTGGATGCTAATGGCCAACGCACTCAAGTGGATTCAACAGAGCAAGCTTGTGCAAGCGGAAATGGCGAATACCACATGGGTAATACCATGACGAAAGCAATTTATGACAAGTTTAAGTCGGCAACGCCTTATGGTAACACGCTTGCAACAGGAACGATTGCCAGTGAAACTGTAGACATCGCGGTCTCCGTTGGTGGATTTAAGGTGGGTGATCAAAACTACCCAATCAATCCGAAAATCAGCTTTACTAACAACACAGGTCAAGAGATCCCAGGTGGTACTGAGTTCCAGTTTGATATCCCCGTATCTGCACCTGATAATGCTAAAGACCAATCTGGTGGTGGTTTGAAGGTGATTGCTTCTGGCCATACTCGCGCCAACAACGTCGGTGGCTTAGACGGTGTCATGCACCGCGTAGCGTTTAGTTTGCCGAACTGGAAAGCTCTGCCCGCAGGCGGCGTGTATGAGTTGGATATGGTTTACTACCTCCCTATTTCTGGGCCTGCAAATTACAGCGTAAACATTAATGGTGTCGATTACGCCTTCAAGTTTGAACAACCGGATCTTCCACTTGCTGACCTATCTTCTGGTGGCAGTGACGGTGGAGATACTGGCGGTGGCGATACCGGTGGTACCACGAATCCTAGCAATGTCATTACTTGGGTTCCCGGATCCACACAGGTGAAAACTGGCGATGTTGTGATTTACAACGGGAAATGTTTTATTGCCAAAAACAACCCCGGCGTTTGGGAGTCACCGACTCAGTCAAATTGGTTTTGGGATGCAACAACGTGCCCATAACCGAGCGTGATTAATCGGTATGTTTTGAACTCAGTGTAAAGTAAGAAGCCTTAGCGTGTGCTAAGGCTTCATTTTAATGAGGGATAAATTGAGTGGGCAAAAAAATCTAGGTTTAGAATTGATAACTTTCGGGTACCACAACAATGCCATTTTCTGAAATACGGAAACGCTGGGCATCTTCAACTGGGTTTAAGCCAATTTGAGTATGTGGAGGGATTTTTACATGTTTATCAATAATACATCTCATGAGCTGACACCCTGCGCCGACTTCAACATCATCAAATAAAATGCTATCGACCACTGTTGCACCATCATCAATTCTGACGTTTGAAGAAATAATGGAGTGTTGTACAGAACCTCCAGAATTAATCACACCGTTTGAAATGATCGAATTAATGAATATACCTTCGTTACCTGTTGCAGAAGAAACCGTGCGCGCAGGTGGGTATTGCGCTTCGTATGTTCGAATGGCCCAGTTTTTTTGGTATAAGTTCATTGGTGGAACGGGTTCGAGTAAATCCATGTTAGCGTTATAAAAAGAATCAAGTGTTCCGACATCTCGCCAGTAACAATCTTTAGCGACTCGCCCCCGGTCACCGCAAAACTCATACGCATAAACAGCATGGCTTTCAATCAATTTGGGAATGATGTCATTGCCAAAATCGTGACTCGAGTTTTCCAGTTCAGCATCATTAATCAAAGCACTTTTTAATACTTCCATATCAAAAATGTAGATCCCCATAGAAACTAAGCTGCGATGCGGATTATTAGGCATGGAGGGTGGGTCACTTGGTTTTTCGATGAATGAGGTGATCTTGAAGTCATTATCCACATTCATCACGCCAAAGGCAGAAGCTTGTTCTCTTGGGACATCCATGCAGGCGATAGTCAGTGCAGCATTTTTTTGCTTATGAGCTTCGAGCATAGAGGCATAGTCCATCCGGTAGATATGATCACCAGATAAAACAACGACGTGTTTGGCATCACTGCGTGAAAGTAGCCACATATTGTGATAGATAGCGTCCGCCGTTCCTTCGTACCATTTTCCGCCTTTTCTCATCTGCGGGGGGATCACAGAAATGAATTCGCCGAGTTCTGGATTGAAAATAGACCAGCCATCACGTAAATGTTTTTGTAATGAATGAGATTTATATTGAGTCAGGACCAAAATCTTTCGCAGCCCTGAGTGTAGGCAGTTGGTGAGTGTAAAATCAATGATTCGATATTTTCCACCAAAGGGTACAGCCGGTTTTGCTCTGTCATCGGTTAGCGGAGATAGCCGCGAACCGACGCCACCGGCTAACACAACGGTTAGTGTTTCTTGCATCTTATTTCTCCCTAAATATGTGCAATCTATTTACCATATTAGAGAGTAGTACAAGTTTTAAGCCAAAAGTAAAAATGATAGCGAACAATACGTTACAAACTAAGTTTGCGATAATTGCACGAAAATAAACCCATTTTATTTCTCGATGCACTTAAATGGTGCTAATTGTTAAGCAAATTCTTCCATCTCGACACTGGTCAATACCGAGACAAGATTACGCCCCGAAGCTTTTGACTCATACAATGCAATATCGGCCCGTTTATACACTTCTTCGGGTTTTTCTGTAATGTCAGTGATGCCACCGCTGATCGACACTTCTAAACGATGATTTAAGTGAACGGCTACTCGTAAACGGTGCATGACCAACTCAGCTTCTGCCAGTGGTGTATGAGGCATAATGATGGCAAACTCTTCGCCTCCGATGCGAGCTAAAAAGTCCGTTTCTCTTAGGTGCTCACTTAATTGTGTTGCGACAGAACGAATGATTTTATCGCCTTCTGCATGGCCTAATTTATCATTAATGCGTTTAAAATGGTCGATATCAATAATCGCTAAGCACGACTGCACTTGAGCTTGGTAACGTTTTACGCGTAAGCATTCTGAACGCATTTCTTGATCAAATTTCCTGCGGTTCCAAATGTTGGTGAGCGCATCTTTCTCGCTGAGCTCACGCAGGCGATTTTCTAGCTCTTTGCGATGACTAATATCAACAAAGGAGGCCACATAAAACTGAATAATTCCGTCTGAATCACGGATGGTTTGAATACGTAAGATCTCGGTTTGCATTGAGCCATCTTTACGCTTATTAATGACTTCACCTTCCCATAACCCTTCGTCTTGCAGCACTTTCCACATATTCATGTAAAAAGCTTGATTGTGCTTACCGGAGGAAAAAACGGAAGGTTGTTTACCTCTTACCTCGGCTAAGGTGTAGCCGCTGATCCGGGTAAACTCATTGTTTACTTTGATAATGCGGTTATTACGATCGGTAATCACCATAGCGGACATACCATTCATCGCCGCCCTAGCCAGTTTGCTCTCAATACTGTTTTTATCGTGGTTTGCGTTCCAACGAATAAAACCGGCCGCAATCGTCATTACTAATAGCGCGATGCCAACCGCTTGAAAGCTAATTTTTAGCTCTGTGGCAGAAAGCAATTTATTGAGGGCATCACCATTTAATGACTGAATTAGGTAAATTGGCTCCATTTCTGGGAATATGGATTGCAAAGGAACTTGAGTAAAACTATACCAGCAGTTGTTATCCCATACCGTGCCAGAAGCTTGCTCTTGCATACTTTTCCATAGTATAGGGGCGACACTGTTAATATTCAGCATGTGGTATTTCGACGGGTTTTCTTGCTGAGATAAGATCTCATTTTCATGATGAATATACTGCCCCTTGAAACTGATGATGTCTGGGCGACTCAGTGAATTTAACCTCTGGTTAAATTTTTTGTACAACTGGGTTAAATTAAGATTTGCTACAAAATAGCCTTGCCTTTTTCCATCAAAATCTATTGGTGCAATAATCCTAAATACTGCGGTTATCTGGGAAGCAGTACCATAATTTTCTTCTTCTCTTTCACTATCAACACCGAAGATCCCAATTTGGTTTGGGGAAAGGTTTTGCGCATACTGAAAATAGTCTCGGTGCAATTTGTTTTTTAGTTGTGATCTTGGCACTGCTTCTGTTGATCCATTACTCTGATTCACGCGAATTAATTCGTTACCCGCTATATCAAAAAGCCTGAGCCGAGAATAAAGGATTTGAATACGAGCTGCTAATAACCAAAACGCCTGTACCGCTTCGATATTTTCGGTGGAGGGAAGACGTAACGCGCTGTACAACATGGTGTTGTTTGACAATATTTGAGTGGAATTGTAAACGTCATTAAACGCAGTAAGCAGTTCGTGCTTATTGTATTCTAGTTGAGAATGGCTTTTTTGTTCGATCATTTGCACAGTTTGTTCGTGAGCTTTGTCGAATTCTTTGACGAAATAAAGAAAGGGCACAACCCCAAGCACGACACTAACAAATAGCCATTGAGCTAAGTATTTATAGAAAGAGCGAAACATAGCGGCACACATAAGTTATTGAGTGCATAGTATATCGCTGATATATGAGAAGTCGCTTCCAAATATCTGATATCGTGGAGTACATCAAATTTGTGGGGTAATTCTGTTGATACAAAGAGTCAAAAGAAGCGCATAAGTAGCGAAGAAGCATCATGCGCTTAAGCCTGAAGGCCGTTTTACGTTTTAGAACTGAAAACGAACATTCATGACGATCTGTGGGCCGTAAACGCCGTTGTTTTTGGTTTCAGCTCCTAACGATAATTGTTCGGTAGAGTGAAAACGTAATCCAGCGCAAAAGACCGAGTGTTCATCGTTCTTACCCAGTTTAATATTGGCTTCAATTTGGCTCGATAACCAGATCCGGCTGCCAATATTAAACTCCAACTGGGTTTCGCTTTTGCCACCCTGTTCATCGGTAGGTCTAATGTGGTGAACAAGCATTTGTCCGTAGACATCAGCAAATTGGTTTATTGGACCGTTAAAGCCAATTCCGCCAGCGGCATCCCAATCTCCGTCAAATCTCGAATCGTAACGAGCGACCAGGTGTGTGTTATCGGTTAAATAAGTACTAAATTCTGCACCTGAGGATTCAGGGCTGATAGCGGTTCTGACTTCAAAGAAGTTATAATTAAAATTGTTAGCTTGCGCAGAGAAAGAAAGAACGCATGACAAACCGACTAGGCCTAGTGAGTACGCTTTTTTATACATGTACGCTTCGTCCTGAAAAGATGAAAATTAAGCTGAATAAGATACAGCAATGGCCTGCAAATTACAGGCCATTTTCACAAAAAAATCCATCTTATTTTTTGTGTTTTACCATCAAGAGAGCAATAAACAGTAATGATTATAGAACTTGGATCTGATCCACTTCGATTTCAGGTGTCAGTCCTCCTTCATATTCGCCATAAAGGCGAACCTTAGTCTCGGCATTGAGTGGTGCTGTGAAGTGGATATCATCATCCAGTTCTACTTGAATCTCACCGTTGCCATCACTGAATACGAATGTGTCTTTTCTGATTTGACGAATCAACTTTCCTTCAACCACAACATGCTTTTCTGTAAACATATTGGTGTCTTTTAGCAACGATTCCACAGACGTAAGTTCGATAGGACCATTGTAATTGATGGTATTACTGTTTTGGTTTTGGTTATGGTTACCTGCAAAAGCGAAAACAGGAGCAATAATCATCGAAGCTGCTAGGGCTAGTGTTGTACGTTTCATTTTTAATTCCTCTATGGGTTTGTTGTTTTGATGAAGCGATTTAAACACTAAGATGTTGAACACACTCTGAGCGGAACATTAATATTCCATTCATTTTATTGAGTGAGTAGTAGCTGTGACGGTATGATTGCCAGCAAACGCCTATCGTAGAGTTAATATGGAATCAACATTAAGGTCATTGATGGTGCAGGGCACCACTTCCGACGCTGGAAAAAGTGTGCTAGTTGCAGGCTTATGCCGAGTGTTAGCACGTCGAGGAATAAAAGTAGCCCCTTTTAAGCCGCAAAACATGGCGCTTAATAGTGCGGTGACGGTCGATGGTGGCGAAATCGGGAGAGCGCAAGCTGTTCAGGCTCAAGCGTGTGGCGTTGAGCCATCGGTACACATGAACCCTGTATTACTCAAGCCAAATTCAGACACGGGTGCGCAGGTTATCCTGCAAGGCAGAGCGCTCTCTAATATGGAAGCAACGGGTTATCACGATTATAAGAAAGTCGCGATGAATACTGTGCTTGATTCCTACGCTCGGTTACAAGCCGAGTATCAAAGTGTCATGATTGAAGGGGCGGGAAGCCCGGCTGAAATCAACCTACGCGAAAATGACATTGCTAACATGGGGTTTGCTGAAGCGGCCGATGTACCTGTGATTATCATTGCCGATATTGATAGAGGCGGTGTATTTGCTCATCTGTATGGCACGTTAGCACTGCTTTCTGAATCGGAACAGCTGCGTGTAAAAGGGTTTGTGATTAACCGCTTTCGAGGTGATATTGCGTTACTGCAATCTGGCCTTGATTGGTTAGAAGCAAAAACGGGTAAACCCGTCATTGGTGTGCTGCCTTATTTACATGGCTTTGATTTAGAAGCTGAAGATGCGATCACTCAAGCGCAAACCCTCAGCAGCAACAGTAAATTGAATATTGTGGTGCCAGTGTTGACTCGCATTAGTAACCATACTGATTTTGATGCGTTGCGTTTAAATCCTGATGTTGACTTACGTTATGTGGGAAAGGGTGAACGGATCGAAAATGCGGATCTGATTCTGCTTCCGGGCAGTAAATCTGTAAGGGACGATCTTGCGTATCTTCGCTCGCAAGGTTGGGATCAGGATATCAAACGTCACTTGCGTTTCGGAGGCAAAGTGATGGGCATTTGTGGTGGTTACCAAATGTTAGGTCGGGTAATTCGCGATCCACTCGGTGTTGAAGGTGAAACGGGCGAAAGTGAAGGACTGGGGTTGTTGAACGTCAGTACAGAACTCACCGCTGAAAAAACGCTCAGGAATGTTCAAGGCGAGCTTATTTTACCGCAAGGTAAAGCGAAGGTCTCAGGCTACGAGATCCACGTTGGACGCACAACGCTCGATGATGCATCATCCTCAGCAATCATCACGTTAGACAATGGCAACCGTGACGGTTTATTAAGTGATTGCCAGCAAGTGTTGGGGACTTACATGCACGGAATTTTTGATAGTTTTCCTGCAACTGAGCTTATCTGTCGCTGGGCTGGTGCCGCTGATATAAGTTATTACGATCATGTGGCGCAAAAAGAACAAGCCATTAACCGCATTGCGGATGCGATTGAAGAGCATTTGAACTTGGCCTTATTATGGCCAGAATTAACGGAGCGTTAACATGAGAAAAATACTGCTCTCTATCGTCGCCATGCTGTGCTGTACGGCGGTTTATGCACAAGAGAAAATCACTGTTTATGCAGCGTCATCCATGACGAATGCGGTTAATGAATTGATTGCGGCTTACCAGCCGAAACAACCGTTAGATATTGTGCCCGTTTATGCGGGTTCATCCGCGCTTGCTCGTCAAATTGAGCAAGGTGCACCAGCGGATATTTTTATTTCAGCCAATGATAACTGGGTTACTCACTTGCTTAACAAGAACATTGTGACGAGCGATAAGGTCACATTGTTGGCTGGAAATCAGCTGGTGCTTATCGCCCCTCAATCGTCGAAGCTCAATTCGCTGGTGGTAAATGATGTTGCGGCATGGCTTGACGCCTTGAACGGTTCACGTTTAGCGATAGGTAACACAATGGCAGTGCCTGTGGGAATGTATGCCAAAGAGGCACTAGAAAAGTTAAAAGTGTGGTCGTCGCTCGCCCCTATGCTGGCTCAAACCAATAACGTACGTTTAGCGCTTGCGCTAGTGGAACGTCAAGAAGCCGCACTTGGTATTGTATATAAGACGGATGCATTGATGAGCCATAAGGTCAAAGTGGTACACGAATTTGATTCAAGCCTACACAGCGCCATCCATTATCCTTTAGTGCAGCTAACTGAGCGTGATACGGTGAATCAATTCATGCTTTTTTTACGCAGCGATCAAGCAAAAAGTATCTTACAGAACTACGGTTTTAGCGTGATGATAGGAACGGATTCCTTTGCTTTCTGAGTACGAATGGGTTGCACTGCAACTGAGCTTAAAAGTCGCGATTTATACCGTGCTTTGGCTCTTCCCGCTGGGAATGTTTTTTGCGTGGCTACTCGCCAGAAAGCAGTTTTGGGGTAAAAGTATACTGGATAGTCTAGTGCATTTGCCGCTCGTATTACCGCCAGTGGTTGTGGGGTATCTTCTGCTGATCACCATGGGTAAACAAGGCGTAATTGGACAGTGGCTTGATAATATGTTTGGCTTGCGTTTCAGCTTCAGTTGGCGTGGAGCCGTGTTGGCGTGTGTCATCATTGCACTGCCCTTGATGGTTCGTGCGATTCGTTTAAGCCTTGAAAGCGTCGATCCTAAGTTAGAGCAAGCGGCTCGAACCTTAGGCGCTTCACCACTCAAAGTTTTTTTAACCATTACATTACCCTTAACGATACCCGGGCTGATCACTGGCGCGATGCTCTCTTTTGCTCGCAGCCTAGGTGAGTTTGGAGCCACCATTAGCTTTGTGTCCAATATTCCCGGTGAAACACAAACGCTTCCTCTTGCGATGTATAACTTTTTAGAAACGCCAGGAGCCGAAATGGAAGCGATGCGTTTGTGTATTATCTCCATCGCGATTGCCTTGGCTTCGTTATTCATTTCTGAAGTGATTAGCCGCCGAATGACGCGGCGCTTAGGGACTCAATGATGAGTGGGTTAAAGATTCAATTTGAAAAACAGTTAGGTGATATCAAGCTTAATGCGGATTTGGTTTTACCAAGCCGTGGTATTTGTGCGGTTTTCGGGCGTTCAGGGGCGGGGAAAACCTCCTTCATCAATATTATCAGTGGATTGGTGAAGCCTGAACTTGGTGAAATCGAGATCAATGGCCGCATCCTATTTAGTCAACAAAAAAAGATTAACTTGCCTGTTGAAAAGCGCAACGTTGGTTACGTTTTTCAAGATGCTCGATTGTTTCCACATTACACCGTTCATGGCAATTTAAACTACGGTGTCAAAAAAAAGGATGCCGACCACTTCGCCGCTATCGTAAAATTATTGGCTTTAGCGCCATTACTTACACGTTATCCGCATGATTTATCGGGTGGGGAGAAACAGCGAGTAGCGATTGGCCGAGCCTTACTATCCAAGCCAGATATTTTATTGATGGATGAGCCGTTGGCATCGCTCGATATGCCGCGCAAACGTGAAGTGATGCCTTTTTTGGAAGAGCTGGCTCATAGCGTACATATTCCCATTCTCTATGTGACGCACAGCATGAATGAAATTTTGCGTCTGGCTAATCATTTAGTTGTGTTAGAGCAGGGCGCTGTGCTGATAAGCGGTGAGCTAGAGCAAGTGTGGTCTTCAAATTATATGCGACCTTGGCAATCATTTGCCGACCAAAGCAGTCTGTTTTCTGCCCACATCTGCCAGCACAACAAAGATTATGCGCTCACACAGGTCTCGCTTGCAGATGATGTCAAACTTTGGGTGCAATATGTGGAAGGCGAGGTAGGCTCTGCACTGCGATTACAGATCCGTGCAAATGATGTTTCGGTGGCGCTTGATAAGCCAAACCGGACGTCAATTCGTAATATTCTGCCTGCGCAGATTTGTCAGATTGAAAAGCAGCCTCAAGGTACTGATAAACAGAGTGTGGGGATAAAACTTAAGTTAGGCGAAGGGTGTTACCTGTGGGCTACGGTAACCAAATGGGCGGCCGATGAGCTACAACTGGATGTTGGTGATTCTCTGTATGTGCAAATTAAAGGCGTGAGCGTGTCGCAGCGTGATATCGTCTTAACGCATTAATATTTTTCATTATTAATGTATTGATTCAATAACCTAAGCCTCTCTTATCCCGAGTTCAGGTTCAATAGAAAAAGCCGTCATATAAAATTGACGGCTTTATGCTCAATGATGTGCGTTTTATTTTGCAAACACGTCTTTAAAATCGCGTTTTAGAATCGGGTCGCGGCGTGCTTTTTTGATCTGTTTAACCATATCTTTCACACAGTTATGCAGCACTTGATCAAGAAGCTCTGCTCGGTACTCTTCTTTATCTTGGTCTGTCATCTCTTTCGGTAAATTCAATGTTGGGAACTCCTCCATGACATTGACACCAGCAAAAGCTTGGCTGACAGAGATCAACGCATGAAACTGTTCAAAATTATCCAACACATTTTGCGCACTGGCTGGTAGAGAGTTCCAAGACTCGCGTACCGCTTCTTCAGAGACTTCATGTATAGACACGACCATGTAGTACATCTCTTGTGGCACTTGATCAAATTCAATTACTTGGCGCAATTCTGGCGAGATGGCGTCTAAGTCCACTACAGGTTGTTCGGTTTGCTTTACTTCAGACATGAAGATATCTCTTTAGGGGAAAAGCTACATGCTAAAAATTTATAGCGAAAAGTCAATATTGTGCGCAAAATTAAACAAAGAAAGTGAATAAATCTATGTTATACGTAAGCATATGATTGAAATTTAAAGGGGTTACAGATGGTAAGTTCGGGCTCTTCTATGAGGATCTTACTGGTCGATGACGTACAACTGGATCGAATGCAACTCACCATTCGTCTTAAGCAGCTCGGTCATCACGTGGAGGCAGTTGCCAGTGGACAAGCGGCATTGGATAGCTATTGCCAATTTGATCCAGAACTGATTCTGATGGATATTTCGATGCCCGGCATGAATGGTTTTGAATTGTCGAAAAAAATACGTCAGCAATACCATGAATGGGTACCTATTATCTTTTTAAGTGGGCATGATGAACCGTCGATGATCGCGCAAGCGATAGAGGCTGGCGGTGATGATTACTTAACCAAGCCAGTCGATAAACTGGTACTCAACTCCAAATTATTAGCCATGCAGCGTATTGCAAGTATGCGTCGAGAGCTTAAACGCGCAACGGTTAAACTTGAAGAGCTAAATCGTGTTTTGCAGCAGCAAGCAAATGAAGATGGCTTAACGCAAGTCTTTAATCGTCGATTTATAGATGACAAGCTTAAAGAGATGATCAGTTGGCATGGGCGGCACAAATTTCCAATGAGCCTCATTTTAATCGATGTGGACTATTTCAAACGGTTTAACGATAACTACGGCCATATAGAAGGAGATAACTGCTTGATTACCATTGCGCAAACAGTGAGTCAGTTATTTGTGCGCACTGGTGAGTATGTAGGGCGATATGGCGGTGAAGAGTTTTTAGTGCTGCTGGGCAATGCTAATTATGAACAGGCACTGATTGCCGCTGAGCGAATCCAACAATCAATGATCAAAGCACACTATCCTCATCAATACAGCGAAATTGCTGATCATGTCACCTTATCTCAAGGTGTGATCTCGTTAACGCCGAATGGCACTGAGTCTATCGCTAATATTTACAATCTGGCCGACGAAGCCTTGTACCAAGCAAAGCATCAAGGTAGAAATTGCTTTATTTCTTACGATGTTACCAATGCAGCATTAAGCTAATACACACACTTCACTCGCTCTTTTTTGTTAGCACATAAGCAATATGGTCTACACTAGTACTAACGCTTTGGATTAGAAGTCAGGATGCATATATCAACTTTTTTGGCTTATGGGTGCACTTTATGGACGGATTGCAGTATTTTTCACCAGATAGGGTGGCGGACATGGTGGGTGAAGAGAATGTGAATGAGATGCTGTGCGGCTATCGAACAAGCCTATTGGAAGCTTTGAATAAACTTAGTAATGCGTTTTGTGGCAACCAAGTTGAGGTGATTCATCACATTTCACACACGATGAAATCGTCATCTCGGTTTGTCGGAGCGGATGTATTAGCATTTGAATTCCAGAAACTTGAAGCCGCAACTGATAATCTAACCAATGTTACTCAAGACACCGAGTTTTCAATCAGTTCGATCAATGATCAAAGTAAGTTGTTGTTGGACGAAATCAACCAATATATGAATAAATAAAACAATGAAGCTAAGTGAGAATCAAATGGAAAAAGTACATTTGAAGGTCATGTGCATAGATGATGATGTTTTTATGCTTAAAGCCATTGCTCGTTTGATCAGGCGTATTCGTCCAGAATGGGAAATTATACTCGTTTCAGAGCCACTAGATTGGTTGTCAGAATGGAATAAGTATAATTGCCAACCGCCAGCCATTATCATTTCAGATTTACTCATGCCGCATAAATGTGGCGATGAGCTGTTAGAAGAGGTAAAGCAGACTTACCCGCAAGTAGTGAGAGCTCTTTTAACTGGGAATACGCAGGAGAATTTGCCTCAAAAAGCGCATGCGTATTCCCACTTCGTTCTGCCTAAGCCATTCACACAAGAGGATTTTGAACGCTTATTTGAATGTACCGAACGTCTTTATCAAATGCCGTTTAACAATGAGTGCCGAACTAAACTCGGAAGTTTGAAAGATCTTCCGGTATTACCCAATTCGATACACCGTTTACAACAAACTATTGCCTCTCCTACTTGTGATCTTCAATCAATCGCAGACACCATTAGCCATGAGCCTGTATTAGTCGCACGAGTGTTTCAAATTGCCAATTCTTCTTACTTGGGTTTTCGTCGAACCACAGATTCATTATCGGAAGCTGTTGGACGTTTAGGTGCGACTTTAGTGGAGAGCATCGCCATATCGTTATTGAGCCATCACGCTAACAGCTTAGTTTCAAAAAAGGCCCACCAAGATATTTCAGAACAGGCGCTGAGGGTGAGCTATATATCCCGTTTACTGGCTAAAAACTTGGGGTACTCCCTACAAGATAAAGATCGGGTGTTTGTCTCAAGCTTGCTTACCGCAATCGGAAAATTGATTTTGATGGAGGAAGGCGCTGATATCCATAATGTTGATTCTTTCTTAGAGCTTCAACAAGAATATGCTGATTACTACATAGTAACGGCATACATGCTGATGATATGGGGATACGGTTCAGAGATTGGAGAGATCGTTCTTAATCAAAGTAAGAGTGATTTTTTTTCAGATGACAAATCTGTTGTACTTGGAAGTATTGTGGGGCTTGCAAATCGCATAGAAGCATGTAGGGAAAATGAGAGCTACCAAACACTGATTGACGGTGTACCGAGTTCCATTGCAAGCGTATTAGTTGAGCTAAAACCCATATTTATTGAGTAATTATATAATTACTTTTTTTGATTAGAGGGAGCGAGCATGGCAATTAAAATTACAATAGCAGACGATTCAAAGATGTCGAGAAAAGCGGTAATGAGGGCGATTCCTGAAGAGTGGGATGTAGAAATCAGCGAAGCCCAAAATGGCAAAGAAGCCCTAGTCAATTACCAAAATGGGTGCGCTGAAGTGATGTTTTTAGATTTGACCATGCCAGAAATGGATGGCTTCCAAGTCCTAGAATATCTGCACAGCGTTGATGCTAAAAGCATTGTCATTGTCATTAGTGCCGATATTCAACCTTTTGCTCAGCAGCGCGTAAGAGAACTCGGTGCAGTCACCTTTTTGCAAAAACCACTTGACCCAGCACAGCTAAAACAAACATTGCACGAGGTAGGACTATTATGACAATGGCACTTTCAGAAGACCATAAAGACGCCCTGCAAGAATTTATGAATATCTCAATGGGCAGAGCAGCAAATAAACTGGCTACCTTACTTAATTTGCACGTCACTATATCTGTACCCAGTATTGGAGTGGCAACGGATGAAGATTTAGCGCAACTGCAATCTTATGAAACCGATTATTACTACACTCGGCAGTCTTTTTTTGGTGGCATGGATGGTGAGTTAGTGACCTTAATGAGCAGAAAAGGCTGTGAACAGATAGTGAGCGATCTAAAACAATCAACAGGTGATGCTCAAGATGTCGTGAGCCTAGAGGAGAGCATTTTAGATATCTCGAATATTTTATCTGGTGCAAGTCTAAAGGGTCTATGTCAGCAAATAGACATAAAAACTAAAATTCAGTCTCCAGTGCTGTTTTATCCGTCAACACAGCCGCTTCCCATTTCTCAGTGGAAGCTATCTTTAATTATGGAAATCTCTTTTTTAGTCGAAAAAGCGTCATTCTCTGCTAAAACCATCATCTGTTTTGCAGACAACGAATTGGACAAGGTACTCATTCACCTCGATGAGTTGATGTAGGAGTTTGGAATGGGAAAAAGCCGCTTACTGCTTTCTGATCTGCTGGATCAACTCTCTTTTGCGTTGTGCATAGTACGACAGGATTACATTATCGTGAAAGCTAATGACTATTTCCAATCCCGAGTCATTTTTGATGGTGATGTGATGCAAGGAAAGAACATACTTGAACTATTTCCTCATTCCGCAGACTACCTTAAACGAAAAATTGATACGGCATTGGTGATTGAAACTTCAAGCTTTAGTAGCTGGGAGCAGAAACCTCACCTATTGCCCTTTAAAAGTTCCCGCCCTGTATCGGGTGAAGAAGAACAGATGTATCAAGATTTGGAGATCATCCCTATTCATAGTGAAGATGGGACTATCGAGCATGTCTGTATATGTGTCTATGACGTAACAATTCAAGCTAGTCAGCAGCAGGAACTTAAGCGCATTTCGCATCAATTAGAGCAAGAACATCAAGCGCAAAAAGTATTGATTAAAAAACTCGAAGATGCACAAGGACAACTACTGCAATCAGAGAAAATGGCCTCTATTGGGCAGCTTTCAGCAGGCATCGCCCATGAGATCAATAATCCAGTGGGGTTTATCACATCCAATATTCAAACACTGAGTGACTATTTTCAAACGCTAGCCGCCGTTTTAGAAGGGATAAAACAGCAGGTTTCACAAGCAAATGATACCGCTCTAGCGGCAAAGTGTGAGTCATTACTACAAGAGAAACAGATTGATTTTATTTTAGAAGATACGGCAGATTTGATTTCAGAATCACTAGAAGGTTCATCTCGAGTAATGGCCATTGTGAAAAATTTGAAAGAGTTTTCACACGTTGATGGTTCTGAATGGAGCTATGCAAATTTGGAAAACTGTATCGAATCAACGCTGAAAATCATCAATAACGAAATCAAATACAACATTACTTTAGAGAAGATATATCAAGAAAACGTACCTGACGTGTATTGCCAGCCAATGCAGATTAACCAAGTTCTTCTTAATATTCTTGTCAATGCAAGTCAGGCGATTGTCGGAGAAGGCACCATCACCATCTCATTAGCTAAGCTAAATGAGAAACAGGTTGAAATTCGCATTAAAGATACGGGAAGCGGTATTCCTGATGCGATTAAAGATCGCATCTTTGAACCCTTCTTTACCACCAAAGCGGTTGGGTCCGGCACAGGATTAGGTTTATCAGTTTCGTACGGGATCATCAATGGTCATAAAGGCACCATTGCAGTTCATAGCGAAGTGAATAAAGGTACTGAATTCATCATTACGTTGCCGATAGACGCAATCGAATTGGCTACACTAGCAATAGAGTGAAAATTATCGTTATTTGATTAGGGAGTATGCATGTGAGTAAAACCCAGCAACAGGAAGAGAATAGACGCTTTCAAGAAGAACACAGCTTGGACTCAACATTTCACTACGTCGTACTTTCTTTGCTAGGAGTTATGTTTTCAAATCAATCACAAGAAGACAAGTTAGATCAGTTTATTACTCATGTTCAGCCTTTATTCCCTAATACACATATCGTGCTATTTTCTTACAATTCTGAGCAGAGGCTCAAGATACTGCGTTCTAGTTTCCCAATCACCGATGCAATGAAGTTAGGCACATACCCGGCCTTAGCCGATACGGAGTTTAGTTACTTCCCTGATTTAGCCAATGATGCGGGGAAATTCTCAGACTATCACAATGACTTTCCTGTTTGGAAAAGTGGCGTTACCTTTTCCGTCTCCTCACTGACGCGGCGCTATAGCCTGTTTCTTGCGCGAACAACGCTGAATGCTTTTGACTTAAGTGAATTAGAGAAAATCCAAGAAGGCATGTTACTGGTTGAGATGGCCTTAAAATTACTGTCGTCTATGCGGGAGAGTAGTAGTGATCTTCAACGAAATGAGCAAGATGCAAAAAGGGTTTCTTTAGGTAAATTGGCCGCCGGTGTTGCGCATGAAATCAATAATCCACTCGGCTTTGTGATGAGTAATTTCAACACGTTAAGTTCCTATCTTGCCCAAGTGAAGGCACACCCAGAGATCCAGCAGATCAACGACCGTCAGTTGGCAGAAATACTTGATGATAGCGAGTCTATCATTGTGGAAAGTTTAGAGGGGCTTTCGCGTATTAAAAACATTGTAGCGAGCTTGAATGTTTATTATCACGAGTCCAAATTATCAGTTGGAATGGTCGATTTAAGAGACGTGGTTAGCTCTGCAACTAATATGGTGTTGGGTGAGATGAAGCTGAAAGCACGCTTAAATTATGAACCTCCTCAAATACCATTTTATGTTCTAGGGCAAACCCATAAGCTCCAACAAGTACTGATTAATTTGTTAGTCAATGCGTTACAGTCATTCTCTCATACTGATGGTGAAGTCACTGTCGCCTTGTATATGGAAAACAGCTTATTAATCGAGAATAAATCGAGTGTCTGTCTATCGGTATGCGATAACGGTAAAGGCATTTGTCCGGAAGATTTAGTGTACGTTTTTGATCCTTTTTTTACCACCAAGCGTATCGGTGATGGCGCAGGACTTGGATTATCTGTTGCGAAAGAAATCATAGAAGAGCACCTCGGGAAAATTGAAATTCAGTCGACGATAGGTCAAGGAACCTGCGTCTATATTCGTTTACCGCTTTATGTTGCACCTCATCATTCGATGAAAGGATTGGGGTAATTGTATGTTTCGATATAAAGAAATTCTGCTTGTAGATGATGAGCCAGCGGTACTTAAAGCTTTAACTCGTGAATTCAAACCGCATTTTTCTGTGGTTCATTGTGCGAGTAGCGGCCTTGAGGCTCTGACTATTTTAGAGCGGCACCCTATCGAAATTGTGATTTCTGATTATCGAATGCCTAATATGGATGGGACAGAGCTGGTCGTCAATATTCGCAATAAGTATCCTCATGTTGTAACCATTATTCTCTCTGGTCAAGCTGACATCAAAGGTTTGTCTCGTGCTTTGAACGAAGGGAAATTGCATCGTTTTCTCCAAAAACCATGGGATAGAGAGGAGCTGATTGAAACCATACGTTTGAGTTTATTGGAGCGTGAAGCATTGCTAGGTAGTGATGTGCTGACGAACTTAAAAAACCGGCGTACGTTAGATGAACAGATTATCGAATTGAAAAAACATGGTGACTCCTCATACGCTTTGGTCATGGTGAATATTGCTAATCTAGACGAAATTAACCATCAATACGGCGGAGCGCTTGGTAATCAATTTATTAAAACGCTGGCGTGGCATCTGAGTGATGGTAATACAGAGCCGGAAACCATATATCGCTACAAAGATAAGCTGTTTATGTGCATTCCATACAGCCCCAAAGGTTATCAAGTTGTGATGCGCCTATGTTCGCGACTCTCTCAGCCTGTTGAAGTCGACACACATCTTATTAAAACCAGATACACGGTTTTGCTCTGTGATGTTAAATCGTTGCATCAAGTCGATGATATATCTATTGCTGACCTTAATGAACGCTCGCGAGTGCGTTTGCACCATCAACTGCCGATTTACTGGCTCGATAGTGATCCTCAATCCCGAGAGTTATTGGCGCTATTTTCCGTATTAAACGATATCGATAGACGCTATTTCTGCGCGTTTTATCAGCCGCAACTGTCGACGGTAACTGGTGATGTTTGTGGATTTGAAGCATTAGCTAGGCGCAAAACAGTTGAGAATGAGTGGCAATATCCAGCCAGCTTCTTACCCATAATTGAGCAGTATGGTTTAACTAAAGTGTTGACCGAAAAAATATTGGAAGACGTACTGATGTTCATCAAACAACATCAGAAACTAATTAAAGATCGAAATATCAGTGTTAATGTGCCTGGGAACATGTTGATAAATGGGCAATTTTACGAATTATTGACTAAGCTAACAACAAAGCTCAGTTGCGGTTTGAATAACTTGTCAATAGAGATAACGGAGCATGACTTTATTGAGGATTTTATTCAGGCGAAACAAGAGCTCAGTAAACTGAAAGGGTTGGGATTGAGCTGTGCACTGGATGATTTTGGAACTGGATATGCGGGCTATGAATATCTGTGCGAAATGCCTTTCGATGTACTTAAAATTGATGGACGATTTGTTCAAGCAATTGGCAAATCAGCGTCCAATGAAGTTATTCTGAGGGCAATGATAGACAGTGCTGAATCACTTGAAATGGGAGTGATCGCCGAATGGGTTGATACTCAGGAGCAAGCGGATAAATTGAAAACCTTGGGCTGTTCCATTATCCAGGGGCATTTGGTGAGTCAGGCATTATCATCAGACGACGTGGTCAGTTATTTGTCTAGAATGGAGGAGGAACGATGGAAAATGTCGCACAAAAAATAGCGATTGGTGGTGATAGACTTAGCCTTCTGCTGCTAGATGATGAGAGCGAAATTCTAAAATCACTAACGAGGGTTTTGCGTACAGATTATGACATAGTTTCTTTTAATAGCGGAAAGGAAGCCTTGGAATATTTAGAGCAACATGAGGTTTCTATTATTATCTCTGATATGCGGATGCCAGAGATGGATGGTGCCGATTTTCTCGCAAAATCAAAAGAATTATATCCTGAGACGATTCGTATCCTGCTTACTGGATATAGTGATATTCAGTCAACCGTCAGGGCAGTAAATTCCGGCGGAATTCATACCTATATTGGCAAACCATGGGATAACGAAAACCTAAAATTGATCGTTTCAAAAGCAGCGGAGTTTTATCGTCTGACAAAAGAGCGAGAACATTTGGCTATCGAGTTAGAAAAACGCAATAGCGAGCTCGAAGTGGTGAATCTAGCCTTGGAAGACAATAATCGTAAGCTGGCTGAATTTAATCAAGATTTAGAGCAGAAGGTAAAAGAGAGAACGTTAGAGCTGCAATCATCTAATAAAAAGTTAGAACATTTATTGATAAGTCGTAACAAGACGTTTAAAGATATACTAGGTATGGTTACTGCGATCATTCAATATCGAACGGGACACCCAGCCGATCACGCAGAGCGTATTGCTAACCAAGCGAAGGTAGTAGCGCAGCGGTTAAAACTACCTGAAAGCCAAGTAAGTCATGTCTACTTGTGTGGTTTGATGCACCAAATAGGATTAATCGGTGCGAAAGATAAAGAACTTGAAAAGTTGATTGTTGATCCAGAAACCTCAATTCCTCAGAGTCCTAACGCCAATTCTGTATTAGGTGCCGAGATTTTAGGCCGAATTAAGCGCTTTGAACCACTAGTTGAGATCATTCGCCACCAAGATGAGTTGTATGACGGTACTGGTAAGCCAGGCCATTTACATGGTGAAGAAATACCTTTGTGTTCACGTATTATTAAAGTGGTTAAAGATTATGACTACTATATTGCATCACCAAATAATCCACGTCGTATGCATACCAAAAGTGCGCAGAGTTATATAAAAGAGCAGGCTGGAACCTTGTATGACCCCACTGTCGTGGATGCTTTTTTAATGGTAGTAACTTCGTTAAAACACTTGGAGGATGGCCTAGAGTTGTGCATTGGTTTGAGTGAAGTGAAACCGGGGATGAAAATTAAGCGTGATTTGTACTTACCCAATGGAAACTTAATGTTGACCGCTGGCAATCAAATTAACTCAGCTTTGTTGGCGAAATTAAAAGAGCTTGAAGAACAGACTAATATGCCAATCGCGGTTTACATCGGTTAATTTAAAAAGAGTGCCGCATCAGCAGCACTCAATTGAATCTTTTATTGTTTTGCAAACAGATAAGTACGGAACCCACCAATCAAGTTACGTGCTTTAAAGCCATTATTGGCCAGTTGGCGGTAGGCTACATTACCGCGTAACCCGACTTGGCAATAAATGATGATCTCTTTGTCTTTGGGCAGTTCATCCATACGTTGACGAAGTTGGTCAACCGGAATATTGATGTCGCCTTTGAGATGATTACCATTTTCACGTTCACTTGGATTACGTACATCCAAAATAATATGCGTGTCACTTAGCGAATCGATTTGATCAAAATGGATGGCTTTTGCATCGCCTTTCATTATATTTGTCGCGACAAAAGCTGCTTGGTTAATCACATCTTTCGCGCTGCCGTATGGTGGCGCGTAAGTCAGCTCTAAGTGTTGTAGTTGTTCTACTGTCATACCTGCACGTTGAGCGACAGCCATCACGTCGATACGCTTGTCGATGCCATCTTTACCAACCGCTTGTGCCCCGAAGATTTTGCCTGATTTTGGATCGAACAGCATTTTGAACGACACCACTTCAGCGCCCGGATAGTAGCTCGCATGGCTGGCTGTGTGAACGTACACTTTTTCGTAATCAACGCCGTCACGTTTTAGTTGCTTCTCATTTTTGCCTGTGGATGCCACGGCTAAGTCGAATATTTTACAGATTGCGGTTCCTTGTGTTCCTTGATAGGTTTCGTTACGACCAAGCATGTTATCAGCTGCCATGCGACCTTGGCGATTGGCAGGACCTGCGAGTGGAACCAGCGTTTGTTTGCCTGTAACAAAATCCTTTTCTTCGATCGCATCGCCGACGGCGTAAATCGCTGGATCGCTGGTCTGCATCTGTTCGTTCACCCAAATGCCACCAAGTTCACCGAGTTGTAAGCCCGCTTCAGCAGCCAGTTTGGTTTCTGGACGCACACCAATCGCCATAATCAGGATGTCAGTGGTGAGTATTTCACCATTGCTGAGCACAAGATCCAGTTCACCTTCGATGTGTTTGTGCTCCAGAGTTTCACCCGATTCTGTGCTAGGTAACGTCGCCGCTGGTTTATATTCGACCGATTTTAAGGCAACACCTAAACGTAAATCGATGCCTTTAGCGCGAATCTCCGCATGAGCAAAGCCCGCCATTTCACTATCGACAGGTGTCATTACCTGATCAGCCATTTCGATCAGCGTGGTTTTGATACCGAGGTGATGGAACGCTTCCATCATTTCCAAACCGATAAAACCACCGCCGACGACAGTTGCATGCTCAGGTTTATTCATTTGCAGCGTCTGGATGATTTTATCCATATCTGGAATGTTGCGCAGCGAATGGGTCAGTGGGTTTTGAATCCCAGGAATCGACGGGACAATAGGACCCGCTCCAGGGGAAAGCAGCAAAAAATCATAGCTTTCTTGGTACTCTGACTGATCGAGCAGATTGCGTACAGTGATGGTTTTCGCTGCACGATTAATGCGCAGCACTTCATTCATAGTGCGCACATCTACATTAAAACGCGCTAAAAAGCTTTCCGGTGTTTGTAGCAGCAAATTGCTGCGCTCTTTGATGTCACCGCCAATGTGATATGGCAAGCCACAGTTAGCAAATGAAACGAAGGGGCCCCGCTCAAACATAATGATTTCAGCTTCTTCGCTGAGTCGACGAGCACGAGCCGCTGCGGATGCACCACCCGCGACACCACCAATAATCACAATCTTAGTCATAAATTACTCCAGTAAAATTAAACAAAAGCGGCATGGTAAGGTAAGTAAATCCTCAGTGCAGGCCAAGCTTTTTCAAGAAAAAGGCCGCTGGACAAATCCCTGTGAAAGCGCTTTGAATTAAGTTCACTCCAACAAATACCGTTAGCCAAATAAAGTTTGAATGGACAAACACAGTTAAAACGATCGACAGCAGTACCATGCTGCCCGCCAATATTCTTACCCCATTTTCAATCGTCATGTTGTTACCCTCCGTTGTAAATTAAAGTCACTATAAATTTATTGATTAGCAATGTCTAATGTTAATTTATCTAATTTTGGATAAGCTAAATAAGCGTTGACTAAATCTCATTCATTAGTATTATCTAATTAAATGCAATGCGAAGGGGGAATGATGGAGATCACATCAGTCAATGTGGAGCAAATGAAAACAAATGCGATAGAGGTTTCAGAGTTGCTTAAAACGATGGCCCACCCTGAGCGTTTGATGGTGCTTTGCCAGTTAATTAATGGTGAGGTGGGCGTTGGAGAATTGCAGCAAAGCTCGATGTTAAGTCAATCAGCCTTTTCGCAACATTTAACCGTGCTTCGTAAGCAAAATATGATCAAAGCAAGAAAGGAGTCACAGCAAGTCTTCTATTCGCTATCGGATCCGCGGGTTGTACAGCTTATTCAAAGTTTGCAGACTGTTTTTTGTAATTAGTTCATTTGTCATAGGTTAAAAGGATAAATAATGTTGTTTTCTATTCCTTGGGAATCGTTGTTAGGTGGTGTTTTACTAGGGATATCAACTTCACTCATGTTGCTGTTTAACGGCAAAATTGCTGGGATAAGTGGGGTATTAACGGGATTGATGACGCCTAAAACGCGTGATTTTGCATGGCGTTTGTTATTTGCACTTGGCATGGTAACTGGTGGTGCTATTGCCGTTTGGTTTTTAAATGCACAAGTGCCGCAAACTTTTAACTTTAATAACGGTGTTTTGGCGCTTGCTGGCCTATTAGTTGGGGTAGGCACTCGATTAGGAAATGGTTGCACCAGTGGCCATGGCATCTGTGGTGTTGGTCGACTATCCACTCGCTCTATTGCGGCGACAGGTACCTTCATGGGCGTTGCTGCCATTACTGTGTTTGTACGCCTTCATCTTCTATAAGTGAGTCAAAATGAATCAGATGTTGTTTAGATTAACCTCGTTAGTGGCAGGTATTTTGTTTGGTGCGGGTATGGTTATCTCAGGAATGGCCAATCCAGCCAAAGTCGTAGGTTTTTTGGATGTGGCTGGTGCTTGGGATCCAAGCTTAATGTTTGTGATGGGAGGCGCATTAGCCGTTTTTATGCCGACCTATTTCATCGTTATTAAAGCAAGACAGCAGCCTATAAACGCAGAAAAATTCTGTTTAGCGACGACTCGCAGTGTTGATACCCGGCTTATCTCTGGTGCTGCGATTTTTGGGTTAGGTTGGGGATTAGTGGGCATCTGTCCAGGGCCAGCACTATCAAGCCTTGCACTGGGTAATATTGAGGTATGGCTATTCTTTGTCTCAATGATGGTTGGGCTTGGTGCAACTAATTTGTTGATCTGCATTAAGAATAATAAACAACAGCAAACGCAAACGGTTTAATCTAACTAGAATTCAATAAGCAAGTGGAATCGTAACGATCAACATGAGGGATGGGTATGAAAAGGCGAATTTGGATTGCGTGTATTGCCTTAATCACGAGCGGTTATTGGGCCGTTGGCTATGCTGATGATCGTTATATCGTGACCTATGAGCAGATACCACATCAGATTGCATTTGAAGGTGTTGTCCAGCCAGTTAACAAAGGGACAGTTGCGGCTCAAACCTCTGGTCGAGTCGTTGGTGTGTATGTCGACGTTAACGATTTTGTTAAAAAGGGCGACGTGCTATTAGAAATCAGCGCTATTCAGCAATCGGCTTCTTTAGACGCATCTCAAGCTCAGTTAACCAGTGCAGAGGCTCGAAATCGTGAAGCTCAAGCTCAACTAAAGCGTTATCGACTGCTGTTTCCTAAAGGTGCGATTTCACAAGACCAAATGGATGGCGCTGAAGCTCAAGCTCGAAGTGCTGCTGCGGCCGTCAAGGCGGCAAAAGCCGCGGTCGTGCAGGCGAAGGAGTCACTTGGATACACCAATATTACCGCCCCTTATGATGGTGTCGTGACGGAGCGACATGTAGAGCTGGGTGAAACGGTGGCTCCGGGTACTGCGCTGCTCAGTGGTTTCTCATTCAATGAGTTGCGTGTTGAAACGGCCATTCCGCAGCGCTATCAGCCTGCAGTCACCAATGTTGCTCAATTCCAAGTCATTATGCCTACGGGCGATAAAATAACCCCAATCGATTACAGCTTATTCAGTTATGCCGACCCTCAATCACATACATTCAAAATCCGTCTTGAACTGCCTCGTGTAGATCAAACTAACAAGCTCGGGCAAGTGATGCCAGGAATGTGGGTCAAGACAGAGTTTAATTATGGTCAACGTGAGGTGATGCTCATTCCTGTTGCCGCTGTGATTCGCCGAGCAGAACTGAGTGCCGTATATCGCATCGTTGATGATAAACGACTGCTAAATCCAGTGCGATTAGGGCAAACCTATGGTGAATATGTGGAAGTATTATCTGGCTTGGAACAAGGCGATACGGTTGCAAGCCGTGTATTTACACAAGTAGGTGAGTGATATGGATAATCGTTTAGGCGTCTCAGGACGTATTGCCAAAGCTTTTCAGACTTCAGCGATGACGCCGTTGCTCGCGATTGTTGGGTTACTGATGGGCGTTTTTGCGGTAATGGTTACTCCTAAAGAAGAAGAGCCGCAAATCGATGTGACCTTTGCCGATGTGTATATTCCTTTTCCCGGAGCTTCTCCGGCGGAAGTGGAAAGTTTAGTGACGAACCCAGCAGAGCAGATCATCTCTGAAATTGAGGGAATTGATAAAATTTACTCTTTTTCACAACCCGATGGTGCGATGATTGTGGCTATTTTTGATGTCGGCGTTCCTAGAAACGACGCCGTGGTTCGTATTTATAATAAACTCTATTCCAATAAAGATTGGATGCCAAAAGGCGTTGGGGTGGGCGAGCCGATCATTAAACCTAAAGGCATTGAAGATGTGCCTATCGTCAGCATTACGTTATCCGATAAAACGGGTACTTTGGACAACCAGCAGTTAACGCAAGTGGCCCATGGTTTAGAAACAGAGCTCAAACGCATTGATGGTACACGAGATATTTATACGATAGGTCGCCACCCTACTATTGTTGATGTACGTTTAGACCCCGTTAAAATGAACAGCTTTGGCATCACGTTAGATCAACTGAATCAGCATCTTCCTGCGGCGAACCACAGCTCTCCAATGTTGAAACTGACGCATGAAAATCAGCAGTTTCCCGTCCAAATTGGTCAGTTTTTAACAAAAGTTGAAGAAGTAAAGCAATTGGTGATTGGGCTGCATAACCAGACACCGATATATTTAGCGGATGTCGCTACGGTTCAATTGGGTGTTGATACATCAACCCAACAAGTTTGGACCAGTGATAAGCAAGGTATTTATCCAGCAGTTACCTTAGCCATCGCTAAAAAAGGAGGCGAAAACGCCGTTCGTGTGGCTGAGATGGTTGAAGCTCGAGTTGCAGAACTTGAAAATCAGTTAATTCCACACGGAATCAGTGTTGAAATCACGCGTGACTACGGGAAAACCGCCGCCGATAAAAGCAATACATTGATCGGTAAATTGATTTTTGCAACCACTGCAGTCGTTATTTTGGTGGTTATTGCGATGGGATGGCGCGAGGCTATCGTGGTCGGTATGGCTATTGTTGTCACCTTGATGATGACACTGTTTGCATCATGGGCATGGGGTTTTACACTCAACCGGGTCTCGCTTTTTGCGTTAATTTTCTCTATTGGCATTTTAGTGGACGATGCCATTGTTGTTGTGGAAAATATTCACCGTCATATGGCGTTAGGTAAGCGCAAACTGGCGGATCTCATTCCTACGGCGGTTGATGAAGTGGGTGGACCCACAATCCTTGCTACCTTAACCGTGATTGCCGCACTGTTGCCAATGGCCTTTGTCTCTGGGCTTATGGGCCCGTATATGAGCCCAATTCCCATCAATGCTTCGATGGGAATGCTGATTTCATTGGCGGTTGCATTTGTCTTTTCACCTTGGTTAGCGGCCAAGTTTCTTAAGCCTTCATCGCATCA
Organism: Vibrio anguillarum; assembly: GCF_003390515.1. Lineage (NCBI taxonomy): Bacteria > Pseudomonadati > Pseudomonadota > Gammaproteobacteria > Vibrionales > Vibrionaceae > Vibrio > Vibrio anguillarum. The sequence goes on along the minus strand of NZ_CP031478.1, from coordinate 109,865 downwards.
AGCACAATCTCAATCAACTCAGGGTATTTTTCACCGAATCATGAATCCTTTCGTGGTCTCGGCTGCACAAAGACGTAACCGCTTTTTCTTGATGCTTGCGGTATTTGCGCTTATTGCTGGCTCCCTATTATTGCCAATCACGAAGGCCGTGGTTTTAAAAATGCTGCCTTTCGATAATAAATCAGAGTTTCAAGTGGTATTGGATATGCCTGAAGGGGCGTCGCTTGAGAAAACGCAACGCGTTTTATTTGAACTTGGCGCGGTGTTAAATAGCGTGCCTGAAGTCAGTGGGTATCAGATTTACGCAGGTACAGCCGCACCGATCAACTTCAATGGCCTTGTGCGTCATTATTTTATGCGCAATCAAGCCAACCAAGGTGATATTCAGGTGAACCTGTTAGGGCGAAAAGAGCGCGATAAAGATAGTCATACGATTGCAAGTGAAGTACGCCCAAAGCTTAATGAGGTTGCCAGCCGATTTGGCGGTAAAGTCAAAGTCGTTGAAGTTCCACCGGGGCCACCCGTTTGGTCACCTATTTTAGCGGAAGTTTATGGTCCGACACATGACATTCGGGCACAAGCGGCAAGGATGCTACGCGGGATCTTCCACGAAACAGCGGATATTGTCGATATCGATATGTATCTACCGGAAGTGCATCAAAAATGGCAAGTAGTGATTGATCGCAGCAAAGCGTCACACTATCAAGTACCTTATGCTTCGATAGTCGATGCTTTGGCGACGGCCGTCGGTGGAAAGCCGATCACCTATTTGCACAGTGAGCACAGCAAGTACCCAATCCCCATTCAAGTGCAAGCTAGTGAAAACGCCAAAGTCCGATTAGATCAAGTGTTGAACATGAAAGTAGCGAGCACTGCGGGCAGTGCATATCCATTGTCTGATTTAGTCACTATTCGCCAAACTCAAATGGATGACTACATTGTGCATAAAAACCTGTTACCAATGGTGATGGTGGTGGCGGATATGACGGGTGAAACAGACAGCCCCTTATACGGAATGTTTGACATGGCGTTCAACATCAATGCACTTGGTCTACCTGTGGAACAGTATTATATCCACCAACCTACAGGGTTAAATGGTGTCGAAATATTCTGGGATGGTGAATGGACGATCACTTATGAAACATTCCGCGACATGGGCATTGCCTACGCGGTTGGGATGATCCTTATTTACTTACTGGTTGTCGCGCAGTTTAAGTCCTACCTTGTTCCGTTGATCATTATGGCTCCAATTCCACTGACGATTATTGGCGTCATGCCCGGCCATGCGTTACTTGGTGCTCAGTTCACCGCCACGTCGATGATTGGGATGATAGCACTCGCGGGGATTATTGTACGTAACTCCATCTTACTGGTTGATTTCATTAATCAGCAGGTTGAAGAAGGTGTGGCATTTTCCGAAGCGGTTATTCAGTCTGCGGCTGTTCGTGCTAAACCCATCATGCTTACCGCTTTAGCGGCCATGATCGGGGCGGTATTTATTTTAGATGATCCCATTTTTAATGGCCTAGCCATTAGCCTGATTTTCGGCATCTTTGTTTCTACCGTCTTAACTTTATTGGTTATTCCTGTTTTGTATTATACGGTTATGCGTCATTGATCTTTCTGTTCTAACTATTCCCTTGTTCTAACTATAAAAAGGGCGCTGAGTAGTCAGCGCCCTTTTTGTCAGCTTTAAAATGTCAGCAGGCAATGGATATTAAAAATGCAGTTTTAAATAGGTAGATTACGGATAAATTCGCTATGATTATAACTAAAGGTGTTTCATAACAAGAAAAGCGGTGCAAGCTTAATCGTGTTTGAGTCAACTAAACTCCCCAGTTAGGAAAACATGAAACTGAAATCTGCGTTATTGATGATATTTTCTCGAGTGATGGCTGTATTGGCGCTGCAGCTTCCAGTCATCGCTTCTACGGCAGAAGTCGGTGAACCGCTCTCCAGCGAGCATGATCTTTCTCAACCTCTGCTTATTACAAGCTCAGCCAAGTGGAAACCGTATTCGTATATTAATAAGCAAGGAGAGCCTGCCGGAATCTTAGTCGATTATTGGAAAGTCGTTGCTGAGCAAAGTGGGTTCGATGTTGAATTTAAACTAGTAAGCTGGAACGAATCACTAGAGCTGGTTAAACATGGGCAAGCCGACGTTCATGCTGGTCTAATTCAATCACCTGAGCGAGATCTGTTCCTCGATTTTGGACCTGAAATTATGGCGATCGAGACGCACGTATTCTTAGATCAACACTTACTCGGTACGGATTTTGACAAAATATTTTCAGGTGAAATCGATATTAAGGTTGGCGTTGTATTGGGTGGCTATGAGGCGTATTACGCAGCTCAATATTTACCTAAATTAAACTTGGTCTACTTTGCCACGAATGAAGATATGTTGTATGCCGCTTCCAGTGCAAAATTAGAAGGGTTTATTAGCGATTATCAAGTCGCTAATCTCTTTATGTTTACAGAAAATAGCCCGAAAAAATATGTGCCAGTTAAGTTTCTCTATTCTGAGCCGTTGCGCTTTGGGGTGAAAGAGGGCAATGACGTTCTTTGGCAGAAGCTCGCAAATGCGACAGATAAGGTATCTGATGCCTCTAAAATGCAGTTATTTAGTCGCTGGATCTACATGGAAACGGTTTACCCAAAATATTTTATCCCGATCATCATTAGCGTAGCTCTGATGGTTCTCTGTATTTACATCTTGATGTTAAGACGCGCAGTCATACATAAAACCATCGATTTAGAGAGAGCAAATCACTTGCTAGAGAAATTGGCGCAAACTGATGAACTAACAAAAATCAGTAATCGCCGACACTTCCAATCAAAGATAGCAGAATTGCAAGGAACTCCCGTCTCCTTCACCTTATTGGTGTTTGACATTGATAACTTTAAGCTAATCAATGATCAGTTTGGTCATGAAGTGGGTGATCAAGCCATTATTCATGTGGTTAGACATGTACAGAGAAAGTTATCCAATAATGACTTTATTGTTCGTTTAGGTGGAGAAGAGTTCGCCATTATTCTTACTCTCTATACCTTTGAAGAGGTCAAATTGAAAGCTCAATATATCTGTCAATCTGTCTATGAAAATCCAATGCGAGTAGCCAATGATACCATCACGCTCAGTATCAGTTTGGGTGGCGCCTATTACGATCTTGTTCCTGATAAAGTCTCACTTACTGTTGCGGACAGTTTAATGTACCAAGCCAAGTCGGCGGGTAAAAATCGTGCTGTAGTTGTTAAAGTTGATCAATGTGCGGATTGATCATTCCAATTAACTTCATTTCGGCCATGTATTATCACTTGGCTCGCCCGAGGGCAGTATTTCAAGAAAAGCCATTCCAAGAAAAGTATGGATGATGTTTTTTGGCAACGAAATGACCTCGATTAATCATGAAATAGTGTGCTGGAATTCGACATTCCATGTCGCTAATGTGAGACTTTGTGCCCTAGTCGCGAAAGAGGGAATAAAGAGTATTGCTGCCGCTAATCGACATACACATTTTGATTTTAACATCGCAATACCTCACTGATCGAATCCGAAGGCTTAGCCTATCAGGTTCGGTGAAATTTCAAGAGGGAAAATCAAAAATTTGCAATTTTCATCGTTTCTTTTCTAAGTGAGATCTACTACTCCAAGATCGCATTGATCTTGTTCAATGCTCTGTTTTTATTGATCCAAATCAATACCCTGAGTTGGGAGTTTTCGTTAAATGCACCACAATATATTGTGTCAGTCGGATAATAAACTGCTCTATATAGTGTATTTGTGGATAACTCTGTGAGTATGCTAGGGGTAAGGAGAAATGGTGAAACCTATCGTAATCAAACGTGACGGATCGAGAGCCCCGTTCAACCGTGATCGCATTCAATCTGCCGTGGAAAGTGCAGCTGAACATATTGATAAAGAGATCGCTATTTACGCACTCAATGTGGCGTTGGCGGTAGAACTGAAGCTCAAAGATTACGATGAAGTCCATATCGCCGAGATTCAAACCTTAGTAGAGAACGAGCTAATGCAAGGGCCCTATAAAGCATTAGCTCGTTCATACATCGAGTACCGACACGATCGTGATATCGCGCGTGAAAAGCAAAGTGCCTTGACGCAAGAGATTGAAGGCCTTATCGAAGAAAGTAATGCCGATCTGCTCAATGAAAATGCGAATAAAGACGGCAAAGTTATCCCAACGCAGCGTGACTTACTGGCTGGTATTGTGGCGAAACACTACGCTAAAACCCGAATTTTACCGCGTGATATTGTGCAAGCGCATGAAGAGGGTGATATCCACTATCATGACTTGGATTACGCTCCCTTTTTCCCAATGTTTAACTGCATGCTGATTGATTTAAAAGGCATGCTCACTCATGGCTTTAAAATGGGTAATGCGGAAATTGATACGCCAAAATCAATTTCAACCGCCACCGCAGTGACCGCGCAAATTATCGCTCAGGTTGCGAGCCATATTTACGGCGGCACCACCATCAACCGTATCGATGAAGTGCTTGAACCTTATGTGACAGCCAGTTACGACAAACATTTAGAAATAGCAAAAGAGTGGGATATTCATCATCCCGAAGCCTTTGCTATGTCTCGTACAGAAAAAGAGTGCTACGACGCATTCCAGTCACTTGAATATGAAGTCAACACTTTGCATACCGCGAATGGGCAAACTCCGTTTGTCACTTTCGGCTTTGGTCTAGGGACCAGTTGGGCCTCTAAATTGATTCAACAGTCAATTTTGAAAAATCGCATTGCTGGCTTAGGCAAAAATCGTAAAACGGCTGTATTCCCTAAATTGGTATTTGCCATCAAAGATGGCTTAAATCATAAAGCGGAAGATCCAAATTATGACATTAAACAACTCGCATTAGAGTGTGCGACCAAACGCATGTACCCGGATATTCTCAACTACGACAAAGTAGTTGAAGTGACGGGTTCATTCAAAACCCCAATGGGTTGCCGCAGCTTCTTAAATACATATGAAGAAGGTGGTGAGCTGATTCACGAAGGGCGGAATAATTTGGGGGTAGTCAGTCTCAATTTACCTCGTATCGCGCTGAAAGCGGGCCGAAATATTGAACAGTTCTACACATTACTCGATAAAAAATTAAAACTGGCTCGCCGTGCTTTAGAAACTCGCATCAGCCGTCTTGAAAAAGTCAAAGCACGCGTCGCACCTATTTTGTATATGGAAGGGGCATGTGGTGTTCGTTTAAAAGCCGATGATTCTATTGCCGATATATTCAAAAATGGCCGAGCATCTATCTCTTTGGGCTACATCGGTGTGCACGAAACCATTACTGCACTCTATGGCAGTGATACACATGTTTATGATGATAGTGAACTGCGAGATCGCGCGTTAGATATCATTAAATACCTGAAAGGGGCCGTTAACCAATGGGCGGAAGAAACCGGTTACGCATTCAGTTTGTACGGTACGCCAAGTGAGAACCTCTGCAGCCGTTTCTGCCGTATTGACACCAAAGAATTTGGTGTGATTGAAGGTGTAACGGATAAAGGTTATTACACCAATAGCTTCCATTTGGATGTGCAAAAGAAAGTTAATCCATACGATAAAATTGATTTTGAGATGCCATATCCAGAGGTTTCAAGTGGTGGCTTTATCTGTTATGGAGAGTTTCCGAATATGCAGAAAAACATAGAAGCTCTTGAAAACGTTTGGGATTACAGTTACAGCCGTGTTCCTTATTATGGGACCAATACGCCAATTGATGAGTGCTATGAATGCGGTTTTACTGGCGAATTTGAGTGTACGAGTAAAGGGTTTACCTGTCCTAAATGTGGTAATCACGACTCATCCAAAGTCTCCGTAACCCGCCGCGTGTGTGGCTACCTTGGTAGCCCAGATGCTCGTCCGTTTAACTTCGGTAAACAAGAAGAAGTTAAACGTCGAGTTAAACACTTGTAAGTGATAGTGAGTAACCTGTTGGCATGAATTATCACCAATATCATCCGATTGATGTTGTGAATGGCCCGGGGACGCGTTGTACGCTGTTCGTCTCCGGCTGTGAACATCAGTGCAAAGGATGTTACAACAAAGGGACTTGGTCGCTGCATTCTGGCCACACTTACAATGAGCAACTAGAGCAGCAGATCATCACCGATTTGAACGACACGCGCATCAAGCGCCGAGGATTATCCTTGTCGGGTGGCGATCCCTTACACCCGCAAAACCTTACTTCTATTTTGCAATTGGTTAAACGAGTAAAGACTGAATGTGTGGGGAAAGATATCTGGTTATGGACGGGATATACCCTAAACGAACTCAGTGATGCTCAAAGACAAGTCATTGAATATGTTGATGTCTTGATTGATGGAAAATTTGAACAGGATAAAGCCGATCCAAGCTTAGAATGGCGAGGCAGTGCCAATCAAATAATCCATCAATTTAAACTGTAAAAATTATGTATCTAGTGCTAACTTGAAGGTCATTACTTGAATTTCAAAGGGTTGTGACCTTCATGTTTTCACATTTACCAACACCAACACTCGATCCAATACTTTCATTATCGGTTGCATACCGCAACGATCCTCGCAGCGAAAAAGTTGACCTAGGCATTGGCGTTTATCGTAATAGCCAAGGAGAGACGCCGATTATGCGCGCCATTGCCAAAGCGCAAGAGCACGTGATTGCCACGCAAACCACTAAATCGTATGTTGGACTTGCTGGGTGTGAAGAGTTTAACCAAAGCATGGTGAACTTATTATTGTCTGGCACTTCAGTGCTTGATCGTGTGGCTGCGATTCAAACGCCCGGAGCAAGCGGTGCGCTGCGTATGCTCGGTGACTTAATGCACGTAGCACAACCAGAAACGACGGTGTGGATTACTGACCCAAGTTACGTCAATCATAAACCTGTGATGGAAGCGGCGGGTTTAAAAGTGAAATATTATTCTTACTTCTGTCGCGAGACTAAGCAAGTCGATACTGCACGGATGCTTGATGATTTATCGCAAGCAGGGCCAAAAGATGTGGTGCTTATCCATGGTTGCTGCCATAACCCAACTGGCGCGGATATTGATTTCGCCGCATGGCAAGCGATCACCAGTCTTGCGCAGAAAAATGGCTTCATCCCTTTTGTTGATGTTGCCTACCAAGGGTTTGGTGAAGGTCTTGAAGAGGATGTGAAAGGGCTGCGTTTTATGGCAAACAACGTCGAAGAGATGTTGATCACCACCTCTTGTTCAAAGAACTTTGGTCTCTACCGAGAACGAACTGGCGCCGCGATTGTTGTCGGTAAAAACGCACAAGATGTAGCGAATGCAAAAGGTAAATTACTAACGTTAGCCCGTTCGACCTACACTATGCCGCCCGATCATGGTGCTGCACTGGTGAAAACTATTTTACAAAATCAAGCATTAACCGCGATTTGGAAGCAAGAGTTAAGTGAAATGCAACAGCGTTTGTTAAACCTGCGTCAAACCTTGTGTAATCATTTGAGAAATCAGCACAATACTTCACAATTCGATTTTATCGAAAGTCACAAAGGGATGTTTACTGTGCTAGGCTTTACTCCAGAACAGATGGCTCAGCTACGTGATCAATATGGAATCTATGGGGTAGGTGATGGCCGAATTAACATTGCAGGCTTATCAGAACAACATATTCCGTATGTTGCTCAAGCCATAGTGAATGTCTCTTAAATATTTATCAGTTTGATTAGGTGGGTCAATGAAACAACACTTGAAACTTATTGCTCTTTTAATGTTGAGTACTGGTTTGATGGCATGCAGTACGCTAAACCAAACCTCAACACAACCAGAGCAAAAGCCAAAAGTTGAAGAGCCAAAACAACAAAATACTGAGGCACAAAAACCGGTTGAAAAACCCTCGAAAGAGCCAGTGGTTGTGGTGAAGGCCAAAAAAACCTCTGATGGTAAGCTTATTTTGGGCGAAAAAGAGTGGGTTTATGTGCCGAGTTTGAACGAAAGCTTCAAAGCGCGTATCGATACCGGGGCGGCCACCTCTTCAATTAGTGCCGTGGATGTTGTTGCTTTTGAACGCGATGGAAATGATTGGGTCAAGTTCAGGATTGAACACGATGACATCAAAAGTGATGAGATAAGTTTACCTGTTGAACGCTGGGTCAGAATTCGGCAATCCAGTGCAGAGGGTACACAAAGACGTGCGGTCGTTGTCGCTTGGATTGAAATTGGTGATCTCAAAGAGAGAACCGAATTTACGCTTGCCGATCGTACACATCTGACTTACCCACTGTTACTTGGTCGTAGTTTCTTTAAAGATGTAGCGCTTGTTGATGTGAGCCGAAAGTACGTGCAGGATAAACGTAAATAGATATACCTTACTTCTTAGCTCAACCTAGCAGCCAGCACTTGTTGCTGGCTTTTTCTTACCTCCAATTCCCTAGTTGTAACAGCAGTCTTCATTCCTCATTACTTTATTCGATATTTGCTCAATAAAATGATGCGCTGTGTTGAATAATGTTTGAAAACCATTATGTTAAGTTTGTTAAAAAGACGATGGCGTCTAAAATGAAAACATACCACCTGCATTGGTAAACCTAAAAGGTGTTAACTCAGGATCTGATATACAAAACACTGCTTAAACCCACGCCGAGCAGTGATATGACTGCTAATAAGGAAATTGTCTATGTCTGAGCATCAACAAGCTGAAAGTAAATTTAGATTAGTGACACGCAGCGATTTTGATGGGCTGGTTTGTGCCGTGTTGCTCAAAAAACTCAACCTAATTGACGAGATCGTGTTTGTTCACCCAAAGGATATGCAAGATGGGAAGGTGACGACAACTGAGCGTGACATTGTCACTAACCTGCCTTACGTCGCTAATGCTCACTTAATTTTTGATCATCACTTATCGGAAACTATTCGCAATCAAGGTGAAAGGCCGAATCATATTATTGATCCAAACGCGCCATCTGCCGCGCATGTAGTATGGCAATATTATGGCGGACTAGATACGTTTCCCACTCAGTGGCAAGAGATGCTGATTGCTGTCGACAAAGGTGACTCCGCGCAGTTTACTCGGGATGAAGTGCTTGATTCTGCGGGATGGAATTTACTGAATTTCCTGATGGATGCAAGAACAGGTTTAGGGCGCTTCCATGAATTTCGTATCTCCAATTATCAGTTAATGATGGATCTTATCGACTACTGTGCGAACCACTCCATTGCCGAGATTCTTGCTCTGCCGGACGTTCAAGAGCGCGTTACTTTGTACCGTGAGCATGAAATTCTATCTAAACAGCAGATTCAACGTTGTGCCAAAGTCTATAAAAACCTTGTCATTCTTGATTTGACGGGCGAAGAAATTATTTACGCGGGGAATCGGTTTATCATTTATGCCTTATTTCCCCAGTGTAATATCTCGATTCACAAAATGTGGGGCTTTCAGAAGCAAAATATCGTGTTTGCTACGGGGAAATCTATTTTTGATCGTGGCTCGAAAACCAATGTGGGCGGATTAATGCTCAAATATGGTGGTGGAGGCCATCAAGCGGCTGGAACGTGCCAAATTGCTCTTGAAATGGCCGAGCAGGTAGAAAAAGAGCTGATCAGCCAAATTACCACAGATGGTTAAAGTCGATGAAGCCCTGCATGGCAGGGCTTTTTATCTCATCGCGGCGTTTTCTATACGTTTCGTTCCTAAAACCACAAAGTTACCAATTCTTATTGCGACGCACCACTTACCAGCAATGCCAAGTTGTTTCGTTATAATTGCAGCTTGGGGTTTCGTAAATCTTATTTTTCTCTATACTTACCCAAGTGACTGAATTATTAATAGTTTACACCGATGGAATGTCGCGAAGTTATCAATAGAAGGATTCTAGTATGAGAAAAATTAAGCCTACGCTGTTAGGTGTGACTGTGCTGCTGATGAGTGCTTTGGCGACTGCGGATGTTGTAGAAACCACAACATTATCCGGCGTTGGGCAAGCCAAATATCCCACCAATTTTTCTCATTTCGATTATGTTAATCCAAGCGCGCCTAAGTACGGAAAAGTAACTTATGGCGAGGTGGGTACTTACGACAATTTTAACCGCTTTGCTTCCCGAGGCGCTCCGGCGGCAGGCAGTGGTGAGCTTTATGATTCACTGATGTTTGCGCCCAGCGACGAAATTGATACCTATTATCCATTGATTGCTTCTAAAGTTCGTTATTCTGATGACTATTCGTGGCTAGAACTAGATATCAACCCGAACGCACGTTTTCAAGACGGTAAACCGATCACCGCGCAAGATGTTGAGTTTACGTTCAACAAGTTCATGACAGAAGGAGTGCCTCAATATCGACTGTTTTACAAAGCGGTTAAATCGGTAACGGCGATCCATCCTTTAACGGTTCGTATTGAGATGTCAGAACCTAATAGAGAAAAGCTTTTTAGTTTGGCTCAATCAACTCAAGTGTTGCCTAAGCACTATTGGCAGGATAAAAACTTAGCAGAACCATTAAATGAACCGCCAGTCGGCAGCGGTCCTTACAAAGTCGTACGTTATCAAACTGGGCAGAGTGTCACTTATGAGTTGCAGAAAGATTATTGGGCTGCCAACTTACCAGTCAACATTGGGCGGCATAATTTCAAGCAGATCCAATACGACTATTACCGCGACGATACCGTAATGCTTGAGGCATTTAAAGCTGGGGAATTTGATATTCGCCAAGAGAGTTCGGCGAAGTTTTGGGCCAGCTCATACACTGGATTGAACTTTGATAAAGGATTCATCAAGAAAGAAGCGATCGCGCATAATAGCCCAGCTTCAACCCAAGGTTTTGTATTTAATATTCAACGAGAAGTGTTTAGTGATCCGAAAGTGCGCGAGGCTTTGACCTATGCGATGGATTTTGAATGGATGAACAAAAATATGTTCTACGATCAATATTCACGAACGCGTAGCTATTTTCAAAACACAGAGTATGAAGCGAAAGGTCTTCCCTCTACTGATGAACTTACTATTCTTACACCACTAAAAGATAAGATCCCAGAACGTGTTTTTACCCAAGAATACCAACCACCAGTGACGGATGGGTCTGGTCGTATTCGTCAACAACTACGAGTCGCTTTTCAATTGCTCAAAGAGGCGGGGTGGGAGCTGAAAGATAAAGTGATGACCCATAAAGAAACGGGTAAAGCGTTTGAGTTTGAGTTATTGATCTACAGTCCGACCACGGAACGCATTGCTATTCCTTTGCAAAAAAATCTAAAACAGCTTGGTATCGAGATGAAGATTCGCTCAGTGGATACCACACAATATCTTAAGCGTTTGCGCGATAGAGATTTTGACATGCTTTCGTCGGCCTATGCGGCGAATCCTTACCCAAGTCCTAACTTGTTGATTATCTGGAATTCAAACTACATCGATTCAACGTACAATCGCGCCGGAGTGGCAGACCCAGTTGTCGACTTCCTCACTGAACAAATTGCCGCCAATCAAGAGCATCCAGAAAAATTATTGCCTTTAGGCCGAGCATTAGATCGCGTTCTACAATGGAATTTTTATCTGATCCCACAGTGGTATCTGAGCCAATATCGTATCGCAACTTGGGACAAATTCGAGCGCCCTAGCGTGATGCCAAAATATGATATTGGTCTTGATACTTGGTGGGTTTCGGAGCAGAAAGCGCAATTGCTACCAGAAAAACGCCGTTAAGAGGATGCAATGACTGCTTATATTTTCCGCAGATTGCTGCTCGTTGTGCCCACGCTGTGGGCGATTATTACCATTAATTTTTTTATCATCCAAATTGCCCCCGGAGGCCCAGTTGAGCAAGCGATTGCACAAATGGAAGGGCATGGTGACGGAATTATGGAGCGATTTACTGGAGGCGGCCAAGAAGTGGATATGTCGCTGTCGGCTAACACTGGAGGATATAAAGGTTCTCGAGGTTTAGACCCCGAGGTAGTCGAAGCGATAAAAAAACAGTTTGGTTTCGATAAGCCACTTCATGTCCGTTATTTTGAAATGCTAAAAAATTACGCAACCTTTAATTTTGGTGACAGCTTATTCAAAGGGGGCAATGTTATTGATTTGATCACTGAGCGTTTACCCGTTTCGATCTCTTTAGGGCTGTGGAGTACGCTGATCATCTACCTTATCTCCATTCCTCTCGGTATTTTAAAAGCCATTCACCACGGTTCAAGGTTTGATGTATGGTCAAGCGCGGTGGTCATTATAGGTTACGCCATTCCTGGCTTCTTATTTGCGATCATTTTGATCATTATTTTTGCCAGTGGAAATTATTTCAGTTGGTTCCCACTGCGTGGTTTAGTATCAAATAATTTTGCTGATCTGACTTGGTATCAACAAATTGGCGACTATTTTTGGCATTTGGCTTTGCCCATCTTTGCAATGGTGATCGGCGGGTTTGCCACTTTGAGTATGCTAACGAAAAACTCATTTCTTGATGAGATCAACAAACAGTATGTGGTGACGGCTCGAGCAAAAGGACTGGATGAAGGACGTATTCTTTATCAGCACGTTTTTCGTAATGCGATGCTGATTATTATTGCCGGTTTTCCGAGTGCTTTTATCAGCATATTTTTCACCGGTTCGATGCTGATTGAAGTGATGTTTTCACTGGAAGGTATAGGGCTACTTGGTTTTGAATCGACCATTCAACGGGATTATCCTGTAGTGTTTAGTTCTTTATACATCATGACGTTACTTGGATTAGTCCTCAGCATCATTTCCGATTTGACCTATATTTGGGTTGATCCTCGAATCGACTTTGAGGCTCGTTCATGATGGTAAAAAAAAGGCTGTCCAACCCATTAAACGTATTGCGCTGGCACGGTTTTAAGTCCAATCGGCGCGGTTTTTATTCACTATGGTTGTTTACGCTTTTATTTGTGGTGAGCCTATTTGCTGAGCTGATTGCAAATGATAAACCCCTTTTGGTTGAGTACGATCAGCAGTGGTTTTTCCCGACCTTTCAACAATATGCAGAAACTCGTTTTGGTGGTGAGTTTGAAACCGAAGCGGATTATACCGATCCTTACGTCATCGATCTGATTGAAAAAAAAGGCTTTATTGTTTGGCCATTGATCCCATTTAGTTACGACACCATCAACTTTAATATCAATAGTGCAGTGCCGTCAGCGCCAGATTCAGTGAACTGGCTTGGTACTGATGATAAAGGGCGCGATGTGTTGGCTCGTATTATTTACGGGTTTCGCATTTCGGTTTTGTTTGGCTTTGTATTAACACTCGTCTCGTCAGTAATAGGCGTTATCGTTGGTGCCACTCAAGGTTATTATGGCGGTTGGCTTGATTTACTTGGGCAACGTTTTATTGAAGTTTGGTCAGGGATGCCAACGCTTTTTCTGCTGATCATTTTATCGAGTTTCGTCGAACCGAATTTTTGGTGGTTGCTCGGTATTATGGTTCTTTTTAGTTGGATGAGTTTAGTGGGCGTGGTGAGAGCGGAGTTTTTACGCTGTCGTAATTTTGATTATGTGCGGGCTGCGCAAGCGATGGGTGTGAGTGATCGCCGCATTATGCTTCGCCACATGCTACCTAACGCGATGGTGGCTTCTTTAACCATGATGCCCTTTATTCTTTCAGGCTCAGTTACGACTTTAACATCCTTAGATTTTCTCGGTTTTGGCTTGCCAGTCGGATCGCCCTCTTTGGGCGAATTATTGGCGCAAGGGAAAGCCAATTTACAAGCTCCATGGTTAGGTATTTCAGCATTTGTGGTGCTCTCGTTAATGCTGACATTATTGGTCTTTATCGGCGAAGCTGTACGCGATGCCTTTGACCCGCATTCGACAGGGAGAAGATGATGAGTAAAACCGTACTCTCTATCCAAAATCTTTCGGTCGGGTTTGGTCAAAAAGACAATATTGAACCTGTGATTAAAGCGGTGTCACTTTCTCTCTCCGCAGGGGAAACTTTAGCGCTGGTGGGGGAAAGTGGTTCTGGTAAATCAGTGACGGCGAATGCCATTTTGAAGTTGTTACCGAAAAGTGCTGCCCACTATTTGCAAGGGGAGATCTTTTTTGATGGTATCAACACGTTGAACTGTAGCGAGAGGCAATTAAGAGGTATACGAGGCGGGCGGATTGGTATGATTTTCCAAGAGCCAATGGTCTCACTCAACCCTCTGCACAAAGTTGGTAAACAGTTGATCGAAGTTGTTGAGATTCATCGAGGACTAAGAGGCAGCAAAGCACGTCAGTTGGCCATTGCATGGTTAGAAAAAGTGGGTATTCGATCGCCAGAAATTAAGATCAATGCTTATCCACATGAACTTTCTGGGGGAGAACGCCAGCGAGTCATGATTGCGATGGCTTTGATCAATGAGCCTGAATTACTGATTGCTGATGAGCCAACCACTGCGCTTGATGTTTCTGTGCAGGCGCAAATATTAGATCTACTTAAAAACCTGCAACAAGAACTGGGTATGGCCATGTTGTTCATTACTCATGATCTCAGTATTGTTAAGCGTATCGCTGATCGCGTTGCCGTAATGCAAAATGGGCAAGTGATCGAGGTGAATGATGCCAAAACGCTGTTCTCATCACCCTCTCACTCTTATACCAAAAAATTGATTGAATCCGATCCTCGAGGTTTGCCCGTTGACGTAAACCCTGACAACCCAATTCTAGTGCAGCTTCAGCATCTCAAAGTATGGTTTCCCATCACTGGCGGCTTATTCAAGCGCACGGTCTCGCATATTAAAGCTGTCACCGACATGCAGTTTAAGCTTAAAAGAGGACATTCATTAGGAATTGTTGGCGAGAGCGGTTCGGGTAAATCGACCACTGGCATGGCGATACTAAAATTAGTCCATTCGGAAGGCTCGATTTGTTACGACAATAATGAGCTGCAAGGGTTAGATAGGAAAGCTATGTTACCTTATCGCAGCAAGATGCAAGTCGTTTTTCAAGATCCATTTTCAGCACTGAATCCGAGAATGTCGGTGGCGCAGATTATTGGTGAAGGGTTAGAGGTTCATAGCCGTTATGATCGACAAACTGTTGAACGAATGATTTGTGATGTGATGCGAGAAGTTGAGCTCGACCCAGCCACTCGCTACCGTTATCCCAATGAGTTTTCAGGTGGGCAACGACAACGTATCGCGATTGCTCGGGCATTGGTGCTTAAACCTGAGTTCATTTTACTTGATGAACCAACTTCTTCTTTAGATCGTACGATTCAAGCGCAAGTGTTGGATCTGCTTAAATCGCTGCAACAAAAATATGGGTTAACGTACTTGTTCATTAGCCATGATTTACATGTGGTGAAATCATTATGCCATTACACTATGGTGATGAAACAAGGTGAAGTCGTTGAGCAAGGGGAAACGCAACAGCTGTTTCTCAATCCTCAGCACCCTTATACCCAAGAGCTTATTTCCTTTTCTTATTAAACATCACGCTATGTCAGACAGTTAAATAACGTGATGTTGTCGCTAGGAAAACAGTGAGTGAACCTTGAAAGTAGCAGTAAAGTTGGGGCGCTACGCGCATATAAAGAATATCGCGATTAAATGGCCATCTTAATGGCTGGTACTATCGCTTCCGGCATGGCTAAAAAATAGCCTTGAAACATATCAATATCGAGTTTTTGCATTGCTTCGAGTTGCGCTTGGGTTTCGATGCCTTCTACAACGGTATTGGAACCATTCTGTTTCGCAAGGGTAATGCCATCCATAAGTGGGTCACAATCACCTTGCATATATTTGAGTAATAAGCTTCGATCAAATTTGATGATATCAGGCGTCACCAAATTAACCCGTTGTGGTGTTGAGGCTTGAGTACCAAAATCATCAATGGCAATTTTAAAACCATTTGCAGCCAGACTTTGCGTTGCGCATTGCAGCTTGCTTTCATTTTCTGAATCGATTTCAATCAATTCCATGACCAGTTGATTATGTTCTATATGCAGTTCTTTGAGGCGATCGCATAGCAATGCTTTGTTGATGTCGCTGATGGCAAACAATTCACCTGCGACAGGCAGTAAGTTTAGAAATAATTGGCATTGACGATATTCGGAAAGGGCATAGTTTCGGATGTGGATAACTCGGCTGAGTCTTTCTACGTTAAGTTTGTCGATGGGATTAATAGTGTCGGAATGGAAAAAACAATCGGGGCGAATGGTCGTGCTGCCATTGGCGGTTATTCTCACTAGGGCTTCAACGCCCACAATACGGTTATCCCGCGAGAATATCGGCTGGAAAACGCTTCGCAGCACAAGATGTTGGTAATGAGCAATAAACTGGCCATCGGAATCCAGAGACATGCATTTTGAAAACTGAGTTTTGTTAGTTAAAAGCATACAATTTTCGACATCCTAATCATTAATTTTTGCTTGAAGCATCCGAGCGCCAATATGCCATGCCATATTATTGACTCACCTTGACCTTTGTCAATTGTACCTTTGGCTAAGATGAAAATTTGTGGGTTGTCAAAACAGCGTCACAAATATTGAATTATTTAGTGAATGTGATGCGGCAGGCTCAATTGATTGAGTGTGTGCTAAATCAGAAGACAGCACAATGACGAGGGTAATAAGGTAAAATCTAGAACTTGGAAGGAAATGAGGGCGGTTTGTTTACGTTACGCCCATTGTAATACGGCATATAATTGAACGTATTTTCGGACTAGTTGCTGGTTTTTAGAGCGTTTTAAAGGATGGCTAAATTTAATATAACAAGGGCTAATTTGAAAACGGTTCTCTAAAGATTGAGTTAGCAATGAGTCACTTTCATACAGCGTGATACCTTGTGCGAGGTATTGATCTATTTCATCGGGTAATTGCCCTGTCCACCAATGAAGTAACTCGCGACTTTTTTGGCTACGACTGATCCAGTGATCGGTCAGTAATAACAGTAAATCATTCGGTTGAATCGCGTAAGCGTACTCATATTTCCACTGCGCAATGTCTTGCATCAACTTTTCTCGACAGGTTTTACCTGCACTGACCATATGGTGAGTCAGGATCCATACCGTTCCGGCATCACTGCTCACTCGGTAATGGTGTGGCATGTCTCGCTGAGGGATTGATTCAATAACAGAATAGTGGCATGGGTGCCCAAATTCACTGAGTGTACGAGCCAACCTGCGAGCAAAAGCCAGTCCTAAGTGATGTTCACTCATTCCTTGGTTGTGTATGGTGGGGTAGTGCTTTTCACAAAGTTTTAGACAGTCAGCTTGAAATTCGTTGACGCTTTGCGTGAGTATGTCCAGTAGCAACTCGTTGTTCTCCTTTAATAAAGCCAAGCAAGATTACCACAGTTATCAACAAGCACGAGCAGCAAATGGCGAGTTCTTGATCTTTCACACTATTCTTCTAATACGAGCATTCTACAGGTGTTAAACCCTTATGATTTGAAGCTACCGTTGTTTCAAGTTGTTTGAGCCTAAGTCGTGGTTATCTATATCCACAATAAGTTCCTTCAGTTTTTTCGAATAACTCAATCAGTACTAAAGTATGTCCACAATGTAAAGTATGGTAAATACTGTGTTAATAATTTAGGCTAGAATATAGATTCAATTCACTTTGTTGCTGTTTCACTTGCTGGTTTAGAAAATTTATGACAACTGAAGTTAAAAATTACAACTTAGTCACGCGTCTTATCCATTGGTTATCCGCACTCGTTATCATCGGTATGTTTGGTGCTGGGATCTGGATGGTTGAGTTAACCTATTACAGTCAATGGTATAACACCGCGCCACATTGGCATAAATCTGTCGGTTTGTTGCTGCTCGCGGTCACCCTGTTCCGCATACTATGGAAGTTGGTGAGTGTCTCTCCTGCCATTGGTGGCGGCCACTATGAGCGCATTGCGGCTAAAGCGGCGCACGGATTAATGTATTTATTATTGATGACGCTGTTTGTATCAGGCTATTTGATCTCGACAGAAGATGGCCGAGGGATTGATGTTTTCAATTGGTTTACTGTACCAAGTATGGGCTTGTTGTTTGAAGGACAAGCCGATCTCTCTGGTACGGTTCACTTTTACGCAGCTTGGACGCTGATTATTTTAGCAGGCGTGCACGCTGTTGCTGCACTCAAGCACCATTTTATTGATAAAGACGATACGCTACGAAAAATGATAGGAGCTTCTAAATGAAGAAAACGTTACTTGCTACTGGATTGGCTTTCGCAACACTCATGCCGCTAGGTGCAAACGCTGCTGACTATGTTATAGATACCAAAGGTGCACATGCTTCAATTAACTTTAAAGTCAGCCATCTTGGTTATAGTTTTACCAAGGGCCGCTTTAACAAGTTTGATGGTGAGTTTTCCTACGATCCTAACGACCTTGCAAGCTCAAAAGTGAAAGTTAATGTGGATACTCGCAGCCTGGACAGTAACCATGCTGAACGTGATAAACATATTCGTAGTGCTGATTTCATTGATGCATCAAAATATTCACAAGCCACGTTTACCAGTACTCAAGTGGTTGATAAAGGGAATGGTAAACTAGAAGTGCTCGGTGATCTTACTCTGCATGGTCAAACCAAACCCATTACTATTGATGCAGAATTTATTGGTGCAGGTAAAGACCCATGGGGTGGCCAACGCGCTGGTTTTTCGGGGACAACACGTATCGAACTCGCGGATTTCAATATTGCAGTAATGGGCGCTTCAAGCTATGTCGATATGGAACTCTATGTTGAAGGAATACAAAAGTAATCCACATCTTGTTATGCTTTAAGCAAACATGAATAAAAGGGTCTAACTCTAGACCCTTTTCACTAACTCTCGCTATATTTTATCTCTATACATTGGCTAACTGACGGATTTCTGAGTCTGGAATTCGGCGACCGCGTTGTCCATGTCGTTTGCTTGCTTGGAAACGATATCGACTTCAATCAAACACTGTTTAGCTGAGTGCATATTATTATCAGAGATAGAGTTAAGTTCGGTGATCGATTCACTGACTTGGTTCATCACAATGCCTTGTTCTTCAATTGCAGAGGCGATTCGTTCAGAGTTACTTTGTATCATTTCCATGTCAGAGAGAATCTGACGTAAACTATTATCCAGTTCTCCTGAAGCCGTTAGCGTCGCATGGCCTTGAGTGTTGCATTGTGCAATATCAGTGACAACGGTGCTCATTTGGCTTTGAATTGCAGAAACGACATTGGTGATCTCTTCCGTTGACTGATGCGTGCGGCTGGCAAGTGCGCGGACTTCATCGGCGACCACAGCAAAGCCTCTTCCTTGTTCTCCGGCGCGAGCGGCTTCAATCGCGGCATTTAATGCCAGTAAATTGGTCTGCTCTGCGATACCTTGAATGATGTTAACAGCACCGCCAATTTGTTCGACATGCTTGTTCAATGAGGCGATGGAGATTTGACTTTTTTCCAATGTTCGTGAGAGTTCATCGACATTTTTTACCGTTGATTCCACCACTAAACGCCCTTGCTGAGCATTGTGCGCGGCTTTGTGTACACCTTCTACTGCTACACTAGTACTTTCTGAAATTTCGCTGATGGTGGACACCATTTCTTGAACGGCCGTTGCCATTGTCGTGGTGTGGTCAGCCTGAACGTGAAACTGTTCAATCACATCTTCTAATTCGTTATGCATACTTGATGTACTGTTCGATAGCTGGTGAGACTTTGTTTGAGAGCCAGCGATAAGAGTTTCGAACTTATCGAGTAAGGTATTAAAATAAGTTGCGATCGATACCAACTCGTTGCGGCCAGTCAGCTCAACACGCAAACTGATGTTGTTGCTGTTTGAAATCATTTGCATTACTGACAACAACTTACTCACTTGCACGTTAATGGAGCGCGCTATTTGGAGAATAAATCCAAGGATTAGCACGATCACTAACGCACTGAGCCCTTGTTTCACATAGTTAAGTTCTTGCTCAATACTTGTAATCTCTTTATTTAACACTTCAGAAAAGGTAACAAACTGTTGTTCAACATTATGAGAAAGATTACGTACTTCACCAAGTAGCCCTTGATTATATTTCAAACCAATCACTTTTTTCTGATCGACAAGCTGTTGGGAGGCCTGTGCTAATGCCGGAAAACGGTTGGTCACTGTGCTGTTTTGCAGCTCTCCAACCTGCACGCTTTGATCAAACGCCATTAGCTCTAAAAGTAATGCATCATCAGCATTAGGTTTTATGGTTTCCAATGCTTGTAAATAAGTGGCTAAAAGGCCGGATTTTTCATTTAATCCGTATAGGCTATAAGCCTGTACCAATTTTTCAAAACCTTGTTTATAAGCCAAAAGGTCTTGTCGGAGTTGGCTACTAGAGGGGAGATCTCGATCTAACAGGATGAGGGAAAGTTGCTGTTCCAGATCTAAAAAAAGAGTGCTGTTTTTTTTAAAGGTTTCAAGGTATTTCACGTCGCTTCGCAGAAGAAAATCTTTCTCATTGCGCCGCAAATTGAGCAGTCTAATTTCAAGTTTATCGACTAAGTTAATGGCTTGATTGAGCGTTTCGGTGGTTTGGGAAAAATGTGTGGTAGTGGCTAACATTACCAGAACCCCGATAACCGCAATAGCACCCAGTGAATATAATTTTTGTTTGATACTCATGAGATTATACACCTAAGTAAAATGACAATAATTGATGAAAATGTAATTATTAGTATGTTTAATTAGAATGTTAGGATTAAATGAAGCGTATATCAATGAACGCAAAAATATAAATTACATTCATTATCGTGACACAATATTGGAACTTTTATTTTGTTGATTCCCATAGAATTTGTTAGAGGCGCTCTGTAAACATGATTGAATTAGAAAATTACCAAGGACTTATTTTTGATATGGATGGTACGTTGCTTGACACCATGCCAGCGCATTTAGAGGCTTGGTCAAAAACAGCGCAACATTTTCGCTTCCCATTCTCAGAACAGTGGTTGCACAGTTTAGGTGGCATGCCTAGCGCTAAAATCGTTTCACAAATCAATAAGCTGCACGATCTCAAATTGGTGCCAGAGCTGGTCGCTCAATTTAAAATGGCGGCATTTTCTTCTATCGAAAATAGTGGCGAGGTAATTTCTTGTACTCATGAAGTTGTTGAGCAGTTTTATGGTAAAAAGAAGCTTGCGATTGGGACTGGAAGCCAAAGGCAAAGTGCACTCGCATTGCTTAAAAAGTCTGGGCTATTAAATCGCTTTGATGCTGTAGTAACGGCGTCTGATGTTGAAAACCATAAACCGAATCCAGATACATTTTTGCGTGCAGCCTTTTTATTAGATCTCGAACCTAAGCATTGTGTGGTGTTTGAAGATACTCATTTGGGTAAACAAGCCGCTCACGCTGGAGGAATGGATTGTGTGATGGTAGAGGAAGGAAAACTGGTGTTTTATCCAGTCCCTTCTCAAGAATAGAGCCGCGTAATGCGGCTCAACACCGCTTTACTGGATTTCAATTAATTCCACATCAAAAATTAGTACGGATGCCGGTGGGATAGGGCCGCTGCCACTTTTGCCATAACCTAAATTACTGGGTATGAACAGGCGCATTTTTTGTCCTTCCACCATCAGTTGTAGGCCTTCCTGCCAGCCTTGAATCACCTGCTTCAAACCAAACACAATCGGGTCGTTACGTTCAACCGAGCTATCAAACACCGAACCGTCAAGTAAAGTACCGTGATAATGCACTTTTACACGACTGTTGGCTTTCGGATGAACGGTGCCAGTACCTTGTTGGAGTACGAGATATTGTAGGCCACTTTCGGTTGTTATCACGCCATCTTGCTGAGTATTTTCAGCCAAAAACGCTTGGCCTTTAGCAAAATTTTCATCGGCAATTTTGTGGTTATTCCACGTACGATAGATAAAAAAGCCAGCCAGTAAAAAAATAATAATTGGAAATACAAATTTAGACATATTTTTAAAGCCTTGTGGATTAGGGGTGAGTCAATAAATATGAGATGGTATTCGCGATATCTGCTACATCTTTATGACCGGAGGTGATGACTAAATATTTGCCTTTCACAATAAAGGTTGGAACGGCATTGATTTGGCCTTTTACTGAAATATCATCAGCGAGCTGAATCTCTTGGAATAACTGTTTTTGCTGCTCATCATCTAACGAATACGGGCTGATTAGCCCTAGCTGGCTGAAGGCCAAATCAATCGCTTCTTTACGCTCACTTAACGTTACTTCTTGATCCATTTGCACGACCGAAAATAGCTGTTCCATCATGGCATGCTCGGGAATTGCTCCCAGTTGCATCACGGCTGAATAGTAAATCATGGCTCCAATCTGTGCGCCTTCGTTAAAGGTGACATGCAGTTTACCAAATGTTTCGCCTGTTATTTTCTCTAGCTCTGGGATGACCTTTTCCATTGAACGACAGTGTCCGCAAGTCAGCGAAAACACTTCCGTGACGGCTGGCAGGCGGTATGTTGCAAGACTTACGGGAAGCTCATCATATTGTTTCCCTTTTTGTGGCGTAGTGTTGTCACCGCAGCCTGCTAGAATCAGTAGTGTTGTGATGAGAGCCAACCAATAGCGTGTGTTTTTTTTCATAACGAGTATTGAGTTAAAAAAGAATACTTGAATTCTAACGGCTTACCGTGACAAGGAAAACAGAAACAACGACGAAATTGCTACCAAATATATATAAAGTTTTACAGTCTTGGCCGATACAGTTTAGGTAGTAAGAGAATGGAGTGATGCTTGAATGAAGTATTTAGCCTTACCGTTATTGATGTTGTTAACGGGGTGTGGAACATTAGCCACCGCAGATCGGATGTTTAGCGACAATCTATTGGATGCAGCGCCAAAAGGTGATTTTGACGTGCTCTACCCTGAATGGGGCTATGCGCCGAAGATTGCTTCAACAGGTGTTCAAGGCCCGATGGGACAGCAGCGCGTGAGTAGTTATGATTCTTTGCAAAGTTTTTTATTGAAGAATGGCGTTGATTACGAGGTTCTCCCGGGTAACCACATTATGGTTAAATTGAAAGATACGGTGAAATTTGAAACGGGCTCGTCCACCGTCTCCTCTGGTTCTGGTGACTGGCTTACTATGATGGGACGTTATTTAGCCTCAGAACCCGGTATTGATATTGTGATTGATGGCCATACGGACAGTAGTGGAGCGCCAACTTTTAATGATGGTTTGTCTGAACGTCGAGCGAAAGCGGTAAAGAACACTTTAGTGAAAAGTAATGTGGCGATGGACTCTATTTTTACCCGTGGATATGGTGAATACGTTCCGGCTTGTACGAATAAAACCAATGCAGGTAAAGCATGTAACCGTCGTGTGGAAGTGTTATTTATTGTTTCCAATAATTAAGTTATGCCTTTTGGTGGCATGCCTTTTAAGTGATGTATCTCTTTTCACACGCGACAAGCTCAAAAAAGCCCAGCGAATGACTCGCTGGGCTTTTGCATTAAAAATAAGAAGACTTAAGCAAGCAGTTCTTGTGCTTGTTTCACCACGTTTTCAGTCGTAAAGCCGAACATTTTGAACAGTTGATCCGCCGGTGCTGACTCACCAAAGGTAGTCATACCGATGATCTTGCCGCCAAAACCAACGTACTTGTACCAGAAATCCGCGATACCTGCTTCAATAGCGATACGCTTAGTCACGGCTGCTGGTAGTACGGCTTCGCGGTAGGCTGCGTCTTGTTTATCAAACGCATCGGTCGATGGCATCGAAACTACGCGCACTTTCTTACCTTCAGCTGTAAGTTGCTCTGCAGCTTTTACCGCCAGTTCAACTTCAGAGCCAGTGGCAATCAGGATAAGCTCAGGCTGACCCGCGCACTCTTTTAGGATGTAACCACCTTTCGCGATATCCGCAACTTGCGTTTCACTGCGTGGTTGCTGCGCTAGGTTTTGACGAGAGAAAATCAGCGCTGATGGGCCATCTTTACGCTCAATCGCCAACTTCCATGCGACGGCTGATTCCACTTGGTCACACGGACGCCATGTGCTCATGTTTGGTGTCAAACGCAGTGAAGCCACTTGCTCAACCGGTTGATGGGTTGGGCCATCTTCACCCAACCCGATAGAGTCGTGCGTGTACACTTGAATGTTCTGAATCTTCATCAGCGCGGCCATTCGCATTGCATTACGGGCGTATTCCATAAACATCAGGAAGGTTGCGCCGTAAGGAACGAAGCCACCGTGCAGCGCGATACCATTCATGATGGCAGTCATACCGAATTCACGCACACCATAGTGAATGTAGTTACCCGAGAAATCTTCCGCCGTGAGCGATTGAGAGCCCGACCACATGGTGAGGTTGGACGGTGCCAAGTCTGCCGAGCCGCCCATAAATTCTGGCAGCATTTTACCAAACGCTTCCAGCGCATTTTGTGACGCTTTACGTGACGCAATATTGGCTGGGTTAGCTTGAAGGTCAGCGATAATTTGACTCGCTTTCGCTTCCCATTCTGCTGGCAACTCGCCATTTACGCGGCGTTTGAACTCAGCAGCTTCGGCTGGGTAAGCGGCGGCGTAGGCTTCAAACTTGGCGTTCCAATCGGTTTCTTTCGCTTGGCCAGCTTCTTTGGCATCCCACTGCGCGTAAATGTCGGCAGGGATGTGGAAAGGTGCATGCGGCCAACCCAGGAATTCACGCGCTGCTTTGATTTCTTCAGCGCCTAAAGGGGCACCATGACAGTCGTGTGAGCCCGCTTTGTTTGGCGAGCCAAAACCGATGATGGTTTTGGTGCAAATCAAGGTTGGACGAGGGTCTGCTTTCGCAGCCTCAATCGCGGCATTAATCGCTTCAGCGTTATGGCCATCAACCGCAGCAATAACATGCCAGCCGTACGCTTCAAAACGTTTTGGCGTGTCATCAGAGAACCAGCCTTCCACATGACCATCGATAGAGATGCCGTTGTCATCCCAAAACGCAATCAGTTTGCCAAGGCCCAGTGTGCCGGCCAGAGAACACGCCTCGTGCGAGATGCCTTCCATCAAACAACCATCACCCATGAACACATAAGTGAAGTGGTCAACGATGTCGTGACCCGGTTTGTTGAACTGCGCCGCCAGTGCTTTTTCAGCCATCGCCATGCCGACCGCATTGGTAATACCTTGGCCTAGCGGGCCCGTGGTGGTTTCAATGCCCGGCGCGTAACCGTATTCTGGGTGACCCGGTGTTTTTGAGTGCAATTGACGGAAGTTTTTCAAATCATCAATCGACAGCGCGTAACCGCTCAGGTGCAATAAAGAGTAAATCAGCATTGAGCCGTGGCCGTTTGACAGCACAAAACGGTCGCGGTCAGCCCATTGTGGGTTTTGTGGGTTATGGTTTAAGTGGCTACGCCAAAGCACTTCAGCGATATCCGCCATACCCATCGGTGCACCAGGGTGACCAGAGTTAGCTTGTTGAACACCGTCCATACTAAGAGCACGGATGGCATTGGCTAATTGTTTACGTTCCATAATAATTACCGACAAATAATAGAGTTAGAAAGGAAAGGGGAACGTTAATCGTTCCCCAAATTTTAATTCGTAAGTGGATTACAACTTGGCTGCAATCATGACTTCAAGTTTGCCTTGGTCAATGGCAAAGTTACGGATGCCTTCCGCTAATTTTTCTACGGCCATTGGGTCTTGGTTATGTTCCCATAGGAACTCTGCATGGGTCATTGCTGCAGGGCGTTCTTTGTTACCTTGAGAGTCAACCAGTTTTTCAACCACTTCACCTTCAGCTGCTTCGAGTTCTGCCAGTAAAGAAGGGGCAATAGTCAAACGATCACAGCCTGCTAACTCTAAAATTTCACCGATATTACGGAAGCTTGCGCCCATCACGACTGTCTTGTAGCCATGTTCTTTGTAGTAATTGTAAATAGCAGTCACGGACAATACACCAGGATCTTCTTGCGGTGCAAAATCACGGCCTTCTTTGGCTTTATACCAATCCATAATACGGCCGACGAATGGAGAAATAAGGAATACGCCTGCTTCTGCACACGCGCGTGCTTGAGCAAAGGAGAATAATAGAGTCAGGTTACAGTTGATGCCTTCTTTTTCAAGGATCTCTGCTGCGCGAATACCTTCCCAGGTTGAAGCCAGCTTGATCAAAATACGGTCGTTAGTAATGCCAGCATCGTTGTACATTTTGATCAGTTGGCGCGCTTTTGTCACGCTACCTTCCATATCATAAGAGAGGCGAGCATCGACCTCGGTAGAAATACGGCCCGGAATCGTTTTTAGGATCTCTTTACCGATATTGACAGCAAGCATGTCACAAGTATCTTGAACTTGTTGAGCCTTGTCTGAGCTCTGTGTTTTTGCGTATGCGATAGAAGCATCAATCAGTGGCGCGTATTCTGCAATTTGAGCCGCTTTAAGAATGAGAGATGGGTTAGTGGTCGCATCTTCTGGTTGGTATTTTTTGATTGCGTCAATTTCACCAGTGTCAGCAACAACAGTCGTCATTTTACGAAGTTGCTCTAATTTATTGCTCATATCGATCATCCTATTTCTTTGGGCCAAGCCAGATTTTGAGTTTGCTGGGCATTTGCAAGCGGGTTAGCAATCACATAGTCATGTCTTACACATGCCAGAAAAGCTAACTCAATTATTTCCAGCGACCGAACATTTGCGTTGAACATTTGCTCGATCGTTGAGTAAATGATGTAGCCATATTTATCTTATCCACTGGGAAAGTCAATCGCTGTTCTGAGGTTATAGTGATATCAATCAACTATTTTTTTGTGAATTAATCTAAGTGCTGATAAATAAACGTTTGCTTAGATTTATCAAGGGTTGAAAGCGAACGTTACTGTGCATTGAACAGAGTGAGAAAATGTAATTTCCGTGAGCAAATGTTGCAAAGTAAATGAGGCTTAACCTATGCTAGGTCAATGAGCAAATGCTCAATTGTCGTTATTCTGCGCACAATATTGACCATGAGATCCCGTATGACCACTCCCAATCAAGACATTTCTATCGAAAATACTGACTTATTAACTGAAATTTCAGTGGCTTATTACCAAGATGGTGCAACTCAAGAAGAGATTTCGAAAAAGTTTTCTCTTTCACGAGCCAAAGTGGGGCGAATGCTTAAACAGGCACGCGATGAAGGGATTGTCGAAATTACGGTGAAATATCATCCTGTTTTTAGCGCCAAAATTGAGCAGCGACTGATTGAACGCTTTGGTATAAAACGTGCGCTGGTTGCACTTGACCAACCTAGCGAAGAGTTGCAGCGCCAACAAGTGGCGGGGTTGGTTTCCAATTACCTGACCAGTACGCTAAAAAACGGCATGGTTGTGACCGTTGGTCAAGGCCGAAATGTATCGGCCGTGGCGCATCATATTGGCGTTATCACACCGCGAGAGTGTAAGTTTGTCTGTAGTATTGGTGGCATTCACCCAAGAGGTGGGATGTTTAATGCGGATCATATCTGTCGACAACTGGCCAAAAAATACGGTGGAAGCTCTGAAACGCTTTATGCGCCTGCCTATGCTGAAAATCGCGAACAAAAATTGGCGTTTATGCAAAATGCAACCGTCAAACAAACCTTAGATTTAGCACGTAAGGCAGACATTGCGTTAGTGGGTATTGGGGATATGAGTGAAAACAGCTACATGGTCGATCTCGGTTGGTTTACCGCCGATGAAGTGGTGCAGTCGCGTTTACAGCAAGGTGTAGTGGGGGATTTCGCTGGTTATGATTTTTTTGATATCCACGGTAAAGCTGCCAATACGGTGATGAGCGATCGTGTGATTGGGTTAGGGATTGACGAATTTCGACCGATCGCTGAGGTAATCGCTATCGCGGCTGAAAACAGCAAACCTTTAGCGCTGCTTGGGGCGCTACGCACCGGTGCAATTGATGTGATTGCCACCAGCGTAAGCAACGCGTTAACGGTATTGAATTTAGATGAGCAGATACAAACCGTCATTGGTTAGTGGATTCAGGTTAGTGAATTTAGGCTCATAAATTAATCTGCAATAACTGTAACGTGATTTTAAGATCTGAGTTTGGCTCGCATTGGCTGATTATTTTTAAACTTAAAAGATATTTCTCTGCTGTATTGACGCAAACCCAAGGAGAAACTTATGAACAAGTTGATGATCACCCTTCTCGTTGTTGCGTCATTTAACGCCACCGCAGAGACAACCAAACCCGTCGTGGCGGGCTACTTTGCTGATTGGCAATATGAAAATGAGCAAAACCCCTACACAGTTAAAGATATTCCAGCAGAGAACTTGACTCATGTTATTTACGCCTTTTTGAGTATGTGTGGCCCCCATTCTGGAGCCAGTGAAACCGTACAAAAGCAAATCGCTAAGCAATGTGAAGGAAAAGCACCATTTAGTGCGATTGTTGTTGATACTAAATCCGCACTAGAAAAAGAGTTTGGCGCAGTCGATGTACCAGTTCCTTACAAAGGTCACTTCGCTCAACTTGCACAAATGAAGAAAGACTATCCGACGCTTAAGATTCTGCCTTCATTTGGCGGCTGGACAATGTCTGAACCGTTCCACGCAATGATAAAAGATCCTGCTACGATCAAGCATTTTTCCAAAACAGCGGTTGAACTTATAGAGCAGTACGCCTTCTTTGACGGCATCGATATCGATTGGGAATATCCGGGTGGTGGCGGTTTAACTACTTCGCCTTGGAATCCGGATACGAAATTAACCGACGAACAAAAAGAAGCAGAAAAACAGGCCTATACCGAGCTGATGAAAACATTACGTGCTGATTTGGATGCGTTGAGTAAAAAGACGGCTCGCCACTATGAACTTTCTACTGCTGTTGGTGTTGGAGCGAAAGCGGCTCAGATAGATTGGCCAGCCGTATCCCCTTATTTAACCAATATGTTTGCGATGACTTATGATTTTCTGGGTGGTTGGGGAACGCAAACGGGCCATTTAACCAATTTACATGCGACGGATCGCAGTTGGTGGGGAATGGGAGCCGATGTGTTTATCAATCAAATGATCGAATTGGGTATACCAAGCGAGAAATTGGTTATCGGCGCGGCGTTTTATGGACGTGGTTGGCAAGGCACTCAAGATTATGAGGGTGGTTTGCCTACGGCTGATCTTGTGTCTGAGCAGGGAGCGCCGTTTGGGACCGGTGAAAATGGCTATTTCATGTTCTGGGATTTGATGAAAAATTATCGCGCGGCACAAGGGTATCAATATGGTTACGATCAAGAATCGCAAGCACCATATTTATGGAATGCAGAAAAGAAAGTATTTATCTCGTATGAAGATGAACGTTCAGTGCGCGCCAAAGCCAAATGGGCAAAAAACGCAAAACTAGGGGGGATTTTTACATGGGAACTTTCAGGTGATCCTTCAGGTGAATTGATCAAAGCAATGGCTGATGAGTTGAAATAGCACGCTTTGTAAAACATGATCAAATCCCCACAATGATGGGGATTTGATTCAGAGACTAAAGCTCAATAGGCAGCTCAGTGCACTGCCCCCATTCTGTCCACGAACCATCGTAAACGCACAGTTTTTCGTAGCCGCAAATTTGCGCAGCCAGCAGCACAATACCGGCGGTTACGCCTGAGCCACAACTGAAAATGTATTGCTCTTTTCCAGCAGTCAGCGTCGCTTTCATAATAGGTTGTAGATCTTGCGGTGATTTAAGCTTATGCCCGTTCATCAACTCTGTAAAAGGTAAGCAAATAGAGTGAGGAATATGGCCACTGCGCACGCCTTCTCTTGGTTCTTTCATTTGACCCAAAAAACGGGCTTGTGAACGTGCATCAACAGTTAAGCTCTCTGGGTTCTCTATTTGTGCAAGCACATAGTCTGCGTTCACAAAATAGCGAGGATCGAGCGTGCCATGGAAGTTTCCGTGTTTAAAGGCATGTGTGTACTCTTTTACAACGGGTAAACCTTGGCGTTTCCATTCGGTTAATCCACCATCAAGAACGTATACCGACGCATGTCCCATCGCTTTGAGCATCCACCATGCCCTCGGTGATGCAAACGTCCCGCTATTGTCATAGACAACGACGATCGAATCGTGGTTTAAACCGATCGATTGTGCTAATTGGTTAAAGCGATCTTCACTAGGCATCATATGAGGTAGTGGCGATTGTAGGTCACAAAATTCACCATCATAATCAAAGCGGCGAGCGCCGGGAATGTTATGCAGAGTATCTTTCTCAGTTTCACTGGGAATTTGGAATTCAATACTGCAATCAAGAATAACGGTGCGCGGGTCGCCTAACTTTTGTGCTAGCCATTGGGGGGAGACGAGTGGTGACATGAGTTTAACTCTCCTATTGTGTGGGCTGATGCGGTGGACGAACGAGAAAGACATTATTGAGTCTTTGTCGTTCATTTACTGGCAAGTCTGGCAGTGAGCGAGTTTGATTAAGTTCATTTCTCTCCACGTCATTGAAAGAGCGTCCAACATCAAAATTTTGCCTTGTTTTACCTGCCCATATTGAGCGATCACTTTGATCGCTTCCATCGCTTGTACCGCGCCAATAATCCCGACGACAGGGGCCATTACGCCCGCTTCGACGCAAGTGAGTACGTTACTACCAAAAAGAGCGCTTAAACATTGGTAACAGGGCTCGTCTGGGTGCTGATACATAAACACGCTGACTTGCCCTTCCATACGAATCGCGGCACCAGATACCAGTGGTGTTTTAGTTTGAAAGCAGATTTTATTCAATTGGTTACGAGTATCAAGGTTATCTGATGCATCCAGCACCAAAGAATGCTGTTCAATTAATGCTTTCAATTGTGCATCTTCAAGGCGTTGATCAACGGTATTTACCGTTAAATACGGGTTAAGCATACGCAGTGACTCTGCCGCTGAGTCCACTTTTTTACGTCCAATATCGGCATCGCTATGCAGCACTTGGCGCTGTAAATTAGAGAGCTCAACCACATCATCATCGATGAGCGTGAGTGAACCAACACCTGCCGTGGCAAGGTATTGGCTTGCAGCGCAGCCCAATCCTCCTGCGCCAAGAATTAAAATAGAGCTTTGTTTAAGTGCTTCTTGTCCTTCAAAATCAAACTGTTTGAGAATGATTTGTCGGTTGTAACGAAGTAGCTCCTGATCAGATAGGATCTCCATAGTGATCCTTAGTACAAGCTGGGATTAAAAAGTTGGATATTGACGGTTTCGCCCACTTCCACTCGGCCACGATCTTGCTCTAACACCACAAAACAGTTGGCGAGGCTCATCGAACGAAATGCTCCCGAACTTTGATTTCCGGTAGTTTCAACAACAAACTGGCCATTTTCAATTGTGTAAATACCGCGTTGGTAGTCAGTACGGCCCGGTGATTTTTTAAAGGCATTTTTAGTGATGGCTGGAATGGACTCCGGTGCTTTCCACTGAGTGTGTCCAGCCAATTTAGCCAGCATAGGTTGCACCAAGACGTATAGGGTTAATACGGCTGAGACGGGGTTGCCAGGTAAGCCACAGAACCAAGCATGATCTAATGTTCCAAATGCAAACGGTTTGCCCGGTTTTATTGCCAGTTTCCAAAAACCGATTTCTCCGAGTTCTTGCAAAATATCTTTGGTATAGTCAGCTTCGCCTACACTTACGCCGCCAGAAGTAATAACCACATCGGCCAAATGTTGAGCTTTATCAAAGGTAGCTTTTAAAGTGGCAGGGCAATCAGCAATGATCCCAAGATCAATCGCTTCACAACCAAAATTCTCAATTAATGGTTTAATGCCATAACGATTGCTGTCATAGATTTGCCCCTCAGCAAGAGGTTCACCGAGTGGTTTTAGCTCATCTCCAGTTGAGAAAAAGGCCACTTTGGGTTTACGAAAAACGGTCACATGGCTGATGCCGAGTGTGGCAATCATTGGGATATCACGCGAAGTCAAGCGAGCCCCTTTATGTAGCACTACATCGCCTTGTTTGATGTCATCACCAGTGGGGCGAATATTTTGCTGAGGCTTCGCATTCGGCTGTAGAAAGCAGATACCATTTTCGTTTTCGGTCGTTTGCTCTTGCATGATCACCGCGTCGCAACCAGCTGGAATTTTCGCGCCAGTCATAATTCGCACGCAACTGTTGGCTGGCCACGGCCCTTCAAATGGAAGACCGGCAAAAGATTTGCCAGCCAGCGGCAGGGTGGTTGACTGTTGCAGGTCAGCTAATCGAATAGCGTATCCATCCATCGCTGAGTTATCGAAAGGCGGCACAAAAATGGGTGAGAGTAACTCTTCGGCCAACACATAGCCTAATGCGTCGGCTAGCGGTAGTTTCAGCGTCGTTTGGATGGGTTTGATATTCGCTAACATTGTCTCTAACGCTTGTTCGATAGGCATTAAGCCCGGTGAATCACAACAGCCCATGGTCGGTTCCTATAGCTTTTTTCTTTGCGAGGACTTTATCATACATTGCTTACGGGCAATAATGACCATCCTTAAAATATGGATGTAATTATTCAAAATTCCGAGTATCCTTGTCTGCCATCCGAAAGGGGTAAAAAGTAAGAGGAATCGGAATGCTAGGTCTTAGCGAATCAGCAAAGTTGGTCAAAGATGCGCTAGAGAGCCGAGGTTTGGAAACGCCTATGCGTCCAAATGAGGTTACTCGTGAAGAAAAGAAAGAAAAAATCGAACACCATATGCGTGAGATCCTCACACTACTCGGTCTTGACCTGACCGACGACAGTTTAGAAGAGACGCCCCATCGAATTGCGAAAATGTATGTGGATGAAGTGTTTTCTGGCCTCGATTATCAAAACTTCCCCAAAATTACTGTGATCGAAAACAAGATGAACGTCAGTGAAATGGTGCGCGTAAAAGAGATTACCGTGACCAGCACCTGTGAGCATCATCTAGTGACTATCGATGGTAAAGCCGCGGTGGCGTATATCCCAAGAGGCAAGATAATTGGTCTTTCTAAGATTAACCGTATTGTACGTTTTTTTGCTCAGCGCCCCCAAGTTCAAGAGCGAATGACACAGCAGATTCTGGTGGCTTTGCAAACCTTACTCGGTTCAGACGATGTCGCGGTCACCATTGATGCCACTCATTACTGCGTTAAGTCACGTGGTGTTATGGATGCGACCAGTGAAACGACCACCACAGCATTAGGCGGTATTTTTAAATCTAACCCTGCCACCCGCGCCGAATTTTTCCATGGTTTACATTAATCGAATCTCAGTTGAGTCCATCGATTAATGTTGATCAACTAAAAAGCCCTCGCAAGTGAAGTCGAGGGCTTTTTAGTTTTACCACGCACGCCTTATTTAAACAGAACCAAGTACTCGCCATAGCCCTCAGCTTGCATCGCCTCTTTTGGTACAAATCGCATCGCGGCAGAGTTCATGCAGTAGCGTAAGCCGGTTGGTGCTGGTCCATCCTCAAAGACATGGCCTAGGTGAGAATCTGCAAAACGGCTGCGCACTTCGGTTCTGGTATAAAAAAGCCGAGAATCGCTTTTGGTCGCAATATACGCTTCATTAATTGGCCGAGTAAAACTGGGCCAGCCCGTACCAGAACGGTATTTGTCGGTAGAAGAGAATAATGGCTCTCCGCTGACCACATCGACATAAATACCATCGGCTTTGTTATCCCAATACTCATTCTTAAATGCGCGTTCAGTACCTTCTTCTTGCGTCACGTAATATTGCAAATCAGTCAATTTGGCGCGTATTTCTTCATTCGAAGGTTTGGTGTATGCCTTAACGTTGTTTTGCATTTTTTGCGCTTCGATCAATTGACGTAAGGTTTTTGGATGCTCATTACGATCTTTACCGAAGATGGTATCAAGATATTGGTCACGTCCGGAAGCATGACGATAGTAGGTGTAACGTACTTTGCTCTTTTTATAAAAGTCTTGGTGGTACTCTTCAGCAGGCCAAAATTGGCTATATTGAATCAGCTCTGTTTTGAGCGGCTTTTTGAAGATCCCTAGCGCATCGATTTCTTGCATAAAACGCTGCGCAGTCTGCTTCTGTTCACTGTTGTGATAAAAAATGGCAGGCCGATACTGTGGGCCTCTATCAACAAACGAGCCTTGATCATCTGTCGGATCAATGTGGCGGAAAAAATGATCCAATACATTTTCGTAGCTG
Organism: Vibrio anguillarum; assembly: GCF_003390515.1. Lineage (NCBI taxonomy): Bacteria > Pseudomonadati > Pseudomonadota > Gammaproteobacteria > Vibrionales > Vibrionaceae > Vibrio > Vibrio anguillarum. Next base: position 75,907 of record NZ_CP031478.1, on the reverse strand, counting down.
ACAACTTGCGGATCAAAGGTCACTTGAATCACTTCAATGTGGCCCGATTTTCCTGATGAGACTTGTTTATAGGTAGGGTTTTCAAGGCTGCCACCCGCATAACCAGAGACAACGCTAATGACACCGTTGAGTTTTTCAAGATCAGATTCTGTACACCAAAAACAGCCCCCAGCTAATGTCGCGATTTGCTGATTACCAATGCTGGGCATGGTTTTAGGCTGAGTTTCTGCTTGGCTAAATAGCGAAAACAGAATAGGAACAATAAGTGCTATTGAGAATATAAAGGGAGTAAAACGTTTCATAACCGACCTTACTTATTTTTTATTGATACTGGTAAAGAACGGTGAAAAGCGCAAAAAATTACAGAGAAAGAAAACAAATAGCGTGAAGAAAACCTTTCTGAGCCCGAAGATTTGTGCTCAGAAAGGTTAATTTCGAACAATAATATCAGGTTAGGCCGATGATATTTCCTTTAGAATCAATGTCTAAATACATGAAGGCGGGTTTTTCAGGAAGACCCGGCATGGTCATCACGTTGCCGCATAGCGCATAGATAAAGCCAGCACCCGCACAGAGCTTTAATTCGCGAATCGGTACATCAAAACCTTTTGGTGCGCCTTTAATCGCAGCGTTGGTTGAAATTGAAAGTGGCGTCTTCGCCAAACAGACAGCAAGCTTCCCGTAACCTTGCTCTTGCATGTTGTGCATTTGACGTCGTGCTTTATCACTAAAAGTGACGCTTGCCGCGCCATAGCCCTTTTTCGCTACGGCGTTGATCTTATCTTCGATCGTCTGCTGTGCTTGGTATAACGGTGTGAACGTACTCACTTTTTGACACTGCTTAATGACTTTGGAAGCAAGCTCAGTCGTCCCTTCGCCTCCAAGAGCAAAACCTTCACTCAGTGCAACCTCTACCTGGTAGGGTAGTGCGTGAATCATCATTGCGAGCTGCTCAAGCTCTTCTTGGCTGTCTTGTGGAAAGCGGTTAATGGCAATTACGGCGGGTATTCCATACTTACCCACATTTTCAATATGCCATTTGAGATTTTCAAAACCGGACACCAACGCGGCATGGTCTGGCTGAAATAGAGTGTCGGGAACTGGCTGGCCGGGACGCAATTCATACAGACCAGAGTTCGCTTTTAAGCCGCGAAGTGTGGTGACGATAACGGCGCAATCTGGCGCTTTCCCAGATGTCGCTGCTTTAATATTGCACGCCTTTTCAAATCCCATATCAGAGCCAAAGCCGCCTTCTGTTACAGTAAATTCGGCTAACCTTGTGGCGATGTCATCAGCGATAATAGAAGAGTTACCGTGCGCGATATTGGCAAAAGGCCCGGCGTGAATCAGTGTCGGTACGCCTTCTAACGTTTGCATTAATGTAGGTTCAATCGCCTCTTTCATACTGACAGCCATCGCCCCAGCGACTTGTAAATCTTCGGTGGTAATCGGTGTACCATGGTGACTATAGGCGACGACAATCCGCCCAATCCGTTGACGCAGATCGTTTAAGTTTTTGGCTAATGCAAGAATCGCCATCAGCTCAGAAGCCGCTGAAATATCAAAACCATCTTCACGCTCAAAGCCATTGATTGATTTATCCGTTTCATTTCGGCCAACGGTAACCATGCGCAATGCGCGATCGTTGTGATCCATCACTCGCTTCCAAACCACATTATTCGGGTCGATACGCAGTGCTTTCATTGCGGTGCGTTGCTCGAAATCGTCATAACCAAGGCGCTGTTCGTGATAGATCCGGGCATCTATCGCCGCTGCCGCTAGGTTATGCGCCGCTGTGACGGCGTGGATATCGCCAGTGAGATGCAAATTGAGCTCTTCCATTGGTGCCACTTGTGAATAACCGCCGCCAGCGGCTCCGCCCTTAACACCAAAGATTGGTCCCATTGAGGGTTGACGAATACATGCCATCACCGAATGACCCAATTTTGCCATTCCTTGTGATAGGCCGATGGTCGTGACGGTTTTTCCTTCCCCTAATGGCGTTGGAGTAATGGCAGTCACAAGGATTAACTTTCCAACCGTTTGTGTTTGCAAACGTTCAAGGCAACTTAATGAAATTTTCGCCTTAAAGCGGCCTTGGCTGTGGAATTCGCTGGCGGTGAATCCTGCTTTGTTAGCGATAGCCTCTATGGAGGTTAATGAAGTGGCGCGGCAAATTTCAATATCAGGCAGCATAAAACCCTCATTATTTAGTATTGTACGGGTTGGGAAAACGTTTGCGTCGCGATAATAACGTCAAAAAATGGGTTGTAAAGTTATTTAATGAGTGGATTATAAACTAATGTCTGAGCTTTTAGCTCGATTCTTCGTTCTCTTTTGTGTCATTGTCGTTGGGCTCTTTATGGTGATCATCTTCAAGTTGATCACTATCTTGTTGATCATAATGCTTGACGACAAAGGGGGTTAACATAACGGAAGAGGGAAGAAAACGTTTCATATGGATTTCCTTGTTTGTTAGTAACTGAACATATGGTATTGAAACTCGGCTTACACTGCTTTAGCTCTGACGGCCTTTACTCTATAATGCGGCGTTTTTACTAGGCCAACCTTACCTCACTGCGGATATTTTATGATTTCAAAAAACCAACTGAAACTACTTCGTGCTTTAGGCCAAAAGAAACAGCGCAAGGCTCATGGCCTGTTTTTAGTGCAAGGCGAAAAGAACGTATTGGAATTGATTAACAGCCAACTGACGGTGAAGCAGGTTTTTGCCACTGCGGAGTTTATCGCACAAAACCGCGTTGAGCTTAGTGTTTTTGAATGCATTGAGGCCACATTAGATGACTTAACCAAAGCCAGCACCTTGGTGAGCAATAATGCGGCAATCGCCGTCGTTGAGATCCCCGAAGTGACGGTGCCTGAAGCGAAAGGATTGATGATCGCTCTCGATGGTGTTTCTGACCCCGGTAATTTAGGGACGATTATTCGTGTTGCTGATTGGTATGGCATTAAACACATTGTCGCTAGCCACGATTGCGCCGATCCATACAATCCCAAGACCATCAGTGCCACCATGGGTAGCTTTGGGCGTGTTACGGTGAGCCAAGTGGATTTGAGTGCTTATTTACAGAGTTCAAATCTACCTGTTTATGGGGCTTTTTTAGAAGGTGAGAGCGTACATCATACGAAATTTGCAGCAGAAGGGATTTTATTGATGGGCAGTGAATCGCATGGTATTCGTGCCGAAGCGGCTCAATATGTCACCGACAAAATCACCATTCCCGCCTTCGGGGGAGCAGAGTCACTTAACGTAGCAATGGCTACGGGTATTATTTTGGATAACCTGCGCCGCCAACATCACTAGATCAAACCAAGATCACTCGGTCAATAAGTAAAGCTTAAAAGTTGTTGCTTTGGATTGTCGTCAAAAAGCGTGATAACGGATGCCGTGTTTGCGCTTTTTTTATAACGCTAGTTATAAAAAGAAAAGACTACTTCTCTAACATCCCCAGTTTGTTTGGCACGCCATTCCATTTTTCAGCATCATCCATGGCTGGTTTGACTTCGGTTTGCACCGGCCATATATCGGCAAGCTCAGCATTGAGTTCGATGTAAATCTTCTGATCTTCTGGGAGTTCATCTTCTTGAAAGATAGCTTGAGCTGCACATTCAGGAACACATAAACCGCAATCAATGCATTCAATGGGGTTGATCACCATAAAATTGGGGCCTTCGTGAAAGGCATCTGCAGGGCATACCGCGACACAGTCAGTAAATTTACATTGGATGCAATTATCCGTTACGACAAACGCCATGATGATCAGCTCTTAGTTAGTCAAAAATGAAGAATGGGGATAATACGCATCCCAAGTTAAATTTCAACATCCAACGCTATGAATATCTAGCGTAACGTGTGATGAATTCGGGATTTAGTATGACAGATAACGCTATTTCCCGTAAAATGCGCGCCATTGTGAGCGGGCCGCTTGCGGCTTTGGCTAAGACACCGACTAAAACGAGACACCGACATGATACGTTTAACCGAAATTAAACTTCCTTTGGACCACGAGGAAGGGGCAATTTTTGCTGCTATTACTGAAAAACTTGGTATTGCTGATGAACAAGTTCTTTCATTCAATATGTTTAAACGTGGCTACGATGCTCGTAAGAAAACGAAAATCATGCTGATTTACACGCTAGATGTGAGCGTGGAGAATGAAACAGAGTTGCTTGCTCAGTTTGCTGATGATCCGCATGTGAAAGTGACGCCGGATATGGAGTACAAATTCGTTGCTCAAGCGCCAGCGAATCTTACTGAGCGCCCAGTGGTGATAGGCTTTGGCCCTTGTGGTCTATTCGCAGGACTGATTCTTGCTCAAATGGGGTTTAACCCAATCATTGTCGAGCGTGGTAAAGAAGTGCGCGAACGCACCAAAGATACCTTTGGTTTTTGGCGTAAACGTACATTGAATACTGAATCTAACGTGCAGTTTGGCGAAGGTGGAGCGGGAACTTTTTCTGATGGAAAACTCTATAGCCAAGTGAAAGATCCTAACTTCTATGGTCGTAAGGTCACTACAGAATTTGTCGCTGCGGGCGCACCTGCTGAAATCATGTACGTGAGCAAACCGCACATTGGCACGTTCAAATTGGTGACCATGATTGAAAAAATGCGTGCCAAAATTATCGAATTAGGCGGTGAAATTCGTTTTAGTACTCGTGTTGATGACATTCACATCGAAGAAGGGCAAATTACCGGGCTTACGCTGTCAAATGGTGAAGAAATTAAAACGCGTCATGTTGTCCTTGCGGTCGGTCATAGCGCACGTGATACCTTTGAAATGCTGCATGAACGTGGCGTTTATATGGAAGCCAAACCCTTTTCAGTAGGGTTCCGTATTGAACATAAACAATCAATGATTGATGAAGCGCGTTTTGGTTCGAATGCGGGTAACCCCATTCTTGGCGCGGCGGACTACAAATTGGTTCACCACTGTAAGAATGGCCGCACTGTTTATAGCTTCTGCATGTGCCCCGGTGGCACGGTAGTGGCGGCTACTTCTGAAGAGGGGCGCGTTGTGACCAATGGCATGAGCCAATATTCTCGCGCAGAACGTAATGCTAACAGTGCGATTGTGGTGGGTATTGATCCTGAACGTGATTATCCCGGTGATCCGCTAGCGGGCGTGCGCTTCCAACGTGAGCTTGAATCAAGAGCTTATCAACTTGGCGGCGAAAACTACGATGCGCCAGCACAAAAAATTGGTGACTTTTTACAAGGTCGTGATCCGAGTGCGTTAGGTGATGTCGAACCCTCTTTTACACCCGGCATCAAGTTGACAGATATTTCAAAAGCGTTGCCTGATTTTGCTATTGAAGCCATTCGTGAAGCGATCCCAGCGTTTGATAAGCAGATCAAAGGATTTGCCTCTGAGGATGGTTTGTTAACTGGAGTAGAAACTCGCACGTCATCACCCATTTGCATTAAACGGGGTAAAGATTTCCAAAGCATCAACCTGAAAGGCTTTTATCCGGCAGGTGAAGGTGCAGGTTATGCGGGCGGGATTTTATCAGCAGGCATTGATGGTATTAAAGCGGCCGAAGCATTGGCGCTTTCTATGGTTAACGAAGCTGAAAAAGCATCATAATTTGCAATATTAAGCATAAGAAAAGGCTCATTGGAGCCTTTTTTATTACAGGGACGATTAGATTCGTTATCAAATTGAATTTTAAAAGTTTCTTCTGATAGAGATTATCATTTAACTAAAAACAATCTAAACTAGCCCGAACATTATGAGGAGAGATCATGAAGTACGACTGGATTTTATTTGACGCTGACGAGACCTTGTTTCATTTTGATGCTTTCAAAGGTATGCAGCTGATGTTTGAGCGCAAAGGAGTGTTGTTTACTGAGCAAGATTTTGCGCAGTACCAAGAAGTTAACAAACCACTGTGGGTCGACTACCAAAATGGTGATATCACGGCGGCGCAGTTGAAGCATACTCGTTTTGCAGAGTGGGCAGAAAAGCTCGCGACGACAACCACGGAATTAAACAGCGCGTTTCTTGAAGCCATGGCTGATATTTGTACTCCACTACCAGGAGCAAAAGAGTTATTGGATGCCCTTACAGGTCGAGCGAAACTTGGCATCATTACTAATGGTTTTACCGAACTTCAAGCGATTCGTTTGCAAAGAACGGGGATGAGTGAATACTTTGACCACGTGATTATTTCAGAAGAGGTTGGTGTAGCGAAACCTGATCACGGGATTTTTGCCTACGCGTTAGACAAAATGGGCAACCCTGCTAAAAATCGTGTATTGATGGTAGGAGATAACCCGCATTCCGATATTCTAGGTGGCTTGAATTTTGGTATTGAGACCTGTTGGCTAAACTCTACTGGCGCAAGTGCTGTTGAGGGTATTGAGCCACACTACCATGTGCGTTCATTGCACGAGCTTAAAGATATTTTGGTCGCATAATTATTTACAATGATGTGGCTTGGGGTGTGGAGTGATGATATCGACCTCCACACCAACAAATCGATTCGTTAGCGGTTGAATTCACCGTCACGCTCAGGTTGATAAACTACATCAAGAATCTCAATCACTCTTTCTCTACCACCTGGCATTGGCCAACTGAGCTGTTGACCAACAGCTAGGCCCAACAATGCACTGCCTACTGGGGCAAAAACAGAGATATCTTGACTGCTTTTCACTTCATGCGGATACACAAGATTTTTTTCGATCACTTCATCACTGTCGATAAACTTGAAGCGTACGGTCGAATTCATGCTCACCACATTATTTGGCATCTCTTGTGGGGCGACAATGGTGGCTCTATCCAACTCAGCCTCGAGCTTTTCTAACTCTGGCGTTAGTTTAGGCATGCCATCCAGTAATGCGGATATTCTGTCCATATCAAGGCTTGAAACTAAGACAGGTGCTAAGTTTGACATTTTTAATACTCCAAAAAGAAATACCGCCCAAAAGCTAGGCGGTATAAAAATTAACGTCAATGTTATTGCGATTCAGGCTATGACATTAATCTTGTTCGACATAGAATGCAAATAATACGGTATCAGTTTGTTATGAATTTAGCATGCACGTATTTAGGCTGGGAGTGGATGTTGTGCAGTACGTAAAAATTAAAGATGTGATTGTTGAACAAATCGATGCTGGCATGCTTGCCCCTCGTCAAAAATTACCCCCTGAACGAAAACTTGCAGAGTCGTTTAATACCACACGCGTTACCCTGCGTGAGGCTTTGTCTCTGTTGGAAGCGGATGGCAAGATCTACCGAGAAGATCGGCGAGGTTGGTTTATTTCTCCCGAGCCGATACGTTACGACCCAACCCAAACTCTGAATTTTACCAACATGGCTTTAGCACAAAACCGAGTACCAAAAACGGAACTGATGATGGCAAAAGCGCTATTAGCCAATAAACAAGCATCGCTCTTATTGGGATTGAAGCCGTTTTCGGATGTTTACCAAATTGATCGTGTGCGTTATTTAGAAGATCGCCCCGTGGTCTATGTGACGAATTACGTGCGCCCTGAATTGTTTCCCAACTTGCTGACTTTCGATTTGTCTCAATCACTGACGGATATTTATCGCGACCATTTTGCCGTGGAGTATCAAACAGTCCGTTATCGAATTACCACTAGCTCTTTGCTTGGTCATATGGCGCAAGCGCTACGCGCTACATCAGGCACTCCGGCGATGGTCGTTGAGCGCATTAATTATAATCAACAGGGTGAACTGATCGATTGTGGCATCGAATACTGGCGACATGACGCGATTTGTATTGAGTCGTTAGCCAAGCTAACCGTGGCCCGCTGAGGCTATGTCCGTTAAAACTAGGTCCGTTAAAGCTAGGTCTGTTAAAGCTATGTTCGTTGAAAATTGAGCGCATTCAATGAAAAAGGCGACCTCTATTAAGTCACCTTTTTACTGTGTTGTTGCTGTTTATGACTGAGTTTGTGCATCCGTTTGTTTGAGCTGTTTATGCCCATCTTCACTGACGCCACGTTTCCAGTAGCTGCTGATATAAATATAGTCTTTCGCTATCTCTTTTTCATTGCGAAAATACTCTCTTAGCGCGCGCATGGTATCAAATTCACACGCACACCATACCGAGCCATTCTCACCCAGCCAATTTTTCTCGATAACCGAAGTCGCCAAATTGGTGCTGCTGTCTTTCACTACCCAAGAGATCTCTATGTTCTCCGGAGCCTGTAGTGCCTGTTTGTCATCCACATGCTCAATTTCAATTACTGCATAACCTTTTGCATCACGCGGTAAGCGTTTTAATTGAGCTGCAAGGGCAGGGATCGCGGTCATGTCAGCGGCTAAGAAAAACCATTTCCCATTGGGATTCAACCCTTGAGCTTTACCTGGGCCAGCGATTGAAATCGTATCGCCAATGGCCGTATGCATCGCCCATCTGACTGCAAATCCACACTGCTTATCTTCCGCCTCATGCCGTACAAAATCGATTTCAATGCGGTTGTTGGTCGCATCAAAACTTCGAATGGTATAAGTGCGCATTATTGGGCGCTGATCAGGGGTTAACCGTGACAAATCAGTGCCACCATCTTCACTAAACAACAGCTTGATATAATCGCCTTCGTTTTCAAGTGTAAAATGCTCAATTGAGTCACCCTGTAACGTAATGCGTTGCAGGGAAGGCGAAATCTGCTGACTACCCACAACCGTGAGTGGATAGAAAGAGCGTTTAGGTTCTGTTTCTTTTTTCATTATTCTCTAGATTACCGTTTTGTCTTTTGTAGGTATAACCTTAAACTGAGTGCTCAATTGATTCAATGATAATAACTATCATTTACGTTATTTTACTTTGAAGAGATGGGAATATGTAACTTTGCAGATAAAAAGCCCCATACGCATAATGGTATGAGGCTTAATAATGCTCACATTTTGCTGATGTTTAAACTTCGTTAGGTGCAACTTCTGCAAGTTCATCCCGTTCGTTCATTTTTGATGCTTCAAGCATTTTTCGAACAACCAATGAAGCAACGATGGCCACTGCTACCATCACTACGGCTAAGATCGTGAGCATTTTAAAGTAGTCGCCATAAACGCTTTGGACGATATGCTGACTGATCACTTGACCTTTTTCTAATGCGATGGAGGTTGAGAACACCGCACCCACAATGCCACTTAAGGCGATGGCGACTGAAAAGAGGCTAACCGAAAAGTTTTCGATGTGCTTGGGAGCCACTGACAAAATGAAGGCTACTACTAAACTACCAACAATGACTTCCGCAAAAGCTTGGAAGAAGTGGATCATCAAAAAGACTTCTGGTCTGATGACAACATCAGCACCAATATTCATGACTGCCATGGTTAAGATGCCAAATGCAATGGCGGTAAAGATGAATGCAAAGCCAATTTTAGTGGCTGTTGAAAAATTAATGCCTCGCTTTTCCAGTGAAGAGAAAGTCATAGCAATGACAGGCCCAGCAACAATGCACCACAGTGGGTTCATCGCCATTGATGCTTCAGGAGCGATTGGGATTAATCCAAATAAGTCACCACGCATCGTATTGATGGTTACCATGGTCATGGAGGTCATCATTTGCCCGTAATAGACAAAGAAACAGGTGGTGAGCACCGTCATGATAAGAATAGTGCCCATTTTCAAGGTATCGGATCGATTCGCTTTAAACATCAAAAAGATGAAGTAAAAAATGGCAGCCGCACCAATGGCATAAACGATGTTTTGACCGATGTCCATATTAGAAAACATGAAGAAAACTAGCCCAACCATCGCGCACGATACTGCACAAAAGGCGAGCCAGTTTTTCACGCTTACGGGAGCTTGATCAATCTCAGCTGCAGCATTCACTAATGATTTGTTAAACACAATTAAAGTGGCAAAGGCGAACGCTGCCAAAATGGCTGAGAGCATAAAGCTACCGTGAAAACCGATCACTAAAACAAACATCGGGAATAAATATTGGCCAAGTAATGCCCCCACATTGTTTACCGAATAATTGACAGGGTAACAGTTTTCAAAATGTTCTTGGGAGCTAAAAGTGCGTTTATATAAACTGGGGTAAGAAGGAGACATTAATCCGCGTGCGTAGCTCGCTAAAGCGATGCCTGCTAATGCCATCGCGACGTTGGTTGTTGAGGCACCCAGCACCAGTAGTGTGTAACCAAGAGCAAAAGCGCCGTAGGCAATGGTTAATGAACGATAAGCGCCAAGGAACTTATCGGCAATAAAACCACCAGCGATCGCAAAAAGGGGGCCAATGGATGAAAATGCTCCTACCACCATCATGGTATCGGCTTCGTTATAATCCAAATCTTCTAGAAAAAAACGGGTTAGGATAACCATTACCCCGTAAAATGATAAGCCAAACATCATTTGGCAGAACATCATTGATTTATTGAGTTTATTCCACATATTAATCTCTCCATGCAGTGGATATTTAGAGTTTATTCCTGTGGATTTTATCATTGGTAGTTATAAATAAATTGAAACAATTATCGCAGAAACCTTACTTTATACACGAGCATTTCTAATGCGTGGCTATCGTTTGAGTAATGTTTAAAAAGTGATTGTTTATTTTATTTTTTGACTCAAGCACTATGCACATGTAGGAGTATTTACGTGTTACCAAACCATACGTTTTAATACTGCTGCTTTCTTGATGTCGATTGCTATGACACAAGTTTTATGGTGGCTGGAATGGAGAGAGAAAAATAACGATGGTAGCCGAGCATCTTTATATCGTATTAGGTAAACGACTTGTTGATCAGCAATTAACATTAGAAGGGCGTAGCCGTGTTGATGGCCTCGTTAAGGCGTTACAACGTCATGACATCGATCATAGTGTCATTGCTTTATGCGGTGGGCTCACGCTAGGGCAACAGATTTCTGAAGCGAAGGCTATGTATCATTACCTTCAATCGGAGCTTACTCGGCTCAATGTGTCACTTTCGAATAACCGCATTTTGCTGGAAGAGTACTCAACCAGCACGGTAGAAAATATCGAAAACGTCGCGTTAGAGCTGCAAAAAAACGGTGACATTGACACACAAAAAACATTACCTGTCACTTTCATTTCTAACGACTATCACTTGCAGCGTATTTTTGAAATTCAGCAACTAATGGATGAACAAGGGTTACTGCGAGTGCTAAAACAACGCTGTGAAATGATGGGGATCACGCTGGCTATTTCACCGGATCTGCACGATCACCTAGCGGTGAAATACCCTTATACGTATTTAGCCGCGGAACTGTTTCTATTGGTCGATCAACTAACGACTTACCGTGTCTATCTTGAAGGTGTTGTGGCTGGCTCATTTTTGCGCGATCTCACGCAAGTGAGAGCCATTCCTTACCAAATAGCATATGAGGCTATTTTAGCGATCAACCATAAAATCGCAGACAACCCAAAGTGGGTTTTTGTTCGCTGTCTTACGGATTTATTGATGCAGTGTATCAATGCCACAAAGGGGGCGTTAAATGTCAGTGAGATTCAACCCTATCTCATTTTGTTCGACAGCAACTTAACGTTATTGAATCGATATCTTGATCCTGAAAACCCGTGCGTCGGACGCTGGTGGCGTCAGGGATAGTAACAAGCGAAATAGATGAATCAAAGAGACCCCGCAATGCGGGGTCTTTGCTTTTTAGTCAAGCGACTTATTTCCTGACCAAAAACCGTTTTGAACAAAACAACGTGTTAAGCCGTTTCTAACGTACGCTCTTTGACCACGCTTAGACGCTCGCCATAAATTGGACGTAGTGCTGCCAGTACATGGTTACGAGTTAGCATACCGACAAACTTGCCATCTTCAAGGACGGGGAGATTTTGTGGTTTGTTCACTTTCATGCTTTTTGCGCGCTCTTCTAAAGAGAGTGAGCTAAAACGGGTAGCAATACCCATGCTGCTAGTAGGGTATAACTGTTCTTTATCGATGCATAAAAACTCGGCGATATCAATCAGACGGTCAGATGCATCGATGGCGATAACATCGCGGCTCATAAGATCCACCACTTTTTGCCCTTCGGTAGGGAGGTAGTCTTGGCACCATAAATCCACCATGACATCGTGAGCTGAGAAAAATCCGACCAAACGACCAGCCACATCAACCACAGGAGCACTATCGAGCTGGTTATCCAGCAACATATCAATCGCTACTGCGGTTGGCATTTCCACGCCTAGAGTTACAGGTTGGGTGTTCATAATGTCTTTAACTGTAATTGTTTTATTCATTTTCGTTTCCTTCACTGACGTAATTGTTGCTGTTTCCGTAATAGTGCTAATGTTTGCGGCTTTAAGTTGTGGACGGCGGAAAATAGACCAGTTGGCGAGACCAACCAACACAGCACCGCCGACAATATTGCCCAAAGTCACTGGGATAAGGTTTGCCACCACAAATTGATGAATGTTCAAATCTGCGTAATGAGTGGCACTGATACCGATCTGCTGCCAGAAGCTCTCTGGTGCAAAGTTTTGAATCACAATGCCTAAAGGGACCATAAACATGTTGGCTACGCAGTGCTCGAAACCGCTAGAGACGAACATCGCCACAGGCAAAATTGTCATTGCGGCTTTGGTCATTGCATTGGCAGAGCTAAACGTTAACCAAATCGCAAGACAAACCAGTAAGTTACATAGCACCCCAAGAGAAAATGCTTGAACAGGTGTATGGTGTAGTTTGTGCTGCGCGATGTTCAGCGCATTCAACCCCCATTGACCATCATCCAACTGATAGAGACCAGCCCCAGTAACTAAAAGCAGTAAGAACATGGCACCAATGAAGTTACCGATATAAACCTTGCCCCAAATGGATAACATTTTGCTAAAGCTGATTTGTTTATTGGCCCAAGAAATGCTCGACAATACGGAACTGGTGAACAGTTCACCGCCACAAATCACGATTAAAATCAGCCCCATGCTAAAGGCTAAACCACCCGCTAAACGACTGAGCCCCCAACCTGCGTTAGCACTGCCTGTCGTGACAGTGATGTAGAACAAAAATGCTAAGCCGATAAAAGCACCTGCCATAATGGCAAGGCTCAGTGTCATACCGCTACTTTTCTTGGCTTTGCTTAATGCAAATTTCTCGGCTTCTGCCATCATCTCAATCGGTGAGAACAGCTGTTTATTTTCAGAGTAGGCTGCTGACATACACGCTCCCAAAGCTCAATTTCATAATTACCTCCCAAGTTCAAACAAAGCGTCATGCCTTGCTTCCCATACAGACTAACGAACGAGTCATGAAGTAGTAAAATTGATAATTTTTAGATTACTCATCAAATGAATTGATATGAATAAATGAAAGAGTAGAATGAAACCGTTTGCGCATATTAACTCCCTTGAAATTAAAGGTGTGGCGCGCAGTAGATGAAAGCTAAATAGGAAAAGCAGTGCGGTATTCACTCAAACAATTAGCAGTTTTCGATGCTGTTGCCGATAGTGGCAGCGTCAGTCAAGCTGCGGATAAATTAGCGTTAACTCAATCCGCGACCAGTATGTCGCTAGCACAATTGGAAAAAATGTTAGGTCGCCCTTTGTTCGAAAGACAAGGAAAGCAGATGGCATTAACTCATTGGGGAATGTGGCTTAGGCCGAAAGCGAAGCGTTTATTACAAGATGCTCAGCAGATCGAAATGGGCTTTTATGATCAGCACTTGCTTAGCGGTGAAATCAGTATGGGAGCCAGCCAGACCCCTGCCGAGCACCTCGTTCCAGACCTTATCAGCATTCTTGATAACGATTTCCCAGAGATGCGTATTGAGCTTGGTGTGAAAAGCACCAAAGGGGTGATCGATGGCATCCTCGACTACAAATATGACCTTGGTATCATTGAAGGTCGATGCGATGATAACCGTATTTCCCAAGAAGTGTGGTGTCGAGATCACCTAACAGTGATAGCTTCGGCTCATCATCCTTTTGCCAAATGTAAAACGGTGAGTCTTGCACAGCTTGAACAAGCCAAATGGGTGTTAAGAGAACACGGTTCTGGCACTCGAAATATTTTTGATAGCTCGATTCACCATCTTATTTCCGATTTAGATGTGTGGCGAGAGTACGAACATGTTCCTGTGCTACGCAGTATGGTTGCGAATGGTCCGTACTTAACTTGTTTACCTTACCTCGATGTAGAACGCTTTATTGAGAATGGCCAACTGGTAGCGCTCAATGTGCCTGATCTGAATATGGAAAGAACGTTGTCGTTTATTTGGCGAGCAGATATGGCTGAAAACCCGTTGGTTGAGTGCATTAAGCGTGAAGGACTGCGCATGATGAAAGGACGACCAAGCGTACTTTAAGCTTGTTAATCTTGGTTATGATTTACTTTGTTACTTCTCAATATGGGGTGTGATAAGTGAAGCTATTGAGTGTTCGCATTTAGCATCATGTCACACACCCTCATCACCTAATCTAACGCTCATGCTCGATTAAAAAGCACTTCAAATGTGTTGATTTATCGTTTGCGTCAACATTTCAATGAAATAAGTGAAATCATTGCATTTATTTCATGACTTAGGTCACTAGTCATCCGTGGTTGAAGCTTTTAATATCGGCACTTGATTTATTGATGTCGCTATAGCAACGGCTTGTTAAATGACAGGCAGATAGCGGCTAAATGAGGGCGCTATGAGCACACTATTTGCAATTTCACTAACGACAGGCATTCTTTCTGGTGTTTGGGGCTGGATAGCCGTTTCGTTAGGCTTACTATCATGGGCTGGCTTTTTAGGATGTACGAGTTATTTTGCCTCTCCAACCGAGGGTATTAAAGGTCTTGCAGAAAGTTTGATAACTAATATCAGTGGCGTTTTTTGGGCAATGGTCATTATTCATTCATCCAGTTTGGTGAGCTTGGATATTTTGGGTTACGTTGTCACTGCGGTAGTGGCATTTTTAATGTGCATTCAAGCGTCGAAAGCGTGGCTTGGTTATATCCCTGGAACCTTTATTGGCGCTTGTGCCACTTTTGCTGCGGGTGGTGATTGGCAACTGGTTATTCCATCACTTCTATTCGGTGGCATTTTTGGCTTTGCGATGAAAACAAGTGGTATGTGGTTGCATCAACGATCTAACCAGCCAACGCTGAGCGACAGCGCAACTGTTGAAACGCGTTCTAAATCCTCAACTTGTTAATTTATGTTTAAGACTAATGCTGGTGAAATCTGCATTGGTAAAGGTTACCCCCAATTGATCCGTATCGATTCATCAAAATTGTTGATATACCCATTCAATATAAGATTAGTCACATATAGCGAAATGGAAATGATACGAGGCACACAATCATGTGTGCCTTTTTTTACGTGTGGCCATTGGCCATCGTAATCACGCGTTTTAGTGTCCAGCGCAACAGTACAGGAATAAAGTCCACACCTTGTTGTTCACAATGGGAAACGATGGCAAGCGCCAAATCAGGTTTCGCGTGTTTTTTCAGCACACGTGTGACCACTTTTTTCGCAGGGATTGGATGATCGTAAGGTATTTTAATCAAATCTTTGAAGAAGTGTTCAAAGCCATGAGAGTACAGAAAATGTTCGATATCTCGATCGGGAAGTTCGGTTAGGCGGTGTCGTTCTTGATCACCTGTCAGCATACCGCGTACCGTTGACGAATATTTTTTGCCAGCGGGATCGCCATCAGTCACGACATGCCAATCAATGCCAAACGCTTTCGCCACTTTAATTAAGGACTTCAGACCAGACTGAGCAAATTCGACAATTTGTACTCCTTCGGCGGCTAGATTATAGCCACACTGGCGAGCCAGCTCACTAAACAGCCACACCTCAGTTTCTCCTTCAACCAACAACCAGCAGCGAGCAAAAAGCACCCCTGAACGATGAAAACGAATATGAAAACCGATACGTCGTAGTTCGTCCTTACTCAATCCACGAGAGATCATCGAATTTGCAATGGTACGGTCAGAAGTACGCACCAAACGCCGAATCGAATGAAGGGGAACAGAGCCAAGCAGATCACCACTGTTCGTTGTGAGAATTTTCTGCATGGGTAATAGTTGAAGTAAACTCCAAGCGCGCGCCAGATGAGTAGGGTGCAATCGACCTTCGGGATCTTCGATAATCAGCAGCGGCCTAGCGCAACGTCGTAGGTCAGTTGGGCCTTTGGCTTGCAGATAAGCATTGAGTAAGCCCATCAACAGCAAACGAGTTTGCTTATTTTTAGTCTCTTCAACAAATTGGCTTATGTTTTTATCGGCGGTTGGGCTGGAATAGACTAAGCTGTCACGTTGCTGTCTTGGGTTTTTACGTGTCTGACTTTTGAATGAAAAATAGTGATCAACTAATACATTCATTGAGTTAAGGCTACTTCTCATCTCGCCTTTGTTGACATGTCCAGGAATGGCCAGTAAACGACGACAGGTATTATCAATGCGTTTTTCGGCGCGAGAATTTTTACCGTTACCATTGACGAAAGGTCGCTCGAAACGCCGTGAATCTTTCAAACGGATCACTGGGTGTAAGCTCATCAGCTCTTGCGCTAATTTTTCGGAATGATGCAGCGGTAGTGGATTGCCTTCGAGGTCTAAAAACAGGTAGCGAGTGGTAATATCATATCGCTCACGAGTGGCACTGATGCGATAGAATATCCGTTTCGTACCCGTTTCATCTTCAACCCAAATCGGCCTCAGCTTACGATAACGGCCGGATCGAGATTCATTTTTGTCTGTAGAAACAAAGCTTAAGACAATTTGTAAATGCTGAGTTTGAGGATGAGCGATAGAGTAATCGACGTGGAAATCTTGCATTTCAAATTGATAAGGTACACCGTTGGCTGGTAGCACTACTGATAAGGCGTCCAACAATGAGGACTTACCCCAAGTATTTTCACCGATCAATGTGGTGAGTTCATCAAAAGCGAGCGATAAACGTTTGATTCCTCTGAATCCGGAAATTTCAATTCGCTCTAGATGCATAGGCAGACTCCTTTTATAACTCAACGAGTTAGCTTCTCGCTGAGTCTGTTTTTCTTTAAGCATAATAGAAATTATGCAGATAAGTAGGCTGCTGGCTCACATATCAAGTGTTTATGTAGGGTCAGCCGAATGAGACAAAGGCTACAAAGCGTGATGAGGTTGACTTAGCGTAATTATATTTTCAAACTCGTTTCATAAAAGTCACGATTCTGTCATGATTCTTCAGCTAGGATAGAGTGGAAAAAGAAGAGAAAGATAAATGATGCATAAAAAGAATAGACCAGCATCAATTATGCTGGCACACATTAATGACACTCATTCATATTTTGAACCGACATCGCTGCAATTGACTCTCCACATCCAACAGCAGACTTTAACACCGTATGTAAGTGCTGGCGGCTTTGCACGAATTGCAACACGAGTTCAGCAATTGAAAGAAGATGCGGCGCGTATGAAGCGAGCCTTTGTATTTTTACACGCTGGGGATTGTTTCCAAGGCACGCTCTATTTCTCGCTATTTAAAGGTAAAGCCAATGCGGACATGCTCAACGCATTGAATCTTGATGCGATGGCATTAGGCAATCACGAACTGGATATGGGTAATGAACCCGTTGCCCATTTTGTTAAACGTATTCAATTTCCATTGCTAGCTGGCAATTGGGATCTTTCCAATGAAAGATCGAATAAGCCTTTTCCAATAGCCGGTAGCTCGCAAGTGATAAGTTATCAACCTCAAGGTAAATACGCTCGCTGGATAGAAAAACAGGCTGGTGATGAAACGATTGCAATTTTCGGCTTGTCACTCGATAAAATGGCTGATATTGCCAACCCAGATCTCGATACTCCATTTATTAACGCTATCCAAACGGCAAAAAATACGGTTGCTGAAATACGCGCTAAAGGGATCAACAAAATTGTTCTACTTAGCCATTTAGGTTATGAAGCGGACATTGAGCTCGCACAGCAAGTGGAAGGCATTAGTGTTGTCGTCGGCGGGCATAGCCACCGATTACAAGGTGATTTTAGTGCACTAGGGCTGATGAAAGATGATGAGTATGGTTTAAGAATTAACGACACTTATGTCGTCCAATCCGGTTATCATTCTTTGAGCTTAGGTCATTGTTATATCGACTTTTCAGCCGATGGCAAAGTGGACAAATTTCAGGGTCGTAATGAACTGTTACTTGGCCGTCGTCTATTTCTTGATGCCAGCATGAGCGAAGCGGGCACCGATAACACCCATTTAGCGGCGTGCGAATTTTTAAGCCAGCACCCTAATGTGGTGGTGTGTAAGAAAGATCCGCAGGTCCAAGGAATATTGATCGATAAATACATGCCGCGAGTACGTCAGCTGCAACAAAATATTATCGCACATGCTGATCGTTTCTTAAGACACGTCAGAATTCCTGATGAAACTGGGCCGAGTGAGTTGGCTCCTTTGGTGGCTCAATCATTCGTCTATGCCATGCGGCAAAGAGGGCACCCCGTGCAGTTTGCAATACATAACGCTGGTGGAGTCAGAAACTCGCTCAACGCCGGACAAGTTTCGGTGGCAGACATTGCCGGAAATTTATTGCCTTTTGCCGTTCCTATTGGTGTCTACCGAGTGCAGGGAGAAACCTTAATTGAGATGCTTGAAGGGGCAATTAATAATGCGCTGGGCAATGGGGTCGACGGCACAGGTTCTGGCAGTTATCCTTACACCCACAATCTCTCGTTTACTTATGCCGCCGATCGGCCTGTAGGACAACGCATCACAAATGTGTTGTTATTTGATGAGCAAAAAGGTTGGCAACCAATTGATCTTAATCGTTATTATTGTGGAACCTCTTCGGCCTATACCATGAAAGGCAAAGAGGGATATGATGCGATACTGAAAATGAAGGGAGAAGGTTTTGTTTCGAATGTGTCAATGGCCGATGCGTTTATTGAACTGCTGACGGAAAAACCTGAAATACTTAACCACGCAGGAACTCAACTCCAACATCATTATCAGTAACTCGGTTTGACATAAATTTACTGGCATAGACTTTGCTTTTTAACTTTCAGTCTTAACGCATCTTCAACCCGATGAAGGTGCATGAAGATGTGAAAGGGGAAAGTATAATGTGGATTAGAGATTGGTTAGATGCTGCTGTCGTCGTTGCTTGGGTCAGTGCATGGTCTGTATTGGTGTATTTATTACCACTGGCAGGCGTATAAAAATCTAAGCTAAAAAGGAGCATAAATGGCTCCTTTTTTTGATCACGGCTATGGACCTTTGCATCCAATAGGCATAAAATCCGCGCTGATTGGGGAGTAGTCGCCTTTGTTTACTTATCGTCACCTCGTTAAGCGCATGCTTATCCGGTAAGTATAAATAGCCTTCTGTTAAAAACGGAATGCTTATTTCGACGAGACCAACGCATTCAGCTCTGTTCATTATGAACAGCGGTTTTTGTTTGCGGAAGGTTTCGATCGGTTAATCCCATCTTATCCTTCCGCCTTTGGAGGATATATGACCCCAACAACCTATCTCAGCTTTGCAATTCTGACTCTATTTCTTGTTGTTATCGATATTTGGCAAACCCGTGGCGGTAAAGTCACGATCACTAAAGCGGCCGTTTGGAGCGTGATTTGGTTTATGCTGGCGTTTGCATTCGCCGCGAGTATCTATTTCTTTTGGGATAGTTACGCACCAACCAGTTCATACAGTGCCGAAAAGGCGACGATCTCGTTTATTACTGGTTACTTGTTAGAAAAATCGTTAAGTGTTGATAACTTATTCGTCTTTGCGATTATTTTTCATCAATACGCAGTCCCAGAGCATTTACGCCCGCGGGCTCTATTGTGGGGAGTGATCGGTGCTTTGTGTTTACGAGCGGTGATGATTGTGATTGGTGCGCAGCTGCTTGAACAATATCATTGGTTACTTTATGTGTTTGCATTATTTCTTATGTGGACCGGTATTCAACTTGCGCGTGAGAAAGGCGATGAACAGCTAAACCCAATGCCGGAGAAGCTGATTCGACGTTGGTTCAATGTGACGGATCATTACGAAGGGAATGCTTTGGTTGTGAGCCGCAATAAGCAATGGTTTGTGACTCCAATGATGATTGTGATTGGCGTGATTGCTTTTATGGATGTCATGTTCGCATTAGATTCAATACCGGCTATTTTTGCCGTGACCCGCGAACCCTTTTTAGTGTTAGCAGCGAACGTGTTTGCGTTACTTGGTTTGCGGTCTTTGTACTTTGTGTTGCAAGGGATGATGGATAAGTTTATTTACCTAAAACCAGCGCTTTCCTTCATCATGATATTCATTGGTATTAAGATGATGCTAGTCGGTTCTGCGTGGGAAATTCCGACACCAGTCTCACTGGGTGTACTGTTAATCACTATGATTATTGCGGTGTTGGCTTCTGTCTATAAGCAGAGAAGTCCATTACCTGCTACTAATAAGCCATAATATAAGTAAACGGAGGTAAGTGTTTGACAATACTTACCTCTATTTTTTTATTTATCCTTTAGCTAACCGACGATAAAAAAATTAATGTGAAAATTTTGTAAATAATCGGTATTTTTGTTTTTCATTGAGATTTAAATTCGCCAAATCAAACTTAATGTGAATAAGTAGTCGATTATCGTGGATAATAAAAGCATGCGTTGTTATAGGTTTGTTTCATTAGAATAACTAATTTGAATGTGGAAAATTTGTCATTTTTTAACCAAAAAAATATCACCTAGAATTCATTTCAACAAAGTAAGTTACCGAATTAACAGAGAGGCTATCATGGCACAAGCAATGAATATGGGTACGATTACAGCACCTACCTCTATGGATAAAAAAACCTACGCGGTTAACTTCAAAGGATTGATTGCACATTTAGTTGATATTCTGTTTGTCGACCACAGCGAACCTCGCAGCTACTACGCGAATAATTTGTCTGGTCACATGCAGAAAGATATCGGTTTATACCGTTAATTCAATGTGTAGAGATGTAAAAGCCGACGGATTAAATCGTCGGCTTTTTTGTATTTAAAATTTACTAGTTTCACTGCTCATGAAAACAACGGTTTCCGAAAAACAAAGGCGCAAACTAAGTTGCGCCTTTGTTTTATTCGTCAATGGATATTATTTTTTGCGACAGTATTCAGCAATGATATACATCGATTGGCCATTGGCTTTACCAGAGATCAACTTAGGATCGTCGCTTAAACTGATACCGCGAACCACAGTACCCTGTTTAATGACTTGGCTTGAGCCTTTGATAGGGAGATCTTTAATGATGGTTACGTCGTCGCCTTTTTTCAGTTCTACGCCATTCACATCACGAGGCTTTTCTGCATCATCATCCATACCAATTTCAGCCCATTTTGCAGCTTCTTCTTCAAGATACATCATATCAAGTAGGTCTTGAGCCCAACCCTCAGTGGCCGCAAGGCGCTTAAGTTGACGCCACGCCAGTACTTGAACGGGTTGCTCTTGGCTCCACATGCTGTCGTTCAAACAACGCCAATGGTTCACATCTACTGTTTCTGGGTTCTCAATTTGGCCTTTGCAGACATCACACAACATAACGGCATGGTCAACAGTAACCATAGTGTGTGGCGCTACCACAAATGGAGCTAATGGAGATTCTGATGAACAAAGCTCACATTTTGATTGGCTGCGTTCAAGTAAAGTTGCTTCAGTAGACATAGTACCCACCTTGTAAAAATATGTAAGCGCGTATTATCCACGTTACGACTGGAATTAAAAGGGGAGATGGCAAAAAGCTTGGTATTCGTGAGGGAATTGAACTAAGTCATCGTCAATAGTAAGAAAATGGGCATCGTGCTTTACGCTGTTATTGCTCAAAGGCATAATGAACGCCGTTTTTATGTTTGTATGTAGGTATCACTGTGGAACTCCTTTCCGCTCCATTTTTAGGAAAATCACTTCGTCTCGAAGGTTCAATGTCAGGCTGGCAGCAACTCTATTGGGATAATCAACTGGTCGCGCAATGCGATGCGACAGGGAATATCGAGGCGACAACGACCCATAGATTTCAGTTGTTAAGTGGTGAAACGCCGATCCAGTGTGAGCTGAATGTCGAGCTGAGTTGGCAGCCTTTTAAACTTCGTTATCAGGCATTAGTCAATGGTGACATTGTCACGCAAGGTGAGCGTTCAGAAAAAGACATTGAAAAACAAACACCATATAGCCCGCCAAAGCCGGAGCGACGTTTTAGCCTTATTGGTCTAGTCTCACTTGGTATGAAAGCACTGAAAAGTGCCAAGCTGATTAAAGTTGTTCTGGCGTCAGCAAGTATCGCAGCCTATTCGTGGTTATTTTCCTTCCAGTTTGCTATGGCGCTTATTGCCTGTTTGGTGTTCCATGAATTTGGCCATATCAAAGCGATGAAGTATTTTGGTATGAAGACTAAAGGCATTTATCTCATTCCATTTCTTGGTGGCTTGGCATTAAGTGATGAAAAAATCAATACACGTTGGCAAGATGTAGTGATCTCAATTATGGGGCCATTTTTTGGTTTGCTGCTCTCGGTAGTGCTGGTTGTCGTGTACTGGATCACAGGAGAGATATTTTTTGCCGGCCTTGCTGTTTTTAATGCCTTTCTCAATCTCTTCAATCTATTGCCTATATTGCCGCTTGATGGTGGTCACGTGTTAAAAAGCATCAGCTTTTCTATGAACAGCACTTTGGGGATTTCGTTGTGTGCTCTTGCGGCGATCGCTGGTGTCATTTTGAGCTATTGGCTTGGATTAACCCTGTTCGGCTTTTTATTGATTATGGGCAGCATTGAAATTGTAATGGAATGGAAGCAGCGTCATCAAAGTCATTTGCTACCTCTGAATCGATATGGACAAATTGTAGCTTCACTTTGGTATGTCAGTTTAGTGGCTGCGCTTATCGCTATTATTTGGGGTTTTGCAACGACAGGGGATGAGCTGCTACAACTACCATTACGCATTTTAGGTACTTGAGTCGGTACGTTGACACTTGTAAGCCATGTATCAGAGCACTTTTTGTGCTCATCTTTAAGCGCTTAAATGACATCTTTGTATGAAGAGGCTTCTTAGCACCGATAAACTGCTAATGACAACACTGCAGTTAATATTTATGAGCGATCGGATCTGTCTCGAAAATGTTTAGTTGGCAGGATCTCAATCGCTGGAACTGACTGATTACTCGCTGCAAGTTGCTACCTTTTAAGTATAGAATGAATCTCTTTTACGATGAATGAGACAAAAAAGCATGGATATTTGGAAGAAGCCTATCGATTTAATAACGTTAAACGCCACCTCCAAAAACACCTTGATAGAGCATCTCAATATTATTTATACCGATTATACTGATCACTCTTTGTCTGCGACCATGCCTGTTTGTCACTTTACCCATCAGCCGCTTGGTATGCTGCATGGTGGCGCCTCGGTGGTACTTGCGGAAACCTTAGGTTCAGTTGCCGCGAATTTCAGTGTGGATCAAGAACACTATTGTGTAGGGTTAGACATTAATGCTAATCATGTCCGCGCCATGCGAGAGGGGATGGTTATAGGAACAGCGACACCTATCCATCTTGGTATTTCAACGCAAGTATGGCAAATCAATATCACTGATGAGCGCGAACGTTTGGTGTGCACCAGCCGTTTGACGGTCGCAGTACAAAAAATTCGTAACCGTTCTCAAGCTATCAAGGTTGATTTATAAAATGGTGATTGAATTTTCAGGTGGAAAAATCATCGTAACACCCCATGAATTAGTGGTACGAGTATTGGGTGATCTCGCCATCACGCTACAAGCCCAAGCCGATGCTGTTCAGCTCATTGGGAGAGGGGCGAATGTCATCTCTGTAAATTGCTCAGAAAGTAAATGGTCGATTAAGTTGGACAACGAAGAGCAAATTCAGAAACTTTCTCAACAACTCGGCTGTAATATTCTTTAAACAGTGATTAAGACTATTGCATAACCAATATAAAATGAGGAAACTATCTCTGTTTTTTATAAACTGAGATTTCCTCTTTATGAGTAGCCCACGACTTCGCGTTCAATTTGAATCTTTATTTGAGCACTTTAACGGCCAAGATGTTGGTGTCCAGCTAGAAGAGATCACCGAGATCCTTTTCTGCACACGCCGTAATGCGCGTATTGTTCTAAATAAAATGGAGGATGAAGGCTGGATAGAATGGCGTCCTGCGGCGGGGCGTGGAAAATTATCCGATCTCATTTTTAAACGTAGTCGCAGTGATGTCAGTGAAAACCTTGCGCGTCGATACTTAGATGAGGGTAAAATTGGCCATGCATTTTCAGTACTGGATCAAGATGCTGCGAAACTGACGCAAGTGATCCAAAGCTATCTTGGTGTTCAGCATCAAGAAGGTCTGCAAGTCATACGGTTGCCTTATTATCGCCCGCTTTCAATGCTAAACCCGCTAAAATCCATGCGTCGATCTGAGCAACATATCGTAATGCAAATTTTTAGTGGATTAACGCGGCTAGATGAGTATGAACAGCTGCAGCCAGATCTCGCACATACATGGGAATCGGTGACAGCAACACATTGGCGTTTTTATCTTCGCCCAGGGGTTCGTTTCCACAATGGTGATTTGCTTACCACCGACGGTGTTATCCAAAGTTTGTGGGAATTGCGATTTCTGAACTTATTCTCCCATCTTGATAGGATCAGCTCGCCCTCCAACTGGGTTATCGAT
The DNA here is from genome assembly GCF_003390515.1 of Vibrio anguillarum. Lineage (NCBI taxonomy): Bacteria > Pseudomonadati > Pseudomonadota > Gammaproteobacteria > Vibrionales > Vibrionaceae > Vibrio > Vibrio anguillarum. Next base: position 51,311 of record NZ_CP031478.1, on the reverse strand, counting down.
ATCTTTTTACAAAAAGCGGATAGTCGCTTACCGCTTCTTTTATCTGAGTCATGTGCCAAGATTTTACTACCAGAGTCCAATCGTAGTGATAATTTTGATTTAATGCCGATTGGTACTGGCCCTTACAAAGTCATTTTAAATGATGAAAAACGCTTAGTTTTGCAAGCGTTTGATGGATATTTTGGATTTAGACCTTTGCTCGACCGGGTCGAAGTGTGGGTGATTGACGAAGTACATTCTTCGATGGTTTTTCCTAGCTTATCGCATCCGATAAAAACAAAGCGAGGTTCATTTACAGAAGACGTGGATCTTGACCCCGGCTGTACTTACTTGTTACTCAATAGAAAAAATGGCGTCGCCGCGGATGTAAATTGGGCTCGCTACCTTACCAATAAGCTCAGTACTCTCAACCTATTTCGTCAATTACCAGAAGACAAAGTGGTCGAGTTGGGGGTGTTACCTGCTTATGGCCTGAAACCGGGCTGGTATCATAAGTCATCGGGAGATGTTGCCGCTACACCGCCGGGCGAGCGTTCGATCACCATTGCATATCATGCTCAACATCCTATGTTTCCAAGCTTAGTGAAAACAATACAACAGCTGTTAAAAGAAGATGGGATTTCGGTGGAGCTTGTTAAATATGATTTGACGGTTGAAGACACCGATGCTGTCGATGTTTGGGTCAAACCGATGGGAATTGCCAACCATAGAGAAGATGCGTTAGCAGGATGGTTACTTGATTACAGTGATATCGAGCATTTAAGCCGCGCTGAAGATTTTTCGTATTGGTGCCAGTTAGTGGATGAATGGCGCGCTGATCCACACGCCATATTTCCGGCCAAAGAGATTGGCAAATCTTTGATAGAAAAACAGCAAGTTATCCCGATGTTCCACTGTTGGCTAGGGATAAGCAAAGATCAATGTGGTGCATTACAAAACGCGAAATGCAACGCATTAGGCTGGTTTGATTTTAGCAATGTTTGGGTTAAACCAGAGTTATAACAAATCACAGTGATACCCAAACAACGTAGAGTTACAAGTAGGCGGCTTGTCAGTGGCCGATAAAATAAGCTAAGACTAAACAGTAGAATCTAAATTATCCGTTGTTGCCGTCATTTCTGGCGGCAACAAGTATCAGGAATTATGACGTTGGTTTGATTACGCCGCAGCTAACAACTTCTGCTGATGAGCCAAGTATTCATCGTACGTTCCTTGGAAGTAGACCAACTGTTTGTTTTTCACATCAATGATCGAAGTGGCCAGCGAAGAGACAAACTCACGATCGTGGCTAACAAAAATCAGTGTCCCCGTGTAGGACTTTAACGCGTTATTGAGCGCTTCAATCGCTTCCATATCCATGTGGTTGGTTGGCTCGTCCATGATCAGCACGTTGATATCTTGCATCATTAGTTTGCCAAATAGCAGACGGTTCTTCTCACCACCCGAGCAGTTTCTTGCTTTCTTATTCACATCATCAGCTGTAAAGAGTAGTCGGCCAAGAATGGCACGCACCATCAAATCATCATGTTTTACGGTGCGCCACTGCGAGATCCAATCAAAGATAGTCAGATCGTTATCAAAATCGATAGTACTGTCTTGAGGGCAATAGCCAATTGAGGCGTTCTCAGACCATTTCACCACACCTTGGTTGGCCTGCAGCTCTTTGACTAAGCAGCGTAGAAAGGTCGTTTTACCGACGCCGTTTTCACCAATTACCGCCAAACGCGAGCCCGCCTCAAGCAGCAGATTACCACCGTTGAAGAGCTGTTCATCGTCAAAAGCGTGGCCGAGATTTTGTAGTTCAAGTGCAAGACGATGCAGTTTCTTACCTTCACCAAAATCAATCGAAGGACTGATGCGGCTTGAGGATTTCACTTCATCAAGCTTGATCTTGTCCATTTTTTTTGCGCGTGAGCTAGCCTGTTTTGCTTTTGAAGCATTGGCACCAAAGCGGTTAACGAAGTCTTGCAGTTCGTTGATCTCGGCCGCTTTTTTCGCGTTGCCAGAGAGTAACTGCTCTCGAATCAAGCTTGACGCTTCAAGAAAATACTCATAATTACCCGGATAAATACGCAGTTCACCGTAATCAATATCAGCCATATGGGTACACACTGAGTTCAAAAAGTGACGGTCATGGGAAATAATGATCATGGTGCATTTACGCTGATTAAGTTCTTCAGCCAACCAACCAATGGTGTGGATGTCTAAGTTGTTGGTTGGCTCATCGAGCAGCAAAATATCTGGGTTGGCAAACAAGGCTTGCGCCAACAAAACGCGCAGTTTCCAACCAGGAGCCACTTGTTGCATCAAGCCAAAATGAAACGATTCCTCAATACCCGCTTTTAATAAAATATCACCCGCGCGACTTTCGGCGGTGTAACCATCCATTTCAGCGTATTCGCTCTCAAGCTCGGCGACTTTCATGCCGTCGGCTTCGCTCATCTCGGCTAATGAATAAATGCGGTCACGCTCTTGCTTGATCTCCCACAGTTTACGGTCACCCATAATCACGGCATCAATTACCGTGTATTGTTCGAACGCAAACTGATCTTGGCTCAGCACACCCAATTTTAGCCCTGGTGTAATGGAAACGTTGCCTGAGCTGGGAGTTAACGCACCACTCAAGATCTTCATGAACGTCGATTTACCACAGCCGTTAGCGCCAATCAAACCGTAGCGATTGCCGTTACCGAATTTTGCAGAAATGTTTTCAAATAAAGGCTCAGCGCCAAATTGCATGGTGATATTTGCGGTAGAGATCAAGAGAGTTTTCCTAGGTATTGAGTTTAGCGAATCAGTGATGTGCAGACGCCAAATCAGCAGAACATAAACAATGGTTAAATAGGCGGCGAATTATACAGAGTTATTACAAAAAGAACAGATGTGAGAGATAGCTCACAGACGGAAATTGCTCAACGTCGAATTGCCTATCGTTATTGGGGAGAAATGGGTGAATAAAAAACACGCTTCACCACATTTTACAGAATGCAGGCTAGTATATGCGCATTCACTTTTATCATTAAAGGGATTTTAACAAGGTGCCACCAGCTCACTGTAGCCCGTTTGATTATCAAATTCTCGCTCAAACACTAAGTCAGGGTAGGAATGTAAAATCAGCTCTGCGGTAGTATTGACAAAACAACCATCCAAAAGATGACCACCGATCACTTTGCCTGTTTTATCTGCAACCGCAATGTGCAAGTGTTGATGAGATGCGGTTAGCGTGCCAATCAAAGAGACAATTTCAAATGCATCAACAAGGTGTAGCTCTGAAGATCCATCAGCGAGGCGGATGCGCACTTCAGATAGGCACCCGACACAAGAAGCGATGTTACCCGCTTGTATATTCTCTTGCTTTATCAACGCGGCAATGAATTGCTTTAAATCGTGGCCTTTTATTAAGCGAGACACTGTCACTTTTATCATGGAGCATTTCCCTTAAGCAATATCAATAACGATTCTAAGGCAGCATTAATGTCGTCATAACGCTTAGCTTTTCCCATTACACGAATTCCTTGCATCTGGACCAGTACCAGTTTTGCTAATTGATTTGCATCCAGCAATGTACCAATTTGTTTTTGCTCCTGGGCGTTTCGTAGTGCGTGACTAATAACGGCTAGTAACTGGTCAAAAAGTTGTTGGCCTTTTGCTAACACATACTCATCTTGCCCTGCGTGTTCAATCAGGGCGTTTTGCATGAAGCATCCCGATGAACTTGTCTTTTGCAATTTTGCAAATTCTTTAAGAAAAGCAGTCAATTCTTCAAACGCTGAGTTCGTTTGGTTAAGTTCAGCAAGGTGAGGGAGTGGTACTGATACCAGATATTTATCCAATGCTTCGTAATAGAGCGTTTTTTTATCACCATACGCATTATAAAGGCTAAAACGGTTAATTTTCAGCGTATCAATTAGATCGGAAATGGCGGTATTGGAGTACCCTTTTTTCCAAAACAGATCCATTGCCACAATCAGTTTTTCCTCTCTATCGAAATTACTTTTACGAGCCATAATTAAGTTTCTCTACAAAAATTGTTGACTGATCGTTTATAAAACACTTAAAGTTTAACCTGAACGATCGTTCTGAAAAAGCATTGAAAGGAAATAAGATGAAATTGTATGAATTGGCTGCAACGCCTAGCTGTCGTCGGGTTAACATATTTTTGAAAGAAATAGGCATTGATATCCCTCGCCAAGTTATCAATGTAAGGGATGGTGAGAATCTTTCTGATGAATTTCAGTCGAAAAGTATTACTAGGAAGATTCCCGTATTGGAATTAGATGATGGCACCACTCTTTGTGAGAGTATTGCTATTTGCCGCTATTTCGATCATTTAGTTAACCATAAGCATTTTCTCTTCGGCCAAACAGCTCTAGAACAAGCTAAAGTTGAGATGTGGCACCGAGTGGTTGAATTTCAAGGGCTTTATGCAGGATTCCAAGCATTTCGAAATATTTCAGGTATCTATAAAGACCGAGAAAATTGCATTGTTGAATGGGGGTACGAAAGTCGAAACCGTGTTGGTGCATTTCTGCCAATCCTAGATAAACGCCTATCAGAATCAGAATATCTTGCAACCGATGCGTTCACTATTGTAGACATCACGGCCTATATTTTTATTGAGTTTGCAGAAAATGCATTAGAGCTTACAGTATTAAAGGATTACTCAAATATTGCTCGCTGGTTTAAATCCGTTGAGCAACGTCCATCATTTCACCGAGGAGCCTAAGAATGATTGAACTGTATACCGCCGCAACGCCGAATGGTCAGAAAATCTCCATTGCATTAGAAGAAATGGGGCTGCCATACAAGGTCAACGCTTTTGATCTTTCAACCAATCAGCAAAAAGAGCCTGAGTTTACGGCCATCAATCCGAATGGACGCATTCCCGCAATTGTAGATAAAGATAACGATGATTTTCCAGTATTTGAATCTGGGGCAATTTTGCTTTACTTGGCAGAAAAAACGGGAAAATTTCTGCCCGTAGATCCGAAAGCCCGCTCTCAAGTGATCCAATGGTTAATGTTTCAAATGGGAGGCGTAGGGCCGATGATGGGACAAGCGAACGTCTTCTTTCGTTACTTTCCAGAAAAAATACAACCTGCCATTGATCGTTACCAAAAAGAAGGGCGACGTCTATTTGAAGTCATGGATAGCCAATTAGAGCATCACCGTTATCTTGCGGGTGATGAATACACCATCGCCGATATCGCAACATGGCCATGGGTGAGAATTTACGAATGGAGTGGCATTAATATTGACGGGCTCGAGCACCTACAACGTTGGTTGGCGGAAATCGCGCAACGCCCTGCAGTGATTAAGGGGCTTACCGTGCCACCACCAAGTCAAGAAAGCGATGAACAGCGAGCGGAACGCATTCAGAAAATGGTGACAAGGTAACCTGAGTGATGTGTGTATGACAAAACGGTGGGCTTATCAGTTCAGTTGAAGTATTTAACTGTGGTTCCTAATTTGTGCATTTAGCATTACACTGCGTGAAAATTCGTGATAAGAAAAACGTAATGATTAACGATAAAGACACATTAGAAAACGAAGAAATTGAAATAGAGGCGATTGGTATTGAAGTTTCGTCGCAACCTATTGAGCTTTATAAGGTGCTAAAGATTGCTAACCTAGTGGATGGTGGCGGGCAAGCAAAATTCCTGATTAGCGATGGTTACGTGGCAGTCAATGGAGAACTTGAAACTCGAAAACGACGTAAAATGTACAATGGGGATTTTCTTGAATTTAACCAGGAGTACTACGTTGTATTGTGTGATCAACCCGTGACTGAAGTACCTGAAACTGATGTGACGTCGGTAGTGACAGCAACAAATATGCCTAAGCCGAAGCAAAAGGCGTCAAAAACCAAACCGGCTAGAAATAAGCCGACGACCACAAAGAAAGAGAACTCCGATGCACCTAAAAGCAAAGATACTGAAAGTGGCCGTAACTCAATAGACTTTTTCTAATTTTCTGTTTTTTAATGATCTGATAAATAGACGGGAGCGATATGGCTCCCGTCTTTTATTCAGCGCCATTCGTCATTTGTCGTCGAACCGCTATTTAACCCATTAGGATCATCATCAAAAGGGTGTTGTGCCTTATACAGTAACACTTCCAACTGATGTTCTAACTGATTGACTGTCTCATAGTCACCTTCAGAGCAGGCTACATAAATTTGTTGTTCTAGTGCTTCAATGCTGTCGCGTATGGTCATTTGGCACCTCTCATCTCACCCATTAAAGGTGACGTTTATCTGTTTTCAAATCTATTGTAGTCAAGTAAACCAGATTCGACAGGTTGATTTTTTCGATACCATGCATGAACTTTATCGCTGAACGGCCAAAACTTCGAAGAACTGCGGCGAATGGCGAACCTATCGAGCAACTTAACGTAGTCCTGCTCATTTTGCATTTTACTCAATAGCATCACCAATTCTGCGATCTCGTGTTCATGCAGTGACAAATAAGCAGAAGGGTAACTGCCAATGACACCTCTCACTAGAGTCAAATCATCATTCGCTGGGTCACGGTTGCTTTGTTCATCAAATAGACTTGAAATATTGAGATGGGCGTTATTGTGTAACAAAGTGAACAGTTGATCCTCTCCGTTTTCAGCCGTGATCATCAACATCATAATTTGTGGCACAGCCAACAACCCTTCACCTTTGATCTTATTAACGCTATTTAACATCTGTTCACTACGCTTTGAAAAACCAGTGTCAATTATCGAATAACGATTTGATAACACAGGTTGAAGCTCAGACTTCAAAAGATCAAACAACTCAGATTTTGGATCTTGCGTGTGGTAAACAATACTGGTCGGTTGATCAAAAGGGGCAACGTTACGTTGCAAAAAGTCACTGAGTTGAGTGCTTTGATTTTGATACCAACTTGACTGCTCTTGGTGCCTTATCTCTCTAGGCAACAGAGAGACAAAATTACTTTCACCTTCAAGACGCAGAAAATCCATAAACATGCGAGTAATGAGCTGGTGGCCGAAATTGCCGTAAACATCAAAACCCGCCACCAGTAAATAATGGATTCTTTCTAGTAGGGCATAGTCTAAAACCCATGCTGTTTTGGGTTTTTCTCCCACCAAACCTTGCACTACCGATGCACTATCGAAATGCCTAAAAATAGTCAGTGCCGCATTCGGGTTATAGCCATCACCCATCCACAGTACATCCGTGGTTAAGTTCTCGCCATTTTTGAACCACTGATTAGTAAATTCAGACTTTGCTTTCAAATAACGTGCTTGTTGATGCGCATAACGGACCCAATGAGTAATAGGCAACGTGTTACTTTCCAACTCGCTTGGCAGTTTTAGATTCGCGGCTTGCGATCGATAAAATTGATTCACTTCGGGTAAATCAGCTTTCTCTGGGTCTAAAAAGAACACCCAAAAATGGTCGTTAATAACATTCAGGGCTAGCTGGCCACGACACACTGGCCCTTTGATGAAAGCCATGATGGTGTTTTGAGCATTGTCTAACATAAATCGAAAGCGTGCTTTAACCGGAAGGGCATCAAATGCCGTCATCGGATTGGCGGCAACTTCAATATCATAGCTAGGCAAAACCGAGACTTGATAATTAGGCCGAATGAACCATGCCTGCCAATCATCTAGACGTTTTTTATTCAACGCATAGGGTAAATGAGTTTTATCTACGATACTGCCTTGCTCAGGGATCAAACGGTAGTAGACGCGTTCTACACCAGGATTATCGTAAGGACGCCTTGTCGCAATTCGGTTAACAGGCTCGCCCGGGGGCGTTGTCGAACGTATCAAAGTGAAAAATCTAGGCTGACCAGCAAGTTCAGAAAAATAAAGGTGAGAAAGAAAAAGATGCTCGTAGATATAACGAGCCATTAACTGATTCTTTGCTGTACCTTTATTTAAAAAGTTTTCGTATTGCGCAACCGATTTCTCCTGATCAGAAGTGAGCGGAATATGGCCATTCATGATTGCGCCATCTCTTAGCCACGTGAGTAGCGTATTGTATTCAAGAGGGCTAAGATTTGGCATGCCATAAGGCATTCCCCACGTTGGGTGATCTTGTTTGTACTGTCCGTACTCTTCAATTGTTGGACAAACTTGTTCGCGATCTATCGAAAAATCAAAACCTTTTAGCTGATCTTGTTCTGGTAACGGATGTTCCTCTTTTTGCATTAATAATTTCGCGACTAATCCTGCTTCTAGATTCGCGGTAGGCGTTTGAGATCTCTCGTTCAGCACAGGATGAAAACCAAAATCTCGCCACTGCTCTGTGTATTGTGCATCTTCAAACAAACGGGTAGGAGCCGACGCCGTCAGGCGCGTACCATGATAAACCAACGCTTTACTGGCTCCACGATCAATCCCTTCAACTGAAGACATTTTTAGCTGGCAGGGTGCATCATAACAGGCGTGACAGACCACGCAGCGCTGATCGATGATGGGTTTAACATCATTTAAAAAGAAAGAGGCTTCTTTTGAATCTACTGGCGATTGTCTTGACTGAACGCTTGCTTCACCAAACAGTTGGTCATAGTTCAAGCCCGCATACATTGCACATCCTGAAAAAAACACGATGCTAAGAATAATAAGTCGATGAAAAGACATAACATGAGAAATTTAGGAATATTTGTCCCAATTAAAGCAAAGATTAACAAAATGCACCACAAAACGATGAAAATAGCGCATTAGGGATGATAAATCGCCCGAGTGGAATAAACTCCACAACTGAACGCACAATGCTCAATTTAGGGTTATAAGACGAGTATACGGTAGACTCGCATTGGCTATACGCATTTAATAAACCCATTGAACCCGCTATAGTTAAACGAAGAAAATTTTGAGGAGTCAAAGGATGAAACTCTCGATATCAGGGAAGTTGCAATTAAGTTTTTTATTGCTGGTGGTGCTTCTTATCATTTCGACCTTTTTTACCTATCGCAGTATTACGCAAGTCGAAACTCACACCAATTCATTGCTGCAAACGGATCTGCCAACCGTGAATACTAGCCGAAATATTCAGCAGTCGATGCAAGAGGTTATTTCAACGTTACGCGCCTATTTATTGGTGGGTTCTCAAAGTGCAGTGGGTGCAACGCAACTGACAAAACTTGAAACTATTATTGGACAGATGGACAAAACGGTACCGGTGTTAGAAACGCTGATTCTCAGTGAGCAATACACCGCGATCATAAGCGAATGGGCAGCAATCAAAGCGCATATCCAAGGCATCGTATTACTGAGCCAAAGTGAGGATAATTTACCTGCCCACACATTATTCATTAACGAGGCCGCCCCCATAGCAGAAGTTGCCCTTGACCAGTTACAAGGGCTGATTAACGACGAGTCGACTAACAAAGAAGGAGGGGAGCGGAAACGTCTCTTTAAATTGTATGCTGACAGCTATAATTCGTTAGCTAATGCACTGGCATCGTTGCGAGATTTCTTACTGTATGCGAAGCCTGAACATCTCGAAAAATATCAAGACCTGATTAACTCTCATAACCAATCTGTTGCTGAAATTGTGGAAAAGTCCTCTTTGCTATCGGATGATGAACAGAGTCTTTGGTCATTATTTAATGAGATGCAGCAGCTTTATTTCCCACTCGCACAGCAGGTGATTGCAATACGCCAATCTGAGCAATGGAACGGCGTCAATCAAAAAATGGCCACACAACTTATGCCTGCCGTAGATAAAATGACTAACCGTCTTGAAGATGTTATCGCCACTCAACAATCAAAAGCAGAGCAAAGTGGCGAAAGGATGAGTCGTAGCATTAGTAATGTGATTAACGTGTTATTTATCATGATTGCCGTGACTGTTTCAGTTGCTGTTTTGCTTTCCAATTACTTAGGTAAGAATATCGGCCGCAGAGTGAGTCGAATTGGAAAGAGAGCCGAAATTATTGCGGCAGGAGATGTCTCTCAACCAGCACTTTTGTGTGAAGGTAGCGACGAGCTATCTCAGCTTACCGCCGCGATAAACAATATGAACAACTCACTGCGAACGATCGTTCAGGGAGTCAGTACCAAAGCGCAACAGGTCAGTCAAAACATGGATGAGCTTCTGAACTATAACTCAAACACTCGGCAGCAAGTACAGCAGCAGCGAGCAAGTATTGAGCAGGTTACAGTACGTTTGAGCGATGTGGCGCAGTATTCTATGGCGACCGCAGAAAAAGCTGAACAATCTACGCAATCTCTTTTGTTATCACAAAATGAGCTCAAAGAGGGAGCCTCGGCGCTAGAACAAAATAGAAAAAGTATTGATAAGCTTGATCAAACCATACAAAAGGCAACGCAATTGGTGCTCGATCTTAGTCGAGAAAGCGAATCGATTGGGCGTGTGACCGAAGTAATAGAGGGATTAGCGGAACAAACTAACCTTCTGGCCTTAAATGCGGCGATTGAGGCCGCAAGAGCCGGAGAATATGGACGAGGCTTTGCTGTGGTAGCGGATGAAGTTAGGCTGCTGGCGACTCGAACCACTCAATCAACCACAGAAATTAACACTATTATAAACGCCATACAGTCAGCGACTGCGGCTGTGGTCAATGAAATTAACATGAGTCAGAACCTTGCCAATGAGGGTGCGGCGCAGACCATCCACGCCTTCAACAAAATGATGGACGTACAAGGAAAAATAACGGCGTTAGATAAGGAAATGCACCAGTTATCCTCGGCGGCCGATCTGCAACAACAATCAACACACCAAATGACTCAATTCATGCAAGAAGTTGTCAATTCGGTGGAAAGTGTGGCAAGTATTAGCCAAATCTCAAACCAAACGTCAGCGCAAGTAAAAGATAATGTCACTGTACTCAATCAAGAAATGGAAAAGTTCAAAATTTAAACGCAAGAGTAGATATTCAATTGAGTTAAAAATAACCAAAAGCACACAAATCTCAACCAATTGAATTTACTTTGTTTATTTACTGTTCGCTTGAACGGGTTTTGATAAAAAATGGGTTTTCTTTTTTGCTAACTGTGGCATAGTGACAGCGTCAATTCGGTGCGCGGGCATCGTATAATGGCTATTACCTCAGCCTTCCAAGCTGATGATGCGGGTTCGATTCCCGCTGCCCGCTCCAATATTCTCGTATTTATCCAGTCTACTAGAAACAAAAAATCCACCCTAGAAAGAGTGGATTAGAGTCGTTCTTTTTAAAAATTTAAACGGGACTGACGCTTTCTGCTTGTGGCCCTTTTTGACCATCAGTGATTACAAAACTCACCTTTTGGCCATCGACTAAGTTGCGGCGCCCTTCACCCGTAATAGCGGAAAAATGTACAAATACATCTTTGCTGCCATTATCTGGGGTAATAAAGCCAAAACCTTTGTCTTGGTTGAACCACTTTACAATTCCGTTTACTTTTTCACTCATAATCTTACTCTTGCTATGTTGTTTTGACGTTGCGAAACAGTTGCAACATGAATAACTTAACCAAAGTATTTTGCACAATCTAATGAAGTTTCTGTGAATGTGATGTACGCCTTGTTGAGTATCAAATTTTGCGATTTCTATACCAAAATGTGATGCATTAAATCAAGGTAACTGTTCATACTTCAACTCTATTTCTGCCGTTTTGTTTAGCTTTATAGAGCGCTTGATCCGCAATTTTTAACACTGCTTCAGGTTTTTCTGAGGCGTAGCTATCAGCAACGCCAATACTAACCGTAATAGAGACAAGATTTGATGGTGTTTTCTGCTCACGCTTCTTGGAACCGAGCTTATCGTCTTTTGGTCTGTCTTCTGCGTTCCTAATGACCATTTGGTACTGTTCAATATCTTTGCGAAGCAAATCTAAGTAGATTGCAGCTTGCTGTGCATTTTTTCCTTTAAATAGGATGGTAAACTCTTCACCACCGTAGCGATAAACACGTGCGTTTCCTTGAGTCAACAATAAACGGCTAGCAATCAACTTAAGCACATCATCGCCAGTGTCATGACCATAGTGATCATTGAACTGCTTAAAATGGTCTATATCTAGCATCGCTATCGCATATTTTTTGCCTAAGTATTTGATGTCAAGATCTAAGGCGTGGCGACCTGGGATACCCGTTAAGCGATCAATAAATGCCATTTTATGGCCCGCCGAAATTAGATATAAGATCAATAAAACCCCGGCTAGAGAGAAAAGTGTGCTTGAGATATAACTCACGTGGAAAAAAATAAAGGTGACGGAGGAGAGTAAAATACTGGCGTAAATGCTGGTGTCTAAGATCTGGTTTCGCGTGAGCACAAATATTGCGGAGACCCCAATTAATACCAAGAGGTACATCACCAACAAAAATGGCAATTTCGATATTTTCGGTATAGTTACTAAAAAAACTTGGCTAAAATTCTCAAATCCGCCATCACTGACGTACATCAAAGTAACAACGGCCCAAAACATTAACAGCAGCAAAATAGCGATGTATAAGCCATAAGTTTTACTCAATACAGTAGCATTACTTCCTAACGCATAAGGTACTAAACACAAAACGGGTAATAACAAACTTAATAACGAAAGCTCTAGCAAGGTTGTTCCCGTAGAAAGGGGCATCTGTAAGCGCCACTGGATGATTGCGTAGGCCACCATCATCGCTGTCGAGATCATAGCCAAACGCCCTTGCTTAAAAATGTGTCCTAATGCGATTGCTACCGTGAAAAGAATATAAGGCAGGTTACTAGCGAAGCCAATATTGGCGCTAGTGATCAGAATGACGTTTTCCATCCCCAACATAATGGCTATTAGCAACCCTATTGGGAATAAGAATCGAAACCAATGAGATGATACAAAACTTGTCGGCATTAATAATACAAATATGACCTTTGTGGCATTTAAAATTAAAATTGATAATAAGGCCCATAGCATACTTTTATTTAATAGATTGCCAAGCTTTTTGCTAGACTTACTAAATGAAAGCGAGCACTTGAACAAAGTTTAGACGACAACGCATCTAAAAGTTGTATAAAATCACCAAGGTACGCTAAGTTGTTACTGCTAAGTTCTATCTAAATATTTTGATTAGTACGAAGAGGAAGGAGTGTAAGGATGCAAATCAGTGTTGATGTACATAATTACATGGAAACACTTGTCGGACGCGTATTGGCTGAAGATAAGTATGTAAATCACTATGATAATGAGCAGCTTGCCGATCTCGCTTGCTTATCCCTTGCTCAATTGAGACCGATCTATATTCGATACGACATAGATTTTCTCTCTGCGCTACCTGAAGAAAAATTGGTCATACTTAAAGAGAATGCACAAGTTGCCGTTGAATCGGCGGAAAGCATGATCGTTAATGATCGACGTAGACACAGAGAAGATGATATTCCTATCATTCTAGGCCAATTGCGCTTTGACGATAACTTAGAACTAGAGTGGTTCGAGAAGCCGATTATTGAAACAAACAAGTCTTAAAGGAGTTCTTGTGGGATTTTTTTCTCGTTTATTTAATCAAGGGTCAGGCAATGACTCAAAAATGAAGTTTTTGGATCCCATTGAATATAAAGGTTTTTTAATTTACCAAGATGCAATGTCTGAATCAGGGCAATATCGTGTCGCTGGTAAAATTAGTAAAGATGTTAATGGTGAAATATGTACTCACCGTTTTATCCGCTCCGATGTCGTAGCTAGTAAAAGCGACGCTGATGAGCTTATGCTTAAAAAAGCAAAAATGCTCATCGATCAGATGGGCGAGAAAATCTTTTCCTAACATCGTCCAACTTGATAAAAATCATAATGAATATCCTCATTAGTCGATACCCTTATTCATTGAGTAAAATACATGGCTAATATCCTGTTTTTATAGAGCTTTGTGATAAGTGGTTCGACCTCTGCTTTGTTTGGATGTCGTTGTGTTTTTGTCTTTCACCTATGACAATCACTCATTACTTAACCTTATATGTAATAGCATTTTGTATTTTTATTACAAACTGCTTGCAGTTATGCTGGTGGTTAGATAAAAACAGAATAATCATTGTGCCAATAGTCAAGGAATAACTATGCAAATTGGTGTACCAAAAGAGACCCTTACGGGTGAAACACGGGTTGCAGCTTCACCGAGTTCGGTAGCGCAATTAATCAAACTAGGCTTCGACGTCTCCATTGAAACTCAAGCTGGGGTTTTAGCCAGTTTTGATGATGCGGCTTTTGAGGCGGCTGGTGCCACGATTGTTTCGACACAAGATGTTTGGAATTCAGACATTATCTTGAAGGTCAATGCGCCGATTGTTGATGAAAAACAATCGATTGATGAGGTTGCTTTGATCAAAGAAGGGGCAAGCCTAATCAGTTTTATCTGGCCTGCACAAAACCCAGAATTGATGGAACAGTTATCAAGTAAAAAAATCAACGTGCTGGCGATGGACTCAGTGCCGAGAATATCCAGAGCACAAGCTTTAGACGCTTTGTCATCAATGGCTAACATTGCTGGCTACCGCGCTGTTGTTGAAGCTGCACATGAATTTGGCCGCTTCTTTACAGGGCAAATTACCGCAGCGGGCAAAGTCCCGCCGGCAAAAGTACTGGTTGCTGGAGCTGGCGTTGCTGGCCTCGCTGCTATCGGTGCCGCAGGAAGTTTGGGGGCAATTGTACGAGCTTTTGATGTTCGCCCAGAAGTAAAAGAACAAGTTCAATCAATGGGTGCAGAGTTTTTGGAAGTCGATTTCCAAGAAACGGCTGGTTCAGGCGATGGTTACGCCAAAGAGATGTCTGACGACTTTAATAAAAAGGCCGCTGAACTGTATGCAGCGCAAGCTAAAGATGTCGACATCATTATCACGACGGCTTTGATCCCTGGACGTCCAGCCCCTAAGCTGATCACCAAAGAGATGGTCGACAGTATGAGCGCTGGTAGCGTGATCGTCGATCTTGCAGCTGCAAACGGGGGGAACTGTGAATACACGGTTGCCGATCAGGTGATTACAACCGCCAATGGTGTGAAAGTGGTCGGTTATACTGATATGGTTGGCCGCTTACCAACACAATCCTCTCAATTATATTCAACAAACATCGTTAACTTGCTGAAATTGTTATGCAAGGAAAAAGATGGATCCATCAACATTGACTTTGAAGACGTTGTTTTACGTGGTGTGACGGTCGTGAAAGAAGGCGAAATAACGTGGCCAGCACCACCGATCCAAGTCTCTGCGCAACCGCAAGTCAAGACCGCACCAACTAGACCTGAACCCAAAAAACAAGAACCCGTTTCTGCGACGAAAAAAATTACTGGCTTAGTTGCTGCCGTTGGCGCTTTTGCTTGGATCGCATCGGTCGCACCTGCGGCTTTCTTAAGCCATTTCACCGTTTTTGTTTTAGCGTGTGTTGTGGGTTACTACGTCGTTTGGAATGTTACTCATGCTTTACATACTCCTTTGATGTCCGTTACCAATGCAATTTCCGGCATTATTGTGGTCGGAGCTTTATTGCAGATAGGTCAAGGGAGTGGTGTGGTCACTTTCCTCGCGTTTATCGCTGTTTTAATTGCAAGCATTAACATCTTTGGTGGTTTTACAGTCACCAAACGTATGCTTGAAATGTTCCGTAAAGACTAAGGGAGTAATATATGTCTGCAGGATTAGTACAAGCCGCATATATTATTGCTGCTATCTTCTTCATCATGAGCCTTGCTGGATTATCAAAGCAGGAATCAGCAAGAGCTGGTAACTACTATGGTATAGCGGGTATGGCTATCGCACTCATCGCCACTATTTTTCGTCCAGATGCGCAGGGCTTAGCTTGGGTATTGCTGGCGATGGTAATTGGGGGTGGTATCGGTATTCATTATGCTAAAAAAGTAGAAATGACCGAAATGCCCGAACTTGTGGCTATTCTCCACAGTTTTGTGGGCATGGCTGCGGTATTAGTGGGTTATAACAGCTATATCGATGCGCCAATTGTACTCGATCACGCTGAACACGTGATTCATTTGGTTGAAGTGTTCATTGGGGTATTTATTGGTGCCGTCACCTTTACAGGATCTATCGTCGCCTTTGGTAAACTGCGTGGAATCATTTCGTCGTCGTCGCTCAATCTCCCTCATAAGCATAAGCTCAACCTCGCGGCCATTGTTGTCTCCACATTATTAATGATTTACTTTGTTAATAATGGTGGCAGCATGTTTGCATTGATTATTATGACTCTGATAGCGTTCGCGTTTGGCTACCATTTGGTGGCTTCGATTGGTGGTGCAGACATGCCCGTTGTGGTATCGATGCTTAACTCCTATTCAGGTTGGGCAGCGGCAGCGGCTGGCTTTATGTTAGCGAATGATTTGCTGATCGTAACCGGAGCACTGGTTGGTTCTTCAGGTGCCATTCTTTCTTACATTATGTGTAAAGCGATGAACCGCTCTTTTGTTAGTGTGATTGCCGGGGGCTTTGGTCAGGATGTGACTATCAGCGCAGACGTTGAATACGGTGAACACCGTGAAATAAACGCTGAAGAAGTAGCCGAAATGCTGAAAAACTCTAAGTCAGTGATCATCACTCCAGGGTATGGCATGGCAGTAGCTCAAGCACAGTATCCTGTTCACGAAATCACGGAGAAGTTACGTGCACAAGGCATTAAAGTTCGCTTTGGTATTCACCCAGTAGCGGGACGTTTGCCTGGCCATATGAACGTACTGCTTGCTGAAGCAAAAGTGCCTTATGACATTGTGTTAGAAATGGACGAAATAAACGATGATTTTACTGAAACGGATACGGTTTTGGTGATCGGTGCAAATGACACAGTAAACCCAGCAGCATTAGAAGATCCGAACAGTCCGATCGCCGGAATGCCAGTGTTGGAAGTATGGAAAGCGCAAAATGTCATTGTATTCAAGCGTTCAATGAATACTGGCTACGCAGGTGTACAAAACCCTCTTTTCTTTAAAGATAATACCTATATGCTTTTTGGTGATGCAAAAGAGAGTGTAGACGCCATCTCAAAAGCGTTATAGCATCTACGATTAAGATAATGAAGAAGCCAGCAAAATGCTGGCTTCTTCTGTTTTTGAGCAATCATTATTGACATGGATATAACACGTGCAATGTATTATTAGTTAATAATGTTATATAGTTTTTAATCTAAACCATTAATGAAAATAAAACTTGTTTAAAGCGATTAAGACCTACTTTTGGACTATTTTAGTTCTAATACCTATTCAAACCTATGCCGATTCGTTGCCAGAACGCATCGACCTTTTTGCATCGCTTTTTGATTATAGTACCGCTGATGTAAGTTATGATATCCGTACTTTGCAGGTTGATTATCCAACTCGCTTATTGACTCCCGAATCAATGTTACCGCAAACGGCTGAATACCCTTTAAAAGATCTACAGTTGTTATACAAATTATCTCAAAGCTGTACAGGTAAGTTGCCGCTGAGCCCACTCATAACAGAACCATTAGTCTTCACGAGAGCTATCTGTAAAGGATCTCAATTACCGTCGAAATGGTTTGCGAGAAGCGCTTTGATTCACCCAGGAGGTGGAACATATGCGGCTCGTTATGTGAAAAAATACCCTGAGAAATTTGTAGAGTTGCAACAATATATGCACATACGAGAGCGCACCAAGGCAAGTGTGGATTCTTTGCTTGGCCGCATCCAAAACATGAATGAAGATACGATCTTAGCACTTATATCAGGTGCAACCATGTTTGTAGAGAACAGCGATCTTTGGCTGAGAAAAGGGGATATGTATTACGTTTTTAACGAAGACGTATGGTTAGACAACGCGAGTAAAGCAGGACTCAGCTATAGCATGGCCTCGGAAAATTCGACCTGTTTTATTCAAAGAGGCAACATTTGTTGGAATGTTGAAGATCATTCCAACGTGTTACGGATAAGTATGGTAATTCTTGTCCTAGCTAACATAATACTTGTATTAGGCTGGTCCCTTTATCGTTGGAATTCAAAACGACAGGAAATGAAAAGTCGTATGTTGGTGCTGCAGATTCTTACTCACGAGCTCAGAACACCCATTGCAAGTCTATCGCTAACCGTTGAAGGATTTCGGCGCGAATTTGAAAGGTTACCATCAACTGTTTACGATGAGTTTAGACGGCTATGCGAAGATTCCAGACGTTTACGGCAACTGGCCGAAGCCAGTAAGGATTATTTACAGTCAGAGAGCAGGCCGCTTGCAACAGACTGGGTACCTTCCGTTGAAGAATGGTTACAATACAAAGTGGAAGAAGAGTTTCGTGAAAGCATAGATCTTGTTATAAACAAAGATATTGCAGCTAAACTGAATGTTTATTGGCTTGGGACATGCATCGATAACTTAATTAGAAACGCAGTAAAATACGGTGTTGCTCCAGTTACGTTAGAGGTAACAACTAAACAAAATTCAATCACGATCAAAGTTACAGATCAAGGTCTGTTAAATCATCGAGATTGGAGAAATTTACGTAAACCTTTTGTCAGCAAAAGTGGCTTAGGTTTAGGTTTGACTATTGTAGAATCAATGGTAGGTCGGATGGGTGGTAAGATGACACTCGCAGGACCGCCAACCACATTTATATTGGAGATCCCCTGTGAAACAGACATTGCTTCTCGTTGAAGATGATAAAAACCTTGCCGATGGCTTATTAGTAAGCCTTGAACAAGCAGGGTATGACTGTTTACATGCAGAAACTATTGCAGATGTTAAACAGCATTGGGACAGTGCAGACTTAGTCATCCTCGATCGCCAATTACCCGATGGCGATTCTGTTCAGTATTTGCCAGAATGGCGTAAAATAAAAGAGTTGCCAGTAATTCTTTTAACCGCACTTGTTACGGTCAAAGACAAAGTGGCCGGATTGGACGCGGGGGCAAATGATTACTTAACCAAGCCTTTTGCCGAGGCTGAATTATTTGCACGAATTCGAGCCCAGCTTCGTTCACCAGAATCAGAAGGGCAGGATGACACGAAAGTGGTTACACCCAATCTTGTTATTGATAAAGCCACAAGAGAAGTTTTTTTTAAAGAAGATTCAATTACCTTAACGCGTACTGAATTTGACTTACTCTTATTTTTAGCAAGCAATCTCGGGAGAGTGTTTACGCGTGATGAATTGCTTGATCATGTATGGGGTTATAACCACTTTCCAACGACAAGAACCGTAGATACCCACGTGTTGCAATTGCGCCAAAAACTTCCAGGCTTAGAGATTGAAACCTTACGCGGTGTTGGATACAAGATGAAAGCGTGATGCAGAAATCTCGTTTACTATTGGTAGGCATAGCATTTGTGACTATTCCTACCAAAGCACAAAATGTTGAGTGGTTTGATCAAATCACACCGCTTACCCAAGCGCATCAGAATCTTTTAAATAATAATTTAGAAGCAATGTTTAACTCACTTGTCGAAGTGTGGCAGCTTGAACATAACAAAAACATTCAGAGCCATCTCAATGAATTATTATTACAATCATTAACCGTTGATTGCGGTAAAAGTTTAGACAAAAAACCACTCCCCGAATGGCTTAAATCAATCACCATTAATAGGCAAGAGATCCAGAGCCCAGGAAGAGATGCATTTCATGTTGATATAGAAGTGGACGCTGAAAAACCACTTGCTGATATTAGACTGGCGCAGTGGGTCGATAAAAGTTTATCAACCGATAGTGTATTAACGACCACTTCGAGTGACAGCGTCACTGGAACGGCACATTACTTAAAGCGTTATAATCTCAATAGTAAAATTACAATGGGTTTATACCGTCTTGATATAACAGCCAAAGATCAGCAATCTTGGAGCGCATGGATTGTGCTTGGTGAACCCAAAGCAAAGCAAATTGTACGTTGGGCTTCGAAAGATCAATGGCAAATTGAAAAAAAAGCGCTACTCAATCCATATTGCCCTTTACCTGAACTCAATGTATCGCTGTATGATTACATCGATGGAAAATACTCTGAAATATGGAGTCAACGCTACGAGTCTGAGTATCCTAATGAACTTGAAATCACTAATTTAGCTGCAGACCGTTATGTACTAGCGGTATCAATGACTCAACAACGTTGGCAAGGGCCGATTATCATTGAGCAATCTCAAGTAATCAGTAAAACCTACGATGTTTCAGTAGATGAATAATTAAAGATAATAGACAATATGCCGTTATAGACATAAAGGAAACGACACGTTTATAACATTATGAAAAATTTCATTAAAATACTCCCACTTGCAGTCGTACTTACACCCTCTTTCAGCTTCGCAGCCAATTATGCAATAGAGGCGCGAGGGGATGCGATGGGTGGTGTAGGGGTTGTATCTGCGAACTTTCTCACTGCTCCATTTTATAACCCTGCACTTGTGGCTATTTACCGTCGTAACGATGACGTAGGTATGATCGTTCCCAGTTTCGGGATTTCTTATAATGATGAAGACCACATGGTCGATGATTTAGACAGCATTTCAAACTTCATAGAAAAAAAAGATTACACAAATACTGAACAGCTGCAGAAAAGTTTAAATAATTTACAAAATGATAAACTAAAAGCCGAAATTGGCGGTGTTGTCGCCTTTGCCATTCCTAACCAATTTATAGCGGCTAATTTATTCGCCAAAGCCTATACCGAAACGTTTGTCACTCCTGATATTTACAGCGGCGAAAATACTGCGTCATTAACTCCAGAGCTACAAACTATCGAAAACGCAGAGCTCAGCGCAGTGAACGCTGTTTCCGTTGGGGTAACAGAAGTGGGTTTCTCGCTAGCCAAGTACCAAACATTTTTAGGCCAACATATTGCCTTTGGTGTAACACCTAAACTTCAACGCATCTACACCTATGTATATTCAGCAAGCGTAACCGATTACGATATCAAAGATGCACGCGATAATGGCCAAGGTGAAACCATGTTCAACCTTGATGCCGGCGCATTGTGGTTTTATGGGCCTTTAAGAGTTGGATTTTCCGCAACCAATTTAGTCAAGAGAGACATTCAAACTCAATCTTACACTAAGAGTCTTAAGAGCCAATTCGGTAAAACACGAGACATCAATATTGGCTACGCATACCAAATGAGGCCACTTTATACAGTAGGCGTAGGCATTGTTGCAGACTATGCCACATTAAGCGTGGATTATGATCTTAATGAAGAAGAGCGCTACACTAATTTTAATGACAATACACAGATGATTCGAGTAGGTGGTGAAATCGATATCATGCGTCAGTTAAAATTAAGAGCAGGATATAAGAAGAACTTAGCATACGATAATGTTGATGGAACAATCACAGCAGGGGTAGGGATCTCACCTCTCAATCTCTTCCAACTGGACATTGGAGCTAGCTATACAAACGATAATGCGATGGGAGCTTACATAAATTTCCTTGCTAGTTATTAACTCGATCTCTATAGTCAGGCTCCTAATCAACCGGAGCCTTTTTAAATGTTTGATGATATTCCAACTTTATCTCACCAAGAACAGCAAGAAGCTGTTGAGAAAATTCAACAACTAATGGCTCAAGGTATCAGTACCGCAGAAGCCATAAAAATCGTTGCATCCCAAATTAGAGCAGAAAAATCTGCAGATAAAACGAATTAATTCTCAACCTAACTATTTCCATTGCATAAGAGCGTTCACTCATTAGTGGACGCTTTTTTGTATCGAGAAAACCCCTAGCTAGGCTGGGGGTTCCGTAAAGCTTACGGCTATAAGTCAGTTATAACCCCTTTCAATTTGATAAAAACGTCTTGTGGTCTGGCAACTGTAAGAGTTAATTAAGAATTGAAAGGGGGTCCCAATTGGGACGAAGAGAGCTTAGCGCACACGCGATGGAATTGTAAATATCATGTAGTTTTTGCACCTAAGTACCGAAGGCCGGTGTTCTACCAGACTTCGCCGGGATATCATCCAAATGCTCACCAACGAGCAAGTGGGTAGCGTATATTCTCGAGTGTTGGTGCTTTCAGCGATGTTCTGTTTAACCGGTTTTGTAGCAAAACTTGGCCATTGGTCTAAGTATTTGAGTGAACTTAGCTGATCAGATAATTTAGTTCCATGATTTAGGAAATAAAGCCATTTTATGTAGGATTTTTCTGGGATTATGAGTTGTCTATTGTCTGCTTTTACTGATGGTTATATCGTTAAGTGAATGAAATCTAGTCTAGGAATCTCGGAATGATAACCAATAACATAAGTAATGCTCAACTCAGCGGCATTGAGCAAAACGCTCCTCAAGTGGGTCCCCAAAAAGTCGAGGCTTACCTTGCAACGATTAAGAAAGCCCAAAAAGACCTTGAAAAAATCGATCCTGCCATTGCATCAGTCGATGAGCAATCAGCAGATTCTGAAGTACTGGCTATGGTAGCGGCTCATCAAAAACAAGTTGTCCAGTCTATGGTGGGTAGTAATCCTGAGGATGCTATTGCATTGACACTAGCGGCTGGTATCGAAGCATGCAGTGCTCGACTTGAAGCGATACAGCAGCAAGCTATGGGCTTAGGTGTATTTGTAGATTCCATGGAAGCGATGTGGGAAGACATATCAAAAACATCACCATTAACAGGGTATGCGTTAGAAGACGCTTTTCAACTAGTGCTTATGGATGTATTGATCCACATTGACGATTACAATTTAACAGCGGATGAAAAAGATGCCCTTCAACGTTTTATGGAGTGTGGCGGTTCAGGGATGCATGGTTCTCATGAAAACTATGATCAAAATGAATTTGTTGCTGACCTTCCTGGACTTTTTAACAAAATTCATGCCCAGGCACCCAAGGACAGTTTTGCTTATACAATTACTGATTCTATGAAAAATAATTCTGGTTGCCCCGGGGCTTTAGTAACGCAATTTCAGAATAATTGGGGTACTGCTAGTGAATGGTATTCTAACTGGACTAATGGCATAGGCGATGTCTCTCCAATTATGCGTATGGCATTACTCTCTAGTGTGCTGACTGATTCATCTGTGGAAATCTCCAGCGACGAATATAATATGTTTCTTACTGGTAGCCTGTCTGATATTGATACCTTTATGAACGAAAAGTACGGTAAAAATACCATTGAATACATTAACGAGGATCTTGCTATGTGGAACTATTACTTCGATCCTAGTGAGAATCCAGTTACCGGTTTTGGTATGAATTTCCATTCTTCTAGTGGAATGCAGGTAGACTACTTCACTGCATTATCAGAGAATTTACCTTCTCGACCTCTCACCGACGAGGAGCTGAAAGAAGTCAACCGCATCGGTGATCAGGTAAGAATGCTGCAAGAGACTCTCAAATATTGGTTGCAAATTTGCCGAGACGAGCTAGTGGCCATTGCACGTAACATCTAGTTCAGAACGGTCCATTAGGTCGGTCGAAATAAAAATGGGTTGTGGCATCTGAAACACATATACACATTCATGCATTCAAGAGGGACTGCCAACGCGTGGCGGCTTTAGCGCAAGTGTTTACAGTGGGTTTTTGAGTTCGGCGGTGCGTTGTTAAACACCGCTGTAGCTTCAAGTAGGAAGAGAATATAACAATCTAGAGTTACGGATGTGATGAAAATTACCATTTTTCTGTATTCACGCTCTTTTTGAACTGAGTCGCTAAAAACGTTAGCAATACGTTAAAAGCTGTCTATATTTTTCCAGTCTGCTAGAATCGCGTTGTTTATATTTTAGCCTTTAATTTTACACACTTATCGAGGTTTTACATGGAGCTTGGATTAATCATCGTTTTTATCGTGGCTGCAGCGGTCATGGTTAAGAAAGAGATGTCAGAAAATAAGAAATAGACTCACTCATTGATAACTTTTCTACCCCTTTTTAAATGAATGTGTCTCAAAGCCAGTATTAAACTGGCTTTGTTATTTCTACGATTTTTGGTTCCAAACCAGTTCTCCTCGTCTATTTTCCATCCCGTCAGAGATACCACAACGATGATAAATAAGGCATACTCGTTATTGCATACTCACTGCAATTTCACCAAAGGATGTCCATTTTGCAAAGTCCAATTACCTTAGAAGCGCTTCATATTTTAGATGCGATTGATAGACGAGGCAGCTTTGCTGCGGCGGCAAATGAGCTAAGCCGTGCACCATCATCGCTGAGTTATCAGATCCAAAAATTGGAACAAGATTTAGATATCACTATTTTTGACCGTTCAGGGCATAAAGCGACGTTTACTGAAGCCGGCTTGCTCATTCTTGAGCGGGGTAGAGCCATTTTATCGGCGACAGAAAAATTGGTGAATGACGCAACCTTGTTAGCGAATGGTTGGGAACTGGATTTGACGGTCGCATTTGACGGTATTATCCCTATTCATAATTTTTTCCCAATGGTTGAAGCGTTAGGTAATGTCAGTAAAACACGAATCCGTCTTCAAGAAGAAATTTTAGCGGGGTGTTGGGAGTCACTTTCAACCGATCGAGCCGATTTGCTGATTTGCCCACGTATCGATACGTTACCACAAGATGTAAAAGCAGAAACCATAGGAACTATGTCAATGGTTTGGGTAGCGGCCAGCTCGCATTACGTGCACAAACGAAGCGGTGCATTTGATGAAGAAGCAAGGCAAAAGTATCGAGTGATTGCGATTGCCGATACCGCGCGTGACCAGCCTGCAATGAGCGTGAATATTTTGCAAAAACAACCGCGTTTGACGGTAACTAATTTCAGCGCAAAATGTGCCGCTTTAGTGGAAGGGTTAGGCATTGGCACATTACCGAAACAGATAGCAGAACCATTGATCGCCGCAGGTAAACTGAAAGCAATCAGCGGATCTGAAGAAAAATCGATGCAGATCATTATGGCATGGCGGCGTAATAAAATGGGCGAAGCAAAGTCGTGGTGTGTGCAATACCTCAAGAAAAACTGGACGCTAAGTTAAAATTTTGGGCGGATCGCAGTGATCAAACCTGATCGCTACGGCTTTATTCTGGTTTATTTAAGATCAAAACCATATCTGCCGTCCCATCTTCGAAATGCACTTCAATCTCAAAACCTAATTTTTGCGCTAGCGTCAACATGCCTCGGTTGGTTGGCATGGTCATGCCGGAAATTTGTAAGGTTCCTTTCAAGCGACAATAGTCGATGATTTTTTGCAGCAAGATTTTACCCAAACCTTTTCCTTTTAAATCAGAACGGATCAAGATGGCGAACTCAGCATCGCTATTCTCAGGGTTAATGAGTGCCCGTGAAACGCCAATAATACTCTCTTGATCATTGGTATGATCCACTGCGACAAAAGCCATCTCTCGGTCATAGTCAATTTGAGTAAAATTGGCTAAGGCTTCATGGTTAAACTCGCCGACATCCGAAAAAAAGCGTTTATACAAATCTTCTTTTGATACGTTACGGATAAACTCTGCATGATGCGGCTCATCTTCGGGCAAGATTGGGCGTAAGGTAATGGCCGAGTTGTCCTTTAGGAGCATATTTTCTTCAAACTCACTTGGATAGGGGCGGATAGCTAATCTACTTTGTCCGTCGCCTTGGTAATCTTTTAGGACTAAGTTGGCATCCAATATGGTGAATTGATTACCATTGGCTAAAACCGGGTGAATATCTAATTCATCTATTTGTGGACATTCAATAATCATCTGCGAGATACGAACTAAAAACTCAGATAACCCATCAATATTCATTGGCTCTGGTAGTTTTTGCAGCCGAATTTTCCCGCTGCGTATTGCTCTGACAATCAGATAACGAGCGAGCGTCATATTCAGTGGGGGGAGTGCGGCGGCGGCATCGATTGATTCATCCCATTCTGAACCACCTTGTCCCAGTAAAATGACCGGGCCAAAGGTTGTATCAGTAATCACTTTGATCCTGAGCTCTTCGCCGCCAGCGAGCTTTGCCATTGCCTGAACCAATAACCCATGAATATTAGCGGAAGGATACGAGATCTGCGTGCGATCCAATATCGCTTGCGCTGCGCTTGCCACTTCGTGGCGGTTGCGTAGATTGAGCATCACGCCTTGCACATCTGATTTATGCGTAATATCGGGCGAACGCAATTTCACCACGACTGGGTAACCAATTTGCTCGGCAATATGTACCGCTTCACTGGCATCAGAAGCTATCCAAGTTGGTAATACATTAAAATTAAAATATTTAAATAACTTACCTATTTGGTGTGTATCAAGGTGACGGGTAGGGTGTATGCCTAGTTGCTCCGCTATCCATTGCTGCGCGCTGTGTATTTCTGATACATGGACGGGTTCTGCGGTTGTCGGCGTTTCCATTAGTTGTTTTTGATTTCGACGGTACTCGACTAAGTGCATGAATGCCACCACTGCACTTTCTGGCGTTCGATAGGTTGGGATGCCCGCTTGGGTAAATATTTGTCTAGCCGGGCGCGCGGTAAGTTCTCCTGACCAATTGGTTAGGATGTTAAAACGTTTATGGCGAGGGTGCGCTTTAATGGCATCGACCACCGCTTGAGCGGTTTGTTCAGACTGCGCAATCGCAGATGGGCTGTGCATAATGAGAATGGCATCGGTTTTATCACTATCTAGCAGCACATTTAGTGTATTAACGTAGCGAGTATGATCCGCATCACCCACCATATCGACCGGATTACTGTGAGACCAACTTTTAGGCAGGCACTGATTTAGTTTTTGATAAGTAGACTCTTCAAGATCGGCAAGCTTTCCGCCTCGATCTAACAAGGTATCGACGGCCATAATAGCTGGCCCGCCACCATTGGTAATAATAGCAAGACGTTCACCTCGTAATGGAACGGAGTGAGTGAGTGTTTCAACAGCGGCAAAGAGTTCATGGGTATTATTCACCCGTAACATACCCGTGCGTTGAATTGCGGAGTCATAAATAATGTCGAGTGTATTGTCTCCACCAGTATGTGCTTGAGCCGCTTTACGTCCAGCAAGCGTTCTTCCTCCTTTTAATACTAAGATTCGCCGGTTACGTGACGCGGCACGCGCTGCCGACATAAAACGGCGAGCATCCTTAATCGTATCAACATAAAGCAAAATGGCTTGGGTGTGTCTATCCGTGCTCAGGCAATCAAGCAAGTCAGAGAAATCGATGTCGCTGGCATTACCAAGAGAAATAAATGCTGAAAATCCGATCTCTTTGTCATTTGCCCAATCTAAAATCGTGGTACAAACCGCTGCAGATTGTGAAATAAAGGCAATGTTACCTTTTAAGGCTGTGACAGGAGAAAACGAAGCGTTGAAATTTAACCAAGGTAGGATCAGCCCTAAGCTATTGGGGCCCAAAATGCGCATTCCTGCCGATTTTGCAATTCTAGAACATTGGGCTTGGATTTCGACTCCTTGAGCATCTTCAGTATACATATCAGATGAAAGTACGATGACGGAGCTGATGCCTTTATCTGCCAATTGCTTAAATAAGGTGACGTTGCGTGTTGCGTGCGTGCATAAAATCGCAATATCAGGGACGATAGGCAGAGATTCGATACTTTTGTAGGCCAATACGCCACAGACGGATGGATAATAAGGCGTGACAGGCATAATCGCACCATCGAAGCCTCCTTGAAGTAGGTTCTTCATCACGATATTGCCAGCACGAAGCGAGCGCACTGATGCACCAACAACCGCGATCGATTTTGGTTTCAGGAATGGATTTAAATTGTTCATGTTGATGAACCTTTCACTCACGAATTACCGTTAGCTTAGCGAACAAATGCTATCCTTGTTCACTATATTGGTTTGATTGTGATCATTACGTCGTGAGACAACTGCGACTTTGTGCCATAAATCACAGTACAAGGGTATATAATCACAAAGCGAGCTTGATTCTGAGCGTCGCTATCGGCATGATTTATAGTAATTTCTACTTAAGGCGTTGAACAATTCATGAAAAAAATCACAATTGTCGGTTTATCAGTGCTTCTGGCTGCCTGTGCATCTGATACATACATTACCGATGTCACCTCTGAAAGCCATCGTGAAGAGTACAAAGTTGCTCCGGTTCAGCAACCAGTAGTCGCTCAAGAAGGCATGGCTACTGGAATTTCTGAGAGCAATGTCGAAACGAATGTGGTGAAGATGTCTCCTAACGATACAGAGAAAAAAGTCGTTAAGATGAGCCCTCAAAGCAAAGCCGCAGTAGCGCTCATTCCACCGACAGCTAAACAGACAGCAATGAATCCGCGTTTTGGCTACACCATTCAGGTCGTTGCTGTTGGATCACAGAATAAAGTTGATCAGTTTGCCAGTAAACTGCCCAATTCTGACGGCCAACCTATTTGGGAAAATTATAAAGTAGTGAATGGAACCAAGTGGTACACCGTACTTTATGGTGACTACGCAACTCGTGCCGATGCTGTTGAAGCAATTAAAACACTGCCAACCGAGTTTCAAGCAATGAAACCTTTTGCCAAAAGTATTGATACCATCAAAAATTCGGAATTTCCGACACTCAATAAGTTAAACTGATTCTGGATTTTATCGCGAATAAATGATCAAAGGGGCTTATGCCCCTTTATTGCTTATAACTTAGCCTGTTACAACAGTAAAAAGGTTTTCCTTGGCTAAAACCGTGTAACTTCACACTGAATTGATTATCATGATTTATAGTTTATTCGTCAGCAGCATGGACAGATTTTAATGACTCAAACAACAATCCTATTATTATGTGGTGGCGGTTCGTCAGAACATGAAGTTTCACTTGTGTCAGCCAACTATTTACAAGCACAACTTGAAAAAACAGAAGGTTTTCAAGTTATTCGCGTCGAAATGCGACCCGATGGTTGGTACAGTGAAAAGGGCGATCTGAGTTTCTTAGACACGAATGCTGCAACGTTGAATACCAATGGTGTTGCCGTCAATATCGATTTTGTGGTTCCTTGCATTCATGGTTATCCAGGGGAAACGGGCGACATTCAATCGATGCTCGAGCTGGCTGGCATCCCATATTTAGGTTGTGGTCCAGAAGCCAGTGCTAACAGTTTTAATAAAATTACATCTAAGCTTTGGTACGATGCGCTGGGTATTCCTAATACACCTTATCTTTTTCTTTCAGAAAATAATGCACAAGCGCATCAGCAGTGTAAGCAGGCTCTGGAAAAATGGGGAAGTGTGTTTATTAAAGCGGCGAGACAAGGCTCATCTGTTGGTTGTTACAAAGTCACCGAGGTTTCCCAGCTCAACAGCGCAATCGATGCGGCTTTTAGCTACTCGGAACAAGTTCTGGTTGAAAAAGCAGTGAAACCTAGGGAATTAGAAGTTGCCGCTTATCAGCTTGATGGTGTTTTATATCTTTCTAAGCCGGGTGAGATCATCGCACCAGAAGACGCATTTTATACTTATGAAGAAAAATACAGTGCGGCTAGCCATTCGATGACTGAAGTACAAGCTCAGAATTTAACCAGAGATCAATTAGAAATGATAAGTGATTGTGCTGCTAGGGTTTTTACCCACATGAAGCTTAGGCACCTTGCACGTATTGATTTCTTTTTAACCCCAGAGGGAAACATTTATCTTAATGAAGTTAACACCTTCCCTGGCATGACTCCCATTTCAATGTTTCCTAAAATGTTAGAGCATAATGGGCATAGGTTTCATGAATTTCTAGCCAATTGCGTGACAACGTCACTCAATCAAAAGGTTTAATGACCTTAAATTTCATCTGTTCACTTTCTGCAATGTCGAGTTTACCAATGTATTGAGCTGGCATTGCAGGGCTTAACCATCGTCCAAATTGCTGAATATCTTGAGTTTTATAACCTTGTTTAGCCAGTTCTTGAGCCGCACCAACACGGGTTGATTGGCCTGAAAACCTCAAGTCAAATATGCCTAAACGTTGCCCTGCATGACGTAAGATACGGAAAATAGACGCATCATTTAAAGATCTATTTGAAATATTGCCATGGCGATCGATTGAACAAAACACAATGTTCGACTCTTTATTGAGTAATTGTAGCCACTTTTTAAGTGCAAGAGAGGCCGATTCAGAAAGATAATAATCGACATTTCCCACGATGATCTTCATTTGCCCATCCACAGTTAAGACTTGTCCTGTACTTAGTTTTTTAAGCTCACTTCGTTTCAAAGCACACTCAAACATCACATAATAGATTGCAAGATCGCGGATATCCTTTTTGTTAGGTGAATGAATAAGTTGTATATCTAGTGCTAATAAATGTTTTTTCGTTAACGGTGTCGCTTGCTTAGCATCATCACCTTTCTCTCCTTTAAGACGAAACAAAGAAAGTTGAGTGAGTCGGTTTTGTGTGGGGTCTTTCATCGAAAGTAGGTGATGGATGATACCAATGGTGACCATGTAACGCCTGATAGTCGCGTATTTTCTCACACGAGCTTCCGTTTCGATAAATTGCCTAACAGCTGTTGTTGAGCCAGGAAGAGGAGTAACACATCTTATTTTGCAAAATGTAACAAAATGATTCCAATCTTTAGTCATGGCCAAAGCGGAGTTCTTCGAATATTGCCAATGTGTCAAATGTTGAAATTGTTCAAAGCAAACTGTGTCGGAAAATTCGGTAACCTTTTGTTTTAAAATCATAGGATCTGTGATGAGAGGGATGTTTTTTTTCATCTTGATGCACTATAACAATATGGTTTATCGATAAATATACTTGATAACGGTGAAGATACAATTATTATTTAACTAACCTATAATTAAAAAGACCAATAACATATGGCTATAGCGACGTATCGAGGATTTACCCTTACATCTGCGCCTAACTCTACAGATATATGGCAAGTTAAGATCAAAAACCATGTTTTGACTGGTAACCTTGCGGCAGTTAAAAAAAGCATAGACTGGTGGTGTGATACTGCCTCTATCATTGATCCTAGAGAGTTCAGTGCGGTAGGTAAGAAGAGAGAAGCTCCAAATGGTAAACAAGAGCAATTTGGCGGCTTTACACTGAAGAATGATACAGGTGAGCTCAATGGGTGGTATTGCTTTTTCAATGGTCGCTTAATCAAAGGTTCAAAAGTGGCTATTCAAAAACATATCGAAGCTTATTTGCTTGCAAAACAGAAAGCAGAACAATTAAAGAAGTAAATGATTTATGACACTTGTATATTCTACGGATTTAGGCCGTATCAAAGCTGAGCCTGAAGTTATAGAACGCCCTAAAGGAGATGGAGTGGTTAGAATCCATCGTCAAACAAAAGGGCGAAAAGGGAAAGGCGTGAGTATCGTGACCGGCTTGGATTTAGATGATACTGCACTAAAGCTATTCGCGGCAGAAATCAAGAAAAGTTGTGGGTGTGGTGGCTCAGTAAAAGATGGTGAAATAGAGATCCAGGGTGATGCTCGAGACAAAATTAAAGCTTATTTAGAAAAGAAAGGTTTCAGAGTTAAACTAGCCGGAAATTAACGTATTAATAACTATAAAGTGAAAGTGAGAGAAGGTAACTTATTGATTTATGGTTACTCATGAACCTAGTAAGCAAACCAAGTAATTTAACATAAGATATATAATACGCACTTTAGTATTATTAATTTCAGTAAATTCAATGGGATAAAAATCACCATAAGTATTATCCCATACCATCAATTGCATCAGCTTGCCGTTTTTTATGACTAATATAGTCAGTTTTATCTAAGTACAGCCGCGAATGAAATTGGCAAACGTTTCTAACGTGACTATTGTCTACCTCAAACTTACGGGCTATCTCGCAGAAATTTAAACCCGCCTCGGCTAGCTCTCTAATGAGCTCAATATCCTCGTTAGAAAGCTTAACTGTTGGTGCCGTCTCTGCGATTTTTCGAAATGACACGCCAAGTTTACCAGCGCGAACCTTAACCGAGTCTCGACTACGGCCAAGAACCTGAGCAACTTCAGCAAATGACATTTTGTCTTGGTTGGCAATAATAAAACGATCTTCTTTTTTAGAGTAATGTGATTTTTCCCAGTGCTGAGCCGCTCTCAACAATACATGCAAAGGAACACGAATGAATGGTACCTCCTTGTCATCGTCTAAAAAGACTAAAAGCTGAACGTCTTCGTGACCTCTACGAGTAAACCTTGCCTTATGAGTTGGTCTAGATAACTGAAGTAATTCAAAATCACCTAAGCCGAGGTGATGAGTTTTGTTTGGGTCATATATCGATACGCTAGCCATAACGCGTCCTTACTAGAGCTATGTACGGTGTATTCTCCAGCGACATAAGGCGGTTGTCCTTCTTCTAGGGATAGTTTCATTTGAACCGGAAATTTCCCGCCTAAATAGGCATAAGCGGTTTGTTCATAAATAGTTCTAGAGGGTTTGCCTTCTTTACCCGGTATTGTACTTGTTTGAAAATTCTCATTTTCTTTGAATATCTCAATTTTAATCATGTGGTGCTCTCTTTATGCTACAGCCTTAAACGGCATGATGTTAGATCTGGAAACAACAGGGAGTTGATACCAGTCAGGGATAGAAAGTGGTTTAACCTCGATAACTTCTGAACGCTTGAGTGTGGGACACATACGACTCACATCGAAAGGACGGGAAATATCGATACCAATTTGTTTCAGTCGAGCCTTATGTTCATAGAACTGAGATTGATTTAAGATCTCTCGTAAATCAGAGCCATGTTGCCACATGGTGAAATAACTTAGCGTTGTATTGGCTTTACGGAGCGTATCAACCGCGCCAGCTTCAACAAGTTGATGCGCTATGGATTGGTGAGTGTCATGTGTACTAATTCAGACCTGATCTGACAGTTACCCACTTTTCGACTTGGTGCCTGTCAGATTATATCTGGGCTAAATTCTTTTCAGCCCAGATTGGCACGTTTAACAAGATCTAGTAATGTAGGGTCAGGAGCTCGGTTCTTTTTCCGACTAGGTGTACCGTAGCATTTGATTATAGTAACATCTTGGGATTTTGTTCGGTGTAAATATTTTTGGCTATTTGCACATTCAATAAGCTGTAGATGTTGTTCAGTTACAGATTTAGAACTAACCTCACGGTGTTTCTAATAGCGGAAATACATTGAGCAAAACTAATTTTAACATTCGAAAATGTTTTCCCAAGGTTAACAAGACTTGTCAAACCATTATTAAATATAGGATGCATAAAAACTCCATTCAGTGACTC
>NZ_CP031478.1:12099-13155 GCF_003390515.1 Vibrio anguillarum | reverse complement strand
TTCAAACTTGATACTAAGCATCTTAAGCTTCAATGGGTTACGTTTTTCTGGAAACAAGATTAACTCGACTTTGATTTACAAACAAAAGCCAAAACGTAGAAAACCGAAATGACTCATAGTTTTGAAAGTCAGACTTTGAAATTTGGCCGCTAAAACTCAAAAACCTAAGATCAAGTTGCTGATTGAGCCAACCGCCCTAACCTTGCGCTTACCCGAAAATTGATTGAGGCAACTCTCTGAATTTCCAGCGCCAAAGAATGAGTGTCCGAAAAACAGCGCTCAAAAAAGCCAACTTGCCGACAAACACAAAACTGAAAAGCTGAGGGAACAAAGAAAACTATAAACCACTGATTTTAGTTGATTAAGCATAACGCCCGCTTAAGGGGCAGACAACGCTACTACTAACTTCCCGCATAACACCGTAATCACAAAAACCAACGCATAATAAAAATGCCATGCGTTGGCTGTCCCTCTTGAAGCGTTTGTTAGCATTATCTAGCCTAATTCGGATAACTCTTGTAGAAGCGACTCCAATTTACGCTCTTCTTCTTGAATTTTATTTTGGTATTTCCTGACTTTGTTATCCTTGCCACTTCCCTTTGCTTCTTGTAAATCTAAGTTATATTCGGCAATTTTATCTTTAGTTTCTTTAATTTCGTCAGCTAAATCTTGCTTAAGTTTTGTGTCACTACAATTGGACTTGGCTTCCGCTAGGGCAACTTTTAGTCCTTCTATCTTTTTTTGATTATTAGCTAACTGAGCACTTTCTATTTGCTGCTCAATCTCACAATACTTTCTTTCACACCCAGAAAAACCTGAACAGTTCAATGAAGCAAAACTATAAAATGACAATATAGACAGTACAACACCGGAAGCTTTCAACATTAATTTTACATTTGCTCTTTTCATTAACACAACTAACTTTAAATAATTTCACAAGGGATAATTAAACTACAAAATGGTGAATTGTCACACAACTATTATACGCGATGATTGATTTCTACCATTTGAATATGACTATTTAAGTTCTCAGAATGCTAACGCCCGGCTAAGGGG
>NZ_CP031478.1:0-1178 GCF_003390515.1 Vibrio anguillarum | reverse complement strand
GGGGCTGACAACGCAAAACACTGAACCTAAAATAACAACCGTAATCACAAATGCTGATTTGAACAAAAACCGCCACGCGTTGGCAGTCCCTCTTGAACCGTTTGTTATAAGCAAAATAACACCTTGATTTAAATTAGCTTTAATTGTTCGGCACTTGATAAAACCCATGCGCTTTCATGATGCTCAAAACCGATTTTTGGATAGTAAGCTTGCGCTTGAGGTGCTGATAATAAAATAACTTTACAGTTTGGATTCAATTCTTCTTTGGTTACCAATATTAGATATTTACCAATACCACTCGATTGAACGCTTTCATCAACGGCTAGATCCGATAGGTAACAGCAATAATGAAAATCCGTAACAGAACGCGCCACGCCAACAAGCTGATCGTTTATCCATGCAGTAACAATTAGATTTGAGTTTTCAAGCATACCTTTGATGATTGCTTCATTTTCTAGTGGTCTACGTTCACCAAGTGATGTTTTCTTTAGCAAATTCACGAACTGTTTCGACGTGATTGGATAGTTTACCTTGTACTCAATTTCCATTTTTCATCCTCTGAGGCTGGATTTGCTTATAACGCCCAATTAAGGGGTGAGCAACGCTACCACCCAACCTAACGCATTGTACCGTAACCATTAAAATTGAAGTAGAAGCAAAAATGCCAAGCGTTGGGAATCCCTCTTAAATTGTTTGTTAGCTGTTTATTGCTACAGATTTACTTTTAGCCTACAAATTTTTATTCAACCATTTTATCGTATGATCTCTCATGTCGTTGGAAAAATAATGCGATTCATCAGCTAAATTGAACTCAATTTCAGTATTATTTTTATCGTATTTACTCTTCATTTTTTCATAAAAGTCCTTCGCGAAATTGGCAGGAACCCAATTATCTTTCTCGCCATTTATAATCAACATAGGGCGACTTTCATTTTCGAAGCTTCTTAGTGCGCTTGTGGCTTAACTAACCCGTTTAATGAACCTTTCTATGTTTAACGAAGGTAACAACCAAAGCCACTAACGCCAGTAGCTGAAAAAGCCAAAATAAAGGAATGAACCCAAATGGCTCAACTAAGAAGCCATTCTCATCTACGTATGAACCGATGATGTTATAAGCAATTAAACACAAAATACCGCTGATACAGAAAAGAACGCTAATTTTATACTTACGGAGAAAT
>NZ_CP031479.1:3149675-3150113 GCF_003390515.1 Vibrio anguillarum | reverse complement strand
CCCCTTAGCCGGGCGTTAGCTATCGTTTTATTCAGCAGCAAGGAAATTAAAGATGTCAAAGTATCAATTTTTCTGTAAACCAAATTCAAATCGTAATGAATTTACTTATCTGGATATGAGTTCAGAAACTTATCTTTTTGAAAAGGAAGAACTCTTGAGATCGGGGTTAGGAGTGGAAGGTGATACGATTTATGCTTCTTCTCCAGAAGAGGCTATTGATAAATTCAAATCAAATTTTTGTGAGCTTTTGAAGGATTATGCAAATTCAAATGTTGCAGGTGGATTGGCGACATTCATTTTTGAATCATTCAAATCAGTCACTGGGAAAAAATAGCTAACAAACGGCTCAAGAGGCATTGCCAACGCGTGGTGGCTTTAGTACAAAATTGCAGTTCAGTGTTTACAGTGTGTTTTTTAAGTTCGGCGGTGCGTTGTCAA
>NZ_CP031479.1:3148239-3149410 GCF_003390515.1 Vibrio anguillarum | reverse complement strand
TTCAAACTTGATACTAAGCATTTAGTTAAATAGGTCACCGTTGGTTTGTTCGAGCGCTTCCAAGTGGGACACAATAAGTTTTGGTCGTTTCGCTGCAATTCGACCTTTTTCATCTAAACGGCTAACGATACCGACTAGCTTACAGCGCAAAAACAGAAGAGGTTTATATTTAACGACACTACCCACATCAGGATAAGCAGTAAGAATGTGCCCTAAATATTTAAAGCCTAAGGAGTTGGATGTTTTATTTTCCCTCGTAACTTCGCCTTCAATCACAACCGTTGCACCGTGCACTAGCTCAGGTAAAACTAAAACTTCATCGTCATCTTCACTGTCATCCTTACAGAAGATTGCTTTGTCTTGTTTACCAATAGTAACTTCGTCCTTAACCCCATCGCTGTATGTTCCAATTTTCAACGAGCGTCCTTCAGCTATATTACGAGCTAATTCTTCTAGCAATTTTGAGTTGGAATCTAGATAAATATCTAACGCAGGCTTTGGAACATATATGTACTCCCCTCTATTGTTGGGAATACCGATAAGTTCGTTATTATTTTTAAACTTAAGGTTGGACAGATCTTTTTTACCCGTTTCTCCTAGATGTTTGCTGATTCGTGCAAACCACTTTAACCCATCTAGTGCTTTCGAGAATATTGAGGTGAAGCCGAAGTTCTCAAAATCGTTCTCAGCCATTTTTGACGCAGCTTTACTAAAATAAGCGGTCGCAACAACCCCAAGTCCAGCTTGCGCCCACCCAGCAACTGTTTCTGGAACTAAAGCTTCCCAAGAACCCTTTTGGACCCTCATTGGAATTTCAAAATCAATATGCTTCAAGTCTGGTGCTTGTTTAGAAATAAGCTCTCTGATTGCTCCATCATATGCGAGTAGAGCTTTAGCTTGTCTTCTGCCGTCCATTAACCCGTTTTCTACTAACTCACCATCGTACTTTATATAACCTAAGTACTTTTCTTGTTCCATTGTCAAACCTCAAAGTCATACTGATTTGAGACTGATATAGCAACGAACCAAAGTAGTAGCTATACATCAGTGTCATAAAGCAAAATTGCCCTTGTGATACTACTTTTGCATGAAATTGAGCGCAATAATAGAAGCGTGATGCGCTCTGCGAATTGTGACGAGATCGCTTAAAATGCATAACGCCCGGCTAAGG
>NZ_CP031479.1:3147253-3148225 GCF_003390515.1 Vibrio anguillarum | reverse complement strand
CAAGCGTTGGCAATCCCTCTTAAGCCGTTTGTTATGTTTTTTGGCTGAGCCCATTTTTCGGCCTCTATTACCTTAAGCAAATATTCCTCAACAATGTCACGAAACTTGTCTTAATTTGACCCAAAATACCTACTATTTAAATAAATTTTAAAAAAATATTTCGACAGACAGAACCAGGGTTTTTACAAAAATCATTATAAATCAACAATATAATTATTTATATATTTAATTTGCCCACAAGCAATAAAAATAATCAAGTCTATAATTATTTTTAATATACGCTATTATCTGAATCTTGTTTATTATGATTTTTCGTTAGGAATAGTTTATGAATACTTGGTTAGTATTATTTGTTGCTGTATTAGGTGAGGTTTTTGCTACAACAAGTCTGAAGCTTAGTGAGGGTTTTACTAAGCTTATGCCTTCCCTGGCTGTTATTTTGGGGTATGCCGTGGCTTTCTATTGCTTATCCTTAACTTTAAAGTCAATACCGTTAGGCATCGCTTATGCGGTATGGTCAGGATTAGGAATAGTAGTAGTTTCTATTATAGGCTGGGGATTGTTTGGGCAGAAGTTAGATCTATGGGCCGGTATCGGAATGGCTTTAATAATTAGTGGCGTTGTAGTTCTTAATTTACTCTCTAAATCCGTAGCGCATTAATTAATAGTGCGATGGAGTATCTAAGCCCTATTCCAAGGGCTTAGACTATTATAAAATAGTTAGAAGGCTCTAGGCTGTGGTGAGTAAAGTCTAGTCTCACAAGCAAGTATCATCGCAGTTTTTAAATAATATATACATTATAGTTTAGTTGTAGCCCCCTGGTTATGTGAATATTTTCATCCTATTTAAAACACATACATTATCGAATAAACGCGTTATAAAATGTAATTTCTTGGATATTATATTTCTAGTTTCATAGATGTTAAAAACAGATCAAACTCGTGATTCTGATTACACATAACGCCCGGCTA
>NZ_CP031479.1:3146923-3147176 GCF_003390515.1 Vibrio anguillarum | reverse complement strand
AAAAAAAGGCTTTTTCAGGCACTTTTTAGGATATGGCTTAGGGTTTTGTATTCCAGTTATTTTCGGTAGTGCATTTGTTCGAAACGATTTTTATCTAGATTTATCTCCAATTGTGTCGTACCGAGTTTATTTAATGACGTTATTTGGAGCTGTGTTTTTTGCTGGTTGGGACTGGTTTTTCAAAAGTAGAGAGTACAAAAAATACAAAGAAAATCTATCGCGGAAAAATTACTCATAACAAACGGCTCAAGAG
>NZ_CP031479.1:3143805-3145703 GCF_003390515.1 Vibrio anguillarum | reverse complement strand
CCCTTAGCCGGGCGTTATACCTAAAAGGGAAAGTTATGAAAAATGTAATTGATATATTAGCGAGACGTAAGGCTAGAGAGTTCATGTGTAAATATACAGAAGACTCTAGAGGAATATTTGTAGACGGCAATGGTAAATTAATACATAAGTCAGAGTTTGGTGAATATAGAGAAAGAATTGTAAAAGAGTTGCTCTCTTGTTTTTTACCAACATATTATAAGTTTGGTGAAGGGTTTATTGTTGATCGAAGTAATGAAAGAACCACGCAATGTGATGTTGTAATATATAATGGTATAGAAACACCAAGAATAGAAACAGATGACTTGCGCAGATTTTATCCAATAGAAACGGTATATTCTATTGGTGAAGTCAAATCGAAACTCAGTAAGACTCAGTTGAAAGAAGCATTGCTGAAGTTAATGGAGGTAAAGAAAATAAGAAATAATGAACCTGTTTCGACAATGCCAATTAATCCTTTCAATGAAGATTTGACTCATGAAAAAAGGCATTTAGAGATTAGCGAACCTGAATATCGTAATAAATGTGAAACCATTACTTTTTGGAACCCAAGCTTTAATGAATTCCAAAATGTTGTTAGTTTTTTAGTTTGTGAATCAATTAATTTTGGTGATGAAGACATTTTAGATGTGATCGCAGATATTTATCCTCCCTCAATAGAGGATGCATCTAGAAGACATAATTTCATTTTAAGTATTGAAGATGGTTTTATCTCATATAATACGTCCGACGATAATGATAAGTTAATGCCGTATAACTTTCCTAATCGAGGAGAAATTGCGACATCTTATCGCTTTGTTGAACCATCTGATGAAGGAGACCATATTTTGGCTTTTCTTTCCAGTTTGGTCGATGCAGTTAGCAAAAACTGCATTTATAAGTTTGATATATGCTCATATGTTGGTTCTTTTAAAGAAAAAAATGCACCAATGAGATAGGCTTAGTATCAAGTTTGAAGTGGGTGTTTTAAGTGTCTGTTTTTGCTGGTTTTGTTTTTGTTGAGAACTTTCAGGTAAATGGTAGTCTTCACATCAAATGTTTTTGGAGCTACAGCATGGAAAAATCAAAGCAATCATATAATCAAGTGAACTTCTCACATCAGGACTTGCAAGAATATATCTTTAGCAATTGTACTTTTATACATTGTAATTTTAAGCGCTCAAACCTTCGAGATACACAGTTCATTAACTGTACTTTCATAGAGCATGGGGCACTAGAAGGGTGCGATTTTTCTTATGCTGATCTTCGAGATGCTTCATTTAAAGATTGTCAGCTTTCAATGTCCCATTTTAAGGGGGCAAATTGCTTTGGTATTGAACTGAGAGATTGCGATCTTAAAGGCGCAAATTTTAGCCAAGTTAGTTTTGTAAATCAGGTTTCGAATAAAATGTACTTTTGCTCTGCATACATAACAGGTTGTAACTTATCCTATGCCAATTTAGAGCAGCAGCTTATTGAAAAATGTGACCTGTTCGAAAATAGATGGATTGGTGCAAATCTTCGAGGTGCTTCATTTAAAGAATCAGATTTAAGTCGTGGCGTTTTTTCGGAAGACTGCTGGGAACAGTTTAGAGTACAAGGCTGTGATTTAAGTCATTCAGAGCTTTATGGTTTAGATCCTCGAAAGATTGATCTTACAGGTGTAAAAATATGCTCGTGGCAACAGGAGCAGTTACTGGAGCAATTAGGGGTAATCATTGTTCCTGACTAAGCGCAAGATTCGGCTACGCACATAACAAACGGCTCAAGAGGGATTGCTAACGCGTGGCGGCTTTAGTACAAAATTGAAGCTCAGTGTTTACAGTGTGTTTTTTGAGTTCGGTGGTGCGTTGTCAACCCCTTAGCCGGGCGTTATGTGATCTTGTAAATTCAGCTACATA
>NZ_CP031479.1:3141639-3143102 GCF_003390515.1 Vibrio anguillarum | reverse complement strand
TGAGCCGTTTGTTATGTGATTTTTCGTTT
Source organism: Vibrio anguillarum (assembly GCF_003390515.1). NCBI lineage: Bacteria > Pseudomonadati > Pseudomonadota > Gammaproteobacteria > Vibrionales > Vibrionaceae > Vibrio > Vibrio anguillarum. The sequence goes on along the minus strand of NZ_CP031479.1, from coordinate 3,143,073 downwards.
TAACTCCATTTCTTGCTCTTTGAACAAAACGTAATCACTAGATTTTCTACTCTTCGCCGCTGTAAACCATTGAACCCCAGTTTCATCTAAGTGATTAAACTCTAAACGAAATTCATACTTATTACTGCTAACAAAACCCAAAAATGCACCGAATATAAATGCTACCAATGGCAAAAAGGATGCATACGCTAATCCATATTCCTGATGCTCTGATGGGATAAAGATAAAAAGTAAACTCGATGAAATTGCACCCAACAGAAACATTCTCATAAGATAGTCTTTGAACGTCAAAACTTTCACTTCAACACCAACAATTCGACTTAAATCATAAGCATCTGAATTTACTTTCAATTGATTATCTAATTGCTGAATTATCACTGAATTAGCCACTAAATTCTCCTTTATGTAGCTGAATTTACAAGATCACATAACGCCCGGCTAAGGCTTAGCCGGGCGTTATGTTGCAATGCAGTTTCGAGTAAATAAGGATAGTGAAATGTACAAGGAAATCATAGATTTTTGGTTCAATGAGCTTGAGCCTATGCAATGGTGGCAAAAAGATGAAGCCTTTGATCTTATGATTAAAAGTCGCTTCGGAGAGCTTCATGACAAAGCGAAATCAGGTGAATTAGCTAGTTGGCGTGAGATACCTTTAGGTGCTTTAGCTGAGGTTATAATCCTGGATCAATTTTCTCGTAATATTTACCGAAATAAACCAGAGTCTTTCACTTGTGACTCAATGGCAGTAACCCTAACTCAATTTGCTATAGCAAACGGTTTAGACAGTCAGTTATCTGATATCCAGAAAGTGTTCCTCTATATGCCGTTTATGCACAGTGAATCGAAGTTAATTCATATTGAAGCAGTCAAACTTTTTGAGTCGGTAGGTATCGAAAGTAATATAGAGTTTGAGTATAAGCATAAAGCGATAATCGACAAGTTTGGACGTTACCCACACCGAAATGAAATACTTGGTCGTGAGTCAACAGAAGCCGAGCTAGAATTTCTAAAGCAACCAAATTCTGGCTTCTAAATCAGCAACATAACAAACAATTTAAGANNTCTTGAGCCGTTTGTTATGTTTATTTAGCCTAAGATTTAAGACACTTAATTGCGTCACTTACCGTCTCAAATTGAATTTTTGTCAAACAAACTTCAGCTCGACAAAACTCGTGACATTGAATCAATCTTGATGCATCTTCTGCTGACATCTGGACTGAGTTTCCAACCAAGTTAATCGCTGTTGAAGCATCTGAAACCAATGAGTATACAAAGCCTTCAGAATCTATTACTCGATCATCTGAGCTAAAAATCAACCCCACACATTCGCAGTTCAAGTCAGTTTCTGAGCCCAAATAAATGAGCTCATCGTCACCATCCAATTTCAGGATACAAGGCCAATTGACCATGAATTTCTCCAATAAACATAACGCC
>NZ_CP031479.1:3140735-3141625 GCF_003390515.1 Vibrio anguillarum | reverse complement strand
ACTCACCTTGCCTAACGCCGCGTTAAGTGGTGAGCAACGCTAAACACCTATGCCGCGACAAACCACTTAAAACGGAAAAACTGAATTTACACTAAAACCGCCAAGCGTTGCGAATCCATCTTAAATGCTTTGTTAGTTTACTTTTCACACCAATCGCACGATTTAATTAAATTGCACATTTGGCTCGATACCCTATAATATTACTGCACTTACAGACTTGGAGCTTAACCATGTACACATTAACAGCAAATGATGCCAAACGTAATTTCGGTGAACTGCTTCTAAACGCTCAACGTGAGCCAGTTAAAATTAGTAAAAATAATAAAGATGCCGTTGTTGTGATGTCGATTAGAGACTATGAAGAACTTGAAGTCATGAAAGCAGATTACATAAAACATTGTTTTGAGTCCGCAAAAGCAGACTTAGCCCAAGGCAATATAGTTGACGGTGAAAATTTCCTAAACGCGTTGTAAGTAAAGTATGCACAAGAGTAAATATAAACTAAGTAAATTAGCACAGGCTCATTTACATAAAATCAAAAATTATACCGTTACAAACTTTTCCGAGATGCAGTGGAACGCATACAAAGATACTCTTCTTACTGGGTTTCAGATGCTCGCAGATAACCCAGCGGTAGGCAGAAGCTGCAACGATTTATATCAAAATGGTTTTTACTTCCCTATAGGCAAGCATACGGCTTACTTTACCAAGGAAGACAGCTTTATTTTGGTCGTTGCAGTCCTTGGACAATCGCAATTGCCACAAAACCATCTGCGATAATTATCACACCCTAGCGTATTGAGTTAGGGTGCAATTTTGATTGGTAAACTAACGCCCGGCTAAGGGGTTGACAACGCACCGCCGAACTCAAAAAACACACTTAAACACTG
>NZ_CP031479.1:3140343-3140581 GCF_003390515.1 Vibrio anguillarum | reverse complement strand
TTTATGAAACACTTATTAGCCTTGCAAACCAAGACCCTGAACAACATGCAAAAATTCGCGAAAATCTGTATGAACAGTTGGGCTTGCCTTTGGACAAACAATTAGCTCTATACTCTAGAGCCCTTGGGCCAGCAAGTTCAGGAAAACTTGAAAATGACCAAGCGATCAATAATGCAGTTGAAAGTGCCATTAAGCTGCTAGAAACACCTGAGCACTAGCCTTGCATTACTAAATATCA
>NZ_CP031479.1:3130074-3130585 GCF_003390515.1 Vibrio anguillarum | reverse complement strand
CTTAGCCGGGCGTTATATGCTTTCAAAATCTGTGAGTAAAAAGGAGCTTAAAATGATTCTAAATCACGTCTCAGTTGGTGTTTCAAATGTGGCATCTGCTGTGGCTTTTTACGATTCAGTTCTATCCGCATTATCGGTAAAGCGTTCGCATTACATTGAAAATGTGGCGGCTGCCTACGGTGAGAATTTTGAGTTTTGGGTAGGTTGTCCATGTGAAAATGGAGCTTCTTCTGGTAACGGAACTCACATCGCTTTCAATGCGCCAAGTAAAGAAGCTGTTGACCTGTTTTATGCTGCTGCATTAGAGCTTGGAGGCTCGTGTGCAGGTAAGCCTGGCTTACGTCCAGAGTACGGTGAGACTTACTATGCGGCATTTGTCCGCGATGCTGATGGAAACAAAGTTGAAGCAGTCTTTATGTAGTTAAAACAACGCATATAACAAAGCGTTAAAGCGGGACTTAGCACGCGTGGCATTTTCAATTTGCGTTGGGTTTAGTGGTTACGGCACTAT
>NZ_CP031479.1:3128812-3130001 GCF_003390515.1 Vibrio anguillarum | reverse complement strand
AGCTGATAAAAACTCACTTTGCCTAACGCCCGCTTAAGGGGCAGACAACGCTACTACCAAGTTTCCGCATAACACCGCAATCACACAAAACCAATGCATAGTAAAAATGCCCCGCGTTGGCTGTCCCTCTTGAAGCGTTTGTTATGTAAGTGGTTGGTTCTATCCCCAGAAACACCCATAAGTATCGTCTTCTAATATTTCCAAGAAAGCTTCTAGAAGTTGAATCTCTGGGATTGGCTCATACGAATGCCATTTTTGGTTGGATTTCATCCAGTAAATTTTCCACGCGTCACGCGACTTATAATATTTGACTTTGGCTACTGGGCACTCCATTTTTTCGGATGGATCATTCCACTTAGGACGTATCTCGAAGATTTCGATGACCTGCCCCTCTAACCGATACCCAATATCAAGTTGATTGCGGATCTCTGCTGGCGGTCGACAAGAATCAAGGTACTTCTCCACTGCCTTTCTGTAACGCTGTTGCTCAATTTCTGAAAATGCCATATCTATCACCTAACCCTTTAATTAAGCTAAGTTTACGACCTAATTTCATACGTTGGTTAGGTTAATTTTCGAGAAAGTACATAACGCCCAATTAAGGGGTGAGCAACGCTACCACCCAACCTAAAGCATTGTACCGTAAACACTAAATTTGAAGTAGAAGCAAAAATGCCAAGCGTTGGGAATCCCTCTTAAATTGTTTGTTATGTACGTACTATAGATTCGTGATGAGCTGTTTTAGCTTTGCGACTTCTCTACCGTGTTCTGTAAGTTCACGACCACCCTCACAATTATGGCATTTCTCTTTGCTCTCTTTAGTTAGAAAAAGCTCATATGTATCTTTGGCTTCTTCATTTCCTAAACCGATATCCAAACATGTTTGTTCAAACTCAGCAAAAGATGGCTTCCCAGCCTCTACCCACGCTCTCTTCACGTCAGAGTATTTGCTATCAATATCACCTGCCCAATCACCGTACTTGCCAATAAAACGAGCTCGAGCAAAACTAATAGTAGAACCACTACCCATACAAACTGAACAAACTTTGGTACGTTCTTGTGATTCAATCTCTTCAATTAACATATTGATAAAACTCAAATTTACCTCCTAGTACATAACGCCCGGCTAAGGGGTTGACAACGCACCGCCGAACTCAAAAAACATACTTTAAACACTGAACTTCAATTT
>NZ_CP031479.1:3126181-3128659 GCF_003390515.1 Vibrio anguillarum | reverse complement strand
TTGGGGGAATAGTGCAGCAAGTTTTAGAAACGGAACGTTTAATCCTTAGGTCATTTGAGCTGTCTGATGCAGAGCAAGTATCAGTGTTGGCTGGTGATAAACGAATCGCAGAGATGACGGCAAACATACCGCACCCTTATGAAGTTTCAGATGCAATTTCATGGATTGAAACACATGAAATTGGCTTTGCCAGCGGAGAGAGTATTGTTTACGCGATTGTACTTAAAGAATCGTTAGAGCTTATTGGAACAGTGAGTTTGCCGAGCTTAAAAGATGGCCAAGGCATCTTGGGTTATTGGTTGGGAGTCGATTTTTGGGGGCAAGGTTATGCGACAGAAGCTTCAAAGGCTTTAATTGAGTACGCAAAAGAAAGTCATGGGTTGCGAGAGTTAAAGGTCATGCATCTTGTTGGCAATGATCGTTCAAAGTCAGTTATCGATAAACTTGGTGTTACTTACGTAGAAAATCAAACACTTCGTATGCAAGGTGGTGAACGAGAGGTTTGCGTTTATATTTCAGCGTTATAAATTCACCTAACAAACGCTTCAAGAGGGACAGCCAACGCGTGGCATTTTTACTATGCGTTGGTTTTTGTGGTTACGTTGTTATGCGGAAAGTTGGTCGTGGCGTTGGCTGCCCCTTAAGCGGGCGTTATGTGCTTTTTTCTAAAACCCGTCAGATTCACTAAAACTTTTTTCTAGCTAGCCGCATCGGTTGTTTTGAATTGCCCCCCTTTAGAATGCCGTTTTGATACCTTATTTTGGCTAAAATTGGGTGTTTTAAGTGTCTGTTGTGTGTTTTTTGAGTTCGGCGCTGCGTTGCCAACCCCTTAGCCGGGCGTTAGCCCCACTATTTAATATTGAGGAAAAAAATGAATACAGATATTGTTGCAGGAAAAGGCACTGCATTACTCAGTGCTGATACGACACGGTTTGAGGAATACTTAGGTCATCTTGGTTTGCCGACTGAAAACATAATTGCTGAGCTAACCGAACGACAAGTAATAGAACAGAATCTTCCAGCATTTATAGCTTCATTACCACCAGAAGTTAGAAGAGAGGCTCGATATTTATCTAAGTTCGTTGCTGGTGCTGCAATTGGTTTATTTGATGCATCGCTAAATTACGTTTGGAACGAAGTTGTTATAAACTTACGTCATAAAGCAATTGTCTACGGGCTAGATATGTTTTTTGATGCTGCGGTTGGAGGCAATCGTCGAGAGTTTTATTCAACAGAGGAAGACTTATCAGGTATAAAAGACAACACATTAATTAACACTTGTCGAAAATTAGAATTGATCTCAGATATTGTTTATACAAAGTTGCATCATATTCTCACGATGAGAAATGATATAGGTGCTTCACATCCTAATACTTACTCAATTAATGGCTTTGAATTGCTTGGCTGGCTTCAAACGTGTGTGAAAGACATATTGAATGACAAGCCTTCAGAATCAGCAATTCAAATTAAATCATTTATAGATAACTTAAAAGTATCAACTTCTGTACTCGATGAAACGACAATAAAAAGTATGGAAAAGCCTTTAGCTGACCTGTCGTTACAAAATACAGATAACTTATTAAATAGTATATTTGGGATTTATAACACTGAAAAGACAAGTAATATTGTGCGGAAAAATATTGCATTGTTTGCGCCACATATATGGGCGAGAAGTTCAGAAAGTGTGAAGTATAAACTGGGTGTTACTCTTGATGGTTATAAAAATAACCTTCATGAAGATAAGCATAAACTTGGTATAGAATTTTTCACTTTCTGTAATGGTAATCGCTATCAATCCTTAGAGTCTCGTATTATATCTCTTGATGGTCACGTTGATGACTTGCTTGAGGCTAGATATGGTTGGGATAATTTCTATAATGAACCACCACACATGAGAAAGGTTCTATCTTACTTTGAAACTGAAAGTGATATTCCTACTGAACGTTTGGGTAAAATATTAAAAGTAATTTTAATTTGCCGAATCGGTAAGGGTATTTCATATAATACAGGTGTTTCTCCAAGTGGTCGACCGTTATATGATAAGTTCTTTTCTCTTTTAGGCGATGATAATATTATTCATGCGATAGTCGCAATGCACTCAAACGATGTTAGAGTTCATCTTGATAATAAATTCTGCCAAGATCACATGGAAGCGGTTCTTAACATTTTCAAAGCTAATGCAAGAAGTGAGCGTATCCAAGAAATTCTTGATTACTTAATCAGTAACAAGAAAATCTTGAATAAGATTCACTTGGATAAAGGTTATAAGGATGTTACTAAAAACCATATAACGTGGGGCTAACAAAGCATTTAAGAGTGATTCGCAACGCATGGCATTTTTCATTCCATTGTTGAGTTCAGTGTTTACGGTGGTTTGGTTAAGTTCCGTGGTAGCGTTGCTCACACCTTAATGCGGCGTTAGGCAAAGTGAGTTGTTATCAGCTAAATAGAGTTGGGATTGAGCAGTAAATTCCATGT
>NZ_CP031479.1:3125523-3126171 GCF_003390515.1 Vibrio anguillarum | reverse complement strand
GGGCGTTAGGCTATTCAGAGGATACGATGATAGATTTAAAAAATAATGAGCAATATTTCGACGTTTCTTTTGAGAAGCTTTCCTCACCTGATGAGAAATATAGCGACGTCGAGTTTGAAGATTGCCAATTCTCCGACTGCGATTTTTCAGCGGTTAAATTCCAGAAATGTAAGTTTACAAACTGCACATTTGAACGCTGCAATTTGAGTTTGGTGGATTTTACAAACTCAAAGCTCTTTGAGCTTAAATTTCAAGACAGTAAGTTAGTTGGCGTTGATTGGACGAAAGCGACATGGCCAGTTTATCACTCGGACTTTGAGCTAAGTTTTAAGCGTTGTATTTTAAATGACTCGTCTTTCTTTGGCCTGACCTTAAATGAATTGGTTTTGGATGAATGTAAGTTGCATGATGTTGATTTCCGTGAAGGTAACTTTGCAGGTTCAATAATGATTTATAGTGATTTTAGCCACAGTTTATTTATGAGAACAAATTTGCAAAGGGTTGATTTCAGTGAATCAACAGCATACTCCATTGACGTACTAGAAAATAACGTTAAAAAGGCTAAGTTTTCACGATATGAAGCGTTGAGCTTATTAGAAAGCTTAGGTATTGAATTGGTGGATTAATAGCTTAGTATCAAGTTTGAAG
>NZ_CP031479.1:3122736-3125096 GCF_003390515.1 Vibrio anguillarum | reverse complement strand
AATTTGGAGCGACACACGAGGTTCGAACTCGTGACCTCAACCTTGGCAAGGTTGCGCTCTACCAACTGAGCTAGTGTCGCAATGATTAATCGTATTTACGCTTAATCTAAATTTGGTTGCGGGGGCTGGATTTGAACCAACGACCTTCGGGTTATGAGCCCGACGAGCTACCAAGCTGCTCCACCCCGCGTCCGTATTGTGTCACCGTTAAGTACGGCGAAAACTTMMMCYTRKYCRSKYKYTAWKARKAKMWRRKGYWSMRMMRMAMGRRGTYYRCTTTSTTYAARCWWWRWKWTKWKMCMWMMAATGCGAGTTTAGCTCCGCATTTTTTACTTCATCATGTGCAAGCAGATTATGAGCTATTGCTAGTTGATAAAAAGTCTAATGTCCAAAAATCAGCTGATTATCTGAAATTGAATCCCGCCGGCCGAATTCCAACACTGATTATTGATGGACAGCCCATTTTTGAAAGCCCCGCAATTTGTATCCACATTTGTGAGTTGCATCCTGAATACGGATTAATTCCTCCTATTGGTGATCCGAAGCGACCGTTATTTTTCCAGTGGTTAGCATTCCTCAATAACACACTTCAAGCCGAATTAATGGTTCGTTACTATCCTCAGCGACATACAACTGATGAAGCATCAATACCTAGTGTGGTAGCGGCGCAGGATGAGCGTATAGCTGATGCTTTATCTGTCATCAACGACCATCTAGGAAATGGTGAATATTTACTGGGCGATAAATTGTCGGCATGCGATTACTTTCTTTTCATGCTTGCAGAATGGTCTTTACCCATTAAGCAGTCACCAATGATCTTTAATCATTTAGCTGTTTACTTAAATCGCCTAAGCAGCAATCCAACGGTAAGAGCAGTTTGTGAATTTGAAGGAATAGACCTGAGCCCCTTTGAGTCATACTCATAACAAACGCCTCAAGAGGGACTGCCAACGCGTGGCGTTTCCAGTCCCAATGAACCGAAGTGGTTTCGGTTGTTGCGTTTGAGTTTAGTGGTAATGCGTTGCCAGCCCCTTAGGCGGGCGTTATGTTTTCGGGATAACTTGAGGAAAAGAGATGGATTTCATTTGGTTGGTTTTAGTTTTAGGCGCGGCTGCAACATTCTTCTATTTCGTATCATATTCGAAGCCACAGGATGATGATTGGCACAAACTGCCGACACTTGAGAACTATTTGATAAAGCATCCTGAATGTAAAACGGCAGATCCAGAAAGTGCTAAATGCTTTAGTTGTGGTTCAGACAAAGCGATTTTTCAACCATTAACAGCTCATGCAGATCCTCGTTATAAACATATTTGCTTATCATGCAAAAAAACACTTTTTAGAAGTAAGGCAATAATGTCTTAAACTAGTTGAGATTTCTAAGGATATTTTTAATAAAATCAGCTGGTTGGAATAAAACATAACAAACGCTTCAAGAGGGACAGCCAACGCGTGGCATTTTACTATGCGTTGGTTTTTGTGATTACGGTGTTATGCGGAAGCTTAGTAGTAGCGTTGGCTGCCCCTTAAGCGGGCGTTATATGCCAGAGCAAGGAATGCGGAAAAATGTCAGAAAAACATATGTTGAGAGCATTAGAAATCTCTCGAAATGCCTTACCTAATTGTACTCCAAACCCACCTGTTGGTTGCGTACTAGTCAAAGATGATACGGTGGTTTCTGAGGGCTATACACAGGCTATTGGTGGAAACCATGCAGAAGTACAAGCACTGAATTCCTATGATGGAACTCTTGATGGCGTCGTTGCTTATGTCACTTTAGAACCTTGCTCTTTTGTCGGTCGAACTCCAGCTTGTGCAAACACGTTAGTAAAATCAGGCATCAAACATGTTGTCGTTTCAATGCTTGACCCAGATGAACGCAATAGTGGTAAAGGTATTGCCATACTAGAGCGGGGTGGTATTAAGGTCGATATTGGTCTTTGCTATGAGCAAGTCAGTAGTTTTCTAGTGCAATATTTGGGTAAGTCGTAAAGGCATATAACAAACAATTTAAGAGGGATTCCCAACGCTTGGCATTTTTGTTTCTACTTCAATTTTAGTGGTTACGGTACAATGTGTTAGGTTGGGTGGTAGCGTTCCCTTAGCCGGGCGTTAGCTTCTTAAAGGCAGGAATCATCAAAATCCAAGCTCAATCGTTCTGACAAATCCGCTTTTAGCGTTCAAATTTCACAATTTGCTTTTTGAGTTTTCTTGATGCTGATTTGGTCGAACGTGTTGAAAATTCAGTGGTTTCAAAGTCGCTGAAAACTAGCAAACCTCGATGCTTCAACGCTGTTGGATGTTCAACACCCAAAGCATGGTTTCACAAAAGGCTGCATTATCGCTGAAACTGTGCTTTC
>NZ_CP031479.1:3117374-3121187 GCF_003390515.1 Vibrio anguillarum | reverse complement strand
GTTTTCAATTTTCAAACAAGCCTTGTTCTTTTGTTGTGAAAGTATCGTTGTCAATCGGTTGGCCTAACAAACGGCTCAAGAGGGATTGTCAACGCGTGGCGGCTTTAGTGCAGAATTGAAGTTCAGTGTTTACAGTGTGTTTTTTTAAGTTTGGTGGTGCGTTGTCAACCCCTTAGCCGGGCGTTAGATTTACGAAGAAAAAGCGTATTGGTTGGGAAAAAGATTTGGGGATTTCTCTAACCATTCATTTACGGCTTTCAGCAAGTCAGCTTTTTCTGTCCCAATTCTTTGCCATCTCCAGCAGTGGCGAAAACCAAAATCCGTGGGTTGCTTCATTGGAAAATTGTGTTGGTAGGTTGAAAGTTTAACTGGCGCAAAATCGCTTTGATTTAACCAATCAAACTGACTTAACCATTTGTTTTTAGGTTTGTCGCATTTGTCTGCCAAATTAAGAGAAATACTTGGAAGTGGTTCAGCGCAATGCATTAATCTAGCGGAATTCTTTGCCAAGTCGGTGAAGGTTAAACAGTAAAACCTAACAAGAAATTCAAGCCTGACTACCAACGCGTGGCTGAATCTGCTCTAAATGGGTTTAGTGATTACGGTACGTTGCTTCAAATGACATTGTGCGTTGGCAGCAGCTTAATTTAGCGTTAGGCGAAAAGTATCAAGGTAGTATTTATGTTAGAAAAAGACTTGCAAGCAGAAATATACAATGCACTTTGTCAAGGACGTTTTTGCGAGCTTATTAACGGGATTGGATATTATAGAGGAATGGCAAAAGTAAATCTTTATGCTGAAGATGCATTTTCTATAGAGACGTCAATTAAACAACGTTATACTGAATCCGTCCTGCATATTTATAGAAGACTTAAAAATGAAGAGTACGAGATCATTGGAGATGAAAATCCTAAGAACATTTCTTTGAATCGGAATGAAAGGCTTTTTCCAGACTTTCTAATCCATGATTATGAGAGAAATTTTTATGTTTTTGAGCTTAAAGTAGGTGTAAAAACAGAGCGAGAAGCCATAACCGAAATATTCGCTTATATTTTTGAGTTGAAAAACCACTTACCTCATATTAATAATAGAGAAATATCAATAGTTATTATCTCTGAAAGTTTTGGTACTCTTTTATCACATGCAGTTTTACAACTAATCAGCTTCTTTGGTGTTAGGGTTCTGTGTTTAAAAGTTTGTGGCTCTAGATTAAATAGAAGGCTAGATATCTTTAATCCTATAAATTTGATTGTTAAAAATGAAGAACGTTTGACTAAACGTTCATTTTCAACGATTTGTTTACCTCTCTATCAAACAAAGTCAATGAGTAAAAAAGCAAATCAAAACATAGAGCATATTTATAAAATTGCAGAGGATATGATATTAGAGAAAGCAAATAGATTAAACTCTGATGGATTCTGCGTACTATATAGAAATAACGAATTCGGTGATGAGGTTGGACCTATAGCTAAGTACTATATAAAAATATCCCTTCTCAACCCATTTGAACTAATGGATATAGAAACAATTTATAATAGGAATTCTCCTCTATCTCAATCACTTTATGATTTACACAGAGAAAGTGATTACCATCTACAAAGTCACTTCGACGAAATTGTATCTGATGGTGTGGATTTCTTGAATAAGTTTTATCACGTGGGGCTAGAAGGAATGTTGACACTCGAACAGTTTGAGGAAGTATATAACCCTAGTTTAATGGTTGACGCAATTAAATGTAATGTATGGGGAGAGTTTGGTACTTATGTCAAAAAGCTAATATATTCAGAGTGTGATGGTTTTGATTTTTTTAACGAAGAGAAAGATCATACGCATCCCTTTGAGCTTTGGGAGATTTTAGCGTACTTATTTGGTGAGACGTAAATTCGCCTAACAAACAATTCAACAGTGATTCGCAACGCTTGGCACTTTCACTTCGGGTTGAGTTTAGTGTTTACGGCGCAATGTTGAGGTTCAGTCTCTGCGCTGCTCACACGTTAATTGGGCGTTATGCAACTCAGGGAAATTTAGGGGTTCAATCTTTTTAGATTTCTCCGGCCATTCATTTTGTGTTGTCGGCAAATGAGCCCCCTTAGCCGGGCGTTATGTCTTTTGAGGTACTAATGAGTACATATGAGATTGTTTCTACAATAGTTATCGTAATAAGTATTGGTATCAATTTGTACCAATTTAGGGCAAGGAAGCCTAAGCTAAAAATTCGGCTTATCAGAAGCTTGGAACCTAATGTTGATGGCGTAGGGAATTATCTTTGCGCTCGGATTTTTGTTTCCAATCATGGTGGTGAAGCTGCATATTTCGGTGGGTTAGAAGCAGTAGATGACAAGGGTAACATCTTCTATCCAAGTTGTTCTTTGAAAGCACAAAATTTGATCCCTCCAAATGCTTCAATTGTCGGAGTAATTCCAAATGGACATTTACTTTGCGATGGAACCAAAAAATTATTCGTAGTTGATGGAACATTAAGTAAACACAAGCTTTCTTCGATAAATTTACGCAGAACTATCAAGGAGTTAAAAGAGGAGCGTCAACGACTAGAAAGTCTAGGATACAAGGTGCACCCAAACACTTCTTGGTCGTCTTAACTACAGACATAACAAACAATTTAAGAGCTCTTGAGCCGTTTGTTATGCCAATTTTACCCGTTGAGTGTAATGCTCAAAGGCTGTGACTTTCACATAACCTTCAGACTCATAAAGCGATTTGGCTTTTTCATTGGATACCGCTGTCGCCAGTTTGACTGTTATCGCGTCTGTGTCTTTGGCAAAAACAGCAACTTTCTGTAGTAAAGCTCTGCCGACACCTTTTTTACGTGCATTCTCAGACACATACAGATCGTTTAGATACCACATCCTTTTCATCGCAACTGAGGAAAAGGAAGGATATAGCTGTGCAAAACCTAGAGGCTCATTACCTTCTGATAAGGCTAGAAAAATCACTGAGTCACCATTTTTCATGTGCATCTCGATAAAACTTCTAGCACCTTGAATATCACTTTCTTGCTCATAAAACTGACGATAAGCATCAAATAAGATCGCAATGTCATCTAAATTTGAAACACTCGCTTCAATCACTTTCATCTGAACTTCCTTGTTCATAATTGGCATAACGCCCAATTAAGGTGCTCTTGAAGCGTTTGTTAGCCGTTTATTCACGTAACTATTGTCTATTTAACAAAAATGTACGAAGATCTCTTTCTGCTCGCATAACAAATAAAATATAAACCTTGCCGTCATTTTGTTTATAAAAAACACGACACGGATTAATAACCACTTCCCTGTAACTTAAATGTTCGAGTTCTGGTGGGATACGGCCTGAATCAGGAAAGGTTTCCAAACGTTCAACTTTAGAGAAAATCGTTTGGACTAATTGTTTTGCAGACACAACATTTTCAAGTGCTATATATTCAGCGATATCGTTAAGATCTGATAACGCTGGGTCAGTCCAAATTATTTCAGCCATTTTGACATTTTGCCCTTGGCTTCATGATGAGAAATTACTCTACCGTCGGTAATCGCTCGCTCACCACGAGCAATACCTTCAAGAATCGCTAATCGATTTTGCATAAACTCATAATCATCAACATCAATAAGATAAGCCGATGGTTTACCATGTTCAGTGATTAATACAGGCTCTTTGGTATCATGGAGATCAGCAAGGATCTTAGTTGCTTGTCGCTTAAGTGATGTTACCAATTCAACTTTCATTAGACGTACTCCAAAAACAGACCACTAAAGTGATACTATTCTATCACTTTGAGGATAGCAAGTTTAATGACGGCTAACGCCCGGCTAAGGG
>NZ_CP031479.1:3116360-3116721 GCF_003390515.1 Vibrio anguillarum | reverse complement strand
TCTTGAAGCGTTTGTTAGGTGTTTTGTTGCTTACTTTTTTGAAGCTTCCCAATATATCTATGGGCTATGTAAGATAATAATATTGCCAGAGCAAGATACAGGCCTCGGTGCAACGGTTGTTGCAGGCTCGAAAACAACATGTCTATCGAAAATAGAGGCACCAATACACAAGCCACCATCAAGACAACATTGCCTGTCGTTGTGCTAGATTCACCACCGCAATTTAGACAGACATGGTTTTTCCAACGACTAATTTTCCATGCTTTAAAGTAGCTAACTCTCACACCGCAATATGGACACTTCATATTCTCTCCTTGAATTGACACTCCATCAATTGACACCTAACGCCCGGTTAAGGGGC
>NZ_CP031479.1:3113446-3116130 GCF_003390515.1 Vibrio anguillarum | reverse complement strand
AATGTGTTGCTCTGGCACACCGGTATCTGTAATGATCATGACCTCTAAACGACAGCAACAAGCCTGACAGTTTGAGCAAGAAATTTCCGTACTAGATACATTTTTAATTGGAATTGTCATCGTGTTCTTCAAATCAGTGTAATCACAGCATGGTACTCCAATTTGAACCAATTTATCGACATTCGTGACCAACTCAATTTGGTAGCCATAACGCCCGCCTAAGGGGCTGACAACGCATAACACTAAACTCAAACACAACAACTGCAACCACAGCGGCTCAATGGGACTGGAAACTCCGCGCGTTGACAGTCCCTCTTGAGGCGTTTGTTATGTGTGTGTTTTTCTGATGCCTACCCTTCCATTTAAAGGGGTAGCGAAAGGCATTTATGCCAAACAGCATTCGATAAAAAGCCATCATATACACAAGACTAAGATGCTTCATATCGATATATTTCGGCTCTGAACTCTAGCTAAGCTATTGATTAATATGTCTTGTTTTCGCTATTTGTTGCGCTACTCCAACGACATATCTCATCAAGAGTCCTACCACAACCTATGCAGATGTCTTTGTCATCTAAACAACAATGTCGAACACAAGGACTTTTATATGAACAAGTTTCAATTGGTTCAGCTCTTTTAACTTTTTGATTTTCAGACATAGTGCACCTCACGTCTGAATTATAAGCGCAGAGCTGTGAAAATTTTTCAGAAAAACACATAACGCCCGCTTAAGGGGCTGACAACGCTACTACCACGTTTCCGCATAACACTAAAACCACCGAAATCAACGCATAATAAAAATGCCGCGCGTTGGAAGTCCCTCTTGAAGCGTTTGTTATGCTTAAGCTTCAATGACTTACGATTTACCTAAACCAAGATTAACTCAGCTTTGAGCCACTAACAAAAACCAAAACGTAGAAAAAAGAAATGACTCATAATTTTGAAAATTAGACTTTGAACTTTGGCAGTCAAAACTCAAAAACCTAAGATCAAAATTCTGATTGAGCCAACCGCACTAACCTCGCGCTTGCCCGAAAATTGATTGAGGCAATTCTTTGAATTTCCAGCGCCAAAGAATAAGCGTCCGAAAAACAGCGCTCACAAAAGCCAACTTGCCGACAAACACAAAACCGAAAAGTCGAGGGAACAAAGAAAAACCATAAACCACTGATTCTACGTGATTAAGCATAACGCCCGCTTAAGGGGCGGCCAACGCTACTACCAACTTACCGCATAACACCGTAATCACCAAAACCAACGCATAGTAAAACCGCCACGCGTTGGTTGTCCCTCTTGAAGCGTTTGTTATGCGAATGTAACTTGCACCTCTAAACTCTTACAAAACCGTAAATCATTTTTCAGAGACTGTGCCTATAGTGACACCCTCAGCCTTTGTCTTTTGTAAGTAAGTAGGGGTATTAGCACGTTTAACAAGATCTAGTAATGTAGGGTCAGGAGCTCGGTTCTTTTTCCGACTAGGTGTACCGTAGCATTTGATTATAGTAACATCTTGGGATTTTGTTCGGTGTAAATATTTTTGGCTATTTGCACATTCAATAAGCTGTAGATGTTGTTCAGTTACAGATTTAGAACTAACCTCACGGTGTTTCTAATAGCGGAAATACATTGAGCAAAACTAATTTTAACATTCGAAAATGTTTTCCCAAGGTTAACAAGACTTGTCAAACCATTATTAAATATAGGATGCATAAAAACTCCATTCAGTGACTCAATAATCCGGTACGCTATCACTTTTTGAAGCTCTAATGCTGTGAATTTTCGTGAATATTTCAATAAATCAAGGCCACCACCCGTAAGCGGCTCGCATAACGCCCGCTTAAGGGGCAGCCAACGCCACTACCAACTTACTGCATAACACCGTAACCACAAAAACCAACGCATAGCAAAAATGCCACGCGTTGGCTGTCCCTCTTGAAGCGTTTGTTATAACACAGTTTCACACATCATGTTCCGTGAGCAATTGACGACAGTTACGGACTGTTAGAACACGTATTTCGAGGCCCAAACTATAAATAATACGGTAATGGCCAAAAATTATTTCACGGTAGTTCGTATGAGGCATTTCAGGAACCATGCGGCCCATTTCTGGCATTGAGCCGAGCAATTCCGTTTTGTCAAACACATCATTCACCCACTTTTCTGCAGCTGATGGGTTATCCAAAGCAATAAACTCTGCGGCATCACCCAGTTTTTGTAACGCTAGAGGTGACCAAACTACTTTCATTTGATGATGCGTCCCAGAACTTGTGAACGAGCATCTTCGTTTGATACACCCAAACCTGCAGCCAATTGAGCTTCTGCAGTACGCATTTCTTCAAGTAATTCGATTTTCTCTTGCATTGCTTCATACTCCGCAACGTCAAGAACAACGGCTACACCTTTACCTCGTTGTGTAATGACTAATGGTCGACGAGTTTCATTGATCTGTTTGATAAATGATGCAACGCCAGCACGGAACTCAGACAAAGGCTGAATATCTTGATCAAGGTGAATACGGCTCATAACGAACTCCTTTTAGTACAATTTAATGTACAAATAGTAGTTCAATTGAGATTTACGAGCAAGGAATTGATTCTGTGTTATAACGCCCGGCTAAGGGGTTGACAACGCACCACCGAACTTAAAAAACACACTGTAAACATTGAACTTCAACTTTGCACTAA
>NZ_CP031479.1:3112249-3113361 GCF_003390515.1 Vibrio anguillarum | reverse complement strand
CTCACTTTGCCTAACGCCCGCCTAAGGGGCTGGCAACGCATTACCACTAAACTCAAACACAACAACTGCAACCACCGCGGCTCATTGGGACTGGAAACGCCACGCGTTGACAGTCCCCCTTGAGGCGTTTGTTAGTTTTTGTGCTGCGATAAGAACTGCTTTAGTATTTCACCCACGAGTTCTGGTGACTCTTGGTGAGATGAATGTGCTGTCAATGGGATATTGGCAAAACTACAACCGGAAATTTTCGACTTTAAAGCCACCGCCTCATCCAACGAAAACAAGAAGTCATTATCACCTCGCATTACTAACGTCGGGCAACGAATTTTTTCAACTAACTCGTCTGGATAGCCAGATTCTGTTGTATCCAGCCATACGGCTTTTACCATGTCTACAAGCTTAGGAAAATCAGGTTTAGGATTTGATACCTCATAAAATGCAACATCATCCGCAAACCTTGATACCCAAAATTCAGCCGTCAAACAACTTAGCAATTCAATTGATGGGTCATCTGCCTCCAATCGCCACTGCGAACCCAATGTAACCAAACAAGACACTCTTTCTGGCTCTTGTGCTGCTAACCGATAACCCACGATGCCGCCGTCACTGAAACCAAAAATTGAGTATTTCTCAATACCCAAATAACTAAGGACATGTTGGACATCTTGTTGATACTGCATGTAATTAAGTGGGAGTCCACCTAAGAGTGATTTTCCGTGACCACGAAAATCTATGCTTATCAACTGGTAGTCTGTAGCCACGTATTTGTGAATGGGACTTAACTCATTCAGCGAACCAAGGCCGCCATGAAGCATCAATAATGGTTCTCCCTCAGGATTGCCGGAAAGCTCGTAATAAATATCCGAACCATTGACTCCTATATAACCATTTCTATTTTTCATTTTGTCGACCAACTGTATTTTTATTGATTTGACCTGAAAAAACTAACGCCCGGTTAAGGGGCTGACAACGCAAAAACACTGAACCTAAAATAACAGCCGTAATCACAAAGGCCGATTTGAACAAAAACCGCCACGCGTTGACAGTCCCTCTTTAACCGTTTGTTATGGCTAACAACTCTCTGATTTATAGAACAAAACTTTCAAGGTAAA
>NZ_CP031479.1:3108681-3112062 GCF_003390515.1 Vibrio anguillarum | reverse complement strand
TTGGCCTAACAAACGGCTCAAGAGGGATTGCCAACGCTTGGCGACTTTAATGCAAAATTGAAGTTCAGCGTTTACAGTGTGTTTTTTTAAGTTTGGTGGTGCGTTGTCAACCCCTTAGCCGGGCGTTATGTGCCAGCAGATAGGGCGTTATTTCAACGCCCCCAACCCTAGACTTCAACAGCCCATCTAGGTGTAAACTTGTTATTGGTTTCTTCTACAGAAAGAATATTAATTACAGCGAAGTTCCTAATACCTCCTTTTTTAATGTCGTAGCAAAAAAACTTTTCTTCGCCATTTGTAATTCGGTAACTGTATGGTTCAGCTTCACGAGTTTCTACTGAGCCGTCTTTCTCGCGAGCTTTAATTATAACTGTGTGCAGGTTTTTTCCGGCACTAGCAATGATCTGTTTCAATGTTCTTCTCCTGATATGTTGTTTGTTTAATTCCATTGCATTAATGTGGTCAATGACTGGTGTTTTCAATATGAAATACGGTGGGTTTTTATTTTGTGTGATCTAATGTTATTAAATAATGAAATTGATTAAATTGTTAATTACAGACATCGTAGCAGTGTTTTATTAATCTAATTTGAATTTATAAGAAGTAATTAAATATGAAAATTAAGAAGATTTCGATTAACGGCTTCAGAAGTTTGGTCGGGTTTAAACTGAGTTTTGAAGATGGGCTTACTGTTATTGTAGGAGAAAACGACGCAGGGAAAACTTCGTTAATTGACTGTTTGAGAGTAATTACACAGAATCAAAAGGTTGAAGTAGATGACTTCAACTTTAACATGGACCAGATTTCAATAGAGATAGAAATTGATAACTTCATTTTTGAGAAAACTTTTACTAAAGAAGGTAGTGAAGTTTCCGAAGGGGTTATGAAATCAAAGCCATCCCCAGACTATGTTGAACATTTGAAAACGGTTTTTGTTGAAGATTATGATCATGAAAATACTGATAACATCAATGAGATCAGAAGTGTAGCTAGAGAACTTGGGTTAACCGTTCGTGCTAACTCTCAACCATCGACTTTGAAAACAAGAATCATTGAGATTTTAAACCAAGATGGCCCTCTTGAAGTTGAAGGGGCGCGCTTTCCTAGTTTTAATAATATTCAGCTTGACGGTAATCAATTTGAAAATGTTCCTTCATTTTTCAAAGAAGTATTTTTAAAAGAAAAACAAAGCAGCATTTGGTCAGAAAAAATCACGGACGATTTAACCGTGGAAGAGTTCGTTCAAAGTAAAATTGAAGCATATTCGAACGAAGTGACTGAGAAAATAAGAAATGATGGAATATTGACTAAGCTAAGAATGTTCCTCGGTGAAGATGCAGATATGAAAGTGACTCCCTTATATCAATCTAGGGATTTAAGTATTGATGCAAAAGTACAATTTCTTGAAGGTGATAATGAAATAAATATTAGCAAAAAAGGATACGGTACTAAACGTAGAATATCTATGGCGCTGTTGGAGTATAAAAAGGAGCAAAGTATAATCGAAGGTGACTCATCGACTATCTACTTATTAGATGAACCTGATACTCATTTGCATGTTAAAGCACAAGTTGAACTACTAGATACCATCCAAGGTTTTTCTGACGCTGGTAATCAAGTTATTCTCACCACTCACTCTCCTTTTGTTATTAATCAAATTCAGCCCAAAAACATAAGACTTATTGAAAACAAAAATAATGTAAGTAGAGTTAAGTTCTTAAGAGATGAGCCTGAAGTTTCAAATAGAATATTGAGATCGTTGGGGGTGGAGAATACATATCTCTTCTTTTCTAGACATTTAGTTATTGTTGAAGGAGAAACTGAGGAAGGTTTCTTACCAGAATATTTTATTTCTCAATTTGATAAGCCAATTGGTTCGAACTTGGTCAAAATAATCAATACCAAAGGAATTACCAACATTCCAGGCTTCTGTAAGGCAATACTAGAAATTCATGACCCTGAAAAAATTTATTTGCTGTTCGACAATGATGCTACCGACGAGCTGAGTGAAGTTATTGAAGCTTTAAATGTTCCTGATACAAGACGTTTTATTGTAGGCAATAAAGAATTTGAAGACGCCTTTAGTGATAGAGTACTTTTTGAAGCATGGCAGCAATACTTGATTAGCTCCAATAAGGATGTGCCCGAAACTTGGACAGAAACGGCGATTTCAGATCTCCGAGCCACATGTGTGGCCGAAAATGGCAAGTTTTCTAAAGAAATTCGCAAACTTAATTCAGGCGGCAAGAAAATGACAAAACCGATTTTGGGTAGAGCCATAGCTCAAAGGGTTAACCCAGAAGAGTTACCTGAAACTCTTTCATCATTAATTGAGCTTCTGAAGTAACACGCACATAACAAACTGTTTAAGAGTGATTCGCAACGCGTGGCATTTTCGCTATGCGTTGGTTTAAGTGATTAAGGCGGTATGCGGCGGCATTGGTATTGCGTTGCTCACACCTTAACAGGGCGTTATACCATTTTGGGAAAGTTAGGTATTAGATGAAAAGAGAAGAACAAAGTCGTTTTCTAATTTTGTATGCATTGAGGTTTCTAACTGGTACTGCGAGCAAAAAGGAAGTCTTAGACTGTATTGATGAAAACTCGTGGCTCAATTATATCGATTCTGACCTGGAAACTCTTTCAAGTCGCAATGAACTGCGATGGCGTAATGAATTTGCGTTCGTGCGACAGCACCTAGTTCAAGAAGGATACTTATCCAGTGAGTCAACTAGGCTTTGGGAGCTTACACCGGATGGAAGCCAGTACTTAGAAAGTTTGCTCTCGATTGTAAAGTCCAGTGAAAACCTTAGCCGTATTGATCGTGCCTCTGTGTTTGGTGATGATATCGATTTAAACAGCGTCAACTCGCTTGAGTTAATCTCAGACCTAGGTTTGGAAAATGAAACTGTTGAAGTTAAGCGCCAGCAGATAAAACGTTATCAAGGTATCGTCAAGAAACTAAAAGACAAATACCAAAACAAGTGTCAAATCAAGTCTTGTCAGTTTTCATTTGTAAAAAGCAACGGAGAGCATTATTCGGAAGCCCATCATCTAAAACCATTGTCGGAAGGCGGTGGGCAGCATGAGGAAAATGTTGTAATACTATGTGCTAATCATCACCGAATGCTCCATTATGCAGACGTTGTAGTAGGTGAATTAGAACATGACGAGAGAATTATAGAAATCAATGGAATCAAAGAGTTGGTCGTGTATCAAATGGTATAACAAGCAATTTAAGAGGGATTCACAACGCTCGGCATTGTTGCTTCTACTTCAAATTTAGTGTTTATAGCACAATGCTTTAGGTTTGGATGGAGGCGTTGTTCACCCCTTAATTGGGCGTTAGCTGAGGTTAAGAAAAATCATCAAATTACGTGT
>NZ_CP031479.1:3106966-3108259 GCF_003390515.1 Vibrio anguillarum | reverse complement strand
CATAACGCTGCGTTAAGGGGTGAATGCCGCATAAACCAACTTTCCGCAGACCACTTTCACCACCAAAACTCACTGCAAACCAAAAATGCCACGCGGCATGAATCCCGCTTAAACGCCTTGTTATGCTTAAGCTTCAATGGCTTACGTTTTAATTGAATTAAGATTAACTCGACTTTGATTTACAAACAAAAACCAAAACGTAGAAAACCGAAATGAATCATAGTATTGACAATCAGGCTCAGAATTTTGGCAAATCTAGTTTGAAGTTTGAAAACCTAGAAATGGATTTCTGATTGAGCCACCCGCCCTAACCTCGCGCTTACCCTAAAATTGATTGAGGCAACTCTCTGAATTTTTAGCGCCCAAGAATGGATGTCCAGAAAATAGCGCCCACAAAAGCCAACTTGCCGACAAACACCAAACTGACAAGCTGAGGGAACAAAGAAAAACCATAAACCACTGATTTTACTTGATTAAGCATAACGCCCGCTTAAGGGGCAGCCAACGCTACTACTAACTTTCCGCATAACACCGTAATCACCAAAACCAACGCATAGTAAAAATGCCGCGCGTTGGCTGTCCCTCTTGAAGCGTTTGTTAAGTTTTGTCGCCCAAAGCTGTCGACAAGTTTGCCTCTGTTAAGCAACGTTCAACGATATTCTTGGATAAATCCTTATAATCACTAACTCCTGCATAATAAAGTGCCAACTGTACTTTTAAAGCGTCCTGTGCTTTTTTGTCATCTATAGAGTCACAAAGCGTACGAGATTCTGCTTGCATGCGATCTGTACGTAACTTATCAAAAAACTCACCCATCGACTTTTGAGCATTCTTTGACTGAACAAAGAACAAGCCAGCCACACCATCAATTACGACCCCAGCCGTAAACTGTATAGCTGTTGAAGAAAAGTTCTCACCTGTATTACTGAACACAGCGAAAACAATTACAAAAAAGCCTATTGCCGCAAACACTAAGCTAAACCAGAAACTGGTTTTTGATTGTGCTAATACTTGAGCATAATAATTAGCTAATTGCTCTGTCTCAAATGGGACGTCTTGTTTATTTTGCGAAACTGCGTCAATTAAGACTCTCGCATCACTCATATCTTTCTCTGACGTGCTAACTTCCATGGAGCCAAATTTAACTTTAGTTAAAGCTCCCGATTTAAAAGCACTAATCAATGCAACAAGTGTTACAAGAAAAGTAATGATTGTAATAATTTGAGAAATTAACTCTTTAGATAAATATTCCACTAATCTTCCTTTAGAAACTTAACGCCCGGCTAAGGGGTT
>NZ_CP031479.1:3105705-3106328 GCF_003390515.1 Vibrio anguillarum | reverse complement strand
TCCTAAAAAATGCATAACGCTGCGTTAAGGGGTGAATGCCGCCTAAACCAGCTTTCCGCAGACCACTTTCGCCACAAAACTCACTGCAAACCAAAAATGCCACGCGGCATGAATCCCACTTAAACGCCTTGTTATGAGCACGAAGCCAAACGCTCCATAAACACAAAATTTTCGTTTTCAGATGTAACTGAAAAACCATGACGACCATACAAATTAGCAACTCGACTACCTTGTAAATAACACAGTTCTATACGTTTATTTTCTTTTGAAGCTATCGCAATACACTGTTTTAGGATGCTTGAGCCAATACCTTTACCATGAAATTCTAGAAGCAAGAAAAATCGGCCAAAGTATAGGCTGCCACCTTTGTTTTGAAGGAGATAACTACCTGCACGCTTTCCATCAATTTCTATGATTGTTGATTTTGCCTCGTTCCACTCTGCCAAATGCAACTTCCATTGCAAGCTTTCATCCCAACCGAACACTGACTTTATTGCATCAAACTCTGCTAATTTCTTTAATTCAAAGAGAAACTCATAGTCGTCAACTGTAGCTTCTCGCTCTTTATAAAACATTACTACTGAACCATTTTATTGGGGTGCTCATAACGCCCGCTTAAGGGG
>NZ_CP031479.1:3104200-3105618 GCF_003390515.1 Vibrio anguillarum | reverse complement strand
CCCTTAGCCGGGCGTTATGTGGTTTCTCGTGCTCTAACTTCTTCATTATGATAATATTTTTTGATCTAACCCAATAGCGTAAATGTATGTACAGTCAAAAAGTCTCTGACGTTATTACCAACTTGGCAAGAGTAAATAAACTAGCTCAAGCCGGAGTAATTTTCTGGAACTCGCTGATACTTCCAGTTCTTATTGCCATTTTTGTTACTCACCTGTTGGAGGTTTATAAACAGCAGAATGGAAGCATTAGTAACCTTGTCTGGTCACTTGTTGCATTAGTTACGTTCTTTCATTTCTTCATTGTCTATCTCCAATTTCGTGGTTCATCGATGGATACTATGCTTTGTGAGTATCAAGAAAAGGACGCTGCGTTAAAAGATATTGGAGACGAGTTTTCTGAACTGGATAAATTATATCAAGCAGATACACAATTCTTTTCAAGCCAAAGATCTGCAACCCGTTTTGCTGTTAGTTCTTTGAGTTATGCAATCGGCAAAATCCGAAATATAGAGCAAGAAGGTGAGCGAGCTAAACCAGAAGAAATGCAAGCTATGTTACACAGTTTGATTTGGCCTCTGGTAGTTTATCGTGAAAAATTGTTCAATTTTCAATCGGGAGTTCTTTGGAATATAGCTCTTTATGGTCCAAACAATGACGGAGACCTAATACCTATCTGGCGTATGTGTGATGAGCGTATACAACCCCGAAATCGAGTTTGGAAACCAGGTTTTGGTGTTGTTGGATTGTCATATTTGCATAAAACAATTAAATATCATGAAGATATTTCAAAAGGTATGGACAGTGAGCACAACTCTGAAGCTGACAAAGAAACGTACAAAAGCATAATCGCTGTTCCCGTCGTACCGTGCGAAGATGGCTCAAGCTCATCAGATCATAGACCTTCAGGGGTGCTATTGATAACTAGCAGCGCAGCTGAACAATTTAACCTTGATCGTGATGCATCATTCTTACAAATTTATGCTAATCTAGTAGCAATTCTTTTGGAAAAAATACAAACTTACACAGAGCACACACTAGTAGATAAAACTGAAGGAGGGAGTTATGAGTAGAAAAAACCCTCATATCATCATGGGCCAAGTTGTCCAAGGTACATCAGACAAAGGGTATAGCGTTGAGGTTAAATATTACAACTCTTCAGCCGATAACGTTTATCAACCAGATGCTCAGGATATGTTGAGTGAGTTGGATAATGACTTAGATAGGCTTCGCCGTATGATTAAGGCTAGAACTCACAGACTGTCCTCAAAGTTGGCTACCAACAACGCTAGTTAAAACCACATAACAAAGCATTTAAGAGTGATTCCCAACGCTTGGCATTTTGATGTCATCGTTGGGTTTTGTGTTTATGGTGGTAAGGTTTTGTTTCGCGTTAGCGTTGCTCACACCTTAATGCGGCG
>NZ_CP031479.1:3103728-3104135 GCF_003390515.1 Vibrio anguillarum | reverse complement strand
TAGCCGGGCGTTATGTGTTTTGGAGATTATCGTGCGTAAATTTGGGCTATTGTTTGTACTGTTTTTTGCGAGTTTTTCCAGTATCTCAGCGACGTTGGTGACAGAAAACTATGTGGTTTTGATCGGGTCAAACTGCATTGAAGGTAACGTGACTTGTGATGACGTAACTTATACTGGTAAATCAAAGAGATCTGGCAATGAGATTATTCTTACTGGCCATACTTTACATACATATTTATCAGATGGCACACCATCAAGATTTATTGGTTATGAGTTTGTAACTGGCGATTTTGTTTACGTAATTTCAGATTCAGGATTGTTGACAGTTACCCAAGACCAAAGAGTTTTGGTCAAGGAGCAAGGAAATTGGGATTGGTCGAAATAAACACATAACAAACGGCTCAAGA
>NZ_CP031479.1:3100961-3103641 GCF_003390515.1 Vibrio anguillarum | reverse complement strand
CCCTTAGCCGGGCGTTAGTTTCTATCTAGAAAAATCATCAAAAGCTCAGACTCATGCCCTGAAAAATCAGCTTTAAGCGTTCAAGTCGTACTATTTGGCTTTTGAGTTTTGCCTGATGCTTATTTGGTAGAAAGAGTTGAAAGTTCAGCTATTTCAAAGTCGCTGAAAACCAACAAGCCTCGAAGTTTCAATGTTGTCGGATATTCAACACGGTCAGTTTAGTTTCACAAAGGCTGCATTATCGCTGTGATCTGGTTTTCTTTGTCGCGGACTCTTAACCGTGGCTAACTTAACCTTGATTGTTTTGAGTTTTGGGAGCTAACTTCACAGCTTTTGGCGTTGGACGTGTGCATGTTCGATGCATTTGCGTAAAATGCTTTTCAAGTAAAGGTGTTAAAAGTCATTGTTAAACAATGGGCTACGAAACTAACAAACGCCTCAAGAGGGACTGTCAACGCGTGGCGTTTCCAGTCCCATTGAGCCGCGGTGGTTTCGGCTGTTGTGATTGAGTTTAGTGGTAGTGCGTTGCCAGCCCCTTAGGCGGGCGTTATGCAACTCAGGTAAATTTAGGGGTTCAATCTTTTGAGGTTTCTCCGGCCATTCGTTTTGTGTTGTCGGAAAATGAGCATTTTTACCCTAAAATTCGTAGTTTACTCAAGCCGTAAAACAGGCAAGGTTCTTTGTTTGCCCCAATGAGTTTTGGTGCTGGTTTGTTGTGAATTTAGCGGGCGCAAAGTGTGGAAAGGGCAAGTTAATCGAGCATTTTGGACTTGCTGAAGTTTTCGCTCGTTGAGTTTGCCTGATCCAAAAGCTTGGTTTGTTGCTGAAAGGTGAACTTTGTTTTGGCGGCTTATTTATCACGGCTCTGGCTTGGGTTGATTCTTGAATCACTTAACCATTGCAATCGTGGCTTTTGGTTGTGTAAAGTCAGTTTATCTCATTGAATTTGCATAACAAACGGCTCAAGAGGGATTGCTAACGCGTGGCGGCTTTAGTACAAAATTGAAGCTCAGTGTTTACAGTGTGTTTTTTGAGTTCGGTGGTGCGTTGTCAACCCCTTAGCCGGGCGTTATGTGATCTTGTAAATTCAGCTACATATAAATGAAGACAGTTTATGGCGTAAGCAATTTATACCGGCAGAAGCGGTATATGCTTATATCGAAGCCAAAAATACATTACATGTAGAAGGTGACATGTCTGATGGTCAAAGTTTGCTGAAAGCAGTCAATCAGGTGCATCTAGCGAAAAGTTTAGCGCGCTCTCCAAAGCATATTGGTGATATTGATCGTTATGTCAAATTTAACTCTGCTTCCCAAGGTTCCATAGGGTGGCCGAAAATTCGTAATCCAATGTACGGGTGTATTCTAGCGAGAAATATCAAGCTAAATAGAAGTTCAAGGGAGCAATTAGTAGACTCTATGCCTCTACATCTTCAATGCAATTTGAGAACGGACTCGAATTCCCCTCGTTATGAACCAGATCTTAACTTTCCGGACTTAATCATTGGCGGTAAAGATCATATTGTTGTGCCAGCGATAGGAGGTGTATTTACTTCTCCTTTTCTGGTTAAGGGAGAGAGTAGCATGAATCATATCCCTAATACCCAAGGGAAAGCATTCGGAATTGGCTTGTCGACAATAATCTATGCGCTGAACGCTATCGATTTAAAAGATATGTATTGGCCAGCGATTATCGCTAATGCTACTGGTGCTACTTTGACTAACTCTGAGGAATAAAATTCATTTAACAAGCAATTTAAGAGGGATTCTCAACGCTTGGCACTTTTGCTTCTACTTCAAATTTAGTGTTTATGGCACAATGCTTTAGGTTTGGGTGGAGGCGTTGTTCACCCCTTAATTGGGCGTTATATGGCAAGGAGACTTTATGGAAATCATTGAATTATTTAAAAGTGAATATCTATCCATTGTGTTTGGTAGCTTGGGTGGTCTTGTCACTACTGTACTAACACAAAAAGTTGTGAACAAACGAGGCTTGTTTAGCTATTTTGTTACACATAATAAAATTGGCAGTTCGACACAGGACTCAGTGCTTGGAAACGTATCTGTTACTTGGAACGGGAATAACGTTGAGCATTTGTACTTCTCTACCATAAAACTTAAGAATGAAAGTTTAAATGACTATGAGAATGTAGTTATCAAAGCTTACACAAGTGACACAATGCTCTTATCTGAGTCTACTCAAATAGAAAATACACCCGATATTCTTTTATGGACAGATAACTATCGAAATAGTCTTTATGTACCAGAGGGTGAGGTAGTTAAAGAGACGCAGTTAAAAATTTATCATGGGCAAAGGGAGTATGTAATCCCAGTTTTTAACCGTGGACAGCAAATTACACTAACATATATCAATTCAGCTAAGATTTCCCAAATGCCTAATATTTGGTTATCTACAACGATAAAGGGGGTTAAGCTCAAGTTCCAAGTACCACATAATCAGATCATGGGTGTATCCCAACCTAGAGCAGGTTTGATTGGGTCGTTACTGGGTTTTGCCCTGCTGTTACCATTAGTTACATATGTTTCAAATGCTTGGTTAATAGCAATACTAGCTATATCGTATGGACTTGTAGCGCAGTTACCGGGTGTTTTAGTTATTAAATCTGTGAGAAAACTTAGAGAGTTAGTGGGTGGTTAGCCATATAACAAACGGCTCAAGA
>NZ_CP031479.1:3096282-3100932 GCF_003390515.1 Vibrio anguillarum | reverse complement strand
ACTCACCTTGCCTAACGCCGCATTAAGGTGTGAGCAGCGCTTGGCTATACTTGAGCGAAGCGAAAGCGCCAAGCGTTGCGAATCACTCTTAAATGCTTTGTTAGAAATTTGAGTGCGCATTCACTAAATCAATAAGCAGTAAATCAAGCAAGCTAGACAGCCATTTCACTTCGATTTCTTCTTTGGTATTTGAAGTTAAACGAAAACTTGAGTCGACTTTTTCAGCATGAACAGACTTATTGCGTACAAAATACATATATTTAATGCACAATGTTGCTGCTAGTTGTGAATTATTGAGTGTCTTGTTTTCAATGTGATGATTTAGGTGAGCCTCTACATCGTTATAAAAACCTTTATCTTTTAAGAATTTCTCACGTACTGTCAAAGTGCTCTTATTGATTTCAGCTAGTCGGTGGTCCTCATTTGCGATAACAAAATCCTTAAAATTTTCTGTTTGTTTTAGAGTGGCAAAGTTATTGTGAATAAACTTAACCCAACGAACTTTTTCTCTAATTCCTGTTGCTGTTAGTTTACTTACAACATCAAAAATAAGGGGATAAAGTTCAGGATGATTGATCAAGTGATTTCGAACAAACACCTGACGTTTGAACTCATTCTCTTCATTTGAAACTTGTCGATATAGGGCATTAAAAGACTTCCATTTCCTTTCAAAAGAGTCATAAGGGCTCTCTGAACAAAACGACTTAACTAAATGAGTCAAGGCAATTAAGTATGAATGCCCTTTTGGGCTTTCTTCGAAAATGACCTTTAGTTCATCAGCCTCTAGCTTCTGTAGAAGTGAAAGGTCATCGTCGCTCCCAAATATCTGATTAACATCATTACTTTTAACAACTAACTTGTCTTTAATGACATTGTCATAAATATAATGAGTCTGAATTTTCGTGATTTCGTTTGCTTTTCCGACACAACAGTAGTAATAAACTAATGATTTAATAATCTGTGTATATAGAGCACTGTTGTGATTATCAAAGATCCCTTTGATATCAACTTTGTTACTTCTATCAGCAACGATCACGATTTTGTCTTCGGTAATCGTCAGTTCGTCCTTGTAAGACTTAGAAAAAGGATAAGGAACTTCTCCAACAAATAGCGGATTCATCTCTTCAGATGAAAACTCAATCGTAATTACATATCTATGTTTTCTAGCCATTTACACCATATTCCAAATAAATTTCTAACGCCCGGCTAAGGGGTTGACAACGCATTGCCAAACTCAAAAAAACACACTGTCAACTCTGAACTTCAATTTTGCACCAAAGCCGCCACGCGTTGTCATCGTGTTCTTCAAATCAGCGCAATCGCAGCATAGTACTCCAATTTGAACCAATTTATCGACATTCGTAACCAACTCAATTTGGGAGCCATAACGCCGCATTAAGGTGTGAGCAACGCTACTACGAAACTAAACCATGCCACCATAAACACAAAACCCAACGCGAAGACAAAAATGCCAGGCGTTGGGAATCACTCTTAAATGCTTTGTTATGCGCCAGAAAACTCGAAAGCTAAAGCTGTGTAGTCATCCTTAATTACACGAGACTCTATGAGAGATTTTAAGCTATCCACAAAATTACTAACCTCAGTATTTTGTAGGGAGAGATCTCGAATTTCGACCTTAGACATTAATGAGTAAGCACCATCAGTTAACAATAGAAGTCTATCACCATCCAATAAATCAAATGAACTAACTTGAAGCTCATAGTCTCTGTAAGCAGACATAACCGAAAGTAATATATTTTTTCGGTGGTAGTTTTTCGCACGAGCCTTAGTTATTACTCCCTGATCAATTAATTGTTGTAACTCCGTCTGATCTATAGTTCGACTCACAAGACCACTGTTTCTCAAGTGGTATAGCCTTGTATCTCCAACGTGTGCGATATTCGCTCTAGTGCCACTAATCACGCATACTGTCAGGGTCGAACCCATTTTTTTTAATTCGGGCTCTTGTTCAACTTTACTTATAAATGCTTTCTGAACTTTTTCAAAAACGAGCGAAAGTTCTACATTAGAGTGAGTAGCTAGCTCACTCTTAACCGTCGCTATAGCGAGTTCGGAGGCAACTTGCCCCCCGACATGACCACCCATTCCATCAGCAATTGCAAGTAGTACTGTTCCGTCGTCAAGCTGCTCGAACAACAAGGAATCTTGGTTACTTCCTTTACGTCCGGCACAACTAAACAAAGATGCTTGATAATTTTTCATTACGAACCAAGCAACTGTTGCAATGTTGGATGTAGTACACTTTTTGTCACACTGATAGAACGCATAAGATGCCCCATATGTCTTACAAACTCTATTTCTTGAACTTCTAGTTCAATTTTCATTCTGTTCGCCAATTTATCTGAAATAGTCAATCCAGCCATTGAAACAAACTTTCTCTCTACGTACCAGCGATTGTGGCTTGTACCCATTACAAGTAGAGCTAAAGCAATCTTCGCTTGCAACTGAATGCTACCTAAATCGTAGAACACTTGAGCTCGGCTAGCCACAACGTCACAGTAGTCGAAATTAAATGAACTATTCATAACAAAGTCGGCGAAGTATTCACCTAGCGCAGCAAAAAGTTCAGGAGCTTCTTGATGTAATTCATTAATATGATGCTCTGCTACAGCTGAAAAAATGTTAGAGCAACTAACCGATTTTTCAATATTGTCTTCAAGTTGAAGGAACACAATATCCCATTGTTCCTCTGTCAACGTTGTGTTGTCTTGTAACAATTTTACTGCTTGCTCTTCATCAGAAGAGTTGAATACAATTTCCTTAGTATTCAGAACATTATATAGTTCTTCCCGCAACACGCCGATATTTGCGTATCTTCTACGAGCTAATTTTTTAGTACACTTGCTAACAATAGCACCCAGTTCACCTGGAACGGTCAACTCTGTATAAGGTAATCGCTTTGCTCCATTACCAAAGATATCATGAAGAATAGCTCCAAATGAGTAAATATCCGCTAACGGTGTTGCCGTTTTAAAACCACGGATAAGCTCTGGGGCTGCATAGTTTGGAGTACCGCCACTATCATTTGAGCCAGTTAATGTCGATGAGTCACTATCAATACCAGTAATTAGACCGAAATCAGACAGTGCATAATAGGCGTTTGTCCCATCGTTAAACTTAAGTACGTTAGCTGGCTTTAGGTCTCGATGAACAAACCCTTCTGAATGCAACACTTCTAAGCCTGCCAAAATGTCAAACAGCGCTTTACGTGGGTCACCACCTAATGTAGGGTCGGCAACCAAATCATCACGTAAAGTACCTTCCGCAAGTGGCATAATGAAATATGGTGGCTCATCATCCAAGAAATGCGCAAGAATCCTCACGATATTCGGGTGATTTAGTGTGCTTTGATACCGAACCTCACGCTTGAATCGCTTTTTGAGATGCTCATCACCGACAGCGTCTGTAATTTGCTTTTGAGGGTTGTATATTTTTTTAGCAAAATAATTGCCTGCTACGTCACGGACTTCAACAACCCTAGCAAAACCACCTTGACCTTTTTCACAAACTTCAGTGTAAGACATCTATAAACTCCTCTGTTAACAAGGTATTGTAACAATTTGAAAGGAGCTCACCAAGAATAAGTTTGACTGAGTCTAAGGTGTGGTGCATAACGCCCGGCTAAGGGCTCTTAAATGCTTTGTTATAAGCAATTTTCGTTTGACTTTCAGTTACCTATAAAATACGATGAAGCTTAGTCAGGCTGTGGTGCGCTCGCAAGGGTTTAGAGTTCGATTCTCTATCTGACCAAAATTAATTTTCATTTCTGGCCTCAATTCCTTTAATACCTGTACTACTTCATCATCAGCTTTTATATAATCAAGACACTCAGCTTTAGCTAAGGCTTCACAGTCTAAGTTTTGGCATTCTCTGATATTTGCTTGCTTTAGATTCGCACCATCAAAAACCGTTCTCTTTAAATTACAACCACGTAAATCAGCATTTTCTAAATTGGCACCTATAAATTTAGCTCGAAATAGATCAGATTTTTGAAAGTCAATGCCTGTCAATATGGCCTCAGCAAAACAAGCGTTCTTCAGATACGATTTCAGTATTTTGGAGTTTTTAAGTTTTGAGCAGCTAAAATCTGCCGAGTTTAGTTTAGAGCTTTGAATTTCAAGATTGAAAACCTTGCAATTAAGTAACTTAAGCCCATAGAGACCAGAATTGGAAAATTTCGCATCTTTGAGTTCAACATTGCTCAAAGTCAAATCGGTAACATCGATTTTATAAACCTTGCTTGCGTTCAAGCGCTTGATCATATTGATCTTTTTCTTCTGATATATTTCATCAACAAAAGTGTTTAAGTCCCATAGTCCTTCGAGATTTCGTTCAATCGACTCTCTCTTTTGACGATGAGAGTCCATCCAGACTAGAACTAGACCAATTAAGAAAATATCAAAGACTAAGCCATGAGCTTCAACCAAAACATTTTCCCAAAATGCCTTGTCGTATAAGCCCAATGTTGTATTGGGAAACACCCAAGAGCTTAATTGTGGCCAAAATGCTGTAGCTAAAAACACAACAAGTGATGTAACCACAAACACAAAGGATGCAGCCCTTATCGGGGTCTGTATTATTTTAGTAAAAATGCTGAATCTCCTATTGCTTATAACGCCCGGCTAAGGG
>NZ_CP031479.1:3094874-3096204 GCF_003390515.1 Vibrio anguillarum | reverse complement strand
CCCCTTAGCCGGGCGTTAGAATAAATTGGAAACTTCAGAGATGATATCTAAATACAAATCGTTTGAACCAAAGGTAATTCCTCAAAGTGCTCTTGTTAAGTTAGGCTTGTCAAGTGTGTTAGATGTGTCAGTCCAACCAGAATCGTACTCTCAATTGAATTATTGCTATAACAATGTTCAAAGGTATTTAGAAAACAATGCTGGCAAGATGGTGTTTGGTTGGATCACTTCTGTTTGGGGTAATCTTATTCTAAGACTGACTGCTCACGTAGTAGTCCAGAAGCCAGACGGAAAATTAGTCTGTATATCTCCATCGGCGTTAAATGCGAAAAAAGTAAAGTTCATACCAGACCCTGAAATCCCGGCTTTGATCAACAACGGTCGTATGCCCATAAAACATATAGCAATAAAAGAGCATGAACTTGTTCAACAAGTATTGGATATTGAGGCTGAGATTGAGACTTGGCATCTTTCCGGTATTGGAGCTATGACTGCACAAGTGGCCAATCAGTTCGACCTAAGACGTGCTTTAGCGTATTCAAATCTTGAAAAGCTAGCGCAGGAAGTAACTTCAAAAAATGATCAGTGTTTTTGCGGTTCAGCTAAACAGCGGAAGAAGTGCTGCAAATAAATTTATTCTAACAAATTGTTCAAGAGGGATTCGCAACGCGTGGCATTTTTACTATGCGTTAGTTTTAGTGATTAAGGTGGTTTGCAGAGGCCTCAGTATTGCGTTGCTCACCCCTTAACAAGGCGTTAGGCAAAGTAAGTTTTTATCAGCTAAATCGAGTTGGAATTGAGCGGTAAATTCCATGTTTTCTGGCCGAGCGTTATGAAGCAGGAGGCAATCATGACTAAACCACATGAAAATATCGTACTGGAACCAGTAGCTGAATCAGAGTTTTGCAATGTATTTTCGGCGACAAAGCAAGCTCTTAAACTTCATGTTGAACCCGTTTATGGGTGGGATGATGAATACCAGTATCATCGCTTAACTACTGAATATCAGCATAGCTGGTATTATTGGGTAACTTATCGAAATCAAAGAGTCGGTCTTATTTGCTTCAAACCGTACGATCAAGCATTTCATATCCACTTGTTGATCATCTTTCCAGATCATCAGAAGAAAAAATTGGGTTTTAAGGTTATCAATCACATCCATCAACTAGCGGCTGAAGCAAATAGAAATCTCATTACATTATCTAGTTTTAAAAGCAACAAATCAGCCATAGGCTTTTATAGTAGTTTAGGCTACCAAATCACAGATAGTGGTGATGAAAACTTCGTTAGTATGGCGTGTGAAATTGCTTCATAACAAACGGCTCAAGAG
>NZ_CP031479.1:3091064-3094844 GCF_003390515.1 Vibrio anguillarum | reverse complement strand
AAATTGAAGCTCAGTGTTTACGGCGTGTTTTTTTAAGTTCGGCGGTGCGTTATCAACCCCTTAGCCGGGCGTTAGGGCTCTCTATACATTAATGGAAATATAATGGAACTATTTGATAAAAAAGAGTTTTGTGAATGTGCGGCATTGTTCTCTACAGCGAACAATCCCTCTGATGTTGCTAAATCGTGGCTTAAGCTAAAAGGTGAATTTAATGAGTTAAGTGGGGTTATACACCTAGATAACTACGATAGAGTGGTTTTACCTTCTTGCATACGAAAGTATACAAAGGAACCGCTAGACTACTTAGTTCCTTATTTTAAGTCGGAATCTCTATATTTTATCGATGATGAAATGCTAAAGTCTATTTTTCAAAAGGGAACTAATTATTTCCCAATCGATTATACAGTGATGTTTGACACGAACATGGCATCATATATTTATAGGTTAGTTCGAGGGGAGCCAGTTGGTGAAGTTCAGGATAAGTTATTAAAGTTAGTTGATGAGTTGCTTAGAGATGATTTAAATTTTGATTTTATATTTTATTTAGTGGAGAACATTAAAAGTATTCTTCCTCGAGCTAATTTTAAAGCAAAGACAAAACTTAAGTTTTGGTTAAGTCTTGATAAAGAATTTAGAGACAATTTATGTAGCTTACACCTTTTTGCGAGCATTGACTGTAAAGAGTATAAAAAAACTCTGAACCCAAAGTATACAGTTTCGTATTTTAAAGCAGTTAGAAATGCAATTGACTCAGCATACACGTTCTATTTTGAAAGAAAAAACATGATAGACGAATTCATGTTGTTGCAAAGAGTTTTGCTTCTAAATCTAATTGGTATGGTTCGGATCCAAGAAGAATCAAATCAAAAAGAAAGAAATAAAATGAGGAATTATCTGTACTTTATGCATAGTACAGTTGGTGCATATATGGATCGTGAAGCGATCATTGCTCACAAGTACTTCATTTCACGAGAGAACCTACCAATCCTCAGTAAGATTCAAAAACGTTGCGAAACTAAGGGCTTACTACAGCGATTAGATAATATCGCTTGGGACATGGCTGCCCCGCGGATTATGGAGAAATTAATAGCTTTTGGTTTAGGTAGTGAGGGACAGTACTTTGTACCATTATTTTTGTCATTTGATAAAAATCTTAAGAAAATGTTAAAGATGCACTCCGTTAAAGGTGCTATTTATGATAGAAATACTGGCGATATTGTTTCTTTCCCCGATATAAATAGCGGAGAGTATTTCGAAGCAAATAAACTTGGTAAAGACATTAATTGGGTTTGCAGTGATGAGCTTAAGATCGAGCGCAGAGAACGCGGACGTCACACTCGTAAAACGGCACATAAAGCAATCTTTGCTGAATACAGGAAACTGCTAAAAGCACTAAAGCCCTAACAAACAATTTAAGAGGGATTCCCAACGCTTGGCATTTTTGGTTCTACTTCAAATTTAGTGTTTATGGCACAATGCTTTAGGTTGGGTGGTAGCGTTGCTCACCCCTTAATTGGGCGTTATGCTTATTCAAATAATGGAGG
This sequence comes from Vibrio anguillarum, assembly GCF_003390515.1. Lineage (NCBI taxonomy): Bacteria > Pseudomonadati > Pseudomonadota > Gammaproteobacteria > Vibrionales > Vibrionaceae > Vibrio > Vibrio anguillarum. Next base: position 3,093,300 of record NZ_CP031479.1, on the reverse strand, counting down.
ATTTTCTATGGCAGATATAGCTACATTTGGAGCCGCTTTATCGAGCATTAAAACGGCAATTGATTTAGCGAAAGTAGTAAAAGATAGCGACTTAACTTTAGAAAAAGCTGAAACCAAGCTAAAACTAGCTGAGCTTTTAAGTGCTTTGGCTGATGCAAAAATGGAACTCGTAGATATACAGGAGTTAATAGCTCAAAAAGATTCTCGTATTAAAGAGCTAGAAGATAGCTTTGCTCTTAAGGATAAGCTCATTCGTCATGGTGATGCAGTATATCAAGTTGATGAAATGCAAAAGCCTGTCGGTGAACCATATTGTTTAAGCTGCTGGAGCCGAGAGCATAAAGCGTTTCCTTTACATCAGTCTCATGAAAATATTAGGCGTAAAACATGTAGTGTATGCAAGTCTAATTTTGACAAACGTTATGTACCAGTGTTTGAGCCACAAGCATAACAAACAATTTAAGAGTGATTCCCCACGCTTGGCATTTTTGGTTTGGGGCTAGTTAAGTGATTACGGCGTCCAATTTGAGTGCTGTGGTAGCGTGGCTCACACCTTAATTGGGCGTTAGGCAAGGTGAGTTCTCTTGAGCCGTTTGTTATACACAAATTAACCCATGCACTTACTTGGCAAAGGATTGTACTTCGCAATCAGTCAAGTAGCGCCACTTTCCGACCTCGACATCAAGATTCACTGATCCAATAGCCTCACGATGGAGTGAAACGACACGATTACCAACAGCAGAAAACATTCGTTTTATCTGATGGAACTTACCCTCAGTGATCGTTAAACGTACCTCTTTAGGATTGATGACATTTAAGATGGCTGGTCGTGTCAATTGCTGCTCACCTTGCAACTGAATACCTTCTTTGAACTTTGTTGCAGCATCGTCTGCAATCGCGCGAGATAAACCCACACGATAAACTTTACTGCATTCTCTCGTTGGCATTGTAATATTAAATGACCACCGTCCATCGTCAGTAATCAACACCATACCCGTAGTGTCGGCATCTAAGCGGCCTACTATGTGAAGTTCAGAAATGTTATTAACATTTAAGAGATTGAACAGAGAGGGGTAGAACTCATCAATATTTGAGCAAATAGTCCCCGCAGGTTTATGCATGATAATATAACGAAAACCACGAGCCTCTAACTTAGAGCCACTCAGCAATATTGAGTTATTTTCATGAACTTGAGCCATTTCATCCGTTACTATATCGCCATTAACACTAACCTCACCAGAATTGATTCGCTGGATAGCTTCAATTTTTGTTAGCTGGGTACTTTTACATACAAATCTATCAAGACGCATATCAATCACATTCAGAGTAAAGTAAAGAGGGGCCGAACATTACACTTGCTCAGTGCAAACTAGCAATCATTCACTGAGAAAGAAGTCAATTTAAGCTTTTGTGTATAACGCCCAATTAAGTTGTGAGCAACGCTGCCACCATGTTTAAACACTGCGACGTAATCATCAAACCAAACGAAACCGAAAGCGCCGAGCGTTGCGAATCAGCTTGAATTGTTTGTTATGTACCTATCTATTTTGCTTCGCAGAATGCACAACGCCGTATGCCAAATGCCCCAAATAACCTAAAGGCAGTCGCTCGAAATTAAGCAATACCATAACGAAAGCTTTTTCAAATTTCTTATTTATTTTCAGCAATATCGCAGCAGCTTCAAACGCATTTTCCATATTAACTTCGCCATCTTCATCTTGGCATAACTCTTCGAGCATATGGCAAGATAAGTTAAAAGCTTCAATACGTTTAGTTTTGCTTAAAAAACCGATACTTGGCATATTTTCGCTGACAGCCATAGCCACCTCAACTGGTCTCATATAAACCTCAATATTGTGAATGGTACATAACGCCGCATTAAGGTGTGAGCAACGCTAACACGAAACTTAGCCATACCACCGAAAACACAAAACCCAACGATGGAATGAAAAATGCCAAGCGTTGTGAATCACTCTTAAATGCTTTGTTATAACGAAGCTTCTGAGTGCGCTTGTGGCTTAACTAACCCGTTGACTGAACCTTTCTATGTTTAACGAAGGTAACAACCAAAGCCACTAACGCCAGTAGCTGAAAAAGCCAAAATAAAGGAATGAACCCAAATGGCTCAACTAAGAAGCCATTCTCGTCTACGTATGAACCGATGGTGTTATAAGCAATTAAACACAAAATACCGCTGATACAGAAAAGAACGCTTATTTTATACTTACGGAGAAAT
>NZ_CP031479.1:3089999-3090621 GCF_003390515.1 Vibrio anguillarum | reverse complement strand
CCCTTAGCCGGGCGTTATGTTGCCCCGATAAATTTGACAATCTAGAGTTCGAAAATGATAAGAAAATACAACTCAAGTGACGTAGATTTCGTCCTGGAAATCTGGCTTGAAGCATCTGTTAAAGCTCATGATTTTGTCTCGGCTGACTTTTGGGAATCTCAAGTTGAAAGTATGCGTAATGTTTATATTCCATCTTCAGAAGTTTTCGTATACGAAGTCGAGTCGAAAATAGTCGGCTTTTATGCGCTGTATGAAAATAACTTGGCAGCTATATTCGTTTTTCCTACATTTCAGGGGCAAGGTGTCGGTAAGCAATTGTTAAGCCATGCTAAAGCTCAAAGAGCGATATTGAGCCTTTCCGTATACAAGGAAAATCAGGCTAGTTATCAGTTCTATCTGTCTCAAGGCTTTACTGTCATCAGTGAGCAACGTGACGAACACACGGGACACCCAGAGTACACAATGAGTTCGGGCACATAACAAAGCGTTTAAGACGGATTCCCAACGCTTGGCATTTTCAGTTTGCTTTGAATTTAGTGATTACGGCACAATAGTTTAGGTAGGGTGGTTGGCGTTGCTCACCACTTAACGCGGCGTTATGTTTCTTTGTTTGCCTCAATGA
>NZ_CP031479.1:3087489-3089255 GCF_003390515.1 Vibrio anguillarum | reverse complement strand
CAGCCAACGCTACTACCAACTCACCGCATAACAGCGTAACCACAAAAACTAACGCATAATAAAAATGCCACGCGTTGGCTGTCCCTCTTAAATGCTTTGTTAGGTTTTATTAGTTGTACATTGTTATTTCTCTACTATGATGAGGTCTTGTTTCATTTAGATAAGTTCTCAATGAGGCTTCTTCTATCGTTCCTGCATTAACAACTCTTTCAAGAAACCTTTCAGTTGGAGTCCGATCCGTCATGCACGCTGTTGCGCTACCTTTTGGTACAACTATATAAGCATACTTTTCTAGATGTCTGATCCTATCTTTAAATGATTCACGATCCACTGTTAAAACGTCACCTTTGTATTCATAATATCCGTTATTAGTTTCATCACAATCTATATACTTATCGTTCCAGAGAGTTGCATAATCCCTACTACTTTCTGGATATAGCTTTCTAGCAATTGGACGTCCTTCATCATCAACAAGTTCAAAAGGAGAAGACGGTTCTAAAAGAAGAATAAAGAAGTTTTTGTATGGGTATCCAGAATCTCTGTAGACCAACAACTTAGAAATATTAACCTCAATCATGTGACAGAATAAATAGTTTGAATCTGATATATGTTCAATACCAGTAAACTCGTTATCACCACCTTCCAAATTCATATACCAAAAGTCGTCAAAATTACAATCAGCATGGAAATTTTCAACGAATCTATTAATAACATTTACATTATCAACATCTAATGTGCCTTTGATTTTAGGCAAAGAGCGTCTGATTGAATCATCAAATGAATGTAGCGCTGGCCAGTAGTCATGCCTTGCAGGTTTTTTTAATTCATTAAGGTATTCAGATATCTCTGATATTGATTGAAATCGTTTTGAAGGATCATTTGCCAGACATTTCTTAATGATTTTATCTAAGTACTTTAATTTGTCAGGTGAATTAGAACTGGATACAGGAGTCATATTCAAACCTCTAATTGTGCTACCAGTTAAATACCAATAGAGCACTTGGCCTAAAGAGTAAATATCGCATGACGCTTGCACTGAATCCTTACTATTTATTTGTTCTGGAGCACTAAAGCCAAAGTTTGCCATTCGTTCAGACGGCTTAGTCTTTGATTCTCTCTCAAATTTTTCATCTGAAAAATGAGCAATCCCTAGGTCACCTATAACATATTCATTAGTCATACTATCAAAAAATACATTTTGCGGTTTCAGATCACGGTGAATGATTTCATTAGTGTGAAGATGACGTAATCCGCTAGCTAAACAAGCAAACAATAACCATGCCTTCTCTGACTTATCATCGGAATCAGCAGTACTTATTGTACCTTCTGACCCCAAAGTTCCATCATAAAACTTCATTATAATAATAAAGTACTCATCACCCTCTAAAGTAACTTTATCAAAGTGATATGAGTGAACTATGTTTTTATGTGATGGTATTTGCGCTGCACAAAAGTATTCATCTTTGAATCTATTTAACTTAGATTCATCAGTTGTCTTCAGAAACTTTATGGCGAAATCTGCATCGCCTTTCTTAAAGTGGAAAACAAAACTATTGCCCCCTTCTCCCAAGCTCTTCACATACTCAAAATCACCGATATCAGTTTGAATGAATTTTTTACTCTTTAGTGTTTTATTTATACTCATATCTATCATACTTCTTAAAGCTAACTATCCTGAAAACCTAACGCCCGGCTAAGGGGTTGGCAACGCACCGCCGAACTTAAAAAATACACTGTAAACACTAAACTGCAATTTTGCACTAAAG
>NZ_CP031479.1:3086216-3086789 GCF_003390515.1 Vibrio anguillarum | reverse complement strand
CCCCTTAGCCGGGCGTTAGGTATTTGGAGGCATCATGAGATCAATCTTGTTGATTATTTGTACTGTTTTATTAAGCGGCTGCTTGGGTATGCCCGAATCAGTAAAGCCGGTGTCGGATTTTGAACTGAACAATTATTTAGGTAAATGGTACGAGGTTGCTCGACTTGATCACTCCTTTGAAAGAGGTTTAAGTCAGGTTACTGCGGAATACCGTGTTCGAAATGATGGCGGTGTTTCGGTTCTTAATCGTGGTTATTCTGAAGATAAAGGTGAGTGGAAAGAGGCTGAAGGTAAAGCTTACTTTGTAGATAGTCCAACAGACGGTTATCTGAAAGTTTCATTTTTTGGTCCGTTTTATGGCTCTTACGTGGTGTTTGAGTTAGAGCGTGAAAACTACAGTTATGCCTTCGTTTCAGGGCCGAATACAGAATATCTGTGGTTACTTTCAAGAACGCCTAGAGTCGAATTAGACATTCTGGAGAAGTTCGTTCAAATGTCGAAAGAGCGTGGTTTTGATACAAATCGGCTCATTTACGTTCAGCAGCAATAAATACCTAACAAACGGCTCAAGAG
>NZ_CP031479.1:3085725-3086209 GCF_003390515.1 Vibrio anguillarum | reverse complement strand
CAACGCATGGCGACTTTAGTGAAAAATTGAAGCTCAGTGTTTACGGCGTGTTTTTTTAGTTCGGCGGTGCGTTGTCAACCCCTTAGCCGGGCGTTAGGTGTCGCCATGTTCTAATGCTTTGGTTTATGAAATTATAGTCTTATTTGATCCGGAATGATATTCTGGAAGCTGTTTACTTTTTTGATATGACGCCAATGAAACTAGACAATATTGAACTTCATCAATTTTTCCAAGAAAAATCGATCAACTACCTCCATCATGCCAACACTGTTGCTACCAGCATTTCATTCATACTATCTGGTGGTTTATTGTCGCGAGGTGACATTGAACGAAGCACTTTGACACAAACAGTCCAAGCTTCAGACGGTGAGGATAAAGAGTTCGATGTGTGGGACGATGTGTTTTTAGATACAGCTGATTTACATGGTTATTTCCCAAGACAGAATTTATATGGTCCGGTTCTGTTTAAATTAAATATTAGTTT
>NZ_CP031479.1:3081482-3085717 GCF_003390515.1 Vibrio anguillarum | reverse complement strand
TATGTAGCTGAATTTACAAGATCACATAACGCCCGGCTAAGGGGTTGACAACGCACCACCGAACTCAAAAAACACACTGTAAACACTGAGCTTCAATTTTGTACTAAAGCCGCCACGCGTTAGCAATCCCTCTTGAGCCGTTTGTTATGTGAATTTTACTCGTACGTCTTACCGTTGTGCTTTAACCAACCTTGCGGGTGTTTATTGTTTGGGTCCTTGTGCGTCCAGTGCATGACACCACCTTTTTTGTTCCATTCATATTCACCGTAAAACTGGACTCGATCGCCAACTTTCAGATTTGGAACCCTAGGAGCTAAATCAATATTGTGAGCAACAAGTAAAGTTTGTTTACTGTCCAGTTTCAATATGAATTTTTGATGCCTACTTCCTTCGTTGTCATCAGGTAACAAGCGAATGACTGTGCCTGAGCCCTGAACTTGAATATCACTTTGATGATTTTCATACGCATTTTTTAACTGATGATCATTAGCTTGAGCACCAATCGAAGCTAGACAAAAGACGGCTATAAATATAGCGATTAACTTCTTCATATACTCAATTTCTCCAATTCACATAACGCCTGCATAACACGTTTGCTACCATGCAAACCTAGCTTAATTTAACGCCTTAATCACTGAAACTAAAGGCAAACTGACAATGCCGAGTGTAGCAAATCGTGTTGATGCATTTGTTATACGCGCCTTATGGGATCGCATCATAACCGAATCTACCTGATTCAATAGTCATCCCTTTAAACTCTTTCCATAATTTAAGTCGCCTTTCGTAGTATTCAGTACCAACTTTCAGTTCTGTACCCATTGATACCAATTCTTGATCTGTAATTCTCACAAGTCTAGATGAAGAACATATTTCAGCCTGTTGATACAAAAAATCAAAAACATATGTTTTTGTTGAATTACCACCTAAATTACTAAATCGTTTTTCAAGCTTTGCATTAATAATTTCTTTAATCGCCAACTTTTCATGTTCTTTCATACGGGCACCAAAAATGATTCCCGCAACTTGATTAAAATCGTAATGAAATAACCGCTGAAAATTGCTATACGAAGATTCACCAGATATGAATTTGCTAGGTTGTGGTAAAAGCAAGCGAGCTTCTTGCTCGTATGCCCAGCATTCATTTTTTGTTAATAGTTGATTTTGGATTTTTTGATGGAAAGCTAAACGATCTTCCTCAATGTCAAACTTATATCCTGTGTAATAAGCAGGTAGTAAACAAAAAGCATCTATAGCTTCTAGTTGGTTTTCATATTCAATGGATTTAACCTCAAACTTATTACCAATTACGCTTGTATGACCCTTGCTAACTGACAATTGATCTTTTGTTCGATTAGGACATTGATGTAAAAAACCATTAATTGGTCGATAAATCAAACAATAGCCAGAATGACTAGCTGCATAGTGAGACCACATTAGCATTTCATTGTTGGATGTTGATAATGAAACGGAATATCCTGCACTAGGAGCATAAAGCGATAACATATCTTTTAGTTGATTTTGTAACTCTCCTATTTTCCTCAAATCGGTAAAGGTAATTTTACCGCGATTATTAAATATACTTTCTATTATCTTTGCAAAGTGATGTTCATACTCTTCAAGTAATTGTTCAAATGAAATCGGGCATAGACTAGCGAAATAACTTGCTGCTATCTCTGCCCAAACTTCGTGTTTCCATAACGATTTAATTACACCAACCCAGATGCTTTTACTATTCGCAGGAAATTCAAATTTTGATTGCATATCGATAGGATCATTTAACTCATTTCTTGATGCAAAATACCATTCATCGTAAATGAGCCCTTTTTGGGAAACCAGCCCAGGAGAGCGGTATCTATAGACGTACATAATTATTCTCCAATAAGCGTATAACGCCCTGTTAAGGTGTGAGCAACGCAATACCGAAGCTACCGCATACCACCTTAAACACTAAACGCAACGCATAGCAAAAATGCCAAGCGTTGCGAATCACTCTTAAACAGATTGTTAGGCTTATATTTCAACTTAGCTACCGAGCTAATCACCCTTACCTTTATTTCTTAAAAGATAATGTTGCTTCAGTAGCTTGTTAAATTCTTCATTACTATTTACGCGTTCTACTAAATCTCTATAACGTGCATTATCTATAGACGAGTTGTTATACGCACGTTCTATCAAGTCTTGGTATTTTCTGCTATCAACAGACGCTATATTTGTAGCATGGTCTAATAATTCTCGGTATCTATCATTGTTAGTCGATGCAATTGTATTTGCACGTTCAAATAATTCGCTATACCTGTCGTTATCAACAACAGATGCAGTGTTGTTCACACGATCAATTAAATCTCTATAGTAATCGAAATCAGTAGATAAAACATGATGTTCTCGCTCATGCAGATCTCTCCATCGCTCGCTAATGTTGGCTGGGTGTCTAACAACTTCCCGCAGTTCATTGATACTCTCTATGACATGCGGCGTACTTGCATCTTCTATAGAACTTTCACTTATATTTACTGCTAAGTTTGATTTACCATCTTCTAAAAACATAGAAGTACTATACATATGAAAACTCTTTATATTTGACTCTCGATATATTTCAGATTGAAGCTCAGCCAAGGGACCTATGGTTTTTTTTCCATTTGAGTTTATTTTATACCACCAGTCTTCTTTCGCATCATCAGTTACAAAAATCACATTTTCAATATTTTCACTTTTCGCTCTCTCAATTAACTGCTTCCAAAGGATCAGATCGCCGTATTTTCTTTCGTAATATAGACCGTCATTATAAAAGTGAGTATCATCACCACTTCCTTTTCCGTCATCTTTAAATCCTGGCGGAATTTTCTTTTTAAAACGGTCTTCTCCAGTCTTATACAAATCATCCAACCATTTCTGGTCTTTAGGCGGTTCACCAACCTTGCAATTAAAAATTCCGTTCAGTCTATCCCTAATCTCATCATGGGACCTTACACACGGTTGCTCGCTATCCCAATGCTGAACAGACTTTCTATAATTAGAAATGGATTTATTTATTTCTTTTTCTAATTTTTCGGTATTTTCAAATAGTTTAGGAAAGCGACGTTTAAGAGCTAGTTTTTCAAAATCCCCCTTAAATACCTTTTGAATTTTATTCAGATTATCTTCAATATCATTAAAGAGGATTTTCTCATTTCTTATAATACTTAACCTACGTCTTTGGTACTCCAAACCCACATGGTAAGGAATCCATAATTTTTCATTAAGAGCTTCAAGTATGCTAAAAAAGTCGTCTCTTGTTTGTTTCGCATATCCATATAAATTAAGAAGAACATTTGTATCAAATACAAAGATGGTTTTTTCATCTTTCCACAACTCTTCCAATATCGACTCTTCAATGTTATAAAACCCCTTGAAAACCTCTTTCATTTACATCCCTCAGTTAATTAAATTTGTTGGCATTTTGAATGCCCGACATTCTTACTTGTAAGCCTAACGCCCGCTTAAGGGGCAGCCAACGCTACTACCAACTTTCCGCATAACAACGTAATCACAACAACCAACGCATGGTAAAAATGCCGCGCGTTGGCTGTCCCTCTTGAAGCGTTTGTTAGGTGCGAGACTATAAACTCAAAAGCTCGCCAAAATTGACGAGCCTCTGTGTTAGATTCTGCTTTTCAGTTCAGTATAAATATTCTCCAGAATATGAAATTCATCTTCCGTCCAACAACGAGCTATTGATACCCAGTAATCACCCGTTTCATCTGTACCTTTAAACTCCACTTTCAACTCATACTTTCTCATTGAAACCAAAGCCAAAATCAGAGCAATAATGAGCGCAAAAAAACCAAACTCAGGTACAAAAGCCCAAGTCGCAGCTGACAGTAAAATGGCGTATGTTGTCACTTTAACCACGTTATCTTTGAAGCCAAGACGCTTCAGTTCAATACTCTTGATTTTACTTAAGTGATAACTCTCTTTTTTCACTTTCAGCTCAGATGCTGTTACTTGAAAATCATTAGCCGTGTAGGGTTTACGAAACCGAATAGCATTTACTAGCAACTGTACTTTCTCGTTACTTTTTTCCACCTTTATTCTCCATGTTATTAAAGGTTTGCAAAAACTAATGTAATCATGGTGTTAAAGGTTATTTTCAAAACGACTTATACATAATCAGGAAAAATACATCAACAAAAATAAAGCCAAACTGTGAATGCCACACACCTAACGCCCGGCTAAGGGGTTGACAACGCACCGCCGAA
>NZ_CP031479.1:3071617-3081405 GCF_003390515.1 Vibrio anguillarum | reverse complement strand
AGCGTTATGCATTTTTTAGGAAAAGAGGAACTATGGTTGTTGAAGTCAGGCGAGCAGAGCCATCAGATGCTAAAGCGATAAAAGGAGTTTATGAGTGCCCAAATGCGTACACTGGCACATTACAACTTCCGCTTCCATCCTCCGATATGTGGGAAAAACGTTTTCAGACTATTCCAGATCATGTTTATGCATATGTGGCACTAGTGGACGGTGAAATAGTAGGTAATTTGGGCTTTGAGCTATGTACTAATCCGAGACGACGTCACGTAGGTACATTCGGTATGGGCGTTAAAGACGATGCTCAAGGTTTAGGTGTTGGTAGTGCTTTACTGAAAACGGTTATCGATTTAGCGGATAACTGGCTGAATTTGAAACGAATCGAATTGACGGTCTATGTGGACAACGAACGAGCGATCAATTTGTATAAGAAGTTCGGTTTTGAAATTGAAGGTGAGTCGAAAGCTTATGCGTTCAGAAATGGTAGCTACGTTGACGTTTACCATATGGCTCGCGTTGTGGCACATGCATAACAAACGCTTCAAGAGGGACAGCCAACGCGTGGTATTTTTACTATGCGTTGGTTTTGGTGATTACGGTGTTATGCGGTAAGTTGGTAGTAGCGTTGTCTGCCCCWWAARYKGGSSKWATRWKYTKWYYWCYRMWAYYCKSSASWTTSRCTAAARYKKTTTYYWWGYTWGMSSYATMRRWKRTWWKRARTKSMCCMCCYKWWGMWKKYYGWYTWSAWSMSTYAKYTTKRMWAAAACYGSSWKYTWWAMSYKKMTKTKAGAATGCTGTATATTCAGGACCATAATCAGTAAATTCCCAGCCAAAAACTGAAGAGAAAAATGATTTTGTTGCCTCTAAATTTTTTGCTGCAAACTCGACATAATTCAGCTTTTCATTCGGATTCATTTCACGACTCCATTGTTAAATTTCCATATAGCGTATAACGCCCGGTTAAGGGGCAGACAACGCCACTACCAAGCTTCCGCATAACATCGTAACCACAAAAACCAACGCATAATAAAAATGCCACGCGTTGGCTGTCCCTCTTGAACCGTTTGTTATGCTTAAACTTCAAACACTTAGGTTTAAGCAACCATTAGAATAACTCAGACTTTCAAACCAACCCAAGCACCAAAACTCGTTAACCTGATCGAAACCATGATTCGAATAAAAACCACGTTAAATTTACTACGATCAAAAGAACAAAATGCCCTTTCAACGAAAATCTGATCAACCAGACTCATAGCAAACTGGCGTGAAACTCAAATGAGGCAATAGCACTGAATCAACAGCGCCAGCAAAATTGCCTTTTCATTAGGCAACGTAAAACAATAGCAAATTGCCGATGCGCTTTTGGCCGATAAGCCGAGGAGCCAAATTACTCAAAGCTACTTTGAAAAAAAGAAACTCAACACAAACCGGCTCAAAACTAAAATGAGGCAACCGCTCGACATTCTCAGCATCAATTCATTTCAAACAGCGACAGCTTTTAATCATTTGCCGACAAACAAGATCGATGGCTGAAGGAACAGAGAAAAGGCCACAACCGATTGATTTTGTGAGATTAAGCATAACGCCGCATTAAGGGGTGAACAACGCCTCCACCCAACCTAAAGCATTATGCCATAAACACTAAATTTGAAGTAGAACCAAAACTGCCAAGCGTTGAGAATCCCTCTTAAATGCTTTGTTATATGTTTAATCCTTCAGTCCACTTGGTGAAGTTTTTGCGTGTTTGGAATACACAACTGTCAAAAGAATTAGCCTGAACCTCGGCGAAATCTGGCGGAAAACCAGTCTGATAACGGAAGGAGCCACCAGTTCTCAGAACCTCTTCCCACGTTCTGATGCTACGAATTCCAGTTTGAAAACCACTTGTTGCTTGCACTAGCTCTATTGGTTTTTGATATAACCAAGCACTTAAACTTGGAAACGCGTTAAATACAGATTTGGGAACTACAAGCAAATGCGGTTCCCCCTGCATAGGATGACCAGGCTTAAACCCCCACGCTCTTTCCAAAAAAGCTTCGATAGGGAACAAATCATCGCTGGTTGTAACTTCCGAGTAAAACAAGCCACTGTAATGATCAGTAATCATATAATGGACAACATGTGTTTTTGTATAACTTGATGATTTACCAATAACAGCTTTAAACGGAGTAGATTGGCGCTTAAACTTACCTTGCTTCGTTACATAGAAATGCTTAGAGACTGTAACAACCAGTTGATGAACATGATTTGAATAATCCGAACGATATCTTACTTGCACAGTGACTCCTGCTTTCGCTGATAAACATATAACGCCCGCTTAAGGGGCTGACAACGCTACTACTAACTTTCTGCATAACACCGTAACCACAAAAACCAACGCATAGTAAAAATGCCACGCGTTGGCTGTCCCTCTTGAAGCGTTTGTTATGTAACAATATTTTCCATCATGTATATGTGATCAGCATACATTTGACCACCAATTCCATAAGCATCAGGAATAACACTATGTAATGTGAATCCACTTTTGATTAGCACTTTTTCCGAACCTAGATTACCTTCAGTAACCACAGCGGAAAAACTGTTTAGGCAAAACTGTTTTCGGGAATATTCGACTAAAGCTCGTAATGATTCTGTTCCATAACCTCGACCGTGGAAACTAGGTAAAAACATAAAACCAACTTCAGCAGTGCCATTCTGGATGCAATAGCCCGTTATACCCACTTTGATACCCGTTTCTAATTCCGAAACAACCAAACAGTACCAATGACTAGAATCTGGTGTCCATGGTTCAAGCCTAGAACGAAATTTAGACTGAATTTCCAGCAAAGTCGGTTCATCAAAGCAAAGTGAAATGACCTCTGGATCGGTATGAAGTGTGTGAAATAGAGACCAATCATCTTCTGATATCAGAGACATCACTAAACGATCTGAAAATATTTTTCCCACTGAACCTTCCTTGTTACATAACGCCCGGCTAAGGGAAAATTGAAATTCAGTGTTTATAGTGTGTTTTTTGAGTTCGGTGGTGCGTTGTCAACCCCTTAGCCGGGCGTTAGTTGCTTTGGAGAAGAAGTTTGAGTATCAATGAAATAGTGGCTTTGATTAAAGATATTGTATTAGGGTTATGTGCTCTAGGTACTTTTTCGTTAGCTATTTATGGTTTAAAAAGTTGGGCTCGTGAGCTCAAAGGGAAGGCTGATTTTGAGGTGTCTAGGCAGCTAATTCGTGCTGTATATAAGTTTCGGGATGAAATGGAATATTCTAGGTCCCCTATGACTTTAGCTCATGAGTTTCCTTCAGACTATGATCCAATGAATAAAGCTTCAGAATATCAGGCGAAATCTTGGTCATATGTATTCTCAAACAGATGGAAGCCCGTTATTGACGCAGTTCAGGAACTAGAAGCTCAAGGTTTAGAAGCTGAAGCTTTATGGGGAAACGAAGTAAAGCAGCTAATAGAGAACCTCCGGAAAAATGCTCGTTTACTACGTGTTGGAATGCAGGCTATTGTTGACAATGAAATGCATGGTCATGAAAATTTCAAGTGCAATCCAGAATTAGCAGTACAAATGAGAAATCGTGTATGGAAACCAACTCTTGACGACGGAGACGAGATTACAGATTCAATTAGTTCTGCCGTAAAAGAATTAGAGAATTATCTCCGCCCTCATTTGAAACGCAACTAACAAACGCTTTAAGACGGATTCGCAACGCTCGGCGGTTTTGGTTTGATTTGGCTTTTGCGTTTACGGTGTAATAATTAAGTGTCGTGTAGCGTTGCTCACCACTTAAGCGGGCGTTAGGCAAAATGAGTTTTTATCAGCTAAATCGAGTTGGAATTGAACGGTAAAAACTTGAAACAAACTAACCGATTAATTTATAAACCAAAATGCTAAATCAGCAAAGAAACAAAAAACTCAAATTGAGCGGTTTGGAAGAAAAGTGACGAGCGTAGCATGCTCGGCGGACGTTTGGATGCTGAAGGTTATTTTGCCGATGAATTCACAGCGAAAAGCAACCCAACGCAATCAAGAAACAACAAATATGTGATGACGATTTATTGCTTAAGTCCAGCAATGATGGTATTCACCGTTCAATTCAAACCCGATTTAGCTGATAAAAACTCATTTTGCCTAACGCCCGCTTAAGGGGCAGACAACGCTACTGCCAACTTACCGCATAACACCGTAATCACAAAAACCAACGCATAGTAAAAATACCACGCGTCGGCTGTCCCTCTTGAAGCGTTTGTTAGTTTCATTTCGCGCACATCCTAGTTTGGTAATCTGCCACTCTCGCTAATCTAGCTGTCTGCTCAGGATATTGATCCTGTAGAAAACACAATGCATCTGCTAACGTAATTTGATGTAAATTAACACTGTTCTCAAAAACTAATGACTCGATTTGAGCCCGAAAATCTTCATAGCGATCACTCATCCAGCACAAATTCCATATGTTTGAATCTAATTCATCGTCTGGGTCTTCTAGTGGGCTGACAGCCTGTATATTGAGATTACACAACATTGATTCATACTGGATATTTGAAAGCCTATCTTTACAACGAATTACCCAAGCCAATGTGATGAGGTTATGACCAAAAAATCCGGGCTGTTCAAGACAGGCGTTTAGAATATCGACCACACGATTCGGGGTTGATAACATCGGCTCACTTTGGTGTTCTTCACCTATAAAAGTAGATGTTACAAACTCTGTGAGTCGATTTAAAAATATTGGAATCGAGTCTGGTGATAACAACTTATAAACTTCATTCAAAGCGAGCAAAATGGTTACATTATGCGATAGATATTCACTGTGTCTCGATGCCCGTGAAACATAATGCTGAAATATATCCGTAAATCCTTTTTCGTCATGCCATTGAGACATTGCCTGATAAGATGCTGGGTATATTCCGCGCTCTAGAATCCTGTGTCGACGGACGCTGGAAAAATTTATTTGTTGAACTGTATCGGTGTAATTACATGAAATCTTTAATGCATCCTGTTCAATTAATCGACTGACTTGCACCAATAGTTTTTCTGAACAGTCCAAATATTCACAGAGAAACTTTGTTGATAAATATGCTTTTAGGGCATGCGGCTGATGGATAATCGCGCTGCTATACAGTGCTTGTTCTAATAAATGTTGAAATGTCATTTTTCCTCCATGAAACTAACGCCCGGTTAAGGGGCTGACAACGCAAAACACCGAACCTAAAATAGTAACCGTAATCACAAATGTTGATTTAAGCAAAAGCCGCCACGCGTTGGCAGTCCCTCTTTAACCGTTTGTTATAAGTAATTTACGGAATACTTTGTTTGAATGTAATCATTAGGAAACACTGTTGCTGAAGCTTCTCGCAACTGAATAGCTTTTTCCAATTTACCAAAAAGTGGAATACCTCCACCTAGGATCACAGGAACTCTTGTTATTGTGACTTCATTGATCAGTTGTTGATTTAAAAATGAGGTAATTGTAGAGCCACCATCAATATAAGCGTGCTTATAACCGTCTTGATCAAGTTTACGCACTAAATCAGATAGGCCTCCAGAGTACATTTCAACTTTACCTGAAAGGTTTTCAGGCGCTGCTTTAAGTGTATTACTCAAAACATAAATTTTTATATCACCATAAGGCCACTGTTCAGAGGTAAGATTAAAACTAGAGATCGTTTCCATACATTTTCGCCCCATGACCATACAATCAACCGAGCTTACATAATCAGCAAAGCCCATATCTGGATTTTCACTCATATCAGCACCTTGGTTGCCTGATACATGAAGCCAATNCCAAACCGCCATTTACATCTGCGATGTAACCGTCTGTACTGGCTGCAATAAACACTGAACACTTCATCTTTTAGTTCCTAGCTCCGAAACTGACAATTACTTATAACGCCGCATTAAGGGGCAGACAACGCCGCCACAGAATTAAAATAGACAACCGTAAACACAAATTTTCAAGTAAACCACAAATGCCACGCGTTGACTGTCCCTCTTAAATGCTTTGTTATGTGTTTTTACTCATATAATGCAAGGGTGCTTTGTAATTGTTCACTGAAATTGAATATATCATCCACAGTTTCGATCGGATGCCGAGTTTCATTCTTAGCTTCATCAAAGATACCAATATATTTCTGCTTAGTATTAAACCACAAACGGCATAGAGGCTTACGATTGTTATCATCTAGCAGAATTCCAAAATAGCTTTGAGTATCACGCGCACAAACTCTCTGTACTTCTACTTTTTGCCTAAGTATTGCTTTGACTATATTAAAACCTTCAATTTCTTCTTCTGTAGTAAGAATTTTAGATTTTTCTGAACTTTCATTTACGTCTTCAGCAGGAATAACTTGAGTTTCAATATTCGTTGATTCTTTGACGTCAGCGCCAATAGCTGATTTTAGACGGGCATTTATACTGTCATTGAGAAACTGCTTTAAAGCTTTAGTGGTAATGTCTAGAAATTGAGATTTAACTTTTGCAGTTTGAACACCGTCATAGACGCGAGAAGTAAAGAACTTCACAAAATCTTCTTCTGGGCTTTGGAACTGTTCACCTAGAACTTTTTTTATTTGGTTTAAATATTTTAATTCACCTGCTGCATCAACTACAGATTCAACATCAAAGGAGGATTTAGTTAATTTTTTTATTTCAGGGACAACATGCTCATCTAAATTTTCGAGATCTAATGTCAAAAATGGCTTTTCATCCATTTTATTAGGAGCATCCAAATCAGTGAAAAATTGATATTTTGAGCCATTAGTTAAAATGGCAATACGTGCATTTGTTACTGAGAAATATCGAAATAATTGGTTGGCATGCTTTGTTGATAATGGTTCACTATACTTCTTACATTCAATTAGAATTTGAACCACACCATCTTTGATCAACGCATAATCAACCTTTTCCCCCTTTTTAGTTCCAGTATCAGCCGTAAACTCAGGTATAACCTCGTTTGGATCGAATACGTCATAACCAAGGACTGAATGCAGAAAGGGCATAACTAAAGCATTTTTTGTTGCTTCTTCGGTAGCCAGATTAGCCGAAACTTGAGAAACTTTCTTCGAAAGAGCCTGAAGCCGTTCAATAAAATCCATAAAATACTCCATTACATGCATTGAAAAAAATTGATTATACCCAATAAAAGCTAATGGAAACGTCGTTCAGTTAAAAGTTTAAAGTCGAGAAACACATAACGCCCGCTTAAGTGGTGAGCAACGCAATGCGATATTTCTGCACACCACCGAAATCACTGAAGTTAACGCATGATGAAAGTGCCACGCGTTGCGAATCCGTCTTAAAGCGTTTGTTATAACGCATTTTCTACCGCACCTAACCAAGCAGGTACATTCTTTTGATACCAGTCTATATATGTTGCTGCTTCAGGTTTATTACGACTTATCAGTATGTTAACTACCTCAATAACTATCCAACACTTTGCAATAACCAAATGCTTCGTTAACTCATCCGATGTAAATGATGAATTGTGTTGGGTGTATCGCTCGATAATCGAAGCGTACTCATCAATAGAGCCCAAACCTTGTACTAAGGGAGCCAAATCAATTGCTGGGCTACCATAACCAAAACGCTCCCAGTCAAACAGCACCAATTCACCATTTTGTCTGATGCCCCAATTTCCATCATTTGTATCGCCCGAAATTAAGCATGAATGCTCAAATAGAACCTGAGACAAAGCTTGTATTGATACTATCGTACTTTGAGAAGAGCGAGGAAGGCTTAAGGCCTCAAGAGCTGACTCTGTTGAAATAGCTGACCAATGATGCTCTTTAGTACTAAAACAAGGTTTATATTTTGAACAATGAATACTAGCCAACTGCTCAAATACGTTCGAACTGGTTTGCAATTCCTTTAATGTCACTCGATTTGGAATAAGCTCAATAAAGAGATCCTTATTTTGTACCTTATAAAGTTTGGGAACATTCACGCCCTTGAGCTTTGAAGCTGCGTGTTGGTAAAAATTCACCTCTACATCAGAAGCATTTTGCTTATGGATACAAAGGGAACTACCAAATCCTTCAATAGAGACTCGTGCCGAGCCCATTTTAGATAGATCTTTTGTACTCATAACTCTCCCGCGTTATAACGCCCGGCTAAGTGAGCCGTTTGTTATGTGCGTTTTCCCAGCTTAACTCTTGATGCTGTCCTATTAGCTAAACGTAAACTTTTCAACTGCTCTTTCCGCATTGCTTCTTCATCTGGATAAACTTCAAATATCCAGTGCCTGAACCCAATACCGCAAAGTAGCCCACCCAAGCCTGCAATTACACCGCAAAGATAAGGAAAATATTTCCTATCTTTACTCACAATCTCAATTTTCCTATTTTCAATAGAAATACGGTCTTCTTTAACACTATCGGGCAAGTCATCTTGAGCTTCAATAATTGAAATTTTCTCAGCGGATTGGAAGACAATATCGTTGTATGTGTAAGTTTGGCTAAGTAAAAAATAAAGACTGAATACGAAAACAACGGCGCCAACAATTGCCATTAACTTATAAGGGTTGTCAGTTGGTACACTTAAAGATGAGTTCATATTCAATATCTCCTTTTATCGACAGCACATAACGCCCGCTTAAGGGGCAGCCAACGCTATTACCAACTTGCCGCATAACACCGTAACCACAAAAACCAACGCATAATAAAAATGCCGCGCGTTGGCTGTCCCTCTTGAAGCGTTTGTTATGTTTAAGCTTCAATAACTTACGTTTTACCTAAACCAAGATTAACTCGGTTTTGACTGACAAACAAAAGCCAAAACCCAGAAAACTGAAACGACTCATAGATTTGAAAAACAGACTTTGAATTTCGCCAGTTCAAGCCCAAAAATCTGTGTTCAAAACACTGATTGCGCCAACCGCCCTAACCTCGCGCTTACTCGAAAACTGATTGAGGCAATTCTCTGAATTTCCAGCGCCAAAGAATGAGTGTCCGGAAAACAGCGCCAAACGAAGCCAACTTGCCGACAAGCACAAAACCAACAAGCCGAGGGAGCAAAGAAAAGATACAACCAACTGATTTGACGTGATTAAACATAACGCCCAATTAAGGGGTGAGCAACGCTACCACCCAACCTAAAGCATTACACCGTAACCACTAAAAGTGAAGTAGAAGAAAAAATGCTAAGCGTTGGGAATCCCTCTTAAATTGTTTGTTAA
The DNA here is from genome assembly GCF_003390515.1 of Vibrio anguillarum. Classification (NCBI taxonomy): domain Bacteria; kingdom Pseudomonadati; phylum Pseudomonadota; class Gammaproteobacteria; order Vibrionales; family Vibrionaceae; genus Vibrio; species Vibrio anguillarum. The sequence goes on along the minus strand of NZ_CP031479.1, from coordinate 3,072,234 downwards.
ATTATTTTTTATACCAATCGAACACTTCAGCGCTAGCCATTGTAATCCTTATAGCTAAGCCAATAATTAAGAAATATACATAAAGACTTTTGGCGTTTTTTTCAAAGGCTGTTTCTGCTTTATGGCTCTCATTTTCCGAAATATCATTTTTTAATTCAGCTGTACGTGCATCAATTGTTGAGGCATCTTCAGCTAGTTCCTTTAGTCCGATATCAAATGCTGGGCTATCTACACCATCAAGCGTAAAGTGTTTTTCCATAAATGCTTGCCCTTCTTCAAGGTTAGATATGCGGTCATTATAACTTGATACAAGTTTCTGCCTGAGAACTTTCTCGGCTTGCACCGCTTCATTAATTCGTGTGGTTGAAAGCGCGTTAATCAGTGCAAAAAAAGCCAATGACAGCCATATATAATCACCGGCTTTCCAGTACGATTTTGACCATTTCCCTGAGGTCTTATAGCCAAAAACATGTGCAGAAACCAGCAATAAAATAAATGTTAATACTAGTGGATGAAAAATAATGCTCATAATCTTCCTTGTAATTTAACGCCCGGCTAAGGGGTTGACAACGCACCGCCAGACTCAAAAAACACACCGTAAACACTGAACTTCAATT
>NZ_CP031479.1:3040730-3071590 GCF_003390515.1 Vibrio anguillarum | reverse complement strand
CAACGCTACCACCCAACCTAAAGCATTACACCGTAACCACTAAAAGTGAAGTAGAAGAAAAAATGCCAAGCGTTGGGAATCCCTCTTAAATTGTTTGTTAGCTGAATTTTTCCATAACAAAGTTCTGCAGTTTTTGGCCCCGAACTTCTATCGATTGCTCTTTTACAACCTTAAAACCAAATTTTTCGTAGAAAGGTCGAGCTGTAATGCTGACCTCAGAATAATACTTGGTAATGCCACGAGATGTACCAACTTTAAAAACGTGCTCCATAAGACAACGAGCAACGCCTTTGCCTTGGTAGTCATGATGACAAAAGAAATGATCGATTAAACCACTTTCTTGAAGGTCAGCATAACCAACAATGACACCCTCTATTTCTGCAATAAAAGGTGAAATAGCGTTTAGTTTATTCTTCCATATCTCGCAGTCGAAATTATCTGGCGCCCAAGCCTCAACTTGCTCTTGGGAATAGTCTCGTCGATTCACGTTACGAACCGTATGATAAAAAAGCTCCCACAACCCACTTGCGTCAGATTCTTCGTATTTTCTAATTTTGATCATACTACTTGTACCAATATTCAGCTAACGCCCGGCTAAGGGGCAACGAGTGCCCACACAGTTTGATAGGTTTATATTGTTAAAGAGCGTTCTTCTCTGGGTTGCCGAGGCTTCCTTTGAAGAGGGGGCCATTCTAGCGAGATAATGGAAAGTGTCAAACACTTTTTTACATTATTTCGTCTTACCGATTTGACCTACTGATTGGCTGGCTAATTGGGCTTGAACCCTTACTAGCTGTGCCGTGTCAGTGAGGTCGCATTATAGAGATCGCCGTCACGTTGGCAAGCGTTATTTTATAAAAATTGCAAAAATAGCGCTTAATCACCAAATTACTGCTCAAAGCCTTATTTATTCAATTTTACTAAGATCAAGTAAACACGTTACCCACAGAGTTATGCACATTAGCTGTAATTTTTATCTTTTCAAACGTAGAAAAAGCGCCTTCAGACGCTTTTTCCGTTTCACTCATTTCTTTTTTACACTATATAGAAGATTAAATACCTGCATCATCTCCTTAGTTATTCTCTTCATGAAGACCACACTCTCTTTTTAAGCCGAAGAAACGCGTTTCTTCTTCATTCATTCCCGGTTCCCATTTACGAGTGGTATGAGTGTCACCAACTGAAAGGTAACCTTGCTCCCACAATGGATGATACGGCAGGTGATTTTCTTGCAGATAATAATGTACATCTTTATTTGTCCAATCAATCACAGGTAGGAATTTAAACACACCATTTTGAATCGCTAAAATAGGTAATGTCGCCCGCGATTCTGATTGCTCTCGGCGTAGGCCAGAAAACCAAGTACCAATATCTAGTTCATCTAACGCTCTTCGCATCGGTTCTACTTTATTAAGGTGATTGTATTGTTCAATGCCAGTAACGCCTTGTTCCCAAAGTTTACCGTAACGCGCCTCCTGCCATGATGGACTTATCGTAGCGCTGAAGATATGCAGATTGAGATTCAGGTGATCCGTGAGCTGGTCAATAAATTGATATGTTTCAGGAAACAAATAGCCCGTATCCGTCAATACCACTGGTATATCGCTTTTTACGCTAGAAACCAGATGCAGCATCAATGCGGCTTGAATGCCAAAGCTAGAAGAAAGCGCATGGGTTCTTTCTAGATTCTCAATCGCCCACATCACTCGCTGCTGCGCTGTTAACGTTTCGAGATAAGCATTTAATGGGGCAAGGCGTAACGTTTGCTCTACTTTAGTTAGCGCCAATAACTCGGACAATTTAGGAACTACTGGTACTTCAAGCATAGAAATCTCTCTTAGAGATGATCACCTCTTCGATAATTCCTGCACGGATTGTGAAATCACCAAATCCTTCTCCTTCGAGACGCTCGCTAGCCCAGCGTCCTACCAACTCATCAATTTCTTGAAGAATTTGTACATCGGTAATGTTTTCTTTATACATTTTAGGCACACGAGTGCCCGCTCTATTGCCGCCAAGATGTAGGTTGTAGCGACCGGGAGCTTTACCAACTAAACCAATTTCAGCCAACATGGCTCGGCCACATCCGTTCGGACAACCTGTGACACGTAAGATAATGTTTTCTTCTTCAGGTAACGCATGTTTTTGTAGAATCGTCTCTACATCCGTTACAAATTGAGGGAGGAAACGTTCCGCTTCAGCCATAGCTAATGGGCACGTAGGGAAAGAGACGCACGCCATCGAATTTTTACGTTGCTCACTCACATTGTCATTGATCAAACCATGCTGACGCGCAATCTGCTCAATCGTAGCTTTTTGTACAGCAGGTACTCCCGCTACGATGAGGTTTTGATTGGCCGTCATACGAAAATCACCTTGGTGGATTTTAGCAATTTCTGCCACACCACTCTTTAGCGGTTTATCAGGGAAATCGAGTAAACGACCATTTTCGATGAAAAGTGTTAAATGATGCTTACCATCGATGCCTTCAATCCACCCAATCCGATCACCACGTTCTGTGAGCTCGTAAGGGCGGCTGACCGCAAACTCAATACCAGCACGCTTTTCAACTTCGGCTTTGAACACATCGACGCCCACTCTATCGAGTGTGTATTTAGTTTTTGCATTTTTACGATTAGACCGGTTTCCCCAATCACGCTGAGTCGTAACCACAGCGGCGGCGACTTCTAAGGTTTTATCCAAAGGAATAAATCCGAAATCATCAGCACGACGCGGGTAAGTAGAAGTATCACCGTGCGTCATGGCTAGGCCGCCACCCACCAGCACATTAAAACCAACTAACCGGCCTTGTTCGGCAATCGCAACAAAGTTTAAATCGTTGGCATGTACATCCACATCGTTTTGGGGCGGAATAACCACTGTCGTTTTGAACTTACGCGGTAAGTAGTTATTACCTAAAATCGGCTCTTCATCTGTAGTTTCTAGTTTTTCACCATCCAACCAAATTTCGGCATAAGCGCGCGTTTTAGGTAACAGATGCTCCGAAATATTCTTCGCCCATTCGTAAGCTTCCTGATGCAGTTCAGACTCCACAGGATTGGACGTACACAGTACGTTACGGTTCACATCACCCGCTGTGGCAATCGAATCAATACCAATGCTGTTTAACGTTTGATGCATCAATTTAATGTTAGGCTTCAATACCCCGTGAAACTGAAAGGTTTGGCGAGTGGTTAAACGAATGCTGCCATATAGGCTGTGCTCAGTTGCAAATTTATCTATCGCTAGCCATTGTTTCGGTGTGATGATCCCGCCAGGCATGCGCGCACGTAACATCACATTGTGCAGAGGTTCTAACTTTTGTTTTGCACGTTCGTTACGAATATCGCGATCGTCTTGTTGATACATGCCATGAAAGCGAATCAACTGAAAGTTGTCAGCACTAAAGCCACCTGTGATGTGATCTTGCAGATCTTGCTCGATCGTCCCACGTAAAAAGTGACTTTCACGTTTCAAGCGCTCGTTATCTGACAATGGGCCTAGCTCTTGTCCTAATACTTCTCGATGATTAGATTGTTGTTTGGTGCTCATTAGTAAACATCCCTTTGATAACGTTTTGCTTTGCGCAGATCGTTGATATATGTCTCTGCCTGTTCACGTGATAACCCACCTTGCTGCTGTGCAATAACAATTAGTGCATCATGCACATCTTTCGCCATGTGCGTTGCATCACCACAGACATAAAGATACGCACCGTTTTGAATCCATTGCCAGACCAGTTCGGATTGTTCAAGTAATCGATGCTGAACGTAGACTTTCTCATGCTGATCACGGCTAAACGCCACATCTAGACGACTCAGCACACCGGATTTCAGATATTTTTGCCACTCAACTTGATAGAGAAAATCTTGAGTAAATGTACGATCACCAAAAAACAGCCAGTTTTTTCCTTTTGCTTCACGGTTATCACGCTCTTGAATAAAGCTACGAAATGGTGCAATTCCGGTGCCAGGACCAATCATGATAATAGGCACATTATCATCTTGCGGTAGTTTGAAATTATTATTGTGTTCAATGAAAACCTTTACCTTGTCGCCCTCTTCTAAGCGCTGGCCAAGGTAACTGGACGCTCCCCCAAAACGGTGCTCATCTTGGTGTGTATACTGAACAATGCTGACGGTAAGATGCACTTCATCTTCAACTTCGCTTTGACTTGATGCGATAGAATAAAGACGCGGCGTTAAACGACGTAATAAAGAGAGTAGCGCTTGGGCCGTCAGTTTAGTTTGCTTCTCTCGCAGTACATCAATCAGTTGATGATGGCTCGCATACAATCTGAGCTTCTCTTTATCCTCCACCAACTCAAGCAGTTTCGTACAACCAGATAACTCAGCAAACTTGGTCACCATCTGAGGATTTGCAGCCGTAATTTCATATTTATGCATTAAAGCACTATGGATGGATAAACTTTCGCCATCGACCTCAACACTTTCGACACCCGATAGCCCAGTCGCAGATAACACGGCATTGACTAACTCTGTATCGTTTTCATACCATACTCCAAGCGCATCCCCAGACTGATACGTTATACCTGACTCACCCAAGTCAATTTCAATGTGGTGCACCTCTTTTCCTGAATCTCGCCCAGTAATTTTTTGACTCGTCAGTAAAGTCGCACTGTAAGGATTTTGCTTATTGTATTGAGATAGATGACTCGTGGTTTGACTCACGGGTAATTGCACAACTTGCGCAGGCGTACTTGCAAAAGCTTCTTTTACCACTGCTAATGCTTTGGCTTTCCACTCGGCGGCTTGATGTTCGTAATCAACGTCGCAATCCACTCGTTCAATAAAACGTTTGGCACCAAGCTGCTCTAAAAATGCATCAAAATCTTTACCCGTTTGGCAGAAAAATTCATAACTGGAGTCACCTAAACCAATCACACCATATTGCAAGTGAGGTAATTTCGGCGCTTTCTTGGATTGTAAAAATTCATGCAGCGCTAATGCATTGTCAGGGGCTTCGCCCTCGCCATTGGTCGATGCAACAAAAATAACATGCGTTTCTTTCGCAAGATCTTTGCCTTTGTAATCACTCGCATCGAATAATTGAACCGCGATACCGGCAGCCTGAGCTTCTCTTTCCAATCCTTCAGCAAGGCCTTTTGCATTGCCTGTTTGAGAAGCGAAAATAATGGTTAATTGAGTCGCAGGCTCCATTGATACTAAAGTGGCTGCTTGTGAGCTGGAAGTAGAAATACTTGATGCTTGAGACTGACTGAGGCCCCAAAAATATCCGCTAACCCAAGCAAGCTGCTGCGGGGAAAGTTCTGAAATAGTACGCTGCAATCCGTTCAGTTGCGCGTCATTGAGTGGGCTAGCTAAACTGGCTAGCTCTTGGGGTATGGTATTTCCTGAAGACATGGTCACGACTTCCCTATTCATTGCGTGACAATAGATTAACCACTCTCTTTAATAACAAGAAAGAATAGATAAGTATGTTTTATAACTTTTTGGAAGTAGGCATTACGCTTAATTCTCTCATTTAGACTCGACTCGAACTTGCTTAAAACCCACCTCCATAGCCGATTTAGAGGCAAGATCCAGATCGGTATACTGGCATTCGTCACCCTGAGAATCGGTTAATAGCACGAACCCACCACGGCAATGCCGAAACTCGACTATCCAATGCCCTTCTTGGAAAGAAGGTTCAATAATGGCTTCGATAAGCTTGTTCTCACGATACAAGTCCCTTAACTCGGTAATCGTCATCACCACACCATTTTCACATTATCCACTCGTGAATTAAGCATGGTACATTTTGCTTATTCTGCTAAGAAATTGCGCAATAATATAATTATCAGTTATAAAAAACGCCACCTTGTAGAGGTAGCGTTTTATGGAAAGTGCATTTAGCGCGTAAGTATCGAATCGATACTTAAAATTGAAATTCAGCCCCCAAGAACCAACCATCAACAAAGACAAATGAGTTTTTCGTCTTTGGGTCAAGTTCGGTGAATTCAAGATCAATCACACGATAGCCGCCACGCAATGCGACATTGCCAGCACGAATAGGTATGGAATACTGCAAACCCGCTAGTACATCTGCGCTTTTAATTCCGCCACTATCACCAAAATCAAACTGCCCAATCACATCAACTTGGGTATTGGGAATTTTAATTGTGGCATAGGCATACCAGTTAAAAGTCGTCTTATCAAAACTGTACTTCAAGCTATCTGGTGCTTGATACTGAGAACCACTATATTGAGTGAATGTAACACCCGCATCGAACGACATTAACTGTCGCTCTAACAGATTGTAATACAAGGTATAGTCGTACTTATCAAAGGATGCATAATCCGCCTCAAGCGTTGTATAACGAATACTCGCATTGGGCAAATAAGGTAGCTGATGCTCAAAAGCAACGTGGATTGAAGGTGTCTTCACATCATCACGACGAGTATTGTCGATTTTAGTGCTGCCCCACCACATGTCAGCACCAACTTCTCCACGATAAAATGATTCTGCTTGAACCGATGCGGTTGACATCATCATTGCCACACTGACCAACGCTAACCAAATTGGTTTATTCATCCCTAATTGCTCCCTATTTATTCGCTACTAATGCATGTTCTTAATTGAACGCGATAGTAGCATATTCCTGAAGTGAGTTAACGTTTCGTTGACTGCCACATTAGCGAGGGGTGTACACCACATGACGGAAGAACCAGACCCCCAAAACAATCACAATGATCCAAGGTAGTAGCTTAAACATCACTCCAATCATGCCTAGTAATGCCAATACTATAAAGCCCATGACCGTCGCAATAAACACAGTCGCCAAAGTGATGCCTGTCGCCAATAAAGTTGCAATAAAAACCAATAAGAAAATAAGTTCCAACATGATGTTTTCCTCCGTTTCTCTTACCACTAGCAGATATCGAGCCAACTTGTCATTACCACCTCTGATTTCAAGTCAAGACTAAAAAAATCACAGTTTCTTGGCCAATCAAGCACTTGAAAAGCAATATTTATTTCCATAAAAAAAGCCAAATAACACCGAGTCATTTAGCCTTTCTATTGTTGGTAAAAATCACCACTTAAGTTGGTAATTTTTACACATTCAACTCTTTCGGAATTTTTGCTAATGCCGCTTGCACGACTTCAATTCCCGCACCGGGCTTATGCGCATTCTCACTGATATAACGTCGCCATTGACGAGCACCTGGCATATTTTGGAACATACCTAACATATGGCGGGTTATATGGCCAAGGTAAGACCCCTGAGCTAATTGACGTTCAATATAAGGAAACATCTCTTCAATAATTTGAGAACGTTTTTTAATCGGAGTATCCATGCCAAAAATGGTCTGATCCACTTCCGCCAACAAATAAGGGCTTTGATAAGCTTCCCGTCCAATCATTACGCCATCAAGATGTTGTAAATGCTCACTGACTTCAGCTAAGGTTTTGACACCGCCATTCACAGCAATGACTAAATGTGGGAAATCTTTTTTCAGCTGATATGCCCGTGAGTAATCTAACGGCGGTATTTCACGGTTCTCTTTTGGGCTCAAACCACTAAGCCACGCCTTACGCGCATGAATAGTAAACTGTTCACAGCCCCCTTTCTCTGATACCAATGAAATAAAATCAGTCAAAAATTCATAAGAATCCATGTCATCAATACCAATGCGCGTCTTCACGGTTACCGGAATATCAACTACTGATTTCATCGCTGCAACGCAATCCGCCACCAGTTGCGGCTCAGCCATTAAACAAGCACCAAAACGACCATTCTGGACGCGATCAGACGGACAACCCACATTGAGGTTAACTTCATCATACCCATACTGCTGGGCGAGTTTGGCACAATGAGCGAGATCTTGTGGATTTGAACCACCCAATTGTAACGCTACTGGGTGTTCCTCCTCGTTGTAAGCCAAGAAGTCCCCTTTACCATGAATGATCGCGCCTGTCGTGACCATCTCGGTATACAGTAACGTTTGCGAGGACAGCAAACGATGAAAGTATCGGCAGTGGCGATCTGTCCAATCGAGCATGGGTGCAACGGAGAGTCGGTGAGCTTTGAATTTATCGGTGTCTTTAGAAATAGTCATAGTTTACGTCGATTTAAGATACTGTATAAATATACATTAGTTTGCTAAAATTGCCCCCAATTTCTCCGACCAGTACGCATATAGTACGTATAAATGGGGTAGGACAATGGCGTCATTCAGCATCAAAAAACGCACACTACAAAACGGTTCCCTGCGCTTTACAGTGGACATTATCGTTAAAAAGAATTCGCGAATTATACACAGAGAGTCTAAAACATTCAGAAAAAAAGACCTTGCTAGAACTTACGCAATGAAACGGGTTAATGAGCTTGAAGAATCCGGCGTTCAGAAACTTAAATGCGTACCAATATACGTACTGCTCGATATGTTCATGGCAGAGCGCGACCTCTGGGATAACACCGGACGCACAAAGCAGTACGTTATTCGCCTTTTAAGGGATTGCGATATTGCAATGGTAGAGAGCGACCAACTCCGAACAAGTGATCTGATTACCCACTGTAAGAACCGTAAAGCTGCAGGTGCAAAACCTGTAACGGTATATCATGATATTGCTTATTTAAGATCGGTAATGAAAAAGGCAAAACCTGTTTTCAACGTATCTGCTAACTACCAAATATTTGAAGAAGCTGTACCAGTTTTGATTGATATGGAGCTAGTAGGCAAAAGCGATAAGAGAACACGCCGTCCCACATCAAACGAGCTCGATAGGCTCAGAGAGGGATTAAAACAGCGAGAAAATTTTCGTCCAAATGGAAAAACCAGAATCCCATTCACCGATATTCTAGAATTTAGCATTCTCACTTGTATGAGAATTGGTGAAGTGTGTGCAATACGTTGGGAAGATTTAGAGCGAGAGCATAAAACCGTTTTAGTTCGCGATCGCAAAGACCCGCGAAAGAAAGCAGGTAATCATATGATAGTGCCGTTACTCGGTGAGTCTTTTGATATAGCGATAAAACAGCCCCAAACCAATGAACGAATATTTCCATACAACGCCAAAAGCGTATCCGCAGGATTTCAGCGAGTTCGTAATGAGTTGGGGATTGAAGACTTACGCTATCACGATTTGAGACGAGAAGGAGCGAGTCGGCTTTTTGAAAAAGGCTACTCGATTGAGGAAGTAGCTCAAGTTACTGGGCATAGGAATTTGAATATCTTGTGGCAGGTTTATACCCAGTTAAAACCTCATTGTTTACATTTCAAGACACTCGTTTGATTAGCCTCATGAGCCAGTTCGTCCGAGAATTATAGTTGGAGCCACAATTTCCCTTGAATATATCATAACTTCAGAACCTACGACTTTCGTTTGTGCTGTATATTGAAGAGAGTAGATAGTTTGTGGATAACCATCATAAATCTCCCTGATCTCTTCAGCGTTATCATAAGAAACCATCCAATGCTCAAAATCTGATTCAATCAGCGCATTACGAATTGTTATGTGATCATCATGAGTATAAAAATTTCTATATAGCCCTTGGCCCTTCACATAATATGGAGGGTCAAGGTAAAGCAATGACTGACGAGGTATGTGTCCATCTAATTCATTGATAAGCTTTACTGCATCTAAGTTATAGAGCGAAATTCTATCAGAAAACAACGAGATCCTTCTTATCCTATTAATCAAATCCGTTTTATTAAACCGAACATCTAAGGTCCAGTTCCCTGACTGAGCTTTGCCTCCAATAACCCCCGCTTTTAAGATTCCAGAACGATTAGTTCTATTTAGAAAAAAAGTAGCAAAACCTAACTCTAAACTAGCTTCGCCTTGAGCTACAACAACGGTGTTCAAAATCTCTTTTTGTCGATGCCACTCTTCAATAGTCACCTCTGTTGTTTCAATTTTTTCTATCAAATCATTAGTTTGATACAAAACAGCAAACCAAAAAGAAAAAATCGCAGGGTCAATATCATTAAGATGAATGTGTTCCGTCGTTTCACTAATGAGCATATCTAACGCTACAGCACCACCGCCTGTATATGGCTCAACATAGTGGCCACCAACGATGCCGTTAGATCTATATGTTTCTTTAACATAATCGGCTAGCTTCCCTTTACCGCCGGGATATCTGAGAGGAGTTAAAAAGCGCATATATGAAAGTAGTCTAGATAAATTAACAAGGAAAGCATTTTAGCACAGATACAATAGTGATTGAACTCAGAAACTGTACACACCACCGATAACATTTCTTTGTTATTGTAAGGAAAAAAAACTAGAATATTCAAGCCTACTCTAAGCAACTCCAGCCAGACTAATTTAAAGGTGAAAATTTGATTGCTCATTATAAAAAAACGAATAGAGCTGTAGCATCTATCGATTTAGATTTGAAAAACCCTAGATTAGCTGGCTTAATCAAACGGCAAGCAATAACCTCTCAAGCAGAGGCTGCAGTGGCTTTAACCAAAAGTTCGGACGTAATTTCATTGTGTACATCAATTGTAAATAATGGGTTTCATCCAGATGAAGTGCTGATCGCAATAAATAATGAGTCAGGAAAACAGAATAGAGTGACCGTAATTGAAGGAAATAGGCGATTAACTGCTTGCAAGCTCCTTTTGAAACCAAAACTAGTAAAAGGCACTTCTGATTTCACCAAATTACAAAAACTGTCTAAACACCCAAACTTCCCGTTGGTCTTAGCTTCAATAAAAAGATTATCTGTTGTGATTTTAGATAACCGCTATAGTGCAGCTGCTTATCTAGCATCTAAACATACATCTGAATCGATCAAAAGATGGAGTCCTTATACACAAGGAGCTTATATCTATGGATTTTTACAAGAATTTCACACTGTATCTGCAGTAAAAGATGTTCTTCGTAACACGATGAGCATTACAGATATCAAAAAGAGACTCTTTACATTTCTGCTAACTGAAGAAATTCTGAATTTAGACTGCTGGTCTGAAAAAGAATTAGATTTTTTGACAACTCAAATCGATAACAACAACATAGGCGCCATCATTAGATTAATGTCAAATTCAGACTTCATAGATACAGTATGTGACGTAAAAGTGATGAATAATGGGCAACTGCGAGTAACATCTAAATCTAGCTCTGAAATTCATACTGATGAACTTATGTTTCTTCGCATTCTAGAAAAATTAGCTAGAGATGCATTAATCAAATCAAGATTCAATACTCGTCAAGAAGATAAAGACACAATACGTGAGTATATTGCGGAGTTTCAAACCGAGTTTGCGTCTCAGTCACCAAATACAGAAAAGGCAGAACATCAATTTTCTCGAATCTTGCCTCAAGGAGATGAAAGTGGTGACGCTTCAACACATACCCAAGAAAAATTTGATGACGAGCAAAAACAGAACTCAACAAAAGATATTACTCAAGAAAAGCAAGAGCAGACTAAAAAACCCAGACGAACACCAGAAACTTTAATACCTAAAGAACTTCAGATTCCAAATGTAAACACCAAACTCATCAGCTTGTGTAATGAAGCTCAGAAAATAATTTTTCGGCAAAACAAATACAGCTCTGCTTTAATGATTCGCGCAATTATTGAAGTAACATTGAAAGTTATTATTAATCGTAAAAATCTTAGTGAAGAGCTAAGAAAGCAATATACAGATAAGTCCCAAGACCTCTCAAACATCCTCAACTTTGTTGAAAAAAACGCCAATAAGCTTGTTGGGCAAGATGATATGAAATTGGTTAGGAACGCTGTGTCTGATTTACAAAAAACAAGTAAAGAACTTCTTAATCTAACGAACCATAACGACAAACAAATCTTGACTGAGAAAGAAGTTGAACATTTAAGATCTAAAATGCTAGAAATATTACACGCAGTTTTTCCTCAACTTTAAATGTTGCCCCACTATTTTAGCTAGTGGGGCTTTTATTTTCTAACCGTGTAAGTCGAGCATCCATCTTTTCCATCATTAAGCGTAACCACTTAATATCTGTTTTAAGGGTTACGCCAACGCCTATCCCACTACACAATGCGCTGATAGCCGCAACGAACAAAGTCTGATACTCAGCCATCACTTGAACTCGTTTCGGATCATTTCCCATAAGCCTAAAATGACCGGAATGGTTGTCCCGATAAGGCCACCGTATTGCACGCCCTCGGCCGTGACACTAGCCGTTAACAGTTCTGGATGCCCCGCAGCTAAAGCAACACCCGCCCCAACTAATGCCAAACCTTTTTGGGTCGATGGTTGGCCTAAATCAATACCCAGTTTTTTCTTGAAGAGTTCTTTCATAGTAATTTCCATACTTTCAAATACTTAATTGCATAGGCGGCAAGTATTGCGCCTAGCACCGTTAAAACAATTCGTTTCGCGTCATCTTTATTCATGCCATGCGAACCCCTTCTTGTGCTTGTTCAAGCGAGTAGAAGCGCCCCACCTCCATCACTGACATGGCGTGCATCATCTTGGCAAGAGTGGCATCGCTTTGCAGATTAATCGGCTCGTGTGGACTCACACCTAATTGACTCGCAACGAACTGAGCATAGTGATCCGATTCGTTTTCGTGGCTTGGTGCAAACTTGTGAATGAGCTCGCTGATGGTTTCAAGTCCATAGCGTTTCTGGTAAGTATCACGTAGTAGAATCGCTCCTGCACGAAAACCATATTCAGGCGCTCGAAAGGTTTCAAAGCGCTTGTCTACCGAAGGCGTGACTTTCCCAATCCAGTTGTTATTGACATTACTTTCAATGTTCAAGGGGTTATTCGCAAGCACGCCGCGCGGCTCTGTTGTCACGATTTGTTTTTTCATCAAATACACCACCGTTAGTAGCAAGACGACAAACAAAGAGAGTTTCATTGAGAAGCACTCGATTATTTGATTTGAGTCGGCACGAAATCCACGAGCTCAACCTCCATTTGAAGATTGATTACACTCTCTACACTGTTTTTGGTCTGGGCATAGATAATGGGATAGAGCCAAGTACGCCGACCTTGTGCAAATGACGTCGGGACGAGGATGTCAAAAGGAAACAGGAAGTAAGCCGTTTGCTTTCCGGTTTGCTCGGTGAAATGAAAGGGGGCGATCACCTGATTCGTTCCCATAGGGCTGACAAATTTTTGCCAAATCGTGCCGAAAGTATCGTTTTCAACAAACACATTCAAATCCAACCGCGCATCGGGGACAGCGCCAGTGGTAGAAACAAAATCGCCACCGAACGCATCCAACGAACCTCTAACGGTGCCTTTAATCCTTGCGTACTCAAAACCACTTGCCAAAATTTCATCCGCTAAATCCGGCTTATCTTGGTTATTCGCCGTTTCAAACTGGATGATTTTTTGATTATTGATATCTCGCTCTGGAATAAGAATCGCCGTCAAGTCACTGCGTAGCTTGCCGTTCAACGCTAAATCTGTGTGTAATGATTTGCCCCACGGAGTCCAATCAGAACATTTTTCAAACCATTGCTGAGCCGTGGTAATGCTTTGCGTTAGGTCGGCGTAAAAATTCCATGAAAGCTTACCGATTGGCTTTTGTGACTGACTGCCATTACCTAAGATTGCCGCCAAGGCTTCAATCTTGTTGCGGTTACTTCCTGTCGGTAAATTAACGCTCATACTTTAAATCTCCAAAATCTGAATTGAGTCGGCCACGTCTCCGGTAAACTCAATTTCGGCCTGAGTGGATAACTCGATTTTTTCACCCGCGGCGAGTGGATAAATGCCCGCAATTAAAACCGGATGGGTATTCCCTGACGCCGCTTTAATATGCACCTTTCGGCGGCGACTGTTTGCGGCCAAAACAAAGGGCATAACGCCAGAATGGACATTCAGTTCATTACTAATGCGGGTCGTGACTTCTTGCCCTGAAACCAGTTCTACGGCGGGCATCTGCTCAATACGGATCGACTGACCAGAAGCGAATGTAATATTAGGAAGCTCTCCAATATTCACGGTTTGGCTTGGCGCAATTTCTACTTTTGGCAAACTGTCTAAGCTCACCGACTGTCCCGCTGCAATTTCTAACGCGGGCATTTGCGCAATACTGAGAGCTTGACCCTCGGCAAGTTCTACCGCAGGCATCTGACCAATATTAACGCTTTGACCTGCTGCTAATTCCACGGCAGGCATGTCACTCACCACAATGCTTTGGCCGCTGATATTGGCGGGCGGGACAAAATCCCCAAAACCAAATTCTAGTGTGATGTTTTGGTCAATATCCGAGTACACCAACACTCGCCCGATTTGCTGCGTACTTTTAACGACCGCCTCCTTTTTCAGGGTGACGCGATCGCCTAATGCACTTTCAAGCGTGATGCTTTGCAACGCCGTTTCCAAATAAATCCAGTTACCCGCCACAATGACAGGCATAGGCTGATGTGCTTTTAAAGAAAGATTCATCGTTTCATCGCCATAATTGCTACCGCCCCTAAAACAACCGCAATGATCACCATTAAGATGATTTGTTGCTGCTTGTTCTCACTTGCGCCGTTATCTTGCTTGAACTTGGCTAAGTCCATCATTGCGCTCAAACTCTGCGTATTTTGCGCGGCCTGATTACCAGCGAGCCCTGCAAGCATCTGCAAGTTTTCGCTATTGCTGGAAGACATGTCTTCCAATGCGTTTTCGGCAAAGTCGAGAGAGCCTTGGTTCACTTCGCTAGCAAAATCGAGAGAGTCTTTATTGACGCCTCCCGCATACTTGAGCGCATCGTTAAACATTCGCCCCGTTTGCTCGACTAATTCACCCCCTAAATCAAGCGCCTTATTCACCGAACCATAATCGGTTGCCGTCACGTTCAGAGTTGAATTATTAATGCCACTGATCGCCGTTCCGAGGTTATCGCCAGAAATGGCATTTTGGCCGCTAACGTTGGTGGTTTGTGTTTGGTTGCTTGAACTGCTTTTTCCGCCCATGCGTTACACTCTCATGGTTAACTCTGTGATATTGGTGGCGACTTGCTCTGTCGTATTCAGTTTGCGAACTAAGCGAGCGAGCCCTGCAAAATAGGTCTGTGCTGAAATGGTTTTTAGCCCTGCGTTTTTTACATATTGAGAAAGCTCGTGAATGGCGGGAACAACACCATGCCCAGCCACACCCCACAAAAAATAGGTTTCTCCGATCACTTCACCCGCCACCACAATTTGGTAGTTATCAGCACTCAGCTCATAAAGACTCACGCGCCCTGTTTTGACTTCGGCTTTCAGCTCCTCAAAGTCTTGTGGACAGGCTCGAAACGCGACCTTTAATTGTTCCAGTGCTTCAGGGGTATTGGTGACACATCGAATCATTTCTTTTTCAACATCAAATACGCAATGACCACCATCACGACCGCAATCAACCACGGGCTCACCCCTTTAGGGCTTCCCATGTTGATAGCGCCTATACTTTGCCCACTGTTGGTGGTATTTGTTGCTGTAGATGGGCCAGCACTTCCCCCCGTTAAACCGCCGCCTCCGGTCAAGCTTGTTAAGCTTCCTAGCATCTTAAAATTTCCCCTTGATTAGCACGTAGCCTACGACCATGAGCAAAAGCATCATGATCAGCTTGCTCGAACCTTCTGAGAGCTGAAACCCAACCACGCCGCCACCTACAAACATTAAAGGCAATAAGAACGGCATCATTTGCCCCCTTTAGCCAACATGAACACCAACAGCAAAAGCACCAGAACACCCACGCCCACAATCAAGTAATTAGTATTCAAACCTTGTGCTTGAGTGTGGATAGGTTGGCCGTCAGCAGTCTGCCCCTGCACTTGGCTCTTTCGGGCTTCGTCAGGGTCACTCGCTTGCTTTTTTGCCAAGTCATTTTGAACAGTGCCATTAATCCACGAACCACCCGCGCTAGAGGCTGCATCGAGTAATTCGCCGCCAGCCTCACTCAAGGAATCTAACCAGCTCATGGTTCCCCCTTATGCGGTGGTTTGCGTTGGAATCGCTACTTGTTCGATCGCTTCAATAATCACTGGCACACTGCCCGCCGCGCTCTTTTCAAGCTCAAATTGCAATGCACGAATGGCTTGCGTTTTGAGTTTACTTTCAGAGCCGAAACCCGTTCGGACAAAATCCAGAGAAAACCAGCCATCGTTTTGCTCAAGACCTGCGACAGAGAGATCAAATGAGTTGTCGGCTTTGTTGACGTTCATTTCTTCACGATCGTCACGTAGAACACGAACGCGAGTGATGGAATCATCTTTAAAGTGAATACGCTTGAGGCTCAAGAATGGCGAACGCTCAGACCAATCAAACGGCGTGCGACCTGCCGCACTGGCAAACCACGTCAAAGAGTACAAACGAGGCATAAATAAGCGCTGTGTTTGTGCTTCCGTGATATGAGCGCGAGCGCGAATACTTGGAGCTGGCTCACCGGATTTTGCTTTTAGTTGAATATAAACAAACCAGATTTCACCGGGTAAAGTCACCAGTTCACCTTGACGAACGCCTAGTTTGGTTCGCATACCCAAATCAGAAAATGAAATGATGTAACGGCCTTGCTCAACATAGCTAGAACGGTGCTCTTGTAAGTCCACCATGTCTTGGCCAGACAGAGACACGATCTCCTTACCGTTATAGGTAATACGAACGCGCTCAATATCCGCAGGGTCAGTAATGTTCGTCACCAACTCAAGGTTTTGATAAGTAGGGCCAGAAACCAGCCGTAACGTTGACTGATTTCCCCAAGCGACACCTTCGACCGGATCAAGCTCTTTAGGACGTGGGTTAAATAGCGTTTGTAGTGCTTCCATTACCGTTCCCCTTAGAACCAGCCAGATTTGCCGTTGATGGTTTCTTTCAGCGTTTTCATGGCGCTGATGTTGTTAATGGCTGCGATAAGCAAAATCGTCACTACCGCCGTCACTAACATGGTTTTATGCTGTGCTTTCATAAATGTTTCCAGTTTCACCCGTGTTAAGAACAGGGCTATTAGAAACAAGAAAATAAGAGTGGGTAAATGAGAGGTAACCTATAGGTTAAACGGCTAACCTATAGGTTGATTTGAGCGTTGAATCACACTCGTTTAGCGATAGTTCATAGCTAACGGCTTGCCCGTTTGACAGTTGAAAGCGCGAGTTTCTACATTGCCGATACCATCACGCACCATCATATATTCAGCAATCGGTTTACCGATTTTCTGTTTATTTACCTTAGCAGAGACCAACGAAGCGATCGCGTGAGTATCTAACCCTTTTTTCTTGGCTATCCATTCGGCATCCGACATGGAGTTAACAGCTCCAATCCACCATGTCGATGATTGCTCGGTGACCGTTTTCGGTACTTCTTGCCCGCGTTGGAACACAGTATGAATGACTAAACCGTATTGGCGGCCACCGCGCAGTAGCTCTCCTGCTTTGCCTTTGAGCTTACCGGATGTTTCCACACAGCTTGCTAACTCTTCGATAACCGTGTGCAACTTCGGCGCATGACCATTTCCCATAGACCACACAACCGAACTAAAAAACTCTAACTCTTCAGCAACCGCGCCCCCTTCCGGAATGTACGCCAGTTTAAAAGACTGACCACGACGGCGAGCCATCAACAACGCTTTGACAAAAGCAGAGCGAGAGCTCGTACCGTGACACATCTGCCCCTGAAACTTTGAGCCTGCATAGTTTCGATATGGGTCAAAAAAAACAGCTTGAGAGGCTTTTTGCACCAATCCCAAATGTTTAACGGCAGAGGTTTTGCCTCCCCCCGTACCCGCCACATAAATCACATGCTCTGCATCATGGGATGCATTAGAGTTAACCGGATTAGGCAGCTTTAGCGGTGGCTTTTGCTTTTTCGGCATCTCGCTTCTCCTGCTCTGCTTTATAGGCTTTTAGCTCAGTGATATGACGCTTAGATGTGTACACCAGTGCTAAAACGGCGAGCAATAAAGTAGCCTCTTCCACGTAATCACCAAACCAGCCTAATAGCTCACCGCCATGCTTACTCAAGACAGGAATAGCCGCTTTGATAACTTCATTTTTGCCTTTTTCATCAAAAGCAAAATCAATCCCTGAAATGATAGAGGTCGCTTGTTCGGCAATGGTAAAAACGACTGATAAAAGCCCTTCAAAAGCCTCACTGCTCACGGTTTCGGTTGATAGTGCGCTACTTTCGGTTGATTCGGTGGGGGCTTCTTCGGTTTCAAGTTGTTTGATCACCACATCAAAATCGCCCCAATCATCACCGAGGCTCGTCACTTCTAGTTCATTATCCGGTTGTTGCATCGGTTGACTCCTCTGGTTGTGGTTTTGGTAGTAAAAGACGCACCGCCCACAGGCAGGCAAGTACCACCCCCAACACCATCAATACACGCTTAACCGTGACAAAAGGCCGTATTTCCACTAGCGGCTTGTCGGTTGGAGTTTCGGTTTCGATAATACTTTCAACCCTGTCAGTGCTGGACTCTTCCACCCGCAAAGGCTCAACAGTTTCAACCGAATCGCTAACGGTTAGCTCGGTTACGTCCAACGCTTCAACTAAGACAGGCAATGCACTGGCCTCGCGTTCAAGTAATGCGCTTTCATCGGTTGCCATGTGCTTATCGACGTACTCATCCACACTTTTGCTCATTGAGCTATTACCACATTTAGGACAACGATAATATTTAAGCCCAAGGTTACGCCCGTTTTTAGGTGGTTCGCCCTCAGCAATGAGCTTTCCTTCACCGACTTGGTGAACGGTAGAAAGCGAAACACAAACAGGGCAATGCACAACACCACGCACTGGATTTTCGTATTTACTCATTCTTACCCCCAACCTCAGTGAAATCACCATCCGAAATATTTTCTAGTTGGTTCAAGTTAGAAACGACATGAGCGCGATATTTTCTACGCGCTACATCATTGAGCTTTGCGAGTTGTTCAAGCTGTTCAAAAAAGTTGGTTGGTAGCCCTAACGCTTCCAATGACAAATTTCCTGTCATGAGCATTTTGGTGGCTTTGCCAATTAAATCTTTCATTTCCATTGACTTAAATCGCCCAATTTCACGTTCCATATTCGTTGTGAGTTGGTCGGCGGCATCTAAGGCTTTTAAATCGCGTTGGCATTCTTCAATAGAGAGTAATTTCATAGATTCCCCTGTCTCTCGACGTTAGTGAGTGAATAAAAAGCCCCTGTCTCACGACGTTGGCAAATTCTAGGCATCTTCTGGATGCATGGATTGATTCCAAAGCTCTTCCCATTGAGGCGAACCAAAACGGTCAAGCTCAACATTTAAAAAGAAATTCGATACGATTCGTTGTTGGCGGGTCGGCGTAATGTCCTGCGTACAATTATTGCCACTAGACCAAGGCGCAAGCTCCCGCTTGCTTTGAAGAGCCTCCGCGCTGTGCGTTTTTTGGACTAACTTCCACTCAATTTCGTGCGTTAAGATCGTCAAACCGCTACCTTCGAGCCCGATAACAACCGGTACGATTTCACCGTATTTATTTTCTCTTTCTTCTTTGCTCGGTTTAATGGGTCGAAGTGATTGCGCTAAACGGTGACCGCCCATGTAATCAAAATACGCAGAAAAAAAGCCCATATCCGCCGCACGCCGCGCTTTTTCAAATAAGCAGTATTCTTGCTTATCTTGGATACGGCGAAGCTCTCGCCAAACAGTCACGCTTGGCGTTTTCTGAAATTGAAACTGACGGAAACAGAAATTACGCGACCATGCAGTGACATTTTTAACCGTGTCTTGCAGTTTGGCTTTTTTGTTATCCAAATCGGCTAAACCCTCTAGCCCGAACCCGTCTACGTTCTTTGATATGTATTTCGCTAAATAGGCGACCGCACCGCCTTCACTGCCATCCAACACCTTCGCATCAAAACGTGCTTTCATCGCTTTGCGATTAGGCTCCCCCGTATCACGATAGAGCTCTTTACTATCACGTTGGTACTGGTAGGCCTGCAACGCGGCTACGAATCCACCGACTTGTTCTAGCGGCATAAAAAACACACCATGCCAGTGTGGCGTGCCGTCTTGGTGAGGTTCAACAACTCGCATACCGTAGTAATTGAGTTCATGTCGATGAGCAAACGCCCGAAAACGATTCCATGTTGTGGTTAACCATCCATGAGCATCACTTGGACTACTACCATCCCAACGCTTATTTTCAATCCAATACGCTCCGCGCTGTGTAAGACGATGAAAGCGACTTGGTGCGGTCATCGTGATAAACACGGCGGCGTGCTGATAGGAGTCTGCATATTCTTGGCATCCCGCAATGCGTGTCATTAGTTCATGACGACGATTTATAGGGTTAGCTTGCGACGATGCGTGCACCACATCCATGCTCACCACATCGCCTTGCTCTGATTCAATCGCCATCAATTCAAGCCATTCACGCTGCCTGTCTTGGCGAACCTTGAGCCATTCACATGCCGATATTGAGGCATACGGGGAAATATGAGGTGATACCATGCCAGCAGCCCGCCGAGCATTTTCAAAAGCCGCCAGCGTGTGCTTTTCAATCGCACGCCGCCAAACTGATTCATCCAGCAAACGCGCCAAAATAGAGAATGCCTGCGCTTCATCTTTTGCCGATTCAAATTGCGGCATCCAGAGCGCTGCACCCACATATTCATGGATCTGACTAATGGCATCAAAAACAGACATTCCCGTTTTAGAGGCCAATTCAAAACGAAAACATGCACGCCCAACTAACTCAGTAGCAAGACGAGCACGTTTTAATTCTGTATCTACCCGCCACCAAGGCTCTGGCAATACACCTAGCGCAGAAAACGCCGCCTGACTGCGGGATTGAACGAAATCAATTGCACGCTTAAAACCGTATTTACGAAAACGCACAGCCGCAGCCTTATCGAGATAACAGCGAATATCACTCGGTAGCTTGAATTGATTAGCAATGGTGTGGGCAAATTCAAACACGCGCTCTCGTGGTGAGAGTGCGCAGAAATCGGTACGCTGATGTTCAGCAATCATTGAAAACTCAGGCAAAGAGCGCTGATTTTTGACCACATAGGTAGCAAGCTCCTGACGTAAATTTTCAGGAAGCTTGCTTAGTGGGTTTTTGGTCGGTTTACGATAGATTATCACAACGGTATATCTTCTAGAGTATCGGGCATCGGTTGATGCAGCTCACTTGTCGCCCTGCTTGGTAGCTGATTCGCTTTAACGGCGAGTTTGTCTAACCAAGCTAATTTCCGGCGCTCTCTTTCAGTGGTTTTACGGCTGCTTGCAACGGCTTTGCGGCAAAGTTCAATCCCACGTAAACCGCAAGCGCGTTGCTCTTCGGTTAATAACAAGGGGTAGGCTTTTAGCATTGCTACACCTCCAAACTTTCCAGTAATTCAGCGGCTTCGACGAGTTGCTCATAAATGGGATACAAAAACTCGAATTCTGGTGAGGAAGGGCTCAACCAAGACAAGCGCCCCTTAACAATCGTAAAAAGCTCTTTAGCTTCACTGGAATGAGAGAAATCAATGTTGATAGAGTGAGTTGGGGTTTTCATCTAGTGCGCTCCGTGTACTGATTGCCAATCGTTTCTAGCGTCTTCATATCGCTGATCGATATACGCCGCTAAATCTTCGATTTTGATTAAGGTAGGACTACGCTCAGAATCACGTAGTTTGAAAGTAGGTACTGGAAAATCACATGCCTTAGCTCGTTGTTCTGCAGTCTTTGGAGTGATGCCAAAGAACTCTTTAGATATCTGTTTCAGCTCAACCGTAGGACTTCCAAAGCGTGCTAGCAGTGCAAAATTTGTATTCATATATTCCTCATGTGCTACATTTAAATCATTTCAAGGTAATTCAAACGCCTCATAACATCCCAGAACGACGTTAGGGGGAATTATTGAGGAACAAAATAAAATAATCAACCCCAAAAATACATCAGAGGAAGTTATGGGAACTTTTGAGGAAAGATTAAGGGAACTAAAAAGATTAACTAATACGGCTAAGAATGTTGATCTAGCAAGGGTTCTCGGCATATCGCCAAAGACGGTTTCAAACTGGAAATATAGGGATCACATTCCTGAAGATATCTTTCTAAAAGCGAGAGACTTATCACAAAATGGCGGCATTGCTGTGCCACCTCGTGGATACGTGACACTAGATATTTATGAGCAAGCGGTGAGTGCTGGACATGGTGCATTAGTTGTCAGTGAAGAAAAGTCTTCAGATATTGTTTTCAGCGAAGCGTTTATTCATAACGATATTGGCGTAAATCCTATTAACGTTTTCTTAATGCCAGTGAAAGGCGACAGCATGTACCCAACATTAAAAAATGGTGCATTAGTCATGGTAAATAGAGTTGAACAATTTACTGGTGATGGTGTTTATGTCTTTCGATTTGATGGGCAATTGATGGTTAAACGGCTTCAATTTTCAAAGCATGGATTAACAGTCGTGAGTGATAATTCGACTTATAAAGAATGGGAATTGAGCAAAACGGAGATTTCAGGAAATGACTTTGAAATCATTGGTGAAGTGGTTTGGTCTGGACAGAGAATGTAATCGAGTACGTATATAAATACGCATGACTCACTAGAAAGCTCTAGATAGCTAGAAAGTGAATCCAATCGAGCATGGGTGCTACTGATAGCCTACAAGGGTGAGTCATGATTTAGATATCCCAATTCAGTCAGTTTCAATGGCTAAACTTACAGCCAAAAACAAAGTTTGGCATTGTAATCGCTTCGAGTTTATAGCGCCAACAGTTCTTCTTCTGTATCGTTTTGCATCGATATAAGGTAATTTAAGCACTATTTTCGTTGCAAACAACGATCACATCGCTAACTAACTCCAGAAAATGTTGTAGGCTACAAGGCTATTAATCTGGAAATAGTATATTATTATTAAAGTCCAATGGTTATGGTGATGAATTTGGACCACAAGCTAACGAAACAAATAGAAGAACTATGCGCAGCGAGAGGAGTACGACTAACTTCTCAACGAAAGAGAGTGTTTGAACTGATTTGTTCAAGCAAAAAAGCATCCAGTGCTTATGAATTGCTTGAAGATTTAAAGCAAAGCGAGCCCCAAGCGAAACCACCAACGGTGTATCGTGCTCTGGACTTTTTGTTAGAACAAGGCTTTATTCATAGAGTGGAGTCAACAAATAGCTTTATTTCATGTTGCTCTTGTAATGCTAATAAGCATTTTTCACACCTATTAATTTGTGACAAATGTGGCAATGTTATTGAACTTCAAGATGATAGTCTGATAGCCTTGCTAGCAAGCAACGCTGAGAAACACGGTTTTAACATCGTTAATCACGTTATTGAATCTCATGGTGTTTGCCAAACGTGTTCCTCAAGTCTGAAAGTATAAAAACAGTAGAAGAAGGTTATGCGCGCTGAATTTGTAAACCCGTTTTTAGCTTCTTTAATGAACGTGTTAAAAACGATGGCTTCATTAGAGTTGAAGCCACAGAAACCTCGTGTAAAGAAAGATGAGATTGCCCGTGGTGATGTCTCTGGCTTGATTGGTATGGTTGGTAGTCAAAGCCGCGGTTCCATGTCTATTACTTTTGATGAAAGTCTAGCATTGGAAATCATGCAAAATATGTTAGGTGAACGCCCCAACGGTCTCAATGAAGAAGTGACAGATATGGTCGGCGAAATCACCAACATGGTGACAGGCGGAGCTAAACGTATTCTTGCCGAGAGTGGTTTTGACTTTGATATGGCAACTCCGGTTGTTGTCTCAGGAAAAGGCCACACGATTCGTCATAAATGCGAAGGTGCAATTATTATCATGCCGTTTACCTCTCAGTGGGGTAACGCTTTTATCGAAATCTGTTTCGAGTAAGCTCTTTCATTAAAGAAAAAAAGGTTGATACCGTTAAGTATCAACCTTTTTTATTTGGATAAAACCTTACTCACATCCAAGTAAGGTTTTGACGCATTACGCTTTAAATGTCTTAAACGCGTTAATCAAACCATTGGTTGAGCTGTCGTGTGAACTCACTTGAGCATCGTCGGCTAACTCAGGCAGAATTTGGTTTGCTAACTGCTTACCAAGCTCAACGCCCCATTGATCGAAACTGAAGATATTCCAAATAACACCCTGTACGAAAATTTTATGCTCGTACATCGCAATCAGGTTGCCCAAAGTGCGTGGCGTGATCTGCTTAACTAAGATTGAGTTGGTTGGGCGGTTTCCTTCAAACACTTTAAATGGTGCGATTGCCGCCATTTCTTGTGCTGATTTGCCCGCCGCTTTTAGCTCAGCTTCAACGGTTTGCTGCGTTTTTCCAAACGCTAACGCTTCTGTTTGAGCAAAAAAGTTCGACATCAATTTTTGGTGATGATCACCCGCTGGGTTATGGCTGAGCGCTGGCGCAATAAAATCACACGGGATCAATTTTGTTCCCTGGTGGATCAATTGATAAAAGGCGTGTTGACCATTAGTACCGGGCTCACCCCAAATGATTGGACCCGTTTGGTAAGTTACCGCTTGACCGTTACGATCTACGTATTTACCGTTTGATTCCATATTACCCTGTTGGAAATAAGCGGCAAAGCGATGTAAGTATTGGTCATAAGGCAGAATCGCTTCTGATTCGGCACCGTGGAAGTTGTTATACCAAATACCAATCAAGGCTAGGATCACAGGAATATTTTGCTCAAAAGGTGTCGCCACAAAATGTTGATCCATCTCATGCGCGCCGGACAGCAGTTCCACAAAGTTGTCATAGCCTACAGCCAATACAATGGATAGACCAATCGCTGACCATAGTGAGTAGCGTCCACCGACCCAATCCCAAAATTCGAACATGTTGTCTGTATCAATACCAAACTCAGCGACTGATTTCGCATTAGTCGACAGCGCCGCAAAATGTTTTGCAACATGAGTTTCATCGCCTGCTTCCGCTAAGAACCAATCACGAGCCGTATGTGCATTGGTCATGGTTTCTTGGGTAGTAAACGTCTTTGAAGCCACTAAAAATAGCGTGGTTTCTGGATTGACTTTTTTCAACGTTTCAACGATGTGTGTTCCATCAACGTTAGAAACGAAATGAAGATTAAGATGATTCTTATACGGCGCAAGTGCTTCTGTGACCATGTATGGGCCAAGGTCTGAACCACCAATACCAATGTTGACAATATCGGTAATCGCTTTACCAGTGTAACCTTTCCATTCACCAGAAATCACTCGTTCAGAAAACGATTTCATCTTCTCAAGTACCGCATTCACGGCTGGCATCACATCTTCACCATCAACCATGACCGGTGTGTTACTGCGGTTGCGTAACGCAGTGTGCAGTACGGCACGGCCTTCAGTTTGGTTGATCGCGCAGCCTTGCAGCATAGCGTCGATGGCTGACTTTAGTTCAGTCTCATTCGCCAGTGCTTGTAAATGTTGTAAGGTCTCTTCATTGATCAAATTTTTTGAGTAATCAACAAGAATATCTGAACCAAAACGAGTCGAGAATTTATCGAAACGTTGTGCATCTTGTGCAAAAAGCGATTTAAGGTCCATATCTTGCGCTGATTCAAAATGCGCAGTCAGTGCTTTCCAAGCGTTGGTTTGCGTTGGATTGATATTTTTCAACATGGTATCTATCCCGATGTGACAGTAGGTTTTATTCCTATCATTCCTAAACTCTGTTTCAAAATGATGGAATCCCCGATTGAGCAAAAAAAGAAAATGGTATCGACTGCCTATATTTGGAAGGCAACACGTCGTTATTCGTTTTGTGAGCGCCATTATGACGCAGCTTACCCGCTCTCATATTGAGTTAGGTCAGGTAAACCTAATGGGTGCATACTCTGGCTTTATTGATACGACATCTCAACACGAGAAGTGAGTTTCGTCACTAACTCGTAAGCGATCGTGCCGATGTGAGAGGCCACTTCTTCTGCTGGTAGCTCTTTTCCCCATAAAATAACCTCATCGCCCACCTTATCGCAGGCTTGTGGACCGAGATCGACCGTAAGCATATCCATTGAAACTCGCCCTGCAATCGGCACTTTACGCCCATTGACAACAACCGGAGTTCCATTGGGTGCAGTGCGAGGATAACCATCGCCATAGCCAATTGCGATAACACCAACCTTAGTGTCACGTAAGCTTGTCCAAGTGGCACCGTAGCCGACACTCTCTCCCGCTTTAACATCACGCACTGCGATCAAGTGAGATTTTAATGTCATTACAGGTTGATAGCCCAGCGCTTGCGCCGAGTTATCATCAAAAGGAGAAACGCCATACATAATAATACCTGGGCGAACCCACTCTAACTGGCTGTGCTTCCAAGCTAATAAACCAGCGGAGGCAGCAAGTGATCTTTCACCCTCATGACCTTTTGTCATTGCTAAAAATAGCTCAATTTGCTCAGAAGTCGTTGATTTATCGAGTTCATCGGCACAACCAAAATGACTCATATAACGCAATGGCTTCACTACGTTTTTACACGCTTGCAAACGTTCTAAAAAATCGGGGTATTGTTCTGGGCGCACACCTAAACGATGCATTCCGCTATCGATTTTCAACCAAACATTGACTGGGACATCTAATTGAGCTTGCTCTAAGGCGACTAACTGCTCCTCACAGTGAACAACGGTTTGAATGTTATTGGTCACCAATACAGCAAGATCCATCGGGGAATAAAAACCTTCAAGCAACAAGATAGGTTTTACCACACCGCTCGCTCTTAGTTGCAGCGCTTCTTCAATGCGCGCCACGCCAAATGCATCCGCGCCTAGTGCATGTTTCGCAACATGCCGAAGCCCATGACCATAACCATTTGCTTTGACCACCGCCATAATTTTACTGTTTGGTGCCTGCTGTTTTACTCGCTGTAGGTTGTGCTTTAACGCATCGAGATCGATGCAGGCGGTTGCCGCTTTCATGTAGCTCATCAAATTACTCATCGTCAAATGCAGGGCCTGCATAGTTGTCAAAACGAGAATACTGCCCTTGGAAGGTCAACCGTACAGAACCAATCGGGCCGTTACGTTGCTTACCTATAATAATCTCTGCGATACCCTTTAACGAACTATCAGGGTGATACACCTCGTCGCGATAAATGAACATGATCAAATCGGCATCTTGTTCTATCGAACCGGATTCACGCAAGTCGGAGTTGACTGGGCGTTTATCGGCGCGCTGCTCCAACGAACGGTTAAGCTGCGATAAAGCCACCACGGGCACATTCAATTCTTTAGCCAGCGCTTTTAACGAGCGAGAGATCTCCGCAATTTCTAAAGTACGGTTATCCGATTGCGAAGGAACTCGCATCAACTGCAAGTAGTCGACCATGATGAGCGACAAGCCGCCATGCTCGCGCGCAATACGACGAGCTCTAGAACGAACCTCGGTAGGCGTGAGGCCTGAGCTATCATCTATGTACATATTTTTCTTTTCCATGAGAATACCCATGGTAGACGAAATTCGTGCCCAATCCTCATCATCCAGCTGCCCAGTACGAATTTTGGTTTGATCAACGCGAGAAAGCGATGCCAACATACGCATCATGATTTGTTCAGCCGGCATCTCAAGAGAGAAGATAAGAACCGGTTTTTCTTGCTCCATGGCCGCGTTTTCACACAAGTTCATGGCAAACGTCGTTTTACCCATCGAAGGGCGAGCAGCTACAATGATCAAATCAGAACCTTGTAAACCAGCCGTTTTCTTATTGAGATCAGCAAACCCCGTATTCACGCCCGTGACACCATCTTGTGGTGTTTTATACAGCAGTTCAATACGCTCTAAAGTTCTTTCTAAAATCGAATCGACATTCTGCGGGCCTTCATTTTCGCTGGTACGCTCCTCAGCAATGGCGAACACTTTACTTTCAGCCAGATCGAGCAAATCTTCCGAACTGCGCCCTTGCGGATCATAACCTGCATCCGCAATCTCATTGGCAACACCGATGAGGTTACGCACCAATGCTCGTTCCGCTACGATTTCAGCATAAGCATTAATGTTAGCCGCACTGGGCGTATTTTTCGCCAAATCCGCTAAATAGGCAAAACCGCCGACATCTTCCAGCTGTTCGCGACGCTCAAGATACTCAGATAATGTAATAAGATCGAGCGGCTTACTGGCTTCCAAAATCGATTTAGCTGCATCAAAAATTAAACGATGCGCACGGCTATAGAAGTCTTTGCTGACCACACGCTCAGCCACCGTATCCCAACGTTCGTTATCCAATAGCAAGCCTCCAATCACTGATTGCTCAGCTTCGATCGAATGTGGAGGAACTTTAATTGCGTCGACTTGTGCGTCAAACGGTTTACGATTTCGTTGATCTGTTCGTGGTGCAGCCATGACTTCGCTCAATACTATCTAATGACCGACCATTATAGCCAGAATAGATCATTTGTAATTATGTAAACGAAACTTTGTGTTTATCTCGTAGAGAATTAACCTCATGCTGACCAAACAGAACCGCCCTACACCTACTATTTCGCCCACTATTTTTATTCACTTTAGGGGTGCTTCGTGTCCAAAATTTGGTTTCTTAGTTTTAGCCTGTTCGCGATGAGTGCAGCTTATGCTAATGAGGATCTTAAAAACGATACGGAAATCGAAGTTCCTTCTCCTTGGAATAGCCAAGTCGAATTAGGTTACCAAGCCCACTCAGGTAATACTGATTCAGAGTCATTGAATTCACGAGTCAAGACAGAATACATAACAGGTCGCCATCGAACCAATGGTGAGTGGAAATTGTATCGTCTTGATAAAAATGGAAAAGAGAATAAGCGGCAGGCAAACTATTCGCTGCAAAGTGACTATAAGTTAGCTTCAAAAGCCTATCTATACGCAAACTTTAACGGTGTTGATTCGAAATACAGCGCCTATTTCAAAGACTATACGCTATCTGGTGGAATGGGTTACCAATTGATGAATACCGACATATTGCTATTAGAGATTGAAATAGGGCCCGGTTTTCGTTACCAAAAACCCAATCTAGATGAGATATCAAGTACAGATATTGTATTTGCAAATACAGTCGAAGAAGTCATATTTCGTGGTAACTTAAAAGGTGTTTGGGCAACTTTCGATAATTTAACCATCTCCTCTGAACTGACTCTTGTCGCAGGAGAAAGTAACATCAGAACCGATAGCGAACTCATTTTAACCAATCACATTACTGATTCGATTGCGTTGAAAGTGAACTTGTCTCGCCAATACCACGATAAGGTTCCAGCAGGACTAAGTAAAGCCGATAGCGTCACTTCATTTAGTTTACAGTTTCGTTTCTAGGTAGTTTGAAGATAAAAAAAAACACCAGCCAAGGCTGGTGTTTTCAATTCATCCGAAGACTGAAATTATTCAGCAACGATTTGAATTTTCGCAGTTGCAAACACTTCTGAGTGAAGTTGGATGCTCACTTCGAAAGAACCTACGTTACGTAGAGCACCTTCAGGTAGACGAACTTCGCTCTTAGATACTGCAACACCTGCCGCTGTAATAGCGTCAGCGATATCACGAGTACCAATAGAACCAAATAGTTTACCTTCATCGCCTGCTTTAGAAGTAATAACAACAGCTTCAAGAGCGTTAACTTGTTCAGCACGAGCTTGAGATGCAACAAGTTGCTCAGCAACTTTAGCTTCAAGTTCAGCACGACGAGTTTCAAACATTTCAACGTTAGATTTAGTTGCCATTACAGCCTTACCTTGTGGGATAAGGAAGTTACGAGCATAACCAGATTTCACGCTTACAGTGTCGCCAAGGCTGCCTAGGTTACCGATTTTATCAAGTAGAATAACTTGCATTGATTAATCCTCTTTCTTAATAAACGGTGCCAATTACTGATGTTTATCAGTGTATGGCAATAGAGCTAGGTAGCGAGAACGCTTGATTGCACGAGCTAGCTGACGTTGGTATTTAGCGCTAGTACCAGTGATACGGCTAGGTACGATTTTACCAGCTTCAGTTATGTAGTTTTTAAGAGTTGCTACATCTTTGTAATCAATCTCTTGTACGCCTTCTGCAGTGAAACGGCAGAATTTACGACGACGGAAGAAACGAGCCATGGGCTATCTCCTGATCTTAAATTTGAGTAATGTGGTCGGCATGTAGCACCAATTTACCTACGCCATTATGGCTAGTTTGGTAAGCGACAAAGCCACTTACGGTTATGGTGCTGCCTTGTACTAAGTGTTGAGTGAGATTCGTTGACCTCTGCCCACTGACGACTACCGGCATACGACAATAGACTTGTCTCGGTAAATCAGCTTCTATCACTGTTGAGCGATGTTCAAGCCAGAAACGGCAATGTTCAATACCCGCAGGACTTTGGCTTCGAATGGGAGGTTTTGCGACAGTGCCACTCAACTCCATCCGATTGGTCATAAAATCAATTACTCAGCGTCTGCATCGAAACGAGTTTCATCACGCTTAGAACGCTCTTCTTTAGCTTTCAGCATGATTGATGGCTCGGTGATAGCAGCTTTAGTACGCATGATCATGTTACGTAGAACTGCATCGTTAAAACGGAAAGCAGTTTCTAGCTCATCAATCACAGCTTGGTCAGCTTCAACGTTCATAAGAACGTAGTGAGCTTTGTGAAGCTTGTTGATTGGGTAAGCCATTTGACGACGACCCCAATCTTCTAGACGGTGGATAGTACCGCCAGTTTCAGTGATAGAACCAGTGTAACGCTCGATCATGCCAGCAACTTGCTCGCTTTGATCTGGGTGCACCATGAACACGATTTCATAATGACGCATCGGTTGCTCCTTACGGATTATTCAGCTTCCAGGTTTGGCTCGGTCGTCCATAGGAAGCAAGGAACGAAAAAAAAAGACCGAGAATTAAGGACGGCAAATAGTACAGAAACGAAGCAGGATTAGCAAGGGAAATGTACTAAGGGTCACGTCAAACAAAAAGGGAAGCCTAAGCTTCCCTTTTTAATGCAATGTGTGCATAAATTATCGAAAATTAAGCGATAACTTTAGCAACAACACCAGCACCTACTGTACGACCACCTTCACGGATCGCGAAACGT
>NZ_CP031479.1:3034548-3040133 GCF_003390515.1 Vibrio anguillarum | reverse complement strand
TTTTTTGAACTAATTTTATGTTTCATGATCTGATCATCTAAGCAATAACAAGGATGATTAGAATGACTTATATAGAACCAACCCTCTGGGCACAAAAGCAATTTGGTCAAGCTCACCTCAATGACCCAAGACGTACTCAAAGACTCGTTGCCCTAGCTGCCTCTCTGGCCGAGCAACCTGGCGTACCGGTCTCGAAACTCATCATCTCCCCTGCAGATATGGAAGGGGCTTATCGCTTTATCCGTAATGAGCAAATCAAAGCAGAAGATATCGCTGAAGCGGGCTTTCATGTCACAGCGCAAGAGGCTTTAGAACAACAAACACTTCTTGCATTAGAAGATACGACTTCTCTAAGTTACTCCCATCGCAGCATACAAGATGAACTTGGGCACTCCAATCAAGGCAATCGAAATCGGGCTATGTTCATACACTCGACCTTACTTTTTGCTCCCGAAACTCAAGTGGTTGTTGGCTTAATTGAACAACAACGCTGGACTCGAGATATTGAAAAGCGTGGACAAGGACACCAGTACGCCACTCGACCATACAAAGAGAAAGAAAGCTATAAATGGGAGCAAGCTTCTCGCCATGTCGCAGAGCGACTTGGCGAGAAAATCTCAGATGTTATTTCTGTGTGCGATAGAGAAGCCGACCTATTTGAATACCTCACTTACAAGCAAGAGCAACAACAGCGATTCCTCGTTCGCTCAATGCAAAGTCGCTGTATAAAAGAGCATGATAATCGTCTTTATGACTACGCTTCCAAGCTGCAATCAGCAGGAGAAAGAGTGCTCGACATACCGCAAAAAGGCGGCCGTAAAGCTCGCACGGTTCACCTAGACATCAAATATGCCCCCGTGACACTCAAATCTCCCGCGAAGAAAAAAGAGTTCAATAACATTTCGCTTTACTACGTGGGATGCATAGAGCAAGGAGAGAGTAACGATAAGCTCGCATGGCACTTACTGACCTCAGAGCCAGTAACGAGCAGGGAAGAGGCACTTAAAATCGTCAGTTATTATGAGCTGCGTTGGCTAATTGAAGATTTTCATAAAGTCTGGAAAAGTGAAGGCACTCAAGTCGAGCAATTGAGAATGCAAAGCAAAGATAACTTAGAAAGGCTCAGCGTTATTCTGGCTTTTATCGCGACTCGGTTGCTCCAGTTGAGATTTATGAATGAATCAGATGAGTTATCTAAGAGCAGTTGTGAGCCGATATTAAAAGGCAAAGCATGGAAGCTAATGTGGCTAAAGCTAGAAAGAAAAGGGCTACCGAAGGAAGCTCCGGACATATCATGGGCTTACAGAGGTATTGCTCGATTAGGGGGTTGGAAGAATACAAAGCGAACGGGTCGTGCTTCTATAAAGACATTATGGCAAGGATGGTTTAGGTTACAAACCATCCTTGAAGGGTATGAACTGGCTAAGTCTCTTGATTCACCAGACTTGTGATCAAGAGACAGTTGAGCCGTTTGTTAGCTGCCTGACGATAAAGCCTAAATTAATAGTGATAACGGCAAGAAATAATCGTGATAGCACTATCATCAACCGCATAAACTAACCTATTCGCATCATCTATTCGTCGCGACCAAAAACCAGATAAGTTTTCTTTTAGTGGCTCAGGTTTACCTATGCCCTCGAAAGGAGAACGTTTAACATCCGTGATGAGTTTATTTATACGTTTAAGTGTTTTCTTGTCTTGCGTCTGCCAATAAACATAATCATTCCAAGATTCATCAGTCCAAGATAATAAACGACTACTCATCGATTAAATCTCTTTGGCTCACCTTACCCGCTTTAAATTGAGCAATTGAACGGTGTAAGTGCTCAGCATTTGCCGGAGAACGAAGTAAATGAACCGTTTCCATTAAGCTATTGTAATAATCCAGTGACATAACAACGGCATCTTCAGAGTCACGACGTGTGATCACGGTTGTATCTGCGTCATTAACCACAGCATCCAAAACGCTCTTCAAGCTATTTCTAGCTTCGGTAAAAGATACAATTCTCATAAAACCTCCACATGTACGTTTAATGAGACAAGTATATGACTAAAAAACCAACTTGTACAGCTAATGGAACATGCGAACTTGTAAGCAGCTAACGCCCGCTTAAGTGGTGAGCAACGCGGCCACGACACTCAATTATTACACCGTAAACACCTTAATCAATGCAAACAAAAACCGCCAAGCGTTGCGAATCCGTCTTGAAGCGTTTGTTAGTTGAATTCTTCCACTGACCTACATTTAGGGAAAGAGGAGCAACCCCAAAACTGTTTACCTTTATTTTCGCCACGCTTTGTTTCACGCACCACCATTTCAGAGCCACAACGTGAACATTGCTTTATGTTTTCTTTTGAAGCGACCAGCTCTTTAACATGTTGCCTATGCTTTAAATCTGTAACTATGCCTTTCTTTAGCTTAACTTCATTGATTGCTGCGATAATTTGAGCGTACTCAGTCTCTGAAAATACTGGCTGTATGAACTGCTTAATGTAATCCAAGCAACCTCGTGCGTAAGTAACATTGTTAGGCATCTCAGTTTTAAACATACTATCACCAATAAAAACGATGACCGAGTGCAGCTTAGATGAATCTATGCCCAACAATGATTCAAGGGTTTTAATATGTTTATAATTCTGATGAAGAGGGTTCTGAAATTTAGAAGTATGCCGATAGATTTTTTGAGTCCATTGTTTTTGACTTATTGAGCCAAAGATCCACCCTTTCATGTTTTTCGTTTCAACAACAAAAATACCGAACTTAGATACAACAACATGGTCGATTTGTGTTGTGCCATCTTCTGTGGGTAAGGTTACATCTTGTACTAACGTGTAGTCTGACTCAGGTAACTGTGACAGCAGTCTGTTTACCAAGAACTCCCCGAACATACCTTTAAACCATCGGCTCTTGAATATCGAAACGAAAAGTAACAGAGGTATGATGTACCAAACTTGAGCTAAAGCACCTGATAGTAATCCTAATATATCCACGAAACGTCCTTATTCAACTAACGCCCGCTTAAGGGGCAGCCAACGCTACTACTGACTTTCCGCATAACACCATAATCACAAAAACCAACGCATAGTAAAAATGCCACGCGTTGGCTGTCCCTCTTGAAGCGTTTGTTATGCCGCTAGCTGAAGCGTGAAGCCAGCTTCTTATAAACAGCGTCTTTATCTCGTTTACCAACAGCGAGTACATAAACGACAACTTCATTATCGATGACTTCATAAGCCAAACGATAACCAGATGTACGAAGTTTGATTTTGTAAACAGAATCATAACCTCGTAATTTTGATGATGGGACGTGGGGGTTTTCTAGCCTTTCTTTGAGTTTCTTTTTAAATTGACTCTGAATCGTTGGCGCTAGCTTACTCCACTCCTTTTGGGCTGCAGGCAAAAACTTTAACTTATAAGTCATCAATATTGATTTCCACAGCTTGCGACAAATCACCACGACGACTATCTACTATTTGGGAAAGCTCATAATCATCAAGCATATCCATCAGATACTCGTAAGTTTCAGCCGGTACAAGGTAAGCTGCGGGTTTGTTGTGGTTAAGGATCGCAATAGCTGAACCATCAGCCTCGTTCAAAAGAGCAGTTGGATTTTTCTTTAACTCTGAAATACTGGCAGAGCAATTCGCTAGTACCTGTCTCATAACTTCACCATATAAGCATTAAAATCAGACCTAATTTTAGACCTTAATTTAAGTAATTGCTAGAGGTTTACAAAAGAGGCATAACGCCCGGCTAAGGGGTTGACAACGCACCACCGAACTCAAAAAACACACTGTAAACACTGAGCTTCAATTTTGTACTAAAGCCGCCACGCGTTAGCAATCCCTCTTGAGCCGTTTGTTATGCTTGTGCTCAAGTAAACTGCAAAACTAGACAACCAATTAATGCGGGTAAACCTGCAATAAAGAGAACCAAGCCTGTTTGGTAGTTAGCTCGATAATGCTCAACTTGCTCTTCTTCAAAATCATGTCCCTTTACCATTTTGTATACTTTATCGGTAACCGGATCATCTAATCGTGTCGTTTTGCTGTGTATACCACCTTCCCACATTAACTTTGCTAAAAGCCAAATAACAATCACGACAAAAAACAAAAAATCAGCTGGCCGCGTTGTAGCAAAAAGAGGAACATAATTAGATAAAGCGAAAACAATCAAAAAGGCCACTATATTGATTAAAAAGACTTTCCTCATCAATTCGGTCAATTTTTACTCCTAGAGCATAACGCCCGGTTAAGGGGCAGCCAACGCCATTACCAAGCTTCCGCATAACACCGTAACCACAAAAACCAACGCATGATAAAAATGCCGCGCGTTGGCTGTCCCTCTTGAACCGTTTGTTATGTTTAAGCTTCAATGACTTACGTTTTACCTAAACCAAGATTAACCCAGCATTGACTCACAAACAAAAGCCAAAACCCAGAAAACTGAAACGACTCATAGATTTGAAAAACAGACTTCGAATTTTGGCAATTCAAGCCCAAAAACTTGTGGTTAAAATACTGATTGAGCCAGCCGCCCTAACCTCGCGATTACCCGAAAATTGATTGAGGCAATTCTCTGAATTTCCAGCGCCAAAGAATAATTGTCCGGAAAACAGCGCCCGCTGAAGCCAACTTGCCGACAAACACAAAACCAACAAGCCGAGGGAGCAAAGAAAAGATGCAACCAACTGATTTTTGGTGATTAAACATAACGCCCGCCTAAGGGGCTGGCAACGCATTACCACTAAACTCAAACACAACAACCGAAACCACCGCGGCTCAATGGGACTGGAAACGCCACGCGTTGACAGTCCCTCTTGAGGCGTTTGTTAGCCGAAATTTGACGGTATATCCTCTGATTCAAGTTCTCTATTTATCAAATGGAACTGAAAATTTCGGACATTGTTTTTTTCCCGCAGACCTTCGATCATTTGCTGAAGAGTTCGACCTGACTTATCGTAACCAATAATAGTATTGACAGCTTTTAGCTTTGATAAGAACGGCGTTGAATTAGGATATTGAATTAGCTGTGCTTGAATATTTGCCAAAACGCCTCCAGGAACGATATCCCAGCAAACTACTAACATATTGATTGCATTGTTTAGTTGCTTTGCAAGTGGATCCCATTTTTTAGAAGAGGAACCTCCAGAACCACCTCCTCCTTCTCCGCTTGTCACTAGAGGATTAAATAATGGTAAAGGGGACAATTGAGTAAGTTTTAAAAAATCATCTGCGGCATGAGAACCACAGTAAAAAGTTCCTCTATCACTTGGATTACTACGAGCTACATAATCAAAACAGTAATAACTGTCCGTAAGAGTATCGCTAGTACAACTCAATTTTGTCTGTCCATTTAGCAGCTTCACATGAGCCACTGGATGAATATTATAATTCTTAACAATTCGTTGACGGCTTTCTGTTCCGCGGCATTTCATAGATTAAAACTCTTTCAATACGACATACTGGACAATACACATATCAAGTATCAAAGTTCAACTTTTTCGGCTAACGCCCGGCTAAGGGGTTGACAACGCACCGCCGAACTCAAAAAAACACACCGTAACCCCTGAACTTCAATTTTG
>NZ_CP031479.1:3032007-3034418 GCF_003390515.1 Vibrio anguillarum | reverse complement strand
CAACAAACCAAGCTTTTGGAACAAACAAGTTCAACGGGCGAAAAATTCAGCAAGTGTGAAATGCTCGATTAGCTTGCTCTTTCGACACTTTGCGCCCGCTCAATTCACAACGCGCCAACACTAAACTTCATTGAGGCAAACAAAGAAATTTGCCTGTTTTACGGTTTGAGTTAGTCACAAATTTGAAGGCGAAAATGCTCATTTGCCGACAGCTCGAAACGAATGGCCGGAGAAATCCCAAAAGATTGAATCCCTAAATTTACCTGAGTTGCATAACGCCCTGTTAAGGTGTGAGCAACGCAATACCAAAGCTCCCGCATACCACCTTAAACACTAAACGCAACGCATAGCAAAAATGCCACGCGTTGCGAATCACTCTTAAACAGTTTGTTATACCACAAACCAGATCCAAAACTTAATTGAGGCAACCCAAGAACCTTGAAAACGATAAATCTCAGATTGTTCAAGAATCCATTTCGACAAGCCAACTTGCCGAAAACACGGAGCGAATTCTCAATAAAATCGTAGAATTAACCTCAAAAACTCATCAAACACATAACGCCCAGTTAAGGGGTGAAGCACGCAATACCGATGTTACCGTATTGCACTTCAACACCGAAACCAACGCATACCAAAAATGCCACGCGTGCTGAATCCCTCTTGAACTGTTTGTTATGAGTTGGGTGTGTCAGTTACAACTTTGCCTTCTCTACTACCTTTAAAGTAATACAATATAAAACCAGACGCAGCAGGAAATAGAACTGCAAATAAGACCAATAGAACTTTGCTACGAGTACGTTTTGCAGATACTGCTACAACAAACGAATAAACGATCATGTGCACGATAAACAACAAAACTAATGTCTTCAAAACCATCTCGAACCAACCCTCGACGGGAAGATAGCTCAAAATGGCTGCCACTAAAAAAGAACCGTAACAACTAATGCCTGCATACTTCTTTATCAACTTAATTACCCCTTAAACTCATAACGCCCGCCTAAGGGGCTGGCAACGCATTACACTAAACTCAAACACAACAACCGTAACCACTTCGGCTCAATGGGACTGGAAACGCCGCGCGTTGACAGTCCCTCTTGAGGCGTTTGTTAGGCGATGATTTATAGCAAACTAATGACCTCGAACAGCGAATACAACACCACAAACTACTAAAAGAACAATAAACCACAATATTGCAGGCATCGGATTTCCATTCTTAGCCTCAGACGCTAAATATGAATTGAACTCTTTTTTACTTTGTTTCCTACCGTGCTTCGTGGACAAATTATGCTGCCCTAAAGGTGTGGTTCCCGACTCAACATATTGTCTCGCTGAAGCTAGTGTTGGTACAGGTCCAAAATCATGAGAACCGTTAGCATCAAGTACAATCCAACCTGAACCTTGTTTTACGATATACCGTCCATCATCAATAGAGTACTTTCCAGCTTGGATTCTAGTTACTTTAGCCAATATTATCTCCTAATCGCCTAACGCCCGGCTAAGGRRATTGAAATTCAGTGTTTACAGTGTGTTTTTTGAGTTCGGCAATGCGTTGTCAACCCCTTAGCCGGGCGTTATGTACTTTTCTAAAATCCTTCCTACAAATCAAACTTGTGCACAGTGTCATTATGCGTTAGTCTTTGTCTATGGATGCACAATGAGACAGTGCAAGTTGCAATGGCATTAGAATTTAAAGATAAGTGGTTAGAGCAGTTTTACGAGGATGATAAACGACATCGTTTAATTCCAAGTAGCATAGAGAATGCTCTATTTCGGAAGCTGGAAATCTTAGATGCAGCTCAAGCTGAATCAGACTTAAGAATTCCACCGGGTAATCGTTTTGAACATCTTGAAGGCAATCTTAAAGGTTGGTGTTCAATTCGAGTGAACAAACAGTATCGTTTGATTTTTCAGTGGGTTGATGGTGTTGCACTAAATACTTACTTAGACCCACATAAGTATTGAGGTAACGACTATGCGTAAGACAAAACGTCGTCCAGTTAGCGTTGGGGAAATGTTAAAAGTTGAATTTCTTGAACCAATGGGCATCACATCAAAAGCGCTCGCTGAAGCGATGGGCGTACACAGAAATACGGTGAGTAATTTGATTAATGGTGGTGTGTTAACAGCTCCGGTAGCAATCAAGTTAGCAGCGGCATTAGGCAACACACCAGAATTTTGGCTTAACATTCAACATGCAGTTGACCTTTGGGATACGAGAAATCGTTATCAAGAAGAAGCAAAGTTTGTAAAGCCGTTGTTTGTTTCGCTGGAACAAAGCGCACGTACATAACAAACGCTTCAAGAGGGACAGCCAACGCGTGGCATTTTTACCATGCGTTGGCTTTTGTAATTACGCATGTTATGCGGCAAGTTGGTAGTGGTGTTGGCTTCCCCTTAAGCGGGCGTTAGGC
>NZ_CP031479.1:3030630-3031937 GCF_003390515.1 Vibrio anguillarum | reverse complement strand
AGCTGATAAAAACTCACTTTGCCTAACGCCCGCTTAAGTGGTGAGCAACGCAATGCCGTGTTTCCGCACACCACCTAAATCACTAAAGTCAACGCATAGTAAAAATGCCATGCGTTGCGAATCCGTCTTAAAGCGTTTGTTAAACGTTTTTTTGCGAAAAATGTTCAACCACCTTCATTCCGACAACTGTATTTTTATGATCAAAGAAGCCCAAATATTTTTTCAGATCTGATGTACCGCTGCGGCTAAGAATCAATTTATTAACCATGGAACGAATGCCAAATTGGTTTACTAGTGTGTTTAGTGGCTGTCCTTTTACAGCCACCTTAAGTACACCAATACCGGCGGTGAATGTAGGAGCGTTAGAGTCTACGGAGCCAATTGTTGAATCAACGTACAAAGAGATAGATTGAAGAATTTTGGCAAATTTATTCATGTCTTTATAGCTGCCATCACTTAGTGCTTGCTGATAGCAATTTAACCAATCTCTTAGCTCTTGGTACTCACTTCTTAATTGAAGAGCCACTTTAATCATATCACTCGCTGTATTTGACTCTTGTATTACTCTGATTGGTAATGGAAGCATGTTTACATTTAATGCATATAACTCACTACCAGCATTGTGTAATGAAGCTATAGAAGCTCTTTTCTCTGAGACTAGTCGGTTTAGTCTTAGTACTGAGTCTTCGTTTGAAACCATTATTCCAGCATCAGTAAAAAAACGCTTTCTCACAGGGTGCGGTGTATATCCTTTTTCATAAACAAAACCTCTAGCCAACATCCCTGCACCACCCCATAAAGTTTGGGATAAATAACCATGAGGAGCATATCTATTTTGAAGAAAACCTACACGGTTTTCTTCGTGATCTTTCTTTAAATCTGATGTTAGACTTAAACGGTCAATAAATTCGTCTCGTGGTCCTTGCAGTCTTTTATAGTCCACTAGAAAAGGATAAGGCCGGATGACACCTTGAGATACAGCTTCTTGAAATGGATTACCTTCATGATTCCAAGCATGGATAAACTTTTCTTCAACTAAAATCTGATCACGTAAAATTATATCTGTAAGCAAATCAAACAGTGCTTCAGTATTAATGATGGCACTCAAGCTATCTTCGTAAGAATAACTGTCATTTTCTTTATCGATTGCTATGTAATGTGATTTGCTTTCGTCAATACCATCGGTTAATAATTCACCAATATTTTGCAGTGACCAATTATCCGAAATTACACTTTGACTCATTTTCGCCCCTTTAAATACTACTGCTCTGAAGTTGATAAAAACGTTTAACGCCCGGCTAAGGGGT
>NZ_CP031479.1:3028552-3030205 GCF_003390515.1 Vibrio anguillarum | reverse complement strand
CCCTTAGCCGGGCGTTATGCTTAATCCATAAAAATCAGCAGGTTGTGATTGTCGATTCCTTTGGCATTTCGTTCTGGTTTTGTCGGCAATTCAATATTGTTTGTCGCTGTCTAATGAAGCAGCAATGTATCTGGTGCTAAAAATTCAGTGTTATTGCCTCATTGCAATATTGAGTCTGCGCGGGGTGAATGTTGCTGGCTCAAGTCGTTTTGAGCAGTTTGGTGCCTTTACTTACAGGCTGAAAGTCAGTCGGCAATTGAGCATTGTTTTTCGCTGCCTAATGAAACGGCAATGTGTCTGTCGCTGTAAATTTCAGTGTTATTGCCTCATTGAGTTGTCGCGCCCATGCGTGGTGAGTTGGTTTGTCGGAGAGGGTCTCCACATTGGCCTAGTTGCTAAATGAAAGCCTGCATTGGTCAGTTCATAGGTAAAAGTTGAGCCAGTTCTAATTCAAGGAAACTCGGAGTTTGGCCAATGATTTCAGTTGGTTATCATTGATTTGATTCAAATGTAAAGTGTTGAAGCTTAAGCATAACAAACGCCTCAAGAGGGACTGTCAACGCGTAGCGTTTCCAGTCCCATTGAGCCGCGGTGGTTACGGTTGTTGTGGTTGAGTTTGGTGTTATGCGTTGCCAGCCCCTTAGGCGGGCGTTATACATTTTAATGGGTATGTGAGTATGGAAGTTGAAGTAAGAAGAGCTGAGCCTTCGGATGCAAGGGCAATAAAAGAAATCTATGAGTGTGAAAATGCCTATAAAGGGACATTGCAACTTCCCAATCCGTCACTGGAGTTGTGGGAAAAGCGCACCTCTAATCTACCAGATAATGTTTATGCTTATGTTGCGTTGTTAGACGGTGAAATCGTTGGTAATTTGGGTTTTGAGGTGTGTGCAAGCCCAAGGCGTCGACATGTTGGCTCTTTCGGTATGGGTGTTAAAGATAACGTCCAAGGAAAAGGCATTGGTAGCGCTTTGTTGGCAACGATAATAGATTTAGCGGATAACTGGCTAAATCTGAAACGTTTGGAGCTAACGGTTTATGTAGACAACGAGCGTGCAATTCATTTGTACAAAAAGTTTGGTTTTGAAATCGAGGGTGAGTCAAAAGATTACGCATTCAGACATGGAAAGTATGTAAATGTTTATCATATGGCTCGTGTTGCAAAAAATGTATAACAAAGCGTTTAAGACGGATTCACAACGCACGGCATTTTCGGTTTGATTCAGCTTAAGTGTTTACGGCACAATAGTTTAGGTTAGGTGACTGCGTTGTTCACCACTTAACGCGGCGTTATGCAACTCAGGGAAATTTAGGGGTTCAATCTTTTTAAATTTCTCCGGCCATTCGTTTTGCGTTGTCGGCAAATGAGCATTTTTACCCTAAAATTCGTGGTGAACTCAAGCCGTAAAACAGGCAAGGTTCTTTGTTTGCCTCAATCAGTTTTAGCGCTGGCGCGTTGTAAATTCAGTGGGCGCAAAGTGTGGAAAGGGCAAGTTTATCGAGTATTTCGCATTTGCTGAAAGTCTTGCTTGTTGAGTTTGTCTCATTCAAAAGCTTGGTTTGTTGTTGAAAGGTGGGCTTTGTTTTGGCGGCTTATTTATCACGGCTCCTACTTGGGTTGATTCTTGAATTACTCAACCATTGCAATCGTGG
>NZ_CP031479.1:3026123-3028453 GCF_003390515.1 Vibrio anguillarum | reverse complement strand
TCAGTGTTTACGGCGTGTTTTTTGAGTTCGGCGGTGCGTTGTCAACCCCTTAGCCGGGCGTTATGAAACTTGGTTAAATTTGATTTCGGAGTAAAGTCATTGTGGAGTCAGAACTTACATTAATTATCTCATCACTTTCAATGTTGATGTCAGGTGTTGCTATATTTATAACGTTCCGTAAAGACGCGCATCGGATGAAGTTACATCTGATTAATGGGAACTATAATGATAAAATTACTATCCATAATGACTCGCAGGCAAAAGTACAACTGCAAGCAGTAGGAGTAATTGATTCCAGTAGCGAGATTGTATGGCGAAAGGGTTGTTACAACTCTATTACGAATACAGAAGTAACTTTTCCCACAATTATTGAAGGTAGGACTGCATTTACAGCTAGTCTTCGACAGCCAGATAAGATGGATGAATATGCGTATTGTATCCAGCTTTCAAGTGGTAGAACTTACGTAGTAAACTCTTCACTAAACCAGAGTGTGTATATACGTTTAGTATTTCGTTCGATTATTTCACAACTGTCCGCTGGGAAATATGGCTTTCCTCTGAGCTACGTGCATTTAGATGGTGTTTATTACTAAAAGTAAAAGTTTCATAACAAGCAATTTAAGAGGGATTCTCAACGCTTGGCATTTTTGCTTCTACTTCAAGTTTAGTGTTTATGACACAATGCTTTAGGTTTAGGTGGCGGCGTTGTTCACCCCTTAATTGGGCGTTAGGTGCCAATCAGTTATCATCAGTTTTCAAGAAATAAATCGTGGAGAAAAAATGCAGTTTGCTAGTGCGTTTCAATATAAAAAATGGGCAAACGATGAGTTGCTTGAGTTAGGTGAAAAACAATTTTCACAGTTACCAGAAAACGATGCGACCTTTTTCGTTCGGATTTTGAATCACACAACGGTCGTGGATAGTCTTTTTATCAGTCGTATTTTAGGTGAGCCTGAAAAGTACAGTGGTGACAATACCGTCGAGACTCCTTCATTGTCTGAGTTACGACGAATAATAAATGAGCATGACTCATGGCTTATTGATTTTACAAAATCAGTGAGTGTAGACGAACTCAAACGTAATGTGATT
Source organism: Vibrio anguillarum (assembly GCF_003390515.1). NCBI lineage: Bacteria > Pseudomonadati > Pseudomonadota > Gammaproteobacteria > Vibrionales > Vibrionaceae > Vibrio > Vibrio anguillarum. The sequence continues at coordinate 3,027,364 of NZ_CP031479.1, read as the reverse complement.
TTCCGTTTTATCGATGGTGGTTTTGGACAGTTAACAATAGAAGAAATTTTGCTTCATTTACTGACGCATGGCAGTAATCATCGAGGTATGGCCTCAAGAGTGTTAGCCGAAAATGGTCTTGAGCGTCCGAAAGATACTTTTACTCGATACTTGCATGAAACAGAGCCAAAAAGACGATTGTGTTCAGGCACCTAACAAACGCTTCAAGAGGGACTTCCAACGCGTGGCATTTTTACTATGCGTTGATTTTTGTGGTTACGGTGTTATGCGGAAACTTAGTAGTAGCGTTGTCAGCCCCTTAAGCGGGCGTTAGGTTTCCTTACTTACCATACCCAAACAACGTAGAGTTTCAGGTATGCGGCAAGTGAGTGAACTCCCATGAGCATAGAAAACTATATGATTAGGGTGAACGAATGAAGCTAACACCACTGCAACTTCAAATATATAAATTTTAAAATGGAAATTATTTAAGATGAAAAAATTAATTATTGATTTTAAAAATTCATTATTTAGAACTACACGAAAATACAAGGTTGAGATTTTTACTTTTTTGATGTTAGTGTTATTGCTTTATTTATGGTTTAAAATTGATCCTGAAAGTTTTTCTTCTCAGATTCAGCCTATAATTGGAACGTTATTTGCTTCATTGTTTGGGGCGTATTTTGCTTTTCGTATAAATGCATGGGGCAATTTGGATGATAAAAATAAAAATGAAGCCAGATTAATTAATAAGGTTATAAATACTCTATATTGTCAAGCTCAGATTGTTTTTCTGATAAATGATTATATTAACAAGGATGACTATGTTTTTTATCAGGCTTTTCATATGCCTTTGAGGAATTATAGAGATCCACATTTAAAGGTAAATATAGATGATATTGGATTTTTGTTGGATCATGACCTAAGTATTTTATCAGAGCTCTATAAAGTTCAGCGAGACTTTGAAGAAATGTTTGATTTTATAGATAGATATATAGTTTTTTATTCATCTAAGATAGAGCCAGTCCTCATTGAAAATGATATGATGCATAAGTTTTCTCCAGATTTTATAAAGGAAAATTTTCATGATGATGTTAAGTGTAAGGCTGTTTCAGATATGGATTACATAAAAACAATAGTGGAAAACAATTTTTCTTCATTACCTAGAATTTCTTCTGATATATGTGATTTGGCTATTTCTGTTTATCCTGGTTTTAAATTCATTAAATTTGCACGAAAAGAAACCTAACAAACGGCTCAAG
>NZ_CP031479.1:3022195-3025998 GCF_003390515.1 Vibrio anguillarum | reverse complement strand
GCATAACACTAAACTCAAACACAACAACCGAAACCACCGCGGCTCAATGGGACTGGAAACGCCGCGCGTTGACAGTCCCTCTTGAGGCGTTTGTTATGCATTACAAACCACCGGCTAAATCCAGAAAGTTACCTGTGGAAAATGATGATTTTTCAGACGATAACCAATAAATTGCCTCAGCGACTTCATCAGGCAAACCACCACGTTGCATTGGGATTTTATTTTTGAGTCGTTCTATACGGTCAGGCTCTCCACTGTCAGCGTGCATATCGGTATAAATCAATCCTGGGCGAACACAGTTAACTCTGATACCTTCCGCGGCAACTTCCAACGACAGACCTTTTGTTAACGTGTCAATTGCACCTTTTGACGCTGCATAATCGATGTATTCATTCGGTGAACCTGTTCGAGCGGCTCCCGAAGAAACATTAACTATGACACCACCGAAACCACCATGACGAGTTGACATTCGTTTCACTGTTTCACGACAACACAAGAAATAACCTGTCACATTGTTGATGAGAATTGAGTTAATCCTCTCTGCACTCATTTCGTCTAAGCGCATCTGCTTCTTTAAGATACCAGCATTGTTGACAAGAACAGAAACAACACCAAGCTCTTGGTCAACGGTTTCAAACAGTTTAACAACATCACTTTCTTTGGAAACGTCAGCTTGAACCGCAATACAATCACCACCTAACGCTTTGATTTCTTCAACGAGAGTATTAGCAGCCTCAGCATTAGATTTGTAATTTATGCATACGGAAAAACCGTTTTGAGCAAAAAGTTTTGCTGTCGCCGCACCAATCCCTCGGCTACCGCCAGTAATAACAACTACTTTTTGAACGCTCATTATTCATCCTTTTAACGCTGAATTTGATGTAATGCATAACGCCCGCTTAAGGGGCAGACAACGCTACTACTAACTTTCCGCATAACACCATAACCACCGAAATCAACGCATAATAAAAATGCCGCGCGTTGGCTGTCCCTCTTGAAGCGTTTGTTAAGCAGCATTTCCACGTAAACACTCTTCGGTGATATGCTTAGCGACCGATTCTGGATTTTCAACACCAGCGTAATGCAGAGCAAGGTGCAGCCTCAACGAGTCCTTTGCGTCTTGTGATTTTACAGCTTCAGTAATCAGCTTTGACTCTGCGTGTAACCTATCACTGCGCAGTTTGTCGAAGAATTCCCCCATTGATTTTTGAGCATTCCTTGATTGTACGAAGAATAGACCAGCGACTGCGTCCATAATAATTCCAGCAGTAAACTGAGCAATAGTGGCTGTTGTTGTTCCTTCAGTATGTAAAAACGCAGAAATGACTATTATCGCAAAACCAAGAGAAGCAAAAATCATACTGAACCAAAAGCTGACTTTCGATTGGCTTAGGATTTGTGAGTAATAACTGGCTAACTGCTCTATTTCAAAGGGCACTTCTTTTTCAGGTTGTTTCTGACTATGTTCGTATGCTTCTTTAAAGCGACTCATCTCTTCTGATGGCGCTTCAAACTCTAAACCACCAAAACGTACTTTCTTCAATACCCCCGCTTTTAGCGCACCAACTATTGAAGTAATAGCCACAGCAACTGACAAGCCTGCCGTGATAACTGCTACTGTATCTTTTAAAGCAAATTCAGCTAATACTGACATTATATCTCCTGCTGCTTAACGCCCAATTAAGGGGTGAACAACGCTACCACCCATACCTAAAGCATTGTGCCATAAACACTAAATTTGAAGTAGAAGCAAAAATGCCAAGCGTTGTGAATCCCTCTTAAATTGCTTGTTAGAACTATTTATCACCGATGGACGCTTCGTACTTTTCTAAATTCTCTAGGTGTTGCAATATCCAACACGTCCAATAGCTTATAGATCGTAGTGACCAGTTTTTCTCTATCATGATCAGCAACAAACATTGCTCGAAGTAAGTAGAAGTACTCTGTTTCGTTAGCATTGAACTCATACTCTACTTCTAGTCCACATTTTCCGGTTCCCGATAATTTGAAACCACCAGTTTTGTAGTCTTGTTCAAAGTACACTCCAGTAATATAGCCCTCACCAGCCTTTTCGTGCCGTTTAACATCGCTTATATCAATAGTTGATGAAAAAATTTCTTTAGCTTTAACGTTGTTTATTAGTAGTTCAGATACCTCAAGAGCTCTAACTACCTCCAACTCTTCCGGAATATGGAATTCGTGCTCAACTTTATTTCGGAGGTTTCTAACCTCAGAAATCATGAAGCTTGGTGCAAAGCCTAAAGCACAGAACAACCTAAGACTCATAGGTTTGATGTCTTGTTCTTTTTCGGATAGTACGTGAGCACAGAAATCCAAAGCACTCTTCTCTATATTATTTGGATCTATAGATAAACTTCTTAAAACGACTTCAATTAGACAATCGATACTTCGCTTCGCATTGGATAAAGCATTGATTAAACCTTTAGGACTTATTTCGGACATGTCTTTTTGAGCATAACTTAGATAATCAAAAGGCATCACCTGAAATTTAAAGCCAAATTTAATATTGTCATGAGCCCCTACACTGATATTCGTATAGTCAAGCTTCACGTGCTCGAACACCTGTTTAGGTGAAGATACTTTTCCTATTTCTTTACTCATAATCCCAAGATAGTTCTAACGCCCAATTAAGTGGTGAACAACGCACTGACCAAGCCGCTGCATAACACCGTAAAACGCTTTACCTGACGCATAGTAAAACTGCCACGCGTTGAGAATCCACTTGAATTGCTTGTTATGTGAATTTTACCGTGAATTCAAAGTAAACCACCGTAGAAATGAAGAAATTTGAATAAGTTACGTACAAAAACGATGCTGACCAAAACCTAAATTTCACAGCGATCTTAGCCAAAGAGAGCCACTTGCAGAATCAACAACAAAGAAAGCGCCCTTTCAGCTACAACAAAACCTTTTGCTTCACCAGATTTTCAGAGCTGAATATCAGCAAGCAAATCAGTCAAAAAGACATTTCAATTGAAGCGATTTGAAACTGACGAAATTCAATACAAACCAGATCCAAAACTCAATTGAGGCAACCCAAGAACCTTAAAAACGATCAATCTCAGGTTGTTCAAGAATCCATTTCGAGCAAGCCAACTTGCCGAAAACACGGAACGAATTCTCAATGAAATCGTAGATTTAACCTCAAAAACTCATCAAACACATAACGCCGCATTAAGGGGCAGCCAACGCTACTACCAACTTTCCGCATAACATCGTAATCACAAAAACCAACGCATAATAAAAATGCCACGCGTTGGCTGTCCCTCTTAAATGCTTTGTTAGGCTATTTATTACAACCTTGCGCCGTAGCGCTAATAATCTGAGTAATTCTCGTCGATTATTTTTCTATGCTGTACATGAAACTGACTAGACAGATAATTGTAACCAGCCGAACCAGGAGGAAAATCTAATTCATTGGACCCAATTTTTACATAGAATGCAGGACCACGAGAGCTGTCATAAACTTCAACTTCGTGCCAGCCGTATGACTGTATATCAATAACTCGAATATACTGTGACTCCATCTCTGTACGAGCATGATCACTACTTTGAGCCGGAATCATTTCCTCCCATTGACGGTCTACATCCTTCAACGTCACTAAAAAAAACCTAGCTTTCTTTGCCATAACTTGACCTCTATTTTTCGATAATAGCCTAACGCCCGGTTAAGGGGCTGACAACGCAAAACACTGAACTCAAAATAACGACCGTAATCACAAAGGCCGATTTGAACAAAAACCGCCACGCGTTGGCAGTCCATCTTTAACCGTTTGTTATGC
>NZ_CP031479.1:3019852-3021960 GCF_003390515.1 Vibrio anguillarum | reverse complement strand
TAACGCCCGCTTAAGGGGCTGACAACGCTACTACCAAGTTCCCGCATAACACCGTAACCACTGAAATCAACGCACAATAAAAATGCTACGCGTTGGAAGTCCCTCTTGAAGCGTTTGTTATGTTTTATTACTTATTGATTACATTGAACTTTTATAAATTCATTTATTCGAAGCAGTTTAAATCAAAATGACAAACCAGCCCACTTTCAACAATCATTGTTGTCGATAAGATCTCAAACAAGTTGAAGCGAATTAGCCTGCGGAATCAAGACACAAATAACGTCAATGAAAGAGAACTTTCAGCGACAATTGAACCTTTTACGCACACAATTTATCAGGACAGAGCCGGAAAAAAGCGCAAAATCATCGATAAACTTGCGCTAACCAAACACTGTCAGCAAGCTAGATGTTCATGAGATCCCAAACATGCCGAAGCGAAATAGCCTGCGGAGTCAATGAGCTAGCAACACCAAAGAAAGAGACCTTTCAGCAACAATCGAACCTTTTGCGTACACAATTTATCAGAGCAGAGTTGGCTAAAAATGCACGAGCATCGTTCAACTTTCAATAGCCACGAAAAAGAACAATAAACTCATAATATCAATAAATTAGAATAGGAAAACTTCTAAATCAGACCAAGCTTTCCCATTAAAATTTATATATTGATTTTGCTGAAGTTCAATAAAACATAACGCCCAATTAAGGGGTGAGCAACGCTACCACCCAACCTAAAGCATTGTACCGTAAACACTAAAATTGAAGTAGAAGCAAAAGTGCCAAGCGTTGGGAATCCCTCTTAAATTGTTTGTTATGTGCCCAATGGTTTGAGCTTTCTTTCTGGAGTTTCCTTTTTGTTTAGTTCAGACAATTCTCTTTCAAGTTTCTTTTTCCGTTTAGAGTCATAGAGTTTGTCCACTCTAGGATTCCAGATATAAAACAACGTAATAATATGCTTACATTCATCTTTGAAAAAGTTCATCATTAACAGCGGCATCAAACGTTTTATTAACTTGCAATACGTTATACCAAGAGCATGATATGCAAACTCTTCATTCGCTATTTTTCCTGAGAAATACATAGCGAACAATTCAAGCCGATTGAATAGCTCATGGAAGCAGTCTATTTCCTCCACAAGTTTTTTTAACGACTCATCGTCATTAGGCGCTTTTATTGACACACCATCATTGTCGATAATCACCTCACATTTATCAATAAAGTCAATGTCTTTATCTTTAAGGTGGTCAAAAAACTTCACAACCTCTGGTGATATCTCTTTATGGTAATACTCACAACGTTCCGCAGCCAACCGAATAGATTCTCGGTCAGATTGAATTTTTGTTGCATTTTTTCCAACTCGAATCTGTTCTAACGCTCGATATGCAAAATAGGCAACAACTGGTGCCGAGAGTAGGTATATAACTTCAAGATAAGGAGTCACCAAATCGATCATCTGCAACATAACAGGTTTGACCTTATCTATTCCTTCGTTCTGAGAACTCAAATTTTCCTCCATATTTCAATTGTGCAAGACATGTCGGGCACATAACGCCCGGCTAAGGGGTTGCGAATCCCTCTTGAACAGTTTGTTATATTTATATGAACTTATACTCTTTTGGAACAATACAGTAGCCAATAATCTCCGGTTGAATATTTGGCAAGTTTACATGTATGTCATCAAAATTATTGGTAATTCCAAATACGTCTAAAGAGTCAAATTTCACTACAAATACAACACCATCTTTGGGGTTAGATTCATCACGATTGTTGCATACATATGCTAAACACTGATTGCTCGTTTTTGCATATGAAACGGATTCAAGTAAAAAGTTGGGATTAGTACCTTTCCCTATTTCTTTTGCTGATTTGAACCCATCAGAAACGATAGCGTCAAAATTCTCAATTGCCGTACCATGAAAAAGAATATTGTCGCTCTCTTCTAAATCTGAAGGGAATAAAGAATAGCCTTTTTCTTCATTAGGAAATGGAAAATCATATTGCTTCATACGGTTACCTCAAAATAAATATAACGCCCGGCTAAGGGGTTGACAACGCACTGCCGAACTTGAAAAAAAACACTGTAAACACTAAACTTCAATTTTGAACTAAAG
>NZ_CP031479.1:3017620-3019847 GCF_003390515.1 Vibrio anguillarum | reverse complement strand
CCTTAGCCGGGCGTTATGTGTAATGAGGATACTATGCAAAAATTCGCAGCTGTTTTAGGTTTGCTGTGTGTGCCTTATGTGTATGCTGAATCAATTGAAGGGTGTTATTTGGTTGCTGATGAGATAACCAGTTTTTCATCTGAAGAGTCAGAGATTCAGTCTACTTACGTAAAAATTTCAAGGTCTGCTGGAAACTACTCGGTCGAGGGTCTTATTTGGGGGGCTAATTTTCATGTTTGCCATATTGCTTCTCCGATTGAAGGCGTTGGTGGGCCACTGCAAATGAACTATGTCGACAATAAACTCGTCTATAGCTACAGTGAGGCCGAATACAACATTAATTGCGATCTAGAATTCTCCTTTAAAGATAACTCATTGACAATAAAGGACTCTAATCATCATTGTTCTGAGTACGTCTTTTATTGTGGTGCTAGAGTTGGTTTAGATAAAGTTGAGTTACCAAAAGTAGCACAAGATTGCCCTTAAATTACACATAACAAAGCGTTCAAGAGGGACTTGGCACGCGTGGCATTTTCGGTTTGCGTTGGGTTCAGTGGTTACGGCACTGTGCGGTAGCTTTAGTATTGCGTGCCTGCGCCCCTTAACGCGGCGTTATGTTTAGTCACGTAAAATCAGTTGGTTGCATCTTTTCTTTGTTCCTTCGTATTTCTAATTTTGCTCTTGTCGGCAGGTTAACTTCAGTGGTCGCTGTTTTCTGGACTCCAATTCGTGGGCGCTAAAAGTTCAGAGAGTTGCCTCATTGAAATGCAGAGTGTAGGCGAGGTGAGTGAAGTGATTTTGATTTCAAAGTTAAAGCCCGGCTTTTCGGTTTCTTACGTTGAAATTCAAAGTCAGTACAGTCAAATTTATGAGTTAATTCAGCTTTTTAGCGTCTGATTTTGGTTTGCAAAGGTAAGTCGAGTTAAGCTCTTGGTATCGCAAACTCAACCCTTTGAGCCTTAAACATAACAAGGCGTTTAAGAGGGATTCATGCCGCGTGGCATTTTTGGTTTGCAGTGAGTTTTGGTGGTGAAAGTGGTCTGCGGAAAGTTGGTTTATGCGGCACTCACCCCTTAACGCGGCGTTTTCAATTTTCAAACAAGCCTTGTTCTTTTGTTGTGAAAGTATCGTTGTCAATCGGTTGGCCTAACAAACGGCTCAAGAGGGATTGTCAACGCGTGGCGGCTTTAGTGCAGAATTGAAGTTCAGTGTTTACAGTGTTTTTTTTAAGTTCAGCGGTGCGTTGTCAACCCCTTAGCCGGGCGTTATGTTTTGGAGGAATATTTGGACTTTTTATCAAATGAATGGGTAGTAGGGATAGGAGGTGGCATATTAAGTGGCTTAATTGTTGCCTTAATTACAAGATATATCTTCTCTAAGAGAGATAACCGTGAATACTATCAAAAACTAGATATGGTAAATAAAGAAGTACTCTATGCGCTTCGTCCGGGAATCCCTGAGGGTTCTATGCCAACTGAGACTGTTCTTAAATCTTTGATTATGGCGACCTCGAGAAAGTATAAAGTTAATTCAGTCGACGTATTCCAACCGAAGCAAATCGCAGAAGAGCTGATAAAAGAGATAATGGATTCTAGTTTTATATCTTCGGAAGCAAAGCAGGAATACTGCTCTATTTTGAGTCACTTAGTCGTGGAAATTGAACCTGAAATAGATATAACTGACGCGGAAACAAAAATGCTTGATAAGCATTACCAAATAAAACAAAACCAACAGATGAGTGTTGTACTTGGTTTGTTTACGGGAGCTATGAGTGTTGCGTTGACTATTATGTCAATGTATACGAAGGTCGAAGAAAGCTCATCGTTGATAATGAAACTGTATATGAGTACTTTCCCTATGCTCATGGCTGCGGGTACTGCGTTAGTATCTATTGCTGGGATATTTGCTTACCTGCGGTTAAAGCGAGCCGAACGCAATATTGAGCAACAAACATAACAAACAATTTAAGAGTGACTCCTAACGCTTGGCAAGTTCACTCCGGTTTGAAGTTTGTGTTTACGGTGCAATGGTTTAGTTTGGGTGTATAGCGTTGTCGCACCTTAATTGGGCGTTATGCAACTCAGGTAAGTTTAGGTGCTCAATCGTTTGGGATTTCTCCGGCCATTCGTTTTATGTTGTCGGCAAATGGGCATTTTTACCTTCAAATTCTTGGCTAACTCAAACCGTAAAACAAGCAAGGTTCTTGGTTTGCCTCAATCAGTTTTAG
>NZ_CP031479.1:3010845-3017570 GCF_003390515.1 Vibrio anguillarum | reverse complement strand
TGATGACTATTTATTGCTTAAGTTCAGTCTGAGAACATGGAATTTACCGTTCAATTCCAACTCGATTTAGCCGATAAAAACTCACCTTGCCTAACGCCCAATTAAGTGGTGAACAACGCACTGGCCAAGCCGCTGCATTGCACCGTAAAGCACTTTACCTGACGCATAGTAAAACTGCCACGCGTTGAGAATCCGCTTGAATTGCTTGTTATGTGAATTTTACCGTGAATTCAAAGTAAACCACCGTAGAAATGAAGATATTTTAATAAGTTACGTGAAAAAACGATGCTTACCAAAACCTAAATTTCACAGCGATCTGAGCCAAAGAGAGCCACTTACAGAATCAACAACAAAGAAAGCGCCCTTTCAGCAACCGCTAAATTTTTTGCTTCACCAGACTTTCAAAGCTGAATGCCAGCAAATGAATCAGTCAAAAAGACATTTTAATTGAAGCGATTTGAAACTGACGAAATTCAACACAACCCAGATCGAAAACTCAATTGAGGCAACCCAAGAGACTTGGACGTGACCAATTGAAGCTCTTTCACGAACTCATTTCGACCAAGCCAACTTGCCGAAAGAACGGAACGAGTTCTCAATGAAATCGTAGAATTAACCTCAAAAACTCATCCAACACATAACGCCCGCTTAAGGGGCAGACAACGCTACTACTAACTTTCCGCATAACACCGTAATCACAAAAACCAACGCATAATAAAAATGCCGCGCGTTGGCTGTCCCTCTTGAAGCGTTTGTTAGCCCTTTTTCCCCAGTAAATCAATTAGTAAACTCGAAAACTTTTCTGGATTTTCTTGAGGTAACATGTGAGATTCATTTTCAATAACCACCAATTTTGAGTGTCTTGAAGCTCGTGCATCACTCTGTGTGGCCAGCCTAAATAAGTCTCGTGTTTTATCGCCATGCCCAAATATCAAAGACAGATCGATATTCGATAGACTTTGGGCATCAATCGATGGATGTTCTTGCTGATTTAGTTGCAAAGGCAATGTATAAGCTTGCTTTAACTGTAAACTCTTCACCTCAGTTGGTTGCTTATCGAAGTAACCATGACAATTCCCAGAACCGTCAATCAATGATTCAACAGCTAAACTCAAATCCCCCTGATGTACATGATTAAAAACAGGCTCAAACATTGACTCTGCATCCGCAACCCAAGTTTTCATTTCATCTTCTTGAACACAACCGGGATATCCCAGCTCATACAAAAATACCTTAGACAATGGCAATTGAGACGTTGCTATCATGTTCAATACAACATCTGCACCATAAGACCAGCCAACAACATTCACGGGCTTATCTGAAACTAACTTTTTCACAAGCTCACATAGTTCTTGAGCGTGTGAGTTCAGACCAAAAATTAAGTTATCATCATTGTCAAAATGACTTAAAGTCACTGAAACTACATCAAAATACTGAGACAACGAATCTGTATGAGGGAGCCACATAGAACCATCTGTTAATGCTCCATGAACCAAGACTAAATATTCACCACTACCTTTTTGAAAATATTTCACATGATATTCCTATTAAGGGCTAACGCCCTGTTAAGGTGTGAGCAGCGCAACACCAAAGCTACCGCATACCACCTTAATCACTAAGCGCAACGCATAGTAAAAATGCCACGCGTTGCGAATCACTCTTAAACAGATTGTTATACCTCTTGGATTCAAGTACGAAGTTTACGGTTTGAGTTAGCCACGAATTTGAGGGTAAAAAAGCTCATTTGCCGACAACATAAAACGAATGGCCGGAGAAACCTAAAAAGATAGAACTCCTAAATTTACCTGAGTTGCATAACGCCCAATTAAGGGGTGAGCAACGCTACCACCCAACCTAACGCATTGTACCGTAAACACTAAATTTGAAGTAGAAGCAAAAATGCCAAGCGTTGGGAATCCCTCTTAAATTGCTTGTTATGTGATTTTTACCGTGAATTCAAAGTAAACCACCGTAGAAAGGAAGAGATTTGAATAAGTTACGTACAAAAACGATGCTGACCAAAACCTAAATTTCACAGCGATCTGAGCCAAAGAGAGCCACTTGCAGAATCAACAACAAAGAAAGCGCCCTTTCAGCCACAACCAAACCTTTTGCGTCAACAAACTTTCAGAGCTGAGCTTCAGCAAGAGAATCAGTCAAAAAGACATTTCAATTAAAGCGATTTGAAACCAGCGAAACTCAACACAAACCAGATCCAAAACTTAATTGAGGCAGCCCAAGAACCTTGAAAACGATCAATATCAAGTTGTTCAAGAATCCATTTCGACCAAGCCAACTTGCCGAAAACACGGAACAAATTCTCAATGAAATCGCAGCTTTGACCTTAAAAACTCATCCAACACATAACGCCCAATTAAGGTGTGAGCCACGCTACCACGACACTAAAATGGGACGCCGTAAACACTGAACTTGACCCAAACCAAAAATGCCAAGCGTGGTGAATCACTCTTAAATTGTTTGTTATGTGCCTAGATCCTTATTAGTAGCAATAAAACACTGAATTTATTAAAATAGTTTGCTATCACTCATAGTATCTTGGAGTTCTAATGAACGTAAATTGTAGACTAGTCACTGCATCGATAATCGCTTTGATTCCATTCGCATCTGCCATTGTAGGCTTCATAGACGGCACTTGGTTTTCTGGTTTCGCTCTGTTATGTACTGCTGTACTATTCTTTGTTGTAATAAATGCAGGAATTATAGACAACATCGAAAGCGATTTCACGAAAGGTATGGTTGCTATCATTTGTTTGCTATCAGTTGCTCAAGTAGTTAGCACTAGTAAGTTTCTTGACTTTGATTCTGCGAAGAAAGACCGCGAAATTTTTTCAAAGGCGATAAATATAAGATATTGCCCTCAAGAGAATCAGCCTGATGAAAAGCTTAGACAAGCTTTCTCTAAACTGCATAACTCACTTATTATGCAATGTGCAACACAGCATATTCAAAATGCTCAAAATTTTATTTTTGACATCCAAAAAGCTCGACTCCTCGATCCTGCGACAGGGGCTGTTGACACAATCTACAGTCAATTAGTTGATAAAGAGAAAATTACGTGTATGAATGTTGCCAAACAACTAAACGAAATATGCCCTAATATACTAGATATTTAGGTCACTTAGACCACTGCGCACTTTATACGTTGCGTAGTGGTCTACACGGGGCACATAACGCCCGGCTAAGGGGTTGACAACGCACTACCGAACTCAAAAAACACACTCTTAGCCGGGCGTTATAACGCAAATGGAGTTTCTACGTTGAAAATGGATATATTTATAGTTGATGCATTTACAGATCAACAATTTAAAGGGAACTCAGCTGCGGTCATCCCTGTTGAGAAATGGCCTTCAGATGACCTAATGCAAAATATCGCAGCTGAAAATAACCTATCAGAAACAGCTTATGTCAAAGCGGTAGGCTCTAATCAATACGAGATTCGTTGGTTTTCACCAATGACTGAAATTGACTTTTGTGGGCATGCTACGTTGGCATCTGCTTTCGTATTGTTTAACGAGCTTGGTGTAACTCACCAAATCGAGTTCATAACTCGTGAAGTTGGTAACTTAACGGTCATTCTTAATGCGAACAACGAAATCGAAATGACCTTTCCTAACCAAAAACCAGAAGCTGTATCACTTGTTCCCGCACAGCTATTGGTCGGCTTATCGAAACAGCCGGTAGAGGTGCTAAAAAATAGACAAGCATATTTTGCCGTCTATGAGAATGAGCATGATGTTCTTGAAGTGACTTACGTTTCTGAACAACTGAAACAGCTCGCGCCATTGGATGTGGTCGTTACTTCTAAATCTAAAGACTATGACTTCATATCTCGTTACTTTTGGCCTGCGAACGGTGGTGACGAAGATCCTGTGACAGGCTCTATTCATTCTGGGCTAGCTCCTTACTGGGCTGATAAGTTGGGTAAATCAGATTTAGTTGCGTACCAAGCTTCAAGAAGAGGTGGTGTCTTAAAGTGCAGCGTGTCAGGTAAATCAATAGTCATCTCTGGAAAAGGTGTTTTGTATCTTAAAGGGCAGGTTTACGTTTAGTGGAAATCTTCGTTATAACAAACAATTTAAGAGGGATTCCCAACGCTTGGCATTTTTGTATCTACTTCAATTTTAGTGGTTACGGTACAATGCTTTAGGTTGGGTGGTAGCGTTGCTCACCCCTTAATTGGGCGTTATGTGCTTTGGTATCGTTGGAGGTAACGATGGAATTTGAAGTTGATGACCAAAAATTGGCTGCTTTATTAAATCAACGAGTGGTTCCTGTGTTATATCGCACAGGAGAAAAAGGAGCCCCGTTATATGTGAAGCTTCCATTTGAAAAAACAAATATGGCTTGGTTGAGAAATAATGCAACTAGAAAGCCTAAATGGAATGCGGAGCATAAATGGTGGGAAACTCCCAAAGCTTGGTTCAATGACTTAGTTAAGCGTTGCCTACATAAATATGGGAAAGTATATGTTATCCAACCATATAGGCAGCAAGAAAAGTGCGCACCAGCATGTTGGAATGCAGAAGGGCATGAGTGTCAGTGTTCGTGTATGGGCGAGCATCATGGCTCAATGAATTCTGTAAATGACTGGTATGTCGTATCAGACACTTTTGCTACCAAATGGCACCACCTTTCGGTTGCATGCCGGCTAATGACGAAAAAATAAAAACGCACATAACAAACAGTTCAAGAGGGATTCAGCACGCGTGGCATTTTTAGTATGCGTTAGTTTCGGTGTTGAAGTGGAATGCAGTAACATCGGTATTGCGTGCTTCACCCCTTAACTGGGCGTTATGTTTTTAAGGAGAATTACGTGCCAGTCGTTATTGTTTTGATCTTGTTTTCTTTGATTTCTCCATTTTTGCTCAAGCTATATGTTACCTATGCACCCGGCGAAATGATCGGCGACATTAATGGTTGGTTAGGCTTCCTTGGTGGATATTCAGGTGGGGTTTTGGCATTCCTTGCTGCCTATATGATATTTCACAAGCAAAGGGCTGAAAACGTTAGACCATTTTTGATTACGGAGCCTTCATTAAAAGACAAGAGTTCGAAGCAGTGCCTTTACTTTCTTGAAAATTATGATGTAAAAGTTGACCTTGAAACATATGTTACCAGTGATCCTAATCGTGATGACAAGTTTATCGACTTAGCTTTAAAGAACATTGGTATAGGACCTGCGTTAGATGTAAATATCTTTAATTCAAAAGGTAAAAAGATCGCATTAGCTGATCTGTCTACTGGGGTTTTCCAAGAGTTTCGCTCATTAGGTCACATTGCTCCAGGTGAGCATATGAGCTGGGTATTTTGTATTGATAGTAATTTGGCAAGTCAATCTGGAGAGTACAAAGAGGAACTTACGTTGGAGTACAAAGACATTTATAGTAATAAGCATGTATACAAACTCCATGTTTTTCTAAATGTACCACGAGTTAAAGCTGGCATTAGTTTAAAAACATAACAAACAATTTAAGAGTGATTCAGCACGCTTGGCATTTTTGGTTTGGGTTAAGTTTAGTGTTTACGGTTGTCAAATTGAGTGTCGCGGTCGCGTGCTTCACACCTTAATTGGGCGTTATACAGATAGAGGTGACCATGTGAGAGATAGCATCTTTTCTTTAGTCTTTTTGAGAAGAAATAAAGAGATTTCGTTGGGGAAGTGGATAAAATTCTTACTCTTAGAAATATATCTTGGTGAGCAGTTGCTTGAAATGATTTCCACTACTGCCGCTTATAATGAAGATGATCAATACGAAAAAACAGGTCAGGTTCAATTTGGTGACTCTCTAAATGGGTGGTCTAAACCCCTCGTTTACTACATCCCTTCAACTATGATTAATAAGTGGCTTTGCTCATCCATTCTTGAACTATTGGAATATAAATACGTCGCTCACTACCAGTTACTTACATCTAGAGACAATGTAGCAGATACTGAAAATTGCTATGGCTTAAATCATGATAACATTCATCAACTTACAGAGCTTAAGCTAGCTTATAATAGCATTTGGGTAACTATGAATATTATCGTTGATGTTGTTGTTTACTTGGTTACGAAAAATCTCTCAGCAACATTGGCAACGGGTGCGTTTATAGAGTTTATACGTAGGTTTAAGTGGTAAGTATCTGTATAACAAGCAATTTAAGAGGGATTCCCAACGCTTGGCATTTTTGCTTCTACTTCAATTTTAGTGGTTACGGTACAATGCTTTAGGTTGGGTGGTAGCGTTGCTCACCCCTTAATTGGGCGTTATGTGAATGGGAGATTCCAATGGACAAGGTAGTCAAAGATCGCTTCGATGAATATCCGGAAAATGTTCGTATTAGGCTAGAGGAACTGCGAAATCTAGTCTTTCAAATCGTATCTGAATTGGATCTGGGTGATGTTGATGAATCTCTAAAATGGGGTGAGCCAAGCTACAGCGTAAAAACAGGCAGTCCACTAAGAATGGATTGGAAGCTGAAGTCTCCTAATAATTATTACCTGTTTTTTAATTGCCAAACTAAGCTAGTCGATACATTTCGGGAATTGTATTGTGAAGAACTGGAGTTTCAGGGAAACAGAGCAATAGTGCTGTCCTTATCGAAACCGTTGCCAGAAACAGCAATCAAATCCTGTTTAGAGTTAGCTTTAACCTATCAGCAGCGCAAAAACTTTCCTCTTTTGGGTGCTTGAAAAAATTCACATAACAAACGGCTCAAGAGGG
>NZ_CP031479.1:3002386-3010760 GCF_003390515.1 Vibrio anguillarum | reverse complement strand
AACAAACGGTTAAAGAGGGACTGCCAACGCGTGGCGGTTTTTGTTCAAATCGGCCTTTGTGATTACGGTTGTTATTTTGAGTTCAGTGTTTTGCGTTGTCAGCCCCTTAACCGGGCGTTATACGAAATTAAATAAGTACAGGAGTACACATGAAAAGACATTTCGACATAATTGGAGCACCTTTTAATCAACTGGGTTTTGTGACAACTCAAGAAAATACAGTTGATGGTTTGCGACGAATGGATGAAATGTCATGGGTAGGCCTCACTGATTGGATCCAAGTCAGAAATGATAGGTGGGGTGCTGATATCATTGACCAAGGTGATGTTGAAATCTCCGATGAGGTTTATTCTTTGATTTCCTGTGGTAGCAAAGATGAAGCATTACGAATGTATGCGCATTACCTAAAAAGAAAGGTGCTGGAAAGTTATTCGAATAATCGGATCCCCATAACAATTGGTGGCGACCATTCGATAGCGGTTGGAACCGTTCAAGCAGTCCTTGGTCATTATCAAAAGGGCAAAGGTAACAAAATTGCGATTGTTTGGGTTGATGCTCATGCGGATTGCAATAATACACTCGACAGTAATTTGCACGGTAAGCCGCTGGCATTATTGATGAATCAATATGTTCATAACGGTTGGTCAATTCCTCAGGAGATGGCTTTACAGCCTCGAGATGTTTTTTATGTAGGTGTCCGAGATTTAATGCAATGTGAACATCAGCTTATAAAAAAGCTCAACATGACCAATATCGACATGATGTGTATTGAACAGCAAGGGTTTAATGTTGTAGTTCAGACTTTAATGGAAAAGTTAGAGAATGAGTATGACGGCATTTATTTGTCATTCGATTACGATGTTTTAGATGGTTCTCTATTCCGCGCTTGTGCTACGCCGAATGTCGGCGGGTTAACTGCAAGAGAGTCCCTCTATTTGGTTCACTCGATTGCCTCAAGCGACAAGTTCATTGGCGCTGAGTTTGTTGAATATATGCCAGAGCGAGATGCTAATGGTGTATCAAAGGAACTAATGGTAAAACTTATCGATGCAGCTTTGGGGTTCAAGTCGTAATTTCGTATAACAAAGCGTTCAAGAGGGACAGCCAACGCGTGGCATTTTTAATGTGCGTTGGTTTTTGTGGTTCCGGTGTTATGCGTTAAGTTGGTAGTGGCGTTGGCTGCCCCTTAACGCGGCGTTATATTTTTCTAAGGGACATTGATGAAAATAAGAAATATAAATAGTGAACAAGATTTTCACGAGGCGGTTTCTTCTTTGAGACACGCTCACCCCATTTTTCGAGGTGTCAGTGATAGCAAATATAAATTAATTACAACGTTCGGGCGGTCAAAGTTAGAAAATAGTCATTTTGTGGCAAGCGGTGCTATCTCATTTCAGGTTGAAGAGCGGATTACTGAGAAAAGTGCTTTAGATGATTTTAGAAGGCAGTCTATTCCTTATTTAAAGTATACACCTGAGAATGAATGGGAATGGTTAGTTTTGGCCCAACATCATGGACTTCCGACGAGACTGTTAGATTGGACATACAACCCTCTCGTTGCTGTTTTCTTCGCTTGTGAAAATCAAAAACACTTTGGTGAGGCTGCGATATATGTTCTTCCGGATATATACTCTATTGACTATTGTGATCCTAGCGAATCTGTTTTTGATATTACGGAAGTGACACTTTTTGAGCCTACGCATGTAACAGAGAGAATTACTTCTCAGTCAGGACTGTTTACTGTTCATCCTGAACCCAGCCAAGTTTTTGAACCTCATAGTGGTGAAAAATGGTTAATTCATCAAGATGTCGTTAGTGACTTAGCTGTGATGGCTGGTAGATATGGTGTCAGTAGTCGCAGCATTTTCCCTGGGCTTGATGGTATAACGTCAGAAATAGCAAAGGACTATGGGTTGTAGAACAAAAAATATAACAAAGCATTTAAGAGTGATTCGCAACGCTTGGCAGTTTCGCTTCGCTCAAGTATAGCCAAGCGTCGCTCACACCTTAATGCGGCGTTATATTGTTTTTTGAGTTCTGGAGCTAATATGAATGAGTTATTAAATACTCTGATGGTTTGTGCAGTGTTGGTATCACTGTTTCCGCTTATAAAATCTAGCAAGGGCTTTTATGAGGAATGGAGTGAAATGGAGAATGAACACTGGCGATCTAGAGGTGCTCCACCGTTTGTAGTTTTCCATTTTGGTATGTTCTTATTTGTTCCGATGCTCTTTGGTAAAGATTTAGACCAATTGAATAATAACAGGCTGCTAAAGCTTAGGAGTGACCTTAGATACAGTTTTGCGATTTTTTCGTTACTGCTGCTTTCATCTCAGTTGAACTAATAAGTTGACTTGTCCTGCATCAATATAACAAGGCGTTTAAGTGGGATTCATGCCGCGTGGCATTTTTGGTATGCGGTGATTTTTGGTGATGAAGTGTTCTGCGGAAGGTTGGTTTATGCGGCATTCACCCCTTAACGCGGCGTTAGCTGAGGTTAAGAAAAATCATGAAATTACGTGTTTATTTTTCTTAGTCTGAGGCTCTAGCTTTACACCTGAAAGTCTGCACTTTTCCGCGTATCTCGCCAGTGGCACYTAGATTCCCTGTGCTTATTCCTTGATGTCCTCTTGAGCGCTGAAATTCTTTTGGCTTATGTTCATCGAACAGAGTAGCTGCATGAAAGGCGCTACTATCTCAATCAATAGCCATATGAAAACAACGTGTAGGCATATAAAAAAGCCGACACGTTGTGTCGGCTAATCGTTTAGTGTTGTGCTTTACAGAATCTGTTTGAGCACTCTATCGGCCTTAACTCGCGTTACTTTACGCAGTAGTTTTTGTACCGCATCAGGGTAGTTTTCTATCTTCTCTAGTTGTTTGTAGGTACAAACAAGTTGAGTGTGTCGAAGGATGTTGTCGATCTCTTGCTCAAACTTAGGTGTTAAGTGGTGGTAGTGATCTTGGATGAGAATGGCATTCTCGAGATCGAGCTTCCATGCTCTTGGATTTAAGTTATTACCAGTGATCAACATGTAGCGCTTATCCACCCATACGCCTTTTAGATGGAAGCTATTCTCTTCATGTTTCCAGAGATGGATAGAAAGATTTCGACTGGCAATATGGGCTTCATTTACTTTGGCAAAACGGCGTAGATTAAGCTCATATAAATAAGGTAAGCCGCCGATTGTCTTGAAGGTTTGCTCTGGGGAAATATAGAAATCGTTTGCCGTTTTATCGCCAACGACAATGTGAACTTTTACACCCCGTTTCAATGCTTTCTTAACTTCTTTAGCGACACTTTTTGGAAAATTGAAATACGGAGTGCAGATAAAGACTTCATCTTTAGCATGAGCGATCAGTTGGTTAATATTGTGGTTGAGTTTATTTCGACGCTTTCCAATACCTACCAGTGGCGTCAAAGCCACTTGGTCGGCTGTTGGGATCTGTGACTCAAACTCATAGTTTGCTGTTGCTAGAGAGGCTCTAAATTGTCGAATGTCAGTTTTGATATCTTTCGTCGTTGGCTTCGATGTGTTTGATAAATCATTGACAGCAGGATGACTTATCATTTTTTGCTGAATGAATTGTACCATGCTATCGGCAAGAGATTGATTGTCGATGGTGTGATAGCGGTCGAATCGATAGCGCTCTTTGTGATGCAAATAAACGTTATTAAGGCTTGCTCCGCTATAGATCACCTGGTCGTCGACAATAAAACCTTTGAGATGTAAAACACCAAAAACTTCGCGGCCTCGCACGGGGATGCCGTATACGGGAATGGCGTGTTCGTGGTTCTGAGAGAACTCTTGATACATTGAAGCATTGCCTTCCGAAGCGGCCGCACCAATTAATCCACGTTGCGCTCTATGCCAATCAACGCAAATCGCAATATCTAAGCCAGGGTTTCTTTGCTTGGCATTATATAGCTCCGTTAAAACTTCTCTGCCTGCTTCGTCATCTTCTAAATACAGCGCTACAAGATAGATTCGTTTACTTGCCTGACGGATCGACTGGATCAGATGATTTTTAAATTCTTTTGCCGAAAATAAAACTTCAAAATGATCCGGTGATTGTGCGATGGTCGGCAATCGCTCGAATGGGTTTCTATGAGCAATCATATTGGATGATTTACCTTACTTATTTGCAAAATTGCGAACTGGGGATATTACCAAATTCAACGGTTCAATTGCTAGAAAAGCCGCGCATTCTCGTCATACTAGCCTAGGTATCTCATAGGAATGAGATCTTTACCACTGGATACATAGCGCTCAAACCGTTGCATAAGAGCTATTGGTAGTTCTTCTGTCATTATGGAGTGAAAACCGTGACGAGCATAAAAGGGCTCAAGATGAGCGTATGCGAAGCAATAATCCTGATTATTGAGAATATTCTCGCTGCAATAATTGAGCAACTGCGACCCAATCCCTTTTTTTTGGTTTTCTGGCAGCACAAGCATGCCAGTCAGTAATCGATATACATCAATATTTTTAAATCTGACAACAGCAGATATCTGCCCATCGAGCGTGCCTATAACGCACAATTCATCTTTCCTAGCTTTTGCTGAAGGGTAATGTTCTTTGTACATTCGTTTTATCAAAGGAAGTTTTATCGGGGGGAGTATGTCAAATTGTAGTTGCCACATTTCTTCCTGCTTCGAATAGTTATCTGTTGTAGAATGGCATGAGTTTAATTTATCCATAGAATGCCATGCAATTACATCCCAATGCGAGCTTAAAAAAATACCACACTTTTGGCCTAGAACAATCTTGTCAATTATTAGCTGAAGTTTTCTCTGTGCAAGATTTGGTGGAAATTTACCAGAGCGCAGAATGGCAGACTTTGCCTAAGTTGATGTTAGGAAAAGGTAGCAATGTCCTTTTTACTTGTGATTTTCAAGGAATGGTTTTAAGCAACCAACTGAAAGGGTTACAGCACACGCAGGATGATAATTACCATTATTTGCATGTTTCTGGTGGTGAGGATTGGCCTTCACTTGTTGAATGGGCTGTGAAGCAAAATATTGCAGGTCTTGAAAATTTGGCTTTGATACCTGGTTGTGCAGGTTCTGCTCCTATCCAAAATATTGGCGCTTATGGTGTAGAGTTTCAAGATGTGTGTGATTACGTTGATTATCTCTGTTTAGACTCCTTAACCGTCAAGCGCCTGAGCGCCAAACAATGTCTATTTGGTTATCGTGATTCTATTTTTAAGCACGCTTTGCACAGTAACGCGATCGTTGTAGCGGTAGGACTAAAGTTATTGAAGCAATGGCAACCCGTACTGAATTATGGACCTTTGCAAGAACTGGATAGTCACACCTGCCAAGCTATTGATATTTATAAACGGGTATGCGCTACTCGCAATGCCAAATTACCCGATCCGCGGGTGCTAGGTAACGCAGGAAGCTTCTTTAAAAATCCAATTATTAGTTTAGAACATTGGCAGGCTCTTCTTGAGAGTTATCCCGATCTTGTTTCTTACCCCGTGGAAGAAGGCAGAAAAGTAGCGGCTGGGTGGTTGATTGATCAGTGTGGGCTCAAAGGGTATAGCTTAGGTGATGCTCAAGTGCATCCGAAGCAAGCTTTAGTGTTGGTAAATAAAGGTAGCGCTACAGCTTTTGATGTCATTCAACTAGCGATTAAAGTTTGCATAGCAGTTCAGGATAAATTTTCGATATTTTTAGAGCATGAAGTCCGATTTTTAGATGCGATGGGTGAAACGAACCTTGAGCATCTTGCTAAGGAATTAAAGTGAAAGAGCACAGTGTCAAACTATCATTACTTCGTCATCTGGCCAGTGGCGAGTTTTGTTCTGGTGAGTTGCTAGGAGCAGAACTTGGTATTTCTCGCGCTGCAGTAAGTAAGCATATTAAAGGGATTCAGGAGTGGGGAATTGATATTTTCCGCGTCCAAGGCAAAGGCTATCAGCTTGCTCAATCACTGAATCTACTTGATGCGACACAGATCCAAAATGCCGTGCGTAACCCTGTCGAGCTTTTCCCCATTATCGATTCAACCAACCAATACCTGTTAGAACGTGTAGATAACCTTGCTTCGGGCAGCGTTTGCTTAGCAGAGTATCAGGCTAATGGACGGGGTCGGCGCGGGCGTCAGTGGATATCGCCTTTTGGCAGCAATCTTTATGTTTCCATGTACTGGCGGCTCGACGCGGGGATGGCGGCCGCAATGGGGCTTAGCCTTGTGGTCGGGGTCGCGATTGTGGAAGCGCTAGCAAGCATCGGATTTGACGGTGTAAAGCTTAAGTGGCCGAACGATCTCTATTTTCAGGATAGAAAGCTGGCGGGCATTTTAGTCGAAATGACAGGGCAGGCTGGCGCAGCGGCACATTTAGTGATTGGGATGGGAATGAACATTTTCATGCCCGAAAATGAGCAAGCCATTGACCAGCCATGGGCAAGTTTGTCGCAGGTAGCCGACGGTCTGAAAATAGACAGGAACTTGCTCGCTATTGTCTTTATTCAATCATTAGACCAAGCGCTACGTGATTACGAGCTTTATGGGATGAAGGATTTTATACCGCGCTGGAATCGACTCGATAACTTTATTGGTCGAAAAGTTAAACTGCTTATGGGCCCCAAAGAGGTCTATGGCGTGGTGCACGGGATCAACGAATATGGAGCGGTGTTGCTAGAAACAGAGAATGGAATGGAGAGTTACATTGGTGGCGAAATATCGTTACGCAAGGCAGAGTAACCGCTTTACCAAACTATTTTCTTAGTAGTATCTCTTCCACAGTATGATTGAGGCCTTTACGCAAAACTAACTGAGCGCGCTCTTTGGTCGGTAAAATATTATGTTGCAGATTTTTACCGTTGATCGAGTGCCAGATGCTCTCAGCTTTTTCTCTCGCCTCTAGCTCAGACAGTTTTGTGTAGTGGCTAAAGTACGATCCCGTCTCCTTAAAGGCGCTGTGACGAAACTTCATAAAGCGTTCAACATACCACTTTTCAATAAGTTGACTGTCCGCATCGACATACAGTGAGAAATCTAAGAAATCAGATATAAACACTCGATGTGGATCGTGTGGATAATCCATGCCGCTTTGCAAGACGTTCAATCCTTCAATGATCAACACATCTGGCCTATCGACGACTTTCTCTTCAGTGGTGATGTCGTAAGTAAGATGTGAATAGATCGGCGCGCTTACATTTCTTTTTCCTGCTTTAACATCCGACACAAACTGTACCAGACGTTTCATATCATAAGATTCAGGAAACCCCTTTTTCCCCATAATTCCTCTTTCATTAAGAATTTTGTTGGGAAAAAGAAACCCATCTGTCGTGATCAGTTCAACTTTGGGATGATTCTCCCAGCGTGAAAGAAGCGCTTTTAACAAACGCGCCGTAGTACTTTTCCCAACGGCGACACTTCCTGCGATGCCAATGATAAAAGGAGGCGATATATCGGTATTACCGAGAAATTGATGCAAAACCGCATTTCGGCTTTGTCTGGCGGCCACGTATAAATTAAGTAAGCGAGCCAAAGGCAGATAAATCTCAGCCGTTTCTTTCATCGTTAGGTTTTCATTAATACCTTGTAGCTCTTTTAAGTCAGCCTCAGAGAGAGTCATTGGGACAGAGTTACGTAGCTCGGCCCATTGATTGCGATCAAAAGAGATATAAGGACCCATAAAATACCTAACGATGAATGACAGAAAAAAGAAGAGGATGAAACATACATTAAGGTGAAAAGAATGGAAATGCCTTAAACGATAGAATTGAGTGAGAAAACGCATTTTGCTTGAAAAAGCAACGAACAGGCGAGATTTATGGAAAATTGGTTTTTTTTTAATATTTAGGCTTGCAAGGCTGAGCATCATTCAATAGAATGCGCTCCACTTATGCCGACTTAGCTCAGTAGGTAGAGCAACTGACTTGTAATCAGTAGGTCACCAGTTCGATTCCGGTAGTCGGCACCATTCTTTTTCGAAAGAATGAAGAAAAAATTTGGAGGGGTTCCCGAGTGGCCAAAGGGAGCAGACTGTAAATCTGCCGGCTCCGCCTTCGATGGTTCGAATCCGTCCCCCTCCACCATATTCTTAAGGAAATAGCTCTCAGAGTTACGTGTGCGGGCATCGTATAATGGCTATTACCTCAGCCTTCCAAGCTGATGATGCGGGTTCGATTCCCGCTGCCCGCTCCAATTTTTGAGTGCTGATATAGCTCAGTCGGTAGAGCGCACCCTTGGTAAGGGTGAGGTCCCCAGTTCAACTCTGGGTATCAGCACCAGCTCTCCAAGCAATTATCTCCTTTTGATATATACTCCTTACCAATAATTTTGGTTGCGTGGTCATCAAAGCCACCTAAATCCGTACCTAGAGGGACAACTCATGTCTAAAGCAAAATTTGAAC
>NZ_CP031479.1:2973356-3001290 GCF_003390515.1 Vibrio anguillarum | reverse complement strand
ACGTTTCGCGATCCGTGAAGGCGGTCGTACAGTAGGTGCTGGTGTTGTTGCTAAAGTTATCGCTTAATTGCTGATTTAGCCGTTTAAATACGAATAGTATTTGACTAACGACTACCAAAAAGGGCATCATTTGATGCCCTTTTTCTGCACTAAATTTGGCCGTTGTCGATTTGTTGGTCGATAAAGCCAGTGCAAAGGATTTAAGATAGAGACATTTCTATCTTGATGAGTATGTATAGGTAGCTTTACCTGTGCTATGGATTTGCCCTGCAACAGCGGGGTTGTTGTCGTCTATGTTAAGACTTGTAACAGGTTGGTTTATGAAAGCAAACAATGCTGAAATTCCTGATAGCTCAAGTGCAGCAGACACATTTAAGTGGATTGTCACTTTTGCTCTGTTAGCTGCCGCTGTTGTGGGTAATTACCTGTATGGTGAAATGTCTGTAGTGCTTCGCGCTGCAGGTGTGGTTGCGCTGATTATTGCAGCACTCGGTGTTGCTGCGACAACCACAAAAGGAAAAGCGGCGATTGCGTTTGCGCGTGAATCTCGTATGGAAGTTCGCAAAGTGGTATGGCCGACACGTCAAGAAACCATGCAAACAACATTAATCGTTTTAGCTGTAAGTATCGTAATGGCTCTAGCACTTTGGGGCATCGACGGCATTATGGTTCGTCTTGTCGCTTTCGTGACTGGGGTATAGAGGGTTTAATACATGAGTGAAGCTCCTAAAAAACGCTGGTATGTAGTTCAAGCCTTCTCTGGATTTGAAGGCCGCGTAGCGCAATCGCTGCGTGAGCATATCAAGATGCACGCAATGGAAGAATTCTTCGGTGAAGTTCTTGTTCCAACCGAAGAAGTTGTTGAAATGCGTGCAGGTCAACGCCGTAAAAGTGAGCGCAAGTTCTTCCCAGGCTATGTATTGGTACAGATGCTCATGAATGATGAGTCCTGGCACTTAGTTCGTAGTGTTCCTCGTGTAATGGGTTTCATTGGTGGAACCTCCGATCGTCCTGCACCTATCACTGACAAAGAAGCCGATGCGATTCTTAATCGTCTAGAGAAAGCGAGCGAAGCTCCGCGTCCTAAGACGATGTTTGAAGCAGGTGAAGTGGTTCGTGTTAATGAAGGTCCATTTGCTGATTTCAACGGCACCGTTGAAGAAGTGGATTACGAGAAGAGCCGCATTAAAGTGTCAGTATCTATCTTTGGTCGTGCAACTCCTGTTGAACTTGAGTTTGGCCAAGTCGATAAGCTTGATTAAAAAAACATCTTTTAGGGTTGTTAAGGGCGTGAAATGTGATTATAATTTCGCGCCTTATTTACACGTCTTTATGACAAAGTAACCGGGGAGCTGATCAGCTGATTGGCGTTTGTACCCACATTTAGGAAATATCATGGCTAAGAAAGTTGAAGCTTATATCAAGTTGCAAGTTGCATCTGGTATGGCGAACCCAAGTCCACCAGTTGGTCCTGCACTAGGTCAACGTGGCGTTAACATCATGGAATTCTGTAAAGCGTTCAACGCAAGAACAGAATCAATGGAGAAAGGCTTGCCTACTCCAGTTGTTATCACTGTATACAGCGACCGTTCTTTCACGTTCGTAACTAAGACTGCTCCAGCTGCTGTTCTTCTGAAGAAAGCTGCAGGCATCAAGTCTGGTTCAGGCCGTCCAAACACTGAAAAAGTGGGCACGGTTACTGATGCTCAAATCCAAGAAATTGCAGAAGCGAAAGCGGCTGATATGACTGGTGCTGACATTGAAGCGATGAAACGTTCTATTGCGGGTACTGCTCGTTCAATGGGCTTAGTGGTAGAGGGTTAATATCATGGCAAAACTAACTAAGCGTATGCGCACTATCCGTGAGAAAGTTGACGCAACTAAAGAATACGAAATCAACGAAGCTGTAGCTCTTCTTAAAGAACTTGCAACGGCTAAATTCGTTGAGTCTGTAGACGTTGCTGTGAACCTTGGCATTGATGCTCGTAAATCTGACCAAAACGTACGTGGTGCAACTGTTCTGCCACACGGTACTGGTCGTGAAGTACGTGTTGCAGTGTTCACTCAAGGTGCAAACGCTGACGCGGCTAAAGCTGCTGGTGCAGATTTAGTGGGTATGGAAGATCTAGCTGAGCTAGTGAAGAAAGGCGAAATGAACTTTGACGTTGTTGTTGCTTCTCCAGATGCAATGCGCGTTGTAGGTCAACTAGGTACCATTCTTGGTCCTCGCGGTCTAATGCCAAACCCTAAAGTTGGTACTGTAACTCCTAACGTTGCTGAAGCGGTTAAGAACGCTAAAGCAGGTCAGGTTCGTTACCGTAACGACAAAAACGGCATCATCCACACAACTATCGGTAAAGTTTCTTTCGAAACTAACCAACTTCAAGAGAACTTAGAAGCTCTTCTAGTTGCACTTAAGAAAGCGAAACCTTCTTCTGCTAAGGGTACTTACCTGAAGAAAGTAAGCATTTCTACTACGATGGGTGCTGGTGTTGCTGTTGATCAGAACACGCTAAACGCTCAAGCGTAATAATACATTTGATTAGGTGTGGAATTTGTGTATAATTCTGCGCCTAATATTTGTGGTTGGGGCTGATTTTAGTTCTTAGAACTATGACCCAGTCTCCGTCCAAGACCGTAGGCGTTATTTGTCTGGTTGATAAATGACTTAATCGTACCTACGTAGATGGTGCCCGAACTGACAGAAAGCATAATTTATTTTTTGAATAGATAAACTTTCTTCTGGGACTGCACCGAAATAACTCTCACTGTTGTGATAATAGTGAGTGGTGTAACGACAACCAGGAGTAAATCCAAGATGGCTTTAAACCTTCAAGACAAACAAGCAATTGTTGCTGAAGTCAACGAAGCGGCCAGTGGTGCACTTTCTGCAGTTGTTGCTGACTCTCGTGGCGTTCAAGTAGGCGCGATGACTTCTCTACGTAAACAAGCTCGTGAAGCGGGTGTTTACATGAGAGTTGTTCGTAATACTCTAGCACGTCGCGCAGTGGAAGGCACAGCTTACGAATGTCTACAAGACGTATTCGTAGGTCCTACTTTGATCGCATTCTCTAACGAGCATCCAGGTGCTGCAGCGCGTCTTTTTAAAGACTTCGCTAGAGAGAACAAGCACTTTGAAATCAAAGCAGCTGCATTTGAAGGCGCATTAACTGACGCTGAACTACTAGCGACACTACCAACTTACGACGAAGCAATCGCACGCCTAATGATGTGCATGAAAGAAGCTTCTGCTGGCAAGCTGGTACGTACTATCGCTGCTGTCCGCGATCAAAAAGAAGCTGCGTAATTCGCATTGCTTTTTATTGTTTGCTAAATAAACTTATTGTTGACTTAAAAGAGAATTGTTATGTCTATTACTAACGAGCAAATCCTAGATGCAGTTGCAGAAATGTCTGTAATGCAAGTTGTTGAACTTATCTCTGCTATGGAAGAGAAGTTCGGTGTTTCTGCTGCAGCTGCAGTAGTTGCAGGCGGCCCAGCAGCAGCAGCTGTTGAAGAGCAAACTGAATTCGACGTAATCCTAACTGCTGCTGGCGCAAACAAAGTATCTGTAATCAAAGCAGTACGTGGCGCAACTGGCCTAGGTCTTAAAGAAGCTAAAGCTCTAGTTGACGGCGCTCCAGCTGCAATTAAAGAAGCAGTTTCTCAAGCAGAAGCTGACGCACTTAAGAAAGAGCTAGAAGAAGCTGGTGCGACTGTTGAAGTTAAGTAATTATTACTTAATTTCTTAGCCGCAAGGCTAATGGCTGGTGGTTTATTGACCACCGGCCTTTTTGCGCTGTAGGGTATGGGTGAATTTTCCCGCTGTTTAGACGCTTATACTCGTGCAAAAGCACACAAACTATCATTTTTGAGTGATGTTGTGTTACTACAGTAAACAGCTGTTAGTCACTGTCCTATGACCCTTTATTTTTGAATAATTGGTGGGCAGTTTGGGTCACTTATCAGCGAGCTGAGGAACCCCATGGTTTACTCTTATACCGAGAAAAAGCGCATCCGTAAGGACTTTGGTACTCGTCCACAAGTGTTGGACATTCCATACCTGCTATCGATCCAGCTCGATTCGTTCGACAAGTTTATCGAACAGGATCCTGAAGGACAATACGGTCTTGAGGCTGCTTTTCGTTCTGTATTTCCTATTCAGAGCTATAACGGCAATTCTGAGCTGCAATACGTTAGCTATCGTCTTGGTGAGCCAGTTTTTGACGTTAAAGAATGTCAAATTCGTGGTGTAACTTATTCTAAGCCACTACGCGTAAAACTACGCCTAGTGATCTTTGATAAAGACGCGCCAGCAGGTACTGTAAAAGATATTAAAGAACAAGAAGTCTACATGGGTGAAATTCCACTCATGACAGACAATGGTACCTTCGTAATTAATGGTACTGAGAGGGTTATCGTATCCCAGCTGCACCGAAGCCCAGGCGTATTCTTCGACAGCGATAAGGGTAAAACTCACTCATCAGGTAAAGTTCTTTATAACGCACGTATTATCCCTTACCGTGGTTCATGGTTAGATTTTGAGTTTGATCCAAAAGATAACCTATACGTGCGTATTGACCGTCGTCGTAAACTGCCTGCATCGATCATTCTTCGTGCACTTGGTAAATCGACAGAAGAGATCTTGGATCTGTTCTTCGAAAAAGTGAAGTTTGAAGTCAAAGACCAAACTCTTCTTATGGAGTTGGTACCTGAGCGCCTGCGTGGCGAAACAGCGTCATTTGATATTGAAGCAAATGGTACCGTTTATGTCGAAAAAGGTCGTCGTGTAACGGCTCGTCATATTCGTCAACTAGAAAAAGATAACGTTGATTTTATCGAAGTACCCGTTGAGTACATCGTTGGTAAAGTCGCTTCTAAAGATTATGTCAATGAAGCAACTGGTGAAGTCATCGTTAGCGCAAACCAAGAAATTAGCTTGGAAGCATTAGCGAATCTTTCACAAGCGGGCTATAAGAAACTTGAAGTTCTATTTACGAACGATCTTGATCATGGTCCATTTGTGTCTGAGACGCTCCGCATCGACAGTACGGTTGATCGTATTTCTGCGCTAGTAGAAATCTACCGCATGATGCGCCCTGGCGAGCCACCAACAAAAGAAGCAGCCGAATCGCTGTTTGAAAGCCTATTCTTCTCAGAAGAACGCTATGACCTATCAACAGTAGGCCGTATGAAGTTCAACAGCTCAATTGAGCGTGAAGATGCCGGCGAGCTTGGTACGCTTGACGAAACTGATATCATCGAAGTGATGAAGAAGTTGATCGCCATTCGTAACGGCATTGGCGAAGTGGACGATATCGACCACCTTGGCAACCGTCGTATTCGCTCTGTTGGTGAAATGGCTGAAAACCAATTCCGCGTAGGTCTTGTGCGTGTTGAACGTGCAGTGAAAGAGCGCTTAAGCCTTGGCGATCTTGATGCGATCATGCCTCAAGATTTGATCAATGCGAAGCCTATCTCTGCGGCCGTTAAAGAATTCTTCGGTTCTTCACAGCTTTCTCAGTTTATGGACCAGAACAACCCACTTTCAGAAGTGACGCACAAACGTCGTATTTCTGCATTGGGTCCTGGCGGTCTAACTCGTGAGCGTGCTGGCTTTGAGGTACGTGACGTACACGTAACTCACTACGGTCGTCTATGTCCGATCGAAACGCCAGAAGGTCCGAACATCGGTCTGATTAACTCATTGTCAGCATTTGCACGTTGTAACGAATACGGTTTCCTAGAAACTCCGTACCGTCGTGTTGTTGATGGTGTGGTGACTGATGAAGTTGATTACTTGTCAGCTATCCAAGAAGGTCAATTTGTTATCGCGCAGGCAAACGCCATTCTGACTGAAGAAGGTACGTTTGCAGATGAGCTGATCACAGCTCGTCAAAAAGGTGAATCTGGTCTTCACCCTCGTGAACATGTTGACTACATGGACGTTGCGACCAACCAGGTCGTATCAATCGCCGCTTCGCTTATCCCGTTCCTAGAACACGATGATGCGAACCGTGCATTGATGGGTGCGAACATGCAACGTCAAGCGGTTCCAACGTTACGCGCTGAGAAGCCGTTGGTTGGTACTGGTATCGAACGTAATGTAGCGGTTGACTCTGGTGTAACTGCCGTTGCCAAACGTGGCGGTATGGTGCAGTCAGTTGATGCGTCTCGTATCGTAGTTAAAGTTAATGAAGATGAACTTGTATCTGGTGAAGCGGGTATCGACATCTACAACCTAACTAAATACACACGTTCGAACCAAAACACATGTATTAACCAACGTCCTACTGTGATGCCAGGTGAACCTGTAGCTCGCGGTGATGTCCTTGCTGATGGTCCTTCAACAGACCTTGGTGAGCTAGCGCTTGGCCAAAACATGCGTATCGCATTCATGCCTTGGAATGGTTATAACTTCGAAGACTCGATCTTAGTATCTGAGCGCGTCGTTCAAGAAGACCGTTTCACGACTATCCACATCCAAGAACTTTCTTGTGTGGCTCGTGATACTAAGCTGGGCTCTGAAGAGATCACAGCGGATATTCCAAACGTAGGTGAATCGGCTCTGTCTAAACTAGACGAGTCAGGTATCGTTTACATTGGTGCTGAAGTTAAGGGTGGTGACATCCTAGTTGGTAAAGTAACGCCGAAAGGCGAAACTCAGCTAACTCCAGAAGAGAAGCTACTACGTGCAATCTTCGGTGAAAAAGCCTCTGATGTTAAAGATACGTCATTGCGTGTACCAAACTCTGTTTCAGGTACCATTATCGATGTTCAAGTTTTCACTCGCGATGGCGTAGAGAAAGACAAGCGTGCGCTTGAAATTGAACACATGCAGCTAAAAGAAGCGAAGAAAGACCTTACTGAAGAGTTCCAAATTCTTGAAGGTGGTCTACTAGCGCGTGTGAAAGCTGTACTGATCAATGGTGGCTATTCTGAAGCGAAGCTTGATGCGATTGATCGTAAGAAATGGCTAGAACAAACACTAGAAAACGACGAGCTACAATCTCAACTTGAACAGCTTGCTGAGCAGTGGGATGAGCTAAAAGCTGACTTCGATAAGAAGTTCGAAGCGAAACGTCGCAAAATCACTCAAGGTGATGATCTAGCGCCTGGCGTTCTGAAGATTGTTAAAGTTTACCTAGCGGTGAAACGTCGTATCCAGCCTGGTGATAAGATGGCAGGTCGTCACGGTAACAAGGGTGTAATCTCTAAGATCAACCCTGTTGAAGACATGCCTTACGATGAAAACGGTCAGCCGGTTGATATCGTATTAAACCCACTAGGTGTACCGTCACGTATGAACATCGGTCAGATCCTTGAAGTTCACTTAGGTCTGGCTGCAAAAGGTATTGGTGACAAGATCAACCAAATGGTTAAAGAACAACAAGAGCTGTCTAAGCAGCGTGAGTTCTTACAGAAGGTTTATGATCTTGGCGATACGCGTCAGAAAGTAGATATTGCTGCTCTGTCTGATGGTGATGTTCGTACTCTTGTGAACAACCTTCGTGGTGGTTTACCGATTGCAACTCCAGTATTTGATGGTGCGTCAGAAGCATCAATCAAAGAACTATTAAGCCTAGCCGACCTACCAACTTCTGGTCAGCTAACACTGTTTGATGGTCGTACTGGTGATGCATTCGAGCGTCCTGTAACTGTCGGTTACATGTACATGCTCAAACTGAACCACCTTGTTGATGACAAGATGCACGCTCGTTCAACAGGTTCGTACAGCCTAGTAACTCAGCAACCACTTGGTGGTAAAGCTCAGTTCGGTGGTCAGCGTTTCGGTGAGATGGAAGTGTGGGCACTAGAAGCATACGGTGCTGCATATACACTACAAGAAATGCTTACTGTTAAGTCAGATGACGTTAACGGTCGTACGAAGATGTATAAGAACATCGTTGATGGTAACCATAGCATGGAACCTGGCATGCCAGAGTCTTTCAACGTATTGCTGAAAGAGATCCGCTCGCTAGGTATCAACATCGAGCTAGAAGACGAAGAGTAATCTTGGCGGTAAACCCTCTGGATTATCCTGGTAGAAAGGCGCTCGCCGAGCGCCTTTTAACTCCTTACAGGAGCTGATTGTGAAAGACTTATTAAACTTTCTAAAAGCACAGCATAAGACCGAAGAATTTGATGCAATCAAAATCGGTCTATCTTCACCTGACATGATTCGTTCATGGTCTTTTGGTGAAGTTAAAAAACCTGAAACGATCAACTATCGTACGTTCAAGCCTGAACGTGATGGTCTGTTCTGTGCGCGTATTTTTGGTCCAGTCAAAGACTACGAATGTCTTTGTGGTAAATATAAGCGTCTGAAACACCGTGGCGTGATCTGTGAAAAATGTGGCGTTGAAGTTACACAAACTAAAGTTCGTCGTGACCGTATGGGCCACATCGAGCTTGCATCACCGGTTGCTCACATCTGGTTCCTAAAATCGCTACCGTCTCGTATCGGTCTGCTAATGGATATCCCTCTACGTGATATCGAACGTGTTCTTTACTTCGAAATGTATGTAGTAACAGAGCCGGGTATGACGGATCTAGAAAAGAGTCAGATGCTTACTGAAGAAGAGTATCTTGACCGTCTAGAAGAGTGGGGCGATGAGTTCACGGCGAAGATGGGCGCAGAAGCGATCAAAGACCTATTGGGTTCAATGGATCTTGTCGCTGAAACAGAGATGATGCGTGAGGAGTTACAAACCACTAACTCTGAAACTAAACGCAAAAAACTGACTAAGCGTCTGAAGCTTGTTGAAGCGTTTATCAGCTCAGGTAATAACCCTGAGTGGATGATCCTGACTGTGCTTCCGGTACTTCCGCCAGATCTACGTCCTCTAGTACCACTAGATGGCGGTCGTTTTGCGACATCTGATCTGAACGATTTGTACCGCCGTGTGATCAACCGTAACAACCGTTTGAAGCGTCTTCTAGAGCTAGCAGCTCCGGACATCATCGTACGCAACGAAAAGCGTATGCTGCAAGAGTCTGTTGATGCGCTACTTGATAACGGTCGTCGCGGTCGTGCGATCACAGGTTCTAACAAGCGTCCTCTGAAATCTCTTGCTGATATGATCAAGGGTAAACAAGGTCGTTTCCGTCAGAACCTACTTGGTAAACGTGTAGACTACTCAGGCCGTTCTGTAATCACAGTAGGTCCATATTTACGTCTGCACCAGTGTGGTCTTCCTAAGAAGATGGCACTTGAGCTATTTAAACCATTTATCTACAGCAAGTTAGAGACTCGCGGCATGGCCACGACGATCAAAGCAGCTAAGAAAATGGTTGAGCGTGAAGAAGCGGTTGTTTGGGATATCCTAGACGAAGTGATTCGTGAACACCCAGTACTACTAAACCGTGCACCAACACTGCACCGTCTTGGTATTCAAGCGTTCGAACCTGTACTGATTGAAGGTAAAGCGATTCAACTGCACCCACTTGTGTGTGCGGCGTATAACGCGGACTTCGATGGTGACCAAATGGCGGTTCACGTGCCTCTAACTTTAGAAGCACAGCTTGAAGCTCGTACACTGATGATGTCGACGAACAACATTCTGTCGCCAGCATCAGGTGATCCGATCATCGTACCTTCACAGGACGTGGTCTTGGGTCTGTACTACATGACTCGCGAAAAAATCAACGCGCAAGGTGAAGGTATGTACCTGGCTGGCCCTAAAGAGGCTGAGAAGGCATACCGTACTAAGACAGCGGCGCTACACGCACGCGTTAAAGTACGTATCACTGAAACCGTTGTTGATGAAGATGGTTACAGCACAACTGAGACTAAGATGGTCGATACGACTGTCGGTCGTGCCATGCTATGGCAAATCGTGCCTAAAGGCCTGCCATACAGCATCGTGAACCAGAAGCTTGGTAAGAAACAGATCTCAAATCTATTAAACGAAGCGTATCGTAAGCTTGGTTTGAAAGATACGGTCGTATTTGCTGACCAAATCATGTACACCGGTTTTGCTTATGCAGCACTGTCAGGCGTGTCAGTTGGTATCGACGACATGGTTGTACCAGCAGCGAAATACACTGAAATTGCTGAAGCTGAAGAAGAAGTACGCGAAATCCAAGAACAGTTCCAATCAGGTCTTGTTACGGCGGGTGAGCGTTACAACAAAGTTATCGATATCTGGGCGTCTACCAACGACCGTGTTGCGAAAGCGATGATGGATAACCTATCTTCTGAAACCGTGATCAACCGTGATGGTGTAGAAGAACAACAAGAATCGTTTAACAGCATCTATATGATGGCTGACTCGGGTGCTCGTGGTTCTGCTGCTCAGATTCGTCAGCTTGCAGGTATGCGTGGTCTGATGGCGCGTCCAGATGGTTCAATCATCGAAACGCCTATCACAGCAAACTTTAAAGAAGGCCTGAACGTACTACAGTACTTTATCTCTACCCACGGTGCACGTAAGGGTCTAGCCGATACAGCACTTAAAACAGCGAACTCAGGTTACCTGACTCGTCGTTTAGTAGACGTTGCACAAGACGTTGTGGTAACAGAGCATGACTGTGGCACTCAAGAAGGTGTCGACATGATGCCTCATATCGAGGGTGGTGATGTTAAAGTTTCTTTAACTGAACTGGCTCTTGGTCGTGTTGTGGCTGAGGATGTGATGAAGCCAGGCACTGAAGAAGTACTTATTCCACGTAATACTCTGATTGATGAGAAGTGGTGTCAGATTATCGATGAGAACTCTGTCGATAATATGAAAGTACGTTCAGTGGTAACCTGTGATGCGGACTTCGGCTGTTGTGCGCTATGTTACGGTCGTGACCTTGCTCGTGGTCACCTAGTGAACCAAGGTGAGGCAGTCGGTGTTATTGCTGCTCAATCTATCGGTGAGCCGGGTACACAGTTAACGATGCGTACGTTCCACATCGGTGGTGCGGCTTCTACTGCTGCGGCAGAGAACAGCATCCAAGCGAAGAACAAAGGTTCTGTGAAACTTCACAACGCTAAGTTCGTTATCAACAAAGATAAGAAGCTGGTTATCACATCTCGTGCATCAGAGCTGACTATCATTGACGAATTTGGTCGCACGAAAGAAAAACACAAACTGCCTTACGGCTCTGTGTTGAGTAAAGGTGATAACGACGCGGTTGAAGCTGGTCAAACAGTGGCTAACTGGGAAGCGCACACCATGCCAATCATCACTGAAGTGGCTGGTCGCATCCAATTCGTTGATATGATTGATGGTGTAACGGTTTCTCGCCAAACAGATGACCTAACGGGTCTATCTTCAAGCGAAGTAACCGAAGCTGCCGCTCGTCCAGCAGCAGGTAAAGATATGCGTCCAGCTATCAAACTTGTTGATGCGAAAGGTAAAGATGTCATGATCCCTGGTACTGATATGCCAGCTCAATACTTCTTACCGGGTAAAGCGATCGTTAACATCGAAGATGGTGCTGAAGTTGGTATTGGTGACACATTAGCGCGTATTCCACAAAAATCTGGCGGTAACCGAGACATCACGGGTGGTCTACCTCGCGTAGCTGACTTGTTTGAAGCTCGTCGACCAAAAGAGCCTGCGATTCTTGCTGAGCACACAGGTACTGTGAGCTTTGGTAAAGAAACCAAAGGTAAACGTCGTCTAATCATCACTCGTGAGGGTGACGAAACTTATGAAGAAATGATTCCTAAGCATCGTCAACTTAACGTGTTTGAAGGTGAAAAGATCGAACGTGGTGACGTTATTGCTGATGGTCCTGAGACTCCGCACGATATCCTACGTTTACGTGGTATCCATGCTGTAACGTCTTACATCGCTAACGAAGTTCAAGAAGTTTACCGTCTGCAAGGCGTTAAGATTAACGATAAGCACATTGAAACTATCGTTCGTCAAATGCTACGTAAGTGTACGATTACTCATGCTGGCGACTCTGAGTTCCTAGCGGGTGAGCAAGTTGAATACTCACAAGTGAAAGTTGCAAACCGTAACCTAGAAGCCGAAGGCAAACAGCCTGCTCGTTTCGAGCGTGAGCTACTAGGTATTACTAAAGCATCTCTAGCGACTGAATCGTTCATCTCTGCGGCATCGTTCCAAGAGACAACTCGCGTACTAACAGAAGCGGCTGTTTCTGGTAAACGTGATGATCTTCGCGGTCTGAAAGAAAACGTAATCGTTGGTCGTCTGATCCCAGCGGGTACAGGTTTCGCTTACCACCAAGAACGTCAAGCTAAACGTGCGGCACAGCTAAAAGGCCCGTCTGCTGAACAAGCGACAGATAACCTAGCGGCACTGCTAAACGCAGGTTTCTCTTCTGAAGAGTAATCTCAGCGCTGATTAAAAAAGGCACCTTCGGGTGCCTTTTTTGTTGCGCTTAATTAATCTACGCGAATGATTACAGCAAAATATTCAATATTAAGCACCAGGAGG
The DNA here is from genome assembly GCF_003390515.1 of Vibrio anguillarum. Taxonomy (NCBI): domain Bacteria; kingdom Pseudomonadati; phylum Pseudomonadota; class Gammaproteobacteria; order Vibrionales; family Vibrionaceae; genus Vibrio; species Vibrio anguillarum. The sequence goes on along the minus strand of NZ_CP031479.1, from coordinate 2,988,889 downwards.
GATAGCCAAGCTGTCCGCGATAAGTTGAATCAAACTGTCTTCCACTCCAAAACGCACTTCAATAATTTCACCAATTAGCGAAAGGTCGTTGTCAAAGTTTTCGAGATCATCCTCATCACTCACTGCCGCGTATTTATCTGTAAAATTGAGTAACGGCTCGGTAGTAACAATAATTTTCCCATAAGTCTGATTAATTTCATCGGTGGCTTCAAAGCCGGTTGCACGCCACCTATCCATCACCATATCGTAGATTTTGAAGTGACCTTCGGAAATATAATCCACCAGTTGTTGGCAAAAACGTTGCAGCTCTTCTGGCGAGGGAAGCCCGTTAACATTCGTTTTGGCGGTGCAAGGTTGCAGCGCGGCTAATTTGCAATACTCTACAATTAAGGTTTGTCGCGTGTTTAACCAGTGATCAATAACGTCACTGTAACCGCCCCATTGCTCTTGTGTGCGTTTTAGTTTTTTTAGCATGACCATGCCCTCATGATCGGGTCACAAAGCTGGTGACCGTTTCCTTTGCGTAGGGTTGCACTTCGTAGATACAACTCATTGTCCTTACTAGAATTTATAGAACTAAATTTGGAACGTTACAAATTCTGGTATGAATTTAGATTGCCAGTAAAATGGGGTAACTGCAAGAAGAGAGGTCGCAACATGTTGAAAAATAGTGATACAAAAATCGCTTATTGGTGTGTAGTTTCCGGAAGTGAGATCTGGACCATCAATGGTGAGTTACCGCTAGGATCTGCGGGCGAATATTCCCTGCCTTTAGAAAAAGCGGTGGTGGTAGATAGTTGTGATGGTTACCCAGTGATGTGGGTTAATGATGCCGATCTTGATGGCGAGCGAGAAATGACTTCATTACGCGAATTGTTGCACCTCAAACCAGAACTATTTTTGGCGATCAGCAAGGCGCTTCAATATGGTCACATGAGCCAAACGTTACGTTTTTGTCCACAATGTGGTGGGCGAAATTACCTAAACCATAACCAATTGGCGATGCAATGTTCTGAGTGTCGAACGTTACATTATCCGCGTATCTTTCCTTGCATTATTGTCGCGGTACGAAATCAGGATAAAATTTTATTGGCCCAGCACCCAAGGCATCGTAACGGCATGTATACCGTTATTGCTGGTTTTTTAGAGGTCGGGGAGACGTTAGAGCAGTGCGTGGCACGTGAAGTGCTTGAAGAAACGGGGATTCATGTGAAAAATATTCACTATTTTGGTAGCCAGCCTTGGGCATTTCCATCGAGTATGATGATGGGCTTTGTGGCGGAATATGACTCTGGCACGATAAAACCCGACTATAGTGAATTGAGTGATGCGCAATGGTTTTTAGCAAGTGCTTTGCCTCCCGTTGCGCCCGAAGGGACGATAGCCAGAGCATTAATAGAGCACACGTTAAGCGAAATCGAGAAAGATTCACTGCCGCATTGCTAAAAAAAACCCTCCGGTGAAGGAGGGGGTAAGTAAGATGTCGTTATGAGATGCCGAGTACAGAGTACTCAGTTTATAATTATAGTTTTCGCTAGCGAACAAATTTTTAACACCGTTAAAGGTTGCTTGCAAATTAACCATTGATTTAAAAGTTAATAACATGATCTCGCTTGCAAAGCACACCGTTTTTGGCGCTTATTCAGTGCTAGAATAACGCCACAAAAAATAACAAGCTTTAAATTGGAAGACGGAATGACTGAATTAAAAAATGATCGCTACTTGCGTGCACTGTTAAAACAACCTGTCGATTGCACCCCTGTATGGATGATGCGCCAAGCGGGACGTTACTTGCCAGAGTATCGCGCAACGCGTGCCGAAGCGGGCGATTTTATGGCGCTGTGTAAAAATGCTGAGCTAGCTTCTGAAGTGACATTACAGCCATTACGTCGCTTTCCATTAGATGCCGCTATTTTATTTTCTGATATTTTAACCATTCCTGACGCCATGGGATTGGGTTTGTATTTTGAAGCGGGAGAAGGGCCAAAGTTTGAACGCCCGATCACTTGTAAAGCCGATGTCGATAAAATTGGCTTACCGGATCCGGAAGGCGAACTGCAATATGTGATGAATGCCGTACGCCAGATCCGCAAAGATCTACAAGGTAAAGTTCCATTGATCGGTTTTTCAGGCAGCCCATGGACACTCGCGACTTATATGGTGGAAGGTGGCAGCTCAAAAGCCTTCACTAAGATCAAAAAAATGATGTACGCCGATCCTAGCGTGCTGCACGCCTTGCTCGATAAACTGGCAGACAGTGTTATTGAATACCTTAACGCACAAATCAAAGCGGGTGCTCAGTCTGTTATGATTTTTGATACTTGGGGCGGAGTACTGACGCCGCGCGACTACAACCTCTTTTCACTACAGTATATGCACAAAATTGTGGATGGTTTAATTCGTGAAAATGAAGGTCGCCGCGTACCCGTCACTCTGTTTACCAAAAACGGTGGCATGTGGCTGGAGCAGATTGCAGCAACGGGTTGTGATGCTGTAGGGCTTGATTGGACCATCAATATTGCCGACGCCAAAGCGCGTATCGGTGACAAGGTGGCGCTGCAAGGTAATATGGACCCATCTATGCTTTATGCTCCGCATGATCGTATTCGCCAAGAAGTGGCGACCATTCTTGAAGGGTTCGGTCATGGTGGAACGGGCCATGTCTTTAACCTCGGACACGGTATCCATTTAGATGTGCCACCGGAAAATGCGGGCATATTTGTTGATGCGGTGCACGCCTTGTCTAAACCGTACCATCAATAATAGGTTTGCGGTGCCTTATCGCCGATAATGCACCGTTTCTCACTCTCATCCTGTTATTTGATAGGAGCAGGTTCACAGAGGTAAAGAGGTAATAAGACAAGATGAAGACCAAAGATAAGATCGTTTATGCTGCATTAGCGCTGTTTAATGAACATGGTGAAAGAACGGTGACCACTAACCATATCGCAGCACATATCGAAATCAGCCCAGGTAATTTGTATTATCACTTTCGTAATAAACAAGAAATTGTTCGTGATATTTTTGCTCTCTATTCAGCAGAGTTACTCGAACGTTTTCAGCCGATTGCGGCACAGCGCGAAAGCTTAACTCTGTTAAAGCATTATCTTGATTCGATCTTCACTTTGATGTGGAAATACCGTTTTTTCTATGCCAATTTACCGGAAATCCTGCAGCGTGATGAAGTACTACATGGTGAGTACATTCAAGTACAAGAAAAGCTGCAAACTAATCTCATTAATATTATGCACGCTTTTGTTGAGCTGAAATTGCTGTCTGTCGGAAAAGAAGATATGCAATCTTTAGTGACCACTCTCCATATGACGGCCTCGTGTTGGTTGAGTTATCAGTCAGCGATGTTTTCCAAAACGCAGATCACCGAGCAAGTGATTCATCAAGGCATGTTACAGATGATCGCAGTCGTTAAACCCAAAGCAACGGAACAAGGTCTTGAACAGCTTCTATTATTAGAGGAAGGTGTGCGGGCGATGCACGCATCATAATCTGTGCTTAGTTATAACCTTTGAGTATTGTTCTTAATCCTTTGAAGCTGTTAGCTTCTTAGCTATACATCTCTAAGGGTGGTGTTGATATGCACTATGACGTTTTTAACGGTGATGCTGATGGCATCATCTCTCTTCTTCAGCTGCGGCTTGCTTACCCTCGCACGACGACCCTAGTTACTGGGGTTAAGCGTGATATCAAATTGCTCCAGCGTCTTAATCTTCAATCCCGAGATAGTCTGACCGTGTTAGATATTTCGATGGAGAAGAATCAGCGACCTTTACAGCAGGCTCTTGCGGCGGGGGTGACGGTGTTTTATGCCGATCATCACTATGCAGGCTCAATCCCCGAGACTCCGCTGCTTGACGCCCATATTGATTTGGACCCTAATACTTGTACGGCATTAATTATTGATCAGTGGTTAGGTGGTCCGTTCCATGAGTGGGCGATTGTGGCAGCTTATGGCGATAATTTGATTGCTAAAGCGGATACTTTAGCGCGCAACGCGGGGCTAACTACCACTCAAGCCGAACAACTAAAAAACTTAGGCACCTTGATTAACTATAACGGTTATGGAGAGACGATAGAGCAGCTTCATTATCACCCCGCTGATTTGTACCAAGCCTTGCTAGTTTATCCTTCACCGTTTGATTTAATGAAGGATGACAACTCCCCTTTTTATCATTTGCAGCACGCTTATGAGCAAGATATGCAGCTCGCTCAGTCGTTAGAGCCTATCTATAAAAGTGCCTGTTTGAGCGTGTACGAGCTGCCAGATTGTGCATCATCACAGCGAGTGAGTGGTGTGTTTAGTAATTGGCTAGCCAATCAAGCACCCGCCGCGGCACATATGGTTTTAACGGTAAATTCATCGGGTGGTTATACCGTTTCGCTACGTGCTCCATTAGCCAATAAACAGGGAGCGGATAGGTTATGCAGCGCCTTTGCAACCGGAGGCGGGCGAGAAGCAGCGGCGGGTATTAATTCGTTGGATAAAAGACAATTGACCCAATTCATTACTCAAGTAGAAGCGTACTATTCATCACACTAACGCTCGCCCGGATTAACTGGGTGATGAATGTGTTTTGCTAGCGACTGAGCCAGCGTGTTGGGTCTTCGGCTTTACTGTTGCGACGAATTTCGAAATAGAGCGCTGGCTGAGATTGACCGCCAGTGTCGCCCGCTAAAGCAATGGTTTCACCAGCGGTGACTTTATCGCCCTCTTTTTTGAGCAAACTTTGGTTAAAGCCGTATAAGGTCATATCGCCTTTGCCATGATCGAGCAAAACCACCAGCCCATAACCACGTAGATATTCAGCAAACACGACCGTGCCAGAATAAACCGCTTTGACGTTTTGACCATAATTGGCGTCAATGACTAGACCTTTCCAATCAATTTGTCCACTTTGACGTGTACCAAAAGCATGCAGGATTTTGCCTTTGACTGGCCAAGGTAGCTTGCCTTTTTGCGGCGCTAACCCATCCATTAGCACAGCGTTACGTTTTGCTGCTTTGGCGATTTCCGCTTGTAATCGCGTTTCATTGCGTTGCAATTCAGCTAAGTAGACTTTATCACCGGAAATGCTTTTTTGAATTTTACCCACTGTACTGCGTCGTTCTGACTGCGTTTTTGCTAATGTAGCGCGCTTTTGGGTCTGCTGTTCCAATAGAGAGGCGATTTGGTCTCGTTCAAGTCGCAGCTGTTTTTCACTTTCATTGAGTTCTTTTTGCGTAAGTTCAAGCTGTTGGATGGTTTGGCTGCGTGCCTTCGCCAAGTGTTGGTAATACTGGCTGATGCGATCTTCTTCCACGCCATTATTGAGTATGTTGGATGAGGCTGTCGCTCGCTGAGTGGCGTAATAGGTTTTGATCAGTTGAGCTAATTTGGCGGTTTGTTGTGTTTGTTGTGTTTCTAAGGCCGTGATCTTTTGCTTGAGTTTAGCGATATTAGCGTTAGCCACTACTAATTCTGATTTGGTGTTTTTGATCTGATTTTCTAGGCTTGAAATACCCACTTCTTGCTTTTTAAGCGCATTTTGCAACGAATCGAGCTCTTTTTGTCGATTATTTAACGCTTGCTGCTGACGAGAAATTTCGCCTTTCACCCCTTTTAGCTCTTGTTGTGTGGCAGCCATTAACGGTGAGCTGGAGAGGCAAGCTAGCCCTAACACCATCACTAGGCTAAGTGCATGCCACCAAGTCGTTATAGTAAGTGGGTGTGGTGAAGGCTTGTTTCTCATCCGTTTTCAAGTCTCTATCGACAAATTAGTGAGTCAGTATACTCAAAGCCATCCGCGAGGCGAAAGCCCTATGTCAAAACTTGCAATCAAATCGAGTTCTTGGGCGAAAAAAAGCCTCGATATTTATCGAGGCTCAACATCACGTGGTTGGTGAGTTATTTAAACAACACTTGACCAGACATTTCTGCAGGGATGTCCATGTTCGATAGAGCAAGCATCGTTGGTGCTAGGTCAGAAAGCTTACCACCATCTTTTAGCTTAAGATCTTTGCTACCGACGTAGATAAGCGGCACTGGCAGATTGGTATGTGCGGTATGAATGCCCCCTGTTTCTGGGTTCACCATCATTTCTGCATTGCCGTGGTCTGCTGTGATCAGTAGCTGGCCATCGACTTCTTTAATCGCTTCAACCACTTTTCCGATACACTCATCAAGCGCTTCGCATGCTTTCACGGCCGCTTCGTAAATACCAGTATGACCAACCATATCGCCGTTCGGGTAGTTACAGATAATCGCATCGTATTTACCCGATTTGATTGCCGCAACGAGTTTTTCAGTCAGTTCAGGCGCGCTCATTTCCGGTTGCAGATCGTAAGTTGCCACTTTAGGTGAAGCAACCAATTGGCGCTCTTCGCCTGGGAATTCGTTCTCAACACCACCGTTAAAGAAGAAGGTGACGTGCGCGTATTTTTCTGTTTCAGAGATGCGCAACTGAGTTTTGCCCGCCTTTGATAGCCACTCACCGTAGGTGTTTTCTAGTGATGCTGGTGGAAACGCGCACAGCAGAGGAATGTCGGCGGCGTATTGGGTTAGCATCACAAAGTCAATTGCTGGGAACTTCGCACGTTCAAACCCGTTGAAATCTGGTATGAAGGCACGAGTAATTTCACGTGCACGGTCGGCGCGGTAGTTCATGAAAATCACGGCGTCGCCATCTTCAATCGCAGCAGAGTCTTGGCCTTCAGCTTTGATTTCTGTCGCTTTAACAAATTCATCATTTTCTTCACGTGCGTAAGCGGCTTCAAGGCCTGCCACGGCGGAATCAAAAGTAAATTCTGCTTTGGCTTCAACCAATAGGTCGTAAGCTTTTTGTACGCGTTCCCAGTTGTTATCGCGATCCATGGCGTAGTAACGACCAATCAGTGAGGCGATACGACCTTTACCTAATTTAGAAAATAGGTCTTGGAAGCGTTGCAATGAGGCTTCGGCACTGCGTGGTGGCGTATCACGGCCATCAAGGAAGCAGTGGAGGTAGATTTTCTCAGCGCCACGGGCAGCAGCCATTTCAACGGCAGCGTAGATATGATCTTCATGCGAGTGAACACCACCTGGCGACATTAGCCCCAATAGGTGAACCGCTTTGCCCGCTTTGATGGCTTTATCCATCGCGTTGACTAACACTTCGTTTTGTTGGAATTCACCATCAAGAATTGATTTAGTAATGCGTGTCAGGTCTTGGTAAACAATACGACCAGCACCGATATTGGTGTGACCGACTTCTGAGTTACCCATTTGACCATCCGGTAAACCTACATCCATACCAGAAGCAGAAATCAGAGTGTTTGGGTTGTTTGCAATTAAGCTATCCATGACTGGAGTATGTGCATTGCTGATTGCGTTGTGTGCGTTATCTTCACGGTAACCCCAACCGTCAAGAATTACTAAAGCCATTGGCTTCTTAGCTGACATAGTTATGACCTCGTCAAATTCAAAGTAACTTAAACAGAAATTAGCGTAATTTTACTACACTTTGAAGCGATTGCAGTAGGTTAAGATCAATGATTCTCCCTATCAATGCCTATAAAGGTAGCCTATTGATCAACATCGGTGCCTTTTTAGCGCCATTTAATAAACTAAAATTCCCGTCCCAAGCACGGCAAATAGTGCACCACACCAAGCGAAGCGGTTGGGCCGCTGTTTGGTATACATCCATAAAATAGGCAACAACATAATGGGCGTGGTTGAGGAGAGCAAGGCCACCATACCCACGTTGCCTTCACGCAGTGCGTAGAGAATTAATGTCATTCCGACCGCCATCGCAAGAAAACCGTTGATGGCAGTAATGGTAAAAATGGGCAGCGTAATGGCTTGAGTGGCGCGTGCTAATTTTGCACCAGTAGCCAACAGTAAGCAGTGTGCGGTGAAGGCGGTGAGCATTCGAATCGCGGAAGCGGCGATGGGGTCGATCCCCGTTTGCATCACAGGTTTGGCGATGATCCCACCCAATGCTTGGCATAGAGCCGCGATAAGGCCAAGTGCAATGCCAACCCATACTCGGCCTTTAATTGCTTCCAATGCATTATGATTTTGCCCTCGGCGGCCAAAAAAGATGGCCGTTAGAACGCCTGAAAAGACAAAAGTCGCGCCCACTAGCTCTGCATGGCTCATGCTTTCGCTGAATAAAAAATAGCCGAGAATGGCCGAAAAAACGGCATGGCAGGAAAAGAGCAAACCCGCTTGTCTTGGCCCCATGCGATTTAAACACGCAAACAGCGCCGTATCGCCAATGAATATGCCAATCAACCCCGAATACATCATGGGTGTCACCATCTCGCTGTTTACCGTTGTCCAGCCGCCAGTTGCCAGCGCCATGCTCACTAAAATGAGAGAAGTACAGCCCATCCGCCAACGGCTATAAGCAAAGGTTCCTAAATGGCGAGCGGGAGTAACAGACAGTAAACTGGCTACTGCCCAAAGAAACGCGGCAGCAAGCGCGAGCCATTCGTAGCCCATGTAAACATCCTTGAACGAGGGAAGGATCTCAATATGCCTTAAGCGCTAGGGGAAAACAAAGGGAATTTATGGGCTTGCCTCAATGTGATTAAAAGAGGCAAGCCAAGAGGATTTATACTTTGAAGCGGCGAATATCGTTACGCATGGCTTCTGCCGATAAATGCATTTCATGAGCGCTGTGGCTGCTCTGCTGAGTTTGGCTTGCAAGGTCATCAGAAGCGTCTTTGATACCTTGTGTATTGCGGCTAATGTCTTCGCTGACGGCTCGCTGCTCTTCAGCGGCACTGGCAATTTGCAAGGCCATATCATTGATCTCGGTAATGGCTTGCGTGATCCGCACTAAACTGTCGTGAGCTTGTTCGGCATAGTCAACACTGTGGTCGGCCAGTTTGGTGCTGGCTTCCATATTCTCGACCGCATGTTGAGTATTGCGCTGCAAGGTTTCAATCATGGTGCGGATCTCTTCCGTTGAGCCATGTGTACGTTGGCTGAGCACACGAACTTCGTCGGCTACCACAGCAAAACCACGGCCTTGGTCACCTGCGCGGGCCGCTTCAATCGCTGCATTGAGTGCTAACAGATTGGTTTGTTCGGCAATACTTTGAATGGTGGATAGGATCTGGTTGATACTTTGAGCATTGCTCTCCAACTCTCGGATCACTTTGGCCGCACTATCGACCTGATTGGCTAAGTGAGTAATGGAATCACGATTCTTTTTGATAACCGCCTGCCCGTCATCACAAGCTGAGGCCGATGCTTGTGATGCGCTAGCGGTCAGTTCGGCGTGGCTAGCCACCTCAGCGGCGGTAGCCGACATCTCGTGAATCGCGGTGGCTATTTGGTTGACATCATTTTGTTGGTGCTCAACTCGCATGGAAGCTTGAGCAGAAAGGTCATTGGCGTCTTGTGCTTGCTGGGAAAGTTGTTGGCTACGGCTGACGATCCCTTTCAGCATCTCCTGCATTTGACTTAAAAAGAGATTCACTTTCTCGGCCAATTCACCGATTTCATCCATGCGTCGAATGTCGATGCGTTGGGTGAGGTCACCCTCTCCTTGCGCTAATTGCGCTAAAGCGTTCGACAATACCTGCAGTGGTTGCAGTAAGCGGGTTACAACCCAAGTGCTGATGCTGGCGATAATAATGTAGAGCACTAAAGAGGCAATGGCGGTAAAGGTTATTTGCTCAGAAACCGAGGCGTAGGCCATCTCTTTATCCACCACAATGCCCAGTAACCAATCGGTATTTGGTATTTGTGAGACGTAAATTAATTTGTTGCCTTGCTTTGGCCAAGCGATGGTATCCACGCGATTTTCTCGAGCTAAGCTGGCCATGTGCTGAGAATCCAATTCACTGTTTAAATTGGTTAAAGGTTTTTGGCTTAAAGCTTCATCTTGGTAGGCAACAATGTTGTTATTACCATCAACCAAAAACGCAAAACCTTGATTGTTCAGTTTAACATTCAGCACTTCTTTAATGAGATTGGTTACCGTTAAATCGGCGGCGAGTACGCCTTGTTTTTGACCTTTAAAAGCTTTGGCGAAGCTAACTACGATGCTGCCATCAAAATCTTGGTAGGGTTCGGTAATTATAAGCCCCGATTGTGCCATTGCATCTTTATACCAAGGGCGCGTTCTTGGATCATAATCACTTGGCCAATCTTCGGTTTTATCACCATAAGCAATGCTGCCATCACTAAAACCAGCATAAACAGAAAGAAAATCACCGCTCTTTTTAGTCACCAGCAATGCTTGGTCAGCATTGTTATTATTGGCAATAAAAGGTTCATTGGCCAACATCATATTGCTGCGGATCCCAAGCCAATCACTGATGTAATGGCGAGTAGCAAGACTGGTATTTTCCATTTCACTATTAATGGCATAGGTCGTTTCTTGCTGTAATTGACTGACGGAGATCCAAGCTTGGACGCCACTGACGATTGCGATGATGATGGCGATAGCGACTTGAATTTTAAATTTGATGGTATGTCTCATGGGTTATGTCCCTAGAACGGTTTGACAACCGCGTGTCGATAGCTCAGATCAGGAAAAGATGAATTAACGGCTCCTACGCTTAGTTGCAGCGAAATGATGAAGCCGTTTCATGTTTCTTCAGATAAATTAATAAGTAAATCAGAGTAATCCTACGAGAATGTAGCTTTGATTAATATGATCGTGCTCGATTATTGTTCATCTCGTTGATTTGCTTTTACTTAGTTTTAGGCTGGAATGATTCATCTTTGCGACCTGCATTCAGTCTTGACGCTCAATGCAAGTCGCAGTCACCAAAGGTTAGGTTAGTAATAGCGCGGCAGTATAGACAATGCACAAGCCAACAACGCCAATAATCAGACCTGTTTTGGCCATGTCTTTACTCTCAATAAGCCCCGTAGAATAGGCCAGTGAGTTCGGCGGTGTTGAGACAGGTAAAATCATACCCAGTGAGGCAGAAAAGGCGACAACCACTAACAAACTTTGTATACCACCAATACTGGCCAAGCTTTCCATGGATGTGCCAATCGCGGCGGCGATCGGCATGAGTAAGTTAGCGGTCGCGGTATTGGACATGAAGTTTGCCATGAGCCAACAAACGAGCGACAGGGTGATGACGACCGAGATAGGCGATAGAGAACTGTAATCAATCGCGTGAGCTAATGCTGAAGCGAGCCCTGTTTTATCTAGCCCAATTCCAATCGCTATCCCGCCAGCCACTAGCCACAAGACGTCCCAGTTGATCTGTTTCAGTTCCTCTTTGCCCATAATGCCGGTGAGTGTAAAAACCGCCAAAGGAATAATAGAAACCACATAGGTGTTCATGCCGTGTAGAGAGGTGGTCATCCACAGCACTATGGTGGCGGCAAAAGTAATGTAGACCACGATTGCACGCCAATTTTTTTGGAATGTTCCGTTTAGTTTCAGCACCATCTGTTTTTCTGAAGAGGGAAACAGTTTTTGTAGCAAAAACCAAGCTAACGTGAGCTGAATAATCACAAACGGCAAGCCCATCATCATCCAAGAAAAGAAATCAATGCTATTGCTTCCGGTGAGATATTGCAGCGCGATTGCATTGGGCGGCGTACCGATAGGCGTGGCAATACCACCGGTATTCGCTGCAATCGGAATGCAGAGCACTAAGGCTTTGATGCCTAAATCCCCTTTTGGAGCTGAAGCGACGATCGGCCCGAGCAGCGCCAGCATCATCACAGTCGTCGCGGTATTGGACATAAACATAGAAAATACCGCAGTGATCAACATTAGCCCCAGCATAATAAAGCGGGGTTGAGTACCAAAAGGTTTGAGTAAAACTCGGGCTAAGTTGTTGTCCAGTTCATATTTAGAAGCAGCAATCGCCAGTGCAAAGCCGCCCATGAACAAGATAATAATCGGTGAAGAGAAAGCGCTGAAAATATCGGTGTACTTCATTAACTCGCCGATATCATGCCCAGCGGGTGGCGAACGAAAGAGATGCAAGCCTTTATCTGAAATCATCACCAATTCGAGCGCAATGATCAAAATGGAGGTGGCAAATACAGGAACTGGCTCCAATACCCAAAGCAGAGCAGCCAATAAAAAAATAGCCAGTAATCGATGTTGAATTAAGGTTAAGTCATCAATCGGTATTGCATCAATGGGCATCAGTAAAACACCGATGGGCAGCAAAAAGCAGATCGCAAGCTTTATCAGCATTCCCGTATTCATGGTAGGCATATCACATGACCTTCATTAGGTTAACTTGAAGTAACTAGCGTAAATGATATGTGAATGAAGGTCTTAGACGCGGCTTGAAATTTTGAGTTTTAGCGAAGTAATATGCAGCAGCTTTGTTTTTTATCAATAAAGAAAAAAAGCGAAATATCTAGAGGCGTTAGCTCTGAACATGCAGAGCTAACGCATTCGGCAGGGAACATTAAGAGATGGCGATTAACGTTGCTGTGCGTATGGAGTACCCATAACCGTTGTAGCATTGTGTTGCATAGACTCATCAAAGCGAATTTTATCTTTTGCAAACAGGTTGATCACCGTTGAGCCTAGCTTAAAGCGACCCATCTCTTGTCCTTTTTTCAGTACAACAGAGGTATTGCCTTGGGCTGGATAATCCCAGCGATAAACGGTATTGCCGCGCGGAGGCGTGACAGTACCTGACCAAACTAGCTCAATACTGCCAACAATGGTCGCTCCGACAAGCACTTGTGCCATTGGGCCAAACTCAGTATCAAAAATACACACCACGCGCTCATTGCGAGCAAACAGGTTCGGTACATTTTCGGCGGTTAGTGGGTTAACCGAGAAAAGATCGCCCGGAACATAAATCATTTGACGTAACACGCCATCGCAAGGCATGTGTACGCGGTGGTAGTCGCGAGGTGATAAATAAAGCGTGGCAAATTCGCCATCTTCAAACTCTTGCGCCAGTTTGGCATCACCACCGAGCAATTCTACCGCTGTAAAATGGTGGCCTTTCGCTTGAATAAGCTTGCCATCTTGAATCGGCCCGAATTGACTAACGCAAGCATCGGCCGGATGGGTGATTAAGCTATCACCGTCACTGATTGGCCGAGCATCGGCTTTCAATTCACGAACAAAGAATTCATTGAATGTTTTGAAATGGCTAGGATCTGAATACAGAGCTTCATCCATGTTGACATTATATTGTTTAATAAACCAACGAATGACTGCAGTGGTTAGACCGCCAGCTTTCGCTGATGCGAGTTTACCCATCAGGCGTGTTAAGCCATGTTGTGGGATCCAGTATTGCAGTCCAACTTTAATTTTATCCATTGTCTCTGATTCCAATGTTAACTGTATGTTCTTCACTTTGGGCGCGAGATGTTACTGAAAAACTCTCACCATGTCAGCAGTTAGTCACCATTGCTTACGGATTATTCGATGGCGACAGATAAAAAATTTATCGATCAAGTCTGCGGACATTTGCCGGGGTAAAACTCGATGCTATTTATAAATCCGCTTTTTTGTTACGCGAATATTGGCGGTTAGCTTTGTTTTCCGACATGCTTTCTAAAATTCGGTGGTAGTTCTCAAAGCGCGTGTTACTAATATCACCTTTTTCCACGGCTTCACGTAGTAAGCAACCCGGATCGTCAGCGTGTTTGCAGTCTCTAAACTTACAGCCGCCTAAGAAGGGACGAAATTCGACAAAGGCTTCAGTGATCGCTTCAGCTTCCAAGTGCCATAAACCAAATTCACGCACTCCCGGCGAGTCGATCAAATCACCGCCTGTAGGGATATGATACAAGCGAGCCGCAGTGGTGGTATGTTGACCAAGTCCAGATGCTTGAGAAACTTCACCTTCTTCAATTTCATCTTCCAAATTTGGCATTAATGCGTTCACTAGGCTGGATTTACCAACGCCAGATTGACCAACAAATATGTTGATCCGTCCGCCAAGTTCCGCTTCTAACTCAGCAATCCCTTCACCGCTTTTTTTGCTGACAAAAAGCACTTTGTAGCCAATGCGTTCGTACACACGTAACGACTCTTGATATTGGTTACGCAATTCATCGCTGAGTAAATCAATCTTATTCAGTACCACTAGTGGCGCAATATTCACGGTTTCTGAAGCGATCAAATAACGGTCGATGATATTGAGTGACAGTTCCGGTAGTACGGATGACACAATGACCATCTGATCAATGTTTGCCGCTACTGGTTTCAAACCGTCGTAATAATCTGGACGAGTCAGAACCGATTTGCGCGGTTCAACCGCTTCGACAACGCCAGAGATACCCGCCATCGATTCGAGTCCAGGGCGCCAAATAACACGATCTCCTGAGACCAGCGTTTCAATGCCTCGGCGCAAATTACAGCGGTGGATGGTGTGAGTCTCTAAATCTTCAACATCGGCATGTTGGCCAAAACGAGTAATCACTAACCCAGTTTTTGCGGTGCCGAGCATGGCTTCATCCCACGAAACTGTGTCCTCTTTTTTGAGTCGTTTACTCTGATTATTACGAACGCGTCGTACTTGACCTTTCGTCAGCTTCTTTTTCTTTGCCACGATTATCTACTTCATGATTATGATACGTTTTGATCCAACGTTGAGATTTTACTCAAAATCATACCGTTTGGATCCAATGTCCAAAGGTATCTTGGGGATCTGAATTTGGGTATAGTACCTTTTTTATCTGCAAACCAATATAGGCAACGTATTTATGTCTTTTAGCGATCAAAACTTGATTTGGGTTGATCTTGAGATGACAGGCTTAGACCCTGAAACTCACAAAATTATCGAGATTGCCACCATTGTAACTGATAGTGAGTTGAACATTTTGGCTGAAGGCCCAGTGTTGGCTGTTCATCAATCAGAAGCTGAATTGGCTAAAATGGATGAATGGTGCACCACCACACATACCAAAAGCGGTTTGGTCGAGCGAGTACGTCATGACTCAGTGACACAACAAGAAGCGGTTGAACAGACCATTACGTTTTTGGAAAAGTGGGTGCCTAAAGGTAAATCTCCGATTTGTGGCAACAGTATTGGGCAAGATCGCCGCTTCCTTTATAAACATATGCCTGAGCTGGAAGCCTACTTCCATTACCGTTATGTGGATGTCAGTACGCTAAAAGAGCTGACTCGCCGTTGGAAGCCAGAAGTATTGGATGGCTTTTCTAAGCAAGGTAGCCACCTGGCTTTAGATGATATTCGTGAGTCTATTGCTGAGCTTCAGTACTACCGTAAGACCATATTCAGTATTTAATTTTCAGAACGGCATTTTTTGCTGATGGCGTGTTAACCAGTTTTTGTGATTAATGCGCCATATTTGCGTTCTTTTTCGTCAAAAAAAAAAAAAAAAGATTTTTTGTCAGTAAGGGCTTGCATCATAAGAAAATGCTCTTATAATTCGCAGCCCTGAACAACGGAAACGTTGTGAATGCGACACTAGCTCAGTTGGTAGAGCGCAACCTTGCCAAGGTTGAGGTCACGAGTTCGAACCTCGTGTGTCGCTCCAAATTCTTTTCGAAGAAAAGAATAGCGCCGCACAACCTAGTTAAGGTTGAGGTCACGCCTCTTTGTTTAAAGAAAGTGAACCTCGTGTRTCG
>NZ_CP031479.1:2953016-2973351 GCF_003390515.1 Vibrio anguillarum | reverse complement strand
CTYYMWMTTRTTWKMRARKRAAMRRRTWKMRSYWYKCAWCSTASTTAANSKKKRRSWCAMKMCKSWYKSKKKRWRGARMAKSWWSSTMGYKYGTCGSKMYMAWTTCTCTTGTTAGAGAGTATAAGTTTTCATCGTACTTAACGGTGACACAATACGGACGCGGGGTGGAGCAGCTTGGTAGCTCGTCGGGCTCATAACCCGAAGGTCGTCGGTTCAAATCCGGCCCCCGCAACCAAATTCAGATTAAGCGTGAATACGATTAATCATTGCGATACTAGCTCAGTTGATAGAGCGCAACCTTGCCAAGGTTGAGGTAACGGTTATGTGTCGCTCCAGCTTCTTTCAGAGTACTCTCTGAACTCAAACCAGTATTTGGTTTATGCTCTTTCTTTAATGCTGTGAAGCATAACTCCCTAAAATAAAAATAATCTGCAGTTCTAAGCGGATTTATTGCCGTCTTGATAACTTACGTGCTGAATTTCAATACACAGGTTAGCCTCTGTAGAATCTGGCTTTTCGTCGCTATTTATTCTTATTCATTAACAGAGTTATCCACAAAAATTAATTGTGGATAAGTTGGTGTATAACGTGTTTTTAGTGAAGTGCTGGTGAGTGTCAGTGAAAGATCTTTTAATGCGGCTCTGTTCTCTAATCTTGCTGTCTTTCTGTGTAACTAATTGTTTTTAAATTAATTTTTGTTATTTTGTCACCATTAGGTTAACTAACTGTATGATCATTAATATCAAGATCTTTGATCCTTGTCATTAATTGCTGATGTGGCTAACTTTTCTTAATTATAGAAAACAGTGTCGTGTTTAAAATTTTGTCCACAAATTGGTATTTTGAGATACATATCAAAGTCTGTGTTCATTAGTTATGCAATTACCTCATTTTTTACGCATCACGCGGTAACCCTTTCTCGACAATTCGAATTAAGCGCTGCTGCTTCTTATTGCTAGAGCATGCACTCGCTGGCTCCGATGATTTTCGTTTTTGTTCTACTAGCGCCCAATGTATATGTTCGTCTAATAAATCAGACAAGCCTAACCTCGTGTTTAGCGCTGCGATAATGCGTTGTGAATATGGCGCGTTTCCTAAAGCGATGGAAAGATTACGCAACCATTGCTGGTGGCCAATTCGGCGAATAGCCGAACCTTCCATATAACGTAAGAAGGTGGCCTCATCCCAAGCAAACAGTTCAACTAAGTCTGGTTCATCCAGTGCTTGACGGCGATGAAAATCACTTTGTTGAGTGAGGTCGGAAAAGCGATTCCAAGGGCAGACCAACTGGCAATCATCACAGCCGTAAATGCGGTTACCCATTGCCTTGCGAAACTCTTCAGCAATTACGCCATCATATTCTATAGTGAGGTAAGAGATGCATCGGCGAGCATCAACAACACCGTCTTCCACAATGGCTTGTGTAGGGCATGAGGTGATGCAGGCAGTGCATTTGCCGCATTGATTGCTGCTTGGTGTATCGACTGGCAGCGGCAAATCAATCAGTAGTTCACCAAGAAAAAACCAAGAACCACTCTCTTTATCAAGGATAAGCGAATGCTTGCCAGTCCAACCAAGCCCAGCTTTTTGTGCTAAAGGCCGCTCTAGTATTGGGGCGGAGTCCACAAAAGGGCGATAACCGAGTGCCCCCACTTCTTGTTCAATCTTTTCGCCGAGTTTTTTGAGCTGGTTGCGTACCAGTTTATGGTAGTCACGCCCTAGAGCGTAGCGGCTGATATAAGCGTAATTGGGATTATTCAAATCACTGGCAAACCGAGCATCTGGGGGTAAGTAATTCATGCGTGCGCTGATCACACGGACGGTGCCGGGAAGGAGTTCATGTGGCCTAGCTCGCATCATTCCATGGCGCGCCATCCAGTCCATCTCACCGTGAAATCCAGCATCCAACCATTTCTGCAAAGGCTCTTCGTGCTCACTGAGATCGATATCGCAGATCCCGACCTTTTCGAAGCCAAGTTCACGTGCCCAGATTTTAATTTTGTCTGCCAGTACTTGGTAGTCCATTATCGATGAGCTCGTTGCAAAAAGGGGCGAGGATCTTAACGGATCCTTTATTGAGGATCTAGGAAATGATCGTCTGTGATGTGGATTAAACTGACATAAAAAGCGAGTTTTTTCCTTTTACTTACAGAAGAGAGCTTGTCTCTCAATTCCAACCCAGTTTACTATTCGAGTTCTTTTGATTTTTATATAGTCAATTTTCGACACTTGAGAGCGGTAATTCATGAGTACTAAGATCTTTACCTTAAAAGACGAACAGCAAACGGTAAAATTAGGCGCAGCTTTGGCTAAGCGATGCTCTGCGCAAACCACGCTTTATTTGCATGGTGATCTCGGTGCTGGAAAAACAACCTTCAGCCGTGGCTTCATCCGCGCATTAGGCCATGTTGGCAACGTCAAGAGCCCGACTTATACCTTAGTTGAACCTTATCAACTAGCCGATTGGCAAGTATACCATTTTGATCTTTATCGCTTGGCCGATCCGGAAGAGTTGGAATTTATGGGTATTCGTGACTATTTCACACCGGATGCGATCTGCCTTGTTGAGTGGCCAGAAAAAGGCAGCGGTCTACTTCCAACCGCAGATATTGATGTTGAGCTACGTTACGATGGCGAACAAAGGCAAGCTTTTCTGAGTGCAAACAGCCCCTATGGATCCTCATTGTTGAGTCAGTTGGAGTTATGTTGAACATCATCCATTTGTTACGAACGATAACTCTATCCCTTGCGGTTTGGGGCTGTGCTTTATTTACTTCAACGGCGCACGCGAATGCATTAGAAGGCGTGCGCGTTTGGCCTTCTCCAGATGAAACTCGAGTGGTTATCGATCTCAAAACTGAAGCGGATTATAGCTATTTCACTTTAAGCAGCCCCGAGCGTTTGGTGGTGGATTTGAAAAACACCACGCTTAATACAAAATTGCCGCTTAAAGTCACGGATAGTCCTGTTCTCAAGCAAATTCGTAATAGCTCGCCTCCGGAGAAAGGGACATATCGCTTGGTGTTTGAGTTACAGCGCAAAGTGAACCCTCAGCCATTTAAACTTGCGCCAACGCCGGGTGGTCAGTATGGGCATCGTTTGGTGGTTGATTTACCCCACAATTTGGATAGCGACAAGGCGACAGTAAAACCGGCCAGCCAAACTAAAGTAAGCCGCGACGCTTCGCAGTTATTAGGAACCGAGGATATCGTGGTGGCTATTGATGCTGGTCATGGTGGAGAAGATCCCGGCTCGATTGGCCCGACCAAAAAATATGAAAAAAATGCCACCTTAAGTATCTCCAAGAAGATCGCAGATCAAATTAACGCCGTACCGGGAATGAAGGCGGTCATGACACGCAGTGGCGATTACTTTGTCAATCTCAATAAACGTTCTGAAATTGCGCGTCGTAATAAGTCACACCTACTCGTCTCCATTCACGCCGATGCGTTTCATACCCCGCAACCCAGGGGGGGCTCGGTGTTTGTGTTAAATACCAAGCGTGCGAATACGGAAATAGCTCGCTGGGTTGAGAACCACGAACAGCAATCAGAACTGTTAGGTGGGGCTGGTGAAGTGCTGGCAAAAAACAATAGCGATCGAAACGTTAGCCAAACCTTGCTGGACTTGCAATTTAGTCACTCGCAAAAAGAGGGTTACAAGGTGGCAACTCATCTGCTAGGCGAAATGGGAAAAGTAGCCCACTTACATAAAGCAGAGCCAGTCAACGCAAGTTTGGCGGTACTTAAGTCGCCCGATATTCCTTCGGTGTTGGTTGAAACGGGTTTTATTTCTAACCCTACCGAGGAACAATTGCTATTTCAGCGCTCGCATCAAGATAAATTGGCTCGCGCATTGGCAACCGCCATCGTCAAGTATTTTGAAGAAAACCCACCCGAGGGCACTCTGTTTGCTAATCGCGGTAAGACGCAAAAGCACAAAGTGCAGCGTGGTGAATCACTCTCGGTTATCGCTAATAAATATGGCACCTCGACTCAAGCATTAATCGCAACCAACAAACTAAAAAATGCCAATTTGTCGATTGGTCAAATCTTAACGATTCCGGCCACGTCAGCTCCGATTCGCGTTCCTGTAGTCAGCAACCCAGTAGAAACGGAAATTGTTACGCATGTGGTGAAATCTGGCGAGTATTTGGGCAAGATAGCGAGCACGTATAAAGTGAGTGTGGATGCGATTAAACGCGAGAATAACTTGCGTTCAGACACCTTAACGCTGGGGCAGAAACTGAAGATAACGGTGAGTTTGAAGGATAAGCCGCTGCGTAAGCATAAAGTTGAAAAAGGTGAGTTTTTGAGCAAAATTGCCAGCCAATATCAAGTGAGTCTGAATAGTATTCGCCAAGTAAACCAACTTCGGTCTGATCAGCTCGCCATAGGGCAAGTGTTGATCATTCCCAATAAGTAATAATCATGATGACGATTAAGATTCTACCCGCACGTCTTGCTAACCAAATTGCCGCAGGTGAAGTGGTTGAAAGACCGGCTTCTGTCGTTAAAGAGCTGGTGGAGAATAGCTTGGATTCGGGCGCCTCTCGTATCGATATCGATATCGAAAAGGGAGGTACGAAGCTTATTCGTGTGCGTGATAACGGGCAAGGGATAGTAAAAGAGGAATTGGCGCTCGCTTTAAGCCGCCATGCTACTTCTAAAATTCACACCTTAGATGATTTAGAGGCGATCGTCAGCCTAGGTTTTCGTGGAGAAGCGCTCGCGAGTATTAGCTCAGTCTCTCGGCTTACATTGACGTCTCGTCCAGCCACGCAAGAACAAGCTTGGGCAGCATACAGTGAAGGTCGAGATATGGCGGTTAAGTTGCAGCCAACCGCACACCCGATTGGAACGTCTGTCGAAGTGCTCGATCTGTTCTTTAATACGCCCGCTCGGCGCAAATTTTTACGCACAGAGAAAACAGAATTTACTCACATTGATGAGCTACTAAAACGCATTGCTTTGAGCCGGTTTGATGTCACCATCAATGTGCGCCATAACGGCAAGATGGTACGTCAATATCGAGCGGCTAAAACGGCCGCTCAAGAGGAAAAAAGAATCGCGGCTGTGTGTGGCAACGCTTTTGTTCGCCATATGCTGAACATTGAGTTGGAACATCAAGGGCTTCGCTTGCATGGTTGGATAACGACTCCAGAAGGCGCGCGCCAGCAGAGTGATTTGCAATACTGCTACGTTAATGGGCGGATGATGCGTGACAAGCTGATTAATCATGCTATCCGGCAAAGTTATGAAACCAGCCTGAGAGGCGATCAGTTCGCCACTTATGTACTCTTCATTGAGCTCGATCCCCATCAAGTGGATGTGAATGTCCATCCCGCGAAACACGAGGTGCGTTTCCATCAAGCGCGATTAGTGCATGATTTTATCTATCAAGCACTCAGTAGTGCACTGGCTGAAAGCAAGCACATTGAGAAGCCGCAGCTCAAACCATCGGCTTTTCATCAGCCCGATGCGGCGACTGTGGATCGCATTGAGAATGACACTGTAATTGATAGTGTGTGCCAAGAAACTGAGGGGCATAACACCGTTCCAGAGCAGGTGTGGCAAGCGATTGACAACACTCCCGCTTATCCACGAAAAGCAGAGCGAGAAAGCACAACCGCGCACGGCATAGCTGAAACGCCAAAGCGTAGCCATTGGCAGCAAAACGGCTCTCCATCTTCTTCTCGGGCGAAAGCTGAGCGCCAGCCAACGGGCTCACCTTCGAGCGGGGAAGTGAAGCTCTATCAAGAGCTGATGGCAACTCAACCGCCAGCTTCAGCAGTCGAACTTTCTCCTATCGCACATCAAGATCAAGGTGAAATGCTGCAGCTCGAACAGTTGGGTAAAGCTATTGCGGTAATCAAAGGGCAGTACCTGTTAATGGGGTCCAAACAGGGCGTTGTATTGCTTTCTCTTATCAAAGGAGCATGGCTGAAAACTCGCGGCCAATTGCATACCGAACAAGGCGGCTTGAAAAGCCAACCCTTACTCGTGCCGCTCTCCATCAAGCTCTCAGCACAAGAACATCAAGCGTTAACGCATTGCCAGCCGATGTTGAATACGCTAGGGATTGAGCTTAAAGAACGTCATGGTTCAAGCATCATGGTGATGGGCGTACCTCAACCGTTGAGGCAACAAAACCTGCAAAACTTAATCCCAGATCTGCTATCTTACGTGTCCGCTAATTTTACGGCTGATGATGAACCTATTACGGTGGATCTTGTTGCCGATTGGCTGGCTGAACACATCACTGTGGTGAAAAGTGACTACACTTTGTCTGAAGCCATCCAAATGATTTCGGAACTTGAACAGCTTTGGCAAGGGCAACTTCCTCTTCATGATGCGAGTTTTGTCCGCCCCGTTGATTTTTCTACCACCATAGCGGCCTTGTTGGCATAACGAATTAAAAGAATGATGAATCAAACACAACCATTGGCTCTGTTTTTAATGGGCCCGACCGCATCAGGTAAAACAGATTTGGCGATTCGTTTGCGCCAAAAATACCCAGTGGAAATCATCAGTGTCGACTCGGCGCTGATCTACAAAGGCATGGATATTGGCACCGCCAAACCTAATGCGCATGAACTGGCACTCGCTCCCCATCGTCTGATCGATATTTTGGATCCAAGTGAAGCCTATTCGGCGGCGGATTTTCGTCGCGATGCATTACTTGCAATGCATGATATTACCGCGCAAGGCAAAATTCCTCTGCTCGTTGGGGGAACTATGTTGTATTACAAGGCTCTACTTGAAGGGCTTTCGCCACTTCCTGCGGCTAACCCTGAGATACGGCAACAAATTGAGCAAGAGGCTTTGGAGCATGGTTGGGGTCAGTTACACGATCAATTACAAACGATTGATCCGGTTTCGGCGGCAAGAATTCATCCTAATGATCCACAAAGATTGTCACGAGCATTGGAAGTTTACCGAATTTCAGGTAAAACTCTTACAGAGTTAACTCAAACGAAAGGTGAAAGCCTGCCATTTCGAGTTAAACAGTTTGCTATAGCTCCCAAGGAAAGGGCTGAGCTCCACCGTCGAATCGAACTCAGGTTTGAAAAGATGATCGAAGCTGGATTTGAAGAAGAAATGAAAGCACTTTATGCTCGAAACGATCTTCATCCGGATTTGCCATCGATTCGCTGTGTTGGTTATCGACAGATGTGGGACTATTTGGATGGGAATTGTACGTTAGAGGAAGCGGTATATCGTGGAATCTGTGCAACCCGTCAATTGGCCAAGCGTCAGATCACCTGGTTACGCAGCTGGGATGATTTAACTTGGTTAGATAGCGAAAACATTGATCATGCAGTAGAAACTCTCTCAAATGCCATAGCATCTGATGGAGTTAGCTGTGTATAATGTGATCGCTTTTGCGTGATGTACCCTGTAAAGGATCCGTTACTTGATATTTGGCATTATCGCCGTCATAACAAGTAGCAACGGGGTTTTTATTCATTTAGCTCAGATGCAAAGGCCGCACCAATAATGCAGTGCACCACTAGCTAAATAACTACAACAAAATACAAATAAGGAAAATAAAATGGCTAAGGGGCAATCTCTACAAGACCCATTCTTAAATGCACTACGTCGTGAGCGCATTCCAGTATCCATCTACCTTGTGAACGGAATTAAGCTTCAAGGTCAGATTGAATCCTTTGATCAATTTGTGATCTTACTGAAAAACACAGTCAATCAAATGGTGTATAAGCATGCGATTTCAACGGTTGTTCCTGCACGTGCAGTGAGCCACCACACTGCTGAGCCACGCACTGGGTCTGATCGTCCATCAGACAAATCAGAAGAGTAATTCTCTGATTAGTATTATTTACTTACAAAGGAGTTGGTTGCTTGTTTGACCGTTACGAAGCCGGTGAGCGAGCGGTACTTGTTCATATCAACTTCACGCAAAAGGGTGAGTGGGATGATCTCAGCGAGTGTGAAATGCTGGTTTCTTCTGCTGGAGTGTCGACACTGCAAATTATTACTGGCAGCCGTCAAACTCCACACCCTAAATATTATGTCGGTGAGGGTAAAGCCCAAGAGATAGCGCATGCGGTTCAACTTGTTGAAGCGGATGTGGTGATCTTCAACCACGCCCTTTCTCCTGCCCAAGAACGTAATCTTGAACAACTATGCCAATGTCGAGTGATTGACCGTACTGGCCTCATCCTCGATATTTTTGCCCAACGAGCACGAACCCATGAAGGGAAGTTGCAAGTAGAGCTGGCACAATTGCGCCACATCTCTACGCGATTAATTCGTGGTTGGACGCACCTTGAGCGACAAAAAGGCGGTATAGGCTTACGTGGACCTGGTGAAACGCAGCTAGAAACCGACAGACGTTTATTGCGTGAACGTATTAAAGCGATATTACGCCGCTTAGAGAAAGTCGCTAAGCAGCGAGAACAAGGACGCCGAGCTCGAAATCGAGCTGAGATTCCCACCATATCGCTAGTGGGTTATACCAATGCGGGGAAATCAACGTTATTTAATCGCATTACTGAAGCTGGGGTGTATGCAGCCGATCAACTGTTTGCAACCCTAGATCCTACCTTGCGGAAAATCGAATTGGCGGACGTTGGTACTGCCGTTCTCGCTGACACCGTAGGATTTATTCGTCATCTGCCGCACGATTTAGTTGCAGCATTTAAAGCCACGTTACAAGAAACTCAAGAAGCTGACATTTTGTTACATGTTGTTGATGCCAGTGATGAGCGTTTTCGTGAGAATATCAAAGCCGTCCATGATGTATTAGAAGAGATTGACGCCCATGAGGTGCCAACGCTTGTCGTCATGAACAAGATCGATAATCTAGAAGGCCAACAACCTCGCATCGAAAAAGATGATGAGGGAATACCGAGAACCGTGTGGTTATCAGCCATGGATGGACAAGGTATTGATCTGCTTTTCGAAGCATTGACAGAGCGATTAGCGAGTCAAGTCATTCAATATCAATTGTGTATTCCACCACTGCACCAAGGTCGCATTCGTAGTGCATTTTCACAAATGAAATGTATTCAACAAGAAGAATATGATCCAGATGGTAATTTGTTGATTAACATTCGTATGCAGCAAGTTGATTGGTTTAGACTAGAAAAAAGAGAAGAAGCAGTTTTGCGTGACTTTATAGTTACTTAAAGGACTGCTACAGTATAACGTCATATCAAATGATGGAGCTTTCTAATGGCGTGGAATGAGCCCGGTAATAACAACGGCAACAATGGCCGCGATAATGACCCTTGGGGTAATAATCGTGGTGACAAAAACAAAGGTGGCCGTGATCAAGGACCGCCAGATTTGGATGAGGTTTTCAATAAACTGAGCCAGAAACTGGGCGGACGATTTGGTAAGAAAGGCGGTAAAGGCCCTTCATTCTCTGGTGGTAGCGCAATTGGCTTTGGAGTCATTGCCGCAATCGCAGTTGCGGTGTGGTTCTTTTCTGGTTTCTATACGATTGGTGAAGCTGAGCGTGGCGTCGTGCTGCGTTTAGGTAAGTATGATCGCATCGTTGATCCAGGTTTGAACTGGCGTCCTCGCTTTGTTGATGAGGTGACGGCCGTTAACGTACAAGCGATTCGCTCACTACGTGCATCGGGTTTGATGCTAACCAAAGATGAAAACGTAGTTACTGTTGGCATGGATGTACAATATCGCGTGTCTGATCCATACAAGTACTTGTATCGTGTGACTAATGCTGACGATAGCTTACGCCAAGCAACTGATTCAGCATTACGTGCCGTGGTTGGTGATTCTTTGATGGACAGTATCTTAACCAGTGGCCGTCAGCAAATTCGTCAAAGTACCCAAACGACCTTGAATCAAATCATTGATAGCTATGATATGGGCTTAATGATTGTCGATGTCAACTTCCAGTCGGCTCGTCCGCCAGAGCAAGTGAAAGATGCGTTCGATGATGCGATTGCGGCGCGAGAAGATGAAGAGCGTTTCATTCGTGAATCTGAAGCGTATAAGAACGAAATCCTGCCTAAAGCAACAGGCCGAGCAGAACGTTTGAAGAAAGAAGCGCAAGGTTATACAGAACGCACGATTAACGAAGCATTGGGTCAAGTGGCACAGTTTGAAAAACTGCTCCCTGAGTATCAAGCCGCGCCAGATGTGACACGTAATCGTCTCTACCTAGATACCATGGAAGAAGTGTATTCAAACACATCTAAAGTGCTGATTGATTCAGAATCCAGTGGCAATATGCTTTATCTACCGTTGGATCGAATTACAGGCCAAGACAGTAAGAATGACACCAAACGTCAAGATAAATCATCATCAACCTATGATCAGATAGAGCTTGATTCACCAACCAGCAGTGATACAGGTAATACACCGTCTCGCTCTAGCAATACACGTCAAGGGAGATACTAGTAATGCGTAAGTTAATGATCCCAGTATTAGTGATTGCACTGGTATTGATGTTGATGTCGCTGTTTGTGATTCCTGAAGGTGAGCGCGGTATTGTTGTCCGTTTCGGTCGTATTCTGAAAGATAACAATGAAATTGCTCGAATCTACGAACCGGGTTTGCATTTTAAAATGCCACTGTTTGATCGAGTAAGAACGTTAGATGCGCGCATCCAAACAATGGATGGCCGCTCTGACCGTTTCGTGACTTCAGAGAAAAAAGATGTGATCATCGATACCTATGTCAAATGGCGTATTGAAGACTTTGGTCAATACTACTTGGCAACGGGTGGTGGCAATGCATTGACGGCACAAGCACTGTTAGAGCGTAAAGTGACAGACATTCTTCGTTCTGAAATCGGTTCTCGTGAAATCAAACAAATTGTTTCAGGCCCACGTAATAAAGATGTCTTGCCGGAAAGTGCTGATGATGAAGTCGTCACGACTGAGGCTGCGAAACAAGCATTGGAAATCGATGGTCAGCGTGACCAAGTGATGGAAAATGTGTTGGAAGATACGCGTAAAGGCGCACTGAAAGATTTAGGCGTTAGAGTGGTTGATTTCCGTATTAAGAAAATCAACCTCCCAGATGAGATCAGTGAGTCTATCTATCGTCGTATGCGTGCTGAACGTGAGTCAGTAGCTCGTAAACACCGCTCTCAAGGTCGTGAAAAAGCCGAAGTCATTCGTGCTCAAGCTGAACTTGAAGTGGCGACTATCTTAGCGGAAGCGGATAAAACGGCTCGCGTAACTCGCGGTGATGCTGATGCTAAAGCAGCGAAGATTTACTCAGATGTGTACAGTAAAGATCCTGAGTTTTACGGGTTCTTACGTTCGCTGAAAGCCTATGAGAAATCATTTAGCGAGAAGAGTGATATCTTGGTGCTTGATCCTAAGAGTGATTTCTTCAAGTACATGAATAACACCAAAGGTTTGACAACGAAATAATTGACCGTTGTTTATTCAAAGGCTCCTTCAGGGAGCCTTTGTCGTTTATGGCTTTAAGAGAGAAGGCACTATGTCGAATTCAATCTGGCTTGCTGTGGGGCTGGTGTTAATTGCAGAAGGTATTGGACCGTTAATCGCCCCTAATGGCTGGAGAAAGATGGTGGCAGAGCTCAGCCAGCAGCCCGATCATCAACTGCGCCGCATCGGTGGTTGTCTCGTCGTTGCAGGAGGCATCATTGCGTACTACTTCGCACGATAGTGATGCACAATAGCGCGGTAACCGATTTATTATTATCAGTTTATCACTATCAGTATCATCACTATCAATAGTGAGGTGGTGGAGTCTCTTCTGATGGATCCGCTAAATGTGAGGCATCCATATTTTTGACTTTACCAGCCACATATTTCATTTGGTCTTGCATTTTCGTTAGCATGAGCTGCTGTGTTGATAATGCTTGATTGAGTTCATCAATGGTTTGTTCTTGGAAAGCAAGTTGGCATTCCAAGTCACTAACACGCTGTTCTAATTGCTGAATATACTTATCGTTCATAACTAATCGTCGAGTTTCCAAGCTTGAGCAATACCTGCAGAGCTTCCGGTAATAATTCGTTGCTGATGATCAAAGGCCGCATCATACACCACCGCAGTGGGTGGGCGAGCATCTTTTAGCGGTTCTACTTCGAATCCTTGCTGTTTTTTACCACTTTGAGTATCCCAAACCGCGACTTGGCTTGAAGGATTCCCTGTCACAAGCAACCTGCCATCATCGGAAAAACGCGCCGTAGAGAAAATCAATTGTCGTGAAAAACTGCGCAATTTCGCCTGTTCCTTACCCGAGGAGAGATCCCAAATAATGGATTGATTACCACCATCTGAGGTAAAGGCTAATTTTCCCTCTCGCTGCAGCGCTACTCGATTCACCCGCTGCTCATGTTCAAACGATCGTAAAATTTGCCCACTTTGCGTATCCCAAAGGTAGGCAAAATAATCATTACCTCCCGTCAGAGCAAAGCGGCCATTGGGCGATAGGGCGACAGAATTCACTTTTTCTCGATGAGCAAGGAACTCTAGTCGACGTCCAGTGACTAAATCGACGTAAATCGCTTTACCATTGGATAAACCGAGTAGAACTTGTTTTCCGTTATTGGCAATGTCAATGTCTCGGATCAGCCCATCGGAGATGGACCACAAACCTTGAGCTTGTGTCCAACCTAAGTCCCATACGGCAAAGTTAATTTGGCTAGCGGTCACGGCAAAACGGCCATTATCGGAGAGTCGAATATGAGAAACGGTATTGGCTTGTGGGTCTTGAGGTCCCAATTCGGCTAAGGTTTTGTTTTGTTCAAGATCCCATAGAACGAGTTGTCTTTGTTTGGAATAGAGTAGCGCAAAACGACCATCGCGGCTTAAACCGAAACTGGTCGAACCGTTTGGTTCTATATCCCAACGTTGTACATCGCTGTTAGAGAAAAAACAGCCATTTAACATCAAGATGACAATGCAACCTAGGATTGAATGAGAAATTATTCGCATCAAGTCTAATTATCCGCTTTGAGTGTAAAGACAATCTATCAACATATCGCTATATTGGTACAACTCTGTTTAGCGCACCAGTTTTTCACCGAAATTTGTGCGTAATAACAAAAGGTTTGCCTACAAATTGGAGAAATAAATGAAATCATTGTTTAAAGTGTCACTGCTTGCGGCAACCGTCATGCTTGCAGTTGGCTGCCAGAAAGATGAAGCCCCGAAAACTGAAGCAGCACCTGCAGCAGAACAAGTACAAACGGAAGCGGGAAAAACGGTTCACTTTAAAACAGAAGATGACAAAGCGGCTTACGCGATTGGCGTCTCTTTTGCAAATTACCTCAGCACCAGCATTGAAAAACCAGCCGAAATTGGTATCAATCTGAATAAAGATCTGGTTCTAAAAGGGATTGAACATGTCTTCGCGGGCAATGCTGAGTTGAGTGAAGAAGAGACACGCGCAGCGCTAGAAGCTCTAGATAAACGCGTTTCTGAAACCATGCAAGCGAAAGCCGCTGAAAAAGCGGCTGCTGCTGAAAAAGCTGGTGATGAATTCCGCGCTGAATTTGAAAAACAAGATGGCGTAAAGAAAACTGAATCTGGTTTACTGTACCAAGTACTGACGCCAGCAAAAGGTGAGTCACCAAAAGAGACCGATACTGTTCAAGTGCATTACAAAGGGACACTGGCTGACGGTACTCAATTTGATAGCTCGTATGATCGTGGTGAGCCAGCGACATTCCCACTCAATCGGGTTATTCCTGGTTGGACAGAAGGTGTGCAACTGATGCAAGTGGGAGCAAAATACAAGTTTGTTATCCCGCCGCAACTGGCTTACGGTGAGCAAGACACACCGACTATTCCAGCAAACTCAACACTTGTGTTTGAAGTGGAGTTGCTAAAAATTGATAACGGTAGCGATGCGGCTAAATAATATCAGCCATTGTTGAACCGTTGTAACCAGCTCAAAGGCCTGATGAATCAGGCCTTTTCTGTCTCTAACGACTCACTAATTAGTTGTCCTAAATCACTTGTTAGTGACTTAACAGAGTTTTCGATTAAAATTTTCTGATAAACTTACGTCAGTTTGTTGATTTTTCGCTCTAAGGCTAGATAACAGTGACAACGACAGAAACTTTAAACGCGGATATGTTGCTTGAAATGGAATCCGTGCACGTGATGCCATTTAGTGATCACGATAAAATCATTCTTCGATCTTATGAAGCTGTGGTTGACGGTATCGCCAGCCTGATTGGTCCTTTTTGTGAGATCGTTCTGCACTCATTGGAAGATCTCAATACCTCGGCGATTAAAATTGCCAATGGTGAAAACACGGGACGTCAAGTGGGTTCCCCGATCACTGATCTTGCACTGCGTATGTTGAAAGATATTGAAGGATCGGAGCGTAACTTCTCACGATCGTATTTCTCTCGCGCCAAGGGTGGCGTGTTGATGAAATCGATTACGGTCGCGATTCGTAATGGTGATAACCGAGTCATTGGCTTACTTTGTATCAACGTTAATTTAGATGCTCCGTTCTCACAAGTTCTGCAATCATTCATGCCGACTCAGGAAGCTCAGGAAGCCGCCTCATCGGTTAACTTTGCCAGTGATGTAGAAGAGCTGGTGGATCAGACGGTAGAGCGTACCATCGAAGAGATCAACGCTGATAAATCAGTGTCTAACAATACCAAGAACCGTCAGATCGTGATGGAGCTGTATGACAAAGGTATTTTTGACATCAAAGATGCGATTAACCGCGTAGCTGATCGGCTCAATATCTCTAAACATACTGTCTATCTCTACATTCGCCAACGCAAGACCGGAGATGAATGTTAGTGGCGCCAGTATTGAGTTACACATTATTGGTCAATGGCTCAGTGTATGGCACACAGGCAGCGCGTAGTGCTTATCTGTTTGCCTGTGCATTGCTAGAAAAAGGGCATTCACTCAAGCAAGTATTTTTTTATCAAGATGGTGTTTTCAATGGCTCTGCGATCACCGCGCCTGCGAACGATGAGTTTGATCTTGTGAAAGCATGGCAGAGGCTAGCTACTGAACACCATGTACGCTTAGAAACCTGTGTTGCTGCAGCGTTACGTCGTGGCATTATCAGTGAAAATGAAGCTCAGCAACACCAGCTCACTGCAGATAATTTGGCACAAGGTTTTGCACAAACTGGGTTAGGAAGCTTAGCTGAAGCGTTATTAACTCAAGATCGAGTGGTACAGTTTTGAAAAAAATCGGTTTTGTTTTTCATTCTTCGCCTCATTCTAGTTCGGCTGGAAGAGAAGGGCTGGATGCTGTACTGGCAGCCTCTGCCTATTGTGATGCGATCTCGCTCTTTTTTGTTGGGCTTGGGGTGACGCAAATCGTCGCCAACCAATCACCGCAACAACTGCTTAGCCGTGATTACATCAGTGCGTTTAAACTGCTTGAGTTATACGATATTGAACACCTTTATCTGTGTGAGCAAAGCGTTGAAGAGTTGGGGTTAGCATCGGCTCAATGGGTAATTGATGTTGAAAAAAAATCGCCTCAGCAAATCGCTCAGTTACTTCACGAGTGCGATCAAGTACTAACTTTCTAAGGTGTACCTATGCTGCATATTGTAAAAGACACGGCAAAACTGGCCTTAGCGCAGCGTTATTGTTTGACTGAGGATAGTATTATCTTGGTTGAAGAAGCGGTTTATATGAGTAACCCTAGTGCGGGCTCTTTTTTACTACTCAACGATCTGAACAGGGTTTATGTCTTACTTGAGGATCTCTGCGCGCGTGGTGTGCAGGATCTCTGCTCAGTACAAATTACCAAAGTGGATTTCTCTGGTTTGGTTGAACTTACTACTAATCATGAAAAATCAATCACTTGGTAGGTTTTTTTATCACTATTACCCTTCTATTACCCACCCTTTACTTATGGTGGTTAAAAAAGATCTGTATATTTCTTGACACACCTCTCACTGCTGCATAGAATTTTGCGTCCCTATTTGTACTAAGTGCACTAGGGACTAGATTTTTCACAAAGCTTACTTTAAGTAAATTCAGGAGCTAGTTAATGGCAACTATTAACCAGTTGGTCCGCAATCCTCGTGTAAAGCAAGTTGTTAAAAGCAACGTGCCAGCACTAGAAGCGTGCCCACAAAAACGTGGTGTATGTACACGTGTTTACACTACTACACCTAAAAAACCTAACTCAGCACTTCGTAAAGTATGTCGTGTTCGTCTAACGAACGGCTTCGAAGTGACTTCGTACATCGGCGGTGAAGGTCACAACCTTCAAGAGCACTCAGTTGTTCTTATCCGTGGCGGTCGTGTAAAAGACCTTCCAGGTGTGCGTTACCACACAATCCGTGGTGCACTTGACTGTGCAGGCGTAAACGACCGTAAACAAGCTCGTTCTAAATACGGTGTGAAACGTCCTAAATCTTAATGGATTTCCGTTAAGTAAGGCCAAACACTAAATTATTTAATTTTTGAAGAAACTGAAAAGTTTTGGATAACCTGAAAAAGACAACGGAGAATATCCATGCCACGTCGTCGCGTTATTGGTCAGCGTAAGATCCTTCCAGATCCAAAGTTCAAGTCTGAACTGCTGGCAAAATTCGTTAACATTCTTATGGTTGACGGTAAAAAATCTACTGCAGAGAAAATTGTTTACACTGCACTAGACACTATGGCTGAGAAATCTGGCAAAGGTCACTTAGCTGTATTTGAAGAAGCTCTTGAAAACGTACGTCCAGCGGTCGAAGTTAAATCTCGCCGCGTGGGTGGTTCAACTTACCAAGTGCCAGTAGAAGTACGTCCGGTTCGCCGTAACGCACTTGCTATGCGTTGGGTAGTTGATGCTGCGCGTAAGCGTGGTGAAAAATCTATGGCTGCTCGCCTAGCTGCTGAAATGCTAGACGCGTCAGAAAATAAAGGTACTGCTGTTAAGAAACGTGAAGACGTTCACCGTATGGCAGAAGCGAACAAAGCATTCGCTCATTACCGCTGGTAATACCTTCTGTGCTGCGAGGTTCTCTCGCAGCACATTTTCATACTCTAAGGATTACCTTAGTAAGAGGATACAATCGTGGCTCGGAAAACTCCTATTGAGCGCTACCGCAACATCGGTATCTGTGCTCACGTAGATGCAGGTAAAACAACCACTACTGAGCGTATTCTGTTCTACACTGGCCTTTCTCACAAAATCGGCGAAGTTCACGATGGTGCTGCAACCATGGACTGGATGGAGCAGGAGCAAGAACGTGGTATCACTATCACTTCTGCTGCTACGACAACCTTCTGGCGTGGTATGGAAGCACAGTTCCAAGATCATCGCGTAAACATCATTGATACCCCAGGACACGTTGACTTTACAATTGAAGTAGAGCGTTCACTTCGTGTGCTTGATGGTGCAGTGGTTGTATTCTGTGGCTCATCTGGTGTTGAACCCCAGTCTGAAACTGTATGGCGTCAAGCTGACAAATACGGTGTTCCTCGCATGGTGTTCGTTAATAAAATGGACCGTGCTGGCGCAGACTTTTTACGCGTTGTAAACCAAATTAAACATCGTCTTGGTGCGACTCCTGTTCCTATTCAATTAAATATTGGTGCGGAAGAAGAGTTCAAAGGTGTCATCGACCTTATCAAGATGAAAGCCATCAACTGGAATGAAGCCGATCAAGGCATGACGTTTACTTACGAAGACATTCCAGAAGATATGCTTGAGTTGGCCGAAGAATGGCACAACAACCTAGTAGAAGCGGCAGCGGAAGCTAGTGAAGAGTTAATGGAAAAGTATCTTGAAGACGGCGAGCTGACAGAAGCGGAAATCAAACAAGCGCTACGGACTCGTACCATTAACAATGAAATCGTATTGGCCACTTGTGGTAGTGCCTTTAAAAATAAAGGCGTACAAGCGGTATTGGATGCGGTTGTTGAATATTTGCCTTCACCGGTAGATGTACCAGCCATTAAAGGCGTGGATGAAAACGAGAACGAAGTAGAACGTCACGCTGACGACAACGAACCTTTCTCGGCACTTGCATTTAAGATTGCCACTGACCCATTTGTTGGGACATTGACTTTCATGCGTGTTTACTCTGGTGTGGTGAACTCTGGCGATGCCGTTTACAACTCAGTGAAACAGAAAAAAGAACGTTTTGGTCGTATCGTACAGATGCATGCCAACAAACGTGAAGAGATTAAAGAAGTTCGTGCTGGCGATATTGCGGCTGCGATCGGCTTAAAAGATGTCACGACAGGCGATACGCTGTGTAACCCAGACCACAAAGTGGTTCTTGAGCGCATGGAATTCCCTGAGCCAGTGATTCAAATTGCGGTAGAGCCTCGCTCTAAAGCTGACCAAGAAAAAATGGGTATTGCGCTAGGTAAACTGGCGGCAGAAGACCCATCTTTCCGTGTCGAAACCGATAAGGAAACAGGTCAAACGTTGATCTCTGGTATGGGTGAGCTTCACCTAGACATCATTGTTGATCGCATGAAGCGTGAGTTCAGTGTGGACTGTAACGTTGGTAAACCACAAGTGGCTTACCGCGAAACTATCCGTGGAAAAGCGGAAGTAGAAGGCAAGTTCGTTCGTCAATCTGGTGGTCGTGGTCAATATGGTCACGTTTGGCTTAAGATTGAACCTGCGGAACTCGGTGAAGGCTTTGTCTTTGTCGACGAAATCGTTGGTGGTGTGATTCCTAAGGAATACATCAGCTCGGTTGCGAAAGGTATCGAAGAGCAAATGAACAACGGTGTGTTAGCTGGTTATCCGATTCTGGATGTGAAAGCGACATTATTCGATGGTTCATATCATGATGTCGACTCAAGCGAGATGGCGTTTAAGATTGCTGGTTCGATGGCGTTCAAGAAAGGTGCTTTAGAAGCGCAGCCTGTTCTTCTTGAACCAATGATGAAAGTTGAAGTAACTACTCCAGAAGATTGGATGGGTGATGTTGTGGGTGACTTAAACCGTCGTCGCGGCATGATTGAAGGTATGGATGAAGGCCATGCAGGCCTTAAGATTATCCATGCTAGAGTCCCTCTATCGGAAATGTTTGGTTATGCAACAGACTTACGATCTGCCACTCAGGGTCGCGCCTCTTACTCCATGGAGTTTGCAGAGTACGCTGATGTGCCAAAAAATGTTGCAGAAGCAATCATTGCAGAACGTGGTTAACTGTTATTTGTTTAATAACGAATCTATTGCGCTGATGAGAGTTGGCGCATAAAATAGCAATTTCTGGCGCGTCTTGAGCTATATGTGACTCAAGACGAATCATAACTAGGAAGGAACACGATCGTGTCTAAAGCAAAATTTGAACGTACGAAACCGCACGTAAACGTTGGTACTATCGGCCACGTTGACCACGGTAAAACAACTCTAACTGCTGCTATCTGTACTACACTTGCAAAAGTGTACGGTGGTGAAGCGAAAGACTTCGCATCTATCGATAACGCTCCAGAAGAGCGCGAGCGCGGTATTACAATCAATACTTCTCACGTAGAGTACGATACACCAGCACGCCACTACGCACACGTAGACTGCCCAGGACACGCTGACTATGTTAAAAACATGATCACAGGTGCTGCGCAAATGGACGGCGGTATCCTAGTTGTTGCTGCAACAGATGGCCCAATGCCACAAACTCGTGAGCACATCCTACTTGGTCGCCAAGTTGGTATTCCTTACATCATCGTATTCATGAACAAATGTGACATGGTTGATGATGAAGAGCTTCTAGAGCTAGTAGAAATGGAAGTTCGTGAGCTTCTATCTGAGTACGATTTCCCAGGTGATGACCTACCAGTTATCCAAGGTTCTGCACTAGGCGCACTAAACGGCGAAGAGCAGTGGGAAGCGAAAATCATTGAACTTGCTGAAGCGCTAGACACTTACATTCCAGAGCCTGAGCGTGCAGTAGACCAAGCATTCCTACTACCAATCGAAGACGTATTCTCAATCCAAGGTCGTGGTACAGTAGTAACTGGCCGTATCGAGCGCGGTATCCTACGTGTAGGTGATGAAGTTGCGATCATTGGTATCAAAGACACAATCACAACGACTTGTACAGGTGTTGAGATGTTCCGTAAGCTGCTTGACGAAGGTCGTGCAGGTGAGAACGTTGGTGCACTTCTACGTGGTACTAAGCGTGATGAAGTAGAACGTGGTCAAGTACTAGCGAAACCAGGTTCAATCACTCCACACACTAAGTTCGAGTCAGAAGTGTATGTATTGTCTAAAGATGAAGGCGGCCGTCATACACCGTTCTTCAAAGGCTACCGTCCACAGTTCTACTTCCGTACAACGGACGTAACAGGCGATATCTCTCTACCAGAAGGCGTAGAGATGGTAATGCCAGGTGACAACATCCAAATGGTTGTAGAGCTAATCGCTCCAATCGCGATGGATGAAGGTCTACGTTTCGCGATCCGTGAAGG
>NZ_CP031479.1:2838249-2931830 GCF_003390515.1 Vibrio anguillarum | reverse complement strand
GCAGGGCTTTTTTCGTTTGAGAAAAATAGCATTTTATTTTTTATCACTCTCTCAGTGCCGTCTTCTAAAAATCAATTCCACGCATACTTACATACTCACTCCTTGTAATCCGTAACACTCTGATTAGCTAGGGCTCGCTTAGTCGTCTGTAGTTTTACTTGGCGCCCTTCTTCAATAATCATTGAACCTGTTTGTTCAAACTTGTTCGGCTGACTTTAAGTTATTTTGTGATTATTTGTGTATGTGAATGACTTTCTTTGGGGTGTTCGAGAGCCATCATCACACCTTCATTTGAATAGGGTTCGCCAGTTTTTTAAAATAAGTGTTACTAAAGCTATCCATAGTGATATTTCACCATAGTTCACAGCCTTAATTAGATCATATTTTTTAAATTGGTATTACAGTAGATATAGAGAGGAGGAGCAAAGTAAAGATAGCAAAAGCCGATGTTCTAGAACATCGGCTAGGGATAAAATTGATTTGATCAGTCATTACTGACAGTTTTCTTTCTACATTGACGACTTTTCAGCTTGTTTTGCTTTGTCTATCAATGGGGTAATTGTTGAACCTTGAATAAGTATTGAGAACACCACGACAGCGTATGTCATAACAAGGATTATCTCTTTTACATCAATAAGCTTGTCTGGGATAACTAATATGCCAGATGGGATAGAAAGTGCCATTGCTAGTGCTAGCCCACCTCGTAGCCCTCCCCAAGTTAGTATCTTTATTGACCATGGGTTGTAGGATCGGTAACGCTTGAAGCCGATGTAAGAGAAAAAAACGCTTAGATAGCGAGCAGATAAGACAAGAGGAATGGCGAAAGCCATCAATATCCAGTCCTCTTCATGGAATTTGAAGAGTAGCATCGACATACCGATAAGTAGGAAGAGCACACCATTCAAAAATTCGTCAACCAATTCCCAAAAGTGGTCAAGGTGTTCTTCACTTTCTTTTGAAAAGCCAATGAAGCGTGTCCAGTTGCCGATCATTATCCCTGATACAACCATAGCTAAAGGCCCGGAAACATGGATAACATCTGCAAAAACATAGCCAGCAGTCGGTATACCAATAGTTAAAAGCAGTTCCATTGAGTGATCATCGGTGGCGCTGATGAGGTAGTGGAATAATAGCCCAAGAGCTAGGCCATACAGGATGCCCCCCATTGCCTCTTGAATAAACAACATAGTTACACTACCTATGGTTGGTGCTTCCGTACCAAATGCAATAGTGAAAATGGTGACAAAGATAACCAAACCAAAACCATCATTAAAGAGCGATTCTCCCTCGATTTGGGTTGAAATACGTTTTGGTGCATTTAATTTTTTAACAATAGCTAATACGGCTATTGGGTCTGTTGGTGATATGAGTGCACCAAATAGCAGACAGTAAACGAGATCGAAGTGAATACCGATAAATTGACAGAAGGCGTATAGCCCAAAACCGATGAAGAAGGTTGAAAATAGCGTTGCGCCTAGTGCAAGAACCGCGATTTCCCATTTCTGATCTTTTAGGTTGGGTAATTTGATGCCTAGGCCGCCAGCGAAAAGTAGAAAACCGAGTATTCCTTTGAGCAGAAAATTTTCAAAGTTAATACTGTTGACGGTTTCTGTCGCTATTTGAGTTAGATGAAACCAATCATTTTGACCTGCAACTAAGATCAATAATGACAACATCATCGATCCTGCTGTAATGGCGATAGTGGTTTGCATATTGCCTATCTTACTGTTTAGAAAGGCAATCAACATTGCTGCTCCTGATAGGAAGCATAAAGTGTAATAGACAGACATTGTTTTCTCGTCGTGTAACAAAATATGAATGAAATTCTCCTTGGATGATGTACAAATAGCAAACACTTTTTAGCCATGATTGCAGATGTATCAAACGATAATTAAAGTGAAGTTTAGACGTCTAGATTTCTAATGGTTATATGATAGGATGAGCGAATAACCAAAAGGAATGAGGCTGTACTGTGGGAAGAGAAGTTAGAAGTCAAATTGAAGCTCAATTGCAACAGAGAATATTATTGATTGATGGTGGCATGGGCACCATGATTCAGAGCTATAAATTGGAAGAGCAAGATTATCGCGGAGATCGCTTTGCCCATTGGCCAAGCGATCTGAAAGGAAATAATGACCTTCTCGTCTTGACGCAGCCTCAGTTAATCAAAGAAATTCATAGTGCTTACTTGGAAGCAGGTGCTGATATCCTAGAGACGAATACCTTCAACGCGACGAGCATCGCAATGGCCGACTACGATATGCAAGCCATTAGTGAGGAAATCAATTTCGCTGCTGCAAAACTTGCACGCGAAGCTGCTGACGAATGGACGGCGAAAACGCCTGATAAACCTCGTTACGTGGCGGGAGTGCTAGGGCCAACAAACCGCACTTGCTCGCTCTCCCCTGACGTGAATGACCCTGGTTTTCGAAATATCAGCTTTGAGCAATTAGTTGAAGCTTACTCAGAATCAACACGTGCTTTAATTCGTGGCGGCAGCGACTTAATTTTGATTGAAACTATTTTCGATACTTTAAATGCTAAAGCCTGTGCCTTTGCGGTGGATTGTGTGTTTGAAGAGTTGGGTTACAAACTGCCCGTGATGATCTCAGGGACAATCACCGATGCCTCTGGTCGAACGCTTTCTGGGCAAACAACCGAAGCCTTTTATAATGCACTGCGACACGTTGAGCCTATCTCATTTGGTTTGAACTGTGCACTCGGTCCGGATGAATTGCGCCAATACGTTGAAGAGCTATCACGTATTTCCGAATGTTATGTCTCGGCTCACCCCAATGCGGGGTTGCCTAACGCATTCGGTGAATATGATCTTGAAGCCGATGAGATGGCGCAGCACATCGGGGAATGGGCGCGAGCAGGATTCTTGAACCTTGTTGGTGGCTGTTGTGGAACCACTCCTGAGCACATTAGACAAATGGCAAAAGTGGTCGAAGGTGTGAAACCAAGAGCGTTACCCGATATTCCAGTGGCTTGTCGTCTATCCGGTCTAGAGCCGCTGACGATTACCAAAGAGAGCTTATTCATCAACGTAGGTGAGCGAACTAACGTCACTGGTTCTGCGCGTTTTAAGCGTTTAATCAAAGATGAACAGTATGACGAGGCGCTGCATGTTGCTCGAGAGCAGGTCGAAAACGGTGCACAAATCATCGATATCAATATGGATGAAGGGATGTTGGATGCGCAAGCTTGCATGGTCCGCTTTCTCAATTTATGCGCTTCTGAGCCGGATATTTCCAAAGTACCAATCATGGTTGATTCTTCTAAGTGGGAGGTAATTGAAGCAGGTCTCAAATGCATTCAAGGCAAAGGGATTGTGAACTCGATTTCCCTCAAGGAGGGGAAAGAGAAGTTTGTTGAACAAGCTAAACTCATTCGCCGCTATGGTGCTG
The DNA here is from genome assembly GCF_003390515.1 of Vibrio anguillarum. Taxonomy (NCBI): domain Bacteria; kingdom Pseudomonadati; phylum Pseudomonadota; class Gammaproteobacteria; order Vibrionales; family Vibrionaceae; genus Vibrio; species Vibrio anguillarum. Next base: position 2,928,420 of record NZ_CP031479.1, on the reverse strand, counting down.
CTGTGATCGTGATGGCGTTTGATGAAGTAGGCCAAGCGGATACCCGTGAGCGAAAACTTGAAATTTGTACCAAAGCTTATCGAATTTTGGTTGATGAGGTTGGTTTCCCTGCTGAAGATATCATTTTTGACCCGAATATTTTCGCGGTTGCGACCGGTATTGATGAGCATAATAATTATGCAGTGGACTTTATCGAAGCCGTGGCTGATATCAAACGTAATTTACCCCATGCGATGATTTCCGGCGGGGTTTCCAACGTCTCTTTCTCTTTTCGCGGTAACAACTATGTGCGTGAAGCGATCCATGCTGTATTCCTTTATCACTGTTTTAAAAACGGCATGGACATGGGTATCGTCAATGCCGGTCAGCTTGAGATTTACGATAACGTGCCTGAGAAACTGCGTGAAGCAGTCGAAGATATCATTCTCAATCGCCGCAGCGATGGCACTGAACGCTTACTGGATATTGCGGCTGAATACGCGAACAAAGGTGTCGGTAAGGAAGAGGATGCCAGTGCGCTTGAATGGCGTTCATGGCCAGTTGCAAAACGTTTAGAGCATGCGTTGGTCAAAGGTATCACCGAGTATATTGTTGAAGATACAGAAGAAGCTCGTCAAAATGCCAGTCGCCCACTGGATGTGATCGAAGGGCCTCTAATGGATGGAATGAACGTGGTCGGTGACCTCTTTGGCGAAGGAAAAATGTTCCTGCCGCAAGTGGTGAAATCGGCGCGCGTTATGAAGCAAGCCGTTGCGCATTTAGAGCCCTACATCAACGCGCTTAAGCAAGCAGGTTCCAATAATGGCAAAATCCTTCTTGCCACAGTTAAAGGGGATGTACACGACATCGGCAAAAATATCGTTGGCGTCGTTTTGCAGTGTAATAACTACGAAATCATTGACCTCGGTGTTATGGTGCCATGCGAGCAGATCCTCAAAGTCGCGAAAGAACAGAATGTCGACATCATTGGGTTATCCGGCCTCATCACTCCCTCTTTAGATGAAATGGTGCACGTCGCCAAAGAAATGGAGCGACAAGGGTTTAAATTACCGCTTTTGATTGGCGGAGCAACCACCTCTAAAGCACATACTGCAGTTAAAATTGAGCAAAATTATCACCAGCCAGTTGTTTACGTGAACAATGCTTCGCGCGCAGTAGGCGTTTGTTCTTCGCTTCTTTCTGATGAGTTACGTCCTGCTTTTGTGGAAAAATTAACCCTCGATTATGAACGCACGCGTGATCAACATCACCGTAAAACCCCCCGTACTAAACCCGTATCATTAGAAGTGGCAAGGGCAAATAAAGCGGTTATCGATTGGGGTAACTATACGCCGCCAGTTCCGGCTAAATTGGGCGTACATGTGTTTGATGATTTTGATGTGGCTACCCTTCGTCGTTACATCGACTGGACACCATTTTTCATGACATGGTCATTGATGGGTAAATATCCGACGATTTTTGAACACGAAGAGGTGGGAGAGGAAGCGCAAAGTTTATTCCATGATGCTAATACATTGCTTGATAGAGTTGAGCGAGAAGGGCTACTCAAGGCTCGCGGTATTTGCTCTTTATTCCCGGCCGCGAGTGTGGGGGATGATATCGAAGTGTATCGCGATGAATCGCGCACCGAGGTTGCTCATGTTCTGCATCACTTACGCCAACAAACCGAAAAGCCCAAAGGTTATAACTACTGCCTGTCCGATTACATTGCACCAAAAGAGAGTGGTAAACGAGATTGGATCGGCGCATTTGCCGTGACAGGCGGAATTGGTGAGCGAGAATTAGCAGACCAATATAAAGCGCAAGGCGATGACTACAACGCCATCATGATCCAAGCGGTAGCTGATCGTCTTGCTGAGGCTTTTGCGGAATATTTGCATCAGCAAGTTCGTAAAGAAATTTGGGGCTATGCTGCTGACGAAGAGTTGTCGAACGATGATTTGATCCGTGAGAAATACCAAGGTATACGCCCAGCGCCGGGCTATCCAGCGTGTCCTGAGCATACGGAAAAAGGCACCTTGTGGGAGATGTTGCAGGTTGAGCAAACCATCGATATGTCTTTAACCACCAGTTACGCTATGTGGCCAGGTGCTTCGGTGTCAGGTTGGTACTTCTCGCATCCTGACTCTCGTTATTTTGCCATTGCACAAATTCAGCAAGATCAGATGCAAGATTACGCGCAACGTAAAGGCTGGAATATGCAAGAAGCGGAAAAATGGCTTGGGCCGAATTTAGATTAAGTAATAAAAAACAGGTTGGCTAAGCCAACCTGTTTTTTATTCAGCGTGTTACTACTCAATGTGGTTTTATCGTTCAAACAAATCTTGATGAAGTTTCTGAATTGCCGCTTTAGAAACCGACTCGTGTAATAAAAAGCAGAGGTTGTGTGGGCTGGCACCATAGCAAATCATACGCAAATTGAAATCTTCTAAGGTGCTAAAAACTTGTTTTGCATAGCCTTTGCTTTCACTCATGTTGTTGCCGATCAGCGCAACTAAACACAGATTATGTTCGACTTCAACTTTACACAGCTCTTCTAATTCTAAGCGCACCGCTTGAGGCAGTTCAGCTGCTCCACCTGAGGTATCGGTTTTATCTAATGTTAATGAGACGCTGATTTCAGAGGTGGTGATCAGATCCACCGAAATTTTGTGTTTGGCTAAAATTTCAAACACCTTCGAAAGAAAGCCGTATGCGTGAAACATGCTAGCGCTGCGTAGCGTAACCATGGTTTGATTGCAGCGTAGGGTCAAGGCTCTAAATAGAGGTGAGCTTTCCACACGTTTACGGATCCAAGTGCCGCCTTTTTCAGGCTCTTTTGAGGAGCCGACAAACACAGGGATATCGTGGCGAAGCGCGGGCAGCAACGTCGATGGATGCAAAATTTTAGCGCCAAAGTTTGCCATCTCCGATGCTTCGCTAAAGCTTATTTCCGCAATCGGAGCGGCTTTAGGCGCAATGCGAGGGTCGGTCGTATAAATCCCCGGCACATCAGTCCAAATTTCTAAGCCAGAAGCTTGTACCGCTTCGGCGATCAAGGCCGCAGAATAATCACTGCCGCCTCGGCCCAATGTGGTTGTATTCCCTTGTTCATCAGCGCCGATGAAACCTTGAGTTACCACTACGTGTTGCCGACAAAGTGGTGTTAACTTCTCTTGGGCTAATTGCTGGATCTGCTCTAATTGCGGTTCCGCCCGACCGTAGTGATCATCAGTACGCAGCACTTCTCGAATATCAAAACGGATCGCATCCATGCCACGTTCACGCAGTAATTGTGTCAGAATGAAGGTCGACATTAACTCGCCACAAGCCACTAAGTGATCGGTCAGTTTTTTACTCGCTTGAAAAGAGGCCGCTTCTGCGACACTGGCCACCATATCTAAAATTGAGTGTACCTCTTTTTCAACTTGTAGCGGGTCGGCAAGTTTATCAATAATTGCATGATGAATATCAGCTAACTGTTTGATAATACTTAAGCGTTGATTAGCATCTTGTATGCCATTGGCTAATTCAACCAATAAATTCGTCACGCCAGAGCAGGCACTGCTCACGACTAATTTGGTCTCTGGATTATTTTCGATCACAGCGGCACAAAGGCTCATTGCTTCAAAGTTAGCAACGCTTGTTCCGCCAAATTTGGCGACATTGAATGCGCTCACGGCATTTCTCCCACGACTTCCTGAAATAAAAATAGTGTTGGTGTACCAACGTCCAATGTTTGAAGAGAGTTTTTCTAGAGCAAATAAAGAGGTGTTTTTATGATTGGTTTACCTCAGAAGCTCTTCATCAGGGTTGCTGATGACAGTTGAAGGGATTCAGCCCATTCAACCGATAAACCAAATCCACAACCTTGGTTTATCTCGGCACTGCTCCCCATTAATGTTTTGTATTGGAGTTGAGGCTCCACAAAACATCTGCCTGGGCAGTGCTCCTCTTCTGCTAGATAGCTCATTCATTGAACGTTTTTGAACTGTTAATGTCAATCGCTAATTAAGTCCAAATGTAAAATAAAATTAACCAGAGTGTGACACTGGTTTGACCTCTAGACTTCGGTCGAATTGTTGCATCAGCAGATTTGTTTTACTCTGGGTATTCGTATTTGGCCGCAAGCAAGGAGCAACTATGTCCATTACCAGTTTTAACCCACCCCAGCGAATTTTGATGGGGCCAGGCCCGTCAGATATTTACCCCCAAGTATTACAAGCGCTGAGCAGGCCGACCGTTGGCCACTTAGATCCGCTTTTTATCCAGATGATGGATGAGCTAAAGCAGCTGCTTAAATACGCTTTTCAAACGGAAAATGAGTTTACCATCGCGGTTTCCGCGCCGGGCAGCGCTGGTATGGAGGCGTGCTTTGTCAACCTGATTGAGCCGGGAGATAAGGTCATCGTGTGTCGCAATGGCGTTTTTGGCGAGCGTATGCGCGAGAATGTAGTGCGCTGTCGCGGAGAGGCGGTGCTGGTGGATGATGAGTGGGGAACCCCCGTTTCGCTGGATAAAGTCGAGCAAGCCATACAGGCTAACCCTGATGCTAAAATTCTCGCGTTTGTCCATGCAGAAACGTCAACTGGTGCATTGAGTGATGCGCAAGCATTAGGTTTGCTGGCTAAGCAAAACAACATGCTGAGTATTGTAGATGCAGTGACATCCTTAGGCGGCGTGCCACTTTATGTGGATCAATGGCAGCTCGATGCCGTCTATTCTGGGAGCCAAAAGTGCTTATCGTGCCCTCCGGGTTTATCGCCACTGACTTTTTCAGCGCAAGCGATTGAAAAAATTCAATCTCGCACAACCCCCGTTCAAAGCTGGTTTTTAGATCAAAGCTTAGTGCTTGGTTATTGGAGCGGTGCAGGCAAACGCAGTTATCACCACACTGCGCCAGTTAACAGTTTGTACGCATTGCATGAAGCCTTACTGGTGTTGAGAAACGAAGGTCTAGAGCAGGCTTGGGCACGTCATCGTGTGATGCATGACAAATTAAAGCAGGGCTTAGAAAAATTAGGATTTGAATTTGTCGTTGCTGAAGATTGTCGTTTACCGCAATTGAATGCGATCTATATTCCAGAAGGGGTTGATGAGGCTAAAGTGCGAGCGCATTTGCTCAATCAATACAACCTGGAGATCGGCGCAGGCCTTGGCACTTTAGCGGGTAAAGCGTGGCGTATTGGTCTAATGGGGTATGGGGCGCGCAGTGAAAACGTGGCCTTATGCTTACGGGCGCTAGAAGAGTCATTAACAAATTAGCAAAAAACACATAAGGGAGCATTTGCTCCTTTTTAGTGGTGCTGATGCTGAACGTTGTTCGTTTCAGCATCAATCATAAAATTCATTTTTATTGTTAGCTCTTCCTAGCGTGAGTGGAATACTCGTGATTGATGTCTTAAGATAAATTCTTCCGTTAATGGTTTAATTACTCCTATGAATATAAGTGGCATTTTGTGTATTTATAATAAATATACGATGCTAAAGTTTGTGGCCTAAATATTAGAACAGGTTTGGATGCTACTTTGTATTGTCATGGTATTGTAAAAAATGAACATTGTTCGATTGTTTTGGTTGACCATTATTTTATCTGCGTTAGGATAACCGCGCTGAGAAAGCATACTTATTATTAACTTTTTAGAGGTGCAATAGAAACCTATGGACTCGTCGAGTAGTCGATTATCCAAGTGTGGTATTTTCTGGTTAGTAGAAAAGCCTACGTTTTGTTGCCAACTTTTCATTTAAAGCCTCGCTTTTGCTAAGTTGGTATTCATACTAACGAAGCTCCTTTTCTTGTTCTCTCCTGTCAATATCACACTCTTTTTATAGAGTATCGTGTTTGTTTAAGTCGATCATATGATTTATTCAATACAGCGTTTCTACTGGCTAGAGCGTGAATGCTTTTGAATTTCTTGCGTGTCATCTGTACACCGCTAGAACTTTCGCAAGTACACGGCTTCTCTATTTGACTGACTTTATCTTCTCCTAACTTGCTTGTTCAAGGCGGGGAATGCTTGAGCTTGATGGTATAAGCTTATTGCAGCTCAGTTACGTGGATTTTCTGCATAATTTGGTTTCTTTGCCTTGATCGTTTCAAGGAGATACAAAGATGGTTATGTACAACACATCATTAGCTATGGGCAACCGGCTACCTGCTGCTCACTCTATTCAAACCGAAATGGATAACAACTTTATTTGTATAGGCGCATCGCTATCTGTAGAGGCGGTGATTGCGATTCTACGCTCATCGTCCTTAACCGATAAGCGTTTAAACCTTATCTTTATCTCTGGTGATGCAGGTGAATACTTAGGATTTGTTTATTTAAGCAAGGTGGTGGTATCACAGATGAATATCATCATGAAAGATATTATGCACAAAAGCGATATTGCCGTATCGGCCTTAATGGATAAGGTTCAAGCTAGAAAGTTATTATTAGACAGTCATTTGCCTATTATCCCTATCATCGATAGTCGTAATCGAGTGATTGGCGCCTATTCTATATAAGAAATATTAACAAACTTTAAAATAAGTCACTCAATCTCACTAAATAAAATTTTAGTGAGATTGGAACAGTGTGCTTAAAATTTAAGTTATTCATTGAATACATTGATTATAAAAATAAGCTTTAAAATTATTATGTTTATTTTTAAAGTTAAATATCGGCTGAGATATGATAATGAAATTACAAAAAATAGCGTTAGAACTCGCTGCGATTAATTTTAATCGTGACCCATTAAACTTAAATCAATTAATGGAACAGTATCCCATCGCTGATATTGCTCAAGTCTTCGCTGAGCAGTTGGCTAATCAGACCTTGAGCGAAGAGGATGTCTTTGAGCTGGTGCAATTGATGCCAATCGCTCGTCAAGCGGCGCTATTGGGGTATTTTTCTGAGCCTATCAGAGAAAAAGTGGTGGAGAGAATGCCGCTCGAAGCGCTTGCGAAAGTGCTTCAAGTTATGCCCCATGATGAAAGGGCTGACTTATATGCTCACTTGGATGAGACGCGCCAACCGCCGCTACTTGCTCTACTGGATCAACAAGAGCGGCAAGATGTACAACAACTTGCAGCCTACCCGCAAGGCTCGGTCGGCTCTATCATGACGACAGATTATGCGACGTTAAACGCCGATGATGATGTGCAGCAGGCGATTGCGCGTTTACGTGAAATGGCCAACGAGAGGGAAACCATCTATCAAGCGTATGTGATTGATAAACAGAATCGCTTACTTGGTACACTTTCGCTTAAGGATTTAGTGCTGGCACAACCGACCTCGCTTGTCTCTGACATCATGACCAAAGAGACAGTGTTTGTGCGAGCCGATGAAGATCAAGAGTGTGCAGCGCAAGCCATCAGTAAATACGATTTACTTGCGGTGCCTGTTTTTGATGAGCAATTTCGTTTGGTCGGTATAGTGACTTATGACGATGCGATGGACGTGGCCGAGCAGCAAGCGGATATGGATTTTCATAAAGTCGCTGCGGTTGGTTTTACCGGTAACCTTAAAGAAGCCAGCGTATGGTTAATGTACAAGAAACGTGTGTTTTGGCTGGTGTTGTTAGTCTTTGGTAATCTTTTTTCTGGTGCCGGTATTGCGTACTTTGAGGAGACGATTCAAACCTATGTCGCCTTGGTCTTCTTCTTACCACTGTTGATTGATAGCGGCGGTAATGCAGGATCCCAGTCAGCTACGTTGATGGTTCGAGCCTTAGCCACTGGTGAAGTGGTGATGAAAGATTGGCTATCCATGTTGGTGCGAGAGTTAGGGATTGCGGCGTTATTAGGGGCAACAATGGCCATTGCTGTCTCTTTATTGGGTTTTTGGCGAGGCGGCAGTGATATCGCTTTTGTCGTTGCGGTAACGATGCAAATTGTGGTGATTATTGGCTGTATTGTTGGAATGCTCCTTCCGTTCATTCTGAATAAGTTTAAGCTCGATCCTGCGTCAGCCAGTGCTCCGTTGATCACGACCATTGCGGATTCTATCGGGGTGATCATCTATTTCAGCGTTGCTACCATGGTGTTGGATTTTCCACCAGTGACGTAAGCCATTCATCTGGCAGTGAGATCTACTGGTTGGAGTGTGAAATAAGCTCAACGGTTAAAAGCTTTCTCTATTTTTGGGAAAGCTTTTTTTATGAATAAGGCTCATATACTCAATTTAATTGGCAGACGAACGATCAGCCGAACTGGTTGGCGGGCTATACTGCACCTCACTGAAATCCATATTGGGGAACAAAAATGCGGCTTCGGAGCGAATTTGCTCTGCACGGCTTTCGTCACCAATACCTTGGTAAGCCAAGATCAGATTATTGTAAAAAGCAGGACGCGGTTTATGTTTTATGATGGCCAATGACCAGTCGATGTATGGCGTAATCAATTTAGAATCTTGATTATACAGACCAATGTTGAGGTAAGTGCTGTAGACATCCCAATCAAAACGGTCTTTCCAAACCACAGGGTTCGTCACCTTTTGTAGGATATCCGGGTTCTTGGGTTGAGATTTCTCAAATTGGGTAAGCACGTAATTACTGTGCAGTGCGCTGAGCATATAAAAGCCAGTCAAAATCGGCAGTACTAAACTCAATACTCGAAACAGGGATTTACTGATAAGGCCAAAAGGGGCCGAACGGTATTTAGCCACGCGTTGATCAACCCAAAAAAGCAGAATAATGAAGGTTATCCAATGAATGGCAGAATGGTAAAATGGGTATTCGAGTTGGCTGTGCAACACGATAGGGATGAAAAGGGCGAACATCGCAAGCCTGGTCCCTTTCTTGGCCGAATACATCCGTATGAGCACGAAAAGCATGGCCAGTGTGATCCCTAGCACAGGTAACAAACCGCCTTCCACCGCCCAGAATAGTAATTCATTATGAGGATGATCCATCGACGCCAACCCCGGTTGGTAGCTAGGGTTTAATTGGTGTTGCCTTGCGGTATAAAGCAAATATTCAGATTCAAACTTGCCATAGCCATAACCCGTGAAGGGTTTTTCTATGACCATATCGATGGTTTGAGGAAAGGTATAACGGCGAGGGCTCTCTAAATCAGCCTTATTCTCTAGAAAATCGCCCGTGCCTTGGGAATAGACAGCGACAAACCCTAAAGCAATACCCAATAGCGTCGCAGCGCTCCATCCCCAAAATCGTTTAGGCGTCGAAAATTTAAATAGGTAAGGCAGAACAAAAAGCGTGCCGAGTACTGCGCCAATCCAGCCAGTGCGCGAGGCTAATATCACCAGCAACGGTGTAGTGAGCAGTGGAGTGACATAAAGTAGACTCACTTCGCTAACATGCTGATTGTACTTTTTCGGTTGACGAGCCAGTAAATAGCCGGACATAACCAGCCCTGTCGCGAGAAAGCTCGCCATCACATTCGGTTGCTGAAAAATGCCGTAAGGGCGGTTGATGAGGGTGTTATAGCCAAAAATATTATCGGGTGAAAGCAAAAAGTATTGGTACAGACCAAATAGAGTTTCAATCAATACCGCGAGTACGATAAACCAGAGTAATCGCTGCTTATGTTTGTTACTAAAACGAAATTGTTGCAGCAATACAAAAAAAAGCAGCCCAGTCCATAGTCCTAACATTCGACTCAGCGACGACTCAATTTGAGCATTCGTATAAAGCAGCGGAATCGTCATGATGGTACAACTGATGAAAAGACCGATGGTCAGTTTGGAATAGCGTAACCTACGGTTAGATGCGAGTTGATACAGACCTAATGAGAGCGTAAAACTAAGGGCAAGCCAAGTGGTTGGATTAAAAGATAAAGCCAGACCTGAGCCACCAGGGTTGGGCATAAAAAAATGCATTGCCAGTAAATAGAGAATGCCAATCGAAAGCAAAAAGGGTTTGTTTAACGGGATGGCGGGTATTTGTGCTTCAAGTTGTGTACCGCTTAGGTGCAAAGTTGCCATAGGTCTCGCGTTCCAATTAAAAGAAACCAGCAACTACTTGCTGGTTTCTTTACTTTACCGTTTTTTTCTATTTCAACATAGGCTTAAGAAAGCGTGCTGTGTGTGAACCTTCGATCTGCGCCACATCTTCGGGCGTTCCTTGAGCAATAATTTCGCCGCCGCCTTGTCCACCTTCTGGCCCTAAGTCGATCACCCAGTCTGCGGTTTTAATCACATCTAAGTTGTGTTCAATCACTACCACGGTATTGCCGTGGTCGCGTAGGCGATGCAGTACGGTCAAGAGCTGTTGGATATCATGGAAGTGTAAGCCAGTCGTTGGCTCATCCAAAATGTACAAGGTTTTTCCTGTATCGCGTTTTGATAGTTCACGAGCCAGTTTGACGCGTTGAGCTTCGCCCCCTGACAATGTCGTCGCCGCTTGTCCGAGGCGTATGTAGGATAAACCCACGTCAATCAAAGTCTTGAGTTTGCGAGCGATCATCGGTACGGGCTCAAAAAAAACGTAAGCATCTTCGACGGTCATCTCCAACACTTCATCAATCGCTTTGCCTTTGTAGCGGACTTCCAATGTTTCACGATTATAGCGTTTGCCCTTACACACATCGCATGGCACGTAAACATCGGGTAAAAAGTGCATTTCAACCTTAATCACACCATCACCTTGGCATGCTTCGCAGCGTCCACCACGTACGTTAAAGCTAAAACGACCCGGTTTATAGCCCCGAGAGCGAGACTCTTGAGTGCCCGAGAATAGCTCGCGGATCGGTGTGAAAATGCCTGTATAGGTGGCTGGGTTTGAACGGGGAGTTCGGCCTATCGGGCTCTGGTCAATGTCGATGACCTTATCAAAATGCTCTAACCCTTTGATTTTTTGATATGGAGCAGGCGTTGCTGTGGTGGCTCCATTTAAGGCCGTATGAGCAATTTTAAAAAAGGTATCATTAATTAAGGTTGATTTACCGGAGCCTGAAACCCCTGTTACGCAGCTAAATAAGCCAACAGGAATCGATAAATCAACCGTCTTGAGGTTGTTACCCGACGCACCGATAAGCTCCACCGTTTTCTTGGGATCTCTCGGGGTACGCACGGTAGGAATCGCAATTTTTTTCGCGCCGCTCAGGTACTGTCCTGTGAGCGAATTAGGGTTGGAAATTATGTCATTCACATTCCCTTCTGCGACGACCTGCCCACCATGCACACCAGCGCCGGGGCCAATATCAATTACATGATCGGCCATACGAATCGCGTCTTCGTCATGCTCTACAACTAATACCGTGTTGCCTAGATCGCGCAAATGCGTGAGCGTTTTTAATAGCCGTTCGTTATCACGCTGGTGGAGCCCAATCGATGGCTCATCTAAGACGTACATTACCCCAACGAGTCCAGCGCCAATTTGGCTCGCTAAGCGAATCCGTTGTGCTTCGCCTCCTGATAGGGTTTCAGCACTCCGAGAAAGGTTGAGATAATTCAACCCAACGTTGACGAGGAAATGCAAACGGTCATTGATCTCTTTCATTACTTTTTCAGCAATTTGTGCTCGTTGGCCTTCTAAATCAAGAGATTGGAAAAATTGCAAGGCATCGGCAATGCTCAGTTCCACCACTTCCGGGAGCGCGGTGTCATTGATAAATACGTTGCGAGCTTCGATGCGTAAACGGGTGCCATTACAACTGGTACAAGGTTTGGTCGAGATGTATTTCACCAAATCTTCACGGACAGAGTTAGATTCTGTATCGCGATAACGACGTTCAAGTGTATTGAGAATGCCTTCAAACGGATGGCGTTTAACCCGAATATCACCACGGTCATTAATGTAGTTAAACTCAATCTCAGTTTTCCCCGAGCCTTTCAAGATGATTTCCTGAACCTTTTTAGGCAGTTTGTTAAATGGGGTGTGTAAATCAAAATCATAATGCGCAGCGAGTGACGTGAGCATCTGGAAGTAGTAGTAATTTTTCTGATCCCAGCCACGAATCGCTCCTTGCGCGAGGCTGAGTTGGCTATCTTGGATAACGCGTTCAGGGTCAAAATATTGTTGTACGCCTAAACCATCACAGGTGTGGCATGCGCCCGCTGGGTTATTAAATGAGAACAGCCGAGGCTCTAACTCCTGCATACTGTAGCCACAGTGTGGACAAGCAAAATTGGCTGAGAATACAATCTGTTCGCCTTCACCATCCATATCAGTAACCACAGCAATACCGCCTGACAACTCGAGCGCTGTCTCAAAGGATTCGGCTAGGCGCTGCTGTAGGTCAGGACGAACTTTAAAGCGATCAACCACCACTTCAATGGTGTGCTTTTTGTGCAGCTCAAGGGTTGGTGGATCAGTCAGATCGCACGTTTCACCATCAATGCGGGCGCGGATAAAACCTTGCGCGGCCAAGTTTTCCAGCGTCTTAACGTGTTCACCTTTGCGCTCTTTCACAATCGGTGCAAGCAGCATCAGTTTTGAACCTTCAGCTAACTCCAATACCTTATCAACCATCTGGCTGATGGTTTGAGCGCGAAGTGGAACTTTGTGCTCAGGGCAACGCGGCTCACCGACTCGCGCATAAAGCAGACGCAAGTAGTCATAAACTTCGGTAATGGTGCCAACCGTAGAACGAGGGTTATGCGAGGTTGATTTTTGTTCAATAGAGATAGCCGGTGAAAGACCTTCAATATGGTCAACATCCGGTTTTTCCATCAAAGATAAAAATTGGCGTGCATAGGCAGACAGCGATTCAACATAGCGCCGTTGGCCCTCTGCGTAGAGTGTATCAAAGGCGAGAGACGACTTCCCCGAGCCTGATAGCCCTGTAATCACCGTTAGTTTATCGCGTGGAATGGTCAGGTTGATATTTTTCAGGTTGTGGGTTCGAGCGCCCCTAACTTCAATTTTGTCCATCATCTAGGCTCTATGTAACACAAGTTAAGCAAGTATTGCATAGTGTGAGTTTTGTGCAAATAGGTACTGGATAAAAAAACAGTAAATAAAAACCACGGGACTTGCCGTGGTTTTTATTGGGGAGGCGCTAGGTGACTAACGCATTCGGTTACTTAAGCTTTATGAGTCGAATGTTTATCCAACGCGACTTTTTGTTCGTTCTTTTTGTACATGTTTTCAAAGCAGTAGTTAGTGGCTTCGATATAGCCTTCTACGCTACCACAGTCAAAGCGTTGGCCTTTGAATTTATACGCCAATACACAGCCTGATTGCGCTTGTTTGAGTAGCGCGTCGGTAATTTGAATTTCGCCACCTTTACCCGGCTCGGTTTGCTCAATCAGATCAAAAATATCTGGGGTTAAAATGTAGCGGCCAATGATGGCTAAATTGCTTGGTGCGGTGCCTGGTTCTGGTTTTTCAACCATGTCATCCACTCGGAACAGATCGTCTTTGATCATTTCACCGGAAATAACACCGTATTTATGTGTTTCATTTTCAGGCACTTCTTGAACGGCAACAATTGAGCAGCGGAACTGTTTATACAGAGCGACCATTTGTGCCAAAACCCCTTTTTCTTGATTGACACATAAGTCATCGGCCAGCACCACCGCAAAAGGTTCATCGCCGACTAACTCTCGACCCGTTAAAATCGCATGGCCTAAACCTTTCATTTCACGTTGACGAATGTAGGTGAAGTTGGCGGTATCAATGATTTCACGAATATCAACCAGTAGCTCTTCTTTGTTGGTGCCACTAATTTGATGCTCTAGCTCATAGTTTTTATCGAAGTGATCCATGATCGAGTGTTTTCCACGCCCAGTCACAATACACATCCCGGTCATTCCAGCTTGAATCGCCTCTTCAACACCATATTCGATCAAGGGTTTATTGACGACTGGCATCATCTCTTTAGGCATTGATTTGGTCGCTGGAAGAAAACGTGTACCGTAGCCAGCGGCTGGGAATAGGCATTTTTTGATCATGCTATAACCTTATTTTTATTTGAATTGTTAATTGATGGCGCAACCTTATCATGCTTTATGAAACGCTATCACCACTAAAGCGGTGAACTCAGTTAAATTCTGCGTGAAAGCACATAATTAAGACAGAATATTTTGATTGGCCCACGCAATCGCTTGGACCCTATTTTTGACCGATAGCTTTTTGAATATTTGGTAGAGATGTGATTTGACCGTGAATTCACTGATGAATAAATCTTCCGACATTTGGTTATTCGATGCGCCAGTTTGTAAGCAGCGGAGGATCTGTATTTCGCGGGCGGTTAAGTCTGTAATCACTTGAGCAGTGTGGGATTCAAACGCGTAGCGATAGTAGTGCAGTAACTGGCTTACAGCGTGTCTGGGTAGCCAATTTTGTCCGTTAATGATTTCACCAAGCCCAAATGCAATTTTATCTAGGGTGTCATTTTTATAAAATAGCCCCTTTAAATGGCCAAAGGTTAATAAGTCATTCGTGGTTAATCTTTGCAACACATTGATAAGGATCGTTTCATGATGCTGACTGCTTAATGGGCAGTTTCCCAAGCGTTGCTGCAGTAGCGCATAATCGGCATGGTCAATCATCAATATTTTGTGTTTATCTGGACAATACGTTTGGCGCAGGATTTCAGGCTCAATTTTCGGAATGGGCAGTCCAAGCCGATCGGTTAAATGGTCAATATAAGGGTGTTCTTGCTCTTTATCTAAGCAAAGAAAGTAAATGGTGCGGGTATAGTTTGCTTTTCTCATGGTCACTTCCTGTTGACGAGAATGTTAGACAACTGTCTAGAAAATGACGGAAATTAGGTTATAAAGCCAACGAGATAAATAAAATTGCGCTTAGTTTCATATGGTAAGGTAACTGAGTGTTTTGTCATCCTTAAATTAGAGGTAGTGGTTCTAAAAAATAGGAAATTGAGCAAGATTGTGAGATGAATTTTGACAACTATTTCTGTGAAGATTTGTGCCTCGCATAAAGCGTGGTATCCTAGTCAGCTATTTAAAGAACACTCATGATGGAAGACGGAGCAAAACATGGCAAGCCGTGGAGTAAATAAAGTTATTTTAGTGGGTAACCTAGGTAACGACCCAGAAATTCGTTATATGCCTGGTGGCGCTGCTGTGGCAAATATCACCATTGCAACGTCAGATTCATGGCGTGATAAAGCAACTGGCGAGCAACGCGAAAAAACCGAATGGCACCGTGTTGCGCTGTTTGGCAAATTAGCCGAAGTGGCTGGTGAATACTTACGTAAAGGTTCACAAGTGTACATTGAAGGTCAGCTACAAACTCGTAAGTGGCAAGATCAAAGCGGACAAGATCGTTATACCACCGAAGTTGTCGTACAAGGTTTTAATGGTGTGATGCAAATGTTGGGTGGCCGTGCTCAAGGTGGTGCTCCAGCGCAAGGTGGAATGCCACAACAACAGCAACAAGGTGGCGGATGGGGGCAACCTCAGCAGCCAGCGATGCAAAAGCAACCACAGCAACAGCAATCAGCTCCTCAACAGGCTCAACCTCAGTATAATGAACCACCAATGGATTTTGATGACGACATCCCGTTCTAAACGTTCGAATGTCGAAAAAAGCCGCGAAAACCGCGGCTTTTTTATATAGTTATCACTATTAGCATTTTCTTATTTGTCAGCACAGCTTAGTGATCGACAAAGTTTACGTTGAAAAGGAATTCAGCATTCATGCGGTATACACCAACACTGAAACTGAGTACTCGGTTAGTAGCTTTTGTTACGCTCATCGTAACCAGTGCAATGTTCATTTTGTTTATTGGTGGAACTTTGTCTTTTCAACGGCTTGGACAAGAATATCTCAATCACTACCTAGCAGGAATTGTGGAGGTAGTCGATAAAGAAATAGAAGATCCTGATGCCGCTTATTCATTGCAACGTTGGATGCCCAAAATGTTGCAAGCCAGTAGCATTGTTGAAATGCAGCTCTCTTCACCAGCTGGCGTTATTTACCGTTTTAAAGATACCTCGTCCAAAGTCGACCCTGCCCGTTTGTACCATATTGATATTATCCTTGAACGTAATCCAGGCTACAGCATCAGCTTTAAAGCCGTTCCGCCTTATCTCAGTTATAGCTACTCATTGGGTGCCATGTGGTCTATTACGTTGGCAGTTGGTCTCATCGTGTTTTGTTTGATTCGTGGGGTAAAGTGGCTTAAAGAGCAATTGCTTGGATCTGAATTGTTGGAGGAGCGAGGGCGAATGATTCTCGCCGGTCGAGTGGAGCAGTACGCCAAAGGTGATCACCGCGAGTGGCCTTATACGGCGAGTGAGGCGCTTGATGTCCTGATTGATGAGCTGCAAGATGCTCGTCAAGAGCGTAGCCGCTTTGATACTTTTATCCGGACCCAAACCTTCTTAGATAAGTTGACGGGTACGGCCAACCGTGTCCTTTTTGATAGCAAATTGGAATCAGCCTTGTTAGAGAATGGCGCGCGTGGTGGCGTTTTGTTAGTGCGTATCGATGATTGGGATTCTCTGTGCGAAGAAAATGATAAAAAAGCAGCGGATGATCTCGTTGTGGAAGTCGGGGAGAACATCTCCAACGTCATACAGCGTTACCCAGATGTGATTTTATCTCGCTATTACGATACCGATTTTGCCATTTTTGTGCCGCACCAAGGGGTAAAAGAGGTCGCTTCTATTGCTACACAATGTTTGAAGCTTTTAGCGCGCATATCGCCTCCTGAGCCGCTCGATAAAGAAAACTGGTGCCATATAGGTATCAGTATGTACAGCGAAGGCGAGCGGCGTGGTCGAGTGTTGGATGAGGCAGAAACGGCCTTAAAAAGTGCTCAGTTACAGCGAGTGAATACGTGGAGCCGCTTTAAAAAGAGTACTTTTTTCCAAGAGGAACGCGGCAGTGTGCGTTGGCGAACTTTGTTTGATCAGGTGCTGACGCCTGAGAAAATAATTTTATTCCGTCAACCTTGCTATTTGCTTGAAAAGACGAATGATTTAGTATGGCTGCACGATGAGTTGTTTGCGCGTATTGATGATCCAGAACAAGGTGTTATAAAAGCCTCTCGCTTTCATTCAGCCTTAGAAACGGTGGGTTATGAAATGGTAATGGATCGAGCCGTATTGCTTAAAGTCGTTCGTTTGCTTAAAAGCTCTGAAGTTAAGGTCAATGTGTCAGTGAACTTGCATGTGATTCCATTCGCCGATAAGCAGTATTTTAAGTGGTTCCGGCATGAATTGTTGCAACTTACCTCGAGTAGCCGATCGCAGCTCTCCTTTGAGTTTCCTGAAGGCCGATTAGTGCAACATCTCGATTATATGCGCCCCGTTATTAAGATGATCTCCGGCCTCGGTGCTAAGGTAATCGTAGGGCAGGCGGGCAGAACCATTGTCAGCACTCACTACATAAAAGATCTTAAGATTGATTTCCTTAAGTTACACCGCAGTTTGATGAAGAAAATAGACCAACGGCATGAAAATCAGCTGTTTGTTCGTAGCATGATCGGTGCTTGTGGCGGTACTCAGACTCAAGTTATTGCGGTCGGTGTCGAAACAGAGCAAGAGTGGCAAACGCTAAAAAACCTAGGCATTCATGGTGGGCAAGGCCGACTGTTTGAAGAAGAACAGCCTTTGTTACCTGAGAAAATAATTAGCCCTAGCGTGACCTTAGGGCGAAGAAATCGTTGGCGTAAAAAATAAAAGCGAACCTATATGAATCTTCAGTCACTGATTGATAAATTAAAACCATCTAAAGCGACGTTGCGGCAATTGTTCGTTGTCGTAAGACCTGATGCTCTCTATTTCTCGGCTTTGGATGATGCGACTTTGCCGACAGAGATCCCGCTTGATGGTGCAACGTGGCAACAGGTACTCTTTCACGCACTCAAACCGCTCAACATCAAGGGCACGGTAATTAACCTTGTCCTCCATGCTCATTTTTATCAAACTTATCAAATAGAAAAACCGCAGTTACCCAAAGAAGAGTGGTCAGTCGCCCTGCCATTTTTATTGAAAGATCTGGTGACAGAGAAAGTCACTGACATCATCGCTGATGCTTTTCCGTTACCCGCAGATAATAAAATTCAAGCCTACGTGGTCTCAAAACGCACGGTATTGGAAGTGGCGTCGCAACTGAGTGCGATGGGTTTAGAGTTAGGCAAAGTCATTCCCGAAGATGAAGTGTGGGCGAGAAGTGCCGGTGATCTTGAGCATTTTTTGCTGCTACAGCGCAGTAAAAACAGCAGTTTTAAGTTTGACGCATTTGTGGACCAAAAATGCTGTTTTCAACGCACAATGAGAGGTGTTGTCTCTCCCATTACTGGTGTCGCCAGCTCGGTTTTACAGCTCGATGGCTTAGCGTTAGAACTGCAACGTTCGATCGATTACCTTTCCTCGCAGCTTAAAGGGGCCTCATTACATCAGCTAAAAGTGCTGTGTGATGAAGAAGCGCAGCAAGAGTTGGTCGATGCATTAAATGAACGCCTAAATGTCAAAGTTTCCCTGCTTGATGAGCGGTTACCGAGTTCGGCTCATCTGCTGGTGGAGCAAGTGACTCGCATTGACGATTCAATGCTCAACTTATACCCGGCGCATCTTAAGCCGAAGAAAGAGTATTTTTCACTGTCCATGGTCTGCGCGATTTGGGGCATTGTCGCTTTAGTGATGCTATTGGCCTATGCCAGTTATCAATGGCAAAATAGTCAATTGAAACAGCAGCTACAAGCTAAACAAGCGCAAAATAAAGTCCTTGCTGCTGAATTAGAAACGACCAAACAGAAAGTTGATAAGCATAAGCCATCGGTTGAAAAAATGGCGGCGATTGAGCGTTTGAAGCAGCAAATTAAGGGCAAACAAGCCACATTGGATTCGATTAATGAGTTTGATCAATCACAACAGGTCGGTTACTCAGGAGTCATGCGTTCGCTAGCCACACTCAGCCGTGATGATATTTCATTAACGACCATTACCATCCATCATGAGCAGCTCGATTTGCAAGGCTTGGCTAGAGAGGCGAAAGATATTCCAAACTGGTTAAGTCAGTTTAAAAGCGAACTGAACCTAGTGGGACGTGGTTTTGAAAAGTTAAAAATTGCGCGCAATGAGCAAGGCATTCTCATCTTTGAGCTTAAAACTAAAGCGGAGGATAGCCAATGAATTGGCAGAGCATCAGCAACAAATTCTTAGCCATCAGTTCGCGTGAAAAAATGTTGATCGCCCTGTGTGGCTTAGTGGTGATTACACTGCTCTTGTTTAGCTTGTTACTTGAACCCGCGATGAAATCGGTGGCGGCTAATCGGTTACAGCTTCAGTCTGTTGAGCAGATGAACCAGCGAATGCAAGGTGAAATTCTGTTATTGACTGCTAAGCTTAATAAAGATCCGAATCAAGAGATCAATCTAGAATTCAAACAGTTAATGGCGCAGAGCCAAACTCTCTCGTTTGAGTTGGCAGCATTGGTTGATTCACTGATTACACCCGCGAAGATGGCGCAATTGCTTGAAAGTGTTTTGGCAACCAGCCCAGAGTTGACGTTGGTCTCCATGGAGTCATTAGCAGCAGAGCCGATTGCAAATAACAACCAATCATCTGAATATTCAGGCTATTATGTTCATCCTGTGAGATTGGAGTTCACCGGTAATTACTTCGCGATATTGAATTATTTGACCAATTTAGAAAGTTTACCGATGAAGTATTATTGGCGTCATTTCCAATACAAGGTAGAAAATTACCCCCAAGCCAGAGTCATTATGGAAGTGTACACATTAGGCATTAGACAGGAGTTTATTGGTGGTTAGATCCGTTTTTTCACTGCTGTTGATGTGTGTTGTATGCAGTAGTTGGGCAGCGCAAGATCCTACCGCGCCATTAGGTTGGGCGAGTGAGAGCGCATCACCTGTCAATAAGATAGAGAGTTACCCGCTACCTAGGTTGCAAAGTATTGTATGCCAACAAACCATACCTTGTGTGGCAGTGCTTAACGATCAAGTGGTTGGCATCGGAGAGTCGCTATTTGGCTACACAGTAGAAGCCATTGAGCCACAGCAAGTGACCCTTTCTCGCAGAGGAAAGATGTGGGATTTAAGCCTCTTTTCTCTGGACATCAAGCAGTAAGGTATAGAAATCGTATGCGTAAAATCGTATTAGGCGTAGTCATCGTATCCTTAATGGGCTGTTCTATGGGACATCGCGATCCAGTTGAGATGAAACAGTCTTTAAATCAGGCGATTAATGAAGCCAACAGCCGAAATCTAGCCGTTCTACCGGCCTCCGTAGAAGCTGACTTGATGCCTGACATTGAGGGAATCACAGCGCGCAGTCAAGAAACGGTTAAACGCTTTCGTATCCAAGCTGATAATGTGGATGCAAGGGTATTTTTTGCCAGTTTAGTGAAAGGAACTGAGTTTAGTGCCGCCATCCACCCTGAAGTTACTGGAAGTGTAACGGTAAATCTAACCGACGTGACTTTGGATGATGTATTGGCCGTCGTTCGTGACATGTATGGCTATGAAATTATTAAAAAGGGTAAAGTGATTCAGGTTTACCCATCAGGCCTGCGTACGGTGACTATCCCGGTCGATTATTTACAACTTAAACGTACGGGCCGTTCTTTAACTTCCATCACCACCGGTACGATCACTAATACGGATACCGGTTCTAGTTCCTCGAGTAGTTCTAGCTCAAATTCCAGTACTAATTCCAATTCGAGTAACTCATCCAGTAATTCTAAAGGTGGAACGGAAATTGAAACCACCAGTGAAAGCGATTTCTGGCCGCAGCTTGAAAAAGCCGTTGCACAGCTGATTGGCTCGGGCAAAGGTCAAGGCGTTGTTGTCACGCCACAAGCGAGCGTAATCACTGTTCGAGCCTACCCAGATGAAATTCGCGAAGTGCGTAACTTCCTTGGCATTTCTCAGCAACGTCTACAGCGACAAGTGATCCTTGAAGCAAAAATTTTAGAAGTCACCTTGAGCGATGGTTACCAGCAAGGGATCAATTGGTCAAATATGTCCTTTGGCAATGGTGATGTTGTGATTAATAAGGTCGGTAGTGCGGCTTCGTTACTGCCGGGGATGGATGCGATTGGCACTCTGCTGCAAGGCCAAACCAATGTCACCATTTCAGATGGTAGTTTTGAAGCGGTGCTTAATTTTATGGGAACTCAGGGTGATTTGAATGTCCTATCCAGCCCAAGAGTTACCGCTGCTAACAACCAAAAAGCGGTGATCAAAGTCGGCACCGATGAATACTATGTCACTGACGTAACGGGTGTGGTTGGTAATGGCGATAACTCCAATGTTGCACCAGATATCCAACTAACGCCTTTTTTCTCGGGTATCTCGCTTGACGTGACGCCACAAATTGATGACCAAGGCAATGTGCTATTGCACGTGCACCCCGCTGTGATTGAAGTCGACGAGCAGACGAAACAAATTGAATATGCAGGCAACCAAATTGTGTTGCCATTAGCGCGCAGTACGATCCGTGAATCAGACTCGGTGATCCGCGCACAAGATGGTGACGTGGTGGTGATTGGTGGATTAATGAAATCCAACACCTCCAATCAAGTATCTAAAGTCCCTTTTTTGGGGGATTTACCCGGTTTAGGGTATCTGTTTCGTAACACCTCTGAGCTGACTGAAAAAACCGAATTGGTGATTTTGCTGAAACCAACGGTTGTGGGTGTTAATACGTGGCAAAAAGAGCTCGAACGCTCGCGTGAACTACTACAGGAGTGGTTCCCAGACGAAGAATAAACATCATGTATCTTGAGCACTTTGGTTTTGAGCAACTGCCTTTTCATCTCACGCCTAATACATCACTGTTTTTAGGCTTAGCGCCACATTACGAGGCGATTCAGACAGTGAGTGCTGCCATTGATTTAGGCGAAGGGGTGATCAAGATAACCGGAGAAGTCGGAACCGGAAAAACCATGGTGTGTCGTATGTTGATCAATCATTTACATGATCATATTGCACTGATTTACTTACCCAACCCAGCGCTTAATGGTCGAGAACTTCGCCAAGCTGTCGCCAGCGAACTAGGCCTTAGTAAGCAAGATAATGCGGATATTGTTGATCGTATTCAGCAACAATTGATTGTGCTAAAGCAGCAGGGGAAACGAGTAGTCGCGATTGTTGATGAAGCACAAGCGTTACCAGACGATGCATTGGAAGTGCTGCGTTTATTCGGCAATTTAGAAACAGAATACACAAAGTTGTTGCAACTGGTGTTGATCGGCCAACCAGAGCTCGATGAGCGTTTAGCGCAGCACCATCTGCGCCAATTTCGCCAACGAATTACTTTTAGCGCTTATCTGCGGCCGCTCTCTTTAGATGAAACAGTCGCTTATATCGAGAACCGCTTGAGCAAAGCCGGAGGCGATGCGCAACTGTTTAATCTTGAACAGAAAAAAGCGTTGTGGCGAGCCAGTTATGGCACCCCTCGTTTGATTAACCAAGTGTGTCACAAAGCTCTGTTGCTGGCTTTTACGCAAAACGACAGCACGATTCGCAATCAGCACCTATTTACAGCGATTCACGATACGTTTGATACCTGTAAGCCTAAGTTTAAACGCCCTTTTATGTGGGGATGGAGTTAATCATGAGTGCAATGAACGATGCACTATCAAAACTGGCACAAGCGCAACGCCAATCAGTGGTGAACTTGCAACCAGCGCAAGTTGCGAAAGTAAAACGCAGCCGCGCTTGGTTGTGGATGGTAGCCGGGTTTGCTGCCAGCTTAGCAGTCGGTGGATGGGCGGTGTCACAGCAGCAAGCTATGGTTGACCAAGTTGCGGTTAACCAAGCTGCGGTTGACCAAACTATGGTCAGCCAAACAGTGGTCAGTCAAACAGTGGTCAGTCAGACACTGGCCAATCAAGCGATAGTGAATGAACCTGAGAGCCTGTTGTTAGAGGTTGATGAGCGAAGCTCTTCGCCTGCGCTTGTTTCTCCGACCACCAAAATTGTTCCGGTTCACCGTCCCGTTTACCAAACTGCCGTTGTTGCAGTAGACAAAAAAACGTCAAATTCAGCAACGCCCACAGTGACGGTTAAACAGGATTCGGCCTTAGCCAATCAAAAGCCGTTGTATTCTAACCGTGCGGTCACGCTCGGTGCTGAAAGTGACCAAGAAATCTCAAGTGTTTTGATTGAACAAGTGGATTTGACGCCAGAGCAACTGGCGGTAAAAGCAATGAGCCGCGCTGATAAAGCCGTGGACAGCAATGAGCTCAAAGAGGCACTGGATGCGTACAGTGAAGTGCTACGCTTTACCCCAGAAAATGAACTCGCCCGTCAAAAATTATCCGCGCTCTATTACGGCAAAGGTGATGCGCGCAAAGCTTTTGAAATTTTACAAAGCGGTATAAAGCTCAATCATAACGGAGAAAGTTTGCGGATCGCGTTAGCTAAATTGCTGATTAAAGAGAAGCAGAGTGAAGCGGCGTTAACCCCTCTAGTTCATTTACCTGACAATGCTTCGATCGATTATCTCTCGCTAAGAGCAGCCTTGGCACAAAAAGCCAAGCAAGATTCACTCGCATTAGAAAGCTATCAACGCTTAGTCAAGCTTGATGCTGAGAACGCACGCTGGTGGTTAGGGCTTGCGATAGCACAAGAGCGCACGATGGATTTTCAGGCGGCCAAATATACCTACCAACAAGCGCTTGCGAAAGTTGGCCTCTCGAGTCAGTCACAACTGTTTATTCGTGATCGCCTAGTCGTACTAAGCAGTTTAGAGGAGAGTGCGAGTGCAAATTAAGCTACGAAAACGCTTAGGTGATCTGCTGGTTGAAGAAGGGATCATCACTGAAAATCAAGTGGAACAAGCGCTCGCTGCGCAAAAGCGCAGTGGACGTAAACTGGGTGACACGCTGATCGAACTCGGCTTTTTGTCAGAGCAGCAGATGCTGAGCTTCTTATCGCAGCAACTTTCGCTGCCGCTGATTGATCTCAGCCGAGCCAATGTCGATATTGATGCAGTGCAGCTCCTCCCGGAAGTACATGCACGCCGTTTACGCGCCTTAATCATTGGCAAAAATGGCGACACGCTGCGCATCGCAATGAGTGATCCGGCGGATCTGTTTGCTCAAGAATCTCTGCTTACTCAATTACCCCAATACAGTTTTGAATTTGTTATTGCTCCAGAAAAACAATTGGTTGAAGGGTTTGATCGTTACTATCGCCGCACCAAAGAAATTGCGTCCTTTGCCGAGCAGCTACAACTGGAACACCAAGGCAATACCGCCTTTGATTTCGATATCGGTGATGATGATAGCGATGAAGTGACCGTTGTTAAGCTCATCAACTCTCTATTTGAAGATGCGATTCAGGTCGGGGCGTCTGATATTCATATCGAACCTGATGCTAACGTATTGCGTTTACGCCAGCGGATTGATGGGGTATTACACGAAACCCTACTCAATGAAACCAACATCGCTTCGGCTTTAGTGCTGCGTTTAAAATTGATGGCCAATCTTGATATCTCAGAAAAACGCCTCCCACAAGATGGCCGTTTTAATATCCGAGCCAAAGGCCAATCGGTCGATATTCGTATGTCGACCATGCCAGTACAATACGGTGAGTCGGTGGTGATGCGTTTACTCAACCAATCATCCGGAGTTCGTAAACTGGAAGAGTCAGGTATTCCTGACGATATTTTACAGCGTTTACGTCATCAACTTAAACGTCCACACGGCATGATCTTAGTGACCGGCCCAACCGGCTCAGGGAAAACGACGACGCTATACGGCGCGTTATCAGAGCTCAATGTTCCCGGTAAAAAAATCATTACTGCCGAGGACCCGGTTGAGTACCGATTGCCACGCATCAGCCAAGTGCAGATCAACCCTAAAATTGACCTTGATTTCTCAACGGTGCTGAGAACCTTTTTGCGTCAAGACCCGGACATTATTCTAGTCGGGGAGATGCGCGATCAAGAAACCGTTGAAATTGGTTTGCGCGCGGCCTTAACCGGCCACTTAGTGTTGAGCACCTTACACACCAATGATGCCGTTGATAGCGCCTTGCGCATGATGGACATGGGCGCGCCGGGTTATTTAGTGGCCAGCGCCGTGCGGGCGGTGGTTGCCCAACGTTTAGTGCGTAAAGTGTGCCCCGATTGTAAAGCGGTGGATGAGGTTGATGAAGCGCGCAAACAGTGGCTGACGGTGCGTTTCCCAAATCAAGTTGAAGCGGCTTTTACACGTGGGCGTGGGTGCCAGAACTGCAATTTGACGGGGTACCGTGGGCGAATTGGGGTTTTTGAAATGCTCGAACTTGAACACGAGATGATGGATGCGCTGCGCGCCAACGATGCGGTTAGTTTTGCGAAAGCCGCTCGTCAGTCGAAGCAGTACAAACCGCTGCTAGCTTCGGCGATGGAGTTGGCGCTACAAGGGGTTGTCAGTTTAGATGAAGTGATGAGCTTAGGTGAAGGTGATTCATCCGGCATCATTCAAGCCATCTATCTATAGTTAAGGTTACTCATGCCAACGTATCGTTATCAGGGTCGAAATTTAGATGGTAGCAAAACCTCGGGGCATGTTGATGCGCCGACGGAAGAGCTCGCGGCGGAAGCGCTATTTAACAAAGGCGTGATTCCGACCTTAATTTCGTCAGACCAAGGGGCTGATTTCTCGATTGATTGGAAATCGCTGTTTACCCCAAGTGTGCCACTTGAGGTGTTGGTGATCTTCTGTCGTCAGCTTTACAGCTTGACCAAGGCGGGAGTGCCGCTGCTGCGCTCGATGAAAGGACTTATCCAAAATTGTGCTAATAAACAGCTTAAAGAAGCATTGGAAGCGGTTAGTAATGAGCTAACCAACGGGCGCAGTTTATCGAGCTCAATGCAGATGTACCCGAAAGTCTTTAGCCCGTTGTTTGTGTCGATGATCCACGTCGGTGAGAACACAGGGCGGCTTGATGAAGCCTTGCTGCAATTGTCTCATTACTACGAGCAAGAAGTCGAAACTCGTAAACGGATTAAAACGGCGATGCGTTATCCGAGTTTTGTTATCAGCTTTATTTTGGTCGCGATGTTCATTCTCAACGTTAAAGTGATCCCACAATTTACTAGCATGTTTAGCCGTTTCGGGGTTGATTTACCGCTGCCAACTCGCATTTTAATTGGTATGTCAGATTTCTTTGTCAACTACTGGCCGATGATGATAGGCGTATTGCTTGGGTGTTTATTTGCTTTCAGAGCTTGGTTGAGCACAGCCGCAGGGCGTCAAAAGTGGGATAAGTTTCGCTTAAGAATGCCTATTGTCGGCGGCATAGTGAACCGAGCGCAATTGGCGCGTTTTTCTCGAACTTTTGCCTTGATGTTGAAAGCGGGGGTGCCGTTAAACCAATCGATAGCATTATCTGCCGAAGCGTTGGATAACAAATTTCTAGAATCTCGCCTGTTAGAAATGAAAGCTGCCATTGAAGCGGGAACAAGCGTATCCACCACCGCGGTAAACGCCAATATTTTTACGCCATTAGTTATTCAGATGATTTCGGTGGGTGAAGAGACAGGGCGCATTGATGAGTTGCTACTTGAAGTCGCGGATTTCTATGATAGAGAGGTGGATTACGATCTCAAAACCCTCACCGCGCGTATAGAGCCGATTTTATTGGTGATTGTCGCCGCTATGGTGTTGGTGCTGGCACTTGGCATCTTTTTGCCAATGTGGGGAATGCTCGACGCGATCAAAGGATAAAGGTTGTCAGATGAAAACGGCGATAGAGCGTTCTCAGTTCGTAATTTGGGGGTTGATTGTCTTTGTTCTTTTGATGGCTTTGCTATCAGCATGGCAGTCGATAGAAAAAGAAGCCAATCAAACTGCATTAGCGGTGGCGAGCAGTAAAATCGTAGAAAGTGCCAATTTTTATAAGCAAGATTGGTTATTAAAGGGGCGGCCCTCAACTTTAATCGCGAATGGTCGATTACTCAATATGAGCGCAACGGGCTGGGTATTACCATTAGCTGAAAATGAATCAAGTATAGATTGTCGTTATTGGTTAAGCCTGCTATACCCAGATGAACAACTGCTTGAAAGCAAAGTGATTTCAATTGAGTCGGCACATCAAGTAAATCAGTATCAATGTCGCTATGTTTACAGTCAAAAACAGGTGATAACCATTGAACTTTTAAGGGATAAGTTTACAGTAAGCGTCGATTTTTCAGCATGAGTTTTCGACATAAGCAGTGAAATGGGCACTCGCCCCGTAGCGATGCGAGAACAAGTGCGTATAATACACGGTAATAACAAAGAGATAGGTAGAGCATGGATAACAAACAAACGGGCTTTTCCTTAGTTGAATTAGTCGTAGTGATTGTGGTTGTCGGCTTATTGGCCGTTGCAGCGCTACCCCGCTTTTTAGATGTCACCGATGAAGCGAAAAAAGCCAGCATCGAAGGGGTTGCCGGTGGTTTTGCTACTGGTGTTCTATCGGCGCGTGCTCAGTGGGAAGCTCAGGCAAGAACCTCTGTGACTTTGGGCTCGGAAAAACAAAACACCGTCAACTATGATGGTGTCAATTTCTGGCTGACTCGCTCTACAGATAGCAGCGGGGCCGCGACAGGTTTTAGGGACGGTTATCCGTTGGCGCTCAATACCGATAATACCAGTTATCCAGCGGCGATTACGGATCAGTCATGTATTGATTTAATGGATAATTTGCTGCAAAACCCACCAAAAGTTGACACAGTCGCTAATGCAGCCAATAACGCTAATGTAAAATATTCAGCACAAGCCGATGACGGGCAAGCCACTTGTACTTATGTGCAAAAAGAGGGCGGAACCGCGCACCAGTTTGTGTATGAGATAAAAACTGGTCGTGTGACCGTCACTTTGCAGTAAGTCTGCGCATTGATTAAAACATAGAGAGAAAGTAACTATGAAAAGACAAAACGGTTTCACCCTAATCGAACTTGTGGTTGTGATTGTCATTCTTGGCATTCTCGCCGTCACCGCTGCGCCACGTTTTTTGAATTTTCAGGGAGATGCTCGTAAAGCGTCCTTGCAAGGATTGAAAGGCGCTATTGATGGTGCGAGCGGAATTGTATATGGTAAGGCGGCTTTGGCTGGCTTAGAAACTTCAGCTAGTACTAACTTAACAGATGGCAATATAGCGATTGTTTATGGCTATCCAGCAGCAACTCCTGAAGGGATTGGTAGAGCCGTTATTGGCCTTGATTCAGACTGGGAGGCTCAGTCGCCAGCTGTCTCTACTTCATCAATACGTTATTCATTCAAAGGTAACACTAACTGGGGTGAAACTAGCGCTGCCTGTAATGTAATTTACACAGAAGCGACTTCATCAGCGGCTCCGAGTACCCAAGTATTCTCTGGTTGCTAAGTAATAGAGAATATGCGGTTTATGAGTAGATAAGACAGGTGACCGTTTAAGTCACTTGTCTTTATTAGTGTTATTTATAATGGAATTTCGTTTTCCGTAAGATTCCAACTCCGTGAGGCAGCGATGCGCCAATCCATTGGTCGAACATTGGGCTTTACCTTAATCGAGCTGATCGTCATTATTCTCTTGCTCGGTATTCTATCTGCTTATGCCGCCAGTCGTTATTCTGGAACGTCTGGCTTTTCAAGCGTGACCACACAAAGCGAAGTGTTGGCCTCACTGCGTTTGACCCAAAACCGCGCCATGCAGCGCACCGACCTCTGTAATCGCTGGTTGGTCAGCAATAATCAAGCGCAGCAAGTTTTCCCTCAAACTATTTCTTCTGCTGTCTGTACCACTTCACTGCCTAACCCTGCAACCGACAGTAGTTTTGTTGACGCGGCGGCGAACGATATCACCCTGACGTTAACCAATAATGATGGTAGCCATTTTTTAGATTTTGATAGTTTAGGTCGCGCCGCGCAGTGCTTAACGGCAAACTGCACTGTTACCTTAAATAATCTGCAATCGGGTGAATCTCGCCAAGTGTGCATCAATAGCGAGGGGTACATTTATGCGTGTTAACGCGCCGCGCGGGTTTACTCTCATTGAGATGATCATCGTTATCACAGTGACAGCAATAGCCATGACAGGCATCACGGCCGCGCTTTATCCTCGCTCGCAACAAAGCGCTGAACAGGTGCTAGCAGTAAAAGCCGCCGAGTTAGGCCGCGCGGTTATGGATGAAGTAATGGGCCGAGCCTTTGACCAAAACTCCGGGCCCAATGGCGGAGTGCCTGAGTGTGTATTAGTGACAACATTAGGACGAGAAGTGTGTACATCTGTAGCGCTACTGGGTCCAGAACCTAGTGAAACCAATAATACGTTGTACAACGATGTGGATGATTTCCATGGCCTAACGGGATCGGTTAAAGATGTATTAGGCATTGATATCAGTGCTGATTACCAACGTTATAACGTTGAGATTCAAGTATTTTATGAGCAGGACAATGGTGGGCAACTAAGCGGAGTGAACGCTAACCAACTGACTCACTATAAACGGGTATCTGTGGTGATCATTGACCCGAAGGGCAATCGCTACCCGTTTGCGGCGATTAAGGGCAATTTCTGATGCGTGGTTTTACCCTGATTGAAATGGTGATTGCGATTATTCTGTTGTCGGTAGTCGGGCTATTTTTAGGCTCTGTGATCCGCCAAAGTATGGGTATTTATGTTGATACCACCGCCCGCGAAGCTTTGAGCCAACAAGGGCGCTTTGTTACTGAGCGGCTGAGCCGAGAACTGCGTGAAGCGGTACCAAACAGCGTGATGGTGGAAAATGGTTGCATTGAGTTTTTACCGATCACTGACAGCGCGATCTACAACGACCTGCCAACCGTGCAATCGCCTTCGGCTGCGGTGCGTTTATTGCCGATCGACAAAAAGGTACTCAATGGCGATCGTCTGGTCGTGTTTCCAACCAACGCCGCTTCGCTACGCCAAACGCCAAATGCAAGTGGGCAAACAGCGCAAGTAAACGCAGATGTTGATTTTACGCCACCCAACGACGCGATCATGGTTGATGTAGCCTTGACACAACCGACTGGGTTTGTAATTCAATCACCAGCTAAGCGAGTCTATTTTTATCGCACGCCAGTGGCTTTTTGTTATCAGAACAATCGTATTTATCGTTATGCGGATTACGCGCTTAATCGCAGTGCGCTCAGCCCTGCACAGCTTGGTACTCCAGTATTGATGGCTGAAAACATTAGCCAAGCCAACTTTCACGTCATGCAGCCAGAGCTACAACGCAACGGCTTAGTGAAAATTGAACTGACATTTTCCGACCGCGGCGAGGAGGTAAAGTTTGACCATGATGCGCTTATCTACAACACGCCGTAAACAGCAAGGCAGCGGCTTAGTATTGGTCATCTTTATCATTGTGGTGGTCGGCTTTGTTGCATCGGTCGCGAATCGTAATCAACAGCGCAATAGCCAGCAATTGGTTTCGATGGTGTTAGGGACAAGGGCCGAAATGGCGGCGCGATCGGCGATAAACGTTGAACTGAGTCGTTTTTATCAAACGACAACCGACGGCAGTTGCCATACTCATTCTGTACAATCACTCACGTTTGAAGGTGAAGGATTAGCGCAATGTAGCGCACAAGTTGAATGTAACTCAGTGGGCGATATGGATGATGGTCGCACTGTTTATCAACTGACTTCAACCGGGCGTTGTCAGTCTGGCGATTGGATGTTGCAGCGAGTTATTGAAGTAGGGGTGAAAAGTGATCCACTATAAATGGCTGATTAGCATACTGCTCATGAGCGGTGGGGTTTGTGCCCAACAATATAATTTATCCAATAATCAATATCCTCCTTGTAATACCTCGTGGCAAAAATCTGGCAACAGTTATACCTGTAGCGGTAATGGTCAAGTGACGTTAAATGATGGTGATGTGATTGTCGCCGATGTTGACTCAACACTGATCGCCAATGACGGTTTTTATTTGATTAATAACCAAGTGGGTAACGCATCAAATAGGATAAGTCTGCAAGCGAACTACGGAGCGATAGCCAGCCAAGGCTCTCAAAATACGATTTATGGGGATGTTTCAGCCAACAGCAGCAACGTAACTTTCAATAACACCAATTTAATTGGTAATGTTACGACGGGAGGAAACGTCACTATCAACGGTGGTAGCGTGCAGGGTAATTTAACCAGTAATGATCGAACGGTTGTTATTACTGGAGCAAACGTGGTTGGTAATATTACGGCACAATCAGGCATTGTCATTACAGGAAGTGTGTATAGCGGTAATATTACGATGACCTCTAATAACTCAGTGACGTTTAATTCGGTGGATATGACTTCCGGTTCAGTATCAGGGGCAAGCCATTTCACGGCAAACAATAGCCAGCTAGGAAGGCCTGATTCTCAGGTCAGTATTAGTACTACCTCTAACGATATTACCTTAAATGACTCAACGGCTTATGGTGATTTTAATGCGGCAATTAATAATGCTGGTGGCCAAGTTAATGTCAACAATAGTTCAATTACTGGTACATGTTCCCCCATATCTAATCCATTGAATGCTTGTGATCCCTCCCCTGTAGCGCGCTATCATTTTGATGAAGTGCAATGGAGTGGGGCTTTCAATGAAGTCAAGAATGCGTTTGGCTCTTCTCTTAACGGCCGCGCAATGAATGGAGCGCTTACCAGCTCTCAATCACCGGCGCTACCCGCCAATATTAATAATTACGGTACTTGTGGTTATGGCGAGTTTGTTGCCAACCAAAACCAATATGTACAAGTGGCTCATGATAGCCAGTTATCCTTCTCGGACCAGCTAACGATATCTGCGTGGGTGTACCCCGTCAGTCGCCCGGCGAATGGTGGCTTGCATACCATAGTGGCGAAAGATACTAACTACGAATTCCACCTTGATAGCCAAGGGCGAGTTTTTTGGTATTGGGAGAGAAGTTCTGGCGGTGCCAATACATTAACCACATCCAATGTTATTCCGCTAAATACTTGGACTCATATCACCATTCGCTATAACCGCTCAGCAAGTAGTAATGAGAGACAAAAAATCTATATTAATGGTGTGGTTGCGGCGACAAACAGCGATAACCAACCACTCAAAACCAATACAGTGAATTTG
This sequence comes from Vibrio anguillarum, assembly GCF_003390515.1. Classification (NCBI taxonomy): domain Bacteria; kingdom Pseudomonadati; phylum Pseudomonadota; class Gammaproteobacteria; order Vibrionales; family Vibrionaceae; genus Vibrio; species Vibrio anguillarum. The sequence continues at coordinate 2,896,548 of NZ_CP031479.1, read as the reverse complement.
GAGATTGGTCGAGATTACAATTCCGACAACAGAACTTTCTCCGGAAGGCTTGATGAAGTGGCTATTTATAATAAAGCTCTCACTGATAGTCAGATTGTCAATCTGTATAACGAACGCCATCTGTGCCAAAGTTCAGGGCTGCAATGTTTTAGCGATGATTTCCAAAGTCAGCCATTGGATGAGCAGTGGCGAGTATTCAGTAGCAGTGGTAACTTTACGCCTTCAATCACCAATAATCGCATGCGATTAACACAAGCGGTGCAAAACCAAGCCACCGCTTCAACATTCCAACGCATTTTCCCTGCGGCAGGGAACCGTGTAGAGGTTGAATTTGACTATTTTGCCTATGGCGGTAATGGTGCTGATGGGGTGGCGATTGTTTTTTCTGATGCCTCTGTCACTCCTCAAGTTGGAGCATTTGGTGGTCCTTTAGGTTTTGGTTATAAAGTCAATGAGCAAAAACCCGGATTTGCGGGCGGCTGGTTAGGCATTGGATTGGATGAATATGGTAATTATTCGATTGAAGGTGGCGGGAATGGCCCAGGCCGCAGGCGGCAAGCTGTTGTATTAAGAGGTTCTGGTTCCGGCTATAGCGGTTATAACTATTTAGCAGGCACGTGTAATAACGGCACAACCAATACCAATGGAGATTGCCTAAATCCGAGGGTAGACAATACCAATGGTAATCCTCAGCACCGCTACCGAATTGTTATTGACTCAACTCAAGCTTCAACGTCGCTGGTGACCGTAAGCCGTAAAGTTGGCACTGACAGTTGGAAAACTTTAATTGGGCCAGTTAATGTGATGTCATTTGCGGCGCAACAAAATGTTCCTACGGATCTGTTTATGTCCATCACAGGTTCTACAGGCTCTTCGACTAATAACCATGAAATTGATAATTTCGAAGTCTGTGCGCTCAATTCTCGTCCAGTTGGTGAGCAAATTAATCACTTTCGCATCTCTTTGCCAGCACAAGGTTTAACTTGTGCAGCCTCTGACGTGTCTGTGACGGCGTGTGCCGATGAAAATTGCAATAACTTATTTACCGATCCGGTTATTGCTTATTTAGTCCCTAACTCTCTACCTAGTGCAACGGGTGGTTGGGTGAATGGTTCAACTATCTCATTTAGCAATGGGGTTGGTAACACCCAACTTAGGCGTAACAGCGCAGGTAATGTCACCGTTGATGTTTCTGGTTCCGTTCCCACGGCTATGTCTTTCAATAACACTTTATGCAGCCACAATGGGAATGCTGGCCCCTTTTTGGCCAGTAACTGCACGATGAACTTTGCTGACAGTGGCTTCATTTTGGATGTACCCAATTCCTACGCCAATCAATCGGTAACTGGGACCATTAAAGCGGTACGAAAAGATAACGCTTCACAACTGTGTTTGCCTAGTTTTCAAAATGTACAGAAACCCGTTTCCTTTTGGAGTGATTACTTGAGCCCTAATGGGGGACAAGGTTTTAGCGCTTTATCGGTTGGTGTGAATAGTGTGACGGTAGGGCAGTCATCCAATACTGCGATGCCAGTGGTGCTCAATTTCAACCAAAATGGTGAGGCGAGCATTAACGTATCCTATCGTGAGGCTGGTAGCCTTGCTTTGAATGCCCGTTTAACGGGAAGTGGTGATGAGCAGGATTTGCAACTAACAGGTCAAACGACTTTTATACGAGTTCCTCGTGCTTTAGTGCTCAGCGCGACTAGCTATTATGGTGTTAGTGGAGCGTGTCCTAATGCCGATATTAGCTGTGATATTTTTGCTAGGGCGGATGAAAACTTTAATCTCAATATCAAAGCGGTTGCGGCTGAGCCCAATGAAGATAATGATTTTACCAATAATTTGGGTTTAACTAATTACCAACAGCAATCAATAACTCTGGATCATGTACTGAGAGAGCCAGCTAGTGGTTCTGCTGGTGCTATTGGTACACTGAATTACGATCATGAGCTGGGAGAGGTTACAACCGTTCAACAGAGTGTGACTGAAGTTGGTGTGTTTGATTTTTTATTAGTGCCACCGACTTCTTATCTTGGCATCGATTTAATTGAAGCTGGTTTGCCGATCGCTGTGACGTCAACAGGGCCGATAGGCCGCTTTATCCCAGCTTATTTTGCTGTCTCACCGATGACGGTTACATTAGCAGCAGCTTGCAACAGTGGTGAAAACTCTTTTACCTATTTAGGACAACCGTTTTCTTATGCGAGTAATCCCGGGCTCTATTTACAGCCTAAATCAGGTAGTGGTTCTGATACGCTTAATTATTTAATTGGCGATTGGTGGCGTTATAACAACCAATGGTCGGATAGAGCTTATAATGATGCTGTTGATGGCCTCACGATCGATTTTACGAACGAATTGATAGGACCAGTGACGCGTCAAGCAGCATCAACTAGTGGTGTGATCCTTAATAACGAGCAACTGCGTTATCAAAAGCCAGTGGATCTGAGTGTGCCGTTTAATGCAGACTTTAACTTACTCTTATCAGTCAATGACCTAAGAGATAGTGATGATGTTTGTTATCGAACGTCTTACTCAGAGCCTTGCTTAGATTATACCTTTGAAAATATCGACCAAACCATGACACTGTATTGGGGACGTTTAACCATTGAAGATGTCTATGGCCCTGAAACACAAGGCTTACAGCAAAAAATCATCAGTGAGTATAATACCTCAGCCGGATTTGTGACCAACACTCATGATAACTGTACTGAGTTACCTCAGCTAAGTGTTTTTGAGTTTGAATCGGAAGATTTTAGTGTTAACCAAGCTGGATCTAAGCCTCCCGTTACCGTAACCATGCAGCCAGATACAAGCCCATTGACTTTAGATCAAGGGGTGAGAAGGCTAGACTATACCGCGCCTGGGGTAGGCAATCGCGGTGTGATCAAAGCGCTACTCGATTTAGAAGAGCATGGGCTGCCTTGGTTACGCCGTTATAATTCTCAAAGCGGAACCTGGGATGATAGTATCTCAGGCCGAGTACAGTTTGGATTGTACCGAGGCAGCGACCGGGTAATCTGGTGGCGTGAAAAAAATTAACCGGATAATTCACACAAATTCATGAAGATTTTTCTACCTAAGTTAGGAATCTGTTAGAAATTGCGTGTTTCAGTCCATGTTTATGCGTCAACGCCTTGCTGTGATCGCAAGGCATTGGTACATTTAGTGCAATTTTCTATCTTCTAATTCTTGCAGGACGAGCGAAGAATATGTTCAAAAAACTGCGTGGCATGTTTTCCAACGATCTATCGATCGATTTAGGTACCGCCAATACTCTTATATACGTTAAAGGACAAGGTATTGTCCTCGACGAGCCTTCCGTTGTTGCTATTCGCCAAGATAAAGGTCGTGGTGGAAAAAGCGTTGCTGCTGTCGGTCATGCCGCTAAGCAGATGCTTGGTCGTACGCCGGGGAATATTTCTGCAATTCGTCCTATGAAAGACGGCGTGATTGCGGATTTCTACGTGACCGAAAAAATGTTGCAACACTTCATCAAGCAGGTGCATGACAACAGTGTACTCAAACCAAGCCCTCGCGTTCTGGTGTGTGTACCTTGTGGCTCCACCCAAGTTGAACGCCGTGCGATTCGTGAATCAGCACTCGGTGCTGGCGCGCGTGAAGTGTATTTGATTGATGAGCCTATGGCGGCGGCCATCGGTGCTGGTCTGCGTGTTTCTGAACCAACGGGTTCAATGGTGGTCGATATCGGTGGTGGTACGACTGAAGTTGCCGTTATTTCCTTGAACGGTGTGGTTTACTCTTCCTCTGTGCGTATCGGCGGTGATCGTTTTGATGAAGCGATCATCAATTATGTGCGTCGTAACTACGGCAGCTTAATCGGTGAAGCGACCGCAGAGAAAATCAAACATGAAATTGGCTCGGCTTACCCCGGCGATGAAGTGATGGAGATTGAAGTTCGTGGTCGTAACCTTGCTGAAGGGGTCCCTCGTAGCTTTACTCTTAACTCCAATGAAATCTTAGAAGCACTGCAAGAACCGCTTTCCGGTATTGTTTCTGCGGTGATGGTTGCGCTTGAACAGTGTCCGCCAGAGCTTGCTTCTGATATCTCAGAAAATGGTATGGTATTAACCGGTGGTGGAGCGCTGCTCAAAGATATCGACCGCCTCTTGACCGAAGAAACGGGAATACCAGTCGTGGTTGCCGATAATCCTCTAACCTGTGTTGCCCTTGGTGGCGGTAAAGCGTTGGAAATGATCGATATGCACGGTGGCGACCTATTTAGCGAAGAATAATGGCTTTGGGAGCCGTAAAGCTCCCATCATGACATCTAGGATTTTTATAGAATGAAGCCAATATTTGGTCGAGGACCATCTCTTCAGCTACGTCTCTTTTTTGCCGTGATTTTATCAGCCAGTCTTATGCTGGCTGATAGTCGTTTAGGTGCTTTTTCCAACGTTCGTTTTTTTCTTAATAGCTTAGTGGCTCCCATTCAATACATGGCGGATTTGCCGCGCAGTATGTTTGATGATCTGTATGAGCGATTCGCCACTCATCAAAAACTGATTGAATCGAATCAACGTTTAAAACGAGAAGCGATCACCTTGAAAAGTGATTTGATCTTGTTTGATCAATACCGCGAAGAGAACCAACGGTTACGTAAATTGCTTGGATCTTCTTTTGTTCGTGATGAAAAGAAGGTTGTCACTGAGGTGATGGCGGTCGATACCTCACCTTATCGTCACCAAGTTGTGATTGATAAAGGGCGAACGGATGGCGTTTACGAAGGGCAACCCGTTATCAACGATAAAGGTATTGTTGGTCAAGTGACTTTTGTGGCGGCGCATAACAGCCGGGTGTTGTTGCTGACTGACACCAATAGTGCGATTCCAGTGCAAATTATTCGTAATGATATTCGAGTGATTGCTTCAGGGAATGGCCAGGTGGATCGTATTCAATTGGAACACATTCCCACCAGCACCGATATTGAAGTGGGTGACTTGCTCGTCACATCAGGTTTAGGGGGCGTATATCCTGAAGGTTATCCTGTCGCACACGTTTCGGTGGTCGACAAAGATACTCAGCGTGAATTTGCGTCGATCACCGCCGATCCCGTGGTGGATTTTGATCGTCTACGTTATTTGCTGTTGATCTGGCCTAACGAAGATAGGCAACAGAAAGTATTGCAAGTTACACCAGAGAAAATGTTAGAGGAAGCAACCGATGGCCAGTAGTGTCGTGAAAAGTAAATTGGTGATTGGTGCATCATTTCTCTTTGCTCTGGTTTTACAAACTATCCCTTGGCCGGGTGAGCTGGATCTACTGCGCCCATCGTGGTTACTGCTGGTGACATGCTATTGGGTTTTAGCGTTGCCGCATCGAGTCAACGTAGGGTCGGCTTTGATCCTTGGTTTGTTATGGGATCTGCTGCTTGGTTCAACATTGGGCATTCGTGGCATGATGATGGCCATTGTTGTCTACTTAGTGGCGATTAACTTCTTAGTGCTGCGTAATATGGCGTTATGGCAACAAGCCGTAATCATTGGCGTGTTATCTATGTTGCTTGAAGTGCTGATCTTTTGCGGCGAATATTTAATTCAAGATGTGACATTTAACCCGCTCTCACTATGGGTTGGTATGATCAATTGCATATTATGGCCTTGGATGTTCCTACTGCTTCGTCGTGTGCGACGCCACTGGCACCTTAGATGATGAATAAAAAAATTGTATTAGCTTCTGGCTCGCCAAGAAGACGAGAGTTACTGACTCAACTGGGTTATCAGTTTGATATTGTGGTGCCCAACGTTGAAGAATGCCGTAATGAGCATGAAGCCCCAGCAGTGTATGTTGAACGTTTATCACGTGATAAGGCACTGGCTGGTGTTGCTTTATCCAACCCTGCTTCGATAGTTATTGGGTCTGATACCATAGTCGTGCAAGGTGAAACAGTACTTGAAAAACCTGCTGATTTTGCTCAAGCACAACAGATGTTACGCAGCCTATCTGGTACAAAACATCAAGTGATGACGGCCGTAACCGTAGCAACACATGATCATTCTAAATCCGTCGTGGTAACGACGGATGTATGGTTTAAACCTTTGTCAGATGAAGAAATAGAACAATATTGGCAATCGGGTGAACCTTGCGATAAGGCTGGCAGTTATGGCATTCAAGGATTGGGTGGACGATTTGTAACGAAGATCGAAGGCAGTTATTACGCTGTTGTAGGATTACCATTATTCGAAACTGACCAGCTCTTGCACGAATTTATATAATTAAAAACATTGAGGTGTACTCATGAGTGCAGAGTTGCTACTAAACGTCACCCCGAGTGAAACTCGAGTGGCGATGATTGAAGGCGGAGTTCTTCAAGAGGTCCACATTGAGCGAGAAGCGAAACGCGGCATTGTGGGCAATATTTACAAAGGAAAAGTCAGCCGAGTTCTTCCCGGAATGCAGGCCGCTTTTGTCGATATTGGTTTAGACAAGGCCGCTTTTCTTCACGCTTCTGACATTGTTCCTCATACTGAATGTGTGGCTGAGAACGAAAAACAGCAGTTTCAAGTTCGTGATATTTCAGAGCTAGTTCGTCAAGGCCAAGATATCGTGGTGCAAGTGGTCAAAGATCCATTAGGCACTAAAGGCGCCCGTTTAACGACAGATATTACCCTACCTTCGCGCTATCTCGTTTTTATGCCCGGCGCAAGTCATGTTGGTGTCTCACAACGCATTGAAAGTGAATCAGAGCGTGATCGTCTCAAAAAAGTCGTGTCTCATTATTGTGATGAGCACGGTGGGTTCATTATTCGTACCGCCGCTGAAGGGGCTGATGAGAAAGAGCTTTCACAAGATGCCGCCTTTCTTAAACGGCTATGGCTGAAAGTGTTGGAGCGTCGAGTTAAATACAAAACACGCTCGACACTGTATGGCGAATTGGGTTTAGCTCAGCGTATTTTACGAGATTTTGTCGGCACCGATTTGACGCGGATCTTAGTCGATTCGCGCCTTGAATTTGAGAACCTCAAAGAGTTCACCTCAGAGTTTGTGCCTGAGTTAACCGATAAGCTTGAACTGTATGAAGGTGACAAGCCTATTTTTGATATGTACGACACCGAAAACGAGGTTCAGCGTTCTCTCGAGCGTAAAGTGGAGCTCAAGTCTGGTGGATACCTTATCATCGACCAAACCGAAGCCATGACCACGATTGATATCAATACTGGCGCATTTGTTGGCCGTCGTAACCTCGAAGAAACCATTTTTAATACCAATGTTGAAGCGACCCAAGCCATTGCCCGTCAGTTACGTTTGCGCAACTTAGGGGGCATCATCATTATTGATTTTATCGATATGATGTCTGAAGAGCACCGTAAGCGAGTGCTCAACTCCTTAGATGCTGCACTGGTTAAAGATCGCGTCAAAACGAATATTAATGGTTTTACGCAGTTAGGCTTGGTGGAGATGACGCGTAAGCGCACCCGTGAAAGTATTGAACACGTGTTATGTTCAAGTTGTCCAACCTGTGAAGGCCGCGGCAGTGTGAAAACCGTTGAAACCGTCTGTTTCGAAATCTTACGTGAAATCACGCGTGTCAACCGTGCTTACGATGCGGATAAATTTGTGGTTTACGCATCCCCTGCGGTGGCAGAAACCTTGCAAGGTGATGAGTCTCATGCTCTTGCTGAGTTGGAAGTGTTTATTGGAAAAGAAGTGCGTATCCAAGCGGAGCCACTTTATATTCAAGAACAATTTGACGTTGTGATGATGTAGTAGGGCTTTTGTGATCTCAACTTTTACGCGCCTTTGGCGAATAGTATTGTGGTTTATCGTTAGCGTGCTAGTGGTGCTGGCTGTTGCTGTCACCACCTTGCGTGTGTTTTTGCCACAAATGAATCGTTTCCAAGGCGAAATACAAACGTTGATCAACCAAAATTCAGGTTTTGAATTTGAATTAAGTGAGGTCACTGGTTTTTGGCGTAATACTCACCCGTCAATTGCACTTAAGGGGCTAAAAGCAAAGCTACCTGATGGATCGCAAATTCACTTTTCTGCGCAACAAATCGATGTTGAATTTGACCTCATTCAGTCAATACTGCAAATGCAACCTGTGGTCGCGGATCTCAGTATTCATCAACTCAAATTGGATATTCGCTCGGTAAACTGGCTTGAGCTACAGGCTGAAGATAACCAACAGAGCCGCACACAAGGCAATGTCATTCAACGTTTAGACAACCTACTGTTGCGGCAATTGGATGATTTTGCGCTACTCGACTCGACGGTTTTCTATCAATCTGTCGCGGGGGAGATTCGCCAGTTAGATATTGAACGTCTTCGGTGGAAAAATAACGCTCAGCAACATAAAGCTGAAGGCGTGGTGAGTATCGCTGATACCAGTATTAACTCTCTGTTAGTGAGTGCTAACTTTGAAGATCATGGTTCACTACGCGATATTTCAGGTCGCTTCTATGTTAGCGCTGACAATATCAAAATAAACCCGTGGTTGACTCGTTATCTCAAAGACGAAACTGGCATTAAGAAAGGACAGGTGAGTTTTAATGCCTGGCTGACCTTAGAACATAACCAACCCAAAGATGGCTATGTCGAACTTAAGCCCTCTGAACTGGTTTGGGGTGAAGAGCGTCAGCATGAACTGTTGTTAGAGTCGGGAATCATCAAACTGTTACCTATTGAACAAGGATGGCAAGTTAACGCTTACTCACTTCAGTTGCGCACGGATGACGAAGTGTGGCCTAAACTTGATGTCGCGTTTGAATGGCAACCGACGCAATGGCGTTTGAACTTGTCGCAGTTAGACATAAAAACTTTGCTTCCCTTTGTGAAAATGATGCCCGATTCCAGCAAAACGAACGAGCTTTTGCAGCAATTGGATTTTGGGGGAACCCTAGAAGATATTCGGCTCAGCAAAGGAGATAGCCTGCAATCGCTTCGTTATTCTGCCGAACTCAGTGATGGCGCCATGGCGCAATGGCAGTTATTGCCACAAGTACACCATCTCAAAGCCTCCATTGCAGGTAGCATGGAGAGTGCCCGCGCCAAAGTAACGCTGATTGATGACGTGTTACCTTATGGTGATGTTTTCCAAGCACCATTGAATATTCGTCAAGGTGAAGCCGATGTTGTGTGGCAAAAGCAAGACGATGGCTGGTCATTGTGGGCCAGTAAAGTGACTGCGGCGACGCCTGACTTACAAGTGCTTGGATCATTTCGTCTCGATTTTCCTGAAAAACGTAGCCCTTTACTTTCATTTTATGCGGAAGCGGACTTATACAATGCAGGTGAAACTTGGCGTTATTTGCCCACCTTAGCATTGGGTCGCAAGTTAACAGACTATCTCTCTACTGCGATTCAAGGCGGTAAAGCCAACACCGCTAAACTGCTTTGGTATGGTGAACTTGGCGATTTTCCCTACCAACAAAACACTGGCGTATTCCAAGCTTGGGTTGGTTTAAAAGAGGCGAAATTTAGTTTTGATACGGCGTGGCCGCCGATCACCAATTTGCAACTCGATCTGCTGTTTGAAAACGATGCGATGTACCTTGATTCACACTCTGCGACCTTAATGGATGTCACTGCCCAGCGGATCACAGGGCGAATACCTGAGCTAGCCGAAGGTGGACACATCGAAATCGAAGCCAGTGCAACAGCCCAAGGCAATGCCGTACGCGACTATATGACCTCAACGCCTTTAGTGGATTCGGTGGGAGCGGCGTTAACGGCGATCCAAGTCAGTGGCGAAGTGCAATCTGAATTTCAGCTTCGTATCCCTTTTGATAGTGAACAGGAACCCCGAGCATGGGGTTGGGCGAATTTAAATAATAACCACGTGGAAATTGATGCACCGCCAATGGTGCTTGAGGGTGTCTCTGGCAAAATTGAATTTGATAATGACGTTGTGACGGCAGCCGGTTTGTCGGCTGATCTGCTGACTCAACCGATCGCGATTGATTTTAAAGGTGAAAATGCCAGCCAAGGTTACGCGGTGAATATTGATGTGGTGGGAGACTGGGATATTAAACCCCTGACGCCTTTTGTCGGTGAGCGCTGGCTAAACCGTTTAAAAGGGCATGCTCCTTGGCAAATGGGCGTTGATATTCAGCTCAATGATGTCGGTTTCACTTATCAAATCGACACCTTAGCCGATTTAAAAATGGTAGAAAGTGATTACCCTTACCCGCTAAAAAAAGCCTTCAACGTGGCAGGCAAAGCCCACTTGCAAGCGTCGGGTAACCAAGAGTCGATCACCGCTCGTCTACAATTACCACAAGCGAAATACCAAGCTGAAATCGATATCACATCGAAAAAACCACGCCTGACGGCCACCAATCTCATAGTAGGGAGCGGCAATTTCAAAATCAGTCCAGTGGTTGGCCACCATGCGCAGATCCGCAGCGATACCTTTAATTTGGATGAATGGTTGAGTTTGGCCAACGAGCCTCAGCCGAAGAAAAAATCAGCTCTAGCGGAGATGAATACTCCCGAGATCCCACCACCAGAGAGAGTGGACATCAACGTCAAAGCACTTCTACTAGCGGGAATTGAATGGCACGATGTTGATTTTAATGCCAGACGTAAAAATCTCGGTTGGTACGCACAGCTCGAGAGCCAAGAAGCAAAAGGTCAAGCGAGTTATATTGAACCTTATGATTTGTCCGTCTCGCTTGAACGCTTGCACGTTTACATTCCTGAGCTGGAGGACAGCTCCAAAAAATCACTGTTGGTTGATCAAGATCGCCAGTCTGAGCCACTTATTACTGATTTTGACCGACAGTTTCATCGATTGGTGCCAAACTTAACTTTGGCCATTGATGATCTTTGGTTGCAGGGTTACAAGGTGGGCAAGATGAATATGGACTTCCAACGGCAAGGTGATACTTTGCAATGGAAGAAGATTGATATCAGTAGTGGTTCAAACCAAGTGACTATCAATGGTGCTTGGACGTTGAATAAAGATGCACAAGGTGATGAGCGTAGCCATACTCAACTGAATCTCACCATGAAAGGTGACAATAATAGCGATTTGATGGAGCGCTTTGGCATTAGCTCTGGTATCCAAAGAGCGCCATTTGAAATGTCGAGTCAAACCGAATGGGATGGCGCGCCTTGGTCAATGAAGATCGACAGCTTAGAAGGCAAGATAGAGACTACTATGGGTAAAGGGGTAGTTTCTGATGTCAGCGGTGCCGCTCGTTTACTCGGATTATTCAGTTTAGATTCCATTATCCGTAAAATGCAGCTCGATTTTAGTGACGTGTTTGATAAAGGAATGGCCTTTAACTCAATTACGGGCAGTGGTGAAATTTCGCAAGGGATTTTTGTTACCAACAACATCAAAATGGATGCTGTTGCCGGTGAAATGACCATTAAAGGCTTAGCAGATCTCAATAGCCGTACTGTTGATGCTGAGGTGAATTTTGTACCAGACATCACATCAGGAATTCCCGTCTTGACGGCTTTTGCGGTGACGCCGCAAACAGCGCTGTATGTCCTAGCTATTACGACCGTGATTGCACCTGTGGTTGAGGTCTTTACCCAAGTCAATTATGAGGTTAAAGGACCAATTAATTCACCGGTTGTTAAAGAGCTTTCACGTAGTAGGGGCGAGTTTAAATTGCCAGAAAAGTTGAGAAAATTGACTGAAAAATAGGGAAGTAGGCATGGATCGCGTTGGACTTATTCAAATGACGTCAAGCTCTGAACCTGCGCAGAATTTGGCCTATATCGAACAGCAAGTGTCACTACTTGTGGCGCAAGGTGCGAAGTGGATTGTCACGCCGGAAAATGCACTGGTGTTTGGCACGCGACAACGGTATCACCAACATGCCGAGCCATTGGGGCAAGGTCCCTTGCAGAGCCAATTGGCTGCTATGGCTCGCTTTCATCGGGTGTGGCTGTTGGTGGGCAGTATGCCTATCCGTCGTGAGGTTGGGGTAACGACTACCTCCTTGCTGTTTGATGCCAGTGGCGATCTTGTTGCGTACTATGACAAATTACACATGTTTGATGTAGATGTTGCTGACGGCCACCAGCGCTATCGAGAATCGGAAACTTTTACCTGCGGCACAAAGCTGAGTGTTGCGTCGACGCCATTTGGTCAAATTGGCCTTTCCATCTGCTATGATGTGCGCTTTCCGCACCTCTATTCCCAATTAAGAATGCAGGGTGCCCAGATATTAGTGGTTCCTGCGGCCTTTACGGCGGTGACCGGAAAGGCACATTGGGAAGTCTTGTTAAGAGCCCGAGCGATAGAGAATCAGTGTTGGGTTGTTGCGGTTGGGCAAACTGGGCTTCATCCATGTGGGCGCGAGACATGGGGTCATTCGATGGTCATCAGCCCGTGGGGTGAGGTTATTGCAAGCTTAAACCAGCAAGTAGGGAATTTAGTCGCCGATATTGACTTGGCTTACGTTGAGCAAGTTCGACAAAAAATGCCCATTGTTGCACACACCCGATTCACCAATCAGTTTATAGATAATAAGAGCAAACTATGAGTATTAACCGCATTGAAGATGCACTATTAAAACCTGCAGGATTAACCGAGCAAGATATTGCGGATACACTAGCGACAATTGCCACTCGTCAAATTGATTATGCCGATATCTATTTTCAGTCGAGCTGGCATGAATCTTTAGTGCTCGAAGACAGCATTATTAAAGACGGCTCATTTAATATCGATTGCGGTGTTGGTGTGCGCGCCATCACAGGTGAAAAAACGGGTTTTGCTTATTCAGATCAAATCCAATTAGAAGGTTTGAAACAGAGTGCAATAGCCGCACGAGGTATTGCGCAGCAAGGTAAAAGTGGTTGTGTTCAAGCCTTTAAACGTAGCGATAATCAAGCCTATTATGCGGCGGATAACCCACTAGCCAGTTGGGAAAAAAAGCAAAAAACAGAATTACTGCAAGAGCTGGATGCTTACATTCGTACCAAAGAGCCGTTGATTCAAGAAGTCTCGGTGAGCTTAAGTGGTGTGCATGAACAGATGTTAGTTGCTGCAACCGATGGGACTTACGCAGGCGATATCCGCCCGTTGGTCCGTTTGTCGATCAGCGTGTTAGCACAAAAAGGTGATCGCCGCGAGCGAGGCAGCTCTGGTGGTGGTGGTCGTTTTGGTTATGACTTTTTCCTCACCGAACAAGATGGCCGTAAAGTTGCGTTTCAGTTTGCCGATGAAGCTATCCGACAAGCCTTAGTCAACCTTGAAGCTGTCGCAGCTCCTGCTGGCGCGATGCCAGTTGTGCTCGGTTCTGGTTGGCCGGGCGTCTTGCTTCACGAAGCGGTAGGGCATGGCTTAGAAGGTGATTTTAACCGCAAAGGATCTTCTGTTTTCTCCGGTAAAATTGGCCAGAAAGTAACCTCAACGCTTTGTACGATTGTTGACGATGGCACACTGAAAGATCTGCGTGGCTCGCTCAATGTCGACGATGAAGGTGTCAATGGTCAATACAACACCTTAATTGAAAATGGCGTGTTGAAAGGCTACATACAAGACAAACTCAACGCACGTTTGATGGGGGTGAATCCTACGGGTAATGGGCGTCGTGAATCGTACGCACATTTACCGATGCCGCGCATGACCAACACTTACATGTTGCCGGGTGAACATACGCCAGAAGAGATTATTTCAACAGTGAAGAAAGGCGTTTATGCGCCCAACTTTGGCGGTGGCCAAGTGGATATCACCTCGGGTAAGTTTGTGTTCTCTGCCTCTGAAGCCTATATGATTGAAAACGGCAAAATTACTTATCCAATCAAAGGTGCAACCTTGATCGGTTCTGGCATTGAGGCAATGCAACAAGTCTCGATGGTGGGTAACGATTTGAGCCTTGATCGCGGCGTTGGAGTGTGCGGTAAAGCAGGACAAAGTGTGCCTGTTGGAGTAGGGCAACCTACGCTTAAGCTAGATTCGCTCACTGTTGGTGGCACCGAATAACGTTGTTACTCGCTCAGAGCTGACGTGGTTTGTATCGCGCAGCGTAAGCAAATAAAAAGCGGCGTTTTGATGCGCCGCTTTTTTATCTCTTTTATTCACTGCGTTGAATTGAAAAGGTTAAATATTATCTCGCTCGATCGGGCAGCTCATGCAGCGCGCGCCGCCTCGGCCTCGGCCGAGTTCATTGCCGGGGATGGTTAATACTTTGATGCCCGCCTTATCGTATTTCTCGTTAGTGTAGACATTGCGCTCGTAGCCAATCACAACTCCGGGTTTAACCGTTAGCACGTTGTTCGCGTCATTCCATTGCTCGCGCTCAGCCTCATAGCTATCACCACCAGTGGTGATGATTTTGAGTTTGTCCAAACCTAACGCGCGCTCAATCGCATTAACGTAACTTGGCATTGAATCGACGTTCATCCCGCCATCGCCTTTCGGCGTTAAACGCCATGTTTCTAAATCATGACGCATAATTTCGGGGTAAACAGAAAAGGTGTCGACATCCATATGTGTCATCACAGTATCTAAATGCATACAAGAGCGGTGTTTAGGCAGGTTAACGGCAATCACCTCTTTGGCCTGCTCATGTTTAAATAAACTCGCAGCAAAATTTTCTACCCCTTGCACAGTCGTGCGTTCGGAAATACCAATCAACACCGCACCTTTACCGATCACCAGTACGTCGCCCCCTTCAATATTGGCATTATCGTAGTGCAGATCTTCATCACCGAAATACTTGATAAAACTCTCTCCTGCAAATACAGGATGCCAACGATAAATGGCGCGTAAATGGTTGGTTTCACGTTGGCGTGCTGGTTTCATCATCGGATTAAGCGATACGCCGCCATACACCCAGCAAGAGGTATCGCGGGTAAAGAGATGATTGGGCAACGGCTCAATCACAAAATCTAACGGACGATGCATTTTAGGTAGCATCGAAGAGGAGTGGATGGGCAGTTCGGAATAAGCAAGACCACCGAGTAGCAGAGTGGCGAGGTGTTCGTTATCCATGTCAGCTAAATAGCAGCGCAGATCGCGCGCCAAAGTGGGACCATAGCGAAAATCAGAAATTTGCGTATCGAGCAACCACGCTTTGGCATCGGCAACGGCTAAGGTTTCGACTAAGAGATCATGCAGCAACAGCACTTCAACATCTTGGTCCTTCAATGTGTTGGCAAAGGCATCATGCTCTTTTCCTGCATCTTCTACGGCAAGCACATCATCAAATAACAGTTCATGACAGTTCGACGGTGTGAGATGAGTTAAGGCACGCTCTGGCCGATTGAGTAATACTCGGCGCAGTTGCCCAACTTCAGATCCAACGTACAGCTTATTCATTTTGTATCCCTACTCTTATTTCTCATGTTCTTTATGACAAGCTTAAGCGAACGATGCAAGTCTGTTTCGTGGTGATATTAGCTGTTATTTTGTGAACTTATAGTTGTGTATGCTTTAAAGTGTGCGCTTATTAAAAAATAACTCCAAAACTAGCCAAATAAGCCTAATAACGACAAAGTGCTTTGTTATGCGTTTTTGGCTCAGAGGAGGGTGAATTAAGCATGAAGAATAAGTGATTTTCTATGCGGTTATTTACATAAAAAGTGCATAATGCGGACATGTTTAGCCAAAGCGACCTTTTTCGCTATGCATGAATGTTTGATAAACAGGCAGTTTAATGCGGTGAAAGAGCAAATCATCAGGCAGATAATCTACTGAATTAGCAAAATGAAAATAAATTGTTAAATTAAAGTGTTTTTTATTTGATCTGTACTTGATTGAGCAGTGATCCTTTAGAAAGATAAAGATCGCGGTACGTTGTTGGTGGCAATTTTAGGCGAACCATGCCATATTTCGTCGAAATTCATTTATACCCTTCCGAAGTGAAGTTGCAGCGGTGCTGGCTACGTTTGCTCACCCCAGTCACATAGTTTATCTATGTTCATGGGGATGAACTCACTTGCCGCCTATCTGCAACGCCAAGTTGATGGAGTATAGTCTACATTTAGCCAAATCTGGAGCACCTTATGTCTCAACCTCAGCAAGATGACTACGTATCCGTTGAAGAGTTAATCGAAATTCAAAAAGAAGATACTCGCGACATCATTCAAGCCCTGCTCGAAGATGGCAGTGATCCAGATGCGTTATATGAGATAGAGCACCACCTATTTGCTGAAGATTTTGACACGCTAGAAAAAGCGGTTGTTGAAGCCTTTAAAATGGGCTTTGAAGTGCTTGAAGCAGAAGAAACAGAAGATGAAGACGGCAATAAACTATTGTGCTGTGACGCGACTATGCAATCGGTACTGAAGGCCGAAGCGATCGATGAACAGGCAGAGAAGCTTATTCAACTTGCTGAAAAATATGACATTATTTACGACGGCTGGGGCACTTACTACGAGGGTGAAGATGCGCTATACGACGATGAAGAAGATGAAGACGACCAAGAGTGATTAGGCGTTATTTACCTTGATGTGAGATACCAGCCCTTTGGCTGGTATTTTTTTAGCTATGCAAAGCTAACGGGGCACTTTAGTGACGAATCATTATTTTTGTCAGCACATCTTTATTTATTTTGTATATAATCGCTCAACATTGATCTAGCTCAAGTTTATTATGCGAATTTCTCTTGCTGGCTTTTGGCAGCTTTCACCGTTGACTGATTTATCGATCCCGCAAGATGATCTTTGTTTTCCTGCGCCTCTTAGCCAAGTATTACCTCACGATATGACAGAAGCACAAATTGCCGAGCAAGAGTGGCATTTGATGCATGATGTTGAGGTGGATGAAGTGATGCTTGGTTTTGCTGCAATTGATCTTGTGCTTGAGGGGATCGATTTTTATGCGGAAATACGTTTAAACGGTGTGGCACTATTTGATTGTGATGGTAGTCAAGCTGTGTATAAAAAAGACATTCGGCCTTTGCTGCAACTCGGCCGCAATCGATTCGAAATTTTGTTTGTTGAGCAAGAAGAAGAGTGGTTGCTGGAGGATCAAGATTTACCGCAATTATGCCCATTGGGACACCACTCGGTGAAGAAATACGATGAGCGAATGGGTATTTGGCAAGAGCCTTATCTGCAATGCATTCGTCATGTTCGTTTAGAGCATGTTACCACTGAGCAAATCTGGCACTATGGTGGTGGCTGTGAGTTTTTGGTTCACTTACATTATCAAACCTACGCACCAGGATTAGTTTCCGCGGTGGTGAAATTTAATGGTATGAGCTATCAGTTACCTATTGATGTACGTCATCAGCATGCCAGTGCTTTATTTCAAGTGGAAGCGCCGAAGTACGCAGATCTTACACAGCTTAACCCGAATGATTTGTATACCTTATCGGTGCAACTTGATGGTCAGCAGCAATCCTTCCATATCGCGTTAAGCGAAGATCTCTGTGTTACCCATTTTCCTATCTGATCAACGTACAGTTAATGAGAGCATTTCATTGGTGACCATTCTTGCGGATGCCTCTTTTGCCAAAACTTCTCGTAGAAGTAGTAAGCACACGTATTAATACTCGGTTCGATCATGGCTAAAACACCACCGATGACAAAACTTCCGGTCATGATATATGCCACGCTAAATGCAACACTGAAGTGCACTACAGCAAAGCTACCTGTTTTAATTTTGGCCGATTGTGAGTAGCGGCGCAGTGGGGCGTAGTGCGCCCATACTTTTTCGTGAAAGTAAAAAGCAACGGTATTGACCATCGGCTCAAGCATGGCAATCAGACTACCAAGAATAATGTCGCCCGTAAGTAGATAAACGACGGTAAACGCAATACTGAAATGGATCGCGGCAAAGCTAAGCGTTTTTTTCATAATGTTCACCTAAACGGTTATCGGGTTGATGTAAACATTATTGATAATTATTCTCAACAAGTAAAGGTAATTGAGCCTATTAGTTTGATAGCCAATTCCTAACTGAGGCGCTTGTCGTTGGCATAAAAAAAGCGCCTCATGCGCTTTTTTATGACGATGCAGGGTTTCTATCCTTGCGGTTTGACAACCAGTACATTGATTGGCGAGTTTTGCACTACTTTACTGGCCACCGATCCCAGCATCACTTTATCGATCTTCGATCGTTTATGGCTTGGCATGATAATCAAATCAGCTCCGAGCTTTTCTGCGTAATCTAAAATGGTGGTGTAGGCTTTACCTTCCGCTACATGCAGTTTGTAGATTATTTCGTCAGCGATATGTTGATCAGCAAACTGTTTTAGCTGTTGCTTGACGTCTTCTTTCATTTTCGCCGCGGCATCTTTCGGGAAGTATGTGGCGACCATCGACATGTGGATACCAGGTAATACATTTAAAAGATGAATTTCAGCATTGGAATGTGTCGCGTGCCAAACAGCAAGTTCAACGGCTTTGTCAGAAAAGCCTTTTTCATTAAGGTCCACTGGAACAAGGATGTGTTTATACATTATGGATTATCTCATCTACGATAGGGTGCTTTAGAGCACCTTGTTTCCGTAAAGTATATGCCTAGCTCGTGCTAGGCATATTGATTAAGCGCGTATTTCTTGTGTTCTCATACGGCGTTTTTGATTCCAAGCTAGCGTCAGCACTAATAATAATGCAGGTAAGAAAACCCACTCTTTCATTGGCCGTTGGCTTTCCAACACAACTGAGCGGATTTCCCAATCAAAATCTATGCCTGCAGCTTCAGCTGGACTGCCAAACTCAATCATATCCACCAGCATACGATTACTGGTTTCTTTCAGGGTTAGCCCCATTGATTGAATACGCTGTTCTGCCGTTGACGCTTGATCATCAAAAGGGAGTAGTACTGTTTTTGATAAGTAATCACCTTCAATGGTTTCACCAGCGACGATAAGCTCTATCGATTGACCCACATCGAGGTTTTCTACAATTTGCGCTATCTCTGTGCCTGGGTGCAGTTCGGTCGCAGGATAAATCATGTCCCACCAAAAACCGGGTCGGAAGAACGAGAACGTCAGCACCAACAACAAGACGGTTTCCCACCACTTATTACGAGTGAGCCACCAACCTTGAGTCGCAGCAGAAAACAGCAGCATTGCGGTAATGGCCGAGAAAATGGTTAACGCTAAGTGCCACCATGTATCAATGCCCATTAGCAGTAGTTGAGTGTTGAATACGAACATAAAGGGCAAAATGGCGGTACGAATATCGTAAGCAAACCCTTGAATACCTGTACGAATAGGGTCTGATTTAGCGATAGCGGCTGCGGCAAATGCCGCCAAGCCAACTGGTGGGGTGTCATCTGCCAAAATGCCGAAATAGAACACAAATAAGTGTACGGCAATCAATGGGATGATAAGACCATGAGCGGCTCCCAGTGTTACAATGACGGGAGCCATTAAGGTTGATACGACGATGTAGTTGGCGGTGGTCGGTAAGCCCATACCAAGAATGAGGCTGATCACGGCGGTAAAAATCAGCATCAGTATGACGCTGCCACCGGATATAAACTCAACAAAATCGGTCATCACTAAGCCAATGCCAGTCAAGGTGACGACACCAACGACGGTTCCTGCGGCAGCGGTTGCCACACCAATGCCAATCATATTCCGCGCGCCCGAAACCAAGCTTTCGGCAAGATCAACAAACCCAGCCTTCACTTGCGTGTTCAAATCGTTGCTCTTATTGAGTAACGACATGATTGGCCGCTGAGTGATCAAAATGAAGACCATAAATATCGTGGCCCAAAAAGCGGATAATCCAGGCGAGAAGCGCTCGACCGTCAAACACCATACGAGCACCACAATAGGTAGCAGGTAATGAAGCCCTGATTTTACCGTCGGCCCAGGGTCGGGTACTTCTTGGATATCCATATCCATTGCACTTTCTGAGGCGTAGCGAGACGAAATTTTAATCAGAGCGACATAAGTCAGTAAAAGCGCGACCGTAACAATTGGAGTAGCGGCATCACCAAACACTTCTTTGGTCCAACCAATGCCGTAGTAAACAACAGCGCTGAGAACGCAAAGCCCTAAAATAGTACCCGTAAATGAAAGTAAGCTTTGCACCCATGTCGGTGTATGACGGCGAGGTAGGCCTTTCATTCCTGCTTTGCAGGCTTCCAAATGGACAATATAAATTAAGGCAATATAAGAGATAAGCGCTGGTAGTAGCGCCGCACGGATCACTTCAACATAGGAAATACCGACATATTCCACCATTAAAAATGCGGCAGCACCCATGATAGGCGGGGTTAATTGGCCATTGGTGGAAGCGGCTACTTCAACAGCGCCCGCCTTTGTTCCGGGAAAGCCGACACGTTTCATCAAGGGAATGGTAAAAGTACCGGTGGTAACTACGTTTGCAATCGATGAGCCAGACACTAGCCCCGATAAGCCTGAGGCTACAACCGCTGCTTTCGCGGGACCGCCTCGCATGTGGCCCAACAGTGAAAAGGCCACTTTGATAAAATAGGAACCTGCGCCAGCTCGTTCAAGCATTGCGCCAAATAGAACAAACAAGAACACAAAAGAGGTGGAAACCCCAAGAGCCACCCCAAAAACCCCTTCAGTAGTCAGCCATAAATGAGACATCGCTTTGTTTAGGCTCGCTCCTTTATGAGCGATCACATCCGGCATGTAGGGGCCACCAAAGGTGTAGAGCAAGAATAGTGCAGCGACCAACATCAGTGGTGGTCCTAACGCTCGGCGGGTAGCTTCAAGTAATAGCACCATTCCTGTGACAGAGACCGCTATATCAATCAAGGTTGGTGCACCGGAGCGACCAGCCAACTCATTGTAAAATAAATAGATGTAAGCAGCAGAGAAACTGCCCGCCAATGCCAAAATCCAATCAATCAATGGAATGCGATCGCGTGGTGAGTTCTTCAACGCAGGGTAGGCAGTAAAGGCGAGAAAAACAGCGAATGTGAGGTGAATAGCTCGTGCTTGCGTATCGTTTAAGATGGCAAAGTTAAAAATAAAGGGCAGCGGTGAAGCATACCAAAGTTGGAATAGTGACCAACATAGTGGGACAAACCACAAAATGCGCCCCGGCAAGCCGTGAGGGTTTCTTGCGCCGGTATCAGATTGCGCTACCATTTCCTGCACATCGGTTGACGGAGTAAGTGTCTTCGTCATGTACGTTATCCTTATTATTGGCTGCCTACGTCTCGGTTGGTCACAGGGTCAATTCACTGCTAATGAGAAGTGGGCTATTGCGGAACAGAACAAAAGGTGGGTTGTTAAATCATTTAAAACCCAAATGTGCCCAGAGAGTCGTTGTGAACGTAAGAGGACAGGCCATCATCGCTGACCATAACGCCAAGGGATAAAGGGCATATCGCTCGTGACTGAAAGGGCAATCAAAGGAGACGTTCAGCCTCCTTTGATTCGGTATCGCTATTGTTGGTTTTCGCGATGCGAAATTATTTTAGCAGACCGATTTCTTTGTAATATTTTTCTGCGCCAGGATGAAGAGGAATGGAGATCCCCGCTTTCACCATGTCTTCTTTTTTCAAGTTAGCAAAGGCAGGGTGAAGACGTTTAAAGGTATCAAAATCTTCAAATACCGCTTTGACCAAATTGTATGCGACTTCATCAGACACATCAGTGCTTGATACCAAGGTCGCAGCCACACCAAAACTGGTTACATCTTTATCTGTTCCACGGTACATGCCAGCAGGAATCGTGCTGTAAGCGTAGTAAGGGTTATTGGCAACAATTTTTTCAATTTCAGGGCCAGTAGCAGAGACGAGTTTTGCATCGCATGAGGTCGTTGCTTCTTTGATTGAACCATTTGGATGGCCAACCATATAAATAAAGGCATCTATTTTATTGTCGCACAATGCTTGAGAGCGCTCAGAGCCTTTGAGCTCAGAAGCCAGTTTGAAGCTGTCATTGGTCCAACCAAATGCATCCATCACCACTGCCATGGTTGCCCTGTCACCAGAACCTGGGTTACCAATGTTGACACGTTTACCTTTCAAGTCAGCCACGTTTTCAATGCCTGAATCGGCGCGGGCAATGATATTAAAAGGTTCGGTATGAAGGGAAAATACTGCGCGCAGTTTTTTATTCGGGCCTTGCTCGGCAAATTCACTGGTACCGTTATAACCATGGTACTGCCAGTCAGATTGAACAATACCGAAATCGAGTTCACCTGCACGAATCGTGTTCACGTTGTAGATCGATCCGCCTGTTGATTCTACTGAGCAGCGAATGTTGTGATCTTTACGCCCTTTATTAACCAGCTTACAAATAGCACCACCTGTCGGGTAGTAAACACCAGTGACGGATCCTGTACCAATCGTAATGAACTCTTGTGCGCTTAACGTACCTGTACCCATGACCGCTGCTGCAATAATTCCAACTTTAATCAATTTATTCAATGCCATGAATTTTCCTTCCTTATTCATTATTAACCCCATAGATAATTGTTGTTACACCCTTCCCACCTGAAGTTGCTGTGGTGTTGGCTACGTTCGTTCACCCCAATCACAGAATTATCCATGCTTATGACGACTGACTCACTTGCCGCCTACCCGCAACTTCAAGTTGTTTGGGTATCGGGGGAGTTTCCTCATCTAGAAACGGCATCTTTTTCAATCCGTATGTTGAAAAAGTGGCTAAATAATACCAAAAAATCGACACATAATTACAGGAATGTTAAAAAATGTAGCGAAATTGGCTATCAATAAGCGTCATTGTCAGAGCCAAAATATGGCAATAGCTTGCCTATCAAGGAGTTATTCCTCTTCCTGCTGTGACAACTTATTGCTGAAGATGTGAAGAGAATCACGCCGACTTGACTCAGTGTGATTCTACTAGAGAGTAAGATGAAATGCGTTTAGTGACAAATTACCCTGCGTAATCAAACAGATCACAGACTGAATCAAACAGCTGCTTTGTCGTTACGTTCAGTGTCGGTGTGATAAAAATGGTATCGTCACCGGCCACCACACCCAAGATACCTTCTGATTTGCCCAGAGAATCAAGTAACCGAGCAATAAGCTGCGCCGCCCCTGGCCCGGTATGAATCACTACCAGCGCGGCATTGTGATCTATATCTAGCACTAATTCACGCAGTGAACTTGATACGGTTGGTACACCGAGTTCAGCAGGAAGGCAGTAGACCATCTCCATTTTTGCGTTGCGAGTGCGTACCGCGCCAAATTTAGTCAGCATGCGAGATACTTTGGATTGGTTGATATTATCAAACCCTTCATTACGCAGGGCATCGACAATGTCACCTTGAGATCCAAAACGTTCTTCTTTTAATAGATTTTTAAAAGCACGAACCAGATTATCTTGCTTATCATTATTGTTGCGCATAGTTATCGTCTTCGATTAGCCATTTATTGCTGCATATTCTCGCATAGCTATGCAGTCATCGCCAAATTATCGTCCAAAAGTGTCTAAAAGGTCACTGTAAACTTTTATGTAAAACTTTGGTCGAATGGCAACTTAACTCTTTGTCGGTAAAGATAAACAAGGTCATAATTGCCATCTGTGCTGTAGCACGATTTTAGCGAATTGCGCGAGGTCGCAAAGCTAGCGTTAATTGATTGTAATCATATTGTGATTGCTATAGTTTTCTAGCTTAAAAATACCCTACACAAAAACATTTATAAGAGATTTATTCTCAAGGAGAACTACGATGAAAGTAGCTGTTATTGGTGCCGCTGGTGGCATCGGTCAAGCCCTAGCACTTCTACTTAAAAACCATCTTCCTGCTGGTTCCGATCTGGCGCTGTATGACATCGCACCGGTGACTCCGGGCGTTGCTGCCGATCTAAGCCACATTCCTACTCCCGTATCGATCAAAGGCTATGCTGGCGAAGATCCAACACCTGCGCTTGAAGGTGCGGATGTAGTCCTTGTTTCTGCTGGTGTCGCTCGTAAGCCGGGTATGGATCGCGCGGATCTGTTTAATGTTAACGCTGGCATTGTGAAAGCGTTGGCTGAAAAGATTGCGGTTGTCTGTCCAAAAGCCTGTGTGGGCATTATCACCAACCCTGTCAATACAACAGTACCTATTGCAGCGGAAGTCTTGAAAAAAGCAGGCGTTTACGACAAGCGTAAGCTATTTGGTGTGACAACGTTGGATGTGATCCGCTCAGAAACGTTTGTCGCGGCGCTAAAAGATAAAAACCCTAGCGAGATTATTGTGCCTGTGATTGGCGGCCACTCAGGCGTCACTATCCTTCCTTTGCTTTCGCAAATTGAAGGGGTTGAGTTCACGGCCGAAGAAGTGGAAGCCCTAACTAAGCGTATTCAAAATGCAGGCACCGAAGTGGTGGAAGCGAAGGCGGGTGGCGGCAGTGCAACACTGTCAATGGGTCAAGCGGCTTGCCGTTTTGGCTTATCATTAGTCAAAGCACTACAAGGTGAACCAGGTGTTGTGGAATGTGCCTACGTTGACGGTGGTAGTGAGCATGCTTCATTCTTTGCACAACCGATTAAACTCGGTAAAGAGGGTGTCGAAGAAGTGTTGAGCTATGGTGCATTGAGTGCCTATGAACAAGCCGCGTTAGATGGAATGCTGACAACACTGAAAGGTGATATTCAGCTAGGTGTTGATTTCGCCAAATAAAGAATAACCTTATCTTATACAAAAATGCCGCTTGCTCATCCAAGCGGCATTTTTTATGGTTTTTACCAATATTTTTGTATGATGATGCTTTGAACTGTGTAATATGCGGTTTTTTTTACTGAGCAGTGCATTATTTTCGTCGTGAACTTACAAACTTTTTGATCCCTAGCAATGAATTTGACTATTGACTCACTATCTCAGTGACCGCGATCACATAGGGATTGATGTCTGGTAAATATGTTCTCTAAAATAGCGCCTTCCTCTAATGTGTAAACACTCACTGGATAGTTCCCATGGATAATAAGCTTGGTTTGGGCTCACTGACAGCACTGGTCATTGGTTCAATGATTGGCGCTGGTGTTTTTAGCCTGCCACAAAACATGGCCTCAGTCGCCAGCCCTTTGGCGGTAATGATCGGTTGGGGGATCACCGGCGTTGGTATGATCTTTCTCGCGCTCTCTTTTCAACAACTTGCCATCCATAAACCTCATATTAATAGTGGCGTATTTGGTTTTGCTCGAGAAGGATTTGGTGACTTTGCGGGTTTTTGTTCCGCATGGGGTTACTGGTTTAGCGCCATGGTGGCTAATGTCTCTTATCTGGTAATTGTTTTTAGTACCTTAGGCATGTTGTTTGATACACCAGATAACGTGATGTTTGGGGCGGGTAATACGTGGCTTTCCATTGGGAGTGCATCGGTATTACTTTGGTTGGTGCATGCGTTGGTCAAAAAAGGAGTACAAACGGCCGCATTCATTAATCTGATTACCACCTTTGCTAAAATGATCCCTCTCGTGTTGTTCATCATTTGTGCCGCTTTTGCTTTTTCTTGGGACAAATTCACATTGGATTTTACAGGCTTACACTTCGGTGTTGGCCATGATCTGCTGGATCAAATAAAAAGCACCATGTTGATCACGGTATGGGTGTTCATCGGAATAGAGGGAGCGGTTGTTGTGTCAAGCCGCGCTCGCCACCGTGCTGATATCGGTAAAGCGACTATTCTCGGTTTGCTTACGGCGTTGACCATTTATGTATTGGTCACCTTATTGTCGATGGGCGTGATTAAACCGGTTGAATTGGCGCAATATCAGAACCCTTCAATGGCCAAAGTGCTGACGACTATTCTTGGTCCTTGGGGTGAGTACATTATCGGTGTTGGCTTAATTATTTCGGTGTGCGGTGCTTTTCTTAGCTGGACGGTCCTGGCCTCCGAAGCGCCATTTTTATGTGCTAGAGATAAGATGTTTCCTGCCATCTACGCCCAGCAAAACGAAGCGGGGAGCCCAGTAAAAGCGTTAACTCTAACCAATATTTGCATTCAGGTCTCACTGATTCTGGTGATGTACGCAGGCAGTACCTACGATACGCTGCTGATCTTCGCTTCAGAAATGATCCTTGTTCCCTATTTTTTGATCGGTGCCTTTACGTTAAAGATCGCGATTGAACAGAAGAATAAAGGCAAACTTCTGGTGATAGGTTCTTGTGCCACCATTTATGGGATTTGGCTTTTGTATGCCTCTGGTTTGCACTATTTGATGCTCTCCGCGCTACTCTACTTACCTGGGCTCTATTTCTACATGAAAGCCAAACGAGAGCAGGGCATTCATCCTTTTCAAGGCAAAGAAAAGTTAGGAGCTTGTGCTTTAACGATCGTGGCTGTTTTTGCATTTGGCATGATTTGGCAAGGCGGGTTTTAAATAACGCTTAGAATCAAAAAGAGCCTCAATTGAGGCTCTTTTTGTAGCGGTGCATTTTTAGGCAAAGATCGATTCTTCGTCCAAGCTAGCTGCTGTTCTACTTTGTCCTATTCACAGCCATATGAGCTAGAGCTATCAGTGCTTGTTTATATTCACTTTCTGGCAGGATAGACAGCTCATTGATCGCTTTATCGGCTTCTTCGAGCGCTTTGTTGGTTGTGTATTCAAGCGAGCCTGTCTGTTTCATTGCCGCTAGAATTGCATCCAGCTGTTCCATGCCATTGGCTTTTTCGATGGCCTCACGGATCATCTCTTTTTGTTCGGGTGTACCATGCTGCATTGCGTACAATAGAGGAAGTGTTGGTTTGCCTTCCGCTAAATCATCGCCCACATTTTTGCCCATTTCACTGCCATCAGAGGTGTAATCCATCACGTCATCAATGAGCTGGAAAGCTGTGCCAAGGTACTTACCATAGTTCTGTAGTGCTGTTTCAATTTCAGGAGAAGCGTTACTTAATATCGCACCAATCTGGGTCGCTGCTTCAAACAAACGCGCCGTTTTCGAGTAGATCACCTGTAGGTAATTTTCCTCGGTAGTGTTTGGATCATTACAGTTCATCAATTGTTGCACTTCGCCTTCAGCGATAACGTTCACCGCATCGCTCATCAGCTCAAGGATCCTTAACGATCCTAGTGTAGTCATCATTTGGAAGGAACGCGTGTAGATGAAATCCCCCACTAACACGCTCGCTGCATTGCCAAATGCCGCGTTCGCTGTTGCCTTGCCACGGCGCATATCTGATTCATCGACAACGTCGTCATGCAGCAAGGTTGCCGTGTGGAGGAATTCAATAAATGCAGCGGCAGTCGTGTGCGCTTCACCTTGATAACCAAGGGCTCGAGCCGACAAAATAGCCAGCAAAGGACGCAGACGTTTCCCACCTCCGCTGACGATGTAGAATCCTAATTGATTGATTAAAGATACATCAGAGTTGAGCTGAGCTTGAATCGTTTCA
The DNA here is from genome assembly GCF_003390515.1 of Vibrio anguillarum. NCBI lineage: Bacteria > Pseudomonadati > Pseudomonadota > Gammaproteobacteria > Vibrionales > Vibrionaceae > Vibrio > Vibrio anguillarum. Next base: position 2,869,382 of record NZ_CP031479.1, on the reverse strand, counting down.
TTCACTTTTGCCATGTCATCGGCAGTAAGCGTTTGGATAGCTTTAAAATCCATGGTTAATCCGGCTGAAGTTAGAACCTATAAGGTGTTGTGTTCTTCTATAATTCTCGAATAATACACTAAAAAACGTTGATTAATACAAGGCTTAAAGGCATGATTGCGCCACTTTTCATTGGCGATTAGCTTTTCGCCAATTTTTTCAAAATATGGCTTGTCTTGGGGTACTCATTCGCGTAGAATCTGCGCCCTATTGATGATTAGTTTAGCGCACACCCAAATTGCTCAAATAAAAAGCATACGGCTGTGCGGAAAGAGCGGAGTAAAATATGTACGCTGTTTTCCAATCTGGTGGTAAACAACACCGTGTAAGCGAAGGTCAAACTCTTCGTTTAGAGAAATTAGACGTTGAAACTGGTGCAACTGTTGAATTTGATAAAGTTCTACTAGTTGCTAACGGTGAGCAAATCACTGTTGGGGCACCTCTTGTTGAAGGCGGTAAAATTACTGCTGAAGTAGTACAACACGGTCGTGGCGATAAAGTTAAAATCGTTAAGTTCCGTCGTCGTAAACACTCTCGTAAACAACAAGGCCACCGTCAGTGGTTCACTGAAGTGAAAATCACTGGCATCAACGCTTAAGTAATTTAGGAGAGTTTAACAATGGCACACAAAAAAGCTGGCGGTTCTACTCGTAACGGCCGCGATTCAGAAAGCAAACGTCTTGGTGTTAAGCGTTTCGGTGGTGAATCTGTTCTTGCAGGTAACATCATCGTTCGTCAACGTGGTACTAAGTTCCACGCAGGCACTAACGTTGGTATCGGTAAAGACCATACTCTTTTCGCTCTTACTGAAGGTAAAGTGAAATTTGAAGTTAAAGGTCCTAAAAACCGTAAATTTGTTAGCATCGACGCTGAATAAATTTATACCTAACTGAACTCAAAAGCCCTGCCGTTACGGTGGGGTTTTTTATTTATCAGCCGAACAGAAAAGAAGACACTCTAATCACTAGAGTTTCTCCTTATGTGTTCCAATTGTGGATAAAACGAAGGATGATCACGGTCGATCCTGAATGTGTATCTGCTAGAATTTATATCATTGTGTGACAATGATATCGCAACGCAAAGAGCGTGGAGTAACAAATGAAATTCGTTGATGAAGCGATAATTAAAGTCGAAGCGGGTGATGGCGGTAACGGTGTCGTGAGCTTTTGGCGTGAAAAATTCGTGACGAAAGGCGGCCCTGATGGCGGCGATGGCGGCGATGGTGGCGACGTTTATATCCAAGCCGATGAAAACTTAAATACCTTGGTTGATTACCGATTCCAACGCTTTTACGCTGCTGAGCGCGGCCAAAATGGTGGTGGTGCTAACTGTACAGGTAAGCGCGGTAAAGACATTACTTTGAAGGTGCCTGTTGGGACTCGAGCGGTTGACATTCACACCAATGAAGTTGTGGGTGAAGTTGCAGAGCATGGCAAAAAAGTGATGGTCGCTAAAGGTGGCTGGCATGGTTTAGGTAATGCTCGCTTTAAGTCATCCGTTAACCGTGCACCACGCCAAAAAACCATGGGTAAAAAAGGTGAGGTGCGCGAATTACGCCTTGAGCTTTTACTGTTAGCTGACGTGGGTATGCTTGGCTTGCCGAATGCGGGTAAATCAACCTTTATTCGTTCTGTTTCAGCAGCGAAGCCAAAAGTCGCTGATTACCCTTTCACTACGCTGATCCCAAGTTTGGGTGTCGTGAGTGTGGTTCCTGAGAAAAGTTTCGTGATCGCTGATATTCCGGGCTTGATTGAAGGCGCGGCCGATGGTGCTGGTTTAGGTATTCGCTTCTTAAAGCACTTAGAACGTTGCCGAGTGTTGCTGCATATGATCGACATCCTTCCTGTTGATCAAAGTGATCCTGCGCAAAATGCGCTGACCATCTTTGATGAGCTAGAGCAATACAGTGAAAAAGTGTCACAAAAACCTTGTTGGTTGGTGTTCAACAAAGTTGATCTGATGCTTGAAGAAGAAGCCGATGAAAAGATCCAAGAGATCTTAGATGCGCTGGCTTGGGAAGGGCGATACTTCAAAATTTCGGCAGTAAACCAACAAGGTACGGCGGATTTGTGCCGTGAGTTGGCTGACTATATGGAAACGTTACCTCGTGAGCAGGAAGAGCTCAGTGAAGCTCAGAAAGTCGATTTCATGTGGGATGATTACCATAAAGATGAGATGAACAGCCAAAATGTGATCACTGAAGATGGTGATGACTGGGATGATTGGGACGACGAAGAAGATGACGGTCACGTTATCTATGTTCGTGATTAATTTTCCTGAATTGATTGAGCCGCAATAATTATTGCGGCTTTTTTATAGCTAAATCATATTTAAAGCACCCAATTTCGGGCACACTATTGGGCTTTTAGGACGTTCGGAAAGGAATCATGACATCCAAACAGAGGCTTGTTTCTCGATTGATCGCCCAGGCTGGGCAAATGTTGTTGGCTCATGGTGCGGAAAGTACACTGGTGGGCGATATTATGCGTCGCATAGGAGCGGCGTGTGGCATGAGTGAAGTGGAAGTATCGCTCTCGGCGAGTTCACTTGTGCTAACCACGGTTTATGATGGCCATTGCATTACGACTGCGCGCCGTTGTCCTGATCGTGGGATCAATATGCGGGTAGTGACGCAAGTCCAGCGCATCTGCATCATGATGGAAAAAGGGATTTTAGATTATTCCCTTGCGCAGAAAAAACTCAATCAGATCAGCCCTGAACGCTACAACCGTTGGTTGGTTGTGGTGATGATTGGTCTTTCTTGTGCTGCATTTGCTCGTTTAGCTGGCGGAGATTGGACGGTGTTTACGATGACGTTCATTGCTTCTGCGGCGGGTATGATTGTGCGCCAAGAGATTGGGCATCGCCAATTTAATCCGCTCGTCAACTTTACGGTGACCTCATTTGTCACTTCGATCATTTCAGCGCAAGCTATCATCTACCAGCTAGGCAATAAACCAACCATTGTGATGGCTTCTTCTGTACTGATGTTAGTCCCCGGTTTTCCTTTAATTAATGCGGTCGCGGATATGCTTAAAGGTTATATCAATATGGGTATTGCCCGTTTTGTGATGGCAAGTTTGCTTACGTTGGCAACGAGTTTGGGCATCGTTGCGGCGATGAGCATTACGGGTGTATGGGGATGGTAGCGATGGATTGGATGAATTTATTACTCGGTTTAGCCAATGACATGTTTTTTGCTGCAATCCCAGCCGTTGGTTTTGCTTTGGTGTTTAATGTTCCTGTACCAGCCCTAAAATATTGTGCGTTAGGTGGTGCGATTGGTCATGGCTCACGTTACTTAATGATGCAATTTGGAATTCCCATTGAGTGGGCGACTTTTTTTGCTGCAACTATCGTTGGAATGATTGGCGTGCGTTGGTCGCGTAAATTTTTAGCTCACCCTAAAGTGTTTACGGTAGCGGCTTTGATCCCAATGGTTCCCGGGGTTTTTGCCTTTAAAGCGATGATTGCAATGGTTGAAATTAACCATCTTGGTTTTACGCCAGAGCTGCTGGCGATACTGATGGATAATTTTTTAAAAGCGATGTTTATTATCGCGGGCTTAGCGGTTGGCCTTGCGGTGCCGGGTTTGTTATTCTATCGGCGCAAACCCATAGTGTAAGGGCATGGGCTATCTTTCGTGATGACACTTTAGGATCTTATTTATGATCATCAGCATGATTGCCGCGATGGCAGACAATCGGATTATTGGTAAAGACAATCAAATGCCATGGCATTTACCGGCAGATTTTGCATGGTTTAAACGCTGTACGTTGGGCAAACCAGTGATCATGGGGCGAAAAACTTATGAGTCTATTGGTCGCCCGTTACCTGGTCGCCATAATATCGTGATCAGTCGTGATGCTTCATTGGCAATTGAAGGGGTGAGTATTGTCTCTTCGATTGAAGAAGCCATTGAGGTTGCGGGTCATGTGGATGAAGTGATGATCATTGGTGGCGGCTCTATCTATCAAGCCTGTATGCCACAGGCCAATAAACTATACCTCACCTTTATTGACTTAAATATTGAGGGAGATACACAATTTCCCGAGTGGGGGAGTGAGTGGCAAGAAGTTCATCGTGAAATGTATCAAGCGGATGACAAAAATGCTCACAACATGCAGTTTGTGGTTTTTGATAAGCAATAGAGGATTTCGGATCGATATTAAGCAACGATCCGGATCTTTTTATTCGTTAGCCTTTATGGGTTAACGCTGGTTGAGTGAAGTAGTGTTTATCTTCCCAGCGTAGCATGGTCAAACATCCTCCCCACACACAGCCAGTATCAAGCCCTATCACTTCGTCGCTGCGGTAACCTTCTAACGCAGCCCAGTGGCCAAATAGGACTGTTTTATCGAGTTTAAGGCGTTTGGGTAGGGCAAACCACGGTAACAATTCTTCATCTTTTATTTCTTGAGGGGGAAGTTTGCACGCCATATCAAGACGCCCATCAGCAAAGCAAAAACGCATCCGAGTATAGGCATTGATGGTATAGCGATAGCGGTCAATCCCTTCTAGCTTCAAGCTCCACATATCAGGTGTGTTGCTGTACATCTGCTCGATAAGCCAACGCCAACGATCGCTTTGTAAAATACTTTCGACTTCTTTTGCTGCTTGACGTGCAGTTTCAAGATCCCACAGAGGAGAAATCCCCGCATGGCACATAACAAAGTCAGCATGTTCAGCGAGGAGCGGTTGATGGCGCAACCAAGTGAGCAGCTCTGTTGCATCGTTCGCTTGTAATATGGGTAAGGTTTTATCACGAGGTTTACATGGGTGGATGCCCAGCGAGACGGCCAGTAGGTGAAGATCGTGATTGCCTAGAACGATACGCGCCGAACTACCCAATTGTTTGATAAAACGTAGCGTTTCTAGAGATTTAGGGCCTCTTGCTACTAAGTCGCCAGCTACCCACAGTGTGTCTTGTTGTGGTTGGAATTGCACTTGAGCCAATAAACACTGTAGTTCGTCAAAACAGCCTTGAATGTCGCCGACAATATAGTTCGCCACGGCTACCTCTTTTAATTTAAAACATTAGGAATAGCGAGACGAAAAGGCTCAATTTCAACAATAAATTCAGCGTCCGCTTCATCTAACATAATGTAATGACCTTGCATAACACCGACTGGCGTTTCCAACGCCGTACCACTGTTATAGCGGTACTCATCATTGGGCAAGATAATCGGTTGTTCCCCGACCACGCCATCACCTTCCACAGACATCTGTTTGCCATTCGCATCGGTAATTAACCAACGGCGGCTCATCAGCTGTACCTGCTGGTTGCTGAGATTACGGATGGTGATCACATAGGCAAAGATATAGCGGTGTAAATCGGGATTGGACTGCTCGGGGAGATACTGGGTATGGACTTGGATTTTGATACAAGGTTCAGAGATATCCATGTTAACTCCTTGTTTTTATAGATGAGCGATAGACATTGGCCGTTTATCGCTCAATCGTTATTAGGCGTGATGAGCGTCTAACCAGTTTGCCATAGCAACAAACTGTTCAAGTGTTAGGTTTTCCGGGCGCATGCCAGGGTTGACCCCAAGTTCTTCTAGCGTTTCCACCTCAATCAAACCTTTGTAGCAGTTGCGTACGGTTTTACGACGTTGGTTAAAACCATCTCGGCAGACACGCTCTAACCATTTCATGTTTGTCGTTGGATGCGGCAGTACTTCATAAGGCACCAAACGCACCACGGCTGAATCAACTTTCGGTGGCGGCACAAAAGCCGTTGGCGGAACTTCCAACACAGGAACCACTTTGCAGAAATACTGCGTCATAACCGTTAAGCGCCCGTAAGCTTTACTGCCGGGACCGGCAGCTAAACGGTTGACCACTTCTTTTTGCAGCATGAAGTGCATATCTTGAATATCTTTATGAAATTCAAATAAGTGGAACATTAATGGCGTTGAAATGTTGTATGGCAAGTTGCCGAAAATGCGCAGTTTATTATTCGGCTTCACCAACTGCGTGAAGTCAAAGCGCATCGCATCGCCTTCGTGAATCGTCAATTTACTCGATAATTCTGGGTGGTTGCGCAGGCGCTCAGCTAAGTCACGGTCTAGCTCAATAACAGTGAATTTATCCACTTCGCGGCCGACTGGCTCAGTTATCGCTCCAAGACCGGGGCCGATCTCAACCAAATTTTGTCCCGGACGAGGGTTAATCGCAGAGACGATGCCATCAATAATGTATGGATCGTTTAGGAAGTTTTGACCAAAACGTTTACGCGCTTTGTGCCCTAAGTGGACATCATTTCTCATAGTTTTCTCGAAATTAATTAGGTTTCTTTTCTACCAAGTCAATCGCGTAGGCGAGTGCTGTTCTAAAGCTCCCTGTATCCGCAAGCCCTTTCCCTGCCAATTCGAGTGCGGTGCCATGATCGACCGATGTTCTTATAAAGGGTAGACCAAGAGTAATATTTACTGAACGACCAAAACCTTTGTACTTTAATACGGGCAGGACTTGGTCGTGATACATGCCTAAAACAGCATCGGCATCTTGCAAGTATTTGTCATTGAAGATGGTGTCGGCTGGTAGTGGGCCAATCAAATTAATGCCATCTTGCTGACGAATTTTTTCTAGTGTTGGAGTGATGGTTTCTATCTCTTCACGGCCCAGACAGCCATCTTCTCCCGCGTGTGGGTTTAAACCACACACATAAATTTTGGGTTGAGCAATGGCAAATTTTTTCACCAAATCTTTATGCAAAATAGTGATGATTTTTTCTAACCGCTCGACCGTTACTGCCTTTGATACATAAGCCAGTGGAATATGTGTTGTCACTAGCGCGACTCTCAACCCTTCTGTTGCGAGCATCATAACCACCAGTGGAGTATTAGATTTTTCAGCAAAGAATTCAGTGTGGCCGCTAAATGCAACGCCAGCTCGGTTGATCACCCCCTTGTGCACAGGGCCGGTGACAATAGCATCAAATTCATCATTCATACAGCCTAAAGCGGCTCTTTCTAATGTATTTAATACATAATGTCCATTGGCTTCATTCAGTTTCCCCGTTATCACCGGTGCGCCGAGGGGAATATGATCCACTACTAACCGTCCCGCTTGCTGTGGTTTTGGTGCAGAGGTGACTGAGTAGTCTTCCAATATAACGTCAATATTGAGCTCTTTAGCGCGCTCTGCAAGCAAGCTTTTGTCCGCGCATACCACCAGTTGATGTGCCCAATCTTCTTTTGATAAGGCCAGCACCAAATCTGGGCCAATACCCGCGGGCTCGCCAGCGGTAACCACGATGCGTTTAATTGTCATCTTGGTTGTCCTGTATAATTTCGACAAAGGCACTGGCACGCATTTCTTGTAGCCATGCGCTGGCTTCTTCATTGAATTTTCGATTAAAAAGAATGCGATAAGCTTTGTTTTTCAGTGCAGAGTCGGTGCGGTCGACTTCACGGCGATCAAGCACTTCGACAATATGCCAACCATGAACGGTTTTAAAGGGTTCGCTGATTTGTCCAACCGATAATGTTTCGATTTGATGCTGAAACTCCGGCACGTACAGATCAGGTGTTTGATAACCCAATTCGCCATTTTGCGCCGCAGAGCCGGGATCTTGGCTGTATTGCTGCGCCAATTCACCAAAGGTCGCTTCACCTGCCTTAATGCGACGAATGAAGTCATGTAGCTCTTTTTGTACGCCGTCATCGCTTAAAATGACCGTGGGTTTGATTAAAATATGGCGTGCATTAACTTCCGTGACCGCGACGGTTTCTAATCCTTTGACGTCATCAATTTTAAGAATGTGGAAACCGACGCCACTGCGAAATGGCCCAATAATAGAGCCTTTGTTTTGCATTTTGATTTGGTCGGCAAAAATTGTCGGCATTTCTTCTTTGCGCATCCAGCCCCAATCACCACCTTGCAGCGCTTTCGGACCTTTTGAATAGGTATAAGCCATGGTGCTGAAATCCGCTCCTTGGTTGAGTTTTTCGACTAAGGTTTTGGCTTGCTGTTCTACTGCGGCCTTATCTTGAGTGTCGTCAACACGCAGTTGGATGTGGCTGATTTTATATTGCACCGTTGCATTGGTTTCTTGCGCAAGAATATTGGCTAAGTTGTCCACTTCGTCCGGTAATATATTGATCCGGCGACGAACTAAAGCATTGCGCGCTTCACTTGCTGCAATTTCTTTACGTACTTGTTCGCGAAATTCGGCATAAGTCAGCCCTTCAGTAGTAACAGAAGCGTTAAGCTGTTCCAGGGTTTGATTATTGTTTTTCGCGATGTCGGCGATCGCGTCACTGAGTCGGTTATCGTCAATGCGCACGCCAATGCGTTGTGCTTCTTGTTGCTGAATGGTATCAATAATCAATTTTTCAACCACTTGCTCACGCAGCACTGTGTCTTCGGGTAGCGTTTGACCATTTTTCTTTGCATTAATGGTCAAGGTTTTTAATGCACCATCAATGTCACTCTGTAAAATAACGCCACTATTGACGATGACGGCGACGCGATCGAGCTCAACAGGAGTAGCGTATGCGGTGTTTAGGCTTAATGTTGCCATCAATCCAATCAGTGTGTGTTTCCACAATTTCATTTGTAGTCCTATCAAAATGAGCAAGGGCCTTTACGCTTAAGCAAAGGCCGGATAAATTAGTTGTTTAGGAAAAATGGACGACCATAACTTAATGAATTTCCAGCGCTGTCTACGCCCGTCATTCCGGAACCTGCACCAATCGTGGTGCCAAAACCGACAATACCAAAGTTCAAACTAAAGTTATTTTCGTAGAGTGGTGTAGCATTAGGGTCGGTAACAAAATCACCATCCCATTTCCGCAGTTGATTACTATAAGTAAAACCAATATACCAACAATCTGAGGTGTAGCTTAGGTTAGCCAGCCACTCTAAGTTCTTTTCTGTGGTTAAATCGTAGAAGTACTGTCCGCTAGCATTCCACTTTTTGGAGATCTGATACCCAGCCAGTAAACCGGCTTGTGAAATACCCTCTTTGGTTATTCCACTAGTATTGAAGTCCACGGTGTTTTTAATGTAATCGTAAGTTACATAGCGGTAGTTGGTTTGAATATAGCCAGAGCCAACCCGATACTCTAGGGTACTGTTGGCGAGCTGCATCGTACTGCTGTCTATGTCGTACTGAACCCCGCCATGATAGAAGAGCAAATCATCATAGTTGAAGTCCATTTCGACGGCCCAAGCCGAATAGTTGGAAGTGTTGGCTGAATTATCTCCCTCATTAGGGGAGGAATTCTTGAGATCTTTTTTGAGGTAAAAAATCTGGCCAAAAGAGATATTTAAACGTTCTTTATACTGATCGTCGAAAAACCGTGAAGAGGCACCGTAGCTGATCTGATTGGCTGGGGCAATATAATCGACACCACTATATTTACGGCTGCGGAATAAACCATAATAATCGGTTTGCAGTAGCGTTGTATCGTACAGCCCGATATTGCGCTGATCTTCTCTCGGTACGTACAGGTATTGAATCTGCGGCTCAAGTGTCTGCGTATAGTCATCAAACAGAACCGTATCTCTTTCCAGTACTAATCCCGCATGAGTTCTAAATTCCGGAATGATGCGTGAAACGCTCTCTTTTAGGTCTTTATAGTTATCTAAATTGAGGTCAACACCGCTGAGATCTTGTTGGTAATAAGTACCAAGCACTCGCGCTTCGGTTGTCCAAGTGCCCCAGGTGTTACTGAGAGGAATAGTAAAGCCCGGTTCAATGTGCGCTCGGGTGGCTGCAGGTTTTCCTCTTGCATCGGTTTCAAAACGCGATAGATGGCTAACCATATCAAAGTTCAAATACGGTAATAATTCGGGCGCATAGTAATTAAACGCAATCTGTGGCATCAAGCGATAGGGTTGGTTGGTGCTAGTTTTGTCTTCTGTAAGCAGCTGAAAGTCGCGAACCAGTATCGATGAATCCCAATTGTGGGTCCGGTAGGTGGCTTTACCTTCTTTGATAAGCTGACCATCTTCTCTGTTACCGATACCTGAGTCTAAGTCACTAAAGTAGCTAATGTCACTGACTTGAGAGTAGTCAATTTCAAACTTCCAAGCTTGGTTGAAAATACCACTGTGTTGGTATTGGAAGCCCCAGCGGCTACCCTTTTCCGGATGTTTTTGATCATCAGGTAAATATTCAGATTTAATATTACCTGTACCAAACTCATTCAGATAACGGAATTCACTGTTTAGTTGCGTACCGCGTTCTTGCATATATTTAAAGGTCGTTTCTAGGTCATAGTTTGGCGCTAAGTTCCAATAAATAGGGACTTGGGCTTCAAAACCATCGCTAGAACCGTAAGAAACGGTAGGGTATAAAAATCCCGTTTTACGTGTGTCGCCAATCGGCACCGTAAGAAATGGCAGATAAAAAATCGGAATATTTTGAATCTCGAAGCGCGGATTATAAAAAGTGGCTTGCTCTTCATTTTGGTCAATATCAATGCTGGATGCTTTCAATCGCCATGCACTATTACCTTCAGGGCAAGAGGTAATCGAACCATCTTCTATCTCATAAACGGCCTTACCCGTTTTGGAAATATACACAGCTTCACCACGGCCGGGTTCACACAAAAATTGATATTTTGTGTTCTCTAATGTCATTAAATCCGTATTAAGATTGTTGGTGGCTTTGTCAGAAATGGTCCTTACTTCACCGTCACTGAAGTTGACATTACCTTGCGCAACCACAATATTATCTTTCTGATGCAGGGTAACGGTATCCGCTAGAATGCGTTTTTTACCTTGAACAACGACCACATTGCCTGAGTAGTTTGCGCGTTCACCGTTCACGGCTTCTAGCGTATCAGCCTCGACATTAATCGGTTGCTGACTTGAGTTTTCTGCTTCAGGTTCGTTGATCAAACATTGATCTATAGCGGGCATTTCCTGCACACTATTGTCTAACATAGCTTCTGCTTGAGTCTGTGGCACAAAAAGAGCTGCGCTAATTGAAGCGGCTAACAAGGTGCGGGAAAAACATGACATCGAGTTGTACTATCCTGTTTGAACTTGATTGATTCGGAAGATGGATGGCCGAATGTAAAATAAAACGTTTCTTATCATAAAGGAAATTGAAGCTCCCGGCACTATCAGACCGCTTTACTCCTGAAAAATTCATAGATTGAGAGCACATAATGCATATTTTTGGCAAAATTCTTGGCGCTTTTTTTGGCTTCTTATTTGGAGGACCGTTTGGCGCATTTTTTGGTTTGTTTCTCGGGCATCAATTTGATAAAGCTCGTCGTTTGAATCAAGCGGGGTTTAAAACTAGCTCATTTGGTTCTGGGCCAAGCCAAACCGAGCGACAAGACGAATTTTTTAAAGCCGCTTTCGCGGTCATGGGCCATGTTGCTAAAGCGAAGGGGCAAGTCACCAAAGAAGAGATCCAGCTAGCTACCATCATGATGGAGCGTATGAACTTACATGGTGAGCAACGTAAAGCGGCTCAAGATGCGTTTCGTGAGGGGAAAGAGAGTGGCTTTCCTTTAGAGGAAGTGTTGGAGCGTGTGCGCCTTTCGACGGGTGGACGCTTTGACTTGTTGCAATTTTTCCTCGAATTGCAAATATCAGCCGCGTTTGCCGATGGGGATGTTCACCCTAGCGAGCGCAATGTACTGCACAAAATCGCTCGTAGTTTAGGTTTCTCATCCGATCAACTGGAAAGACGCTTGCGTATGCAAGAAGCGGCCTTTCGTTTTCAACAAGGCGGAAATTTTGGTGGCCAACAGCAAGGCTACCAGCAATCTGGGCAGTGGCAACAAGCCGCGCAAGCTGAACGCCTCACTGATGCTTATGATGTGTTAGGCGTGAGTGAAGATGCGGATGCTAAAGAGATTAAACGTGCCTATCGCAAATTGATGAATGAGCATCACCCAGATAAATTGATGGCCAAAGGCTTACCACCAGAGATGATGAACGTTGCGAAAGAAAAATCGCAAGAGATCCAAAATGCGTACGATTTGATTAAGAAAGAGAAGGGTTTTAAGTAACCGGCTATCGTGAATTACCGCGAACGTTCCAATCGATTGAGCTGGTGCAAACTGGCTCTTTTTATTATGAGCATACGCAAGACACAAAAAAAGCCAAGTTTGAAAACTTGGCTTTAGAAAGTGGCTCCCCCTGCAAGACTTGAACTTGCGACATACGGATTAACAGTCCGCCGTTCTACCGACTGAACTAAGGGGGAACAGAATGTTTGCTTATCTTATGCAGATAAATGGTGCCGACTACCGGAATCGAACTGGTGACCTACTGATTACAAGTCAGTTGCTCTACCTACTGAGCTAAGTCGGCGCCGAATCAATAAGCAGTGCTCATTGATGAAAAGTGGCTCCCCCTGCAAGACTTGAACTTGCGACATACGGATTAACAGTCCGCCGTTCTACCGACTGAACTAAGGGGGAACAGGTTTTAAAGAATGGTGCCGACTACCGGAGTCGAACTGGTGACCTACTGATTACAAGTCAGTTGCTCTACCTACTGAGCTAAGTCGGCACATTTTTATCTTTAAATTTATTGTCTGTGCTAGGCACCAACAATTTAGAAACTGTGGTGCCCGGAGGCGGAATCGAACCACCGACACGAGGATTTTCAATCCTCTGCTCTACCGACTGAGCTATCCGGGCGACGGGGTGTATTAAAAGGTTTTTCGCATTTAACGTCAACAGTAAAATGCAAAAAAAATGTCGTTTGTTGTTTTTCTATACTTAGTGACTCGTTTTTGCCCATTTTCGTTAAAAATTAGTGTCAGATTAGATAGGGAAAGAGGCGTTGAAAAGAAAATAGGAGCTTTGAATGGGGCAAATAGCGAATAAAAGCGCGTTGAAAAACACACGTTTATCCGCTTGGTTACACTAAAGGAGCAAACTCACCGGACTGGTTTTAGTTTTTGACGGAAAATGGACTGACCCATAATTCAATCGTTATAGAGGTAATCGCTGTAGAGGTGAGGGGATTGGATAAATATGACAGGTAATAAAAAAGCCAAGTCGTTAGACTTGGCTTTAAAAGTGGCTCCCCCTGCAAGACTTGAACTTGCGACATACGGATTAACAGTCCGCCGTTCTACCGACTGAACTAAGGGGGAATTATCTGTGTAAGTCTAAGACTTCGCACCAAATAATGGTGCCTCGAGGCGGAATCGAACCACCGACACGAGGATTTTCAATCCTCTGCTCTACCGACTGAGCTATCGAGGCAATAAATGGTGCCGACTACCGGAATCGAACTGGTGACCTACTGATTACAAGTCAGTTGCTCTACCTACTGAGCTAAGTCGGCGCACTTTATTTATTGCTTGCTGCTACTTTAACAAAAGCACCAACAATTTAATTTGTGGTGCCCGGAGGCGGAATCGAACCACCGACACGAGGATTTTCAATCCTCTGCTCTACCGACTGAGCTATCCGGGCAACGGAGCGCTATTAAACGGATTTTCCCTTCAATCGTCAACTGCTTTTTGGAAATATTTTGAAAAAACGGTTTGTTTGCTGCGAATTTAGACAAAGCTGCGCTTTTTTATCCACCTGCGTTAAATTCCTTTTTGAATTTTGTTACTTTTTCTAAGTACCTTCTCGATTCAGCATTAGGGTGTTTTTGGGTCAGCGCCCAATAGACTTGATTGGGTTGCAGTGAATTTAAGTCCCTCATCGCTCGTTTCCTATCTTTGCTAAAGGTATTCAGTACTCCTCCTGTGCCGCCGTTGTAGGCCGAAATCATACTGTATTCGAGTGACGTTGGATGGCTGACCTCTTTGAGGTAGCGGTTTTTCAGAATATAAAAATAGGCCGTTCCCGTATCAATATTTTTTTCGGGATCAAACAGATATTCAGGGCTGGGCTCACCAGATTTATTTTTGACCAGTTTAAAGACATCTCGACCTGCGGTTTTAGGAACCACTTGCATCAGGCCATACGCATTGGCCCAACTGACAGCGTAGGGGTTAAAGCTACTTTCAGTTTTTATGATCGCGTAGATCAGATCTTCGGGAATGTTATATTTTTTCGAGGCTCGGTGCACGATGTCGGCGTATTTATAACCTCGTTTAGAGGCATGATCCGCTACCATAGGAATTTCCACATAGTAGGCTTTTTTGAAATCAACGTTCTTAACTTTTAATTTATTTTCAATAAGATAATCAGCAAATCGATTCGCGCGCCAACCCCACTGGATCGGTTGTTTATCTTGATCAAGCACTTGGTTGTACAAAAATGGCTGACCATTCAATTCGATATTTTGTGAAGAGAAAAGGTCAACGTGTGCGGGATCATCAGGCGTGAGCAAGGTGGTAATAATGGCATTGCGCAGATGTTTTTTGGGGTCAGTTGGGGAAACTGTTTCGATAATAATGGTCCCCGTGGAGAAATTGACTTCGGAACGACTCAGGTAATTATCGATGTATTTTACATAGTTGCTTTTACCGGCGACTTTGATCTCTTTACTGCCCCAGCGTTTCTCAATGTTGCCAGAAAAACTGCTGATCAGTGCATCTAAGGCGGCGGTATCTTTGACAAATTGCCCGGGTAATTGCGCTAAGTTTTTGGCAAAACGGTTGGTCGGCTCATAGTCGACGCTGTATATGCGTTCAACTAATTCTCGGCTACAACCGGCCAGTAGCATTGCAATAAAAAAGTAAGTCAGCTTTCTCATTATCTTCCCAATACAAAAATGACATCAGAGCGTTTACCATGATGTCATTGATTATCCTCGAAATAAATAAGGTATCTCTTATTTGCTTGGTGGCATGTAGCCTTCGATATGGACCTCTTTTCCTTCAAATAGGAAGTTGGTCATTTCGGTTTCCAGCAATTTACGATGTTCAGGGTCCATCATATTGAGTTTTTTCTCGTTGATCAGCATGGTTTGCTTATGCTGCCATTGTGCCCAAGCCTCTTTTGAGATGTTGTCAAAAATACGTTTACCCAATTCACCTGGGTACAGTTGAAAATCCAAACCGTCGGCTTCTTTATTTAGTCGAGCACAAAATACAGTGCGGCTCATGGTCACTTCCTCTTCGGTGTTTTAAGGGTTAATTTCAAATGGAAGGCTTTCTAGCAACTGTTTTACAGGAGCGGCTAAGCCGATTTGTTCCGGTTGGGCTAAGTTATACCAAAGACCTTTGCTTGCTTCCATGATGATGTTCGGTTGTTGAGATAACTCGACCAAGATCGGTGTGATCTCTAAATGATAATGGCTAAACGTGTGGCGAAAAGCGATGAGTGGGCGAATAGAGCGGATAGCGCTCTCTTTGATGGCTCTGTGATCAAGTTGATCTTCGATGGCACTATTGGGGTTTTCAGGGAAGCAAAATAATCCACCCCAAATTCCACTTTGAGGGCGTTGTTCTAACCATACTTGATGGTTATGGTGCAGCATCACAAACCAGGTTTGTTTGGTTGGTTTGTCTGTTTTTGGTTTTTTGCCCGGATAATCGAGTGGGTTATTTTGTTTATTGGCGATGCAAAAAGATTCAACTGGGCAGAGCGTACATTTCGGTTTGCTGCGTGTGCAGACCATCGCCCCCATATCCATCATGGCTTGGTTATATTTATCAACATCTTGCGCTGGCGTATTTTGTTCGGCATGTTGCCACAATTGAGTTTCAACTTTTTTTTGCCCCGGCCAGCCTTCGACAGCAAAGCAGCGGGCTAAAGTACGCTTTACGTTACCATCTAAAATGGCGTGCGGCTGCTTATAAACCGAAGAAAGCACCGCCGCAGCGGTTGATCGGCCAATACCCGGTAGAGCATTCATCTGTTCGATATCAAGGGGAAACTCACCGCCATATTCGCTGGCCACTATTTTGGCTGCTTTGTGTAGATTGCGCGCACGTGCGTAATAACCAAGGCCGGTCCATAGGTGCAGTACCTCGTCTTGTTCTGCATTGGCCAAATCAATCACGGTTGGAAAACGTTGCATGAAGCGTTCGAAATAAGGGATTACCGTTGCGACTTGAGTTTGTTGGAGCATAATTTCCGACAGCCAAACGCTGTAGGCCGTTTTGTTTTGTTGCCACGGCAAATGTTTGCGCCCATAGGCGTCATACCATTTTAAAATGGCGTTAGCGAAAGGTGTCACGACAGGCTCTTTGGTTTATAGTTTTAGTGGAGCAAAATTGCACCACATAAATGTGACGTTGTAAAACGGACAAATTGTGTGGATTTATCCAACAAGTTTATTTCGATAACACTTGCACCGAGAATAATTCTTTGGATAATCCCCGCTTTGATTAATCAATGTGCAGGCAAGATCAATGAGTGAAGTAACCACCAACGAATATACCGAAGAAGGCAAAATACTGCGTCGAATCCGTAGTTTCGTTCGTCGTGAGGGTCGATTAACCAAAGGCCAAGAAGCGGCAATGAATGAATGTTGGCCAACAATGGGTATTGATTTCCAGCCACAATTGCTCGATTGGGCGGCGGTTTTTGGTAACGATAACCCGGTGGTTTTAGAAATCGGTTTTGGTATGGGCGCTTCATTAGTTGAAATGGCTAAAAATGCACCGCAAAAAAACTTCTTTGGTATTGAAGTGCATAGCCCAGGTGTTGGCGCCTGTTTGTCAGCCGCTCGTGATGCTGGCGTGACTAATTTACGCGTGATGTGCCATGATGCAGTGGAAGTATTTGAACACATGATCCCTGATGGTAGCCTGCATACACTGCAACTGTTCTTCCCTGATCCTTGGCACAAAAAACGTCACCATAAGCGCCGTATTGTGCAGTTAGAATTTGCGGAAATGGTGCGTCAAAAACTAAAAATGGAAGAGGGTATCTTTCATATGGCGACCGATTGGGAAAACTACGCTGAGCATATGATTGAAGTGATGAATCAAGCGCCGGGCTTTGCCAATATTGCCGCAGAAGGTGACTATATTCCTCGTCCAGAAGAGCGTCCTTTGACTAAATTTGAAGCGCGTGGTCACCGTTTAGGTCATGGTGTGTGGGATATAAAATATAAACGCACCGCGTAACGACTCACTTTTGTTGCTGCAACAAAATTAGCGATTAAAGAAAAGCCAACATTGTTGTAATGTTGGCTTTTTCGGCCTTAGCGCCCTACGAAAATCATTATAAAAATAGAGAAAAACATTTCTCACCCGAGGTAAAGTCACCCATGAAGCTAACACCCAATCTACTTGCTGATATTTTGTGTGAGGTTCGCCCACTGATCGGCAAAGGAAAAGTCGCCGATTACATTCCTGCTTTAGCCAAAGTACCGAATAACAAGCTGGCGATCGCGGTTTACACCAATCAAGGTGAAGTGATTTCGGCTGGAGATGCCACGGAAGGATTCTCAATTCAATCCATCTCTAAAGCTTTGAGCTTAACGCTTGCTATGATGCTTTATAAACCAGAAGAGCTATGGCTTCGTGTCGGAAAAGAACCTTCAGGCCAAGCGTTTAATTCGATGATCCAGCTTGAAATGGAGCAGGGCATTCCGCGTAACCCTTTTATCAATGCTGGAGCTATTGTGGTGGCGGATATGCTGCATAGCCGTTTATCAGCCCCTCGGCAGCGCTTACTGGAGTTTGTACGTCAGTTGTCGGGTGAAGAGGGCATCGTATACGACAAAGTGGTAGCGGCTTCAGAAATGATGCACAGCGATCGCAATGCTGCCATCGCCTATCTGATGCGATCGTTTGGTAATTTCGATAATGACGTTATTCCGGTACTGCACAACTATTTTCACGCTTGTTCACTTAAAATGAGCAGTGTTCAATTAGCGAAAACCTTCAGTTATCTGGCGAATAAAGGGGTGTCCGTGCATACCAAGGAAGCGATAGTAACGCCGACACAAAGTAAGCAGATCAATGCCTTATTGGCGACTTGCGGTTTGTATGATGGCGCAGGAGAGTTCGCTTATCGTGTTGGCATGCCGGGTAAATCGGGCGTAGGTGGCGGTATTATTGCTGTTGTTCCTGGGGAGATGACGATTGCGGTTTGGTCGCCAGAGCTTGATGCGTCAGGTAATTCTTTAGCGGGCACTAAGATGTTAGAACTCTTGGCTGAGCGTATTGGGCGCTCTATCTTTTAAGTTCAATATTCTCTGACAGCCCGTGCTTTTGGCAAAAGATTGGCTACCGATTAGGTTAGCCAATCTCTTGGGTTTATCTTTTTAGTCGTCAGCCATAAAGGCTTCGAGCAAGTCATTAAGAAACAGTTTTCCTTTTTCTGTGATTTGCCAGTGACTTTCGGTTTGCGTTAAATAGTGTTCGGCTAGTGCCCAATCTATCGTTGGTTGAATCACGCTTAAACTTAATCCAGTTGTTTCAACAAAGTCTTGTTTCGGACAAGGTTCCATCAAGCGAAAGCGGTTCATGAAGAATTCAAAAGGGCGATCCGCAGCGGCGACTTCAAATTCGTCATCCAAGTAAGGTTTGAGTAAATTGAGATAGCCACGCGGATGCTTCACCTTAGTGGTGCGTACAATACGCCCATCGTTAAAGCTGAGCTTGCCATGCGCGCCACAACCAATCCCTAGATAATCACCAAAGCGCCAGTAATTTAAGTTGTGTTGGCATTGATAGCCGGGTTTGCTATAGCCAGAAATTTCATACTGCACGTACCCAGCGGCGGCCAATTTTTGGTGACCCAACTCGAAAATATCCCACAGTGCGTCATCATCTGGCAAAGTAGGCGGTTTAAAGTAGAAAACCGTATTAGGTTCAATGGTCAGTTGATACCAAGAAAGATGAGGCGGGTTTAGTGCAATCGCTTTGTCTAAATCGGCCAGCGCTTGTTCACAGTTTTGATCGGGTAAGCCATGCATCAAATCTAAGTTGAAGCTGTTTAAGCCAATTTGATGAGCTAATTGAGCGGCATTAACCGCTTCTTGCTGACCATGAATTCGCCCTAAACGTGCCAGTTTTTGTGGCTCAAAACTTTGTACACCAATCGAGATGCGCGTCACCCCTGCTTGTCGATATCCAACAAAACGGTCAGCTTCTACCGTGCCCGGGTTGGCCTCCATGGTGATTTCAATCCCAGGCTTAAACGCAATACGCGCTTCAATGCCTTGCAGCAGGCGAGCAATACCTTCAGCAGAAAAAAGACTCGGTGTACCACCGCCAATAAAAATGGAATGCAATGGGCGGGGATGGTCTGCAAGGCGGTATTTGGCGATATCGGTATCGAGATCCTCCAATAGCGCATCAATGTATTCACGTTCAGGAATATCGTGCTTTAGCGCGTGAGAGTTAAAATCACAATAGGGGCATTTTTGTACACACCACGGGATGTGCACGTACAAACTCAGCGCGGGTGGTTGCAACATTATGAATTTTGCTCGCTTAAGGTTTTAAATAGCATTTTTAGCGCTTTGCCACGATGTGAAAGCTGCTTTTTACGTGCAGGTAGCAGTTCAGCTGAAGCGCAGTTATCTTCAGGGACAAAGAAGATCGGATCATAACCAAAACCGTTACTGCCGTGAGCTTGGTGCAAGATGCGACCTTGCCACGTACCATGGCAGACCAATGGTGTTGGGTCATTTTCGTGACGCATGAAAACCAGCACGCAATGAAAACGAGCGGTGCGTTGTTCGTCTGGTACACCTTCCATTGCCGCTAATAATTTTTCTAGGTTTTGTTGGTCACTGGCATTTTCACCAGCGTAGCGCGCCGAGTAAATTCCCGGAGCACCTTGCAGATAATCCACTTCTAAGCCGGAGTCATCGGCAATCGCAGGTAAGCCAGTGATTTTGGCAGAATGTCGTGCTTTGATGATCGCATTTTCAATAAAGGTGGTGCCAGTCTCTTCGGCTTCTGGGACGTTTAATTCTGTTTGCGCCACTACATCAAAACCGAAATCAACCAGCAGATCAGCCATTTCGCGCACTTTGCCTTGGTTTCCTGTGGCTAATACTATTTTTTTCATTGCACTATTTCTCTATTCTTCGACGTAGAATTTTTGGGTGAATTTAAGCTTACCGGTGCCTTTTAAGCCCGCATCAACCTCAATGTCAAAACTCAAATTCTCTTCATTGGTAATGGGGAATTCAGCGAGGTAATAAATCGCGTTGCCCTCTTTGAATTGTTTAAATTCAAGTTCACGTACCTGACCGATTAGGTTTTTCGCATTGCCTTTGAGTGTCGCTTCCATAGCTGGTTTACCTAAGGCCGAGTTATCTAATACGCTGATGTTTAAAATAGCCGAGTAACCATTACGTTTTAACTGATAACTGCGCGCCACTTGTGGCGTTAAAAATGTTGAGTTGAAAGCTGAGTAGTGAACTTCAACATTCTTGATGGTTTGAAACTGCTCGGCGAGTGTGGGTAGCGAAATAAAGGCTATAACAAACGCTATCATCCATTTACGCATGTGGTGCTCCTTACAAAACAGAGTGGGCTAAATAAAAAGCCATCACAAGATGGCTTCAATCGGCTGTGGTATCACTTGAGGTGAATGAATTCGGACTTGTTTATGACGTCCCAATTCCCCTTTTTCTATCTCGATTAAACCTTTGGCGACTTTAAATTGTTTGGCCAAGAATTTGGTTAAATGCGCGTTGGCTTTGCCATCAACAGGCGGTGCGGTGATGGCAATTTTGAGTTCCTCACCATGCAAGCCGACGATACTATCGCGGCTTGCTTTGGGTTGGATGTAGAGCTTGAGGATTAGATCCTCTCCCTCTTGCCAAACAGCAGATGACATTACAACTGATACCATACTGGGCCAATAAAATCGCCCATTAGGAAGTTAGCAAACTGCAGCACAATAAACAGCACCAATACACTTAAATCAAAACCACCCATCGCTGGTAGGATACGGCGGATCGGCGCAAGCATCGGCTCGGTTAATTGATGGAATACGTATTCAATCGGGCTGCGGCCTTGGCTAACCCAACTAAGAATAGCGCGGATCAACAGCACCCAGAACAGTAAACCGCCAGCGGCTTTGACTAACGAGAGTAAGCCTAAGAATAAAAAGTAGACGCTAAAACTAACTGCACCACCCGATGCCACCAGCATTAAGGCAATAAATTTCAATACGCACAGCACGTACGCAAAGAGAACCGTGGCCAAATCTAGGCTACCAATGGATGGAATCGCTCGGCGCAGTGGGCCAACCACAGGTTGTGTTGCTTTGACGATAAACTGGGAGAATGGGTTATAGAAATCGGCACGCGCTGCTTGTAACCAGATACGTAAAATTACGACCATGATGTACAGATCAAACAGGGTGGAGATCAAAAAACTCATTGAATTCATAGCTAGCCCTTAATATGAGTAGAGTGTCGTTTGCGCTTTTGCGCTATAGCTTAGTGAAACGCCACTAGGATTAAAACAGTTTTTCCATTTCTTGTGCACGAGTTACGGCCGCTTGCATCGCTTGTGCAACGATATTGGCAAGTTGATGCTCGTTAAAGGTGCGAATCGCCTCGGCGGTGGTGCCGCCTTTGGAGGTCACTTGTTCACGCAATGTCGAGAGTTCAATCTCAGGGTTTGCCACCACCATTTCGGCTGCGCCTAACGCCGCTTGTTGTACTAACAAACGGGCCGTTTCTTTATCAAAGCCTTGAGCGATGGCTTCATTTTGCATCGCTTCCATAAACAAAAAGAAGTAGGCAGGCGCACTGCCTGCGGCGGCGATGACACCATTAATGGCGGACTCGTTTTCAACCCAGCACACTTCACCAACGGCTTGTAGCAATTGTGCGGTAAAGCGTTTGTCTTGCTCTGATACGCTTGGAGCGGCAAATAGACCGCTCATGCCTCGATTGATCAGCGAAGGTGTATTGGGCATGGCGCGTACTAGTTGTAGTTCGGTTGCCAGCATCTCATTAAGGCGCGCTGCAGAAACACCTGCTGCAATGGAGATCACCAACTTATTTCTAAAATCAATGGATTGCAAAGGTTGACAGACACTGGCCATCAACTGCGGTTTGACCGCCAGTACCACCACATCGGCTTGCTGCGCTGCGGCAAGATTATCGCTGGTGGTGTGAATGCCATAAGCACTTTCCAGTGGTTTGCGTCTTGTTTCTGACGGTGCGGTCGCGGTAATTCTATCAGCTGGATAACCGCTGGCGACTAAGCCTGCAATAATTGCTTTGGCCATATTGCCTGCACCGATAAAAGTGATGTTTCTCTGCTGCATCTGCTGACCTCTAATTGCTTGTCGCTGATTGATTATTATGTGGTTGATAGATAAGCCAGTGCTAAGCGTAATCACGCGCACCAAAAATAGCGGTGCCGATCCTCACCATAGTGCTACCAGCTTCAATCGCCGCTTGCATGTCGCCACTCATGCCCATTGAGAGCGTATCTAACCCTGAAAACCGTTCAGACAATTGCGCTTGTAAGCTCGCCAGTTTTTGAAATGCGGCAAGTTGCGCAGCGTAATCGGGGACATTCTCAGGAATAGACATCAGTCCTCTTAACGTGAGGTTGGGTAACGCGGATATCAACTCTGCCAACTCAACTATTTCGTGTTCACCAATGCCCGATTTCGAGCTTTCGCCGCTGGTGTTGACTTGAATCAAGACCTGTAGTGGTGGCATGCCTGCTGGGCGTTGATCATTTAAACGCTGGGCAATTTTACTTCGATCCACCGTATGCACCCAAGCAAAGTTCTCGGCCACAATGCGCGATTTATTGGACTGAATTGGGCCGATAAAGTGCCATTCTAAATCCAGTTCGGGGTGCAAGGTATTGAAGTATTGAACTTTATCCGCGCCCTCTTGCACATAGTTTTCACCAAATAAACGTTGCCCAGCGCGCGCCGCTTCTAGAATCGCCTCGACAGGTTTGGTCTTACTGACCGCTAAAAGTTGCACTCTCTCTCGAGCGCGTCCACACTTTTGTTGTGCACTTTCAATTTGTGAAGTGATCTGTTCAATGTTTTGTTGAATACTACTCATAGCCTGACTTTACTAAGGAAATTAAATGGATATCGCTGAGCTACTGGATTTTAGTGTAAAGCACAACGCTTCGGATCTACACCTATCTGCAGGTGTTCCACCTATGGTACGGATAGATGGTGAAGTAAGAAAGCTCGGAGTGCCTGCTTTTACTCATGCTGACGTGCATCGTTTGATTTTTGAGATCATGAACGATGCTCAGCGTAGTGAATTTGAAGAGAAACTGGAAGTGGATTTCTCATTTGAGCTGCCTAATGTAGGGCGTTTTCGTGTCAATGCTTTCCATCAATCTCGTGGCTGCTCTGCGGTTTTCCGGACGATTCCAACGGTGATCCCAACCTTGGAAGAACTACAAGCGCCTGACATTTTTAATAAAATCGCCAATTATGAGAAAGGATTGGTGCTGGTGACTGGGCCAACAGGGTCGGGTAAGTCGACCACACTGGCAGCAATGGTTGATTACATTAATTCTCATCACAACAAACACATTTTAACCATTGAAGACCCAATTGAGTTTGTGCATAGCAACAATAAATGTTTGGTTAACCAACGTGAAGTACACCGAGATACCCACAGTTTTAAAGCGGCGCTACGCTCGGCGCTGCGCGAAGATCCGGATGTAATCTTGGTCGGTGAGCTGCGCGATCAAGAAACCATCAGCTTAGCGTTAACCGCGGCTGAAACCGGGCATTTAGTGTTTGGCACGTTACATACCAGCTCTGCGGCGAAAACCATCGACCGGATCATTGATGTGTTTCCCGGTAGTGATAAAGAGATGGTTCGTTCAATGCTCTCTGAATCATTGCGAGCCGTGATTGCGCAAAAGTTGCTAAAACGTTTAGGTGGGGGCCGCGTCGCATGTCATGAAATTATGCTTGCCACTCCAGCGATTCGTAACTTGATCCGCGAGGATAAGGTTGCGCAGATGTACTCCATTATCCAAACGGGTGCGGCGCATGGCATGCAAACCATGGAACAGAATTCCAAACAGTTGATTGCGCAAGGTATTGTCGATCAAGAAGAAGTGCAGAAAAAACTGGAAGTCAATTCATCACCATTTTAAGAGAGAGCTCATGGAACTGAACCAATGTCTTGAGGGTATGTTGACTCAAAAAGCTTCCGACTTGTACCTCACCGTAGGAGCGCCAGTGTTATTTCGCGTCGATGGAGAGTTAAGAGCTCATGGCGAAAAGTTATCCCAAACGCAGGTGATGGCGTTGTTAGATGCCATGATGGATGAGGATCGCCGCCGTGAATTTCAACGCACACGTGAAGCCAATTTTGCAGTGGTGAGAGAGATTGGCCGTTTTCGTGTCAGTGCTTTTTTTCAGCGTGAGCTGCCCGGTGCGGTGATCCGCCGTATTGAAACTCATATCCCCACTTTTGAAGAATTAAAGTTACCGGGCGTGTTGCAAGATCTCTCGATTGCAAAGCGTGGGCTGGTGCTGGTGGTCGGCGCGACGGGGTCGGGCAAATCGACCACCATGGCGGCCATGACGGGCTATCGTAACTCGCACCGAACTGGGCATATTTTAACAGTGGAAGATCCGATTGAGTTTGTGCATGAGCATCAGCGTTGCATTGTGACCCAGCGAGAAGTGGGGTTGGATACCGAGAGTTACGAAGTGGCGCTGAAAAACTCGCTGCGCCAAGCCCCTGATATGATTTTAATTGGTGAGATCCGTTCACGTGAAACGATGGAATATGCGATGACCTTTGCCGAGACAGGTCATTTATGTATGGCAACGTTACATGCTAACAATGCCAACCAAGCGCTTGAGCGAATTTTGCATTTGGTTCCTAAAGAGCAAAAAGAGCAGTTTTTGTTTGATCTGTCGATGAACCTCAAAGGCGTCGTGGGGCAGCAGTTGATCCGCGATAAAAATGGCAAGGGACGACATGGTGTGTTTGAGATTTTACTCAACAGTCCTCGAATTTCCGATTTGATTCGCCGCGGTGATCTGCACGAATTGAAAGCGACGATGGGCAAATCAAAAGAAGTGGGGATGCAGACTTTTGACCAAGCACTGTATCAACTGGTCGTTGAGGACAAAATCAGTGAACAAGATGCACTGCACAGCGCTGACTCGGCTAACGATTTACGTTTAATGTTAAAAACAAAGCGTGGCGAAGGGATCAGCAGTGGCACATTGGATAACGTGCAGATTGATATGGAATAGTCGCAGTTTAAGATGAACAATCCCGAACTCGATTCGGGATTGTGCTGCGCCGCTGTATTAAAGTTAAGTTACGCGAGGTTAAGTTACGCGCCCCATTGCGCTTCAAACCAGCTCTCTAAGATCACTACAGCTGATTGGCAATCGACATTGCCTTTGCTCAGCGCCTTATAGCCGCCCATGGCAAATAAGTCGGCGCGGGCTTCCCGGGTTGAAAGCCGTTCGTCATGCATCTCGACGGCTAAGCCAAAGCGCCCGTGTAAACGCTGCGCAAATTTTTTGGCTCGTGGGGTAATGGTTTCTAGTGCTTTGCCGTGCAAATCTGTTGGTAGCCCTACCACCAATAAATGGGGTTGCCACTCTTTGATCTGCTTTTCGATCTCTTCCCAATGTGGAATTCCGTCATTGGCTTTAAAGGCTTTAAGTGGCGATGCGGTGCCTGTAACTTCTTGGCCAATCGCGCTGCCGATGCTTTTGGTGCCAAAGTCAAAAGCCATAATGGTTCTGGATGTCATAATCAGTATCTTGAATGGTGCAATAAAGGCTCTAAAAAGGCGCGTTACCTAGTTAGAGCCGTAGTAAAGGTTAGAGCCGTAAAAGTTAAGCATGCCCAGCTTGCGCTGAGAGTTGGATGGGGTCAATGCCGAGTTTTTTAATCGCCTGATTCCACTTATCGTGAATGGGCGTATTAAAGATAACATCTGGATCGGCCTCAATGGTTAACCAAGAATTTTCAGCCAGCTCTAACTCAAGCTGACCCGGCTCCCAGCCTGAATAACCCAGAGCCACAAGATAGTGACTTGGTTCGGCATCCGTGCCCAGTACCGCTAAAATATCTTTCGATGTGGTGACGGCAATGTCATCGCTCATACGGATGCTGGATTCATAATGATCTTTCGGTCGATGTAGGATAAAACCGCGATCTTCAGAAACAGGACCGCCATTCAATACGGGCCTTTTTAGGCTATCAAGTTGAAGCTTCGGGTAGCTTGGCTCAACATCGACTTGGTTTAACATGCCGCCCACGGTGATATCAATCGGCACATTAATCATCAAGCCCATCGCCCCTTCTTCATTGTGCTCACAGATGTAAATAACACTGTGCTTGAAGTAAGGGTCTCTCATACTTGGCATGGCGACTAAAAAATGATTTGTAAGATTCATACTGCCTCCAACCTATCGCAAATTACTGGGCAAGAGTTTGCCCAGTTCAGCATGACTTGTTGATTCGACGCTCAATCGCGTCCATCAACTTACCGGTAATTGAGATATCAAAGGCGGCCTCTATTTCACGAATACACGTAGGGCTCGTCACGTTGATCTCAGTGAGCTTGTCGCCAATAACGTCAAGTCCGACAAAGATTAAGCCTTTTTCTTTCAATGTTGGAGCAATAGTTTGAGCAATTTTTTTATCGGTTTCGCTTAGCGGACGCGCTTCACCACGGCCACCAGCTGCCAAATTGCCACGGGTTTCACCTTGTGCCGGAATTCGCGCTAGGCAGTAAGGCATTGGTTCACCATCGACCACTAAAATACGTTTATCACCGTTGCTGATGTCAGGTACAAAAGTTTGCGCCATACAGTAGTTTTGGCCGTGGTTAGTTAATGTTTCGATAATGACAGATACGTTTGGATCACCCTCTTTAACGCGGAAGATAGATGCCCCGCCCATACCGTCTAACGGTTTTAAAATCACATCACCATGTTGCGCGCGGAAGGCTTTAATTTTTTCCGCTTTACGCGTCACTATGGTGGTTGGCGTTAGTTCAGGGAACCATGCCGTAAACAGTTTCTCATTGCAGTCACGTAAGCTTTGCGGCTTATTGACGATTAATGTTCCTGCTTCTTCTGCTCGTTCTAGAATGTAGGTTGCGTAGATATATTCAGTGTCAAACGGCGGATCTTTACGCATCAACACTGCATCGAGATCAGCCAGTGGAATAGTTTGCTCAGATAAAAACTCATACCAACCGTTCGGATCTTCTTTCAATGTCACCACTTTGGTATCGGCAAAAGCGACACCTTGATCTAAGTGTAGATCATTCATCTCCATATAGTGGATTTCATAACCACGACGCTGCGCTTCTAGCAACATGGCAAAGCTGGAATCTTTTTTGATGTTAATGGACGAGATAGGGTCCATGACGATACCAAGTTTAATCATTGTTTTTCTCCGGTTAGCCAAGATCGCCAAAGCGAACTTGAAGAGCAGTAATAGCCGTTAAGGCCGCAGTTTCAGTACGCAGTACGCGTGGGCCTAGCAAGGTTTCTTCAAAATGGTACTGTTCAGTCATGCTAATTTCTGATTCTGATAAGCCCCCTTCAGGGCCAATCAACAAACGGACTTTATTGATGGGTTGAGGCAGGGTATTAATCGAATACTTCGCACGTGGATGTAAGTTGAGCTTGAGCGCATCACTGGGTTCGGCACACCACTCTTCCAACTGCATAATTGGGCGGATCAGCGGCACTATATTGCGGCCGCACTGCTCACAAGCGCTGATTGCAATTTTTTGCCACTGTTCAAGTTTTTTCTCAAAACGTTTGGCATCTAATTTCACGCCGCAACGTTCAGAAATCAAAGGCGTGATGGTATTGACGCCAAGTTCGACCGATTTTTGAATGGTGAACTCCATTTTGTCTCCACGCGAGATCACCTGCCCAAGGTGTAAATTAAGAGGCGATTCACAGCTGCTTTCGACTCTTTTCAACACATTGACCAGCACATTTTTTTTGCTGACCTCGGTAATTTCCGCTGGGAATTCCGCGCCACTGCCATCAAAAAGCAGTACTTCTTGGCCCGCTTGCATGCGTAACACCCGGCCAATATGCCCAGCCGCATCATCATTGAGAGCAATAATGCTTGAGGGTTGAAGAGGAGTCGGATGATAAATTCTAGGGATACGCATGGATAGTTCCTACCTGACGTTTAATAGCCATTAACATGGATGCTTTACACTGAAAAAACAAGGGGCAAGGGCGAGTTTCAATCACGAAAATGGCCCACAAAAAGTACCTTATGAACGGCACTGTTGCTGCACAAATGGGTTGTGGTTGCCTTGAACTTTGGCAATTCGCTGATCGCGTTTGCATTCCCACTCATCGGCTGGGTATTGGCGATTCCAAGCTTGCATTAGTTGTGTTTGGGACTTGGATAACTGAAAGCCATAGTTTTGGCTCATGTACAGATAGGTACGAGCAATTGAGCCACGTGCTCTATCGGGTGGCATGACTTTACGTTGTTTAAAATCGACCTGCATTTCACAACGGCCATAGCTTTCACCCTCTACGCCATTCCACTGACTGAAATTGTAGTTTGAACGGTCACCGTTAACTTCGCCAATCGCCGGCGTCAGGTTGTGGAGATCAGCTTCCATCGAACGAAAAATAGTATCATTTTTGGTGCAATTTTTACGTCCACCTTGCTGCCAGCACTGGCGCTGGTGGCCAAATTGCCAAGCAGGGACGACGTGTTCCCATTCAATACGGCTGGCGCGAGTTTGTTGTTTGCGAACTTGGTAACCACAAGCTTGTAAGTCGGGCGTGCCTTTCTTACCTTGCCATGCAATGTCACAACCGCAGTAAAAGCTCACTGGATGATCATGATAGATTTTCAATGCTTCTTTTTTAGCTTGAGAAAAGGAAGCGGGAGGCGCAGCTAGGGCACAAAACGAGAACAAAGCTAAGCTGCTATTCACAAGCAATAAGCGAAAATAGGACATCATTTAGACTGATATAAGTATGGTTTTTATTAGTCTAACACTCAGATTAAAGAATAATAAATGATGTTTTTGTTGTTAATTGTAGATGGGTGTAACCACACCGCTGTGGATTCAAGTAGCAGCAACCAAAGTTTATTTATGAAAGCTGCACGCCAGTAAAATGGAGCGTTTGTGCACAGTGTTGACAGCGGTAGGTGGCTTGATTGCGCATCACTTTATTGTGACGACGGACAGTGAGCGGATAATGCGCACAAGCGCAGTGATATTCAAAGGTTTTGCCTTGCACAGAAGAGACTTCAAAGCGATGAGTGGTATTGGCTGGTAAATGAAACACTTGATTCATCACGGCCTGCCACTCTTTACCGTGTGGACGAACGCGACCATAGCGCTGGTAGGTAATTAGGTGGGCGATTTCATGTGGGATCACTTCATCGAGAAAGGCGCGTTGATTTTCAGCAAACAGCACTGGATTCAGTCTGATTTCCCAACGTTGTAAATAAGCCTTACCTGCCGCCTTTCCCCGTAACTGATAGCTGATACTCGGCATAGGGAAGTCGTGTTGAAAATAGTGACGAGCGGTTGTGATGCACTGTTTTGCTTTTACTTGCGCACGGTAATGTAGCTCAAAATTAGGCACAGATTCATTCCTAGAAAAAAGCCCTTGCGAATGAGCAAGGGCTTACAAATTTAAACTAGGTTGAAAATTACTTCAAGCCAGCAAAGTCACGCAGGATGGCGGCTTTGTCAGTCGCTTCCCAAGGAAACTCTTCACGGCCGAAGTGACCGTAAGCGGCGGTTTTCTTGTAGATCGGTTGCAGCAAATTGAGCATTTCTTGTAGGCCGTATGGGCGTAGGTCGAAGTGCTGGCGTACCGCTTCAATGATGATCTCTTGTGATACTTTCTCAGTACCAAAGGTTTCGACCATGATTGAGGTTGGATCTGCAATACCAATGGCGTATGACAACTGAATTTCACAGCGGTCAGCAAGGCCTGCCGCTACGATGTTTTTCGCTACATAACGCGCCGCGTAGGCTGCACTACGGTCTACTTTTGATGGATCTTTACCAGAGAATGCACCACCACCGTGACGCGCTGCGCCGCCGTAGGTATCAACAATGATCTTACGACCAGTTAAACCACAGTCACCCATTGGGCCGCCAATCACAAAACGACCGGTTGGGTTGATGAAGAATTTGGTCTCTTTGCTAAGCCACTCGGCTGGCAACACTGGCTTGATGATCTCTTCCATGACGCCTTCGCGTAGGTCAGCTGTCGAGATAGAGTCGCAATGTTGCGTTGAAAGAACGACTGCATCAATTCCGACAATTTTACCTTGGTCATATTGGAAGGTAACTTGAGATTTTGCATCAGGACGTAGCCAAGAAAGCGTGCCATTTTTACGCACTTCTGCTTGTTTTTGCATCAAGCGGTGAGCGTAGGTGATCGGTGCTGGCATCAGGATTTCAGTTTCGTTGGTCGCGTAACCGAACATAATACCTTGGTCACCGGCGCCTTGTTCTTTAGGATCGGCCTTATCAACACCTTGGTTGATATCAGGTGACTGTTTACCAATGGTATTCAAAACGGCGCAAGAATTGGCATCGAAACCCATCTCTGAGTTGACGTAACCAATTTCACGAACGGTTTGGCGAGTAAGCTCTTCAATGTCCACCCATGCAGAGGTAGTGATTTCACCACCAACCATGACCATGCCGGTTTTCACGTAAGTTTCACAAGCAACGCGCGCTTTGATGTCTTGTTCTAGAATCGCATCCAAAACTGCATCAGAAATTTGGTCTGCAATTTTATCTGGATGGCCTTCTGAAACGGATTCAGAAGTAAACAGGTGCTTAACCATGAGAGCTCCACTTTTAATCGTTGGACTATGGCAAGCTTCGCTCACCATCGTTATTCATTAGTTTATGTAGGTGTTTCTACATCTAGACGTCTATTCTAGTTTTGAATGGTCGAATTACAAGTTATTTTTACGCCTGTCTGTAAACCAAACGTTTGCTTAAATTTAGATGAAAAATTGGAGTTTGGTTTTTTATCCTAAAAATAAGCGCTAAAGAGCACTATTTCTCCAGTAAAACGTTTGCAGTGAGAAAAGTGCTTTGAGAGAATAGCCGCGCTATTTTCAGCCCATTTCCGTTAATTTGAATTCGCTTAATGCACTCAGGAGCAGACATGTCTTCCCGTAACCTTGTTTCTAATAAAGAACTCGCCAATGCCATCCGTGCTCTTAGTATGGACGGTGTTCAACAAGCTAACTCTGGTCACCCTGGTGCACCGATGGGTATGGCGGATATCGCTGAAGTTCTTTGGCGTAGCCACTTAAAC